>DASRRH010000044.1:0-48494 GCA_035695825.1 Planctomycetota bacterium | reverse complement strand
TCGACGAGTTCACCTTCCGATTCAACCGACGCCGCACCCCGATGGCGGCCTTCCAGTCCCTGCTGAGCCTCACGGGCTCCCACCTGCCGACGACCTACCAGATGCTGTACGGATCGGAGTCAACCGGATAAGCATGAGGGTTTCTTATGGATCGGATCGGATCTTTGCGCTTGAACGATCGTACTCCGGGCCGACGATGGCGCCACCGAACGGCCGAGGCGGCGAGGTTCGCGCGTGCGGCTCGCCGCGCCGAGCCCCGAACGCAAGGAGACCTCCGATGTCCCCCTCCTCGAAGATCCGGTCGATCGCGTTCCTCGTCGCGGGATCGGGCTGCGCCCTGGCCGTGCCGCCTCCCCAGGGGGGCGCCCCGCCGGCGCGCGGGCAGACGAGCTACGCGCCGGCCGTCGAGGCGGAGGAGTTCGGCGCCCTCCTGTCGAGGATGAAGGCCGCCAAGCCGGAGATCATGACCCGCCAGCGCCGCCTGCTCGAGGAGCGCTACGACCTCCGCGACGCGCCGGCCCCGGGGGTCGCGATGACGCGCGGGAAGCCCGTCCAGGGAGGCGTGCGCGTCCGGCTCCGCGAGGGGACGACCTTCGAGGATCTGGCGCGGATGGCGCCGGCCGACGTCCGGGAGAAGGATCTCTTCCCCCCGGGCTTCCTCCCCCTCCCCCATCCGAACCACCCGGAGGGGGGGATGTTGTTCCCGAAGTTCCACATCGAGGAGGTCAAGCGCCAGACCGGGCGGGACCTCGAGCGGTTCGACCTCGAGTTCGACCTCCCCGACCCCTTCCTGCCCGAGTTCCCCCCGCCGATCTTCCTCACGACCCGGCCGGACCTGGGGGACGTCTCGCAGGGCAAGCTCGTCACGCAGGAGAACTACTACGGGCTCTTCAACGGCGTCCTCAACCCGAAGCAGCTCGAGGGGCTCCGGCTCCTCGTGAGCCCCACCCCGCAGCAGCAGTTCAACCTCACGCACGACCGGCGGTCCGAGAGGCCGAACCAGGGCGTCTCCTGCTTCGAGTGTCACGCGAACGGCCACACGAACGCCTCCACGCACCTCGTCGGGGACATCCGCCCCCAGGAGTTCCGCCACCGGATCGACACCCCCTCGCTGCGGGGCGTGAACATCCAGCGCCTCTTCGGGTCCCAGCGCGCCTTGAAGACCGTCGAGGACTTCACGGAGTTCGAGCAGCGCGCGGCCTACTTCGACGGCGACCCCCTCCTCGCGACGAAGAAGGGGGTGAACGTGCTCGAGCGGGGGAGCCAGGTCCACTTCATGGCGGAGTTCCAGGCGCTCCTCGACTTCCCGCCGGCTCCGCGGCTCGGCTGGGACGGGAAGCTCGACCCCTCCCAGGCGAAGCCGAACGAGGCGCGCGGACAGGGGATCTTCTTCGGCAAGGCGCGCTGCGCCGAGTGCCATCCCGCGCCCTACTACACCGACAACCTGATGCACAACCTCGGGACCGAGCGCTTCTACCGGCCGAGGATGATCAACGGCCGGTACGCGGCCTCGGACGGGCCGATCAAGACCTTCCCCCTCCGCGGGATCAAGGACTCCCCCCCCTACCTCCACGACGGAAGGCTCCTCACGCTCGAGGACGCCGTCGAGTTCTTCAACCTGGTCCTCGGAGTCCAGCTCGCGAAGCAGGAGAAGGAGGACCTCGTCGCGTTCCTGCGCTGCCTGTAGGGGGGGTTCTCCGGTCGGACCGTGGCGTAGAAACCACGGGAAAATCGTAGTTTCCACGGGTTCGCTCCCGCGGCCCGAGACCCCCCCGAGCGAGGGTCCCCTGCCGGACGGACCCCGCGCCCGCGCGGCCCGACCTCAACCTCCGGTTCGGGCGGAGCTCACCTGCGTGGGGGAATCGGTCCCGCCCGCTTCGGTTCCGGCGGGGCTCCCCGACTCGACGACCGGGTCGCGCCGCAACGTCCGGATCGCCGCTTCGAGCTCGTCCGGCTTGAAGCCGAACGGGCCCGCGCCGCTCCGGTAGGCGACGCGCCCCTCGCGGTCAACGAGGACGAGCAGGTCGGGCCAGGCCTCGTAGGCCCGCTCCGCGCCGTCCTCCATGTCGTCGACGAGGACCGGCATCGGCTCGAGCGCGAGCTTCGCCGCGCAGGTCTCCGCGACGTCCTGGCGCTCCTCCAAGCGGAGGGGCTCCTCGACGACCGGCGCGCCGGGGCGCGCCATCGGCCAGACCGAGTCGAGGGCGTGGGCCTCGCGGATGTAGACGACGAGGAACTCGACGTCGCCGCGGTGTTCCTCCCAGATCTCCTTCAGCCGACCGGCCGAGGCGCGAAACGGCGGTCAGGTGAAGCTCCCGAAGACGAGCGCGACAGGCCTCTTCCCTGCGAACGACGAGAGGGTCACCATCCCCTCGCCCCGGTCGCGCGCGAGCGTGAAATCGGGCGCCCGCTGCCGCTCGGCGACCGGGATCGCGCCGACCCGGGGGGCTTTCCCGGGGAGGGCCCGCTCGAGCATCCCGAGGCGCCCGTCCCCGTCCCGGTCGTGGCGCTCGAAGAAGTCCCGCGTCTCCGAGACCCCGACCGCGCCGTCGCCGTCCCGATCCATCCCTTCGAGGAGCGAGCCGAAAAAGTCGGCCCCGAAGGGAGGGGCGATGCGCCACCCCTCGGCCTCGAACTCGGCCCGCGTGAAGCGTCCGTCGCGGTCGCGGTCGAGGCGCGCGAATCCCTGCTCGAGCTCTTCCAGGTCGATCGACTCCGCCCCCTTCGGGCCGAACGCCCGCACGAGGAGGTGGGGCCCGACGAGGTCTCCCGGGGGGACGACGTCGCGCTCGAAGTCCGCGGGGCCGATCGACCCGTCGCCGTCGCGGTCGAGACGCGCGAAGGCCTTCTCGTCCCGCCCGTACTCGGACCGGTCGATCCGCCCGTCCCCGTTCCGGTCGTACTTCGGCCGGAGGTACCCCCAGACCGCCGCCTTCTCGTGGGCGTGCAGCGCGGCGCGAATTCCCGCGCCTACCAACTTGCATCCCGCCGCCGGCGACAGCGCGACGGCGAGGAGGACGAGGCGGAGGGCGGCGGCGGTCTTCAATCGGTTCTCGGAACCCGGCTTCCCGCGTGGGGAGGGCAATCGCCGTGCCGCCACATACAAGACCTACGAGATGGCACGAGCGGTTCGGACCCGCGGCCCCGCGAGGGGGTCCGGGGGACGCAGGGGTCGGGTGCGGCCGGAGGGATTCAAACCCCCAACCACCGGATCTGAAGAGCGGGGAGCCGCGCGCGTTCACGGTCCCCCTGTCGGCGACCGCGCTGGAAGCCCTCCGGCGCCGGCGGGCCGAGAATGCGATCACCTGAGGGAGGTGGCGGAGAGGGTCGCCGCGTTCCTCCTCGCCCGCATGGCGCCGCCGGGCGGGGACGCTACGATCCCGCGCGACGCGCGCCCGTAGCTCAACTGGATAGAGCATCTGGCTTCGGACCAGAGGGTTGGGGGTTCGAGTCCCTCCGGGCGCGCCATCCTTGCGCGGCCAAGACCGGGATCGATCCCGTCGCTTCCGTCGTGAAGGCCGGAGTGTTCGCCGTCTCCTACATCGGCGGGCCCCTCGCCAGCCTAATCAGGGACTACGTCCCGACGTCGACCCGGAGATGCGTCGAGGAGACGCTCGGGTTCCTGCGCGAACGCCTCGCCACCCTCGAAGTACGGATCAAGCGACGCTTCGCTGCTGCGCGCACTCAGGGCTCCGATACCCCGCGCACCCTCGATCGACTGGCGACCCCGCGGTTTCGCTCGCGCGTAACGGACACGTGTCCGTCAGGCGCGTCCATGATCAGTCTCGATCGAAGGGCTCGGCCCGCTCGATGCGTCCGGGGGGCGGATCCGGGATGCCGAGAATGAGCGCAAGTCTTTGATCCTCAAAGGATTCATTCGCCCGGGAGTCGAGGTCCTCGCAGGCGAGGGGTCACGGTGGCGGGGTGGGAATCACCCCGGGCAACCCGCGGGGGGTCCTCCAGGAATCCCGTGGGTGACCCCGCCTGAAGGGCTCCCCCCAAGGGCGAGCCACGATGGCCGGTGGACGACCCACGTGGGTTGGTTTCGCGAGGTGCGCCGATTCCATGTCCTTCCGGCCCAAGCCCGTTGAGCCACGGGCGCGCTTCGTCGGAGGAGGCGCAGCGTTCGCGCTCCTGCGAGACGAGGCAAGAGAGGATGCGCCCGGCGGGTCCGCCCTCGACAACCTGCCCACCCCTCCCCCTAGAATCTCCCGTGACCTCGGGCGGGGTCGATCCGCGTCGGATGGCCGTCGTGCTCGTCGATACGATGCACGAGGGGAACATCGGCGCGACCGCACGCGCCATGGGGAACCTCGGGATCGGGAACCTGCGGCTCGTCGGAGGGGTTCCGCCGGGAGAGGAGGCCGAGCGGATGGCCTGCGCGTCGCGGGACATCCTCGTGGAGGCGCGGTGCTTCGAGACCCTCCCCCCGGCGATCGCCGACTGTGCCCTCGCCATCGGGTTCGTGAGCCCCGAGCGACGGAGGGAACCGCCGGTCGTCGAGCTACCCGGGATTCTCCGCCGCATCGGCGGCATCGCCGCGGAAGGAGGGACCGTCGCCCTCGTCTTCGGCCGCGAGGACCGCGGACTCTCGCGCGAGGAGGCGGAGGGGTGCGGGTACCTCGTCTCGATTCCCCTCCCCTCGACCCGGCCGACGCTCAACGTCTCGCAGGCCGTCCTCCTCGCCGGGTACGAGATCCTGCGTCCCCCGCCCTTCGGCCCGCTCGGCCCCCTGCCGGCCCCCGGCGCGCAGCGGCCGCGCGCGCGGCTGGCGACGGTCGCCGAACGGGCCGACGCGATGGCCGTGATCGACGACTCGCTCCTCCGACTCGGCTTCGACGAGGTCCCGAGCGCGCGGCTGCGGGAGCGGATCCTCCGGCGCCTCCACGCGATGTTCGAGCGGGCCGTCCTCGACATCTACGACGTCAAGATGATCCGGGGGCTCTCGACCCGGGTCCTGCACGTCGTGCCGAAGAGGCCGGGGGAGCGTTCGACGCGCGAGCCCGCCGAGGAGCGCACGCGCGACGAGGACTGGCCCGAGCAGCTCTGAGCGGCGGCCCTAAGCCTTCGCCTGGCGGAGCCGGTTCAGCGCCGAGCCCGCGCGGAACCACCCGATCTGCTCCGCGCTCAGGGTGTGCCGGAGGCGGATCGTCTCCGTCGAGCCGTCGGCGTGGTTGAGGACCGCGGTCACCTCGCGGCCGGGGGCGAGGTCCTTCAGTCCCGTCAGGCTGACCCGGTCGTCCTCGCGCACGCGCTCGTAGTCGGGGGGGTCGGCGAAAGTGAGGGGGAGGATCCCCTGCTTCTTCAAGTTGGACTGGTGGATCCGCGCGAAGGACCGGGCGATCACCGCGGCGCAGCCGAGGTGGCGGGGGCTCATCGCCGCGTGCTCGCGGCTCGAGCCCTCGCCGTAATTGCTGTCCCCGACGACGACCCAGCGCAGCCCCTTCGCCTTGTAGGCGCGCGCGATCTTCGGGAAGGGGACCCCCTTCTCCCCGGTGAGAACGTTGGTCCCCTTCCCCTTCTCACCGGTGAAGGCGTTCACCGCGCCGAGGAAGGCGTTGTCGCTGATCCGGTCGAGGTGGCCCCGGTAGCGCAGCCAAGGTCCCGCCGGGGAGATGTGGTCGGTCGTGCAGGGCCCCTTCGCCTTGGCGAGGACCGGCATCTCGAGGAAGTCCTTCCCGTCCCACGGCGCGAAGGGCTCGAGGCGCTGGATCCGCTCGCTCCCGGGCGGGATCGCGATCTCGACCGAGTCGGGGTCGTCGGCCGGGGGGTCGTAGCCCCGCTCGTCGCGGACGAAGCCCCGCTCGGGGACCTCGGGCGCGGGCTTCGGCGGGGAGAGCCGGAAGGGACGGCCATCGGCCCCCTTCAGCTCGTCCCGGAGGGGGTTGAAGGAGAGGCGTCCGGCGAGCCCGAACGCGATCACGATCTCGGGGCTCGTGAGGAAGGAGAGGGTCTCGGCGTTGCCGTCGTTCCGGCCGGGGAAGTTGCGGTTGAACGAGGAGACGATCGAGTTCCTCGGCCGCTTCTCGAGGTCGCTCCGCTTCCACTGGCCGATGCAGGGGCCGCAGGCGTTGGCGAGCACGGTCGCCCCCATCGCCTCGAACGAGGCGAGGAGTCCGTCGCGCTCGACCGTCGCGCGGATCTGCTCGGAGCCGGGGGTGACGAGGAGGGGAACGGCGGTGCGCGCGCCGCGGGCGCGGGCCTGCTCGGCGACCTCCGCCGCGCGCGAGAGGTCCTCGTAGGAGGAGTTCGTGCACGAGCCGATCAGCGCGTAGGCGAGGGCGTCGGGGTACCCCTCCTTCGCGACGGCGGGGGCGAGCGCGGAGATCGGCCGCGCGAGGTCGGGGCGGTGGGGGCCCACGACCTGGGGCTCGAGGCTCGAGAGGTCGAGCTCGATCACCCGGTCGAAGAACTTCTCGGGCGCGCGCTCGACCTCGGGGTCGGCGGCGAGGAGGTCCGCCCGCCTCTCCGCGATCGCGGCGATCTCCGCGCGCGCCGTCGCGCGGAGGTAGGTCCCCATCCGCCCGTCGTAGGGGAAGATCGAGCCCGTGGCGCCGAGCTCGGCGCCCATGTTCGTGATCGTCCCCTTCCCCGTGCAGGAGATCGAACGGGTCCCCGGCCCGAAGTACTCGACGATCCGGTTCGTCCCCCCTTCCGTCGTCAGGACCCCGCAGAGCCAGAGGATCACGTCCTTCGGCGCGGCCCACCCCTTCAGTTCCCCGGAGAGCCGCACCCCGATCGACCTCGGGTAGAGGACCTCCCACGGGAACCCGGCCATCGCGTCGACCGCGTCCGCGCCGCCCACTCCGACGGCGAGCATGCCGAGCCCTCCCATGTTCGGCGTGTGGGAGTCGGTCCCGATCATCAGTCCGCCGGGGAACGCGTAATTCTCGAGCACCACCTGGTGGATGATCCCCGCTCCCGGCTTCCAGAAGCCGATCCCGTACCTCCGCGAGGCCGTGCGGAGGAACTCGTAAACCTCGCGGTTCTCCCCGAGGGCGGCCTCCGTGTCCGCCCTCGCCCCCGTCCGCGCCTGGATCAGATGGTCGCAGTGGACCGTCGTCGGGACGGCGACCTGCCTGCGCCCCGCGTGCTCGAACTGGAGGAGCGCCATCTGCGCGGTGGCGTCCTGCATCGCCACGCGGTCGGGCCGCGCGAGGAGGTAGCTCTCGCCGGGGACGAGATCCTGCTTCTCGGGGTCGTCGAGGTGGCCGAGGAGGACCTTCTCGCCGAAGGTGAGGGGACGGCCGAGGCGCCTCCGAATCGTCTTCAGGCGCGAAGCCATCGCGTCGAGGGCGGCCTCGACGAGGGCCGGCGTGCTTTCGATCGTGTTTTTCATCGGAGCCGGGGACCGAGCGAGGTCCGCGGAGCATACCGGGGGAGCGCCCTCCCGCGGCCCTCCCCGAGGGGGGCCCGCGGCGTATCGTTGCGGCCGTGGAGACGCTCCTCTTCCGCGACGACCGGTTCCTCGCCCACGACCCTGGCTTCGGCCACCCGGAGAGCGCCGGGCGCCTCCGCGCGATCTACGACGACCTCGACGCGCGCGCGCCGAAGGGGACGAGGTTCGCCGCGCCCCGGGAGGCGACGCCGGACGAGCTCGAGCGCGTCCACCACGCCTCCCACATCGAACGGATCGCGCAGACGGCCGGGGCGGGCCGGACGCCCCTCGACCCGGACACGGCGACGAACGAGCGTTCCTATGAGGCGGCCCTCCTCGCGGCGGGCTCGGTCGTGCAGGCGGCCGAGACGGTCGTCGCGGGAAAGGCGCGGGGCGCGTTCGCCCTCGTGCGCCCCCCCGGCCACCACGCGGAGCGGGACCGGGCGATGGGCTTCTGCCTCTTCAACAACGTGGCCGTGGCGGCGGCCCACGCGACGGCGAGGCTCGGATGCCGGCGCGTCCTCGTCCTCGATCCCGACGTCCACCACGGCAACGGGACGCAGCACGCGTTCTGGACCCGCCCCGACGTCCTCTACGTCTCGAGCCACCGCTACCCCTTCTACCCGGGGACCGGGGCCCTCGAGGAGATGGGGGAGGGAGAGGGGCGGGGCTTCACGGTGAATCTCCCCCTCGCCGCCGGCGCGGGGGACGGGGACCTCCTCTTCCTCTATCGCGAGGTCGCGGAGCCGATCGTCGAGGAGTACCGCCCCGACCTGATCCTCGTCTCGGCGGGGTTCGACACCTGGAAGCGCGATCCGCTCGGAGGGATGGCGGTGACCGAGGAGGGGTTCGCCGCGCTCTACGCGCTCTTTGCGAAGTGGACGGAGACGCACTGTCCCGGCCGGCTGGTCCTCGCCCTCGAGGGGGGCTACGACCCCGCCGGGCTCGTCGCCGGCGTGCGCGCGGCGCTCGGGGCCGCGACCGGGGCGAACACCGAGACCGAGCTCGACGCCCTCCCGACGGAGGGGGCGAGGGTCGTCGCGCGCGCCGCGCGGAGGCTTCTCTCGCCCCAGTGGCGCTCCCTCCGAGGGTGAGCGGGGGACGGGGTAGACTTATCTCGTCCGGTCCCCCCCGGAAGTCCCCATGCGCGCCGTCCCCGTCTTCGTCGCGGGCGCGATCCTCGGCGGGCTCGCGCTCCGTCCGAGCGCGCCGCGGTCGCTCGCCGTCCGGATCGACCCCCCCGGATGCAAGCCCTCGCCCCCCTTCGCCTTCGAGGTCCGCGCCGCGCCGGCGGGTCCTCGCGCGGTCCGTCTGGAGGCGGCGGTGGTCCCCTTCCTCGACGCAGAGGAGGTCGAGGTCTCCCTGGACGCTCCCGCCGTGGTCTCGATCGCGGGGGCGAGCCCGCCGAGGGCGACGGGCGTCGAGGCGGGGGAGCCCTTCCGTTGGCGCGCGACGCTCCATCTCGACCCGCGGGAGGCTGGCGCGCGGGTGCTCGTCCACGCGCGGATGAGGTTCCACCCCCCGGGACGAGCGGCGGAGATCGAGGGGGCCTCCGCTCTCCGCGAGGTCGTCCTCGGGGATCCGCCCGCGGCGGTCCCCGGCCCGGTCGTCTGGGTCGGCGGGGTGGAGACGGTCGACGTGCCGGCCGTCCCGGTCCGATGAGAGCCGCCGGCCTCGCGCTCGCCTTCCTCGCCCTTCCCGCCCGGGCGAACTTCGTCGTCTCCGGGCAGTTCCTGTACGTCGACCGGGAGTTCACGTTCGACGGGGGGTACACGGGAATCGAGCCAAACCTCCCGGTCCGCTTCGCCGACGTCTACGTGGTGAACGCCTCGAACCAGTCGGTGCTGGCGCAGGGGTTCACGGACGCGACGGGGAACTTCTCGATCGCCGTGACCGGCGCCGGGACGGCGAGCGTTCAGGTGCGGTGCTTCTCGACTTCCCTCCTCGTCGGGGGCAAGCCGGTGCGCGTCGAGACGACCGGCGGCGCCGCCTACTCGACCTCCTCGCCGATCTTCCCCAACTGGAACCTCTCGACGAACCTCTCCGTCGGCGCCCTCCTCGCGCCGAAGGTCTTCTCGGGCGCGCAGCAGGGAAACCCCTTCAACCTCCTCGACATGGGGCTTCGCGCGCTCGAGTACGTCGAGGGCCCCTCGCTCGGGGCGCCCCCGCCGGCGTTGATCGTCACCCTCCGGTGGCCGGGCGGCTCGGGCTCCTTCACGTCGGCGACGACGGTCACGATGGCGGTCGACGACGGATACGACGACGCGGTCGCGCTCCACGAGGTCGGCCACGTCCTCCACTTCCTCTATTCCGACAGCGACAGCCCCGGGGGGGCGCATAGCTTCTCGCAGAGCAACCAGGATCCCCGCCTCTCCTTCGGCGAGGGGTGGGCGACCTTCTTCGCGGGCGCCGTCCGAAAGTCCTACGGGGAGCCCGACCCGGGCTTCTACATGGACGCGAACAACGACGGCTCGACGGGGCCGGGCACGATCCAGCTCCGGATGCGCTTCGAGAACGGCTTCCCGTACGACCTCTCGACGGGGGGGGAGGCGGACGAGGGGGCCGTCTTCTGCGCCCTCTGGGACGTGATCGACGACGCGGCGACCCCCGACCCGTTCGCGGGAGACGACGACCCCTTCGACGGGACGCTCGGCATCGGCGGGGGCGCGACGGTCGAGGGGGCGCAGTGGTCCGTGTTCGTGGGCCCCGTCGCGGCCGCGCCGAACCTGACGATCGCCGACTGGTGGAACGGCTGGTTCGCCCCGACCGACTTCGGCGACGCCGCCGAGCTCGCCGCGGTCTTCGCCGGCTGGAAGATGCGGTTCGCGAACGACGCCGTCGAGCCGAACGGCTCGCTCGCCGCGGCCTCCTCGATCACGCCGGGGCCGAACTTCTGGTCGCCGGTGCGGACGCTCTACTTCTCCGCGGCCTCCCCGCCCGCTCCCGGCACGGGGGACCAGGACCACTACCGCTTCTTCGTTCCCGGCGGGGCCACGATCGAGGTCGAGACGCGCTATCCGGGGGCGAACCCCGACGCCGAGACCTTCTGCGACCCGGCCCTGACCCTCTACTCCCCGGCCGGCGCGGTCCTCGCGAGCGCGGAGAGGGGAGGGACCGACCGCAACGCCCGAATCGCGGGCGCGACCGCCGCCGCCGACGGCTACTACGCCGCGCGCGTCCACACGAACTCCGCGGTCCGCCCCTACGGCTCCTACGAGGTCCGCGTCCTCCTCGGCCAGGTTGCGACGGCCCCGATCCTCACGGCCGCGGCGCCGACGCTCTCCGTCTCGGGCGGCGGCAGCGTGGCGCTCTCGCTCTCCGCGGGGCTCGCCCAGAGCGGCCTCCCCTACCTCGTCCTCGCCTCGGCCTCGGGCGACTTCCCCGGGGCCGTCGCCCCCGGCGGAGCCCTCGTCCCCCTCAATCCCGACCTCGTGACGATCCTCGCCCTCTCCGAGCCCAACGCGTCGGTCTTCTCGGGGTTCCTCGGGAACCTCTCGATCGTCGGGACCACGGTCGCCACCGTCGTCCTCCCCCCCGGCGTCGGCCCCTCCGTCGTCGGGGCGCAGCTCACCTTCGCGGCGCTCGTCTTCTCGCCGGGGTTCGCGTCGGTCCAGCGGGTGTCCTCCGCGGCGACGGTCGAGATCGTGCCGTAGGGTCTCGACGGGGCTCAGAGCCTCCCGGCGCGCAACCGGTCCGCCTCCTTCCCGAGCCACGCCGCGAGCTCCGCGACGTGATCCTCGGTCGTGAGGAAACTCGCGAAGTTCGCGCGGAGCCAGAGGCGACCTCGGAACCTCGCCGTCGCGAACCAGGCCCGGTTCCATGTCTCGAGCCGCGCCTGTAGGTCGCGCTGGACCGCGTCGAGCGCCTCCCCTTCGACCCCGGCCGGGCGGAGGCGGAAGTCGACGATCGGCATCCGGCCGTCGGGGAGGACCTCGAAGCCGCGCGCCTGGAGCATGCGCTCGAGCGCGCGCGCGTGGTCGTTCGTCCTCTCGATGGCCCGCGCAAGGGAGGCCGTCCCGACCGAGCGGAGCGCGACCCAGACCTTGAGCGCGTCGCCGCGGCGGCTCCCCTGGAGCGTCCGGCGGAAGTAGTCGACGATCCCGGGCGTCGCCGGGACGTAGGAAGGGTCCGCGTCGAAGGAGCGCTCCAGGTCCGCCTCGTCCCGCACGAGGAGCGCCCCGGCGAGGAGCGGGACGAAGAACCACTTGTGCGGGTCGATCGTGACGGAGTCGGCGCGCTCGATCCCGGCGAGGAGCGGGCGGTCGCGCTCGGAGAGGAGGGCGGCTCCGCCGAAGGCCGCGTCGACGTGGAGCCACAGCCCCTCCCGCGCCGCGACCTGCGCGACCTCCGGGATCGGGTCGATCGCCCCCGTCGCCGTCGTGCACGCGGTCGCGACGACGGCGAAGGGGGTCCACCCCTCGGCGCGATCGCGCCCGACGAGCGAGGCGAGGGCCGCGGGGTCGATCGAGCCGCGCCCGAGGGTCGGGACGCGATGGAGGGAGGAGCGCCCGAGCCCGAGGACCCCGGCGCTCCGCGCGATCGAGAAGTGCGCCTCCTCGGAGGCGTAGAAGCAGGGACGCTTCCCTCCGGCCGCGGCCGGACCCTCCTCGAGCCAGTCGGGGAACGCCCGGTCGCGGGCGCAGAGGAGCGCCGAGAGGTTCGCGAGCGTCCCGCCCGGGACGAGCGTCCCGAAGGATCGCGCCCCGTAGCCGACCTTCTCGCAGAGGAAGCGGGTGACCGCCCACTCGGCCGCGGTGGCGGGCGGGGACTGCCGGAAGGAGCCCGCGTTCTGGCTGAAGCCCGCGACGAGGGACTCCGCGAAGATCCCGGCGGGCCAGGGAGAGGAGTTCATCAGGCCGAGGTAGAGGGGGTGGGGGATCCCCATCGCGGTCGCGAGAGCGGTTTCCCGGAGCTCGTCGAAGGAGCGTCGCCATCCGACCCCTTCCGCCGCGATGCGCTCGCCGAAGAAGGCGGTCAGCGCGCGCGGGTCCGCCGGGGGGGAGACGCCGCGCCGATCGAGGGAGCCGAGGTACTCGGCGACGATCTCCCCGGCCCGGGCGCCCATCGCGCGGAGCTCGGAGGGCTCGTAGGGGGACGGAGCCGCCGCGGCCATGCGCCGAGCGTAACCGGGAGCGGCGCGCCCGTCCCCGGGCCTACTTCGCGCGCCGGAGCGTGAAGGACCAGGCGAAGGGGTGCTCCTCCTCTCCGCTCGTCCAGCGCCCCCAGACGGTCGCGCCATATTCCCCCTCCGCGAGGTCGGCGGGCCGGTCGGCCCGGAAGAAGACCTTCTCCCCGACGCTCACCGTTCCGTCGACCCACTTGCCGTCGGGTCCCTTGACGACGAGGTGGGATGCCTTGTGGAGGGTGTCGTGCTTCCCGTCCGGATGCCCGTGCCACGCCGAGATCTCCTCGGGGAAGGAGGCGAGGACGGCCCCCGGCGCGGGGGTGGGATGGGGGCCGCGCCGGAGCGGAGCCGGCGCGAGGCAAGGGAGGAGAGCGACGAGGGCGAGGAATCTCATCGGAAAGCCTCCGGAGCTCCTGCGCGGGGAAAGACCCGCGCGAGCGCGCCGCTGTTAGCGCGCGCGACTTGACGCTTCGCGGCGGCTCGTCGAAGATCGATCTCGCCTGCGGGGCCTCCGAGCCCCGTGGCCCGTCGGGTGATGGGTGACGCCGGAGTTCGGCCGAGGTTCGGCCCTCTCCCTTCCCGGACCCACGGGACCCTCCGATCCTTCGGGCGACTCTTCGCCCGACGACGACCCCTGGAACTCCCGATGAAGAGCCTGCGCGGCGCGGCGGTCCTCTTCCTCGCGGCCGGGGCGGCGGCCCAAGTCGCCCCCGTGAACGGGCACTGGGAGCCCTTCGATCTCGACACCGGCGCGATCGAGAACCGGGGGTCGGCCCCTCGCGTCGTCTTCCAGGAAGTCCTCCAGCCCGCGGCGATCGTCCCCTGGATGCGCGTGACCTTCGCGCGGGCGACCCTCGAGAAGGGGAGCGCGGTCCGGGTGACGTCCCTTCTCGACGGGGACCAGCAGACCCTGGACGCGATCCGCCTCGAGCAGTGGTCCCCCGGCACGGCCTACTTGAATGGGCCGGCGGTCCTCCTCGAGCTGGTCGCGGGGCCGGGCACGAGGGAGAACCGGCTCCGGATCGAGCAGCTCTGGGTCGGGGACCCTCCCGGCGTCGCCGCGCTCCCGGAGTCGATCTGCGGAGGAGCGGACAACCGGGTCCCCTCGAGCCATCCGGCCATCGGCCGGCTCCTCACCGCCGGGCTCGGCGGCGGGTGCACGGGGTGGATCCTCGACAACGCCGCCGTCGGGAACGACAAGTGCCATCTTTCTTCGGGCCAGTGCTTCCCGGGCTCGTCGGTCCTCCAGTTCGACGTCCCCGCCTCGACGGCGGGGTGCGGCCTCGTCCATCCCCCCGCCTCGCAGCAGTTCGCCGTCGACCCGGGCTCCGTCGCGTCCCTCGCCGGGGGGATCGGGAACGACTATGCCGTCTTCCGCTGCTTCGCGAACCCGACGACGGGCCTCACCACGTTCGGGGAGCAGGGGGCGGCGATCCCCCTCGCAGGGTCGATGCCTTCCTCCGGGTCGACCGTCCGCGTGACGGGGTACGGGACCGACGGCTCGAACATGAACAACGGCGGCGGGGATTCGAACTGCACCTGCCTCGCGGCGGACGGCACCGGGACCCGAAACCAGGTGCAGCAGACCCACGCGGGGTCGCTCGTCGGCTCCCCGAGCACGCAGCTCGACTACCACGTCGACACCTGCGGCGGCAGCGCCGGGTCGCCGGTGCTCGAGGAGGCGACCGGTCTCGCCGTCGGGATCCACACGCACGACGGCTGCTCGAGCCCGCCCGGCGCGACCGCGAACCACGGGACCCAGGTGACCCACCCCGGGCTCGCGGCCGCGATCGCCGCGACGTGCTTCGCCCCGCCGCCGAACGACGAGTGCGCGGGCGCGACGGCGCTCTTCGACGGCGTGAACGCCCTCGGGACGAGCGCCGGCTCGACGACCTCGGCGCCCGCGTGGACCTGCGGCTCGGGCGGGAGCGACGTCTGGCACTCCTACGCCGCCACCTGCACGGGGACGACGACCTTCACCCTTTGCCCGCCGGGAGACGCAACCTACGACACGGTCCTCTCGGTCTACGGCGGGCCTTGCGGGGCCCTCGGCCTCCTCGGGTGCAACGACGACTCCGCCTGCGGGCCGCGCTCGACGCTCTCCGTCTCGACGGCCGCGGGGAGCGTCTACCTCGTGCGCGTGGGGGGCGCCTCGGGGGCGACGGGGGGCTACCACCTCGCCGTCTCGACCTCCTGCGCGTGCGTCGTCTTCGCGGAGGACTTCGGGATCGGCGGCCTCGGCGTCTACACGGAGACGGACGCCGCGGGCAACCCGGCCCCGACGCTCTGGCACGGAGAGGGCTCCTGCGACGGGCTCGTCCCGATCCCGGCGACGATGGGGGCGAACGCCGCCGCGTACAACCGGGGGGACGTCGGGACGTTCGACTACGCGACGGGCACGAGCGCGAACGGAGGAGCGATCGAGTCGCCGGTGATCCCCGGCCTGCCGAGCCCGCACGTCACCCTCGCCTTCGACTACGCGAAGGAGACCGAGTCGGCCGGGACCGGGAGCTTCGACCAGTGCTTCGTCGAGGCGCGGCCCGCCGGCGGGGCGTGGACGACGTACGCCCAGGTCCTCGGAAACTCCCCCTGCCCGACCTCGACGACGGCGTCCGTGGCGCTCGCCGGCCTCTCGAGCGACTGGCAGCACCGCTTCCGCTTCGACACGGTCGACGGCAACGCGAACTCCTACTCCGGCTGGACGGTCGACAACGTGAGGGCGAGGACGAGCGGGACCTTCTCGACCTTCCCTTCCGGGTGCGGGTCGCCGGCCCCGACCCTGACGCCGATCGGGACCCCGGGGCTCGGGGAGACGGTCTCCTTCGCGCTCGGAGGGGTGACGGGCGCGCCGATTTTGTGGATCGGCTTCCCGTCGTCGGTCCCGCTCTGTCCCGGGAGCTCCTGCCTCCTCGGGGCCACGTTCGTCGCCGTGCTGCCCGTCCCCTCGCTCACGGTCGCCATCCCCTGCGACACGACGCTCTCGGGGGGCACGGTGGCCGTGCAGGGGGGGAACCTCTTCGGGCCGGGGGGCTGTCTCCTGCCGATCCCCTTCACCGTGTCGGACACGATCCACGTCGCGATCGGGTAGTCCCGCCCTCCCTCCTTTCGTGCGCCGCAGTGGGGGCGGTCCCTCCTAGAATCGGTCCCTATGTGGCCGCGTGCGCTCGGCGCGCCCTTCCTTTTCTTTCTCTCCTCCCCCGCAGCGCTCGCGCAGGAGTCGGCCCCCGCGACCGCCCCGGCGAGCCGGCCGCGCAACCGGGACCCGCACGGCCCGGCCGACGTCGAGGGGTACATCCGGGTCCTCGAGGACCCCAAGCGCGACGCGTACCAGAAACCGGACGAGGTCGTGGCGGCGCTGCGCCTCCCGCCCGACGCGACGGTCGCCGACCTCGGGTGCGGGCCGGGCTACTTCACGGCGCGGCTCGCCCGCGCGGTCCCGCGGGGGATCGTCTACGCGGTCGACGTCGAGCCCGCCCAGCTCGACCGGCTGAACGAGAAGTCGAGGAAGGAGGGGCTCGAGAACGTCGTCCCGGTCCTCGCCACCGCCGACGACCCGAGGCTCCCGCCGGGGCGGATCGACCTCCTCTTCGTGTGCGACACCTACCACCACTTCGACGACCGGCCGCGCTACCTCCAGAAGCTGCGTCGCTGCCTGAAGGAGGACGGGCGTCTCGTCGTGATCGACTTCTTCAAGAGGAAGCTCCCGGTCGGTCCGCCCCCCGAGCACAAGATGGAGCGGGAGGAGGAGCTGGCGGAGGTCGAGGCGGCGGGCTTCCGCCTCGTCGAGGAGCCGACGTTCCTCGATTTCCACTACTTCCTTGTCTTCGAGCCGGGGGAGGCTCCCCCCGAGCGCCCGCAGGCCGCCTGGAAGGTAAAGCCGAAGGTGCTGGCGCTGATCTACGACCCGGTGATCGAGGCGCGCGGGGGGAAGCGGCTGCACGAGGTCTGCGGCTGGAACGACCCCGCCCGCCTGACGGCCGAGGTGATGGGGGATCTCCGCCGCGCGAGCGGGGGGATGGTCCAGTACGAGGTCGTCGAGTGGATCGCGCTCGACCGCTGGCCCGTGAAGAGGGACGGCTTCGCCTACGACGACGCCTCCTTCCTCGCCTGCTTCGAGGGGAAGGCGAAGTGGCACGAGCCGGACGGGGTCGACTACGCGCGGATGTTCGAGGAGGCCGGCTTGGTGGACAAGGTGAACGAGGGGCGCGTCGACGAGGTCTTTGCCTGGGGCGCTCCTTACTTCGGGTGGTGGGAGTCGACCATGGCCGGGCCGAGGGCCCACTGGTGCAACTCGGAGCCGACGGAGGAGGCGCGCCTGAAGCGCCGCTTCGTCTTCATGGGCTTCAACTACGAGCGCGGCGTCGGGGAGGCGCTCGAGTCCTACGGGCACCGGGCCGAGTCGATCCTCGCCCACGTGTTCGGCTCGTGGGAGCCGAAGGAAACGCACGCGTGGAACCGCTTCACCCTTTACGACAAGGTCGCGCCCGGGAAGGCCGCCGTCGGCAACGTCCACTTCGCGCCGAACAGCGAGGCGGACTACGACTGGGGGAACAAGCGACCCGTCGAGAGCGCGTGCGACGACTGGCTCTCCTTTCCGGATCTCCGGGGCCGGCGCCGCCGCGTGAGCTGCGAGGAGTGGGGGGGCGGGGACATCCGGGCCCATCATCGCTGGTGGTTCGACCACCTGCCGCGCGCGAGCGGGGAGACGGACGGGGTCCGGAACAACTGGTGGTCCTACGTCGCCGACGTCAACGCCTACGACTGACCCGACGGGCTCCCCTCCGGTGACGGCCGAGCGCCCGCCCCCCCCGGCCTGGCGCGGCCGGCCGAGGCAGCCCCTCCTCCGGTTCGTCCGCGAGCTGCGGTGGCTCTTCAAGTCGCCGGAGAAGTTCGCGCGCGGCCTCCTCGGCGTCCTCTGCATGATCGCCGCGGGCGTGGGACTCGCCCTCCCCCTCGTCCCGCAGGTCCCCTTCTTCCTCGCGGGGATCGCGGTCCTCGGCTCGGTCTCCCCTCGCGTGAGGCTGTTTCGCATCCGCCTGCGGGGGAGGATCCGCGAGTGGCGCGCGCGCCGCGCCGCGCGGCGGCGCGGGCGCGCGCGCTGAGGAGCCGACCGGGCCCGGACGGCCGCGACCCGGAAGTCCGGCTATCCGAGGTGCTTCTCGATCTCGGTCGCGATCTTCGGGTCGGAGATGTCGAGGACCACCGTCGCCCGGCCCGTCGGCGTCGCCGCCGCGTAGCCGCACTCGACGTTGACCCCGCGCTCGGCGAGGGCTCCGGCGACGCGGGCGAGCGTGCCCGGCTTGTTCTCGATGTCGAGGCAGAGCACCGGCGCCGTCCACGCCGGGATGCCCGCCTTCGCGAGCGCCATCGTCGCCTTCGTGGCGTCGTCCACGAAGAAGCGCCCGTTCCCGCCGGTGACCGTGAACCCGGTGATGTTCAGCTTCGCGTTCCCGAGCGTGCTCGCCACCTGCGCGAGCGACCCCGGCTTGTCCTGAAGCGTCACGCGAACTTCCGATCCGATCGGCATGGCCATGCTCCCTCGAAAAAAAGCCGCCTGCGGTCGCTCGGACACCGGGGCGCCCGAGGCTCCCCGGAACGGGGGCGGCAGGTTAGAGAGGGCCCTCCGGCCCGTCAATTGGGGGGGGATGCGAAGGGCGTCCGCGAGGAGGAGAATGCGATCGCCGCCGATGCTTCCGGGGAGCCCTCCGGAAGGTCGCCGAGGAACCACGATGAGACGCCTCCTCCCGCTCGCCCCCCTCCTCGCCGCCGCTCTTGCCCCCCCGGCCCCCGCCCAGCCGAGCAACGATGAGTGCGCGGGCGCGATCCCGGTCGTCGACGGGACGAACCCTCCGGACACGAACTCCGGCTCGACGACCTCCTCCCCCCCCTGGTCCTGCGGCGCGGGATTGAACGACGTCTGGTACGCCTACGCCGCCTCGTGCACCGGGATCGGGACCTTCTCCTTCTGCACGGGGACCGCGAACTACGACGCGGTGCTCGAGGTCTTCTCGGGCACGTGCGCCGCGCCGAACCTCCTCGCGTGCAACGACGACTTCTGCCCGGGGCTTCGCTCGCAGGTCTCCGTCCCCGTTTCCGCCGGCTCCGTCTACCTGGTCCGAGTCGGCGGGAACAACGGGGAGGTCGGGACCTTCGCCCTCTCGATCTCCTGCAGCCCGGCCACCCTCCCGAACGACGAGTGCGCCGGGGCGATCCCGATCTCCGACGGCCTGAACCCCTCGGGCTCGAACGCCGGGGCGACGACCTCGGCGCCCCCGTGGAGCTGCGGCAACGGGGGGAACGACGTCTGGTTCTCGTACGCGCCGACCTGCACCGACTCCGCGACGTTCACGTTCTGCCCGGGGGGGATCGCGAGCTACGACAGCGTGCTCGAGGTCTTCTCCGGCTCGTGCGGCGCGCTCGTTTCGCTCGCCTGCAACGACGACGCGCCGGGGTGCGGGCTCGCCTCGGAGGTCACCGTCCCGGTCGCCGCGGGGTCCACCTACCTCGTCCGGGTCGGGGGGTTCTCCGGGAACACGGGGACCTTCCAGCTCTACGTCCACCACGGCGGCTCGTACGGGTTCGTCGGGACGGGGTGCGGGTCGCTCCCGATCACCCCCTCGGGGCTCCCCGACCTCGGGCAGGCCGTCTCCTTCGACCTCGGCGGCGTGACCGGCGCCCCCGCGATCTGGGTCGGGCTCCCCGCCAACGTCCCCCTCTGCCCTCCCTCCCCCTGCGCGATCGGCGCGACGTTCCTCGCCCTCTTCGCCGGCTCGGCCTCGCTGCCGGCGACGATCCCCTGCGACGCGACGCTCGTCGGCGCGACGCTCGCCGTCCAGGGAGCGGACGTCTTCGCCGCGGGGGGCTGCTCCTCGCCCGTCCCCTTCACGCTCAGCAACACGGTGCTCGTGACGATCGGCTGACGCTCGTTGCGGGGGGAGTGGCGCGCGGCTAGCGTGCCCCGCCCGACCCTCCCCATGCGCCTCTCGCGCTCCCTCTTCGTCACGCTCCGGGACGTCCCCTCGGACGCCGAGGTCCCGAGCCACGCCCTCCTCGCGCGCGGCGGCTACGTCCAGAAGCTCGCGGCCGGGATCTACGTCTACGGGCCCTGGATGTGGCGGACGCTCCGCAAGATCTCGGAGATCGTCCGCGGGGAGATGAACCGGGCCGGGGCGGAGGAGATGTTCATGCCCGTCCTCCAGCCGAAGGAGATCTGGGAGGAGAGCGGGCGGTGGGACGCCTACGTCCAGGCGCGGATCCTCTTCCACCTCCTCGACCGCAAGGAGGCCGCGCTCTGCCTCGGCCCCACCCACGAGGAGGTGGTCACGACCTTCGTCAAGCGCTTCGTCACCTCCTACAAGCAGCTCCCGCTCACCCTCTACCAGATCCAGACGAAGTTCCGCGACGAGATCCGGCCGCGCTTCGGCCTGATGCGCGGGCGCGAGTTCCTGATGAAGGACGCCTACTCCTTCGACGCGGACGAGGAAGGGTTGGAGCGCTCCTACCGCGCGATGCACGGGGTCTATGCCCGGGCCTTCGCGCGCTGCGGGCTCGACTTCACGGTCGTCGAGGCGGATCCGGGAGCGATCGGGGGGTCGGGCTCCCAGGAGTTCATGGTGAACGCGGCGACCGGCGAGGACGCGATCCTGCGCTGCCCGGCCTGCAAGTACGCCGCGAACGTCGAGAAGGCCGACGCGCGGATCGAGCCGGCCCCGGGCAACGGCCCCCCCCGGCCGCTCCAGCGGATCCGCACGCCCGGGATGACGAGCGTCGAGCAGCTCGCCGCGTTCACGGGCCTCCACCCCGCGCAGATGACGAAGACGCTGCTCTACCGCGCCGTCTGGAAGGACCGGGAGGAGGTCGTCGCCGTCCTCGTCCGCGGCGACCAGGAGGTGAACGAGGTGAAGCTCGGCAACGCCCTCGGCTGCCTCGCCGTCGAGATGGCCGACGAGGGGACGATCCGGCGCGTGAGCGGGGCCGATCCCGGCTTCGCCGGCCCGATCGGCCTCCCGGCGCGGCTCCTCGCGGACCCTTCCGTGCGGGGGCTCGCGAACACGCTGTGCGGGGCGAACGAGACGGACGTCCACTGCGTCGACGTGAACCTCGGGCGCGACTTCCCCGAGCCCGAGTTCCGCGACCTGCGGAGGGCGCGGGCCGGCGAGGGGTGCCCCCGCTGCGCGGAGGGGAGGCTCGAGGAGACGCGCGGCATCGAGGTCGGGCACATCTTCAAGCTCGGGACCAAGTACTCGAAGGCGATGGGCGCGTCCTTCGCCGCCGCGGACGGGACGCTGCACCCCTTCGTCATGGGGTGCTACGGGATCGGGGTCTCGCGCGTCGCGGCGGCCGCCGTCGAGCAGAACCACGACGCCTCCGGCATCCGCTGGCCTGCCGCGATCGCCCCGTACCACGCGATGCTCGTCTGCGTGAACGCGCAAGACGAGATCCAGCGGGCGCTCGCGGACGAACTCGACGCGACGCTCACCTCCGCGGGAATCGAGGTCGCCTACGACGACCGCCCCCTCTCCCCGGGCATCAAGTTCAAGGATGCCGACCTGGTCGGGCTGCCGATCCGGATCGTCGTCGGGCGCGACGCGAAGGAGGGAAAGGTCGAGATCAAGGAGCGGCGCGCCGAGGCGGTCGAGAAGCTCCCCGCGGGCCAAGCGCTCGCCGCGGTGCGGTCGAAGCTCGACGCCGCCCTCGCCCCGCCCTAGCCGCCGCCCGATACTCCGGCGGGGTCGCCTCCCCCTCCCCCCCGGATGGATCTCTCCCCCCTCCTCGGTCTCGCGATCGCCCTCGCGTTCGTCGCGCTCAACGCGTTCTACGTCCTCGCCGAGTTCGCGATCGTGAAGGTCCGTGGGACCCGCGTGCAGGAGCTGCGCGCCGCGGGAAACCGGGAGGCCGTCCTCCTCGCGACGCACGTCCTCCCCCGCCTCGACGCCTACCTCGCCGTCTGCCAGATCGGGATCACGGTCGCGAGCCTCGGGCTCGGGTGGATCGGCGAGCCCGCGGCCGCGGCGCTGGTCGTGAAGGGCTTCGCCCTGTTCGGGGTGGTCGGGGTCCGCGTCCCGCCCGGCGTCTCCTTCGCCCTCGCCTTCGTCCTCGTCATGGCCGTGCACGTCGTCTTCGGCGAACAGATCCCGAAGATCCTCGCCGTCGCCGCGCCGACGCGCGCGGCCCTCCTCTCCGTCCGGGCGCTGCGCGGCTCGTACCGGGCCTTCTACCCGTTCCTCGTCGCGCTCAACGCGGCGGCGAACGGGCTGCTCCGGCTCGCCGGCTTCCCGAAGCAGGCCCTCTCCGAGACCGCGCACTCGGAGGAGGAGCTGCGCTCCCTCCTCTCCTCCTCGCGGGACCGGGGCGTCCTCGACCCCTCGGTCTTCGCGATCATCGACAACGCCTTTCGCTTCCGGACCCGGACGGTGACGGAGGTGATGGTCCCGCGCGAGCGCGTCGCCTACCTCGCGCTCATGAAGCCGTGGAAGGAGAACCTCGCGGGGATCCGCACGGCGCGGCACACGCGCTACCCCCTCGGCGCGACGAGCCTCGACGACCCCGTCGGCCTGATCCACATGAAGGACCTCCTCCTGCGGGGGCTGCCCCTCGGCCGGGAGCCGAACCTGATGCGCTACCGGCGCGAGCTCCTCGAGATGGCCCCCGACACGCGGCTCGAGCGCGCCCTCGCCCTGATGCGCGCGCGGGGGGCGCACCTCGCCCTCGTGCGGGGGAAGGACGGGAGGGTCGCGGGGATCGTCTGCCTCGAGGACATCGTCGAGACGGTCGTCGGGCGGCTCGAGGACGAGTTCGACCGGGAGGAGCGGACCGGCCTCGTCGACCTCCTCGTCCCGGCCGCGGTCGTCCCCGAGTTCGTCCCGGCGGGACGGAGCGACGCCCTCGCCTGCGGCCTCGCCCACCTCCGCGCGCTCCACCCCCACTTCGACGCGGAGGGGGCGCTCCGCGAGGTCGAGGGGCGCGAGGCGCAGATCTCGACGGCGATCGGCGGCGGCGTCGCCGTCCCCCACGCGATCCTCGAGGACCTCGACCGCCCGCTCCTCGCGCTCCTGCGCCTGCGCGGGCGGGTCCCTTTCCCCGCGATCGACGGCCGCCCGGTCCTCCTCGCCTTCCTCTTCCTCTTCCCTGCGACGAACCCCGCCTTGCGCCCGCGGATCCTCGGCGACGTCGCCTGGATCGTGCAGCGCGGCGGGGTCGTCGAGCGGGCCGCCGCAGCGGCGAGCGCCGAGGATGCGGTCGCGATCCTCCAGCGCGCCCTCGCCTCGCGCGCGGGGGCTCCGAGGGAGGCCCGCGCGGGGGTCGCGGAGGAGCGCCCTACGACGGCGGAGGGACCGGGGCCTCCGGCGTCCGCCGGGACCTGAAGTACTTCCAGAGGAGGAGGGCGACGAAGGCGAGGAGGAGGAAGGCTCCGATCGTGACGTCGACGCGGCGGAGCAGCGACTCGGCGTTCTCCCCGAAGAAGTAGCCGATCCAGACGCCGAGCGGGACGGAGAGGATCGCGGCGAGGCCGTTCCAGAGGAAGAACTGCCAAGCTCGCATCCCCGTCCACCCCGCCGTGAAAAAGGTTGCGGCGCGGATGCCGGGGAGGAAGCGCGCGATGAAGACCGCCTTCGAGCCGTAGCGGTGGAAGAACTCCCGCACCCTCCGCATGCGCCGGGGGCGGAGGGCGCGGCGGAAGGGGCGGAGCAGCCGGATGCGGCGCCCGTACCGCCGCCCGAGCCAGAAGAGGGTGACGTCCCCCGCGAGGATCCCCGTGAGGCAGACGAGGACCGTCGTCCCCCACGCGAGGCCCGCCTCGGCCCCTTCGGACCAGATCTGGGAGTGGACGATCAGCCCCCCCGCGAGGAGCGCGATCTCCTCGGCCCCCGGGAAGCCGACCCCGCACGCGAAGAGGTAGGCGAAGATCCCCGCGTGCTTCCAGTCGAGGTAGGTCGCGAGCCCGTCCATCCCGCGCCGCCGATTCTCCCCCGGCCGGGCCCGTCCGCGGAAAGGGAGATCCGCCCCCCGGCCGCCCGGGCCCCTCCCGTCAGCCGCCGGTCGTGGGAGTCCCCCCGCCCGTCCGGCGGGGTCCCGCGGCGGCCCCAGTCCGGAAGATTCCGTGGAGGCGGCCGAGGCGCTGCGCGCGGCGGCGCCCCCCCGCGCGGCGGAGCGCGAAGGCGAGCTGGGCGGCGCTGCGAGCGAGGAGCCCCCGGTCCGTCAGCTCGAGGAGGGGATCGTGGCCCCTCGGCGGCGGCGGCGCCGTCTCGACGGCCTCCTCGAGGTCCTCGCGGTCGAGGACGCGGCCGGATCGAGCGGGGTCGAGGAGGAGCGGCGGGTAGGGGGAGGCGCCCCGCAGCCACAGCCCCGCCGGGAGCGCGACGGGCCGGAGGGGGAGGCCCACCCGACGGGCGACGGCGAGGTAGAGGAGGCAGACGGCGATCGAGGTCCCGGCGCGCCGCTCGAGCACGGTCGGGAGGAGCCCCGCGCGGACTCCGTGCCGCTCGGCGTCGTCCACGCGGAGGCCGCGCTCGACGCCGAGGATGCGGCCGAACCCGCGCGCGCGGGCGAGCGGGTCGCGCAGGTTCCCGAGCGCCGAGCGCGCCTGCGTCGAGAGTTCGACGAGGGAGCCGGCGCAGGGGCGCGGGTCGAAGGCGGGGAGGACCGCGCGCGCGAGGAGGAAGGCTCCCCGCTCGAGGTCGATCCCTCCCTCCGAGCGCCGGACGAGCTCGAGCGCCTCCGCCTCGAGCCCGTCGAACCGCAGGTCGTCGAGGAGGGAGCGCGCGCGAACGCGCACGCGCGGGTCCTCGAAGCTCTCGGCGTCGGCGAGCGCGGAGGCGGCGCGCGCCCCGAGGGCGAGGAGGCGGCGCCGGCAGGCCTCGTAGATCCGCGGGTTCTCGTCCCCGAGGAGGCGGACGAGAGCGTCGAGATCGGCCGCGCGCAGCGTCGGTTCCACGAGGCGGGTCGGCGAAGGGCGGACCGAGGATAGCGAGGGGCGCGTGGGTCGAAAAGGACCGCGCCCGGCCGTACGATCACGGGCCGCGCGCCGCGGGCGCGGCGCGCGGGACCGATGGGAAGCTACCCCTCCTCCGGCGGGCCCCGGATCGTCGTCACCCACGCGGTGCGGACGCCGATCGGGAAGTTCCTCGGGAGCTTCTCGCCCCTCTCCTCGGCCGACCTCGGCGCCTCCGCCGTCTCGGCCCTCCTCCGCCGCGCGAACCTCCCCCCGGAGCGCGTCGACCGGCTCGTGTTCGGGAACGCGCGGCAAGCGGGGGGGGGGCCGAACGTGGCGCGGCAGATCGCGCTCCGGGCGGGGTGCCCCGCGACGACGCGCGCCTTCACGGTGAACATGGCCTGCGCGTCGGGGCTGAAGAGCCTCGCCCTCGCGTACGCGTCGGTCGCGCTCGGGGAGTCGACGATCGTCGTCGCCGGAGGGACGGAGAGCATGACGAACCTGCCGTTCCTCCTGCCGGGGCTCCGGTCGGGCTACCGGCTCGGGGACCGCCCCGTCCTCGATGCGATGTTCCAGGATGGCTTCCGCGACCCGATCTGCGGCCTCCTGATGGGGGAGACCGCCGAGAAGCTCGCCCGCGAGCGCGGGATCCCCCGGGAGGAGCAGGACGCCTACGCCGCCGAGAGCCAGGCGCGGTGCGCGCGCGCGCGGAGCGCCGGGCTCTTCGCGCAGGAGATCGCCCCCGTCGAGGTGGGGGAGCGGGGAGGGAGGCGTCTCGTCGAAGAAGACGAGCACCCGCGCGAGGGGGTCACGCTGGAGAGCCTCGCGAAGCTCCCCCCCGTCTTCGACCCGGAGAAGGGGACCGTGACGGCGGGGAACTCCTCCGGCATCACGGACGGGGCGGCCGCCCTCCTCGTCACGACGCTCGAGGAGGCGAAGCGCCTCGGCTTCTCCCCCCTCGCCCGGCTCGGGCCCTCCGCGGAGGCCGGCGTCGACCCCTCGATCATGGGGATCGGTCCGGTCCCGGCGGTGCGGGACCTCTGCGACCGGATGGGGGTGACCCCCGAGTCCTTCGACCTGATCGAGCTGAACGAAGCCTTCGCCGCCCAGGTCCTCGCGTGCGCCCGCGACCTCGAGCTCCCCCGGGAGCGCCTCAACGTGAACGGCGGGGCGATCGCGCTCGGCCACCCGATCGGCTGCTCGGGGGCGCGGATCGTCGTGACCCTCCTCCACGAGATGCGCCGCCGGGAGGCCTGGAAGGGGCTGGCGACCCTCTGCGTCTCGGGGGGGATGGGGCTCGCCGCCTCCTTCTTCCGCTTCGACCGATGAAGGACCGCGCCCCCTTCGATCCTCCCACGACGCGCCCGCAGCGCCTCTACGCGCTCCTCGCCGCGGTCTTCCTGACGGGACTCCTCGTCGCGGACACGACCGGTGGGAAGCTCGTCGCGCTGGGGGGGCGGACCCTCTCCGCGGGGGTGATCCCCTTCTTCGTCACCTTCCTCGTCACGGACCTGATCAACGAGTTCTACGGCCGCCGCGGGGCGCGCTTCGTCACCTTCGTCGCCTTCGGGATGGCGGGGATCGTGGTGCCGATCTTCCTCCTCCAGGACGCGCTCCCCGCCGCGCCGGGCTCCCCGGTCGACCAGGAGGCCTTCCGGCGGGTCTTCGTCCAGAGCGTGCGGATCTGGATCGGCTCGCTCACCGCGTTCCTCGTCGGCCAGCTCGTCGACATCCAGACGTTCCACTGGTTCCGCCGCGTGACGAGGAGCCGCCACATCTGGCTCCGCGCGACCGGCTCGACGGTGATCTCCCAGGGGCCCGACACCTTCCTCGTCCTCTTCCTCTACCTCTGGGGGAGGCCGAAGGAAGGAGGCGGCGTCTGGGCGGCGGCGGACATCCTCCCGATCTGCCGCGACAACTACCTCTCGAAGGTCGCCGTCGCCGTCGGGGTCACCCCCCTGATCTACCTCGGCCACCGCGCGATCCGCCGCTACCTCGAGGGGGGGGTTCGCTTCTCGCCGGTCCGCGCGGCCTCCCTCGCGACGGCCTCGCTCGAGGAGGCCGAGGCCCGCGGCCGGATCTGAACGGGAGGGGGCCGATCCGCTATCCTTGGGCTCCGCTCCGCGCTCGGCCGGCCCGGCGCCGGCGCGCGGGGAGGTCCATCCATGCGCATCGAAAAGGTCGGAGTGGCGGGCTGCGGGCTCATGGGCTCCGGCATCGCCCAGGTGACGGCGATGGCGGGGCACCCCGTCGTCGTCCGCGAGACGGAGGAGAGGTTCCTCGCCTCGGGCTTCGCCCGGATCGAGGCCTCCCTCGCGAAGTTCGCCGAGAAGGGGAAGATCACCCCCGAGCAGAAGGTCGAGATCCGCGGCCGGCTGAAGGGGACGACCTCCGTCGCCGACCTCGCCGGCTGCGACCTCGTGATCGAGGCGATCGTCGAGGACCTCGAGGCGAAGAAGGCCTTCTTCCGCGAGCTCGGGCGCGCCGCCGGCTCCACGGCGATCTTCGCCTCGAACACCTCCTCCTTCCCGATCGGGGAGCTCGGCGAGTCGAGCGGGCGTCCCGACCGCTTCCTCGGGCTGCACTTCTTCAACCCCGTCCCCCTGATGAAGCTCGTCGAGGTCGTCCGCGCGACGCGGACGTCGGAGGAGACGGTCGCGGCGGCCCGCGCGTTCGTGGAGGGGCTCGGGAAGGCGCCCGTCCTCGCGAAGGACACCCCCGGGTTCATCGTGAACCGCCTCCTCGTCCCCTACCTGATCGAGGCGATCCGGATGGTCGAGCGGGGCGAGGCGACGAAGGAGGACGTCGACACGGCGATGAAGCTCGGCTGCGGCTACCCGATGGGGCCGATCGAGCTCCTCGACTACGTCGGCCTCGACACGACCCTCGCGATCGTCGAAGGGTGGCACCGCCGCTTCCCGGGTGAGAAACTCTTTGAGCCTCCCGCCCTCCTCCGGGACCTCGTGAAGAAGGGCCTGAACGGCCGAAAGTTCGGCCGGGGCTTCTACGAGTGGGAGGGGGACCGGAGGAAATAGAACCCCTCCCCCGAGGGTCGAAGAGAGGCTTCCCGCGCTGCTCCGAGGAGGTTGCCATGGTTCTCGCCGCCGTCTTGCTCGCCGCGCTCCCCGGCCCCGGGCTCCCGGCGCCGCTTCTCCCCCTCGCTCCGCTCCTCCTCCAGGAGGAGGAGCGGCCCCAGGACGGGGGGCAGCAGGACGCGAGGTCCGAGAAGGAGAAGGAGCAGCAGAAGATGGACGATGCGGCGCGCCGCGCCCGGATGGGGAAGGAGGCGTTGATCAAGGAGGCGGAGGAGGCGCGGCTGAAGGGGATCCTCCCCGAGACGCTGCGCCTGACCCCGGTCGCGAACGTGATCGCCAGCCCGAGGCTCGTCCTCGCCGGGAGCCCCGCCTACCTCACGGTCACGCGCTTCGACCCCGCCCCGCAGCCGGGGGCCCCCTCGACGGGGGCGGGCCAGCCGATCCTCCCGCAGCACGTCGTCCTCACGATGCCGAACGGGGAGGAGAAGCGGCTCGACCTGGCGGTCGCCTCGCGTCCGATCCCTCCCGGCGTCGAGCTCCCCGGCGTCCTCCCGCCGAACGCGGTCCGCAAGACATTCGACATCGGGAAGGCCCTCGAGGGGGCCGGCGGCGGCACCGTCTCGAGCCGCTACGAGACGCCGGGAGGACAGCCCGGCTTCGGCAACCAAATCCGGCTCCTCACCCCCCTCAAGGGAGGCGATCTCGAGAAGGTCGACCCGAAGACGGTCTACCTCTGGATCGAGACCGACCTCGGCTCCATGGTGGCCGAGTTCCTCCCGGACAAGGCCCCGAACACGGCGCGACACTTCCTCCGGCTCGCCGGGCAGGGCTTCTACGACGGTCTCTCGTTCCACCGGATCGTGAGGCAGTTCATGGTCCAGGGGGGGGATCCCTCGACGGGGGGGAAGACCTACAAGGGGGAGCCGCTCAAGGCGGAGTTCAACGACGTCCCGCACCGGAAGGGCATCCTCGCGATGGCGCGCGGGAGCGATCCCGACTCCGCGACGACCCAGTTCTTCATCGTCCACAAGGACCACCTCCCGCACCTCGACCGCGACTACAAGGGGGACCGCGCCTTCCCGACCACGGCGTTCGGGCGCCTCGTCGAGGGGTTCGACACCCTCGACCGGATCGCCTCCGTCGCCGTCACGGCGAAGCCGAGCGGCGAGGTCTCCGTCCCGGAGAAGCCCCCCGTGATCCAGCGGATCGTTCTCGCGGAGAAATTCGCGCCGCCGGCCGCGCCCGCGGCGGGGGTGAAGGCCCCGCCGGTGCCGGGCGCGAAGGCTTCGCCCGCGCCCGCCGCCGCCACCCGGCCCGCCCGCGGCCGCCCCTAGTCGTCGCCATGGGCTTCGAGAACCTCCTCTTCGAAGTCTCGGAGGGCCTGGCGCGGGTCACCGTGAACCGCCCGGAGAAGCTGAACGTCCTGAACGACGCGACGGTCCGGGAGCTGCGCGGGGCGTTCGAGAGGGTCCGGGACGACCCCTCGATCGGGGGGGCGATCGTGACCGGCGCCGGCGAGAAGGCGTTCTCCGCCGGCGCGGACATCGCGGAGCTCGCGCGGATGGGGCCTCTCGAGGGGCGGCAGAAGAGCCGGATCGGGCAGGAGGCGCTGACCTTCGTCGAGACATGCGGGAAGCCCTCGATCGCGGCGATCCAAGGGTTCTGCTTCGGGGGGGGGCTCGAGCTCGCCCTCGCCTGCACGCTCCGGACCGCCTCGACGACGGCGAAGCTCGGCCTCCCCGAGGTCACCCTCGGGATCCTCCCCGGCTACGGGGGGACGCAGCGGCTCGCGCGGGTGGCGGGTCCGGCCGTCGCGCGGGAGTGGATCCTGACGGGGGAGGCGTTCCCGGCCGCCGAGGCTCACCGGGTCGGGGTCGTCCACCGGGTCTACGAGCCCGCGTCCCTGCTCCCCGAGACGGAGAGGCTCCTCCGGACGATCCTCTCCCGCGGCCCGGTCGCGGTGCGCTGCGCGCTCGAGGCGATCGCCCGTGGGCTCGACGGCTCGCTCGAGGAGGGACAGCGGCTCGAGGCCGACCTCTTCGCGATCGTCGCGACGACGGCGGACATGAAGGAAGGGATGGCCGCCTTCCTCGAGAAGCGCAAGCCCCGGTTCACGGGGCGGTAGGGGGGGACCCCGGGCCTGGGAATCCGGGCCCGGAGGGGCTAAGGCTAGCTCGCACGAGAGCGCACGAAGGGCACCAGACTGGACATGGGCGATCGGACATGACCCGCGACGTCGTTCTCCTCGGCGGGGCTCGAACCGCGATGGCCGAGTACTCGGGGACCCCGGGTTTCGGCCTCTTCCGGGACGTCTCCGCGATCGACCTCGGCGCGGCCGCGATCCGCGGGGCGCTCGCGAAGACGGGGGTGCGGGCGGAGGACGTCCAGCACGTGGTCATGGGCAACGCCCTCCAGACCTCGAGCGACGCGATCTACGGGGCGCGCCACGCGGCCCTCAAGGGAGGCATTCCCGTTCCCGTCCCCGCCCTCACCGTGAACCGCCTCTGCGGGTCGGGCCTCGAGGCGGCCGCGACCTGCGCGCGGATGATTCTCCTCGGCGAGGCCGACGTGACGGTGGCCGGCGGCATGGAGAACCTGAGCCAGGCCCCCTTCGTGATGCGCGGCCTGCGCGAGGGGGTGCGCTTCGGCTCCGCCCCCGTCGTCGAGGACCTTCTCTTCGCCGCGCTGCGGGACCCCTTGTGCGGCCTCTTCATGGCGCAGACGGCCGAGCGGCTCGCCTCGAAGTACGGGATCTCGCGCGAGGCGCAGGACGAGTACGCCTTCCGCTCCCACGCGCTCGGGAGCCACGCCGTGAAGGAAGGGGTCTTCGCGGAGGAGATCGTGGCGGTGACCGCGAAGGTCGGGGGGAAAGAGGTCGTCGTCGAGCGCGACGACCACGTCAAGCCCGACACCACCCTCGAGGCCCTCGCGAGGCTGCGCCCCGCCTTCGGGAAGGACGGGACGGTCACGGCGGGGAACGCCTCGGGGATCGTCGACGCCGCCGCCGCCCTCGTCCTCGCCTCGGAGGAATGGGCGCGCGGGCGGGGCCTGCGCCCCCTCGCGCGGCTTCGCGCCCATGCCGTCGCCGGCGTCCCCCCCGACATCATGGGGATCGGTCCGGTCCCGGCGATCCGCGCCGCCGCGGACAAGGCGGGGGTCTCCGTCGACGGGATCGACCTCTTCGAGATCAACGAGGCCTTCGCCGCCCAGTACCTTGCCGTGGAGAAGGAGCTCGGCCTCGACCGCGCGAAGGTGAACGTGAACGGCGGGGCGATCGCGCTCGGCCACCCCCTCGGCGCGACGGGCGCCCGCCTCCTCCTCACCCTGACCCGCGAGCTGCGACGCCGGACCGGCCGCCTCGGCGTGGCCTCGGCCTGCATCGGCGGGGGACAGGGGATCGCCGTCCTGATCGAGCGAACCGCGTAGTCGACCCCAGACCTCCCGCCCCCGGAGAGAGGACGACACGGAGCGACGTCCGATGGGCATGACCCTCACCGAGAAGATCGTCGCCGCGCACGCCGGCCGCGAGCGCGTGGCGCCGGGGGAGATCGTCACCGCGAAGCTCGACTTCGTCCTCGGGAACGAGCTCTCGACCGTCCTCGCGATCAAGGCCTTCGACCAGATCCCCGGGGCGCGCGTCTTCGACCCGCAGCGCGTCTGCATCGTCTCGGACCACTTCACCCCGAACAAGGACCTCGCGACCGCGGCGATCGCGACGAAGGTCCGCGAGTTCGTGCGCCGCCAGGGGATCGCCCACTACTTCGAGGTCGGCCGCGGGGGGATCGAGCACACGATCGTGCCGGACAAGGGGCTCGCCCGGCCGGGGATCCTGATGATCGGCGGGGACTCCCACACCTGCACGATGGGGGGGCTCGGCTGCTTCGCGACGGGGGTCGGCTCGACGGACCTCGCCGCGGCGCTCGCCCTCGGGGAGTGGTGGATGCGCGTCCCCGAGACGATCCTCTTCCGCTTCCGGGGCGGGCGCCTGCGCCCCTGGGTCGTCGCGAAGGACCTGATCCTCGACGCGATCCGGCGGATGGGGGTCGACGGGGCGCGCTACAAGGCGATCGAGCTCACGGGCCCCGTGATCGACGCGCTCGACGTCGTCGGCCGCCTCACGCTGACGAACATGGCGATCGAGATGGGGGCGAAGAACGGCGTCGTCCCGGCCGACGAGAAGACCGAGGCCTGGGTCCGCGCCCGCACGGACCTCCCCTACACCGTCGTCCGGAGCGACCCGGACGCAACCTTCGCGAGGGTCGTCGAGATCGACTGCGACGCCCTCGAGCCGCAGGTCGCCTGGCCCCACCTCCCCTCGAACGGCCACCCCCTCTCCGAGACGGCGAAACGGAAGATCAAGGTCGACCAGGTCTTCATCGGCTCCTGCACGAACGGGCGGATCGAGGACCTCCGCCTCGCCGCCCACGTGCTCCGCGGCCGCAAGGTCCACCCCGACCTCCGGGTGATCGTGATCCCGGCGAGCCAGGACTCCTTCAAGTCGGCCTGCGCGGAGGGGCTGGCCGAGGCCTTCGTCGAGGCGGGGTGCGTCTTCTCGACGCCGACCTGCGGCCCCTGCTTCGGCGGGCACATGGGGGTCCTCGGCGCCGGGGAGCGCTGCCTCTCGACGACGAACCGCAACTTCGTCGGCCGCATGGGCCACCGCGAGAGCGAGGTCTTCCTCGCGAACCCCGCCGTGGCGGCGGCGACCGCCGTCCTCGGCTACATCGGCGGCCCCGACGAGCTCGGCGTCCAGCCCCCCGCCCCCGAGGTCGCGCTCGCCGCGAGCTGACCGGCAACCTTTGCGCCCCCCGCGTCGTTCTTCCCCCCGCCCGGCCTCCCCGAAAGGAAGGACGACGATGAAGCGCTCCGCCCTGGCCGCCCTCCTCGCGGTCCCGTCCCTCGCCTCCTGCAGGGTCTCGATCGGCGGCGACGAGGTCCCCCGGTACGTCGTCTTCTCGAACGAGGGGAAGGTCTACCGCGTCCACAACGGGACCGGGGAGGTCTGGGTCTACGACGGCGCCTCCTGGAAGTCCCTCGGCGTCGCGATGCACCAGGAGGGAGGGGGGGTCCGAGCGAGACTCGACGACGAGGACGAGCAGGGTCGGCGGACGAAGAGGGACCTCTAGAGCGCGCGATGAACCTCCGCGGGACCGTCCACAAGTACGGCGACAACGTCGACACCGACGTCATCATCCCGGGCCGCTACTGCAACCTGACCGAGGCGAAGGACCTCGCCGCGCACTGCCTCGAGGACCTCGACCTCTCCTTCGTGGGGCGGGTGAAGCCGGGCGACCTCCTCGTCGCGGGCGAGAATTTCGGCTGCGGTTCCTCCCGCGAGGTCGCCCCGATCACGATCAAGGCGGCGGGCATCACGGCGGTGGTGGCGAAGTCCTTCGCGCGGATCTTCTTCCGCAACTCGATCAACATCGGCCTCCCGATCTTCGAGTGCCCGGCGGCGGTCGACGGGACCGAGAGCGGCGAGGAGCTCGAGGTCGACGTCGAGACGGGGAAGATCCAGAACTGGACGAAGGGGAAGACCTACCAGGCCGCCGCCCTCCCTCCCGAGGTCCGAGCGATCGTCGAGGCCGGCGGCCTGATCGAGTACGTGAAGCGCCGGGTCGCTGCCTCGGCGCCAGGGTAGTTCTCGGCGAGGCCTTCCGTCCTCGCCTGCCTCGCCGCGCGGTTGCCGCTTTCAGGGGGCTCGCCGACAATCCCCAGCGCGTTGGGATGTCGGCAGCGGATACCGCCGTGATCGTCGTCCGCGACCTCTGGAAGATCTTCCCGGGGAGAACCTTCATCCGGCGGGACGCGCTCCAGGGTGTCACGTTCAGCCTCGAGCCCGGAGAGATCGGCGGCCTCCTCGGCCGCAGCGGAGCGGGAAAGTCGACGACACTCAAGATCCTGGCCGGCCTGCTCCGGCCGACTCAGGGGAGCGCGAGCATCGACGTCTGGGACGTCGTCGTGTGGCCGACCGAGGCGAGGCGCCGCGTCGGCTACGTCCCCGAGAGCGGAGGCGTCTTCGAGGACTTGTCGCCGCTCGAGTTCCTGACGCTCGTCGGGAGGTTCCACGGCCTCGATCCGGAGACGCTCCGGGAGCGGTCGACGGGCCTGCTGCGCCGCTTCGACGTGGACCTCCTCCTCCGGAAAGACCTGCCGATGCGCGAGTTCTCCCGGGGGATGAAGCAGGAGGTCCTCCTCGCTGCGGCCCTCCTCCACGATCCCCCGGTCTTCCTCCTCGACGACCCGTTCCAGGGGCTCGACCTCGTAGCAAAGGCCGCCCTGCGTGACCTGCTGCGGCGGCTCGCGGGAGAGGGGAAGACAGTCCTGCTCGCGTGCAACGACCTCGAGGTCGCGCGGGATCTCTGCACCCGGCTGATCGTGCTCCGCGAGGGGAAGGTCGCCGCGACCGGCACACCCTCCGAAATGCTGCGCGCGTCGGGAAAGCCGACACTCGAGGAGGCCTTCGCCGCGCTCGCCGACGTCGGCGACGCCCTGCGGGACCTCGACGGCCTTCTCCAGGGCCTGAAGGAGCGGGCGACGTGAGGGGCGATGGCCTCGCTTCCGAAGACCGCCTGATCGAGCGCATCCTCACCGCGCGACTCCTCCGGTGCCCCGCCTTCCACCTCGGCTGGATCGCCGTCCTCGTCTCGTTCGGGTGGGTCGTCTTCGCCCGATTCCTCCCCCCTCCGCGTCCTGCTCCGACAGGCTACGCGCTGGCCACGATCGGCACCCTGCTCGTGTTCGCCCCAGCCGTCCTCAAGCACTCGCTCTCCTCGAGCCGGACCGTCGAGGGGGGCTGGGTCTTCTTTGCGACTCCGACCGATCGCGGGCACCTCGCCCTCGCGATGCGTCGGGTCGTCGCGATCCGCTTCCTTCTCCCCGCGCTCCTCCTCCTCGAGATGGGGGCCGTCCTCTTCTCCGGGAGGGGGATCTACTGGATCTCCGCCTTTTCCCTCTTCGGGGGGCTCTCCTGGCTCTGCCTGCAGGTGCTCTTCCTCTGCGACCCGGCGATTCCCTTCGCCGGTTCGCGGAGGGTCGGAAAAGCGCAGCTCTCGCGCACCTTCCCCGAGGCGGTGGCGATGGTCTTGGCGCCTTTCGCGGTCGGCTTCGGCGGCCCCCCCCTCGACCGGTTGTGCCGCCAGGACGCTTCCGTCGTCATGGCCGGCGCGGCGATTCTCGTCGCGATCGCCGTCGGCCTCGAGTTCCCCATTCGCCGGGCGATCCCGCGGAAGGTCGAGTCGCTCGAGTTCGCGGGCTGACTCCCTGCGTTCCCTCCGGGACCCCGGAATACGTGGGAGACGGATCGCCCGCTCAGAACCCCCGGAGGTTCTTCTTCCATCCGGAGACGCGTCCCCTCTTGTCGGGGGTGACGATGTAGGCGTCCCGAGGCGAGATCCACACGCGCCGTTCGACGGGAAGCGGCTCGACGATTGGCTTCCCGTACGACCCACCACCCGGGGGTCGGAGGTGGGAGACGACTTTCGACTCGCCCGCCCCGAATGGGCCAACTTGAGATCACAATCTGTGATCTCAAGTTCTTGGGGAGGACGGCGCTATCCCCCCTACGGCTTCACCGAAGAGGGGATGCTCTCGAGCGTTCTCCGAAGCCGACGGGCGATCCGCGCGAACGTGGCGATCATGCGAGCCTTCGTGCGCCTTCGGGCGCTTCTCGTCTCCCAAGGGGAGCTTGCACGGAGGGTCGAGGCCCTCGAGGAGACGTACGACGCTCATCCCGCGATGTCTTCGAAGCGATCCGAGCCCTGATGGAGGTGCCCGCCAAGCAGTCGGAGAGTCCGCGGATCGGTTTTCGGCCGTCGAGAGCGGAGTCGCGGCACAAGGGGGGCCCGAGTCCATCGCCGGAAACGCCGCCGGCGGCGTCCCTGAGGGGAGGGAGGTTACCGGAGATCGGCGGGGGGCTATCCATGATCGCTGTGCCCTGACGTCCCCGTAGCCGCGCGAGGCTTGGCCCTTCCCAGGAGGAGCCCTCATGGCCGGCCGGATCTCGCCCTTCGCCCGCGGTCTGCTTGCCGCCGTCGCGCTCGCCCCCCTTTTCCCCGGCTGCACCCGGGACGGGGGAGGCGGCCGGCGCCTCCGCCTCCTCTCGACGAGCCTTCCCGCCGACGGCGTCCTGCGGCTGAACGAGCCGATCGCCTTCCATTTCAACGAGCGGATCGATCCCGACTCGATCTCGCCCCTCTCGCTCGGGTTCCTCTCGTCGAACGGCGCGCCGGTCGTCGGGACGGCATTCGTCGATCCCTGTTCGGGCGGGAAGTCGCTCGTCTTTCAGCCCGCGTGTCCGACGGACGACGCCTACTCGAACGGGGGGCTTCAGCCCGGCGCCGTCTACTACGCGGTGACGGTCCCCGGGGGGCACGATCTCGGGGCACCGCGCGCCCTCGACGGCGACACGCTGCGGGCGTCCGAGACGTTCTCTTTCCGGACCCCGGACCCTGCGATCGAGGCGCTCTTCGCCGACGCGAACCCCCTGGGTCCCCCGCAGCCCTCCGCGTCGCTGCCGCCCGCGATCCTGATCAACGCCTTCACGGACCCGGCGCAACCGCTCCTCGTCTCGTTCGACCAGCCGCTCGATCCGGCCTCGTCGAACCTCTCGCCGGCCCGCTTCGTCCTCGATTTCGAGGAGCCCCTCGGGTCGGGTTCGTTCGTCGAGGCGCCGAGGGAGGTCGTGCTGCTCGCGAACTGCGAATCCGACGCGGCCTCGGGGGCCTGTCCGCTGCCGCGGCAGGTGGTCGTCGCGGTCGTGCCAATCGGCATCCTGCCACCCGGCCGCGTGCTCCGGCTCGTCGTGAAGGCGGGCCTGCGCGACATCGGGGGGGAGCAGACCCTCCCGGCGGACGTGACGCTCGGGACGATCCCCGTGCAGCCCCTGGGCCCGGCGGGGGCAGGAGCCGACGCCTTCCTCGAGGAGTTTGCCTCGGGGGCGAACGAGGACGACGAGGAGCCGTTCGAGGTGCCGTTCGCCGACTGGGGAGACGGGGTGCTCGCCGCCCCCGATCCGCTCGCGGGCTTCGGCTCGGACTTCGATTGGTTCGTGGCGCCGGGGCAGGTGGTCGTCCTCGACACGACGCTCGACACGATCGTGAACGGGCCGGGCGAAGAGCTCGCGGTCGTGGGGGGCGTCGTGAACCTGCGCCACCTCTTCGTCTCCCCGGGGTCCCGCGTCATCGGCCAGGGGCCGAACCCCCTCGTGATCCACGCCTCGGGCCGGATCACCGTGGCGGGGGAGATCAACGCCGACGGGATCGACGCCGTCAACACGGCGAGCCTGAACACGCCGAACCAGCCTCAGAGCGGCGCCCCCGGCAACTGCGGGGGCGGCAAGGGGGGCACGGCCTCCCCGAGCATCGTGGGGTCCGACATCATCGGCGAAGACGGATTCGGGCCGGGGGACGTTCCCGCGGGCGGAGGTCGGGGAGGCCATTCGAGCTACGGGATCGTCAATCCTGACCTCCGGCACGCGGGAGGAGGAGGGGGCGGCGTCTTCACCCTCAAGGTCCACACGGCTGGGTTCATTTCCCCCTTTGGTCTCAACGGGGGGAACGGGAGCACGGGGGCGAATGACTGCGTCGACTTCTTGGCCCCCCCCGACGGCGGGGCGCATGGCCCCGACCTCTTCGTGGACGCCGACCCCACGAACGACTTCTTCGGCCGGAAGTTCGTCCCCGGGGGGAGCCCACTCGCGGGCGAGCTCGCCGCCCCGATTGCGGGGCAGGGGGGCGCCGCCGGCGGGGACGAGGTCTTCTACAACGGTACGCCCCCGCCCCCGAACTGCCTGAACAACACCCAGTGGCTCTTCCAAGATAGGAAGGGGGGCGCGGGCGGAGGAGGCGCGGGGATCCTGATCCTCCGCGCGCTGGGCCCGATCGTGATCGCGAGCAGCGGGAAGCTCTCGGCCGTCGGGGGGAGGGGGGGGAACGCGGAGAGCATCCTCTTCATCAACCCGGGGGGAGGGAGCGGCGGGGGCGGCTCGGGAGGAATGGTCATCGTCGAGTCGGCGGACGCGAGTAATCCCGATCCGGGGCTTCCCCCTCTCTTCCCGGCGTCGACCCTCCCGGGTGGCGTCCGGATCGAGGGGAGCACGCCGGCCACGGCAGGGAGGTTCTTGGTCAAGGGAGGCGACGGAGGGCATGGGGAGAGCGACCTGTACGTGCAGGCGGCGATCTGTCGCGGCGGGGAGGGGGGCGGCGGCATCGCCCAGGTCCACACGGCCCGGTTCGACGCCGCGGGCAATCCGGTGATCTCGCTTGCGGGCTCCGACGTGACGGCGTTCTCGACGCCGACGATCGACCAGGCGGGGAACGGCTACGTTCTGCTGCCGAGCTTCCCGACGCGCTCGCGCGCCCGCTCGCGCTGGGTCGATACCGGCTACGCCACGCTCGGCGGCATGGGGGGGCCTCTCTACGAGTGGCTCGCGGTCGGGCCGAGCGCATCCTCGAACCCCGACTATCCGCTCGACGCCGACGGCCGCGTGCGCACGGGCCCGGCGGGCGAGGTTCCGCTCCTCCCGCCGATCCCCTCCTCGATGGTCACGATCCCGGTGGGGAGCCTTCTCGACCATGGCGCCGTTCTTCCCGGGGCGATCGTTGCAAACCCGGCGGCGCTCGTGAACGACGCGTTCAACCCGAACGCGGCGCAGCCGCAGGTCTTCACGATCGTGTCGGCGGCGTTCGATGGGACGAACACGGTCCTGTCCACCTCGCCGGAGGAGGGATCGCTGCTCGGCGTGCTGGGACCGGGACCCACGACGGAGGTCCGGATCCATCCGCGTCCGTTCCGGATCGTGACCGGGGCGACTCCCGACGTCCTGACGGCGGGAGCGTCGGCGAGGTTGCGGTTCGAAGGGGCCGACTCGATCGCCCCGGTCGCGGGAGGGATCTCGCCGATTGCGGATCTCGCGGCGCTCGCGGGGAAGCGGTTCTTCCGTTTCACGGTCGACTTCGACCTGAACGAGCCGGGAAACGCGCCGCTCGTGCCCGGGGCTCCGCGGCCGGCGGTGCGGTACCTGAAGATCCCCTTCCGGTTCTGATCCCGGGGCCCCCCTCAGGCGATCGAGACGGCGCCGCGGCGGGTCGCGGGGACGCGCTCCTCCGGGGTCAGGACGCCGCGGAGGTTCAGCGGGTCCGCGGCGGAGACGCGAACCGGGGGGCGCGGCCCCTTGCGGCGAACGTCGCGCAGCAGCTCGACGGCGGAGGGGAGGGCGTACTGCTCGCCCGAGAATCCCGCGACGAAGCGGCCGCCGCGGACCTCTCCGCGAAGCTCCATCGTCCGGTACGCGCGGAGGAGGTCCCGCCAGGGGAGGGGCTGGCGCTCGCGCGCGAGGATCGAGCGGAAGACGACGCCGTAGCGCCGGAGCAGCGCGCGCGCCGCGAACTCGGCGGGAGGGGTCCCCGGGATCTCCTGCCGGAAGAGGGACCAGCGGCCCCTTGGGCGGAGGGGTCGATCCCGACGTTTCCAAGGGGGGAGGAGGAGGTCCCGGAGCGCCCCGAACGAGTCGCTCGTCGCGAGACCGAGGGCGAGGAGCTCCGCGAGGCCGGCTTCGACGTCGGAGGGGAGCGGCCCGCAGGCCTTGGCGAGGTCCTGCGGGAAGGTCGCCCCCTTTGCGCGCAGCGTCTCGAGGACGGCCTGCGCGCGCCAGCCGAGGGACGGCTCGACCGGATTCCCGGCGAGGCCCATCCAGGCCTCGAGCTCTTCCCGAGGCAGGACGCAGATCGGGGTGCTCCGGACCGCCGCGTTGCCGCTCCCCCAGAGCCGCCCCCAGGCCGCCTCGCCGCGAAGCGTGAGATCGTCGAGCCACTCCGGCCGGTAGTCGCGGACGCGCGAGCCGAGGAGGTTTCTCTCCCAAGCGGCCGCCGGCGCCTCGAAACCTGCGAGGAGTCGGACGACCGAGGCGACCCCCGCGGGCCCCTCGAGCCGGAACTCCTCGTCGACATGTTGCCAGCACGCGAGGAACCGGAGGAAGTCGGCCGCCGGGACGGGCTCGATTTCCTTGCGCAGCCCTTCGAGGGTGTAGCGGAGGATCCGGGAGAGGAGACGGCGCTCGCACCAGCCGGGGCGCCCCCCCATCCGGACGCGCATCGCGAACCCCTCCCCTTCGAGCGCGGGGAGGAGGGGGTCGTCCTCGAAGACCGGGCCGAGAGCCTCGAGCCTGCCGCGCAGCACCTCCACGGGCTCGCGCGTCGCCTCCGCCGCGAACCACCGGTCCCCCTCGCGGACGACGCGGCCGTCCGCGGCGAGCCGCTCGAGCCATTCCGCCCAAGGGCGGGCTTCCTCGTCGGTCACGAACCCCATCCAGAGGAGCGCCTCGTGCGCCTCCTCCGCGTCGCGCGGACGGGGCCACGCCTCCTCCCGCACCCGCTCGACCGCCGCGGGGTCGAGGTCGCCCAGGGCGTCGACGTCCCGGGGGTCGAGCACGCGCCGCATCCGGACCGCCTGCGTGCGGCGCTCCTCGAGCGGCGCGTCGTCGAGGAAGCCGTAGGGGCGCACGGCGAGGACTCCGCGCGCGAACGGGGAGGGTTCGCGCGTCTCGACGGCGACCTTGCGGATCGACCCCTCCTCGAGTCCACGGAGCACCTCGACCAGCCCCTCGAGGTCGGTCGCCTCGCGGAGGCAGTCCTCGACGGTCTGGCGGACGAGCGGGTGACCCTCGGGAACGCGCATGTCTCCCGCGGGGAGGTTCTCCCCGCAGGCGATCGCGTCGGGGAACGCCTCGACGAGGAGGTCCTCCGCGCGCATCCGGAGCAGGGGCGGGGGGACGCGTTTCCCGCGGCTCCAGCGTTCGATGGCCAGCGAGCGGCACGCGTTCCAGCGCCACCGCGCTCCGAACGCCGGAGTGGCGAGCACGGCCTGCACGAGGACCTCTCGAACGGTCGCGGCCCGGAGGTAGTCGAAGACTTCCTCGAGCGGGAAGCGGTGGTGCGGCCCGAGGGAGAGGACGATCGCCTCCTCGTTCGCCGCCGCCTGCAGCTCGAAGCCGAACCGGCGGCAGAATCTCTTCCGGAGCGCGAGCCCCCAGGCGCGGTTGATCCGACCGCCGAAGGGGGCGTGGAGGACGAGCTGCGCCCCTCCGGCCTCGTCGAGGAACCGCTCGGCGACGACGCACTTCGAGGTCGGCGCGACGCCGAGGGCCCGGACCCCCTCCTCGACGTATCGGGAGACCTCCCCCGCGACCTCCTCGGAGACCGAGCACTCCTCCATGAGCCATGCGGGGTCCGACCCATGCTCCCGGACCTCTCCGATCGCTTCCGACAGTTCCCGGGTCCGGGCCGGCGCTTCGCCCAGCCAGAAGGGGAGCGTCGGCGGCGCTCCCTGCGCGTCGGCGACCCGGACGACGCCGCGCTCGACCTTGAGGATCCGCCACGAGGCGTTCCCGAGCTGCACGATGTCCCCCGCGTCCGACTCGACGGCGAAGTCCTCATCGAGCGTCCCGACGAGGATCCCCTCCGGGTCGGCGACGACCTGGTAATCCGCCCGGTCCGGGATCGCGCCTCCCGAGGTGACGGCCGGGAGCCGGGCCCGGCGCGTCGCGCGCAGGCGCCCGCGCACGCCGTCGCGGTGGAGGAGGGCGCGCCGCCCGGTCGCGTGCAGGGCGACGACCGCGTCGAAGGAGCCGCGGTCGAGGTCCCGGTAGGGCGAGGCGCGCCGGAAGCGATCGAAGAGGGCGTCCTCCTCCCAGGTCTCGGGGACGCACGCGGCGACGACCTGCTGGGCGAGGATGTCGAGGGCCGCGGGAGGCTTCGGGCTCCGGTCGAGGAGGCCGGCTCGAACGGCCCGCAGGAGCGCCGCCGCCTCGACGAGCTCGTCGCGCGTCAGGGGGAAGATCCGCCCCTTCGGGACGCGCCCCCGCGCATGGCCCGATCGCCCCACGCGCTGGAGGAGGGTCGAGATCGACCTCGTCGCCCCCACCTGGACGGCGAGGTCGACCTCCCCGACGTCGATCCCGAGCTCGAGGGAAGCCGTGGCGACGAGGGCGCGGAGCTTCCCCTCCTTCAAGCGACGCTCGGCGTCGAGCCGGCGCTCCTTCGCCATGCTGCTGTGGTGGCAGGTGACCCGCTCCTCGCCGAGGATCCGGGTGAGCTGCGCCGCGATCCTCTCCGCCATCTTCCGGGTCCCGACGAACACGAGGGTCGTCCGGTGCTCCCGGACGAGCTCCGCGATCCGCCCGTAGATCTCCCCCCAGACCTCGTGCGAGCAGACCGTCGAGAGAGGGGAGCGGGGGATCTCGACGCCGAGGTCGAGGGGTCGGGAATGCCCCTCGTCGACGGTCTCGCACGCGCGGCCGGCGCCGGCGAGGAAGCGCGCGACCTCCTCGATCGGCTTCTGGGTCGCGGAGAGCCCGATCCTCTGGAAGGGGCCGGCGAGCGCCTCGAGCCTCTCGAGGGAGAGGGAAAGGTGCGAGCCGCGCTTGTCGCCGAGGAGGGCGTGGATCTCGTCGACGATCGCGGTCTCCACGGTCCGGAGCATCCGGCGCCCTCCCTCCGTCGTGAGGAGGATGTAGAGGCTCTCCGGGGTCGTGACGAGGATGTGCGGGGGCCGACGAGCCATCGCGGCGCGCTCCCGCGGGGGCGTGTCCCCGGAGCGGACGAGGACGCGGACCTCGGGGAGGGAGGGGTCGCGCGCGCGCAGCTCGGCGAGGGGGACCTCGAGGTTCTTCCGGACGTCGTTCCCAAGAGCCTTGAGCGGGGAGACGTAAAGGACCCGCGTTTGATCCGGGAGGGGCGCCGCCTGGCGGAGGAGCGAGTCGATCGCGGAGAGGAACGCGGCGAGGGTCTTCCCCGACCCCGTCGGCGCGGCGATGAGCGTGTTGCGTCGAGATCGGATGAGGGGCCAGCCGCGCCGCTGGGGGGGAGTGGGCTCCCCGAACCGCTCCGCGAACCAGTCGCGGAGCGTCGGGTGGAAGGAGGAGAGGTCGGGGGAGGAAAACAAGGAGCCGAGGGTCGCTCGAGGCGATCGTACTCCGGTCCCCGACTCCTCGCCGGAGGACGAGAGGCGGGGGCGCCTCGGCGCAGAGTCTTGGGATCGGCGCTAGGCGGGGAGGAGACGGAAGCCGAGATCCGCGCGCTCGAAGTGGGCGTCTCCGGTGAAGACCTCCCGGATGTGCAGCGCCCGCATCACGGCGAACGAGGTGCAGTCCGTGAAGGAGAGTCGGGGGAGGTCCCGGTACAGGGTGAAGGAGCGGAAGGCCTCCGCTTCGCGCTCCGGGTCGATCCGTTCGTAGCGGACGAGGCCGGCGAGGATCGCCCCGTAGATCCCCTTGCCGAGCTCGGCGGCGACCTCCGCCCCTGCATCCGCGCGGATTCCCGTCAGGGTCTCGTCGAGGACGTAGTTCGTCGTGAGGGGCACGGCCCCTTCGCGGGGGAGGCGATCGTGGAGAACGCGGGCGCGATCGTGGTCGGGGTCGCGGCGGTTGGCGAGGGCGCGGTACGCCCACGTGTCGTAGAAGACGAACCTCACTCGCCGTAGATCGAGTCGTGATCGGCGGCGCGGGAGGCGGACTCGTAGAGGCCTCGCCCGAGACGGGCGAGGAACGCGCGGGCCTCGGCCACGTCCCGCTCCGCGGCGCGAGGGCTCCGGCCTCCCCTCGCGAGAAAGCGCGCGAGCTCCGACTTGAGGAAGCGGTAGGACCGACCGACCTTCGCGCCGGCGATCCGCCCTTCGCGCACGAGCTTGGTGATCGTCTTCCGCGTCGTCTTGAGATAGCGCTCCGCCTCGGCCATCGTCAGCACCTCCTCCCCGACTTCGGGTCGATTGGGCATTGAAGGGAACTTTGCTACCCGCATCTACCCGGAGCGTCAAGCCCTGCAGCGACGCGCGTGTGAACTCCCTCTCCGGCGTACTCCTCCCTCGGCTGGAGGATCCAGGGCTCGTCGGGAGTCGGGCGCGAGAGAAAGCCGCGAGGGCGCAACGCCCCCGCGGCGAATCGGCCCGGCCCTGGCTCGGCGGACTACATCCACAGCCGCGCCGCCGTGTGCGCGGCCTCGAGGCTCGCGAGGTAGTTCCACCCGCCCGTCGCGGCGATGGAGACCGGCACGCGCTCGGGCGCGACGCCGATCCCGAGAGCCAAGAGCACCACGGCTCGCCGCTCGGCCCGCTTGGAGGTCTCGAAGTCCCGGCGCAGCGCCTCGAGCGCCGGGGCCGTCCCGTGCCAGGCGAGCGCGAGGGCGGCCGTGCTGACCACGCCGGGATCCTCGGCGAGGCGGAAGTTCTCGAGGAGCTCGGGGAGGTCCTCGGCGTTCGAGAAGGTGGAGAGGGCGAGCGCGACGGTCGAACGAGACGAGGGGCTCGGCATTTCCTTCATCGCCCGCCGGAGGGTGGCGCGCCCCTCCTCGTCCTCGCCGAGGGCGAGGGCGATCGCCGCGAAGACCCGCTCGCGGCCGTGCTCTCCCTCCGTGACGATCCGGCGGATCATCGGGCGGGCCTCGGAGGCCTTCGCGAGACCGAGGGCGAGGACGAGCGCCGCGCGCGTGTCCTTGTTCCGCTCCTCGGCGAGGGCCAGGTTGAGGGCCCGGCCGAGGTCGGGATCCACGGCCTTGCGGCCGAGCAGCCCCGCGGCGATCGCGGCCCACGGGCGCAAGAGCTGCTTCCCGTGGTTCACCCGATCGAGGAGCTCCTTCTTCGCCTCGGCACCGCCGACGTCCCCCATCGAGAGGAGGGAGAAGGCGCGGACCGCCGTGTCCCCCTCGGAGTCGACCGAGGATCGGAGGGCGGCCAGGACCTCCTCCTTCGCGCCGACGGCGAGGTGGCCGAGCGCGAGCGCCGCGGCCCCGCGGACGAGGGGGTCGCGGTCCTTGAGGCAGGAGAGCGCGACGGGGCGCAGCGTCTTCGCGAAGGACCGACCCTGCCGGAACGCCCAGAGCGCGCGGGCGCGCAGCGCCACCGGAGCGCGCCCGTCCTTCGCCGCGCCGACGAGATCCTCGAGGAGCGCGGTGTCGTCGTTCGCGAGGCTCAAGGAGAGAGCCGCGGACGGGCCGAGCGCGCGCCGCTCGTTCGAGCCGGCCTTCGAGAGGAAGGTCCGCAGCGCCGGGGCGAACCGCATCGTCGAGCCCCGCTTCGCGCCGATCCCGAGCGAGAGGAGGGCGAGGTCGCGCTCCTCGGAGCTCGGGGCGCGCGAAGAACCGTTCGCCCCCTCCGTCCCGATGCGGAGGAGGAGGAGCCCGTGCTCCTCCGTCGCGGCGAGGCCGAGTCCGGCGATCGCGGACTGGCGGACGAGGGGACTGCCATCCTCGAGGAGCGCCAGGAGCGCGGGCCGCAGCGACGGGTCGTAGAGGCGGCCCGCCGTGAGGGCGGCGGAGGCGCGGACGCGGTCGTCCTCGTCGCGGAGGGTCTTGCGCACAAGCTCGCGCGCGGCCTCGAGCTCGCGGTCGACGCGGGCGCCCGAGGCCTCGACGGGTCCGCCGTCGCCCGTCGCCAGGTCGCGCCGGGGCTGGGGGCGGAAGTACTCGTACCCGTTCAACCACCACCAGTCTCGCCAGTCGAGCTCGGGACCGACGCTCCCTCCTCCGGTGCGCGGCCCGCCGGACCCTCCGGTCCGGGGACCGGGGGCGGGCGTCGTCGGACCGGGCGGGCCTCCCCCGGGAGTGTTGGGTCCGGGGACGCTCGGCCCGGGGGTATTGGGATTCGGGCGGCCCGGGTTCGGAGCGGAGACGGGCGGCTGGCCCTGGAGCGGCGGCGGCTGATCCCCGGGACCCCCATACCCCGGAGGCGGTCCGCAGCCGTTGTACTGGAGGAGCCACGCGACGAGGAGAAGCGATCCGGTCATCGCAGACCTCCTTTCGGCGGCGGGCGCCGCGCCAGGGGGGCGCCGAGCTCGTGCCCGTCGAAGCCGAAAGCCCTATCCAAGACCCCGCAGCTCCCGACGCGCAGCCGGTCCGTAAGCCGGGTTCCGTGGGATTCGTGAAGGAAAAGCCTAGCCAGGCTCCCGTCCCCTATCCAGTCCCGAGTTCGGGGGGGAGGGGGGGAGGGTCCCCCCGCCCGGGAGCGCCGGCGGGTCACATCCACAGGCGCGCGGCGAGGTGCGCCGCCTCGAGGCTCGCCAGGTAGTCCCAGCCGGCGGTCGCGGCGACGGAGCTCGGCACGCGCTCCGGCGCCACCCCGATCCCGAGGGCGAGGAGGGACACGGCCCGGCGCTCGGCCTGCCTGCCGGCCTCGGCCTCCCCGCGAAGCGTCTCGAGCGCCAGAGGAGTCCCGTGCCAGGCGAGAGCGAGCGCGACGGTTCCGAAGACGCCGGGGTCCTCCGTGGCTCGGAACACCTTCGTCAGCTCGGGAAGGTCCTCCATGTTTCCGAAGGTGGAAAGCGCGAGCGCCACGGTCGCCCGGGTCGCCGGGCTCGGGATGTCCGAGATCATCCTGCGGAGAGCGGACCGACCCCCCTCGTCCTCGCCGAGGGCGACGGCCAGGGCGGCAAATAGGCGCTCGCGGCCGTGCGCCCCCTCGATCGCGGTGCGGCGCACCGCCTCGCGCGCGTCGGCGGCCTTCGCGAGGCCGAGCGCGAGCACCAGCGCGGCGCGCGAGTCCTGGTTGCGTTCTTCGGCGAAGGTCCGGGCGAGGGCGCGGCCGATCTCCGGGTCCGGAGTCTTGCGCCCGAGGATCCCCGCTCCCAGGGCGGCCCAGGGGCGGAGGAGCTGCTTCCCTCTCGTCAGGCGGTCGAGGAGCTCTCTCTTGCCTTCGGGTCCGCCGACCTCGCCCATGGAGAGGAGAGCGAAAGCCCGGACGGCGGTGTCCCCCTCGGCGTCGACGGCGGACCGAAGGGCCGCGAGGACCTCGCGCTCGGCGCCGCCGGCGAGATGGCCCAGCGCGAGGGCCGCGGCGCGACGGACGTCCGGGACGCGGTCCCGGAGGCAGGCGAGGGCGGCGGGCCGGACGGCGGCCGCGGAGGCCTCGTTTCTCCCGAGGGCCCAGAGCGCGCGAGCGCGCAGCGCCGCGGGGGCGCCCGCGTCCCTCGCCACCGCAGCGAGCTCCTCGAAGGGGGAGGCATCGCGCACGAGCCCCAGGCTCGCCGCGGCGGAGGGGCCCAGGGCGAAGCGATCCTGCGGGGAGGCATCTCGGAGGAAGGCCCGTAGCGCCGGAGCGAAGCGAGGGGACGCGCCGCGCCGCGCTCCGATTCCCAGGGAGAGGAGGGCGAGGTCGCGCTCGGCGACGGAGCGGTTCCGAGCCGATCGACTCGCCCCCTCGATCCCTATGGAGAGGAGGAGGTGGACGTGCTCGTCGGTTCCCGCGAGCCCGAGGCCCGCGATGGCCGACTGGCGGATGAGGGGATTGCCGTCCTCGAGGAACGCGAGGAGCGGCGCATGGAGCGAGGGCTCGTAGAGCCGGCCCGCCGTGAGCGCCGCCGAGGCGCGCACGCGGTCGTCCTCGTCGCGGAGGGCCCGGCGCAGCGTCTCCCTCGCCGCTTCGAGCTCGCGGTCGAACGACGTCGAGGTCTCCCCGTCTCCCGTGAACGGCGCGCAACGGGGCTTCGGCCTCAGGTAGTCGTAGGCGTTCAGCCACCACCAGTCGCGCCAGTCGAGAGGCGGGCCGAGGTCGAGGCCCCCGCCGGTGCGCGGTCCCGGCTGCCCTCCCGTCCGCGGCGGGGGGGTCGGAGTGGTCGGACCGGGGGGGCCGCTCGCCGGAGGCGTGGAGCCGGGGAAGTTCGGCTGGGCGACGGGCCGGTCTCCCGGCGCCGGGTTCGGATCGGGCCGCACGATCGGGCCCGGGTCGACCACCGGCGGAGGCGGAGGCGTGCCGCCGCCATAGCCGCCGCCGCAACCTCCGTACTGGAAGAGGAACGCGAGGAGGAGAAGGGACGCGCTCATTTCGCACCTTACCGGGAACCCTCCTCGCGGGGACGCGAGGAGGGGGTGGGATCGAGAGCCCTTCAAGGATCGGACCGCCCCGCCTCCGGGGCGCCGAGTCCCCGCGGACGTTCCGGGCGACGATCTCCGTTCCTCCCTCGTAACCCGAAGGAATCGCTCCTCGACCGATCCCTTGCTTCCGAGCGGGGCGCCGGGTATCCGATGGCCGAAACCCGCGACGAGCCCCGGCCCGGGGCTCTTTTCTTCCCCCCTTCCCCCGGGAGGCACTCCCTTGGAACCGAGAAACCACCGGATCGCCGTCCTCCCCGGAGACGGCATCGGCGAGGAGGTCGTCCGCGAGGGCCTGAAGGTCCTGCGGGTCGCGGCCGCCCGCTTCGGCTTCCGCGTCGCGCTCAAGGAATACCCCTTCGGGACGGAGCACTTCCTGAAGACCGGGGAGATCCTCCCCGACCCTGCCTTCGAGGAGATGAAGGGGATGTCGGCGATCCTCCTCGGCGCGATCGGAGACCCGCGCGTCGAGGTCGGGAAGATCGAGTTCGGGATCATCGGGCGGCTGCGCTTCGACCTCGACCTCTACGTGAACCTGCGTCCGATCCGCCTCTACGCGGAGCACCTCTGCCCGCTCAAGGGGAAGACCCCCGCGGACGTCGACCTCGTCGTCGTCCGGGAGAACACGGAGGACGCCTACGCCGGGATCCACGGGTTCCTCCACAAGGGGACCCCCGACGAGGTCGCGATCCAGGAGATGGTCTACACGCGGAAGGGGGTCGAGCGGGTGATCCGCTACGCCTTCGACCTCGCCCGCAAGCGGAACAAGAAGCGGAAGGTGACCCTCATCGACAAGGCGAACGCCGTTCGCGCGCAGGACCTCTGGACGCGGACGTTCGAGGAGGTCGGGAGGGGCTACCCCGAGATCGAGAAGGACCACGCCTACGTCGACGCCTGCTGCATGTGGCTCGTCAAGAACCCCGAGTGGTTCGACGTCGCCGTCTCCCCGAACCTCTTCGGCGACATCGTCACGGACCTCGGGGCGATGATCCAGGGAGGGCTCGGCATCGCCGCCTCCGGGAACATCCACCCCGGGCGCGTCTCGATGTTCGAACCGAGCCACGGCTCCGCGCCGAAGTACGCGGGGAAGAACTCCGCCAACCCGCTGGCGGCGATCTGCGCGGCGGGGCTGATGCTCGACCACGTGGGCGAGGAGGACGCCGCCCGCGGC
>DASRRH010000043.1:0-49974 GCA_035695825.1 Planctomycetota bacterium | reverse complement strand
GTTGAAGGTGAACACGATCCGCTGGTTGAGCGGCCAGACCGCCCCGTTCGTCACGTTGACCGACAGGAGCCGGAACTGACCGACCGATCCCCCGCCCCCGCCCCCCCCTCCGCCCCCCCCGCAGGAGCAAAGCCCCGCCGCGAGCGCGCCGAGACCGAGAAAACCGAACCGCAACCGCGTCCGAGGGCAAGCCATCGTGGATCTACCTCTGGGCATTCGAAGGCCGGACCGGGGGCTCGGGGGCCCTGGACGGAGAGTCGGCCATAAGGATCGCGGAACAACCCCCGTGCCGCAACCCCCGGTCCGGAAGGAGGGGGAGGGGCCGGAGGGTCCGGGCGTTCCCGCACGCTCCCCGTTCGAGACCGAGCGGCCCCGCCCGGAGGCGGGGGAGGAGCGCTCACCCCTGGGAGCGCGACCCCGAAGCGAGCTCGGCGGCGGGGGACTCGGGGGAGATGAACCCGAACCCCCCCTTCTCGAGGAAGTCGAGCGCCCGGTCGATCGGGGTCACCAGTCCCATGTGGGAGATGACGGTCGGCCGGCCGCGCCCATGCGTGTAGATCTTCGAGTAGAGCCCGACCAGCTCCCGCGTCTCCGCCAGGAAGACCCCCCCGCCGGAGTTCCCGAAATAGGCGGGGGCGTTGATCATCCAGTAGCTCTCGGAGCCGACCGCGCTTCGAGTGCTGGCGATTTCCCCGGCCGTAGGGATCGGATCGTTCCCGAGGGGGCAGCCCACCGTGTAGACGGGCGTGAAGACCGGGATGGCCGCGACGCGCGCGCGCGGCGCGATCCGGGCAGCCCGGGGGGGGGGGCCGTCCACGACGAACCGGAGGAGGGCCACGTCGATCCCCTCCTCGTGGGCGAGGAGCGCGCCCGTGACCTCGCGGCGTCCGCCCCCCTCGGAGTAGAGGTAGATCCGGAGCGCCGAAGGGTTCCCCCCCTCGCTCTGGATGTTCCGAACCACGTGGTAGGCGGTGAGGACGAAGGCCTCCGAGCCGCCCGGGGCCGCCCGGGCGTGGACGACGACGCCGCTTCCGACGGTCTCCTCGCCCGCGAGTTGGACCGTCGGGTCGATCATCCCCGCCTCCATCAGCGCCGGGTCGCGGGCGACCCGCGCGGCGATGGACTCGACGGCGGCGCGCCGCTCTCTCGACTCCTCGTCGAGGGCACGGGAGAGGCCCTCGACGCCGGCGCCGATCCCCTCGACCCTGCGGAGCGTCCCATCGAGGGTCGCGTCGAGGCTCCGCACGGCCTCGAAGGTCTCGCGCCCCCCTTGCGCCGTGCAATCCGCCCCTCCCTCGAGCGCCTCGATCCGCGCCCGCTCCTCGCGCAGGCGGGCCTCGAGGCGGCCGATCGCCTCGTCGACGTGGGGGAGCGCGCCTCGGGCCTCGGCGGCGATCTTCCGCGCCTCCTCGACCCCTCCGCACGCCTCGCGCAGGCGCGCGACCTCCCCGGCGAGGGCGTCCGCGCGGTCGCGCTCGACCTCGAGCCTCCGCTCGATCCGGGAGGACCGGAGGGCGAGCGCGGGCGGGAGGGCCACGGCCGCGACGAGCGCGAGCCAGCTCGGGGATTTCGTCAAGCGCTCCTCCCCGATCCGCGATCCGATCGGGAGCCCCTCTTATCGGCGAGGGAGGGAATTCGCTTTTGCGGGAGAGGAGAGCGCCCCGCCTCCCTGCGGCCTCCTTCGCTCGACTTGCCCCCCCTCGGGCCCCCACCTATGCTCGCCTCTCCCCCCTCCCTCCCCTCGGAGGGAGACGCGTCGAGATCGATGCCCTTCGCCTCCATCCCCGACATCCTCGAAGAGCTCCGCGCGGGCCGGATGGTGATCCTCGTCGACGACCCGCGACGGGAAAACGAGGGAGACCTCGTCATCGCGGCCGAGAAGGTCACCCCGGAGGCGATCAACTTCATGCGGAAGTGCGGGGGAGGGCTGATCTGCCTGTCCCTCGCCCCGGAGATCTGCGACCGGCTCCGCCTCCACCCCCAGGCGATCGAGAACACCTCGCGCCTTGGCACGGCCTTCACGGTCTCGATCGAGGCGAAGGAGGGGGTGAGCACGGGGATCTCCGCCGCCGACCGCGCGCACACGATCCTCACCGCCATCCGCGACGACTGCCGCCCCGAGGACCTCGTGCGGCCCGGCCACGTCTTCCCGCTGCGCGCGCGCGAAGGAGGAGCGCTCGTCCGGCCGGGGCAGACCGAAGGGAGCGTCGACCTTTGCCGCCTCGCCGGGCTCAAGCCGGCCGGGGTCCTCTGCGAGGTCCTGAAAGAGGACGGCTCGATGGCGCGCCTCCCCGACCTCGAGGAGTTCGCGGAGAAGCACGGCCTCCGGATCTGCGCGGTCGCCGACATCATCCAGCACCGGCGGCGGAGCGAGCGGCTCATCCAGGGGGTCGGCGGCTGCAAGATGCCGACCGCCTACGGCCTCTTCGACCTCGTCGCCTACTACGGGAAGATCGACCACCACGTCCACATGGCGCTGACGAGGGGGATCGCGGGCCCCACCGCGGAGGGGGCGCGCGCCGAGATCGAGGATCCGGTCCTCGTCCGCGTCCACTCCGAATGCCTGACGGGCGACGCCTTCGGCTCGCTCAAGTGCGACTGCGGGCCGCAGCTGCGCCGCGCCCTCGAGATCGTCGGGAAGGCCGAACGCGGGGTCGTTCTGTACATGCGCCAGGAGGGGCGCGGAATCGGCCTGCTCAACAAGGTCCGCGCCTACGCGCTCCAGGAGACGGGGCTCGACACCGTCGAGGCGAACGAGGTCCTCGGTTTCCTCCCCGACGAACGAGACTACGGGATCGGCTCCCAGATCCTCTTCGACCTCGGCATCCGGCGCTTGCGCCTGCTCACGAACAACCCGAACAAGCCGTACGCCCTCTCCGGTTACGGGCTCGAGATTGTCGAAAGGGTTCCCCTCCAGGTGCCCGCGAATCCAGAGAATCGCCGCTACCTCGAGACGAAGAGGAAGAAGCTCGGTCATGTCCTCGACGAGATCGAGCAGTGGCTGGGATGATCCGGCCCGGCGGGGAGCTTCCAGCCTCCCCCGCCGGCAACTCTCTGTGGGGCAAGCCCTTCCGGACGGGAGGCGGGTTTGAAGACGGGGCGATCCGAGGACGAAGGGGCCGGCGCGAGGGGAATAGGCGATCGTGGGGAGCGTCCAACGCCGCCGATGCTCGCCGCCACCCGAGCCGCGGACGCCGCCAGCGAGTTCGACCTCATCCGCCAGGCGCGAAACGGGTCGCAGGGCGCGTTCCGGGAGCTCGTCGCGAGGCATCAGGACCGGATCTTCCGGCTCGCCCACCGATTCACGAAGGACGTCCAGGAAGCGGAGGACATCGCGCAGGAGACCTTCTTCAAGGCCTTCCGGCGCCTCCACACGTTCCGCTTCTCCTCGTCCTTCTACACCTGGCTCTACCGGATCGGGCTCAACACGGCCAACGACTGCCTGGAGAAGCGCGCCCGCCGGCCCGTCTCCCTCTCGGAGGACCCCGAGGTTCACGCCCGCCCCTCCGGGGCGGGCGGCGAGGAGGGCCCCGTGCGCGCGGCGCTGCGCCTCGAGCTCCGCGAGGTGACGCGGCGCGTCCTCGAGTCGCTCCCCGAGAAGCACCGCTCGATCCTGGTCCTCCGCGAGTACGAGGGTCTCGGCTACGACGAGATCGCGGCGGTCCTCGACTGCCCGCTCGGCACGGTCGAGTCGCGGCTCTTCCGGGCGCGGGGCCGCTTCCGCGTCGCGCTCGTAGCCCTGTACCCGGGCTACCTCGCCGGAACCGAGGAAGGAGGGAGGCTCGAATCATGGAACCGATGAAGTGTCGACGCGCGAAGCCCCTCCTCTCCCGCTACGCGGACGGGGAGCTCTCCGCGGGAGAGGCGAGGGGGGTCCGGGAACACCTGATCGCCTGCCCCCGCTGCCGGGGGATCGTCTCCGAGATCGCCTCGGTCCGGCGCTTCTTCGACGACGCCGGAGGGGACGCGCGGCGCGCGCCGGCCGGCTTCGCCGACCGCGCCGCGGCCGCCGCCTTCGCCGCCTCGGGGGAGGCGTCCGCGCCCGCTTCGGCGGTCGCGTTCGCTCGCCGGATCGCCGCGGTCGCCGCCGGGGTCGCCCTCCTCGCGGGGGGAGGGATTCTCGCCCGGCTCGGGGCCTTCGACCGCGGCCCCTCCTCGCTGCAAGCGCAGGAGGAGGACCCCGTCGTGCAGAGGATCCGGGACCGTTTCGAGCCCGAGCGCGCCGAGCTGCCGATCGGCGCGGGCGCGCGCCCCGGGGGAACGGCGCGTGACCGTCGCTGAAGCCGCCGGAGGGCTGCGGGCCGCCGTCGCCGCCGCGGCCGCCGCCTCCTTCGCCGCGGGCCTCGCGGTGGGTGCGCTCCTCGCCGGATACCCTCGCCCCTCGGAGGACGAGGGCCCCTTCCCCGACTACGAACGGCGTTTCGTCGAGGCGTTCGACCCGGCGCCCGAGCAGGTGCTCCACCTGCGCTACCTCGTCCGAAAGGCGCGGGAGCGCGAGGAGGAGATCCGGAGCCGCTTCGTCGCGAGCGTCGCGGTCGAGTCCGAGCTCCGGGCCCTCGGGTCCCACCTCGAGGCCTCCATCCGCGAGGACATCCTGACCCCGCGGCAGCGCCAGCGTTACGAGGAGCTCCTCGCGGCCGACGGGGGCGGCCGGCGGGAGTAGGGTCCGCCTCCTCCCCCGAAGGGACCCGCCCGTGCGCGTCGTCGGGATCGACCTCGAGCCCCGGGCCTTCCGGATGGTCTTCCTCGACGGGACGGCCAAGCGCTGGAAGGTCGCGGGCCTCGCCTCCGAATCCCTCCCTCCCGCCCCCGAGGGGGAGGATCCGCAGGCGGCTCTCGCCGCGGCCGTCGAGAACGCCTTCCGACGCCTCAAGGCTCCGCACGACCCGGTCGTCGCGACGTTTCCCGCGGGCGAGTGCGTGTTCCGCAACCTCCTCCTCCCCTTCAAGGGGGAGGAGCCGATCCGCAAGGTTCTCAAGTTCGAGTCGGAGGGACACCTCCACCACTGGAACATCGACGAGATCGTCGTCGACTACATCCCCCTCGGCGAAGTGAAGGGGCAGACGAACGTCCTCGTCGTCGCGGCGCCGAAGGCGGCGATCCGGCGCACCCTCCTCTCCTGCGAGGCCTCGGGGTTCGACCCGCAGGCCCTCGACCTCGACGGAACCGCGCTGTTCAACGCGGCGTTCCAGACGGGCGCCCTGCCCGAGCAGGGGACCTGTCTCCTCCTCCACGTCGGAACGCGCTCGAGCCTGCTCCTCCTCGTCGAGGACCGGGCCCTCCGGCACGTCCGGGGGCTGCACTCCGGCGTCGAGACCATGTCGGCCGCGGTGGCGCGCGACCTCGGCCTCGACCCCGCCGCCGCCGCAAGCAAGGCGGCCGAGCTCGAGTCGGGGGACGAGGTCGTCGTCGACTTCGGAGCCGACGCGCAGGGGGACCTCGAGATGAGCCCCCGGGTGGTCGAGCAGGGCTTCGTCGCGGGCCGGCGCGACGAGCTCGCCGTGCGCCTCGCGCGCGAGGTCGCCCGCTCGACGGCCGGCGTGGCGCTCCGCCAGCCCACGGGGAGCGTCCTCCTCTCCGGGCCGGGCGCGAGCCTCGGGGACCTGCCGATGCGGTTGTCGACCGAGCTCGGCATCCCCGTCACGGTCTTCAATCCGCTCGAGCGGATCGACGCGGCGATTCCCGAGAACGACGTGAAGACGGCCGGCCCCCTCGTCCCGGCCGCCCTCGGCGCGGCGCTGAAGGGGATCGGGCTCGACGCCACCCGGATCGACCTGCGCCGGGAGGATCTCCGTTTCACGCGGACCTTCGACCGGGTGAAGGTGCCCCTCCTCGCCGCGCTCTCCCTCCTCCTCGTCGCGCTCCTCCTCGAGAACATCTACGTCTTCCGCAAGGTCCACGACCGCCTCCGGGCGAGCCACGAGGCCCTGTTCACGATCGGGAGCGAGTACGCGAAGAACTTCGCCAAGATCGACAAAGCTCGGATGGCGGCGGCCGAGTCTTCCGACCTCCTCAAGCGCCTGCCGATCCTCAAGACCCAGGTCGAGGAGAAGCTCAAGTCGCTGCGCGAGAAGCTGGGACACGGCGTGGACCAGCCGATGTCGGCTCTCGAGGCGTGGCGCCTCGTCTTCGACCGGATCGCGGAGGTGAAGGAGGAGCTCGGCCGCTTTTCCCTCGACAACCTCAAGTTCGACACCGTCGCGAAGGCCGTGCGTGCGGGGGGGCTCGAGCACCACGTCGAGGTCACGCTGAACGCCACCTTCTACGGGAGCAGCGGCGAGGCGAACCCCCGCTACGACCGCCTGATGAACGCCCTCCAAGGCGCCCCCTGGGTGCGGAATCTCAACCCGAAGGGGGTGAAGCCCGTGCCCGACCAGGAAGCGAGCGTCGCGGAGAGCGTCAAGTTCGACGTGGTCGTCCCCGCGCCGAAGGGGGAGCAGACCCCGTGAAGCTCCGGCTCCCGAAGGTCCTCGCGGGAGAGCGGGACTCGCTCAAAGGGGCGATCCTCGCGTTCGGCGGCGCCTCGGTCCTCGCCGCGGTCGCGCTCGCCCTGCAGGGGAGCCGCTACGCCGCCTATTCGGAGGGGCTGGAGGCGGCCCAGCGGGCGCTCGCCGCGGTCGCGGCGGCCTCGAGCCAGATCAAGGTCCTCGAGGACGAGCTCAAGGCCGACCAGGGAGCCGGGACGGACGACGTCACGTTCATCACGCAGCAGGCGACCGCGTCGAACTTCGGGGACGTCTACCCGAAGGCCGCCACGAAGCTGCCGGCGAAGGGGTACCGGGACAAGGTCTTCACGGTCACCCCCCCCGACAAGGGGAAGAGCTACACCCGCCAGCAGCTCGCCACCTTCTTCTTCCGGATCGAGGCGATGACGAGCCGGATGCGCGTGACCGCGATCGACCTCCGGATGGCCGACAAGAAGCGCCCCGAGGAAGACCTCTGGACCTTCTCGGCGGAGTTCACGTCGCGGTCGCGCGAGGGGGAGTAGGAGCCGGGTCTCCCCCGGATCAGCGGGGGGTGGGCCCGGCCGGCGGGCGCGGTTCCGTCTCCCGAACCGCCTGGACGACGAGGGAGGTCGCCCCCCCCTCCGGGATCACGACCTCGATGGGGCGGTACCGGAGGTTCGGCCCCGTCACCTGGGCCGTGTACGTGCCCGGCGCGAGGTCGTCGGTCTCGAAGGTCCCCTCGGGGAGAGAGAGCCTCGCCCAGCCCACTCCGTCCCGCCGCTCCCCCGAGCCCTTCTGGAAAGAGAGGCCGACCCACTGCGCCTCCTCCGGTGGGGAGTCGAAGACGACGCGCCCCTTGACGAGGGTGGCCACCGGAAGGACGACGAGGACCTCCCCCGTCTCCGAGCCCGCCCCGACCGTCGCCAGGACGGTTCCCCTCGCAAAACCGTCGGCGCGTCCCTGCACGTCGTAGGAGCCCGTCCTCACCTTCGGGAAGCGGAAGCGTCCTTCCGCGTCGGCCAGGCCGAAGGGCCTGTGCCACCCCTCCTCCTCCTCCCCCTGCGCCTGCAGGCGTCTCGCCGAGAGCTGGGCGTAGGGGACAGGATTCCCGGTCTTCCCGGAGACGACGCGACCCGCCAGGGCTCCCGCCTCCACCTCGAAGTTCACCTCCTCCACCGCTCCCGCCTGGAGCCTCACGCGGCGGGCGAGGAGGGGCTGCCCGCCGGGGATCCCGTCGTCGCGCGGGAGGGAGACGTTGAGGTGGACGTCCCCGGAGGCGACGCCCGCCAGCTCGTATGCGCCCGAGGCGTCCGCCTTCGCGGCGCGGCTGCGGCGCGACCACGCGCGGACGCTCGCCCCCTCGGCCGGGTGGCCGTTCACCCACACGCGCCCGCGGATCGTGCCGACGTTCTCGCCCGCTTGACCGCGCAGGTCGATCTCGACGCGCGTCGTCTTCCCCTCCTCGACCGTGGCCTCGGCCTCGGCCATCTCGGGGTCGGCCTCGGCCATCTCGAAGAGCCCGAGGAACGTCTTGTCGGCGAGCCGGGGGAGGGCGACGAACTTGTACTTCCCCGGATCGACGTTCGAGATCCGGAAGGAGCCCTCGGCGTCCGTCGCGGTGAACCGGGGCATCCGGAGCGTCCCGCCGTCGGGGCCGGCGAGGACCATGACGGACTGCGCCGGCGGCGCCCCGCCCGAGTGGACCTTCCCCTCGACGGTGCCTCCCCCGTGGAGGCGGACGGTCACGGACTCGGCCGGCAGCGTCACTTCCTCCTGCACGACGGCGTACCCCGGGTGGACGACCACGACGACGATCTTCCCTGCCTTGAGCCCCGCGAGCCGCGCCTCCCCTCGGGCGTCGGTCCGGCCGGAGACGACCGGGGGCCGCACCTCTCCTACCTCTCCCGGCCGCCCTCCGACGTAGGCGTACTCGATCGCCTCGCCGCTCCCCTCGGCGAGCACCCGGACCAGGAGGGGGACGGCGGGCTCCAGCGCCACCTCCGCCCGGCCGCTCCCTTCTCTCACCTCGACCTTCGTCGTCCCGACGGCGTAGCCCGGCGCGCGAACAAGGAACTCGTACTTGCCGTCCGGCACGCGCTCGACGACGTAGAGCCCCTCCTCTCCCCCTCGCCGGGCCTTCGCCCGGAGGGGCGGAGCGAGCACCGCGACCTCGTTCCACCCCTCATCCCTCCGGTAGAGGATCTCGACCCCTTCCCCCTTCACGGGCCCCGCGGCGCCGCGCACGAGGATCTCGACCTCGCGGACCGCGGCGAGACGGACCTGGGCGGGGTCGAGGCCCGGAGACACGGGCCCCACGACCGTCCAGGGGTCGGGCGCTCCCCGGCGGCACGCGACGTAGGCCGGCGCAGAGGCCATCGCGGGGACGCGGAACCTGCCGCCCGCGTCGCTCCGGCCCGCGGGGCGGAGGACCGCGATTTCCCCGAGCGGGATCTTGGTCCCGGCGAGGACCTCCGCCCCGGCGACCGGCCGATCGTTTCCGTCGACGACCATCCCGGCGAGCGTCTCCCCCGCCTCGAGCTCGAGCGAGCCGAGGTCGCGCTCCCCCCCCTCCGCCGTCGAGACGGGGCCGTGGGTCAGCGCGACGAACTCCGGGTGGTCGGCCACGATCGTCACGTTCGCCGCCACCGGAGCCCCCTCGAGGCGGAAGGAGCCGTCCAGCCCCGACGTCGTCGTCGGAACCGGGAACCGGTCGATCAGGTCGTCCGCCCACCGCGGAAGCTCGAACACCGTCTTGTTCGCATAGACCGCGGAGCCTCCCCGGACTTCCCCCGCCCCCGCGGCGACGACGATCGCCGGGAGGTCGGTCGCCCGCACGCGCGCCCCGGGGATCGGGCGTCCCTCCTCGTCGACCACCTTGCCCACCAGCGTCGCGTAGGGGGGAAGGACGAGGTCCCCGAGGTCGACCGTCTCCCCGGGTCCCGGGGCGTGGTCGAGGAATCGCGCCGTCGCTCGGGCGGTGCCGAGCCCGAGGAGGAGCGCGTGGGGCATCTTCGGGTCCAGCCCCTCGAGGACGAACCGCCCCTCCCCGTTCGTCCGCGCCGAGGCGTCGAGGATGCGTGGGCGGTAGGTCTCCTCCCCGAAGAGCGCGGAAGCGGCCGGCAGGAGCGCGACGAGGTCGAAGACGTAGCCGTCAACGGCGAGATCGGAGACCGGTGTCCCGTCCCAGTCCAGGACGCGGCCTCGGACCCGCCCGAGGCACCGGAGGAAGGAAGCGGGGCGCTCCTTCGACGGGGCGGCGACCGGGGGGGGCGCGGGAGCCTCGATCGCGACGCGGTCCGCCGGGGCGGACGCGGCCTCCTCCGACGCCGTGGTTGCGAGTTCGGAGGGGGCGGCGGCCGTCGGGGTCGTCCCCCCTCGGTCCCGCCGCGTCGGAGTCAGGAGGGCCCACGCCGCGAGTCCGAAGAGGAGTCCGGCGCCGAGGACGAGGAGGGCGGCTCGCTTCGGTGCGCTCATGGGAGCCCTTCCGGGGCAGGAGGAATTCTCCCCTCGTGCCCGGGGATTTTCTCTTCCGAAGGCCCGAGGCGGTCAGGGGCGCTGGTAGATGTGGATCGCCGCCCCGTGCACCGCCTCGGCGGCCTCCATGATCGTCTCGGGGAGGGTCGGGTGGGCGTGGATCGTGAGGGCGAGGTCCTCCGCGGTCGCCCCCATCTCGATGGCGAGGGCGGCCTCCGCGACGAGCTCGGTGACTTCCGGGCCCACCATGTGGACCCCGAGCACGGCGTCCGTCCCGCGGTCCGCGACGACCTTGACGAAGCCCTCCGTCTCGCCGAGCGACATCGCTCGCCCCGAGGCGGCGAAGGGGAAGCGGCCGACGACGGGGTCGAACCCTTTCCCCTTCGCCTCCGTCTCCGTCAGCCCGACGCTCGCGATCTCGGGGTCGGTGAAGATCACGGCGGGGATCGCGCGCGCGTCGAAGGCCGCGCGTCGCCCCGCGATCGCCTCGGCCGCCACGACCCCTTCCTTCGACCCCTTGTGCGCGAGCATCGGCTGCCCGGCGAGATCCCCGATCGCGAAGACCCCGGGGACGCTCGTCTCCCGGCGAGGGTCGACCGCGACGAACCCCTTCTCCGTCCGGACCCCGAGCGCCTCGAGCCCGAGCCCCGTCGAGCAGGGGCGGCGACCCACCGTCGAGAGGATCCGGTCGCACTCGATGGCGGTTTTCTTCCCCGCGGCCTCGATCTCGACGCGCAGCCCCGCGGCGGTCTGCTCGTAGCCGGCCGCCCGCGCGTTCAGGTGGACCGCGACGCCCCGCTTCTTCAGGGTCCGGGCGACGACGGCGGAGAGGTCGGGGTCGGTGCCGGGGAGGAGGGCCGCCGTCATCTCGACGACGGTGACCTGCGCGCCGACCTTCGCGTAGAAGGTGCCGAGCTCGAGGCCGATGTAGCCGCCGCCGATCACGAGGAGGCGCTTCGGGAGAGCCTTCGGCGCGAGGGCCTCGGTCGAGGACCAGACCGCCTCGCCCCACGGGAACTCCTTGAGGGGGATCGGCTCCGATCCGGTCGCGAGGACGAGCGCCCGGGCCCGGAGCGTCTCGGCTCCCGCCCCTCCCTTCACCTCGACCTCCGAGCGCGACTTCAGGGTCGCCGTCCCCTTCACGCTCTCGATCTTGTGGTTCCGGAAGAGGGACCCGATCCCCCCCGTCAGCTTCGCGACGATCGAGTCTTTCCAGGCGACCATCTTCGCGAGGTCGACCCGCGCCCCGCTCACCTCGATCCCCATCTCGGGGGCGCGCTTGAGGCGGTCGAAGAAGGAGCCCGCCGCAATGAGGGCCTTGCTCGGGATGCACCCGACGTTCAGACAGCACCCCCCCAGGGAATCGCGCTCGACGACGGCGACCTTCTTCCCGAGCTGGGCGAGGCGGATCGCGCAGACGTAGCCGGCGGGGCCGGCGCCGACGACGACGGCGTCGAACTCGCGGGGGGGCATGCGGGCGCGGGCGAGAGAGGGAGCCGCGCTACCGATTCACCCTCTTCGACGTCCCCTCCCCCATCTTCGCGAAGGTCCCGTCCCGCTCGGGGTCGGCCTCGAACCACCAAGTCATCTCGTCGGGCCCCACGAGCTTCGTCTCGCCCCGGAACGGGCCCATCTTCGGATCGATTCCGCTCGTCTTCAGCGTGCTCCCCTCGAGCTTTCCCTTCATCGTCCCGGCGCCCCCCATGTTGTCGAACCACCAGCTTGTGTACTCGCCCCCCTCGACGCGCCAGAAGCCCTCCCCCTCGTAGGTCCACCCGGGCCCCTTGTTGGCCTCGGTCCCCTTCAGGAACTGGTGGCCGAGGACCCACTCGTACTTGGCGGTCCCCTCGAAGGGCTGCCCCATGAAGGTCGACTTCACCGTCCAGGTCCCGACGAACGAGTCGAGGAGCTTGTCCTGGATCGGCGCCGGAGGCTTCATGTCCTGCAGGGAGGGCGCCGCGGCCTTCTCGGGCTTCTTCCCGTAGTCCTGGGCGACCGCGAGGCCGAGGGCCCCGCCCAGTGCGAACACGCCGGTCACGCTCGCGAGTCTCATCGACGGATCTCCTGTTCGGGTTTCCCTTCCGGCTTCGATTCCTCGGGAGGCCGGAAGAGGGCGAACTCTACGCTCGGCGACCCGTCCCCGGGATCACTTCTTCCGGCGGTAGACCGCCTCCGACACCTTGCGGTAGGTCCCGTCCCGCTCCGGGTCCTGCTCGCGCACGATCGCGAACTCGTCGGGCCCCTTGCGGACGACGAGGGTCCGGCGCGGGCCGTACTTCGGGTCTTCCGCGCTGAGCCCTAGCGTGTCCCCCTCCGCGCGGCCGGTGGCGACGGAGACCTCCCCGTTCGCGTCGAAGAAGCAGGCGGAGTAGCCGTTCCCCGTGGGGTCGCCGCGCCAGAGGCCGAGCGCCTCGAACGTCGGGCCCTCCGGATCGGGGCGCGCCTGGAGACGGACGAGGAGGAACTGGCGGTCGAGCGTCCAGGTCGCCTCGAACCCCTTCTCGATCCCGCGCCCCCCGCCCACCACCGTCTCGGTCCCCGTCCAGTGCCCGAGGAGAGCCGACAGCCAGTGGTCCGCGATGGCGACGGGGCGCGACTCGGAGGAGGGCGCGGGGAGCGGGCCGGATCCTGCCTTCGCGCGGCGGTACATCCCCTCGTTCATCTTGACGTACTTCCCCGCGATGTCGGGACCGCTCTCGACGAGGAACACGACCTCGTCGGCTGCGACGAAGGTCGAGGTGCCGCGGTAGGGGTTGCGCTTCTCGTCGAGGCCGGTCATCACGAAGCTCCCCCCTTCGAGGCGACCTTTCGCCGAGCCCTGCCCCCCCGTCGAGTCGAACATCCACCCGGCGTACCCCTCCTTCATCGGGCGCCAGAACCAGACCTGCTCGTAGTCCGCCCCGGTGCCCCACACCCGCTGCATCATCCGGAGGAACTGGTGGTTCAGCACCCACTCGCAGGAGAAGGTCGAATCGAACTTCGCCCCGGGAGCGTCGATCTTCCCCACCCAGTCGCCGGCGAGCCGCTCGAGGTGGTCGTCCTTGAGGGGCGGGGGGAGCGCGAGAGCCCTCGCCGATTCCGGCCCTTGCGCAGGCTTCGCGCCCGGAGGCTGCTGCGCGGCACCGAGGAGGACCGCGGCGAGAAGCGCCGCGAGGGTCCGACCCCGCCGGACGGCCCCATCCCGGGACGGACGCCTCATGCTCTCGCTCGGGGGAATCGCCGGAATTCCTCGCGCTGCTCGCGCAGCGCCGGGGTCGGCTCGGCGAGCACGTCCCCGAAGATCGAGTCGGGCTCCGGAGGGGGCGCCGCCTCGACCTCTCGGATCGCCGCCTGGACGCGCGCGTCGATTTCCTCCCGCAGGCGCTCGTCGCGCGCGCGGTCGGAGAGGCCGAGCGCCTCGAGCCTCGCCCGGAGCCGCTCGACCGGGTCGCGCCCCTTCCAGGCCCTCACCTCCGCCTCGTCGCGGTAGCGCGTCGGGTCGTCGGAGGAGGTGTGTCCGAGGATCCGGTACGTGAACGCCTCGATCAGCGTGGGGCCTCCCCCCGACCGCGCCTTCTCGACGGCGCGCCTCGTCGCCTCGAAGACCTCGAGGGCCTCGTTCCCGTCGATCCGAAATCCCTCGAACCCGTAGGCGCTCGCCTTGACCGCCAGGGTTTCGGAGGCGGTCTGCGCGGCGGCCGGAACGGAGATCGCCCAGTGGTTGTTCTGGCAGAAGAAGACGACCGGCGCCTTCCAGACGCCGGCGAAGTTCGCGGCCGCGTGGAAGTCGGGAGTCGAGGTCGCTCCGTCGCCGAGGTAGGCCATCACGACGGCGGGGTCCCCCCGGAGCTTCGCGGCGAGCGCGATCCCGACGGCCGCGGGGAGCTGGTTGCCGACGCAGGAGGACATCGGGACGTACCTCCCCTTCGGCCAGGAGTAGTGGCAGGGCATCTGGCGGCCGCGCGCGCGGTCGCGGACGTTCCCGATGCACTGGGCGACGGCATCCTCGAGGGGCATGCCCCGGAGGGTCGCGAGCGCCCCCTCGCGAAGCGCGGGCACGACCCAGTCGCGCTCGCCGAGCGCGAAGCCGCTCGCGACCGTCGCCGCCTCCTGACCCGTGATCGGGCCGTAGAAACCGATCCGACCCTGTCGCTGGAGCATCAGCATCCGCGTGTCGAAGACGCGGACCTCGACCATCGCGCGGTAGAGGGCGAGGAGGTCGGCGTCCGCGAGACCCGCGGGTCGCGCGGTCCCCTCCGCGGCGGCGGAGCGGGAGGCGGGCTCGACGGAGGAGGAGCGCGCGGTCCTCACGGCGCTTCGAGGAAGAGGAGGGCGGGGTGCTCGAGGCGTCGGATCACCGCGTTCAGGAAGCGCGTGGCGGTCGCCCCGTCGATCACCCGGTGGTCGAGGGAGACGGAGAGATAGACCATTTCGCGCACGACGACCTGGCCGTCGCGGACGACGGGCCGCTTCTGGATCTTGTGGACGCCGAGGATCGCGACCTCGGGGACGTTGATGATCGGGGTCGCGAGCAGCGTCCCGATCGAGCCCGCCGACGTGATCGAAAAGGTCCCGTCCCGCAGGTCCCCGAGGGCGATCTTCCCCGCGCGCGCCTTCTCGGCGAGGGCCTGGATCTCGCCCGCGAGAGCGAAGACCGTCTTCGAGGCGACGTCCTTGACGACCGGGACGATCAGGCCGCGGTCCGTGTCCGTGGCGACTCCGAAGTTGCAGGCGCGCTTCACGACGAGCTCGCCGCGCTCCTCGTCCATCGTCGCGTTCAGGTGCGGGAACTCCCGCATCGCCGCGACGAGCGCCTTCATGACGAAGGGGAGGTAGGTGATCCGGACCCCCTTCCCCTGCGCGAGCGCCGCGGCCTGCTCGCGGAGCGCCACGAGCTCCGTCACGTCCGCCTCGTCGACGATCGTGAAGTGGGCGGCCGTCGACTTCGACTTCCGCATCTGCTCGGCGATCTTGCGGCGCAATCCGACGAGCGGGATGCGCTCCTCGAGGGGCCCCGCGGCCGGGGGCCGGGAGGGGGGGGCGACCGCGCCCTCCCCCCGGCCGTCGCCCGCGCGGTGGAGGTCCTCCTTCGTCACGCGACCGTGGGGGCCGGTCCCGGCGACCGTCGCGAGCTCGATCCCGAGCTCGCGCGCGAGCCGCCGGGTCGCAGGAGCGGCGAGGACGCGGGCGCGCCCCGGGAGAACGGCCGTCCCCGTCTCGACCTCTCCCGGCATCCGCGCGGAGGCCGGGGCGGCGGCAGGCTCGGAGACGCGTCCCGGGACGGGTCTCGGGGGAGCGGGGGCGGGGGGCGCGGCGGAGGGGACCGAGGTCTTCGCGGGGGCCGCCGGTGCCGCGCCGTGCGCCTTCGCCGCTCTCCCTCCTTCCGCCTCGATCACGAGGAGGACGGCCTCGACGGGGACCTTCTCCCCGACCTTCGCCCGAAGCTCGAGGACCTTCCCCGCCACGGGGGAGGGGATCTCGACCGTCGCCTTGTCCGTCATCACCTCGACCAGAGGCTGGTCCTCCCGGACGGCGTCGCCGGGCTGGACCATCCACTTCGTGACCTCCCCCTCGGCGACCCCTTCGCCGATGTCGGGAAGACGGAATTCGTAGGGCATCGCGGTCTCCTTCCGCGGAGCGGAGGGTCTAGAAGCCCACCGCCCTCTCGACGCCGGCGAGGACGCGCCGCGCGTCGGGGAGATAGAGGTTCTCGAGCGTGTAGGGGAACGGCGTGTCGAAGCCGGCGACCCGCACGATCGGCGCCTCGAGATACTCGATCGCCTTCTCCGCGAGGATCGCCGAGATCTCCGCGCCGAAGCCGGCCGTCTTCGGCGCCTCGTACACGACGACGACCCGTCCCGTTTTCTTCGCGGAGGCGAGGAGCGCCTCCTCGTCGAGGGGAACGAGGGTGCGCAGGTCGAGGATCTCGCACTCGACCCCCTTCGCCGCCGCCTCGGTCGCCGCCTTCTCGCAAACGGGGACCATCGAGCCCCAGGCGACGAGGGTGACGTTCGTCCCCTCCCGGACGAGGCGGGCCTTCCCGAGCGGGACCACGTGCTCCCCCTCGGGGACCTCTCCCTTCACGGTCCGGTAGATCCGCTTCGGCTCGAGGAAGAGGACGGGGTCCTCGTCGCGGATCGAGGAGAGGAGGAGCCCCTTCGTGTCGGCGGGGGTGCTCGGGACGACGACCTTGAGGCCGGGCGTGTGGCAGAAGTAGGCCTCGGTCGACTGGGAGTGGTAGAGCCCGCCTCGGATCCCGCCGCCGTAGGGAGTGCGCACGACCATCGGGCAGGTGAACTCCCCTCCCGATCGATAGCGCATCTTCGCCGCCTCCGAGACGAGCTGGTCGAAGGCGGGGTAGATGAAGTCCATGAACTGGATCTCGGCGACCGGCCGCAGGCCGTAGAGCGCCATCCCGATCGCGGTCCCGACGATCCCGCACTCGGAGAGGGGCGTGTCGAAGCATCGCGCCTCGCCGAACTCCTTCTGGAGCCCCTCCGTCGCCCGGAAGACGCCGCCGTTCTTGCCGACGTCCTCGCCGAAGACGACGACGCGGTCGTCGCGCCGCATCTCCGTGCGCAGGGCGTCCGTCACCGCCTGGAGGACCGTGAGTTCCGGCATGGCTGGGGCGCGGCTCCCGTCCGGGCTACGCGCCCTCGGCGGTCGCCGGATCGATCACCCGACGGACCCGGTAGACCGCGTTCGCGGGGAACCCGCCCTTCTTCGCGTGCTCGCGAACCGCCGCCTCGTCGGGCGAGATGTAGACACAGTCGAGCTTGTCGTCCGTGACGAAGGTCTGGAGCCACTGGATCTTCGGCCCCATCTCGTGCAGGACGCCGCACGATTTCTGTGCGAGCGCCTGGAGCTCCGTCGGCGAGAGCTTTCCGGCTCCCGGAACGTTTCGCTCGATCACGAATTTCGGCATGAAAGGTCTCCTTTCGATCCCGCTTGGCTAGTCGACGGGCCCGGAGATCGGGGTCCCCTTAGAGGGGGAACTCCCCCTTCTCTTCCTCGCCCCGGCCCGCGGCTTCGGCGCGCTTGAGTTCCTCGAGCTGCTCGCGCAGGTGCGGCGGCAGATCCGCGTAGACGTCCGTGAAGATCGTGTCGATCGGCGGGAGCGGGGTCGCCTCCGCCTCCTCGATCCCCTTCTGGACCTCGGCCCCGGCCCACGCGGTCACCTCTCCCTCGAAGTCCTCGGTCCAGAGGCGGCGCTTCCCGAGGTAGAGCCGGAAGCGCTCGATCGGATCCTTCTTCTTCCACTCCTCGAGCTCGGCGGGGGGACGGTACCGGCCGGCGTCGTCCGAGGAGGAGTGCGAACCCATCCGGTAGGTGACGGCCTCGATCAGCGTCGGTCCCTCGCCTCGGCGCGCCCGGTCGACCGCCTCCTTGGTCGCGCGGTAGACGGCGAGCGCGTCGTTCCCGTCGACCCGGGCGCCCGGCATCCCGTAGGCGACCGCCTTCCCCGCGTAGGTCTCCGAGGCCGTCTGCTTCGCCGACGGGCAGGAGATCGCCCACTGGTTGTTCTCGCAGAGGAAGACGACCGGCGCCTTCCACACGCCCGCGAAGTTCAGCCCCGCGTGGAAGTCGTTGCTCGAGGTCGCCCCGTCGCCGAGGTAGGCGCCGACGACGACGGGCTCGGCGCGCAGCTTCGCCGCGTAGGCCGCGCCGACCGCCTGCGTGATCTGCGTCCCGATCGGGGAGGAGATCGAGACGAAGCGGACGTCGCGGAACGCGTAGTGGACGGGCATCTGTCGGCCCCGCGCGCGGTCCTTCGCGTTGCCGAAGCACTGGTGGAGCAACTCGACGACGCGGATGCCCCGGTGGAGCGGGATCGCCGGGTCGCGATAGGTCGGGAAGATCCAGTCGCGCGGCTCGAAGGCCTGCGCGGAGCCGACCTGCGCCGCCTCCTGCCCGAGGCAGGAGACGTAGAAGCCGATGCGCCCGGCGCGCTGGAGCTTGAGCGCCCGCTCGTCGAGGGTCCGGACGAGGACCATCGTCCGGTACATCCGGCGGAGCTCCTCGACGGGGAGGTCGGGCTCGAGCTCCTTCGCCGCCGCGCCGTCCGGCCCGATCACCCGCAGGAGCGGGGCGGAGGCGGCGCCGTCCGGACCGGCCACGGGGGGAAGGGCCGCCGCTTTCGGGCGCGAACGCCGCAACGTCTCGGCCATTACGCTCCGGAGGCCCGCGCCTCCGCGAGGATCCGCTCGAGGAAGTACTCCCCGGCGCGGTACGAGGAGCGGACGAGGGGGCCCGCCGCCACGAGCCGGAAGCCGAGGGCCTCCCCCTCCCGGCGCCAAGCCTCGAACCGCGCGGGCTCCACGTACTCGGCCACGGGGAGGTGCCAGGACGAGGGGCGGAGGTACTGGCCGATCGTCAGCCCCTCCACCCCGACGGAACGGAGGTCGCGCATCGTCGCGCGCACCTCCTCGTCCCCCTCGCCGAGCCCGAGCATGACCGAGGACTTCGTGAAGGAGCGGGGGGCGAGGAACTTCGCCCGCTCGAGAACGCGCAGGGACTTTCGATAGGAGTTGCGTGCGCGGTCGCGGACCTCGGGAGTGAGGCGCTCAACCGTCTCGACGTTGTGCGCGATCACGTCGGGGGCGGAGGCCGCGAGCGCCGCGAGCGCCTCCCCTTCGTAGTCGGGGATCAACGTCTCGACGAGGATCGCGGCGTCGAGACGCCGGATCGCGCGCACCGTCTCGGCGAAGTGCGCCGCCCCGCCGTCGTCGAGGTCGTCGCGGTTGACGGAGGTGAGGACGACGTAGCGGAGACCGAGGCGCGCGACCGCCCCGGCGACGCGCGCGGGCTCCTCGGGATCGACCGCGCCGCGCGGGTTGCCCGTCCGCACGTTGCAGAATCGGCAGCCGCGGGTGCACGTGTCGCCGAGGAGCATGACCGTCGCCGTGCCGCCTCCCCAGCATTCCGCGACGTTCGGGCAGCGCGCCTCCTCGCAGACCGTGCGGAGGTCGAGCCCCTTGAGGATCCCGCGGACGCGCTCGTAGCCTGCCCCCGAGGGGAGGCGGACCTTCAGCCACGGGGGCTTCGGAGAGGCGACGGAGGGAGCGGCGCCGGTCACGAGGGAGTCGGGGTCGCCCCCGATCGGGGGGGACGGAGGCACTCTACCCCTAGCGCCGCGGACGATCCACGCGCTCCCGCAGGAGCGCGAACCGGCCCACGCGGGCGAGGGTCTGGAAACGTTCCTCGGTCAGCTCGGCACGCGCGCGGGAGAGTTCCTTCTCGGGGGCGACGACGAAGGTTCGTCCCGGTCCTCCGAGGATTTCGCGCAGCTCCGCCTCGGATCGCGCGGTCCGGTATCGCGCGCCCGCGTAGAAGGCGATCGAGGGGAGCCGCGCGCGGTAGAGCACGAGGAGGTCCCCGGGCGACCCCTCCCTCTTGTAGACGGCCCCGAAGGCGGGCGAGGGAGACAGCGCCGGCGCCTCCGCACGCGCGACCCTGAGCGCCATCCCGACCGTGCCGAGCCCGGCGAGGACGCAGGCGCCCGTGAAGAGTCTCGGCCCCCGGAGGATGGCGGCCCCGAGCACGACTCCTCCTCCCAAGGCGAGGACGTCCGCGAGGGGATCGACGGGGGACGCGGGCGTTTCGGGGAGGAGCCGGCGAACGAGCGCGGGAACCCCGAGCGCCGCGACCACGGCGACGATCGCCTGGGTCCCCGACCCGACCGCGACCTTCCACGGGAGCTTCCCCGTCTGGATCGCGTCCTCGATCCCCAGCGCGGCGAGCCCCGTCAGCGCGGGGAGCAGGGGGAGGGCGTAGTTGACCAGCTTCGAATGCGAGAAGGAAAGGATCAGGACGCCGCCGACCGCCCAGCCGGCGAGGAGCGAGCGGTCGGGGTCCCTGCGCAGGCGCCCGAAAGAGGCGAGCGTGAGCCCGGTCCAGGGGTAGGCCAGGGCGGGCGCCACGGCGAGGAAGAACCAGAGCGGATGCTGGTGGTGGTAGAGGGGGGTCGTGTAGCGGAGCACGGTCTCCGACCAGAGCGTCTCCCGGACGAAGGGGAGGCCGTGCCTCGCCGTCATGTAGAGGAACCAGGGGGCGGGAACCGCGAGGGCGAGCAGGAGACCGCGCAGCGGCGCGAGCCCGCGGAGGACCTCCTTCTCGCGGCGAAGGAGCGCCGACCCCCCGATCGCGAGGGCGGGGATGGCGAGCGCGAGGAAGCCCTTCGTCGCGATCCCTCCGCCGATCGACAGGAAGAGGATCGCCCACAGCCGCCGGGAGGTCCCTCCGCCCCGCCGCCAGAGGAGGTAGGCGTAGAGGGCCATCGACACGAAGAGGGTGAGGAGCATGTCCGGCACGGCGAGCCTCGAGAACACCGCGTGCCCCGCGGTCGTCGCCAGGACGAGCGCGGCGAGGAGCCCGGCCCGCCCGCCCGCCAAGCGGGCGAACGTCCCCCCGGTCGCCGCGAGGAGGAGCGCTCCGGCCGCCGCGGAGGGGAGGCGGGCGGCGAACGGACTCACTCCGAACGTCGCGAAAGACGTCTCGATCGCGAGGTAGTGGAGGATCGGCTTCGCCCAGCGCTCCTCCCCGTTGAACACCGGATCGAACGGGTCTCGCCGCTCGAGCATCTCCCGCGCCGCCTCCGGGTAGTACGCCTCGTCCGGATCGAAGAGCGGGAGCGAGGCGGTTCCGACGAGAGTTCCAGCGAAGGCGAGGACGAGGGTCGCGAGAAGCAGCCTCCGGTGGAGAGACCCGGACACGGGGGGATCCTACGGCCTCCCCGTCGGAGCCGGACCGCGGGTCGGGCCCGCCCCTTTCGTCGTGTCCGGGGAGGACTCCCCGCTGTGGAATGGGCCTCCCCTCGGGACGCGATGACGAGAGCAGATCGGCTCACCGCGACGGCGATCCTCGTCGCGGCGGCGTTCGTCCTGCACGGGAATCTCGGCGGCGCGGGGCCGACCCGCAGGGACGAGCGTGCGTACGCCGACGTCGCCCGGACCATGCTCGAGACGGGGGACTGGATCACGCCCCGGCTCTCGGGGGAGCCCTTCTTCAACAAGCCGCCCCTCCTCTACTGGCTCGTCGCCGGGTCGGAGCTCGCCGGGGGGATCTCCCCGTCGAGCGCGAGACGCCCGGTGGCCTTTCTCGCCCTCGCGGGGGTCCTGCTCGTGTGGGCGTGGGCCCGGGAGATCGCGGGGCCTCGCGCGGGCGCGATCGCGGCCCTGGCCTGCATCGGGAACGCCCTCTACTTCACGAGCGGGCGACTCGCGATGATGGACGCGCCGCTCGCGGTCCTCGTCCTCGCGGCCACGCGATGGCTCGACCGGGGCGCGCCCGGCCGAGGCCTCGCCGCCGCGGGCCTGGCGGTTCTCCTCAAGGGGCCGATCGGGTTGGCGCTCCCGCTCGGAGCGGTGGCGGCCGAGAGGATCCTCGCCGGGCGCGCCCGGGAGCTCGCGCGCCTCTTCTCGGGCCCCGGCGTGGTCGCCTTCCTCGCCCTCACCGCGCCTTGGTTCGTGGCGATGGAGCGGCTCCACGGGGAGGCGTTCCTGCGGAAGTTCTTCCTCGGGGAGACCCTGTTCGCCCTCGTCGGGGAGGAGGGGCGGAGGACGTTCCCCGTCTGGCCCTACCTCCTCATCCTCCCCGCGTCCTTCGTCGTCTTCCTCCCCGCCCTCTTTCCCGCCGCCCGCTCCGCGCTCGGTCGCCGCGACCCCCCGGTCCGCCTTCTCGGGCTCCTCGCCCTCGAGACGGTCCTCCTGTTCCTCCTCTCCTTCCGCAAGGCCGACCGCTACTTCGTCCCCGCCGTCCCCCCGCTCGCGATCCTGATCGGCGTCCTCCTCGCGCGGGGGGAGGGCCGCGGGACGCGCGTCGCGCTGCGGGCCGGGACGGCCCTCCTTGGCCTCCTCTCCCTCGCGGTCCCCGCGGCGGTCGCGTGGGGCACGCCGGAGGCGGGGTGGATCCCGGCCGCGGTCTCGGCGGCTCCCCTCCTCCTCGGCTTCGCCCTCGCCGCCCGAGCCTGGCGCGCCGGGAGGCTCGCGTCGATTCCCCTCTCGCTCGGCGCCTCGGTCCTCGCGCTGGAAGCGACGCTCGTCCTCTACCTGTTCGGAGCCCTCGCGCGCGATCCGGTGCGCCGGTTCGAAGAGGTCCTGGCGGGGCGTGGGATGGCCGGGGTCCCGCTCGCCGCGGAGACGGCGGCGCTCGCCGAGAGGCTTGCCTTCGACCTCCGGCGAAGCGTCGAGAGGGTTCCCGACCTCCCCGCGGCGGAGGCCTGGCTGGCGGGACCCCCGCCGAGGGCGGCCCTCCTCCGCGCGGAGACTTGGAATCGGATCTCCCGGGGCGTCCGAGGGCGCGCGGAGGAGCTCGGGGCGGATTGGATTCCTCCCCGCGTCTCCTGGCGATGGCTCCGCGAGCGCGGCTTCTCCGGGGCGTTCCGAGACCGGGAGGAGAGGCTCGTCCTCGTTGCCGTGACGCGCTGACGGGGCCCTACAATCCGTTCCCCCCGTCTGCCGATGTTGGTTGCCCCCGCGCCGCCCGGGGGTAAGAGAGGTCGATGACCCATCCGCGAACCCTTCCGAGCGTCCTCCTCTTCCTCGCCCCGGCGGCCGCCGTCCAGGACGAGAAGGGGAAGGAGCCGCCCCGGTTTCCCCTCCGCCTCGAGTACGGCAAGGGCTTCGGCTGGACGTCGAAGACCCATGCGATCCGGGAGGAGGACTCGAACAACAAGCAGAAGTTCGAGGCGACGATCGGGGGGGAGGCGCACAAGCAGGAGAACTCCTTCGACCTCCTCCAGCGCGAGGAGCTCGACTCCCTCGTGAGGATGGAATTCCTGGAGGCCGAGGAGGGGGAGGTCCGCCGGGCGCGCTTCACGATCGAGGAGCAGCGCTACCGCCGCCGGGTGGAGCGCGACGGCGAGGTCCAGGAGAAGGACGACGCGCCCAAGTCCTCCGAGATCGAGGGGTGCGAGATCGCCTTCCGCTGGGGGGAGGAGGAGAACCAGGTCGAGCTGAAGGGGGGCTCCCTCGGGAAGGAGGAGCGCGAGGGGTTCGTCGAGGGGCAGAAGTACCGCGACCTGAATCCTCTCGCCGCCTACTTCCTCCCGAAGGAACCGGTCGCCGTGGGCGAGACCTGGATCCTCGAGGGGCGCGCGCTCCGCCAGATCCTGAACCACACGCTCGAGGACAGCCAGGACGACGTCCGCGCGCGCAAGGCCCTGTCGAAGGAGCTGCGCCTCCAGGTCGAGCTCGCGGGGGAACTGCGGGCGAAGCTCGAGGAGGTCGTCGAGAAGGAGGGGAGGCGGACCGCCGTCGTCTCGATCGCGGGGAAGCCGAAGGAGGAGGGCTCGACGGAGAGCAAGGAAGGGGAGTCGACCTGGAAGACCGCCTTCGAGGTGAGCGGGACCCTCCGCTTCGGCGTCGACCTCGGCCTGCCCGAATCCCTCGAGTTCTCGGTCGCCGCGAAGACGACGTCGAGCCAGAGCGGGGAGCACGAAGGGGAGAAGGGCGAGGGAGGGTTCTCCTTCTCGCGGCAGAGCACCCTCAACGTGCGGCGCGAGTTCCGCACGGAGTGCGTGCCCCTGCGCGAGCCGGAGGAGGAGCCCGCGAGGAAGAAGGAGGGGGAGGAGAAGAAGGGGGGCTGACGGGCCCCGGAATCGGCGGGACGGCGGGCCCTCGCACGGGGAGAATCCCCGCCGATGAGGACCCACGGGGTCGTCGAGCTCCTCGGCGACGGCATTTCCCCCGAGCTCTCCGCGAGCGTCCACCGCGTCGCCGAGGTCCTCCCCTGCCGGCTCGCGTTCCACCTCGTCGACCTCTCGGAGGAGCACCGCCGGCGCGCGGGACCCCCCCTCTACGACGAGGTCGAGCGGCGGATGCGCGAGCACCGGGTCGCCCTCAAGTACCCGACGGCGACGACCGGAGAGAGCCCGAACAAGATCCTCCGGGATCGGTTCCGGTTCACGGTGATCCATCGGCCCGTCGCCTCGATCCCCGGCATCCCGACGAATTTCACGAAGTCGATCGACCTCGACGTCGTCCGGATCGGGACGGGGGGAACCTACGAGGACGCGGGCCGCCGGATCGGCGCCGACACGGCCGTGTCGCTGCGGGTGATCGAGAGGGGGCCGGCGCGGGACGCCGCGCGCTTCGCCTTCCAGCTCGCGATGCTCCGCAAGGGGGGCGTCGTCTCGACGAGCAAGTACACGATCCAGCGCGCCGCGGACGGCCTGTTCGAGGAGGTCGTCGGCGCGGTCGCGGAGGACCATCCCGGGGTCCCCCACCGCCGGGAGCTGTTCGACGCACTCCTCGCGAATCTCGCGATGCACCCCGAGCGCTACGAGGTGATCGTCTGCCCGAACGAGTACGGCGACTTCCTATCCGACATGGCCTGTGGGCTGATCGGGTCGGTCGGGCTCGGGGACAGCGCCTCCTACGCGTTCGACGAGAGCGGCGCGGTCGCGCTCGCCATGTTCGACCCGGCGGGGGGAACGGCGCCCGACATCGCGGGGAAGGACCGCTGCAATCCGACGGCGGCGCTCTTCGCCCTTGCCTCCCTCCTGCGCCACCGCGGGGAGGTCGAGGCCGCGCGCGCGCTCCGCGCGGCGGTGCTCGACGCGATCGCGGAAGGCCGGCGCACGCCCGACATCGGGGGCACGCTGGGGACGCGAGACTTCACGGAGGTCGTCGCGGAGGACCTCCAGCGACGGCTCGCGGCAGCCGGACCGCCGCGGCCGTTCGCTCCTCCCGGACGGCGCCGGGCCGCCTCCCCGGCGCGGGGAGGTCGGCCGGCGCCTCGGGGAAACTAGAGCCCGACCGTCGCGTCGATCGCGTTCGACAGGGAGAAGCCGGGCGCGGGGGGACAGGGGCTCGCGCCCGTGAAGAACACGATCCACTGGACCTTCGCCCCTCCGGAGAGGAGGGCGAGATCGCAGGGGATCGGGACCGCGAGATTCCCGGCCCCGCCCGAGAGCGGGGCGAAGAGGAGGGCCGAGGCCGAGAGGTCGGGCACGAGCGTGCAGGGCCCGCACGAGGAGGGGGCGGAGGAGACCCCGAGGAGGACGACGCTCCCGGTCGCCCCGGGGTCCGCGCCCGAGAGGGTGAGGGCGAACGAGGAGTTGCCGAGCGCGACGGGGCCGTTCACCCACGCGGTCCCGCCCCCCCCGCAGCCGCCGCCGAGGCTCACGACCGGCCCTCCCGGACCGATCGCCTCGAGGAGGTGCGCGAGGAGGTCCGAGTCGGTGAGGAGCGGGTTCGTGGCCGAGTGGAAGGCGACCAGCGCCTGATCCCCCGCCGACCCGGCGCCGAACTGGGTCGCCACCTCCGGGCTTCCTTCGAAGGACGGCGACGTATGGACGGCGGTCGCCGGCTCGCACGCGGCCCCCGTCCCGGGGTCGAGGCTCTTCATGTAGACGTCCCAGGTCGCGGTTCCCTCCGGATCGGCCCAGACGAGGATGTACTTCGACGGAGCGAGGTCCACGGTCGGCGAGACCTCGTCGTCTCCCGGATCCCCCTCGACCACGAGCTCGGGCCCCGTCGAGAGGGAGCCCGAAGCCCCGCACGACCCGGAAAACGCCGCCGTCCGGGCGAGGACGTCGCGGCCCCCGTCGGGTCCGCGCTGCCAGGCGACGAGGAAGCCGTTCCCGTCCCCGGCGACGGCCGGGTACTCGTCTTCGGCGGGGCCGACCGAGATCGGCGTCTCCGGCGTGCAGAGCGCCCCCGAGGCGTCGACGACCCGGGCCAGGATGTCCCCGGAGCCGTATCGGTTCCACGCGACCAGCCAGCGCCCGGCCTGCCCGCAGGACTTCGAGATGGAGGGATAGTCGTCGGTCGTCTGCGTCGAGAAGACCTGGACGCCGCCCGGCATCGTCGGCGGGCCGCTGCTCGGACAATGGACCACCCTTCCGCGGATCCCGTTCGGCTCCTCCTTCCAGACGACGAAGACGTCCTCGAACGAGCCGGGGGAGCCGATCCGCGGATCGCCGCCCGCGTCGGCGTTCCGGTCGTTCGTGGGCAGGTACGAGATGTCCGCGGGGCCGGAGACGGTCCCCGTCGCGGCGGCGACCGTCTTTCCGACGATGTTCAGGTGCGGCGGAAGCCCGAGGTAGAGGGTCTCGTACGCGACGAGGAACATGTCCGTCGCGTTCGCGTTCGCCACGGTCGGATTCGCCGGAACGGTGAGCCCCACGTCGATCGGGATCACCGGTCCGACGAGAGCGCCGGACGAGGAAACGCGTTGCCCGAGGATGTCGATGTCGGTTCCGGAGAGGCTCCGCTCCCACACCACGAGGTAGACGTCGTTCGTCGCGTCGTAGGCGACGTCGGGGTCGAAGTGGTCGAACGTCCCGCCGGTGGCGATCGTGATCGTCGTGCCGATGATGGGGTCGAGGACGAGCGGATAGGCGGCGCTCGCGACGAATTCGGCGGGAAGGGAGAGCTCGAGATGCGATCCGTCGAGCCGGATCCGGCCCGGGACCCTCCGTCCGGCGGCGTCGATCCCGGTCACGCCTCCGTAGGAGACTCCGCCGAGCCCCTCCTCCTCGAACCGGAGGGCCCCGCCTTCCTCCCCCGGAAGGGGGGGGAGTTCCGTCTCGACCCGTCCCCGGACCACGAGGTCCCCCTCCCCCGGGAGGAGGGCCTCGAACCGGAACGACTGTTCGACCCCCTCGGGCCGGACCTCGTAGGCCTCGACGATCCCCGCCCCGCGCGCGTAGCGAACGGAGAGACCCTCGCGCACGGGTCGGGCGCCTTCCCCGGCCGCCTCGAGCAGGACCCTGTCCCCTCGCCGGATCGCCTCGAGGCGAAAGGAGAGGGAGCGGGTCTTCGACGCCCGATCTCCGAGGACCGGAGTGAACCGGAACCCCTCCGCGGTGAAGGCGGCCCGGTAGGAGGATCCGAAGGCGATCCAGTCCCCTCGGATGTCGGTCAACCCGACCGCGTGGCGCCAGAGGGGGGGCGGCGGACCCGCCTGCTGGCGGGCGGGCTCCGCCCGCGCGCCGGACACGCCGAATCCGAGAGCGAGAACCCACGCGGCGCACGGCAGGATACGCATCGTCCGCACTCCTTCTCGCGTCCTCTCTCCCGTGCCCGGCACTGTGCGCCCTCGAGAGGGGACGTCGAAACCGGTTTCCGATACCGACTCGAAGGGATCTCGGGTTTAGACCGGTTTCCGCGTCCCCTCAAGGGCCGGGGCTTCCCCCGGAGGAGCGGGCGGAGCCGTCAGACCGCTTCTCTCGCCGCGAGCTGGCCGCAGGCGGCGGCGACGTCGGCCCCTCCGCTGTAGCGGCGCTTCGTGAAGACCCCGGCGCGTCGGAGCGCGTCGCGGAACGCGGTTTCCCGCTCCGGGCTCGACCGCCGGAACGGGTCGCGGCCGGCCTCGTCGATCGCGTTGTAGGCGAGGAGGCTGATCCTCGGCGGAATCCCCGAGCGGGCGCCGAAGGAGAGGGCGAGCGCGGCGAGGGCCCCCGCGTCCTCCTCCCCGTCGTTCACCCCCTCGAGGAGCGCGTACGCCCACATCGGCCGGTACCCCGTCGTCCGCGCGTGCTCGACGCTTGCGTCGAGGACCTCCGCGAGGGGGTGGGCGCGCTCGATCGGCATCAGCCGGGCGCGCTTCTCGGGGAGGGCGCTCCCGATCGAGAGGGCGAGCCGGACCTTTCGCGCCTCCCGCGCGAGACGGCGGATCCCGCCGGGGAGCCCGGCCGTGCTGACCGTGATCGCGCGCGCGTCGACGGCGAGCGCGCAGGGATGGGTGAGGACCGCGATCGCCTCGAGGGTCGCCTCGAGATTGGCGAGAGGCTCCCCCATCCCCTGGAACACGACGCCGCGCAGGCGCTCCCCCTTCGATCGGTCGAGTCCGAGGCGGACGGCGCGTGCCTGCTCGACGATCTCCCACCCGTCGAGGTTGCGGCCGAGACCGAGCCGCCCCGTCGCGCAGAAGAGGCATCCGAGGGCGCAGCCGACCTGCGAAGAGACACAGACGGTGAACCGCCCGGCGACCTCGAGGGGGATCCGAACGGCCTCGACGAGCCGGCCGTCGGCGGTCCGGAACACGAGCTTCACGAACCGGTCGACCGCGCTCGGCCGCACCGCCACCCGCTCGAAGGGGGGAAAGCCCGCGCGGGCACGGATCGCCTCGAGGCTCGCGCGGCGGAGCCCCGGGAGGGGGGCGTCGAGGTTCCACCCCCGGTGGACCGCGCTCACCACGCGCCGCGCTTCGGCGAGCGCGAGCCCCGGCTCCGCCTCCGCGAGCCGCTCGGGGGTCACGCCCTGGAGCGGAATCATCTCCGCTCCTCCGCGGGGGCCCCCGATCCGGGCGCGGGGACGCGGAACGCGACGATCGTCCCCTCCCACGGGTCGACCCCCTCGACGATCGAGGGGTACGCCCCCCCCGCGCCGAGGCGGCGCCGCCATGCGATCCCTCCCGTGACGATCGCGAACTCGCCGCCCGCCGCGCGACAGAACTCGGAGACGAAGGGGAGCCCGGTCCCCGCGGTCCCCGGCGCACCCTCCTCCCCGATCTCGCGCTGCAGCGCGAGGGCGATCGCGCCGGCCGTGTCCGTGACCCGCCCGGCCACTTCGGGGTTCGCGCGCACGCTCCGCTCGATGCCGATCCCGCAATCGGAGACCCAGACGGCCAGCCCCGCCCCCTCGGGCGCGACTGAGGCGAACCCCGTCGTCCCGGCCCGGGCGTGCTCCGCGACGTTGGCGGCGAGCTCCCGGGTCGCGAAGCGCAGGCTTCGGAGGAGGCTCGGCGGGAACCCCGGGAGGAGCGCGGCGGCCCGCTCGCCGATCCGCCGCGCGAGGGGCTCGACGTCGCCGAGGGCGAGGATCGGCCCCTCCACTCCCTCGAGGGCCGGCACGCGCTCCCCGCGGGAGGCGAGGCGGGCGGCGAGCGAGCGGAGCGGGGCGTTCGCCGTCCCGAGGAAGTCCCATTCCCGCCCGGGCGTCGGCGCCCACGCGGAGTCGGTCGCGAGCCGCCGCAGGAAGAGGGGCAATTCGGCGATCCCGCCGGGCGGGGAGAGGCGGAGCGGGCCGGACATTGCCGCGGATTGTAGGATGACCGCCATGCCGTTCCGCTTCGCGACGGGGATGTCGACGGAGAAGGACGCCGTCCGCGCCGCCGACGAGGCCGCGGGGAAGGCGGCGGGATCCCTCGGGGGATCGCGCTCCGACCTCGCTTTCCTCTTCGTCTCCCCTCTCCACGCCCCCTCGATCGGGGAGATCGGCGCGCGGGTGCGGGAGCACCTGCGGCCGGCGACCCTCCTCGGCTGCGCGGCGAACGGGGTGATCGCGGACGAGCGGGAGATCGAGCAGGGCCCCGCCGTCGCCGTTTGGGCGGCGGCGATGCCGGGCGCGGCGGTCCAGGGGTTCGCGGCGCGCGTCCGCGTGGAGGGGGAGGAGGCCCGGGTCGACGGGTTCCCCGAGTTCGTCCCCGGCCCGGAGGGCTCCCCCTCCGTCCTCCTCGTCGTCGATCCGTTCTCGTTTCCGGCCGACGCGTTCCTCCGCGCGCTCGCGGAGCGCCGTCCGGATCTCCCCGTGCTCGGCGGCATGGCGAGCGGGGCCAACGCTCCGGGGGAGACCCGCCTCCTCCTCGACGAGGAGGTCCTCGAGGAGGGGGCCGTCGGCGCGCTCTTCGCCGGACCCGTCGAGATGCGGGCCGTCGTCTCCCAGGGCTGCCGCCCCATCGGCCGCGCCCTCGTCGTGACGAAGGGGGAGGGCAACGTCGTCCAGGAGCTCGGGGGGAAGCCGGCCCTCGAGCAGCTCGAGGAGGTGCTCGCGTCCCTCGACGAGCGGGACCGCGTGCTCGCCCGCCGGGCGCTCCACGTCGGTCTCGTGATCGACGAGTACCGGAGCACGTTCGAACGCGGGGACTTCCTCGTGCGCAACCTCCTCGGCGCCGACCCCCGAAGCGGGGCCCTCGTGGTCGGCGACCGCGTGCGCCGCGGACAGACGATCCAGTTCCACGTCCGCGACGCGGAGACCGCCGACGAGGACCTCCGGGCGCTCCTCGAGCGGGAGGTGAAGCGGCGGGGGGGCTCGGCGCCCGCCGGGGCCCTCCTCTTCACCTGCAACGGGCGAGGGACGAACCTCTTTCCCGGTCCGGACCACGACGCCTCTGCCGTGCGCGGGATCGCGGGCGCGGTTCCCCTGGCGGGCTTCTTCGCCGCGGGGGAGATCGGGCCGATCGGAGCCAGGAACTTCCTCCACGGCTACACGGCGAGCCTCGCCCTCTTCTACGAGGGGGCGCGCCCCGGCCATCGAGGGACCCCGGGACTGTAGACGCGGCTCCCCCGGGGCTAAAGTGACCGGCCTACGCCTCCCGACGGCACCTCGGCCGAGAGGCCCAAGAAGCAGGGAGGTCACGGTTCGCGCCTCCGGAGGCCCCTCGGGGCCGGGAGCGCCCAAGCGTCCATGAGCAATCAATCCGACCTGGTCTGGATGATCGGCGGACCCCAGGGTTCGGGGATCAACCTCGCCGCGGAGACGTTCGTGCGCTGCTGCATGCGGGGGGGGCTGCACGTCTTCGCGAACATCGAGTACCACTCGAACATCAAGGGGGAGCACTCCTACTACCGCCTCCGCATCGCCAAGGAGCGGCGCCGCTCCCACCTCGAGCGCGTCGACCTCCTCGTCGCCCTCGACCGGGAGACCCTGATCGGCGACGTCCACAAGGCGGAGGCGACCCATCGCGGCCACCTCCACGAGGTCGCCCCCGGCGGCGGGATCCTCTTCGACAGCGACGACGGCCCGAAGCCGGGCGACCCGACGCGCGAGGACGTGCGGCTCTTCCCCATCCCCTTCCGGGAGATCCTCCTCGAGGCGCTCCGGATGTACGGCCGCGAGGGGGAGGTCGGGAAGCTGCAGATCATGTACAACGTGATCGGCCTCGGGGCATCGATCGGCGTCCTCGGCTACGACCAGGAGCTCGTCGGCCGCGTGATCGCCGAGGGGTTCAAGGGAAGGAAAGCCGCCCTCGCCGACCTGAACGTCGCCGTCTTCCGCCGCGCCGCCGAGTACGCCGGGGAGAAGTACGGCGCCTCCTTCCCGCACCGCCTCTCCGTCCTCGGCGGCTCGAGCGGACGCGTCATGATGCGGGGGATCCAGGCCGTCGGCATGGCGAAGTTCCTCGCCGGATGCGGCCTCCAGACCTACTACCCGATCACGCCGGCGACCGACGAGTCGGACTTCCTCGAGTCGCGCCAGGGGCAGTACCCGATCGCCGTCGTCCAGACCGAGGACGAGATCGCCGCGGTCCTGATGGCGACCGGCGCGGCGCACGCGGGGTTGCGCGCCTCGACCTCGACCTCGGGGCCGGGCTTCTCGCTCATGGCGGAGGGGCTCGGCTGGGCCGGGATCACGGAGGCTCCGGGGCCGGTCGTCCTCCTCTACCAGCGCGGCGGACCGGCGACGGGGCTGCCGACGCGGACCGAACAGGCCGACATCCGCTTCGCGCTCCACGCCGCGCACGGCGAGTTCCCCCGGATCGTCGTCGCGCCGGGGGACGCGGAGGAGTGCTTCCGGACCACCTTCGAGGCGTTCAACTGGGCCGATCGCTACCAGTGCCCGGTCGTCGTCGTCACGGACAAGTTCACGGCCTCCTCCTACGCGACGATCCCCCCCTTCTCGACGCAGGGGATGAAGGTCGACCGCGGCGCCTTCTTCGCGCCCCCGAAGTCGGGCGCCGACGGCTTCCTCCGCTACAAGTTCACGAAGAACGGGATCTCGCCGCGCTCGCGGATCGGCGATCGGGGCGGGATCTTCTGGACGAGCGGCGACGAGCACAACGAGAGGGGGCACATCGTCGAGTCCGCGGACAACCGCGTGAAGATGCAGACCAAGCGCATGACGAAGCTCGTCACCGCCGCGAAGGAGATCCCCGAGGAGATGAAGTGGACGCTCCACGGCCCCGCGGACGCCGAGATGATGATCGTCGGGTGGGGCTCGACCAAGGGGGCGATCCTCGACGCCATCGAGGAGCTCGCCGAGCAGGGGGTGGCGGCGAGCTTCCTCCAGCTGCGCCTCCTCTGCCCGTTCCCCGCGGACGCCGTGCGCAAGGTGCTGCGCAAGGCGAAGACCCACGTGATCGTGGAGGGGAACTACGCGGCGCAGGTCTGCGGCCTGATCCGGGAGATGACGGGCGTGAACATCCGCCGCAAGGTCCTCAAGTTCGACGGCCGCCCCTTCTCCCAGGACGAGGTCCGGGAGGGGATCCTCCAGCAACGGAAGAGCGCCCGGCGCCCCGCGGTGATGTCCCATGCTTAAGCTCGAGGAGATCAAGACCGACGCGTTCAACGACTGGTGCCCGGGCTGCGGGGACTTCGGGATCCTCGTCGCGCTCCAGCAGGCGCTCGTCGAGCTCGACGTCCCGCGCGAGAAGATCGCCGTCTTCTCGGGGATCGGGTGCTCGGGCAAGACCCCGCACTTCCTCAACGTCTACGGGATCCACACGCTCCACGGCCGCTCCCTCCCGATCGCGGCCGGCGCGAAGCTGGCGAACAAGGACCTGACCGTCATCGCCGTCGGCGGGGACGGGGACGGCTACGGCATCGGCGCGGGCCACTTCGTCGCGACGGGGCGCCGCAACCTCGACCTCACCTACGTCGTCTTCAACAACGCCGTCTACGGCCTGACGAAAGGGCAGTCCTCGCCCACTCTGGCGAAGGGACTGCGGACGAAGTCGATGCCGGCCGCCGCGATCGTCGAGGCGGTGAACCCGATCGCGCTCGCGATCTGCGCGGGCTACACCTTCGTCGCGCGCTCCTACGCGCTGAACGTCAAGCACCTGAAGTCGACGATCCTCGCCGCGATCCGCCACCCGGGCACGGCCCTCGTCGACGTGCTCCAGCCCTGCCCGACCTACAACGACATCCACACCAAGGAATACTGGGCCGGGGAGGACGGCCCCGAGAAGCGGCCCCGCTGGTACGACCTCCAGCAGGAGGGCTTCGACGCGGTCGTCCACCAGCCGGAGGACGCGGACGAGGTGCTCCGCAAGAAGTCGGCCGGGGTCATGAAGGCGCTCGAGAGCGGCGAGCGCGAGGCGGTGGGCGTCTTCTTCCAGTGGAAGACGGCGACGTACGGCGAGCAGCTCGCCCAGCGCATGCCCCTCCTCGCGGAGAAGCCCCTCGCGGACGCGGACCTCTCCGGCCGGGATCTCACCCCCCTCCTCGCCGAGCTCGCGTAGGTCTTCCTCGGACGAGCCCTCCCTCCGGGCCGGGCGCAGCCCCGGGCTCGGTCCGCGCCGCCCAGGTCCCCCGAGGGGCCCGAGGCGCTCTCTCTCGAAGCGAAGGCGCGCATCCGGGATGATCCCGGTCCCGGCACCCCCCGCGGGAGGCGGCCCGCCCATGCGCGCACGATGAAGTGGTCCTGGAAGATTGCCCGGATCGCGGGGATCGAGGTCCGCGCCCACGTCACCTTCGTCGTCTTCCTCGCGTGGGCGGCGCTCGCCGAGTTCCTCGCGCGCGGCGACGTGGCGGCCGCGCTGAATGGCGTCGGCTTCCTCCTCGCCTTGTTCGGCGTGGTCGTCCTGCATGAGCTCGGCCACGCCCTCGTCGCGCGGCGCTTCGGGGTCGCGACCCGGGACATCACGCTGCTGCCGATCGGCGGGGTCGCCCGGCTCGAGCGTCTCCCGGAGAACCCGCGGCACGAACTCCTCATCGCCCTCGCCGGCCCCGCCGTGAACGTCCTCCTCGCCGGCGCGATCCTCCTCTTCGCCTCCCCGCGGGGACCGGCCGCCGCGGTCTCCGCGGCCGACCCGATGACCGCCCCCTTCTGGTCGCGGCTCCTCTGGGTCAACGTCTCCCTCGCCGCCTTCAACCTCCTCCCCGCCTTCCCGATGGACGGCGGACGGGCGCTGCGCGCGCTGCTCGCGATGCGGATCGATCACGTCCGGGCGACGGAGCTCGCCGCCCGCCTCGGGCAAGGGATCGCGATCCTCCTCGCCGCGGTCGGCCTCCTCTTCTTCCAGAACCCCCTCCTCGCCTTCGTCGCCCTCTTCGTCTGGATGGGCGCGAGCCAGGAGGCCTCGGCGGCGCAACTGCGGTTCGCCCTCGAGGGGATCCCCGTCCGCCGCGCGATGATCGAGGACCTGCGGACGCTCGCCCCGGGAGACCCGCTGCGGCGGGCGGTCGAGCACATCCTCGGCGGCTTCCAGCAGGACTTCCCCGTCGTCGAGGACGGCCGCGTCGTCGGCGTGCTGACGCGCGCCGACCTCATGCGCGCCCTCTCCGCGCACGGTCCGGAGGCCGCCGTCGAGCAGGCGATGGCGCGGGAGTTCCGGACCGCCGACCCGGGAGAGATGCTCGACGCGGCGTTCGCACGCTTGCAGGAGTGCGGCTGCCACACGCTCCCGGTCCTCGATCGGGGGAAGCTCGTCGGGGTCGTCACGATGGACAACGTCGGCGAGTACGTCCGGATCCAGTCCGCCCTGCGGGAGCGGATGCGAGGCGCCGCATGACGCCGGAAGTCTCCCGGCGCTCCTTCCTCCTCGGCGCCGCGGCGGCCACCGGCGCGGCGGGGCTCCACGTCCCCCGGGTCCTCCCCGACGCGCGCGAGGAGTCCCGGAAGAAATACGGCGGCTTCGCGATGGGGATCCAGAGCTACTCGCTCCGCGGGTTCCCCTTCGAGCCGGCGATCGAGAGGGTCGGCGAGCTGGGCCTCCACTGGGTCGAGTTCTACGACGCCCACCTCGAGCCCACGGAGGACCCGGTGGCGCTCGCCGCGATGCGAAGGCGCCTCGAGCGCTTTGACCTCTCGATCTCGGCCCACGGGGTGAACCGGTTCGGCGACGACCACGAGGCGAACGAGCGGCTCTTCCGCTTCGCACGGGCGGCCGGGATCCCGAACCTTTCGGCCGACTTCGGCCCCGACGCGCACGGGAGCCTCGAGAAGCTCGTGGCGAAGTACGCCGTCCGGATCGCCGCCCATAACCACGGACCCGGCCACCGGTGGGCGAAGGTCGAGGACCTCTTGAAGCAGATCGGCGGCCTCGACCCGCGGATCGGCGCCTGCGCCGATCTCGGCCACTTCCTGCGCGCGGGGGAGGATCCCCTCGCCGCGATCCGCGCGCTCAAGGGGCGCCTCTACGGGATCCACCTGAAGGACTTCGCCGCGGCGCGGGGGGACGCGAAGGGATGCGTCCTCGGCAAGGGAGTCCTCGACGTGAAGGGGGCCTTCCGGGCGCTCAAGGAGGTCGGATTCCCCGCCGACGGCGCGCTCTCCCTCGAGTACGAGGAGAACCCGAAGGACCCGATGGCGGACCTGAAGGAAAGCCTCGCCGCCGCGGCCGAGGCGGCCCGGAGCGCCGCGGGGTCCTGAACCTTCCGCGCGCGGCCCGCAGCGGGGGCACCCTGCTTCTCGCGCTCGGCGCCGCCCTCCCGCCTTTCGCCGCGTACGCGACGACCGCCGCCCCGGGGCTCACGGGGGAGGACAGCGGAGAGCTCCTGACGGCCGCGTACGAGCTCGGGATTCCTCATCCCCCGGGCTACCCCGTCTGGTGCCTCGCCGCGCGCGCCCTCGCCACGCTCCTCGCCTTCGGCGACTTCGCTCGGCGCGTGAACCTCTCCTGCGGCCTCCTCGCCGCGGCCGTCTGCGCGCTCGCCACCCTCCTCGCGCGCCGCGCCGGTTGCTCGGTCGGGGCGGCCCTGGGGGCGGGCTGGCTCCTCGGCCTCGCCGACGCGCACTGGGCGCAGGGCGTCGTCGCCGAGGTCTATGGCGCGACGACGCTCGCCGTGGTCGCGACGCTGTTCGCTCTCCGCGCGTGGAGGGTCGGACCCACGCCGCGCCGCCTCGGCGCCGCCGCCGCCGTGGCGGGGCTCTCCCTCGGGCTCCACCCTCTGGCGCGAGGCCTCCTGCCGCTGTTCGGCCTCTTCGTTCTCGCGGAGCGCCCCCGGACGCTCCGCGAGCCGCGCGCCCTGCTCGCCGGCCTCCTCGGCCTCGCCCTCGGGTTGCTCCCCTTCCTCTATCTTCCGATCCGCTCCGCGACGAACCCCTTCCTCGACTGGGGCGATCCGCAGACCCCCTCGCGGTTCCTCGACCACGTCCTCCTCCGCCAGTACACGGACGGCCACGAGGGAGCGTCGCTCCTCACCTGGGCCTCGCTCGGGAAACGCTTCGACGACTTCCTCCCCATCCTGACGCGGCAGCTCCCCCTCCCGGTCCTCGCGCTCGCGGCGGGGGGAGCGTGGGTCGTCCTCCGCCGCGAGCGGACGTTCGGCGTCCTCCTCGTCGCGACCGCCGGAACGACCACGCTCGGGATCGTCCTCTACACGGCCGCGCGCGACCCCTTCTTCTTCCCCTCGGACTTCCAGAACTACTGCGCGCCGGGATTCGCGCTGCTCGGCCTCCTCGCGGGCTTCGGCCTCGACGGCGCCCGCTCCCTCCTCGCGCGCGCGGGAGGCCTCGCCGCGAAGGCCGCTTCCCCCGCTTGCGCCGTCGCGGCGCTCGCGCTGTCCGTCTGGACCCACGCGGCGAACCGGCCCCGCAACGACCGGAGCGCCGACCGCTTCTTCGAGCCCTGGGGCCGCGCGCTCCTCCAGACGGTGGGGCGGGACGGGGCGCTCCTCGCCTACGGCGACCACTTCGCCTTCCCCTGCCTCTTCCTCCAGCGGGTGCTGGGCTTCCGCACGGACGTCCTCCTTCCCCGGCGCGGGGGGACCCTGGATGAGCTCCCTCGGGGCGCCTCCGAGGCAGAGAGGGCTCGACGCGCCGCTCTCCTCGGGAAGGCGCGCCTCGAGTTCAACGAAGCGCTCCTCGTGCGGGATCTCCTTCCGCAGCGTGCGGTGTACGTGACCGACTTCCGTCCCCCCTCCCACTACCGAGCCTACGCGGGCCTCGAGCGGACGGCCGCCGTCCCGGTGGGTCTCCTCTACCGCGTCGTGGCGGACGACCCGGCCACCGTCGAGGAAGCCCGCCGCGAGGGCGCCGCCGCCTGGGCCGCCTACGGGTCGCCCGAGATCGAGGACGATCCCGCGGACCGCGCGCGGCGGGGCCCGGCGCTCGCGTGGCGGCTCGCGCGGGGACTGCACGAAGCGGAGCGCGGCGACGCGGACGGAGCGGCGCGCGAGTTCGCGGCGATGCGGCGGAATCCGCTCGCGGACGCGAGCTACCTCTCGGTGGCCTCGGGGACCCTCACGAAGCTCGGGAGGCCCCGCGATGCGCTCCCGCTCCTCGAGACGGCGGTCGAGCGATCGCCCGGAGATCCCGTCGGGTGGAGAAACCTCGGGACCCTCCTCGAGAGCCTCGGTCGATCGGAGGAGGCCGTTCGCGTTCTCGAGGCACTCCTCGCGCAGACGGAATCGCTCGACGCCGGGGCGTTCCTCGCCCTCGGGCGGGCGCATCGCGCCGCGCGCCGTCCGGAGCGGGCGGTCGAGACGCTTCGACGCGCGGCTTCGACCCATCCGGCGGACGGGAGGCCCCTCGCCCTCGCCGCGGACGTCCTCCTGCGCGACCTCGGCCGGAGGGAAGACGCAATCGCGGCTCTCGAGGAGGCCGTCCGCCGCGAGCCGGGGCGCCCCGAGTGGGTCCGTGCGCTCGAGGACATGCGCCGGCCGCGTTGAATGCGGGTCAGGCGGGAGCCTGTCCCCCGCTGCGCACGCGGCGCACCGCGTCGAGCCAGCCCGCGTATCGCGCCTCCCGCTCCGGCCACGCCATCGCCGGGGAGAACACCCGGTCGCGCCGCCAAAGCCCCTCGATCGCCTGGAGCGAGGGAAACAACCCGGCGTGAAGCCCGGCCAGGTAGGCGGCCCCGAGCGCGGTGGTCTCCCTCACCGCCGGGACCTCGACCGGCCTTTCGAGGATGTCGGCGAGGAACTGCATCGCCCATCCGTTCGCCGTCATCCCGCCGTCCACGCGCAGCATCGCGGGACGCGGCGCCCCGTCGGCGGCCATCGCTTCGATCAGGTCGCGCGTCTGGTAGCCGACGGCCTCGAGAGCCGCGCGCGCGATCTCGGCGGCGCCCGCGTCGCGCGTCAAACCGAGGAGCGCGCCGCGCGCGTCCGCATCCCAGTACGGAGCGCCAAGTCCGGTGAACGCGGGGACGAGGTAGACGAGCTTGCCCGGGTCGGCCGCCGCGGCGAGGCGTTCGGTATCGGCGGCGTCCGCGACGATCTTCAGGCCGTCGCGCAGCCACTGAACGGCGGACCCGGCCGAGAAAACGCTCCCCTCGAGGGCGAAGCTCGGCTCCCCCTTCAGGCGGTAGGCGACCGTGGCGAGGAGACGGTTCGCCGAGGCGACCGGTCGCTCTCCCGTGTGGAGGAGGAGGAACGCGCCCGTGCCATACGTGCTCTTGAGCGTCCCGGGTCGGAAGCAGGCCTGTCCGAAGAGCGCCGCCTGCTGGTCGCCCGCGACGCCCGTGATCGGGATGGAAAGACCGAGCACCCCCGACACCGTCGCGCCGAAGTCCGCCGCGCTGTCGCGGACCTCGGGCAGGATCGCGGCCGGGATGTCGAACCGCCGCAGCAGCTCCTCGTCCCATCGCTGCGCGCGCAGGTCGAAGAGCATCGTGCGCGAAGCGTTCGTCGCGTCGGTCGCGTGGGTCCCGCCCCCGGTCAGCCGCCCGAGGAGGAAGGCGTCGACCGTGCCGAAGGCGAGCTCCCCTCGCGCCGCGGCGGCGCGCGCGCCCGGGACCTCGGCGAGGAGCCAGGCGAGCTTGCTCGCGGAGAAGTAGGGGTCGAGGAGGAGACCCGTTCGCTCCCGGACGAGCGCCTCGATCCCGTCCGCGCGCTGTCGGGCGCACCACTCCGCCGTCCGCCGGTCCTGCCACACGATCGCCGGGTGGAGGGCCTTCCCCGACGCGCGCTCCCAGAGGAGCGTCGTCTCGCGCTGGTTCGTGATCCCGATCGCGGCGACCTCCTCGGGGTCGACCTTCGCGATCCGGAACGCGGCCCGACCGGTCTCGACGGTCGAGGACCAGATCTCCTCCGGATCCTGTTCGACCCAACCCGGGCGGGGGAAGGAGGGCCGGATCTCCCTCGACGCCGTCCCCCGCGGCCTCCCCTCGCGGTCGAAGAGGATCGCGCGCGTGCTCGTCGTCCCCTGGTCGATCGCGAGGAGGTAGCGCGTGGAAACCATCGCGGGCGGCGGATACTACACGCCCATGGCAGAGCACCCTCCCGCGGAAGACCGGGCGTTCATGGTCGAGGCCCTGAAGGAAGCGCAGGCCGGCCTCGACGAGGGAGGGATCCCGATCGGCTCCGTCCTCGTCCTCGGAGGCAAGGTCGTCGGACGCGGCCGCAACCGCCGGATGCAGCAGGGCAACCCGATCCTCCACGGCGAGATGGACGCCCTCCAGAGCGCGGGGCGGCTGCGGGCCTCGGAGTACCGCCACTCGACGCTCTACACGACGCTCTCCCCTTGCGACATGTGCGGCGGGGCGATCCTCCTCTATCGCATCCCGCGCGTCGTGATCGCGGAGAACCGGACCTTCCTCGGGGCGGAGGTCCTGCTGCGGAGCCGCGGCGTCGATCTCCTCGACCTCGACCTCGAGGAGGCGGTCGATCTGATGCGCAAGTTCATCGGCGCCCACCCCGAGGCCTGGAACGAGGACATCGGGATCTGAGGCCGGGGATCCGACGACCCCTCCGATGAACCGGAGACCGGCCTGGCTCCTTCTCGTCCCCCTCCTCGCCGCGCTCGGCTACCTGGTCTTCCTCGGCCCGAGCCGAGGGGATCGGGCCGCCCCGTCTGCGCCCGCCGCGAAGGGGCCGAAGTCCGCGCGTGGGGAGGATCCCCCCGTTCCGACCGGAGCTCCGAGGGGGGCGGGATCGACCGCGACCGAGCCGGTCCCGGCGAAGGAGGAGGACGGCTCCGCCGCCGGCTCCACGACCCGCGCCGCGCTCTTCGGGGGCGGGACGATCCGGGGCCGGGTGGTCACACCCGAGGGCGCGTCGATCGCCGGCGCGCAGGTCGGCGCGACCTGGTACTCGACGCGGGACGGCGCCCCCCTCGCGGCGTCTCCCGAGCCGCAGGCGCGCGTTCTCGAGTCGTCGCCCGACGGAACCTTCCGGATCGAGGGTCTGCCAGGCGGCTCGTACGGGGTCAGCGCCAGGGCGAGAGGACATGTCTCGGTCGAGGTCGCGCCCGTCGTGGTGGAGGATCGAAAGGAAACCGACGAGGTCCGCCTGGTCCTGGAGCCAGGGCTCTCGGTCTCCGGGTCGGTCGAGGACGACGCGGGAGTCCCGGTCGTCGGCGCCCTCGTCGCCGCGACGTTCGCCACCCCCAAGCGGAGCGCGAGCGGGTGGGTGGGCTGGCCGGAACCGGTCCGGGCCGACGAGGGCGGACGCTTCGTGGTTGGAGACCTTCCTCCCGTGAGCGTCGTCCTCACGGCCACGGCGGAAGGACACGACGAGGTCCGGCGCAAGGACATCGAAGCCGGGACGGAGGGCGTGAAGATCGTCCTCCCCCGCGTCGGCAAGATCGTCGGCCGCGTCGTTGACGGCGCCGGCGGGCCGGTCCCCAAGTTCTGGATCACCGTCCGACAGGATCTCCGCTCCTACGAGACGGCGGAGCCCAAGTCCTTCCCCTTCGATGACCCCGAGGGGCGCTTCGTCCTCGAGAAGCGCCGCGTCGGCATCCACGACCTCTTCGTTGAGGCCGAGGACGCCGCCCCTGCGGTCGTCGAGGACGTCGAGGTCGCTCCCGGGGAGCCGGCGAAAGAGATCACGGTGCGCCTGCAACGGGGCGGGCGGATCGTCGGCCGGGTCCGCCTCGAGGACGGGACCCCGGTCGCCGACGCGAAGGTCGCCGCGAGCGGGGACCTGCCGCCGCTCCCCGAAGGACTCGACTGGTTCGATCTCCCCTCGGCCTTCTTCGCCCACCCTCCGAAGTTCCGCGGCTCCGTGGTCCGCACGCAAGAGAACGGCTCCTTCTCCCTCGCGAGGCTGCGCCCGGGCGCGCACGAGCTACTCGTGTTCGCTCCGGGCCGCGGCTCGATCTCGGTCCCCGGCGTCGAAGTCCAGAGCGGGGGAACGACGGGCCCCCTCGACGTCGTCCTTCCGCTCGGCGGAGCGATCGCCGGACGCGTGACCGACGCGAAGGGCGAGGGAGTCGACGGGGCCTACCTCCTCGCGATCCCGAACGAGGCGTCCAGCCGCGACGCGCGCCCGCGCTGGCGTCACGCCACGTCGGAGGGGGGGGAGTACCGGATCGGGGACCTCGCGCCGGGGATGTACTTCATGGTCCGCGCGACGGATGAGGAGCTCGGAGGGAGCCGCCCGCCGCAGATGCAGACCGCGGAGGTGCGCTCCGGCGAGACCACCCGGGTCGACTTCGGCGAGGGCCCGAAGGGGGCGACGCTCTGGGGGCTCGTCGAGGACGCGCACGGCAAGAAGGTCTCCGGCGCGCAAGTGGTCCTCTTCCACTTCGGGAAGGTCGGCTCGCAGATGAAGTCCGCGTTCACCGACCGGGAGGGGATCTACCGGATCCCCGAGCTCCCGCCGGGGATCTACGGCGTCTACTTCACGCGGGGCGCCTCCTTCACCTCGGTCTTCCTCGGAACGGTCAACGTGCCCGATTCCCCGGTCGAGATCCGCAACGACGTCGACGTGCCGGGAGGCTCGATCCGGGGGCGCGTGACCGCGGCGGGGACGGGGAAGCCCCTCTCCGGCGCCAAAGTGACGCTCCTCACCACCCTCGGTCCGAGCCCCGAGTTCCCCGGCGGCTTCACGATGGCCGACGAGAAGGGGACATACCGGTTCGACGACCTCGGGCCTCGGACCTACCGGATCTCGGCGAGCGCGTCGGGCTTCGGGCAGGAGTCGACGGAACGGATCTCCCTCGCCGCCGACGGGGAGAAGGCCGGGGTCGACCTCGCGCTCGACCCGGGAGGGTCGCTCCTCCTCGTCGCGCTCGACGCGAGCGGAGCGCGGCTCCCCGGAGCGCTCGTCACGTTTCGCGATGCGCGCGGCGGGACCGCCGCGCTCGGCATCCAGGCCCCTTGGCTCGACGCGAACTCGTCGATCTCGGCCGACGGCGTGAAGCCGGGCCGGTACACGGCGGTCGTCCTGAAGGACGGGGCGGTCGCGGCGACGGGGCCCTTCGACGTGCGCGCCGGGGAACGGACGGAGGCGACGATCCGCGGCGTCCCGGAGCCTCCTCGATGAATCTGCACCCGCTCCGTGTCGATGCCCGTCGCGACCTCCTGAACGGGGACGGAGTTTCCGCAATGGGGTCATCCGGGAGTTCCGTGGGGGACCCCGCCTGAAGGGCTCCCCCACGGGTGAGCCACGATGGCCGGTGGGACGACCCACGTGGGTCGGTTTCATGAGGTGCGCCGATCCGATGTCCATCCGGCTCAAGCAATGCACTCCCTCCAGGCGCCGCGAACGGTCGCGGAGTTAGGGTCCTGCCGGAGGCTCGGATCGGCGATCGACACCCGACCGTGACAGTCGCTTCCCGGGGCGAGCGAGGAGGGATCCGAGGAGGAGGAAGCCGCCCGCCATCGTCCCCGCATACGCGAGGACGAAGGCGGTGCGCGCGCGGGCGGGGGCCCCCCGCCCCGGCGCGAGGAGGGGCGGACCGTTTGGATCGACGACGACCGGGGTGGGGCGGAACACGAGGACGGCGACGGGTTCCGACCCGGGCGCGAGCCTCATCTTCGTCCCGAAGGTCGCGTAGAGGGCCCAGGCCGCCGGGAGCGGGACGAGGATCAGGGCGAGACCGAACGTCCGGAGGATTCGGCGAAGCGACGGCACCGGGTCGCGTCACGCGGTGGGGAGAATCGCGTGGGCCTTGACGAGCATATGGACCGGCCGGCCGGCCGCGAGGGCCAGGGATTCGACGGCCCGGGTCGTGACGCGGGCGAGCCAGACCTCCCCGCCCGCTCGGATCCGGACCCCCACCTGGGCGCCGAGAGGTTCGAGGGCGAGGACCTCGCCGGCGAGGACGTTCTGCGCCGAGACCCCCCCCGGCCGCTCGGTCGCGAGGAGGATGTCCTCCGCGCGGACCGCGACGCGGAGGGGGTCGGGGAACCCGGCGAGGGAGGCCATCTCGAGGGCGCAGCCGTTCGGGGTCGCAAGGCGGGCGATCCCCTCCCCCCGCGCGAGGACGCGCACGGGAAACACGTTCTCGGCCCCGAGGGCGTGGAGGGCTCCGAAGGCCGCCGCGGAGGAGAAGACGCTCCGTGGGTCCCCCTCTTCGACGATCCTCCCGTTCTCCAGGACGGCGACGTGCTCCGCGAGGGCGAGGACCTCCAGCGGATCGTGCGTGACGAGGAGCATCGGCGCTCCCGTTCGGTCCGGAAGCGCGCGGAGGAAGGGGAGGATCCGCGCGCGGAGGGGCCGGTCGATCGAGGCGAGGGGCTCGTCGAGGAGGAGGAAGTCCGGCCGCGAGGCGAGCGCCCGGGCGATCGCGACGCGCTGCCGCTCCCCCCCCGAGAGATCCCGCGCGCGGCGGCGGAGCAGGGGCCCGATTTCGAGAGCCTCCACGGCCGCCCCGGCCGCCGCCCGATCGCCTCGCGCGAAGACCGCGAACGCGAGGTTCTCCTCGACGGTGAGGTGGGGGAAGAGAGAGGCGTCCTGCGGAACCCAACCGACCCCGCGCCCGCGGGGGGTGAGTCCGTCGACGCGCCGACCCCGGATCGTGACGGGCCCCGCGACCTCGGGGCGCGCCCCCGCGATCGCCTCGAGGACCGTCGTCTTCCCCGAGCCGCTCGCGCCGAAGAGCGCCGCGCGGGGGACGGTCCACGCGCTCGAGGCCTCGAGGGAGAAGCCGGGATAGCGCGCCCGCAGCTCGAACGCGTTCACGCCCGGTCCCTCCGGAGGACGACCTCCGCCGCCGCGGTGATCGAGAAGGCGAGCGCCGCCGAGACGGCCGCGAGGAGGAACGCCTCCCCCTCCTCGAAGCGCTCGATCCTCGCGTAGATCGCGAGCGCGAGGGTTTCCGTCTCCCCCGGCACGTGGCCCGCGACGAGCGTCGTCGCGCCGAACTCTCCGAGGCCGCGGGCGAACGCGAAGACGGCGCCGTGGAGGATTCCGCGCGCGGCGAGGGGGAGGGAGACGCGGAGGAAGACCCGGGAGGCGGGGGCGCCGAGGCTCGACGCCACCCGCTCCAGGCGCACCGGCACGGCCGCGAACCCCTGGCGCGCCCCGTGCACGAGGAGCGGGAAGGACATCGCCGCCGAGGCGATCGCCGCCGCCCACCAGGTGAGGAGAAGGGGGGAGCCGAGGAGGGCCTCGAGCGCCCGACCGGTCGGGGAGCGACGCGAGAGAAGATGGAGGAGCACGAGCCCGACGGCGACCGGCGGGAGCACCATCGGGAGGGAGACGAGCGTCTGGACGAGGGCGCGCGCCGGAGAGCGCGTGCGCGCGAGCCACCGGCCGAGGGCGATCCCCGGGAGGAGGATCATCGCGGTCGAGGCAAACCCCACCCGCAGCGTGAGCAGGGCGACGCCGAGGACCTCGCCGGCGGTCATCGCGGCGGCGGGAGGAAGCCCATCGCGCGGGCGGCCGAGAGGAACGCGGGCCCGCGGAGGAACGCGAGGACCTCGCGCGCGAGCGCCTCCTCTCCGCCCGCGAGGACGGCGCCGAAGTAGAGGATCTCGGGACCCTCCCCCGGCGCCGCGACCCAGGCGAGCCGCGCCTCCTTCGCGAGGCGCGCGTCGGTCTCGTAGACGAAGGCGCCGTCGGCCGCCCCCGACTCGACGAGGGCGAGGGCGGCGCGGACGCTCTCGGCGTTCGCGATCCGGGGACCGAGCTCCCGCAGCCATCCCTTCTCCTCCAGGAACGCCCTCGCGTACCGACCCGCCGGGACCGCCGGACCCGCGAGCGCGAGCCGACCCCGGAGGCGCGCGAGATCCGCCGGGGACTCGAGAGCGCGCGCCAGGTCCTTCCGGACGACCAGCGCGAGCCGGTTGCCGAGGAACGGGACGGCGGTCGCCGCGACGACGCGATCCCCGGCGCGCGCGAGCGTCTCCCGGTCCGCGGAGAGGAAGAGGTCGAGCGCGGCCCCCGCCTCGATCCGCCGGGCGAGGACGGAGGAGGCCTCGAAGGAGTAGACGATCCTCGTCCCGGGACGAGCGTCCTCGAAGAGGACCGCCGTCCTCTCGAGGAGTTCGCGGAGGGAAGACGCGGCGGCCACGGCGAGCCGGCGCGGCCCCTCGGACGGCGCCCCTCCGCAGCCGAGGAGCGCGAGCCCCGCCGCCCCCGCGAGGAGCCTCTCCGGGATCAACTCCTCCCCCTCACCGCGTCCCCACGATCACCTCGGTCGCCTTCACGATCGCGACCACCGGCTTGCCGACGCGAAGACGAAGGCGGCGAGAGGAGGCCGTCGTGATGAGGGAGACGATCCTCACGCCCGGCGCGATCTCGACGACCACGCGCGCGGAGATCGGCCCTTCCTCCAGCGCGACCACCTTCCCGCGGAGCTGGTTGCTCGCGCTCAGCTTCATGCCGTGGACCTCGGAGACGTCGACGAAGGCCTGGTTCAGGAAGGCCGCCAGTTCCCGGGCGGGCCCTCCCGTCTCGATCCCCCCCGCGGCCGCCGCGAGGGCCGCGAGGATCGAGCGCTGGTGCTCGCTCGGCCGGAGCAGGCCCCGCTCCCACTTGCTCACCGTCATCGGATGCGCGCCCGCGAGGCGCGCGAGGCGGGCCTGCGTGAGGCCGAGCCGATCGCGCAGGGAGACGATCGCGAGGGGGCGCACGGAAACTAAGCCTGGGCTTAGTCTATCCCCCCTCCGGCCCGAAGGGGCGTCCCCTCGACGCCCCGGGGCGGGCGGCCTAGAACCGCCCCCGTGCCTCCGTTCCGGATCGCCGTCGAGCGGCCGACCGGTCGACCCGGGAGCGGGGCGCTCGCCGCCCTTCTCGCCGCCGCCTGCGCCCGCACCCAGGGCCCGCCGGCCACCGCCGCGGAGGTCCCCACACAGAAGGAACCGGCCGTGAACGAACCGACCTCCTCCCGACCCCGACGGAAGAACCGGCTCGCGAACGAGACGAGCCCCTACCTCCTCCAGCACGCGGAGAACCCCGTCGACTGGCACCCGTGGGGGCCCGAGGCGCTCGAGCGCGCGCGCCGGGAGAACAAGCCGATCTTCCTGTCGATCGGGTACTCGGCGTGCCACTGGTGCCACGTGATGGAGCGCGAGTCCTTCGAGGACGAGGCGATCGCCGGGGTCCTCAATGCGCACTTCATCCCGATCAAGGTCGACCGCGAGGAGCGCCCCGACCTCGACGAGGTCTACATGACGGCGACGCAGCTCCTCACGGGCTCGGGGGGCTGGCCGATGTCGGTCTTCCTCACGCCCGACCTCAAGCCCTTCTATGCGGGGACCTACTTCCCTCCCGAGGACCGGACGGGGATGCCCTCCTTCCGGCGCGTCCTCGAGACCCTCGTCGAGTGGTGGAAGACGCGGCGCGGGGAACTCGCGGAGAACGCCGAGAAGGTGGGAGCGGCCGTCGCCACCGCCGTCGCCGTCGCGCCTTCCGCGGGGGCGCTCTCGGGCGCCCTCCTCGACCGCGCCGTCGCCGAGCTCCGCGCGGACTACGATCCGCAGCACGGCGGCTTCGGCGGGGCGCCGAAGTTCCCCCCCTCGATGTCCCTCGAGCTGCTCCTCCGCCGCTGGAGCGCCTCGAAGGACCCCTCCCTCCTCTCGATCGTCGAGCACACCCTCGACGCGATGGCGCGCGGGGGCGTCTACGACCACCTCGGAGGCGGGTTCCACCGCTACTCGACCGACGCGCGCTGGCTGGTCCCCCACTTCGAGAAGATGCTCTACGACAACGCCCTCCTCGCGCGGGTCTACCTCGCGGCGTTCCAGGCGACGGGGAAGGAGGCCTACGCCCGGGTCGTGCGGGAGACCCTCGACTACGCGCTGCGGGAGATGACGCGGCCGGAGGGGGGCTTCTTTTCGACGCAGGACGCCGACGCCGAGGGAGAGGAGGGGAAGTCCTTCGTCTGGACCCCCGCCGAGATCGATGCGGTCCTCGGCCCCGAGGAGGGGCGGCTCTTCGAGCGCGCCTACGGCGTGACCCCGCGGGGGAACTTCGAGGGCGGGCGCTCCGTGCTCCACCTCCCGCTCTCGGTCGAGGACCTCGCCGTCGCGCTCGACCGCCCGGCGCCGGAGCTCGGCGCACGCCTCGCGGCGTCGCGGTCGAAGCTCCTCGCCGCGCGCGGCGAGCGGGCGAGGCCCGGCCTCGACGACAAGGTCCTCGTCGCCTGGAACGGCCTCCTCCTCTCGGCCCTGGCGCGCGCGGGAGCGGTCCTGGAGGAGCCCCGGTACGGCAAGGCGGCCGAGGAGGCCGCGGCCTTCCTCCTCGGGACGATGCGGCGCAAGGACGGGACGCTCCTCCACACGTTCCGCGCCGGGCAGGCGAAGGGAGAGGGCTTCCTCGACGACTACGCGTGCCTCGCCGAGGGCCTCCTCGACCTCTACGAGGCGACCTTCGACCCGCGCTGGTTCGCCGCCGCGCGCGAGCTCGCCGCGAAGATGGTCGAGATCTTCGGGGACGCGAAGGACGGCGGCTTCTTCTACACGGGCGGGCGCCACGAGTCCCTCCTCGCGCGGACGAAGAGCCCCTTCGACGGCGCCGTCCCGTCGGGGAACTCGGTCGCCGCCCACGTCCTCCTCCGCCTGGCCGCCTTCACCGGCGAGGCGGACCTCGCGAAGAAGGGGGAGGCGACGCTCGCCTCGTTCCGCGCGGGGATGGAGCGCACCCCGGGCGGCCACGGCTACATGCTCTGCGCCCTCGACCTCTTCCTCGATCCGCCGCGCGAGGTGGCGATCGCCGGCGCCCCGGGGAACGCGGCGACCCGCGCGCTGCTGCGCGCCGTCCGGTCCGCCTACGATCCGAACCTCGTCCTCGCCCTCGCCGACCCCGCGCGTCCCGAGGCGGCGGAGACGATCCCGCTCCTCGAGGGGAAGGCCCCGATCGGCGGCAGGCCCGCCGCGTTCGTCTGCCGCCGGTTCGCCTGCCGCGCTCCGGTCACCGATCCGGAGGCGCTCGCGAAGGAGCTCGGGCGGTAGGCGAACTCGCGCCGGCCCTCCCTCCTCCGTAGGCTTCGCGCCCCCGCGGAGGGCCCGCCATGCTCGCGCCGCTCCTCTTCCTTCTCGCTCCTCTGCTCCTCGCCGCCGCCGCGTGCGCGGGCGCCCCGGTCCGACAGGGGAAGGACGCCCCCGAGGCGGTCGTCGAGACGCGCGTGCGCTCGGTCGCGCTCTTCAAGAACGGCCTCGGCTTCGTGCGCCGCGAGGGACCCCTTCCGGGGAAGCCCGGCCCGATCCGCCTCGAGCGGCTGCCGGTGCCGGTCCACGGGACGTTCTGGGTCGCGGCCGATCCGGCGCGCGCGGCGCTCGGGCCCTGTCTCGCCCGGCGCGACGAGATCGAGGAGCGGGTCCCCGCCCTGAACCTCGAGGAAATCCTCCGCGCGAACCTCGGCCGCGAGGTGACGCTCCTCCTCGGGGACAAGGAGTCGCTCCGCGGGAAGATCGCGGGGGTCCCCGAGCCTCCTCGGCCGCGGCCCGAGGACGCCGCCCGCGCCGGCTTTCTCGTTCCGGCCCCCAGCGCGAACCTGCTCCTCCTCCGGACGACGAGCGGGACCACGGCGATCCCGACCTCCGACGTCCGCCGCGTCACGACGGACGCAGGGGACTTCGCGCGCGAGGTCGTCCGGAAGCGGGAGGCGGCTTCCCTCGCCTTCTCCGTCGATCCGAAGGGAGAGGGCCCCTCCACGCTCTCCCTCCTCTACCTCGTGCGAGGCCTCACCTGGGTCCCGTCCTACGCGATCGACCTCTCCGAGAAGGAGAAGGCGACCCTCACCGCGCAGGCGGAGGTGATCGACGAGGCCGAGGACCTCGAGGGGGCGACGCTCCAGTTCGTAACGGGGTTCCCGAACCTCAAGTTCGCCCACGTCGTCGACCCGATCGCGATGCAGGGGGACCTGAACGCGTTCCTCGCCGCGTTGGGTCAGCCGCCCGACCGGAGCATCGCCTTGCAGGCCCAGCAGGGCGTCCTCTCGAACGTCGCCTACCGCGGGGAGGCCGACGCCGCGACCTTCCCCGTCGCCGGCGTCCCCCTCCAGGGGGAGAGCGCCGAGGACCTCTTCCTCTACGAGCAGAAGGACGTGACGCTCCAGCGCGGCGAGCGCGCCCTCTACGCGCTCTTCACGGTCCGCGTCCCCTACGAGCACCTCTACGAGTGGTCGATCCCCGACACGATCGGGGAGAACCCCTACCAGCCTCGCCCCGAGGCGCCGCGCGAAGAGGAGATTTGGCACTCGGTGCGCCTGACGAACGACACGGGCCTCCCCTGGACGACGGCACCGGCGATGACGATGAAGGGAGGGAACCTCCTCGGGCAGGACACTCTCGCCTACGCCGCCGTCGCGGCGAAGACGACGGTCCGGATCACGCGCGCCGTGGACGTCCAGGGGGAGCAGGCCGAATACGAGGTCGCCCGCGACCGGGGCGCCGCGCACTTCTACGGGAGCACGTACGACCGCGTCACGGTGAAGGGGGAGATCTGCGCGACGAACCACAAGCGCGAAGGCGTCCGCCTCGAGATCACGAAGCAGATCCAGGGGGAGGTGACGAAGAACCCGAACGAGGCGAAGGTCGTCCAGGTCGCGAAGGGGCTGCGCCAGGTCAACCCGAACGCCCGGCTCACCTGGACGGTGCCGATCGACGCCGGGAAGCGGGCGACGATCGACTACGAGTACGCGCTCTACGTGCGGCCCTGAATCCTCGGACCACTCGCCGGACGACCCCGCCCGCGCCGTGACGGGCTGGAAAGCCCGGGGCCGTCGACTACGAGATCGCGCGCCTCGTCGAAACGCGAGCCGGGCCGCGGTCCCCTACTCTCGAAGACGCGTTCCGGCTCCTGCCCCCGGCCGACGGAATCCGTTCCCGGATCCAACGAGAGAGGGAGGTCCGCCCCATGCCGCTCGACCATTACGTCACCCTCGGCCGTTCCGGCCTGCGCGTCAGCCCCTTCTGCCTCGGCACGATGACCTTCGGCGAGGAGTGGGGCTGGGGATCGAGCGTCGAGAGATCGAAGGCGATCCTCGACCGATTCCTCGAGCGCGGCGGGAACTTCCTCGACACGGCGAACGTGTACACGCGCGGCCACTCCGAGAAGATCCTCGGGGACCACCTCGGCCGGTACCCGCAGCGGCGCGACCGTGTGGTCCTCGCGACGAAGTTCTTCGGGAAC
>DASRRH010000042.1:0-60817 GCA_035695825.1 Planctomycetota bacterium | reverse complement strand
GCGGACATCGCGGGCGGATGGTATCGGCGGCGAGGTCCGGCGAGCGCCTCCATCTCGTATAAAAGGGCGCCCTCCTCCCGATGAGCCCCTTCCCCCTGGCCCGGAGCCTTCCCCTCGTTTCACTCCTCCTCGGCGCGCTGCAGGGGTCCCGGCCCTCTTCCCCGGGCCTCGACCCGCGCCACGAGACCTGGACCTCCCTCCTCGGCGCGTTCGTCCGCGCTGGCGTCGTCGACTACGGTGGGCTGCGCGGCCGCAGCGCCGACCTCGACTCCTATCTGGCGGAGTTGCGGGCGATCCGGCCCGAGGCCTTCGAGGCGCTCCCCCGGGCGGACCGCCTCGCCTACTGGATCAACGCCTACAACGCCTTCACGGTGCGCCTCGTCCTCGACCACTACCCGGTGAAGTCGATCAAGGACGTCGGGGGCGTCTTCCGCAGCGTCTTCAAGAAGGAGTTCATCGAGCTCCGGAACCTGCGCCGGGAAACGCTCTCCCTCGACGACGTCGAGCACGGGATCCTCCGGCCGGAGTTCGCCGACCCGCGGGTCCACTTCGCGATCGTCTGCGCGTCGAAGGGGTGCCCCCCCCTGCGGTCGGAGGCGTACCGAGCCGCCGACCTCGAGGCGCAGCTCGACGACCAGGCCCGGCGGTTCCTCGCGGACCCGGGCAAGAACCGGATCGCCCTCGAGGATCGGGCGCTCCACCTCTCCCCGATCTTCAAGTGGTTCCGGGAGGACTTCGAGAAGGCCTCCGGGAGCGTCCCGCGGTTCCTCGCCCGCTTCCTCGACGCGAAGAGGGCGGCGGCGATCGGCGACGGGAAGGGCTTCGACGTCGACTACCTCGACTACGACTGGACCCTGAACGGGAAGTGAGGATGGCTCCGGCCGCCGCCGCATTCGACGCGACGCTCGCGCTGCACGGCCTCCCCCCGCTCGCCCGAGGGAGGATCACGACCCTCCAGGTGAACGTCGGCAAGCTCTGCAACCTCGCCTGCCACCACTGCCACGTCGAGGCCGGGCCGAAGCGGACCGAGGCCATGTCCCGCGCGGTCGCGCAGCGCGCGCTCGCCCTCCTCGAGGCGAGCCCGGAGGTCGAGCTCCTCGACCTCACGGGAGGGGCTCCGGAGATGAACCCTCACTTCGAGTTCCTCGTCGCCGGGGCCCGCGCCCTCGGGCGGCGGGTGATCGACCGCTGCAACCTGACGATCTTCTTCGAGGAGGGGTACGGGTGGCTGCCGCAGATGCTGCGGAGGGACGAGGTCGAGATCGTGGCTTCCCTCCCCTGCTACACGGCGGAGAACGTCGACCGACAGCGCGGGCGCGGGGTCTTTGGCGGGAGCATCCGGGCGCTCCAGCTCCTGAACGAGCTCGGGTACGGCCGCCCCGGCTCCCCCCACGTCCTCGACCTCGTCTACAACCCCGTCGGGGCCTTCCTCCCCCCGCCGCAGGAGGTCCTCGAGGAGAAGTACCGCGAGGAGCTGCGGCGCTTGTTCGGGATCGAGTTCCACCGCCTCTACACGATCACGAACATGCCGATCAAGCGCTTCGGGGACTGGCTCCTCCGCCGGGGCGAGCACGCTCGTTACATGTCCCTCCTCGTCCACCACTTCAACCCCGCCACCGTTCCGGCGCTGATGTGCCGCGCGATGGTGAGCGTCGGGTGGGACGGCCGGCTCTACGACTGCGACTTCAACCAGATGCTCGATCTCGAGATCCCGGAGAAAGCGGCCGGCCGCCCCCTCACGGTGTTCGACGTGGCGCGCCTCTCCGAGCTCGAGGGGGGAGCGATCCGCACCGGGAGCCACTGCTACGGCTGCACGGCCGGCGCCGGATCCACCTGTGGGGGCGCGATCCTCTAGACCGACCTACGGCAGGTCGAAGCCGAGGAGCCCGAAGAGGAGCGAGACTCGCCGCTCGACCTTGCGCACGACGTCCGGCCTCCCCTCCGGGCCGAAGGCGAGGGTGCGGCGGGTCTGATAGTCGAGGAGACCCGTCCGGACGAGGGTGCCACCCGGCCCCGAGGCCTCCCCGAGGAGCCCCCCCGCGAGCCCGACGGCGTGGCCCCCGAGCCCGAAGCCGACCTGCAGGATCGGCCAGGCCTGGAAACTCGTCATCGCGGCCCGGCGGTTTCTCTCCACCCCGAGGAATCCGAACAGCGTCGAGAGGGCGAGCCGGTCGCGGTCCGATCGAGCCCGCGCGGCCCCTCCTCCGATGAGCGAGAACTCGAAGCCCCCCTCGAGCGTCTCGAGCCTGCAGAGGAGTCCGCGGAGAAGCGAAGCGCGCGTGGAGTGGTCGAAGCGCTCGACGTCGAAGAGCGGCCGGAGGGGGGAAGCGGCTCCGGACAGGACGGAGGGAGGGGGAGGCGGGACAGGCCGCCTCGTCTCGTCGCCCCGGGCCATCCCCTCGGTCCGCCGGCGGGCCTCGGCGGGGAGGAACCCGTCGGCGAGGAGCACGCGCCTCCCGACCCGCTCGATCCGAGCGACGAGCCCGTCGGGTCTCCGGACCACGAAGGACGACCCGTCGCGGAGGATCGGCGCCCCGAATCGGCGCCCCCACGCTTCCGCGAGCGTCCGCTCGAACTGGCGGGCGTCGAGCGGCCGGTCCCACTCCGTGTGCCAGAGGAGAGAGAGGGCCCTCCCCTCCTCCTCGAGGACGCGATACGAGTCTCCTCCCCAGCCTCGAGCCCCCTCCCTCGCGCGGTCGGGGCCGAGGCGCTCCGCGAGGACGAGGTAGATCCCGAACTCCCCCATCTTCCCCGCCGCGACCTCCTTCCCCGCACCCTCCGCGAGGGGCGCGAGGGCCACCTCGACGGGATCTTCCCGCCGCTCGTGGTACTTCTCCGGATGGAGGACCTGCTCGCTCGTCTTCGGCGGGTCGGCGAAGGCGCGCTCCACCATCCCGGTCCCATACCGAGAGCGCAGCTCGTGGACGAACCGCAGCCCATGCGCGTAGGGGAAGAGCAGCGCCACGCGCAGGGCCGCGGGGGCTCGCCCCGGACCGCTCGCCCCCGCGGATTCCGGTAGGAGGCGGGCGAGCCGCTCCGACCTCGCCGCGAAGAGGGCGACGGCGACGTCCGAGAGAGGGTGGCCGACGGAGTCGCGGAAGAGCCCCGAGCGCAGCGCGGCGAGGTGGTCGAGCATGGCCTCCGTCGCCGAGCCCTCGATCAGCGCCCCCGCCGCGGCCGCGCCATCGTCGAGCCGACCGCTCCTGTAGCGGGCGAGGCCGAAGGAGGCGTCGTCGATCGCGTGGGCGAGCTCGTGGACCAGGGTGAGCTCTCCCGCCCCTCCGCCCGCGAGGTCCTCCCGGAGAAGGAGGGACTTCGAGGGGGGGTCGTAGACGCCCGCGATCCCTTCCTCGATCGCCTCGAGGATCTCTCTCTCGAAGTCGAGACCCGGAGGGGCAAGGCCGAAGGCCTCGAGCGACCGCGCGAGGCCGCGCAGCGATCCGGGCGGGTTGTCCCGGCGGAACGCCTGGGAGAGGAAGGCGCGGAACTCCTCAGGGGGAAGGCACCGGACCGGGACGGGAGACCCCACGGTGCGTCCCCGGAGTCCCTCCGTCTGCGCCTGGAGGTACCGCGCCTCGTCGATCTCCGTCTCGAAGCGAGGCGCCGGGGGCGCAAGGGCGCAGGAGGAGAGGACGAGCGCGCCGGAGAGGGGACCCAAGCGCAAGGTCAGCGGGCGGCGCGCACGAGCGCGCGGACCCGGTCGAGGTCGACCGGGGCGCCGCTGCGCCCTCCCCGCTCGAGGGACGTCCCGACGATCGCCCCGTCGGCGACCGCGAGGATCTCCGCCGCGTTCTCGGGCGAGACCCCGCTGCCGGCGAGGAGCGGGCGGTCCGGGACCGCCCGGCGGACGGCTCTCAGGTCCTCGATCTCGACCGGCCTCCCCGTCTCCTTCCCCGTGACCACGAGGGCGTCGGCGAGCCCGCGGTAGGCGAGGTCGCGCGCAGCCGCGGCGATGTCTCCTCCCCCGAGGGGGACCGCGTGCTTCACGTGGACGTCGGCGAGGATCGCGGTGCGAGGGCAGAGGAGCCGGCGCGCCCGCAGCGTCTCGTGCGCGCGCCCCTCGAGGATCGCCTCCGCCGCCGCCGCTCCGAGGTGGCAGTTCACCCGGACGAAGGCCGCGTCGGCCGCGGCGGCGATCCCGATCGCCGCCCGCGCGTCGTTCCGGAGGCAGTTCACCCCGACCGGGACGGAGACCGCCCGCCGGATCTCGCGCGCGAGGATGGCGAGGGAGGCGACCGTCTCCGGCGGGACCGCGCCGGGGTGGAAGGGGAGGTCCCCGTAGTTCTCGACGATCAGGGCGTCCATCCCCCCGCGAACAAGGGATCGCGCGTCGGCCAGGGCGCGCTCGAGGATCCGGTCGATCGGATCGCGGTGGCGGGGACTCCCCGGGAGCGGAGCGAGGTGGACGACGCCGATCAGGAGGGGGCGGCGGCGCGGGAGTCCCATGGAGGCGGGGAAAGATAGGAGCGGAGGCCGCCCGCGGTCCACGCTGCGGAGGGAGACTCCCCGAGGGAACCTGCGGACGGCGGCGTCCGTCTGGAAGGCGGATCGACCCCTCCGGCGCTCGGGCCTTCCCGCGGCAGGTCCATCCGAGGCAGAGGGTTGCGGGCGCGGAGCGGCGAACGCGCCCCGGACGGCCTTCGACTCCCGCCTTGCGGCATTTCGGTTTCCCCTCTACGCTTCTCCGCGTTCTCCTGCCCCCCCGGAGGCCCGCGCGCCGGGGCTCCGGACCCTCCTCCCACCGACGCCACCTCGCACTCGGAGCACTCGAATGAAGGAAAGAACGTACGCGCTCGCGGCCCTCGCGGTTCTCGGGTCGCTCGGCTTCCCGGCGGCCGCCCAGACGGGCGCCACCGCCGGCGTGGACGGGAGCCTCGGGATCCTCGGTTCGAGCCTCGCCTATCAGGGGCGCATCGGGACCTTCCCGAACGGCCAGGTCCGGATGTCCATGGCGACCACGTCCTGCAACCCGGGCAACCACAACCTGATCTGGTTCGCGGCCCCGTCCTTGCCCCACCCGGTGATCGGCTTCATGGCCGCGCGGGTCGAGCCGGGCGCGACCAGGATCACCCAGGTGTCGGACCGGAGCTGGGTGAAGCACGCCTTCTTCGCGCTCTCGAGCAACCAGTGCTCGACTTGCCAGTGTCCGAGCAACGGGAGCTGGCTCGGGGTGGCCTGCTCCGACACCTACTCCACAGGGAACAACGCGAGCAGCCTCGGGCCGCCGGACGACTACAACCCGTGGACGGGCGTCTGGACCCCGGGGATCCAGCCGACGGGCGGCTCGACCAACACCGTCCGGATGACCGACGGGGACCTGATCGTTCCGGGAGCGACCTACTTCTACTGCGCCGACTACGTGTTCTCCTCCTGGGTCCAGGCCTCGGTCGGGGCCTCCTGCACTTCGGGAGGGAGCCCCATTCCCCAGCCCGTCGGCACCGCGATCGGCCTCAAGAACGAGCCGGACGGCAACCGGACGAACAACCTCGCCTCCCGCCAGATGACCGTCACGTACAGCGCCGGAGTCCCGACCTTCACGAACGCCGGCGCGGCGCAGCTCGCCGGGACGGTCCTGCAGCGCTGGACGGGCGCGACGATCAACTCGAGCGCGAACGGCGACCCGACGACGGGTCCCTCGGACGGAAGGGTCTACGTCGCCGTCAAGGTGACGGGGCCGACGAACGGGCTCTACCACTACGAGTACGCCGTCCACAACCGGGACAATAAGGGAGGGATCGGGGCGATCCACTTCCCGACCTGCCCCTCGGCGGTCCTCTCCGGGCTGGGCTTCCACGACACCGACGTGCCGCTGAACGCGGCGAACAACTGGACCACCGCGAACGGAGGCCCGGAGCTCGTCTACACGTCCCCCGCGGGGAACAGCCTGAGGTGGAACGCGATCTACAACTTCTGGTTCGACTCCGACGCGGCGCCCGTCTCCGGGAACGTGACCCTGGACCAGGCGACCATCGTCGGCGGGGTCTCCCCCTCCTTCACCGTCGCGACGACCGTCCCGGGAGCCCTCTACAACGAGAACCTCGGGCCCGGCTGCGGCGACCCGTCGGCCCCGACCCTCTTCGCGGGCGGCGCGCCGGCGCGCGCGACGCTCGGGAACGCCACCTTCAGCCTGAACACCGCGGGCAACTCGGCCGCCGCGCCCACCGCGCTCTTCATCAGCTCCCTCGCGGGCACCTTCCCGCTCGGGGGCGCGTGCACGCTCTACTCCTCGAGCCTCGGGACGATCTTCCCGCTCCTCGCGGGCGTGTGCGACGGGACGGGCTTCTTCTCCTGGTCGATCCCGGTCCCGAACGACCCCTCCATGGAGGGGGCGGACCTCGATTGGCAAGCGGTCTCCGTCTCGCCGCCCGGGGCCTACCTCGGGACCTTCGACCTCTCGAACGGGCTCCGCGTCCGGATCGGCTCCGCGACGACGACCTGCCCGTAGCGACGACCGACCCATTCGACCCGCGGGGGCCTTCCCCCGCGGGTCTTTTTTCATCGGATCTGCGCGAGGAGGACGGGGGCGAGGGCGTTCCTCGGGTCGATGCGCAGGATCTCGACGAGCTGACGCGCGGCCCCTTCGAGGTCCCCGCGCTTCTTGAGGGCGGAGGCGAGATCGAACCTCGCCTCGATCTCGAGCCCGTCGTCCGCCTCCGGGTCGATCGCGAGGAGCGCGACGAGCTCGGCCTCGGCAGCCGCAAAGTCCTGCCGCTCCGCGGCGAGCCGCGCGAGTCGAAAGCGAGGGGGGCGAGAAGAGAGGGAGGACGGGGAGATCGCGACCGCACGCCGGTACTTGCGCTCCGCCTCCTCGCGGCTCCCCTCGAAGTAGGAAAGGGCGTTCCCGAGGAGCATCTCGAGCGGCGCGAAATCGACGAGGGCGAGGGCCTCCGCACTCCGGAGGTGGGCGAGGCTCCGCTCGGCGACCTTCCCCCTTTCCTCCGGCGGGACCTCGCGCGCCCGCCGGAGGAGCCGCTCCCCTTCCTTCACGTGGAACTGGAGCAACGCGCTCCGACCGACGAAGAGGAAGAAGAGAGGAAGGAGGACGAGGGCCGCGGCGCCCGCCGCCGTGAACCGTCCCTCCCTCCGGAGCGTCAGCGACTGCATCCGGAAGTCGCGGCGCCGGAGCAGTCGCCAGAAGAGGAGCGCGACGAAGGCCGTCAGGACGGAGAGACCGAGCGTGAGGAGGAAGGGGATCGCACCGTAGAGGTTGCGCCAGGTGTAGAGGGAGATCCCGAAGATCGCGGCGAGCGCGAACTCTCCCGCCCAGGGGAGGTCGTAGACCCTCCGCGGCCGCTTCATCCGAGGCTTCGCGCCGAGCGCCGGCCAGCCGAATCCGAAGTAGAGGGCCCCCTTCGGGCAGACGTCGATGCAGTCCATGCACTTCATGCAGCCGGGGTCGACGACCATCCGGTAGAGGCGGACCTCCTCGTGCACCCGGACGTTGCTCGTGCAGGTCGCCGTGCAGTGCCCGCACCCCTCGCAGGCGTCCGTCACCCGGATCTTCCCGACGGCGAGGCGGTCGACCATTCCGAAGACCGCGCCGTAGGGGCAGCCGTAGGTGCAGAACCCCTTCGCCCCGAGGAACCAGACGATCAGGAACCCGTCGACGAGGACCGTCAGCAGGGCCATCCAGGGACCCGGAAACGTCCGCCAGAAGGAGCCGGTCGTGAAGTGCTCGACGAGCGGGGGCGCCTCGCGCCCCTGGAGCAGGGCCCTCTCGACGGTCGGCCAGACGAACATGTAGAGGGCCGCTCCGAACGGGACGAGGACGAGGAGGCGCGAGCGGAATGGGCGGGGATGCAGACCCATCTTCCGAAGAACCCATGCGCACGCGTCCTGGTAGGCGACGACGTGGCAGGCCCATCCGCAGAAGAAGCGGCCGAGGATCAGGGTCGCCAGGATCGAGACGAAGAAGAGGATGAACCCCGCGTTCAGCTTCCCGAGCTCGAGCGTCTGCATCGCCTCCGAGGGCTCGACCGGGGTGAGCGTCCTCCCCGTCACCTTCCAGTGGGCGATGTGGACGAACGCGAGGACGTGGACCGCGACCCAGGCGACGACGCGCCATCGGAACCGCCGGGACTTCCGGACCGGGCCGCAGCGGGTCACGTGGGGCCGCACGGCCGGGATCGCCGCGGCGGGCGCGGCCGGAGCCGGGGGGGGGCCGGCGGTCGGGGCGATGGGCACGGGCCCATCATGTTTCCTCCGCCGCCCGGGTGCCAGGAGCCCGACGAGAGGAACCCCCTTCCCCTCGGCTTCGAGCATCCGGCGGCGGAATCGCCGGACGAGCGTTCGTGCTACGTCCGCGTAACGCCGGCCGCACGGATCGAGGTCCCCGCGGCTCGGCATCCCGCGGAAGACAACTCAAGCCCCTTGGGGCCACGACACATGGGGACGGATCACTCGTGGCAGGCTCCGGGTACGCCGGTTGCATCGCGCCCCCCGCGAGAAACCCGATTCCAGTCCCCTTCTGGAAAGGCGCCTCGTCGGACGGGGTGCGCGCGAAGCCCCTGGGCTTTCCGCGTCCCCGACGCGCACGCGCGAGGGAGGCTGTCGCCATGGCCCGAACTCTGGGTCCCGTCCCGGTCCTCTCCGTCCTCGTCCTCATGGCGCCCCTCGCGCCGCAGGCCTTCTCCCAGGGCTGACCCCCCTCGATGGACAACCCACGCGGACCGGTCGGTCCGCCCCCGAAGACAACGGACGCTCCTCCGCGAGCCACTCCGCCTTCCCCCACGGATCCGGGCCCCATCACGGCGACGCCCCCCAACCCGGCGACGCCCGCGGATCGCCCACCGCCCACCACGCCCGGAGGCATTCGCCCGCCGACCACTCCGGGACCCGGCGGGCCCTCGACGGGAGGAGGGCGGTTCGGCATGCCCTTCAGCGGAGGCGGATCCGCCGCGTCCGAGCCCGAGGCATGGGCGAGGTGGTGGGAGGTGAACCGGACCCGCTTCCTCGAACGCGCCCGCGACCCGATCCTCCCCACGACGGGACCCGACTCCCACATCCGCACGCCTCCTCCCCTCCTTGCCGAGGGGCGCGCGTCCTCGAGCGAGTCCTGGCCCTTCATCTCGGGGGCCGTGAGCGAGGCGATCCAGGAAGGGCTCCGCGACGGCTCCCTCTACGTCCGCAGCGCGGCGGCCTACGCCCGGGGGAAGATCGGCGGGAGCGGCGCCCTCCAGGACCTTCGCCCTCTCCTCGCGGATCCGTCCATCCGAGTGCGGGAGCTCTCCGCCCTCGGCCTTGGCTTCCTCGGAGGCCCGAGAGGGAGAGCCCTCCTCGAAGGAGTCTTGAGCGCTCCGGACGCCGCGGCAGTCCCCGGCGACCGAGAGCACGCGCGAGCCTTCGCCGCCCTCGGTCTCGCCCTCGGCTGCGACCCTGCGGCGGTCCCCGCCCTCGAGGAGGCGCTGCGCGACGAGCAAGAGGAGGTCCGATGCGCCGCCGCCCGCGCGCTTGGGCTCCTCGAGCACCGCGAATCTCTCCCGGCCCTCGAAAAGTCCCTCCGGGAGGATCGATCCGCTTCCGTGCGAGCGTACGCCGCGACGGCGCTCGGCCGCCTGCGGGACGCGGGGTCGATCCCCGCGCTCCTCGATGCGACCGGCTCGACCGTCCTTCCCCTCCGTCGCGCCGCGACGCTCGCGCTCGGCGAGGTCGCCCCGCCCTCGCAGGGGGGGGTCGTCGCGCGTCTCATCGACCTCCTCGGGTCCGACGCGGACCGGACCGTCCGCGGCTACGCGGCGCTCTCGCTCGGCCAGGTCGGCGGCCGCGTGGCGGAGGCCGCGCTCCTCCGCGCGCTCGCGACCGGGCCGACCCGGTCGAAGTCCTGGGTCGCGATCGGGCTCGGAATCCTCCTCCGCGACGACCCCTCGGCGGAGGGAAGGGCCGCCCTTCTCGAGGGACTTCGAAAGCGCCGCGGGGACCCGTGCCTCGCCGCCGCGTACGCCCTGGCCGCGGGGCTCGCGCGCGCATCGGAAGCGGAGGGCGACGTCCGCACCCTCGCCCGTTCCACGCACGATCCGCTCGTCCGCTTCTGCGCCCTCGACGCGCTCGTCTTTCTCGGCTGGTCGGACCGGCTGATCCCGGACGCGGAGCATGAGCTCGCGCGCGCGCCGGAACTGCCCAACGCGCGGTCCCTCGCCCTCACCGCGCGGCTCGCCGGCGATCGGCGGATGGCGGACACCCTCCTCTCCCTCGCGCGGGGACGGAGGAACGTCCCTCTCGCGGTGGCGGGCGCTTTCGGGCTCGGCTACGCCGGCGACGCGTCCCACCTCGACGGTCTCGCCTCGATCCTCGCCGACGAGCGCGCCCCGTCCAACCTCCGCGCGGCGGCGGCGTTCTCGATCGGGACCCTCTCCGAGCCGCGGCGCTGGCCGCTCCTCGTCGCCGCTCGTTGGGGGGAAGAGGTCACGGAGGATCGCGTCGCCACGATGCGCGAGTTTCGCGACTTGCCGTAGGGCCCGGGACCCCCGCCGCCCGCGGACTTGAGCGAATCCGCGCCGCAGGGGAGAATCCGTTCGCTGCACGTCCGCGCTGGGACGGTCGAACGCGCTGGACCAAGGGAAGGAGCCTGGGGAGGCTGCCGATGAGCGATGTGACTGAGAGCGGTCCGAACGAAGCAGAACTGCGGGACCTCGCTTCCCGCAACGACCCCGCATGGGAGAGACTGATCGACCGGGGCCAGTTGGCGATGGCTGACTTGGGAACCAGGCTTTCGATCCCCCCGGGTGATCCAAGCCGACCTGGTTCAGGAGGTCGCTCTCCGGGCGTGGAGGCGCCTTTCCACGGGAGACGGGCTCATCCCGCACGACGACAACGATCTGCGGGGCTGGATCCTCCTGCTCGCGCATGACGTCTGCGTGGACCGATTCCGCCTGCGCGATCGGGAGCCGCAGAAAGGATCCCCGCGCGCCTGCACTCCGGACTCCCATCCCGCCGAACACATCCAGGCGGAGGACCTGGAGCACTTCGAGGCGATGATCGAGCCCATCCGCCGACCGGACTGGTACCACGTGGTCTGGCTCCACTGCGTCGAATCATGGACCTTCCCTGAGATCGCCCTCGAGATGGACGTCCCGGAGGGCACCATCCGGCAGTGGTTCGCCCGGGCGCTCGAGCTCCTCCGCGTCTCCGGATCGATCCCGCCGCAAGCGTAGCCGGCGAACGGAGGAGCCCTTCCTCCGCCCGCGCGCAGTGGATCCGGGCGCGCTCAGCGCGAGGGCCTGGTCTCGCAGGCGGCGCGACTCGAGAGCGGCCGGATCGGTTCCGGCCGAGGCCCCGAGGACGACCGACGGAGGATCTCCGTCTCTCGTCTCGCCCTTCCCCTCGCGGCTCGGCATCAGAAAGCGGTCACCTTGACTCCTGGGAGGCTCGTGCCGATCCCCAACGCCCCGTCCGGGTCCAGAACGATTGCGCTCGCGCAGATCCTCCTCTCCGCGAGGCGCTCGTGAGCGGGGATCGAAATCACCACCGACCCGTGACCGGCGGGGTCGAGCGTTCCACCCAGGTCCATGGCGAACGAGTTCGCTAACAGTGGATCGGCGGCCGCGGGAATCAGGAAGGGCCCGTCGCACGCGGGCGGCTCATCCCCTCCGCTGAAGAGCAGGAGACAACGCCGTCCTCCCTCCCGGGGAGCCTCAATCGTGATCCTCGCCTGCCCTCCCGGCCTCAAACATCCCCCGACGACGATGTTCCCCTCTCCACGCCCCAGGACATCCACGATGCCATCCGTGTTCCCGCTCGGGCATGCTCCTCCTCTCCACCACCTCCCCGGCATGGATCCGAGCCGCGTCCCCTCCATCCATCCCTCTCGCCCCGGCCCATCACCTCCCGACGTCGGCGTTGAGGGACACTCCGTCCGCTATCGTCCACCCTGCGATCGCCGCATCGTCCGTCGCGATCGTCACCGGCAAGCCCGTTCGCGCCGGATCCCAGAAGCGGAACTTAATCCCCGCGGGCGTCTCGATCGGCCCCACGACGAAGGTGCTCCCCGCCCTCAACAAGATGACTCCGGATTCCGGCCCGCAACTGGCCATCGCCGCCAGCGCGCCCCTCGGGCCAGTCAGCGTGGCCTTCGGGGCCGTCTCGACCCGCCCCGAATTCGCGTCGTTCCCGATCGGCGAGTTCGCGACGTAGATCGCCGTCGGCGTCCTGCCCTCATCACATGGCCAGAGGAGGGCCGCGGCGATCGGGCCGGCAAGCCACCACCAGGCGATCCGGGATCTCCGGAGCGGAATCACGCCACCCGCGGCCCGGGCCCTCGGGTCGCCCGCCGAGGTGGCATCGCCCCCCTTCCTCGCGGCCGCCCACGCCATCCCGCGCCTCGGCCTACAAGATGGTCACGGTCGCCCGGGTGAGCACCGTTCCGACCCCGTAGCCCGACCCCGGGTCCACGACCACGCCGCTCGTGTAGACCGTCGCCCCCGACAGACTCGGATCGCTCGGGATTGGGATCACAACCGTCCCGTGGCCCGCCGGGTCGAGTGCGCCGATCAGGGCAAGGTTCAGCGAGGCAAGGAACAGCGCGTCCCCCGCCAGGGGGATCACGTACGGCCCCACGGTCACGGGGGGGCCGGGTGCGCCGCTGAAAAGCAGGAGGTACGGCCGTCCCCCGTGTTTGGGGGTGTCGATCGTCATCGTCGCGTCGCCGCCGGGAATCAGCGATCCGCTGACCGTCAGGTTCCTCCTCCCGAAGACCTGCAGCGCGGACGTGACCAGTTGAGCGCCGCCCAGGCCCACGACGTGAAGCACCCCGAGGTCCCCCCACCCATCGTTGTTCGCGTCCCCCCCCGCTCTCGCCTCGTATCCGACGTACCCCATCCCGTACTGCGCGTCCGTCAGGAGCCAGCTACCGAGCTCCGCACCGGTCGCTCCTGCGTACAGCTTGATCCTCGTCTGACTCACGACGGGCAAGGTCCCAATGCCCCCCATGCTGGCGAGGATGTCGCTCAGCCCGTCCCCGCTCACGTCCGGGATCACGTCGACCCGCTGCACGTGCCACTGCCCCAGACCCGCGAGGAGCAATTGCGTGTAGAGCAACTGGAGGGTCGCGCCCGAATAGACCTCCATCCGCGGAAGCGGACAACAGATGATCCAAGGAGCGATCTGCATGATCGGCCATCGGACGACTACGAAGTCAGGGTACCCATCCCCCGTCAGATCTCTGCCTCCGACGACCTGCCATCCGCGATGCTCGTAGTTCGCCGTGCCCAGCACCTCCAAGAGGGGCGATCCGCCCCCTGCATCGTAGACCTTGAGGCTTCCCGCCCACTGGGCCTGAAGGGAGCCCGAGGGAGCGAAGACGTTCCGGAAGGGAGAGCCGAAGACGATCTTCCCGAGCGACCCAGGACCGGTCCCGGGCAGGACCAACGTCCCGCCGACCTCGGGCGTCGTGGTCATGCAACCCGGCGACTCGCTGGCCACCGAACCCAGCACCGTCGTACCAACCGCCCCCGTGCCTGCCTCCACCACCGCGACGGCGCCGGCATTGAACCCGAGTGTCGTCGGCCACAAGGTCGGAACGCAAACGAGGAGATCCCCCAGTCCGTCTCCGGTGAGATCTCCCCCGACACCGAGCCCTGCTCCGAACTCGCCCACACTTCCGCCGATCGCGAGATTCTGGAGAGCCGTGGGGACGAGCATCTCCGCAAGAGTCGTCCCGTCCCACCCTCGGACTACTCGGACCCTTCCGCGGACTGTGGCGAGCGATGGGGGATTGTAGAACGCCGGCGCGCCCACTACAACGTCGGGCGCTCCATCGCCGTCCCAGTCGAGCACGGCCAGGGAATTCCCCATCAGCTCCCCTGGAGGAGAACCATTCGCCCCGATCGACTGCGTGCCGACCGTCTCCCAGAATGGCGATCCTGACGCCCCTGACACCGCCCGCACACGCCCTGCCCCCGAATTGAAGGATGGTTCCCCCACAAGGACGTCCCCCCACCCGTCCAGGTCGAGATCCACCGATGGCACAGCGACCAGTTTCCCGCCCGGCTCGCTCGCCACCGACCAGAGCAGCTCGTAGCTGGGCGCGAGCGTCTGCGCGGGAGTCTGTGTCGCCCCCGACCTCCCAAGTGCGCAAGTGAGCCCCATCATCCAGAGAACCCGTGACGTCCGCTCGAGCGGCGATCCCTGCCTCATGGATCCTAGCCTCCCTCGCTATGGGTGCCTCTCGTCGGCACCGCGATCCGCATCCGGGAACGAATTGGGGAGGAAGTTGAACACCCGCCCCTCCCCGTCGAAGTCGAGGGTCGGGGCCGCCGGGGGCGTAGTCGTCGCGAAGTCGATGATCTGGAAGTCCGGTGGCGTCGCCATCGCAAGATGAAAATCGCCGGTGTCAGGGTTCGCGAAGTTGAGAGTCACAGTCAGATGATCGTTGTTGTTGTTCCCCGCCCCGAAGGCGAAGTTCGACCAGAAGATCTGCGCGCCCCCCGCAGCCGGCGGAGACACATCCGGCCCATTCGTGCTTCCGTTGGTGTTGAACCGAATGATGCTGTTGTAGACGAACGGCGTGAAGTCGAGCGACGCCTGCATGAGTGGGCCCTCGCGCCAGCCGACCCCCACGTTGTACGCCATCGTGTTGTAGATGAACTTCGGGGCGATGGCGCTCATGACCGCTGCGAAAAGGTCGACCGCGCTCTCGCCGTTGTGATCGATCACGTTGTTCGTGAACACGCTCCCGACCGTCGAGAAGTTGATCTCGTCCCCGTAACCCCCCGTAAAGATCGACACGCCGTCCCCTCCGTTCTGCCGGATCTTGTTCGAGTCGAAGGCCGTCGTGATCTCCGTGTTCGCGAGCATCACCTGATTCGTGGCCAGGCGAACCCCGCTGCCGCCCGCCGACACGAACCCTCCCTTGATGAACGTGCACCCGCTCACGCTCCCTCTGATGCTCACCGCCGTCCCATTGAACGCGTCCGTGTACAAGCCGAGCGAGTGCAAGTTGGTGCTGTCCACGGTCGTCCCAAGGATCGTCGGCGTCAGCGATCCGCCGTCGGTCGAGTGGATGGCGATTCCATTGCCCCTCCACTGAGACGGCCCCGACAAAGGCCCCAAGGTCAGTCCCGTCCCGATGACCGAGACCCCCGTGATCGTCGGGCTACCCGTCATCCCGCCCTCGACGAAGATCCCGATCTCCCCGACGTCGGTCAACGCACAGTTGCTGACCGAGGGACTCACGGTCGCCGGCGCGGTCCCCGGCGTGACGAAGTAGATCCCCCTCACGGGAAAGCTCCCCGACCCCGCGATCGTGCACGCGGAGAGGGACGGCGACATGACCCCGCCACTGCCCGTGTGGCCGAACACCGCCCGTTCCAGGTACGCCCCCGGCGCGACGAGGAAAGAGACGCCGGCGATGGAAGGGTTGATCGTGCCCGTGGCGGTGAACTGCATCAAGAGGTGCTCGCTCCCTGGCGTCGTCAGCGATCCCGGGGGAGAGGTTCCGGGAGCCGGCGTGTCGAAGACGCAGCTCGTTATCGCCGGGGAGAGGACGCCTCCCCCGCAGCTCAGCGAGATTCCCGTCGCTCGGTGCTTCACGTTCACGTTGGCGATCGAGCATGCGTTCGTGAACGTCCCGGTCGAGCCGATCCCGATCCCCGTCTCCCCGGGACCCGTCGCGTCGACCACGATGTTGGTCGTCCCCGCCGCTCCCCCGGTCCCGTCGAGGCCCGTCGTCGCCGTCAGCGAGGCGCCCCCGCCCGTCGCCGTCGAGATCGAGATGACCGGGTTGCCGACCGCGATCGTCACCTGCAGGTGCGTGTTCGCCGGATCCCAGTACGCGAGCTTCGTCTGGGACGGCAGCGCGAGGGGCCCCTCCGGGAAGTTGCTCCCAGCCCTCATCCGGATCACCCACGGTGCCGAACCGCAAATCGCTCGGCCCGCGATCGCGCTAGCCAGAGTCAGCTTCGGAAGAGTCTTGCTGCAGCCTGTGTTCAGATCACTCCCCACGAACCCAGGCGCGTTGCTCACGAAAATGTTCGCCTGCCCCCAGCTCGCCCCGTTCAGGGTGAGGAGGGCCGTCGCAACCAGGACGATACAGCGGACGGGGACCATCGTAACCTCCCGGGCCCTCGCGTCTCGGCCGCCGGGCCAGGCCCGACCGGGCCGATGGCGCGATGAGCTCCGCCACGGAAGTCCATCGGAACGGATCGTCGCACAACGCTCTCTCCCTCCGCTCGGGGGACCGCCAGGGCCGGTCGCGCGTGCGGAGGACGTAGAAGAAGCCGCTCGAGCCCCGAGAAACGTTACAGGTAATTCCCCCCGGGGCCTATCGGCTCCAACAGAGGGCCATCCGCGGGCAGCGCGCGCGATCGGGGCGCCCGGCTCTCCCACGAGGTGACCTCGGCTCAGGGAGAAAGATGGAGCCCGAGGCCGGATTTGAACCGGCAACCCCCGCTTTACGAAAGCGGTGCTCTACCGTTGAGCTACTCGGGCGAACCCGCGGACGCTCCCGCGGGAAAATCGACGGAACAGCGGACGCCTAGCGCGTCCCGCCCGGGACCTTCATCTCGCCGGCGCCCTCGCCGGCGGGCTTGGCTTCGCCCGCCTTGAGGTCGGCGCGCGTCTCGACGAGGATGGCGGCGCGATCGCCGCCGGTCAAGTTCGCGCGGCCGAGGGCGCCCGCCGCCGCGGTCCGGACGCCGAGGTCGGGGTCCTTGAGAGCGGCCTTGAGCTTGTCGACTGCCCCGGGGTCCGCAACGCCGCGGGAGAAGAGGCGGCCGAGCGCGTGGGCCGAGGCGACCCGCTCCTCGGGGGTGCGCTGCGGGTCGGCGAGGACCGTCGAGCAGGCGCCGACGGACTCTCCTCCGCCCGCCGCGCCGAGAAAGTGGAGCGCCGGGAGGACGACCTCCTTCATCTTGGTCGGGAGCCCCGCGGCGACCGTGCCGGCCGCGCCCGCGAGGTCGTAGTTCGCCGGCGAGAGGTGGGCGAGGACGTGGGCCGCCGCCTTCGCGAAGGAGTTCGCGCGCTCCCGGTCGGCGTTCATCCCCCCGGCCGAGGCCTCCTTCGCCGTCGGCGCGTCGACGGCGCTCACGACCTGCTGGACCTTCGAGCCGAAGAGCTCCTTCGCCCGCTCGGCCTTCGCCGCGTCGGCGAGGACGAGGATCGGCGTCTTCGCCGTCCGGAAGTCCTCCTTGAGGTCGTGGATCACCATGTTCGTCGTCGAGAAGTCCCCTTTCCCGTTGGCGAGGGACGCGGAGAGGACGATCAGGTCGACGCCGGGGAAGCGGCGCACGCGCGCAAGCCCGCTCGCTCCCCCCTCCGAAGCGACGACGAAGAAGCCCGCCTTCTCGAGCGCCTGGACCGTCGCTTTGCGGCGGGAGGCGTTCTCGTCGATCAGGTGGACGATCCGCGCGACGTCCTCCGCGACCGCCGCGGCGAGGACGCCGGGCACCGCCTCGAGCCCCGCGACCCCCCCGTTCGGCATCGCGCCCCCGAGGGCGATCGCGGCGGCGTAGCGCACGCGCTTGTCCTCGTCCCCGAGCGCCTCGAGGACCGCCTGGCTCGGGGCGCCCGCGCTTCCCATCGCCTCGATCAGCGCCTGGGCGACCGCGCCCTCCTTTTCCCTCCGCGCCAACTGGAGGGCCCCGTCGAGGTTGCTCGGGCCGGCGGCCGCAAGCGGGACGGCGCCTTCCTCGACCCGCGCCGCCTGCCCCTCGAGCGAGGAGAGGTCGGCCCCGGAGAGGCGCAGCGACTCGAGGGAGGCGAGCTGCCCCGCGTAGGCGTAGGCGATCCCCGCCACCGCGTCGGCGCAGCTCGGGTCCACCGCGAGCGCGTCGTGGAACGCGCCCCGGGCGAGCTCGAAGGCGTAGAAGGCCCGGGGGACCGCGTACTTCGTCAGGCTCCCCCCTTCCCAACGCCACACGACGTCGGAGACGTCGATCGCCCGCATCCCTCCCCCTTCGAGCCCGAGGGCGCGGCGCCCCGCCTCGAGGAACGCGTCGCGGGCGGACCCCGGCCCCGCCTTCATCGACGCGAGGGACTCGCCCGCCGCCTTCTTCACGGACGCTTCCGGGTCCGATTCCGCGAGCCGCCGCAGGCACCCGAGCGCGCGGCGGTCGCCGATCCTGCCGAGGATCGAGGCGACGTTCCGGCGAAGGACGGCGGAGTCGGAGCGCGTGGCCTCGCAGAGGGGGAGGACCGCCTCGCCGCTCAACTGGATCAGGGCGTGCATCGCCATGACCTGGAATTCGGGCTCGTCGGGATTGCCCGCCGCCTGGAGGAGCCGCGGGACCGCGAACGCGCCGTGCTCCGAGGCGAGCTTGAGGACCGCCTGCCGGCGGCCGTCGGAGTTCCCCTTCAGTTGATCGACGAGCGCCGCGATCGCCGCCGGGTCGTCCTTGTGCTCCTTCTGCCCGAGGCTCGCGAGGTCGGAGAGCCTCCGCCCGATCTTCTCGAACTCACCTCCCTTGACGAGGAGCTTCAGCCAGAGCTCCTGGTCCGTCTCCTTCCAGAGCTGGTAGGCCGCGTCCTGGGTCGGGTCCGCGGCGAGGACGTCCTGAAACTTCTTCAGCGCCTCCTCGTCCTTCCCGCGGCGGAGAAGCTCGACCCCCTCGTTGAAGAGCTGGCGGACGTCTTGCGCGGAGGCGGGGAGCGCGGCGAGAAAGGACAATGCGAGGGCTCTTCCGATCGGTCGGAGCATGGACTTCTCCTCGGGGGGAGGCGGGCTCGGTGGGACGTCGCGTCCCGGGGGGCAGAACGGCTTCCATCATAAGCGAGCCCCCCGCCCCGTCAAACGCCCGCGCCGGCTAGGGGAACGAGAGCTTTCCGAGCGTCACGGCGCGCCGCGCGCCCGTGACGGCGGGAAGGCTCGTCGGGAGTCCCGCCACCGCGTCGTTCGCGAGGATCGCGAAGGCGACCGCCTCCCGCGCGAGGGGGTCGATCCCCGCAACGGCGGTCGAGCGGACCGAGGCCGGCGCGAGCCGCCGCCGCAGCGCGCGCAGGAGCGCCGCGTTCCGGACTCCGCCGCCCGCGACCAGGATCTCGCTCGGCCGCAGGCGGGCGGGGAGGAAGCGCTTGATCGAGAGCGCGACGGTCGCCGCGGTGAACTCCGCGGCCGTCGCGAGGAGGTCCTCGGGCCGCGCGCGGGGGGCGCGCTGGAGGAGAGCGCGGAGGAAGGGTTCTCCGAACTCCTCCCGGCCCGTCGACTTCGGCGGGCGCCGCCGAACGAACGGGTGGGCGAGCATCCAACGAAGGAGGTCGCCGAGGACCCTTCCTCGGAGCGCGAGCCTCCCCCCCGCGTCGAAGCGCTTTTTTCCACCCGCCGCCGCGACGAGCCCGTCCGAGACCATGTTCGCGGGCCCGGTGTCGAAACCCCGGACCTCTTCGAGGGAGCGGCCGAGGATCGTCAGGTTCGCGATCCCGCCGAGGTTGAGCACCGCTCGCCCGGCCCGGCCGCCAAAGAGGACGAAGTCCGCGTAGGGGGTGAGGGGCGCCCCCTCCCCCCCCGCGGCGACGTCTCGCTGGCGGAAGTCGGAGACGACGGGGACGCGCAGGCGCTCGGCGATGCGGTCCCCCTCCCCGATCTGGAGGGTCCCCGACGCCCCGCCGTGGAAGATCGTCTGGCCGTGCGAGCCGACGAGGTCGAGCCGGGAGCCTCCCCGGGTCGATCCCCGCACGGCGGCGGCGAAGGCGTCGGCGACGGCGAGAGAGAGACGCGCGATCTCCGGGGCCTCGAGGAAAGGAGCGCGGAGGAGGGCCGCCGCGAGACCGCGGGGGTAACGACGCGCGCCCGTCCGGACGACTCGGACCTCCGCTCCGGGGCCGGCGCCGCGGATCCGGACGAGCGCGACGGAGACGCCGTCGGCGGAGGTTCCCGAGAGGACCCCGGCGACGAGGCGCTCCCCTCGGCGCGCGAGGGAGGCGATCCGGTCGAGGGGAGTCGGGCGCGGCAAGGAGGCGCGCATCCTACGGTGGCGCCCTCCTCGCCCCGCGCCTAGGATCCCTCGCACCTGCGTGCCACCTTCGTGTGAGGAGATGCAACGGATGAAGGTCCCCCGCCGCGCTTCGTGCTTTCTTCCCGCCCTCGTCGTCGCCGCGCTGTCGACGGGAGCCGCCGCGCAGCCGAACGCCGTCGCCGGGCTCGACATCGCCCTCCAGAGCCTCGGGTACCTCGGGAGCAACGGCCACTCGGGGACCTTCCCGAACGGCACCGTCGCGGTCGGAATGTCGACGACAGCCTGCAACCCGGGCTCGGTCCAGATCCCCTGGAACGCCCCGATGAACGCGAACCACCCCTTCATCGCGTTCCTCGTCGCGCGCGAGAACGCCGGGAGGTTCGTCCAGATCTCGAACCGCTCCTACTGCAAGCACCCCTTCGCCTCGACGAACAGCTCCGGGTGCGGCGTCACCTGCTTCAACCCCGGCACCTCCTCGATCCTCGGCGTCGGGTGCTCCGACACCTACGGGGCGGGACTGAACGGCTCCTACTCGTCCCTCGGCCCTCCCGACGAGATCAATCCCTGGACGGGCGCGTGGAGCCCCGTCTGCTCCTACTTCGATGCGGGCCAGCCCCCCGTCACCGGCCCGGCCGCCTGCGACGGGATCGCGAGCGGGATCAGCTTCGGGACGAACGCGACGGCCTTCCCGCGCTGCCTCGTCCTCGACTCGAACCTCACCCTGGCGGGCTCGACCTACTACGCCTACTCGGGCTGGATCGCGGCGGGGGAGCCCGAGTCGAACCGGACGAACAACTTCCTCTCCCGCGGCTTCGCGCCGACCTGGAACGGGTCGGCCTGGACGTTCGGCTCGCTCACCTCCCCCCTCACGGGGACGATCCTCTCCCGGTGGAGCGGGGCCGCCGTCACCTCGAACACGAACGGGAGCGACGACGGCCGCCTCTTCGTCGGCGTCAAGGTGACCGGCCCGACCGCCGGTTTCTACCACTACGAGTACGCGGTCCACAACCGCGACAACAAGCGCGGAGTCGGGGCCTTCCGCCTCCCGACCTGCCCCGGCGCGCGGATCCAGAACGTCGGGTTCCGCGACATCGACGCGAACGCGGGGAACGACTGGGCGTTCTTCCAGGCCCCGACGGAGATCTCCTGGGCCTCCCCGGCCGGGAACCCCCTCAACTGGAACGCGCTCTTCAACTTCTGGTTCGACACCGACGCCGCCCCGGCGACGGGGCAGGGCCTCCTCCTCGACGAGGCGGCTTCAGGCCCGGGCCTTCCGACGGTGACGGTCACCGGCACGGCCCCGATCGGGCTCTGGAACCCCTTCCTCGGCGCGGGGTGCGGCTCCCCCGCCGCCCCGACGCTTTACGCGACCGGGACCCCCGCCCGGGCGACGCTCGGGAACGCCTCCTTCGGCCTGGCGAGCGGCGGGAACGCCGCCGGCGCGACGGTCTTCCTCGTCGGCGGCACCGCCGACGGTTCCCAGAGCATCGCGCCGGGCTGCACCCTCTACACGGCCGGGACGATCCCGACGAGCGTCTTCGTCCTCCCCCCGGTCCTCGCGAACGGCTCCGGGCTCGCCTCGTTCGCCTTCGCCGTCCCGAACGACGTGGGGCTCGAGGGGACCCACCTGAACTTCCACGCCGTCGAGTCGCAGGTCGGCTCGGGAGCCGTGCTCGGCGTCTTCGACCTGAGCGACGGGCTCGAGGTCCGGATCGGGAGCGCGATCGCGAGCTGCCCGTAGGGGCCCCTCCCCCGACCTCCGCAACCTTTGGCGAGGCGCCCGGCGCCTCGCCTTTTCTTTCCCCTCCCTCCCGGCGCAGAATCCCCTGCCGATGACCGGACCCCGCACGCGGCGGGTCGTCCTCCTCGTCGACGACGCCCCCGACATCCGCTCGACCCTCGCCGACCTCCTCCAGTACGAGGGGTTCGAAACCCGCGCCGCCGGGAGGGGGGAGGAGGCCCTCGCGGCCCTCTCGCGGGAGCCGATCGACGTCGTCCTCCTCGACATCAAGATGCCGGGGCGGGACGGGCTCGAGGTCCTCGCGGAGATCCGCGAGCGCTTCCCCGACCCCGCCGTCCTGATGATCTCCGGCCACGGGGACATCCCGAGCGCGGTCGAGAGCATCCGCCGCGGCGCCCTCGACTTCCTCGAGAAGCCGCTCGACTCCGAGCGCGTCATGATCGCGGTCCGCCGCGCGCTCCGCACGCGCGAGCTCGAGCGGGAGAACCGCCGGCTCCGGGAGGAGATCGACCGGGAGTGGCGGATGCTCGGCGACTCCCCCGCGATGGCCTCCCTCCACCGCTCGATCGAGCGGATCGCCCCCTCGAGCGAGCGGGTCCTGATCACCGGGGAGAACGGCGCGGGGAAGGAGCTCGTCGCGCGGCGCGTCCACCTCCTCTCGGATCGCGCCGCGGGCCCCTTCGTGGCGCTCAACTGCGCCGCCCTCCCCGAGAACCTGATCGAGTCGGAGCTCTTCGGGCACGAGAAGGGGGCCTTCACCGGGGCGCACGCCCGCCACGCCGGGGTCTTCGAGCAGGCCGACGGCGGGACCCTGTTCCTCGACGAGATCGGCGAGATGCCCCTCCCCCTCCAGCCGAAGCTCCTCCGCGCCCTCGAGGAGGGGGTCGTCCGGCCCGTCGGCGGCACGGAGGCGAGGCCGGTCGACGTGCGGGCGATCGCCGCGACGAACCGCGACCTCCGGGCGGCGGTCGACGCGGGGGCCTTCCGGCAGGACCTCTTCTTCCGCCTCGCCGTCGTGCCGCTTCGCGTCCCGGCGCTGCGGGAGCGCTCCGAGGACGTCGCCCCGCTCGCCGCCGAGTTCCTCGTGCGCGCCTGCCGGAGGAACCGCCTCGGGACGAAGCGCTTCTCGGACGACGCGCTCGCCTACCTGCGCGGCCTCGACTGGCCCGGGAACGTGCGGGAGCTCGAGAATTTCGTCTCGGCGGCGGCCCTCCTCCTCGAAGGGCCCGTCCTCACCGGGGCGGCGCTCGCGCGCTTCCGCGCGAGCAACGCGGCGGGAGCGGAGGGGACGGAGGGGGATCTCTACGCGAAGAGGACGCTCCGCGAGTTCCGCGAGGCGGCCGAAGCGGTCTACCTCCGGCGCAAGCTCGCCGAGAACAACGGGAACATGCAGCGCACGGCCGAGGCGATCGGCGTCGCCCGCTCCCACCTCTACCGGATGCTCGAGCGCCTTGGAGGAAAGAGCCCGGAGGACGCGGAGGAGACTTGAGGGGGGTGAGCCCCCCCGCGCGGCTCAGGGGATCTCGAGGAGCATCCCCTCGCGGAGGGGACGATCCTTCCCGAGGAGCGCCGGGTTCTTGTCCACGATCTCCCTCCAGCGCTTGCCGTCCCCGAGTAGCCGGGTCGCGAGCGACCAGAGCGTGTCTCCACCCTTCACGGAGTAGGCCCGCTGAGGAGGCGCAACGCGGGGGGCAGGGGCGGACTCTGCCCTGGCCGATCCTCGGGCCTTCTCCGAGTCGGTTTCCCGGGCGGGGATCCGGATCCTCCGTCCGACCCGGATGCGATCGGGATCGAGCCCCGGATTCGCCTCGAGGATCGCCTCGATCCCCTTCCGGGAGCCGGTCTCCCTCACCGCGATCGTCTCGAGCCGGTCCCCGTCCCGGACTTCGTAGGTCTTCTCCCCCCCTACCCCTCCGGAGGACCCGGGGCCGGCCCTCTCCTCGAGCCGCCGGGGAACCGCGATCGGGACCGTGGAGGCCGGAGGGAGCGCCTCCGGACCGAGGGGCGTCGGCTCGGGGAGAGGCCGGGAGAGGTCCCACGCGGGGCTCTCGAGCGCGACCGGCTCGCTCGTGGCCCCCCCGTGGCGCGCCGTCCGCGTCACCTCCCCGGTCCAGTAGAGGGAGACGCCAAGGAGGATCCCGACGAGGACGACGACGGTCGCGACGGCGGCCCGTTCGAGGTGAACCATGGGGCACTCCCCGCTCCCGATCGAGGGGGCGCCTCCTTAGCGGGCGCCTCCCGGACCTGTCAAGCGCGCTCGCCGGGCCGGCGGCGGCGCATCCGGCTCACGAACCAGAGGCGCCGGACGCGCTCGAACCGCCGGTGCCTCGCCCGCGCCTGCGCCGGCACCGTCGCCGGCCGGTACTTCAGCCGGAACTTGAGGGCCGCGGTCCGGTCGATCGCGCGCAGCGCGAGCGCGAGCGGCGGAGGGGGGGAGAGCGCGGCCCCGAAGTCGATCACGCGCGGGAGGCCGTCCTTCCCGACGAGGACGTTCCTCTTCTGTCGGAGGTCGAGATGGACCACCCCCCTCGCATGGATCGCATCGACGAGCCGCTCGAGCCGCTCGAAGAAGTCCCCGGAGGCCTCCCGCGCCGTCTCGTGGGAGAGGGGTCGACCCTCGACGAGGGTCATCGCGATCGCGTCCGCGTCCACCCGGCCGAGGAGGCGGGGCACACCCTCCAGCCCGTCGAGGCGGACGAGCACGCGTTCCTCCCGCCGCAGGAGGGCGCGGGCGAAGGGGCGCCAGAGGAGAGCGGTGCTCCGCGCGTCCTTGACGACGCAGGTCCCCTCCCTCCCCCGGACGAGGAAGACCGCCGGCTTGAGGGCCGAGCCCTGCGCCAGCGACTCCCCCCGCGACGCCTCGACCTCGTCCCGCGACGGGGCCCTCACCCGACCCGCGCGAGGAGCGCGCCGATCTCGCTCCGCAGCGCGATCGCCGCGAACACGGCGATCACCAGGAGGTCCATCGGCGGCTCGTGGTTCTCGAAGACGAGCCGGAGGCGGAACCGACGTCCGTCGCCCGAGCGCCACGGCGTGAGGCGCGGCACGAAGTCGGGCACCGCGGCGTCGTAGCGCTCCCACTCCGCCCCGAACTTCGCCCGGAGCCTCTCCCCCTCGACCCGCTTCTTCTTCGGGAGGTAGTAGAGGAAAAAGGCGAGGAGGACGGCCGGGACCCCGGCCCAGAGGACCCACCTCCCCGCCCCCCTCGTCGAGGCGGCGGCGAGGCACGTCCCGGCGGCGATCAGGAAGGAGCCGAGGTAGAGGGGGTTCTTCACGTGGGCGTAGGGCCCGGTCGTGACGACGAGCCGGTTCTTCTCGAGGTGACCGCACGCCCACACGCGGAGCCCCACCCCGAGGCCGACGAGGAGTCCGCCGAGGGCGACCCTCGCCGGCGAAGGCTCCGCCAAGCCCACGACCGCGGCGACCAGGGCGTAGAGGACGAGCCTCCGGGGCGTCGGTCTCTTCGAGGCGGGCAAGGCGCCGCTTCCGGAACGAGGGCGGGAGGCTAGAGGTGCATCCGCCGCAGCGCAACCGCGCGCCTTCAGGGGACGCGATGCGGGGGCTATACTCTCCCCCGAACTCGTCCGGTCCGAGGGCTTCCGTTGAATCCGCGATCGACTCCTCTGCGAACCCCGCTCTCCCTCGTCGCGGGCCTGTGGCTCCTCGCCGCGTGCGCGTCGGGGGCGCCCCGCCTGCGCGAAGGGGAGAAGTGCAGGGTGACCCTCCGGGACCGCCGGACGGGGAATTCCTTCCACCTCGTCAACGAGGCCTACGGCCCGCGCGAGGCCTTCTACAGCCGCCAGCGGGAGGACGCCGCCACGAAGGTCCTCCCGAGGCCCGACTCGATGCAGTACCTCCTCGACCGCCTCGAGGAGTGCGGGTTCGGCGGGCTCGCTTCGCCGGGGGAGGCCCCTTCGCAGGCCCCGGGAGCCGGCTCCTACTCGATAACCGTCGAGCGGGGCGGGACCGTCCGCAGCGTCGTGCGCGGCGCCTCCGACCCTCCCGAGCGGGCGGAGTCCATCGGCGCCATGGTGAACGTCTTCCGCGAGGTCTACGACGGGACCTACGCCGCCCAGACGATCCTCAACCCGGGGGGGGCCGACTACTTCGAGCGCGCCAAGCGCAAGCTCGAGCAGACGAAGCGGACGGGTGCGCAGCCCCCCGGCGCGTGAGGGCGGAGCGACTCCGGTCTCGGCCGGGGAGGTCGCCGTGTCCCCCTCTCCCCTCGTCCGCCGGCTCGCCGTCATCCCCGCGCGCCTCGGTTCGACCCGACTCCCGCGGAAGGTCCTGCTCCGGGAGTCGGGGAAGTACCTCTTCCAGCACGTGGTCGAGCGGGTCGCCGCCGCGCGCTGCTTCGACGCCGTGATCCTCGCGACCGACGCGGAGGAGATCGCGGAGGCGGCGCGTTCGGTCGGGATCGAGTCTCGGATGACCTCGCCGGACCTCGCCAGCGGAACGGACCGCGTGCGGGCCGTGGTCGGGTCGATCCCGACGGCGGAGATCATCCTGAACGTCCAGGGAGACGAGCCCGAGCTCGAGCCGGGCGACCTCGCGCGCCTCGTGGAGGCTCTCGAGAAGGGGAGAGAGCCGGTCGTGACGCTGGCGACGCCCCTCCGCGCAGGGGAGGATCCCTCCGACCCGAACGGAGTGAAGGTCGTCGCCTCCGCCGAGGGGCGCGCCCTCTACTTCTCCCGGGCGCCGATCCCCTACCTCCGCGGATCGGGGCGGCGGCTGCGCCACCTCGGGGTCTACGGATTCCTCCGGGAGGCGCTCGAGGGCTTCTCCGCATGGCCCCGCTCCCCCCTCGAGGAGGCGGAAGGGCTCGAGCAGCTGCGGTTCCTCGAGCACGGGATCCCCGTGCGGGTCTTGCTCACGGACGCTTCCCCGCGCGGGATCGACACCCGCGCGGACTACGACCGTTTCCTCGCGCGTCTCCAGGCGGCGGAAGGATCGCAATGGCGAAGCACCTCTTCGTGACGGGCGGCGTCGTCTCTTCCCTCGGGAAGGGGCTGACGAGCGCGTCGATCGGACTGCTCCTCGAGAGGCGGGGGCTCAAGGTCTCGATGCAGAAGCTCGACCCCTACCTCAACGTCGACCCGGGGACGATGAGCCCCTACCAACACGGGGAGGTCTACGTCACGGACGACGGGGCGGAGACCGACCTCGACCTCGGCCACTACGAGCGCTTCACGAACGCCCCGGTCGGCCGCACGAGCAACTACACGACGGGGGCGATCTACGGCGCCGTCATCCGCAAGGAGCGCCGAGGGGACTACCTCGGGCAGACCGTCCAGGTGATCCCGCACGTCACGGACGAGATCCAGGCGGCGATCCTCTCCGCCGTCCGCCCCGACACGGACGTCGCGATCACGGAGATCGGGGGGACGGTCGGGGACATCGAGAGCCTCCCCTTCCTCGAGGCGATCCGGCAGTTCGCGCTCGCTCGCCCCGCCGGGGAGGTCGCCTTCATCCACCTGACGCTCCTCCCCTACCTCCGCGCGAGCAACGAGGTGAAGACGAAGCCGACGCAGCACTCCGTCGGCCGGCTCCGCGAGATCGGAATCCTCCCCGACGCCCTGATCTGCCGGACCGAGAAGCCGATGACGGAGGACCTCCGGGCGAAGATCTCGCTCTTCTGCAACGTGCGGGGGCGCGCCGTCGTCGAGGAGCGGGACGTCGAGTTCTCGATCTACGAGGTCCCCCTCAACCTCCAAGCGCAGGGGCTCGACGCCCTCCTCGCGGAGAGGCTCGGCCTCGCCGACGCGCCCCCTCTCGACCTCGAGGACTGGCGGGGGATGCTCGAGCGCATCCGCCGACCTTCCCGGGAGACGGAGGTCGCGATCGTCGGCAAGTACATCGAGCTCAACGACGCCTACAAGTCGATCTACGAGTCCCTGACCCACGCGGGGGTCGGGAACGACGCGCGCGTGCGGGTGCGCAAGGTCCGCGCCGAGGACCTGGAGGGGGGCGGCGCCGAGGATCTCCTCGGAGGGGCGAGCGGGATCCTCGTCCCCGGCGGGTTCGGCAACCGCGGGATCGAGGGGAAGATCGCCGCGATCCGCTTCGCGCGCGAGCGGCGCATCCCCTTCCTCGGCCTCTGCCTCGGGATGCAGTGCGCCGTGATCGAGTTCGCGCGGAACGTCGCGGGTCTCCCCGGCGCGCACTCGACGGAGTTCGATCCGAAGTCCCCCCACCCGGTGATCGACTTCCTCCCGGGGCAGGAGGGGGTCCTCGACCGAGGGGCGACGATGCGCCTCGGGGCCTATCCCTGCCGGCTCCGGGAGGGGACGATCGCCCGCCGCGCGTACGGCCGCGAGACCGTCTCCGAGCGCCACCGCCACCGCTTCGAGTTCAACAACTCCTACCGCGCGCCGTTCGAGGCGAAGGGGCTCGTCGCCTCCGGCGTGTACGAGCGGGCGGACCTGGTCGAGATCGTGGAGCTCCGCGACCACCCCTTCTTCGTCGGCGTCCAGTTCCACCCCGAGTTCCAGAGCAAGCCGATGGCCCCCCACCCCCTCTTCCGCGAGTTCGTCCACGCCGCCCTCGGCGGCGCCGGCGCCCCGGCGGCGCGCGAGCGGCGGGCGGTCTCGACCCGATGAGCGAGTCGGAGCCGGACGCCTCCGGCGCGCGCCCCGCGAGCGAGCACCCGCTCCCCGGCGGGGACTTCCGCCTCTTCGTGACCCGGCTGAACATCCAGGCCCTCCTCGCCCTCGGGCTGATCGAGAACCCGGTCACCGGGAAGAAGGATCTGCGACTCGACCACGCCCGCGCCCTGATCGACGACCTGCGGATGCTCCGGGAGAAGACGAAGGGGAACCTGGACCCCGAGGAGAGCCAGGCGATCGAGAAGTCGATCTCCGACCTGCAGTGGCAGTTCGTCGAGCGGGCGCGGGGCGAGGAGCGGGAGTAGGCGCCCCCGGTCAGGGGAGGAGGTCGGAGGCGAGGGCGTAGCGCCCCGCGCCGAGCCGGAGGACGGCTCTTCCTCCCTCGATCCCCACGAGCGCGACTCCGGGAGCCTCCCGGACGGGCCGCCCCGACTCGCGAATCCCCTCTGCCCGCGCGGCCGGCAGGAAGACGGTCGCCGCGGTCCCGACGGGGACTTCGAGGTCCAGCGCGAACCGCCTCCCCTCGCGCCGCCACCGGCAGGCGATCCGCCCGTAGGGAGAGATGTGGGCCGTCTCGGCCCAGGCGACGTCCCCGACGGGATCGGGGCGGACGACGAACCGCCGGAATCCGGGCTCCTCCCCGGGACGGATCCCTCCGAGGTCCTCCTGAAGCCATTCGAGGAGGTGGCCGAGCATGCAGTGCTGCATCGAGAAGCGGGGGTCCGCGTCCCAGCTCTCGGGCATCGAGGTCCACGCTCCCGCCAGGATCCCCCCGTAGCTCCCCTTCCCCGTCCGGGTCGCGAGGTCGAAGACGACGTCGGAGCGGCCATGGTCGGCGAGAGCGCGGAGGAGGTAGCGGAAGCCGACGTCCCCCGCCGTCTGCTGGTTCCCGCGCGCGCGGAGGTCCTCGACGATCGCGTCGAGCGCGCGCGACGCTTCGGCGGGATCCACCATCCCGGCGGCGAGGGAGATCGCGTTCGCCGTCTGCGGGCTTCCCCGGTTCGCGAAGACCCCGCGCGAGGGGTCGAACCACCGCGCCCGGAAGGAGGCCCGGATCTCCTCGTAGAGGGACCGGTACCTCCGGACCTCCTCCTCGGGACGGCGGAGGCGCTGCGCCGCCTCCGCGAGGACCCGGACCCCCATCGCCCAGGTCGCCGTCGCCGTGAGGTCCGCCGGCGTGAAGCGCGAGGGGCCCGGCGGCTCCCCGTGGCCATAGTCGTACCAGTCGCCGAGCCCGGTGTCGGGGAGGATCCGGTCCTCGCCCGCCATCTCCTCCAGGCGGTCGGCGAACCGCCGCATCGACGCGTAGCTCTCCTCGAGCGGGCGGCCGTCCCCGTACCACTCGAGGAGGAGTGGAGGAACGAAGAGGCCGGCCGCTCCCCACTCCGTCGTGAAGCCGTAGGCCCCGCCGAACTCGCCGTAGTCGGGAGCGACCGTCGGGATCGTGCCGTCCGCGCGCTGGCTGTCCCGGATGTCGCGCGCCACCTTCGCGTAAAGCCGCGAGAGGTCGTAGCGCCAGGCGATCGCCGGTCCCATCAAGTAGCTCACCTCGAGCCAGCCGAGCTTCTCGCGGTGAGGGCAGTCGGTGAGCACGTGGGCGAGGTTGCTCCGGACGGCCCAGTCGACCATGGCGTGGACGGCGTTCAGGAGGGCGTTCGAGCAGCGGAACTCCCCGATCGTCGGCGCCGCCGAGCGAACGTGGGCGGAACGGAGCGACGTCAACAGGGGAAGGTCCCGCGGGTTGCTCCTCCCCTCCGGCACGGCCCCCGAGACCTCGAGGTACTGGTAGCCGCTGTAGAAGAAGGGAGGCGACCACTCCTCCTCGCCTCCGCCCCGCAGCGTGTACTCGACGTAGGCCGGCGTCCCGATCCCCGCCTGGTCGACCCTCCCGCGGCCGTCGTTGCGGCCGGGGCTCGCGCCGAAGCGCTGCTCCGCGGGGAGGAGGCGCAACGTCTGCCCCCCCCTTCCGCGGGCCCGCAGTCGGGGGCGAGCGGAGCAGTTCTGACCGAAGTCGTAGACGAAGCGCCCCGGCTCGGGCTCCTCGACCGAGACGGGGTCGAAGACCTCCCGCTCGCCCATGGGAGGCGCGATCGAGGCGAGGAGCTTCCCACCGGGGCCTTCCCACTCCGCCGCGGCCATCCACCTCGCGTCGTCGAAGCCCGCCTCGGCCCATCCCGCGGGGAGGAGGCGCGCGTCGAAGTCGCACCCTCCGTGGATCGAGTCGTGGAGGAGGGGCCCGGGGCGCCAGCGCCAGGTGCGGTCGGTTGCGAGGGTCTCGCGACTCCCGTCGGCGTAGTCGAGGGACACCTGGAGGATCAGCGTGAGGGGCCGCGAGCGCGCCGCGCCGTGGATCCGGCGGTCCCCCGTGCGGTCGTAGAAGCCCTTGCCGAGGAGGACGCCGATCGCGTTCGCGCCCGGGCGCAGGAACTCGGTGACGTCGTAGGTCGCGTAGGCGACCGACTTCTCGTAGGCGGTCCAGGCCGGCTCGAGGAAGCGGTCTCCGACGCGCCGACCGTTCAGGAAGAGCTCGAATTGGCCGAGCCCCGAGGCGTGGAGGAGGGCGCGCCGGAGCCTCCCCTTCACCGCGAGCTCCTTGCGCGCGATCGGGAGCCCGGGGGCGTCGGCCGCCACGACGGGAACCCTCCCCCAGGGGCCTTCGCCGTACCGCGCGACCTCGAGCGCAGGCTCCTCCGGACCGGCGTCCCCCTCGCGCCGCGCCGTCCACGACCGGTCGCTCGCGACCTCGACGCGCCTCCCGTCCTCGAGGCGCACGAGGAGCCGGAGGATCAGCCCGGCGGGGCTCGGCCGCTCCGTCTCGTTCGTGACGCGGACGGAGAGCTCGTGCGCTCGACCCCCGCCCACCCGCGGGCCGACGTCGAACGCCGTGCCCCGCCGCCAGTCTTCCCCGCGGCACACGCAGGCTCCGTCGAGGAAGACCTCGTAGGCGTTGTCGGCCGCGACGCTGATGCGCGCTCCCGCGACGGCGGAGCCCGCGGGGATCTCGAACCTCCGGAGGAAGCGCCGCGTCCCGGGGGGCGCGCCCTTCGCGGCGTCCGGGAAGGCGTCCCCCTCGGGGGCCCAGATCCAGCGCGCCGGGTCGAGAGGGGGGGCGATCTCCTCGGGAGGATCGAACCGGATCCAGCGCGCCCTCCAGTCCCCGGGGCGGAGGAGGGCGGTCGTGAAGCGCGCGGGCTCCGACCATGGGGAGGGGCGCCCCTCCGCGTCCCACACGCGGACCTTCCAGTGGACGGTCTCCTCGGAGCGGAGCGCCCTCCCGCGGTAGGGGACGAGGTGCGACTCGTCCGACAGGACCTTCCCGGAGTCCCAGAGGTCCGCCGCCCCCTCCGCGAGCCGCTCGGGCGTCCTCGCCGCGAGCACGCGCCAGGCGCTCTGCCGCTCGCCCCTCCGGTCGGAGAGGAGGATCCAGCTCAGGCGGGGCGGGTCGGCTTCGACGGCGAGGGGGTCGACCTCGTGCTCGCAGCGCAGCTCCAGGACGCGGAGGGGGGTCGCCTCCAGCGCGCCCTGCTCCGTCCGTCCGAAACATCCAGCGAGGAGGAGGACCCCTGCGCAGCCGACGCGCCCGTAAGCAGAAGACCGAGACCTCACCCCGCTCCCCCGTCGCGAACCGAGCGCGCCAGACTCGAACGGAGGAGGTCCCACGCGCGGGCGACGTGACGCTCCTCGGTCCGGACGTGACCGATCGCCAGGCGAAGCGCGAGGCGCCCTCGGATCCGCGTCGAGGAGAGGAAGGCCTCCCCGGACGCGTTCACCGCGTCGAGGAGGCGCCCGTTGAGAGCGTCGAGGGCGCCCTCCTCGCTCACGCCCGCGGGTTTCGCCCGGAAGCAGACGACGCTGAAGGGGACCGGCGCGAGCCGCTCGAAGCCCGGATCCCCGTCGACCCACGACGCGAAGAGGCGGGCGAGCCGGCCGTGCTCGCGCAGGCGCTCCGCGATCCCCTCGGCCCCGAAGGCCCGGAGCGTCATCCAGAGCTTGAGCGCGCGGAAGCGCCGTCCGAGCTGGACCCCCGTGTCCATCAGGTTCCGCGCCCTCTCCGCCGTGCGGAGGTACTCCGGCGTGAGGGAGAAGGCCGCCCGCACCGCGTCCATGCGCCGGCAGTAGAGCGCGCTGCAATCGAAGGGGACGAAGAGCCACTTGTGCGGGTTCAGGACGAGCGAGTCGGCCCGGTCGCACCCTTCGAGCATCCCGCGCCACTCGGGGACGGCCCCCGCCGCGCCCGCGTACGCCGCGTCGACGTGGAGCCAGAGCCGCTCCCGCTCCCCGATCGCCGCGATCGCGGGGACGGGGTCGACGCTCGTCGTCGAGGTCGTGCCGACCGTGGCGACGATGGCGAGGGGGCGCCAGCCCGCCGCCCGATCCTCCTCGATCGCCTCCGCGAGGAGGTCGGCCCGCATCCGGAAGGCGTCGTCGGTCGGGACCTTCCGCAGCGACTCCTGCCCGAGCCCGAGGAGGATCGCGGCCTTGTCGACCGAGGAGTGCGCCTCCTCGGAGGCGTAGACGCGAAGTCGAGGGAGGTCGGCCCGGCCCGCCATCCCCCGGCGCCGGACGTCGAGGCCGGAGGCCTCCCGCGCGGCGGCGAGGGCGTGGAGCGTGCCGATCGAGGCCGTGTCGTAGATCACCCCCTCGAAGCCCTCGGGAAGGCCGATCAGGCGGCGGAGCCAGCCGAGCGCGACCTCCTCGAGCTCCGTCGCCGCGGGGGAGGTGCGCCAGAGCATCGCCTGCTGGTTGAGCGCGGCGCAGAGCATCTCCCCGATCACTCCGGGGGCGGGCGCGCTGGTCGCGAAGTAGCCGAAGAAGGCGGGATGGTTCCAATGCGTCGCGGCGGGGACGACCAGGCGCTCGAAGTCGTCGAGGATCGCGCCGAGGTCCTCCCCCTTCGCCGGCGCCTCTTCGGGGAGCGCCCGCCGGAGGTCCCCGGGACGGAGGCGGGAAAGGACCGGATGGCGCTCGGCGTTCTCGAGGTAGTCGGCGATCCATTCGACGACGCGGCGCCCGTGGCGGCGGAACTCCGCGCCGTCCAGGTCGGGACGAGGCGGGCGCTCGGGGGTCGGATCCACGGGAGCGTCCGCCTACTCCCCCATCACCTGGAGGAGCACCTTGCGCGTCCGTGTGGCCGCGCGTCTCGACCGCGCAGGACGCGCGGTGAACCCTCATCCCCGCGGCGTTCCCTCGCTCGCCGGCCGGGACTCGCGCGGGGCGGCCTCGCCGGGCGGGGGCGCCGTCCCGCGCCCATCGAGCCGCGCCTTCCACGCCGCGATCGCCTCGCGTTGCTCGGCGGTGAGCACCGACGGATCCGAGTAGGTCCGGTAGGAGGAGGGGAGGCCCGTGAGGATCCGCAGGGCCCGGTCGGCGTTGCGGCGGACGCGGGCGTCCTTCGAATCGAGGCCCGGGAGGAGGTCCTCGACCGTCCGGCCCGCCACGTCGTCCCCCGCGAGGTCGAGGCCGAAGAGGCCGGCGAGGAAGTCGGCGAGCTCGAAGAGGCGAAGCTCGAGACTCGCCCCGAAATAGAGGTGGGCGCCGAGCCCGAGGTCGAGGGGCCTCCGGTCGGTGGTCGTCTCCCACTCGAAGGGGTGGCTGTCGAACCCCGGTTCTCCGAACCGGGCCGTGCGGTGGCCGACGATCCCATGGGAGCCCTCCCGGATGTCGACCTCGTGGAGGAAGAGCGGGCCGATCCCGAGCTCCGAGCGCTCCTCGCGCCAGGACCCGGCAAACCCGTCCCGGAGGCCCGCGTGGAGGGCGCTCGTCGAGCCCCACCCGACTTCCGCGACGTGGCTCGCCCCCGCGTAGGCGCGGAGTCCCGGGCCCGCCGAGAGGTCGAGGTCGAGGATCTGGCCGAAGTCGCGCGCGCGGTCGGCGAGCCAGGTCGTCCCGCAACCGGGGGCGAGCGCGAGGAGGGCCAGCGCGGCGGGGCTCCCTCTTGCGCGGAGGAGTCGCGGGGTCAACGGGGCGGGCGGCGGGAGGCGCTCAGCGGTAGGCGGGGATGCCGGTCAGGGCCTCGCCGATCGCGAGGGTGTGGATGTCGTGGGTCCCCTCATACGTGTACACCGACTCGAGATTGCAGAGGTGGCGGCCGCACTGGTACTCGAGGGTCACGCCGTTCGCCCCGAGCATGTCGCGCGCGGTGCGGGCGCACTCGAGGGCGATCGCGACGTTGTTGCGCTTCGCGAGGGAGATCTGGGAGTGGGTCGCCTTCCCCTCTTCCTTCAGCCTCCCGAGGCGAAGGCACAGGAGCTGGGCCTTCGTCACCTCGGTCGCCATGTCGGCGAGCTTCTTCTGCGCGAGCTGGAAGGAGGCGAGCGGGCGGTCGAAGACGACCCTCTCCTTGCTGTACTGGAGCGCCTCCTCGAGGCAGGCGAGCGCCGCGCCGACGGCGCCCCAGGCGATCCCGTAGCGCGCCTGCGTGAGGCAGGCGAGGGGGCTCTTCAGGCCGTCCGACTTGGGAAGGAGGGCCGCATCGGGGACCTCGACCTGCTCGAGGACGAGCTCCGAGGTGACGGAGGCGCGGAGGGAGAACTTCTTCTTCTGCTCGGGCGCCGAGTAGCCGGGCGTCCCCTTCTCGACGAGGAAACCGCGGACCCGGTCGTCCTCCCCCTTCGCCCACACGACGGCGACGTCGGCGATCGTGCCGTTCGTGATCCACATCTTGCGGCCGTGGATCCTCCAGCCGTCCTTCGTCTTCCGCGCCCGGGTCTGCATGCCGCCCGGGTTGCTGCCGAAGTCGGGCTCGGTCAAGCCGAAGCAGCCGATCTTCTCCCCGCGCGCGAGAGGAGGGAGCCAGCGGCGCTTCTGCTCCTCCGAGCCGAAGGCGAAGATCGGGTACATCACGAGCGCGCCCTGGACGGAGACGCAGGAGCGGATGCCCGAGTCCCCCCGCTCGAGCTCCTGGCAGATGAGTCCGTAGGCGACGTGATTCAGGCCCGCGCAACCGTACTCCTGGGGCAGGTTCGCCCCGAGGAGGCCGAGCCCGGCGAGGCCCGGGACGAGCTCGACGGGGAAGCGCGCCTCCTCGAAGCAGTCCCCGATGATCGGAAGGACGCGGTCGTCCACGAACTTCCGCACCGTGTCGCGCACGAGGCGCTCCTCCTCGGAGAGGAGGGCGTCCGTGTCGAAGAGGTCGATCCCCTTAAATCTCCAAGGCATGGGCGGCTCCGTGCGCGATCGTAGCGGGCCTGCCGGGGGGATTCAAAAAAGCGGGGGGTCGTGCGAATGCCGCCCGTCATGAACGCCTCCGGCGCTTGGGGCTCCCCCCCCGTCGAGGCCCTCCGGGCGCTCGGGCGAGGGGCGGCCTTCGCGCTGCGGGACCCCCATGCCCGGCCCCTCCTTCTCCTTCCGGGCCTCCTCACCGCCGCCGGCTCGCTCGCCTTCTACGCGCTGGCCGCGCCCGGCTTCGATTCCCTCGCGCGGCCCCTCCTCGCGCGGGTCCTCGCCGCCGCGGACGCCGTGGGCCTCGCGCCGGCGGCCTGGACCGCCCTCGCGGGGCTCTACTTCGCTTCCGCCGCCGTCGCCTGCCTCGCGGCCGCCTCCCTCCTCGCCGGCACGCTCCTCGAGCGCATCGGGACGCGCGCCGACGAGGAGGTCGTCGGCTCCCTCCCCTTCGTCCCGCCGCGGAGCTCGCGCGAACGCCTCGCCTCCCTCGCCGCGGGCTTTCCCGGCGCCTGGCGATCCGGGGCGGCCGCCTTCGCCCTCGCCCCCCTCGCGCTCCTCCCCCTCGCCGGTCCCGCCCTCCTCGTCGGGGCGGCCGCCTGGAGCGTCGGGCGCTGCGCGCTCGAGCGCTCGATGGAGCGCCGCGGCCTCGCCCCGGAGGAGCGCTTGGGAGTGCTCCGCGAGAACCGCGCGGCCGTCCTCCTCTTCGGCCTCGGCGCGCTCGCCGCCGCCACGGTCCCGATCGCGGGCGGCTTCCTCGGGCTTCCCGCCGCGCACGCGGGAGCGCCCTTCCTCCTCGAGCGCCTCGCCCCCTGCGGGGAGGAGGAACCCGACTCCCTATAATCCGCGCGCCTCCGCGTGGATGTGGTCCGCTACCTCGTCACGAGCGCGCTTCCCTACGCGAACGGCCCGATCCACTTCGGGCACGTCGCGGGGGCGTACCTCCCCGCGGACGTCTGGGTGCGCTACCGCCGGCTCCGCGGGGACGAGGTCCTGTTCCTCTGCGGGACCGACGAGCACGGGGTCGCGATCACGATCGCCGCCGAGCGGGCCGGCGTCGGCTACCGGGAGTTCGTCGACCGCTGGCACGAGGAGATCCGGGAGACCCTCCGGAGGTTCCGGATCGGGTTCGACCATTTCTCCGGGACGAGCCGCTGCCGCCACCACGCCCCTCTCGCCCAGGCGTTCTTCACGAACCTGCACCGCGGCGGCTACGTCCTCGACCGCGAGGAGAAGCAGTGGTTCTGCCCGAAGGACCAGATGTTCCTCGCGGACCGCTACCTCGAGGGGACCTGCCCCAAGTGCGGAGGATCCGCCCGCGGGGACGAGTGCCGCCAGTGCGGCCAGTGGCTCGACGCGCTCGAGCTGAAGGACGCGCGCTGCAAGATCTGCGGGAGCGCTCCGGAGATCCGCTCGACGCGGCACTGGTACCTCGACCTCCCCAAGCTCTGCCGCGAACGCATCGGAGCGTGGTTCGAGGGGAAGGCGCGCCGCGCGGGAGGTCCGAAGGAGGACCCGGAGGTCTGGAAGCCGAACGTCGCCGCCTTCGTCGCGAACATGCTCGCCGACTTGAAGCCCCGGGCGATCACCCGCGACCTCCGCTGGGGGGTCCCCCTGCCGCTCCCCGGGAGCGAGGGGAAGGTCCTCTACGTCTGGTTCGACGCCCCGATCGGATACATCTCGGCGACGGCGGAGTGGGCCGAGAGGAACGGGAGGGACCCGGAGACCTGGAAGGAGTGGTGGCGCGCGAGGGAGGACACGCGGATCGTCCACTTCATCGGGAAGGACAACATCGGTTTCCACACGATCGTCTTTCCCGCCATGCTCCACGGGCAGGGGGAAGCCTTCGGCGCGCCCCTGGCGCTTCCGTGGAACGTCCCTGCGATGGAGTTCCTGAACCTCGAGGGGGCCAAGTTCTCGACGAGCGGGGGGTGGTACGTCCCCCTCGACGACTTCTTCGAGCGCTATCCCGCCGACGCGATCCGCTGGACCCTCCTCCAGAACCTCCCCGAGACCGCGGACGCGGAGTTCACGTGGGCCGACTTCCAGCGCCGGGTGAACGGGGAGCTCGCGGACGTCGTCGGGAACTTCGCCTCCCGGGTCCTGCGCTTCCTCGAAGCCCACTTCGACCACCGCGTGCCCCGGACCATGGGGGAGCCCGACCCGGGCGACCTCGCCGGGATCGAAGAGGCGCAGCGCCAGGTCGCCCGCGGGATCGTGCGTTCCCTGGAGGCCTTCCGGTTCCGGGAGGCGGCCGGCGCCTGGCTGGCGATCGCGCGACAGGGGAACATGGCCTTCGACTACCAGCGTCCTTGGTCGCACATCCGCGACCGCAAGCCGAGGGCGGCCCACACCCTCGCCGCCTGCGTGCGGATCCTCGAGATCCTCGCGGCGACGGGAGCCCCCTTTCTCCCGGATCTCTCCGAGCGTCTCTGGAGGATGCTCGGGGTGGACGAGGAGAAGACGCCCCGGTCCTGGCCGAAGGAGGACTTCTCGGACCTGCCCGACCTGCGCGGCAAGCGGATCGGACATGTCGAGAACCTCTTCCGCAAGATCGAGGATGCCGAGATCGCCGCCGAGGACCTGCGCCTCCGCGAGCGCGCGGCCCCGGTCGCATCCCCCGGAAAGGCCCCCATGACGACGGAACCCTCCCTCCCCTCCCCTCCCCTCCCTCCCGTCGGAAAGCCCGAGATCTCCTACGAGGAGTTCTCGAAGCTCGACCTCCGGGTCGGCAGGATCGCGCTCGCCGAGCGCGTGCCGAAGGCCGAGAAGCTGCTCCGGCTCGAGGTCGAGATCGACGGAACCGGCGAGCGCCGCCAGGTCCTCGCGGGGATCGCCAAGGTCTACGACCCTTCCACCCTCGTCGGGCGCCGGGTCGTCGTCCTCGCGAACCTCGCCTCGAAGAAGATGATGGGCCTCGAGTCGCGCGGCATGGTGCTGGCGGCGGAGGGCCCCGACGGACCCTGCCTCCTCCTTCCCGACCGCGAGGTCGCCGTCGGCGTCACGGTGAAGTAGGGGGAGGCTCCCCGGCGGGGTTCAGATCGAGGCGCGCAGCGCGCGGCTGGCCCGAAACGACACGGTCCGGCTCGCCTGGATCCGGATCGGCTCGCCGGTCTTGGGGTTGCGTCCCATCCGCCCCTTGCGGTGGCGAACGGAGAACGTTCCGAAACCGACGAGCGAGACGCCCCGGTCCCGTTTCAGTCCCTTCGCGATCCCGGCGAGCACCGTCCCCACGACGATCTCGGCCTTGACGCGCGAGGTCCCGATGTCCTTCGCGACGACATCGACGAGCTGGCTCTTGTTCAAGGGAGGACGACCTCCATCGGAAGGGGGCCCGGCGGCGGAGGCGAGGCGCCCTGACCGCCCGCCCGAGCCAGGCGCAAGGGTTCTTCGGTCCCCCGAAGCCGGAGATTGCCGACCTTCCCCCGGCGAGGCGGGAAGCTAGGCGGGTTTCCGGATCTGCCCCCTGCGGAGGCAGTCCGTGCAGACGCGGATCCGGCGGACGGAACCCGCCACGACCGCTCGGATGCGCTGGAGGTTGGGCTTGTAGCGGCGCTTCGACCGGCCCGTGACGCGCCGACCGACCCCCCCCTTCTTCTTGGCGAGGCCACGCCGGGTGACGTGGTTGCCCACGCGCGTTCGCTTGCCGCAGAGGTCGCAGACTCGGGCCATGGCGGGGAGGGGCCGGGGAGCGCCACGCGCCCGTTCCGGCGAGGGCGGGAGTCTAGGCCCGCGCGTCGGGCCGGTCAATCGCGGAGGAGCTGGTCGAGCGCGCTCTTCGCGGATTGTCCGAAGCCCGCCTCGAGCGCCTCCGCAGGGGTCGTGCGGCGGGTTCGCATCTCGTCGAAGACCGCCGCGAGCCTGCGCGCGGCCTCCCCGGCGTAGAGCTTGACCATCCCGAGCGTCGTCTTCTCGTCGAAGAGGACCGCGAAGAGGGTCCGGTCCTCCACGCGGGCGATGTGCATGTGGGTTCGCTGGCCCTGGTGGGTCATGCCGGAGAACTGCTCCTCCCCGGCGAGGCGCGCCATCTCGCGCGTCGCGGCGAAGGTCCCCGCCGCGAGCGCGCCCAGCGTCTCGACGTCGAGCCGGAGGTCCTGGCCGCGGCGCGTGATGACCCGGCCCGTCCGATCGACGAGGAAGGCGAGGCGTGCGGCGGAAAGCCGGAGGAACTCGTCGAGCAGCCGGTTCATCCGCTCGACGTCCTCGGCATAGAGGACCATGTTCGTATCGCCGGAAGGTTGCTGCCGCGTCATCGAAGAACTCCTCGGGGTCGGCCTCAGCGCAGCAGCAAGAGGACTCCGAAGGCCGCCGCGGTGACGAGCGCTCCGAACACCGCGGCGTAGACGAGGTTCGAGCGACCGCCGCCCGACGGCTTCGCCGCGGGGGGCGCCGGGCGCGCGGCCGGGGCGGCCGCGACGGGCCGTGCCACCACGCGCGCGGGCGCGTTCGGGCGCGCCACGACCGGCCGTGGAGCGGCCGCCCGCGGGGCCGGAGGCACGGCGACCGGCCCGATGTCGGTCCGAGCGTTGGGGGCCGCGTAGGGACGCACCACCGGGGAAGGCGCGACGGCGACGGGGGGCGCGGGCGCCGATCCTCCGAGCGCCCCCCCCGGTTCGCGCGGGGAGCCGCCCCCCTCGACCGGCATGGCGAAGCGGGTGAAGCGTCCCGGACCGGCCCCCGTGCCGGGAGGGGCATGGGCCCCCATTCCGGCGGACGCGGCCGCGGCCACCGGCGCCGGGCCGGCCGGGGCGAAGGCCGGACCGGTCCGGACGATCCCCGCCGGGGCCGCCGCCGCGGCCGGCGCCGCGACGGCCGCGCCGACCGCGACCGGCGTCGGAACCGGCGCGGCGCCCTTCGTCTTGGGCTCCATCCGGTTGATGCTCTCGAGGACCGCCGAGGCGAGGGCCTTCAGGGTCGGGAACACCCCCTCCCCCGTCATCGCGATCGCCTCGTAGGTCGTCGCGCGGTACTTGTTCAGACGCTGGTTGAGCTCCGCGACCGGGAGCGCGTCGGGGAGGTCGCGCTTGTTCAGCTGGATCACGTGCGCGAGGTCGCTCAGCTCCCGGCCGTACTCCCGGAGGTTCTCTTCGAGGTTCGCGAACGACTGGAGGTTCTCCTCCATCTTCGCGGGGGAGGAGTCGGCGACGAACACCACCCCGTCGACCCCCTGGAGCACGAGCTTGCGGGTCGAGTTGTAGTAGACCTGGCCGGGGACCGTGTAGAGCTGGAACTTCGTCTTCATGCCCGCGATCGTGCCGAGGTCGAGGGGCATGAAGTCGAAGAAGAGCGTGCGGTCCCCCTCGGTCGCGATCGAGGTCAACTCCCCGCGGTGGCCTTCGGGCGCCCGCCGGTGGATGACCTCGAGGTTCGTCGTCTTCCCGCTCATCCCGGGACCGTAGTAGACGATCTTGCAGTTGACTTCCCGGAGGGCGAAGTTGATTTGGACCATCGTCCTTCTCCGTCAGATCGTGGCCATGTTGCGGGCGACCGCGAGCCGGGCGCGAGCCGATTCGAGGGCGGCGTCGAGGTCCGGGCCGCCGTCGCGCGCCACGAGCACGGCGAGGAAGGCCCCGTCGAGGTCGAGGAGGATCAGGCGGCCCTCCGAGCCGCGGAGTTCCGCGCGGTGCGGGCGGGGCCGGCCCGCCTCCTCGAAGGCGCGCTTCCCCGCCGCGAGGAACCGGGACGCGAGGGCGGCGACCGTCTCGGGGTGGCCGGCCCCGGTCCCCTCCGAGGCGACGAGCACCCCCTCGTCGGTCGCGACGAGCGCGAGACGCACCCCTCGCACGCTCCGGATCCCGAGCAGCGCCCGCTTCACGACGCCGTCCCTCCCGCCACCGCCTCGATGGCACTTCCCTCGGCGCGATGCGCCGCTTCGAGGCCGCGGCATTCCGCGACGGCCGCTCCCGCGGGACCGAACCCGACGAGGACGGCCGACGCAGGCCCTCCGACGACGACGCTCGTCGGGTCGCCGAGGCCGACCCGGACGATCGTCCGCATCCCGGTCTCCGCGACCTCCCGCAGCCAACGCTCGGGGGCCGAGGCGCTGCGCGCGCCGGGTCCGCCTCCGAGCCCCACGCGGGCGTGGGTCGCGTGCTCGACCCCCTCGCTTCGGGCGAGGCGCTCGAGCGCCGGCGCGAGGGCCACGTCCCCCTCCCCGGTGCGGCGCTGCGCCGTCGCGCGGCGGATCGCCGAGGGGAGGTCCGGGGAGGGCTCGCCGCGGTGGGCGGCGAGGCGGGCCTGGAGGCGCATCGCGGCGGGGTCGTTCGGCGCGAGGGCCCGCCAGCGGGCGACGTAAAGGTGCGCGGCCCGCCAGGCCCCGACTTCCGCGGCGAGCTCCGCCAGGAGCCGCAGCGCCGCCGCCCCATCCCCTTCTCCGATCCCCTCGAGGAGCGAGAGCGCCTCGAGGCCGTCCCCCGCGGCCTGCGTCGCCTGGAAGCGGGCAAGCTTGACCCGGGCGAGCGCGAGCCGCGCCTGGGAATCCTCCGCCGCCTCGGACACACGCTCCTCGGCGACGGCGCTCGCCGCCCGGAGATCCCCCGCCGCGAGGTGCAGTCCGACGAGGTCCGCGCAGAGCGCGCCCCGGGCGCGGCCTCGGCGGCGCCGCCGCTGCCGCTCGAGATCGAGGGTCCGTGCCGAGAGGTAGAGGGAGCGGAGCTCGTGGGAGTCGGGGAACCGGGCGAACCCCTCCGCGGCGAGGGCGGCCGCCTCCCCGTGAATCCCCTCCGCGGCGAGGTCGCGGGAGAGGGCGGCGTAGCGCTCGGGGGTCGGATCGAGAGCGAGGGCGCGCACGTCGGCGCGGCGCTTCCAGCGGAAGAACCACCCTCGTCCCATCGTGGAGTTCTCTTGGACCGGCCTCTCCTCGCCCCCCGGGCCCTTCTCCTCCTTGCGACCCTGGACCGGGGGCGGGATGCGGTCTTATCGGCCCGGGATCTCGGCGGGTTGAGTCGCACGGGAGTCGAATCCGAGGAGCGTCCCTCCGGTCGTGACGACGAGCACGTCGTCGCCGGCGCGGGAGAAGGCCTGGACCTCCTCCTCGAGCACGGTCTGCCAGCGCCGCTCGAGCGTCGTCTCGTCGAAGGCCGCCACGCGGGTACGGTCGCCCGCGACGAGAAGGGCGTCCCCGACGTGCTCGGGCGGGGCCGAGGCGAGGAAGCCGATGGCGCGGCGCGCGATCGCCCGGCCCGTCTCGGAGTCGACGGCGACGAGATCCTCGCCGGCCGCCACGAAGATCCGCGAGGAGCCCGCGACGGGCGGATGGCGCACGAGGCCGAGGGGTGGCCCGGTCCACTGGATCCCTTCCGCCGACGGGTCGAGCGAGACGAACTGCCCCCCGCTCGCGAGGACGAGGAGACGGTCGTCCACCCGCACGACGCCGATCGGCGCGGCGGGGACCTTCCATTCGCGGACGAAACCTCCGTCCCTCGCGTCGAGGAGCCGGACGCGCCCGTCCGAGCCGGCCGCGACGAAGCCCTCCGGGAAGAGCAGGACCGGGAGGGAAACCGCGGCGCCCCAGTTCTTCCGCCAGCGCTCCGCGCCCGTCTCCCGGTCGAGCGCGACGAGGGCGCTTCCCGCGCCGACGACGAGGAGGTTCCCGGACACGGCGGGCGGGGAGAGGACCTTCCCGCCGGTGCGGACGCGGAAGCGGGGCTCCCCCGTCGACACGCGCACGCACGCCACGGTTCCGTCCGTTCCGGTGAAGTAGGCCTCCTCCTCCCCGACGACGGAGAGGGAGGAGACTTCCCCGAATCCCGCGAGGGTGGCCCGCCAGCGCTCGCGCCCGTCGGCCCCGTCGAGCGCGACGACCTTCCCCCCCCGCAGCCCGACGAGGAGGTTCCGGCCGGCCCGGACCGGGGCGGTCGAGGGGGGCTCGGGGAGCTTCGAGACGCTCGTCGGAGCGCGGTAGAGCTCGACGAGCTTCAGGTCGGGGCTTCGAGGCTCGACGGTCCGCTTCGCCGGGAGGAACCCGGGGAGGCGGATCTCGAGGGACGCCGCGCGCCCCGGTTCGAGTCGGACGACGAGCGGCGTGGTCCCCTCGAGGGTCGCCCCTTCGACGAGCACGCGCGCCCCCGGGGGATCGGTCTCGATGCGGAACGGAAGTCGGGCCGTGCGGGCCTCCGGCGCGTCGGCGCGCGTCGCGAGGAGCTCGAGCCACGCCTTGCGCGCCTGCGCGTAGCGTCCCGCGGCCTCGAGCTCCTCCGCGCGGCGGGCGAGCTCGCTCCCCTCGGCGAGGTAGGCGTCGATCGAGGCAATCTGCTTGCGGACGTCCTCCCCTCTCGACCATCCGGGAGGGGCTTCCGCGAGGGCCGAGCGCAGGAGGTCCCCCGCCTCGCGGAGCGCCCCCTCCCCCGCCTTCTCGCGGGCCTTCCGGAGGAGGTCCTCCCCTCGCGCGGCCTGCTCCGCGCGCTCGGCGGCGGCTCGCTCCTCGGCGCTGCGGTGGCGGATCTGCTCGTGGTCGAGGGCGACGCGGACGTCGGCGAGGGCCTCGCGCGCCCGGCCGGCCGTGAGGCTGAGGGGGTGGCGCCGCAGGAAGTCCTCGAGGGAGCCCGCCGCCTCCCGGTACTCCCGGCGCAGGCGCCGCCCATCGAGGTCGAGCCCTTCGAAGGCCGCCCGCGCGTTCGTCTCGTAGAGGGCGTAGAGGCCCGCCATGGCGGCGAGGCCGATCCCGGCGGCCACGGCGACGAGGGCGCCCCGGCGGCGGGCCCGCCGGCGCTCGACGGAGGTGTAGAGCTTCTTGATCCGCTCGGCGACGTCCGTGCGGTTGCGGTTGAGGAGGAGGATCTTCTGGAGGTAGCGGACGGCCCCGATCGGGTTGGTCTGCGCGACGTCGTTGGCGAGGGACTCGTAGACCGAGACGACGGCGCTCGTCTCGCCGAGACGGGTCAGGGCGGAGACGAGCAGGCGCTTGGTCTCCGCGTCCTTGGGAGTCTGGGTGAGCACGGCCTCGAGGACGGCGCGGGCCCGGTCGGGCTGCTCGAGGTCGAGGAAGAGGGAGGCGACCGCGCGCCCCTCCACCACCGGGTCGAACCCGTCGCGGTGCCTCGGCGCGAGGCCGAGGGCGAGCGTGACGAGCCTCTCTCGCGAGCCGAGGTCCGTCGGGAGGAGGGAGACCGCCTCCCGGAGGGCGCCGCACGCCTCCCCGAGCTGCCCTCGGGCAGCCCGCTCGTCGGCGAGGCGGCGCAGGCACCGGACGGTCGAGACGAAGGACTCCCCCGCGCGGTGGGCCTGCGCCGCCTTCCCCCAGGCCACCTCCGGTTCGACCCCCGCCTCCGCCGCCTGCTCGAGGAGCGCAGCCGCCTCCCGGGGGCGGCCCGCCTCCAGGGCGCGGCGCCCCGCCTCGAGAAGCTGGGTGGCCTCGACGGGACCGATCCAGCCGCCGTCGTAGAGGGAGAGGAGCGTCTTCTCGACGTCGAAGGGGGCGCGCGGACAGTTCCGCAGGATCTCGTCGACGGACCGGCAGCAGTCCACGTAGGCGAAGACCTCGGCCTCGACGGAGGATTCCGGCGGCGGCTCGACCCCTTCGATCGGGGCGAACACGATCGAGCGGTCGGGGATGCGCGCCCGGATCGCCGTCCACTCGTCGATCCTCCGGGCGGCCTCCATCACGACGGAGTCGGGGTGGAAGACGAAGCGCTCGTCGACGGCCCCCGGGAGGTCCTCCACGCGCCGCGCCCCCTCGAAGAACTCGAAGCGCGCGCCCCTCCAGAAGAAGGTCTCGAAGAGGTCCTCCTCGAGGAGGAACCGCAGCGTCTCCTCGACGTCCCGCGGCGCGACGGCCCGGATCGCGACGAGGGATTCGACGAGGTTGCTGTGGGAGCGGCGGTTCGCGACGGAGAGGCGAACGGACTCCTCGCTCACCTTCCCGCGCCGGCGCAGCTGCTCGACGATCCTCTCCTCGTAGGCGGGGGGGTCGAACTGGAGGCCCACCCCCTTCTCCCCGAAGTGGAAGGCGCGCCGGCCGTCGGTCCGGAAGACGAGGAGCATCCCCGTCTTGCTGTTGGCGTGGAGGACCTGGAAGACCTGCGCGAGTTCGACGCTGTCGAGGTCGCCGGTGAAAACCATGACCCGGGCGGGGGGACGCCCGGGGGGGTGTTTCGGCGGCGCGTGCCGTTCGCCTTGACCGCCCGCGCGGACCCCGCTAGGTTCCCGGCGCCGGAAGAAAGCCACGGGAGAGCCCCCGCGCGCGGCCCGCGGCTGCGCGACGGGGCACCGAAGGGGCAAGCGCGTTCGGCCGCGCGAAACTCTCAGGTCTCCGGACCGTGGCCGGACGGGCCCTGGACCGCCCATGGACGAACGGCACAGGGGACGCGCGCGCGTCCCCTCTTTTTTCCCTCCCTCCGCTTGAACGAATCCCCCCTCGCCGCCACCCACGCCCGCCTCGGCGCGCGCATGACCGCGTTCGGCGGCTGGCGCATGCCGCTCCAGTACGGCCCGATCCTCGAGGAGGCCTCGGCCGTGCGCCGGGCTGCGGGGCTGTTCGATCTCTGCCACATGGGGCGCGTGCGGATCACCGGGAAGGAGGCGGTCGCCCTTGCCGACCGGCTCGTCACGAACGACGTCGCCTCGATGCGGCCGGGGGAGGCCCGCTACGCCCTCCTCTGCAACCCCGACGGCGGGGTGATCGACGACGTCCTCGTCTACCGCGAGAGCGACGCCCTGCTCGTCGTCGTCAACGCAGGCAACCGCGCGCGCGACCTCGAGTGGATCCGGCGCCACGCCGCGGGGCTCGGGGTGCAGGTCGCCGACGAGACCGAGTCGCTCGCCATGCTCGCGGTCCAGGGGCCCGCCTCCGCGGCCGTGCTCGCGCCGCTCGCCGACCTCGCCCTGGCGGACCTCCGCTACTACCGGTTTGCCCGCGCCCGCGTGCTCGACCTCCCCGGGGTCCTCCTCGCCCGTACCGGGTACACCGGGGAGGACGGCTTCGAGATCTTCCCCCCCGCCTCGGAGGCCGCGCGCGTCTTCGACGCCCTGCTCGAGGCCGGGCGCCCGCAGGGCTTGCGCCCGATCGGCCTCGGGGCGCGCGACACGCTCCGGCTCGAGGCGGGCATGCCGCTCTACGGACACGAGATCGACGAGGCGACGAACCCGATCGAAGCGGGGCTCTCCTTCGCGGTGCGGTTCACCCCCGGGAGGGATTTCGTCGGCCGGAAGGCGCTCGAGGCGGTCGTGGAGAAGGGTCCCGCGCGCCGGCTCGTCGGCTTCCGGACGTCGAGCCCCCGCATCCCCCGCCAGGGCTACCCGATCCTCGACGGGGAGGAGCGGATCGGCGCGGTCTGCTCGGGCACGAAGTCCCCCACCCTCGGCTCGAACATCGGGACCGGCTTCGTTCCGGCCGCGAGGGCCGCCCCGGGAAGCCCCCTCTCCCTCGACGTCCACGGGGAGCGGGTGGGGATCGAGATCGTCCCCCTCCCCTTCTACAGCCGGACCCGAAAGGCGACGCGATGAGACCGGACGACCGCCGCTACAGCGCGACCCACGAGTGGGCCCGCCCCGAGCAGGGCACCTACGTGGTCGGGGTGAGCGACTTCGCCGTCGAGCAGCTCGGCGACCTCACCTACCTCAAGCTCCCGCCGGTCGGGCGCAAGGTCCGCGGGGGAGAGTCCTTCGGGGAGATCGAGTCGGTGAAGGCGGTCTCCGAGCTCTACGCCCCGGTCGCGGGAACGATCGTCGAGGTGAACGCCGCGGCCCCCGACGCGCTCGAGCTGGTCCGCCAGGACCCGTTCGGGACCGGTTGGCTCCTGCGGATCCGGCCCGAGGCCGGCGACGGGGGGTTCGGGAAGCTCCTCACGGCGCAGGAGTACGGCGAGACCCTCGAGACCCACTAGAGACCGCGAGCCCGTGCCCTTCGTCCCTCACACGGAGGAGGACCGCCGCGCCATGCTCGCCGCGATCGGCGTCGGCGGGGTGGCGGATCTCTTCGCCGCCGTCCCCGAGAGAGTGCGCCTGCGCGAGGCCCCGGACCTCCCCCCGGGCGTCCCCGAGCCCGAGATGCTGCGCGAACTGCGCGCTCTCGCGGCGCGCAATCGCCCGATCCTCGACCGCCCCTGCTTCCTCGGGGGGGGGATGTACCGCCACGCGATCCCCGCCGCGGTCGACGCGCTCCAGGGGCGCCTCGAGTTCGTCACGGCCTACACCCCCTACCAGCCCGAGGCCTCCCAGGGGACCTTGGGCGCCTTCTTCGAGTTCCAGACGATGATCTGCGAGCTGACGGGGATGGAGGTCGCCAACGCCTCGATGTACGACGGGGCGAGCGCGTTCGCGGAAGGCTGTCTCCTCGCGACGTCCGCGACGGGGCGCCGCCGCGTCCTCGTCTCGCGCGGCGTGCACCCCCACGCGCGGGCGGCGCTTCGCACCGCGACCGCCCACGCCGGGATCGAGGTCGAGGAGGTGACGCTCGCGGGAGGGAGCACGGTCCTCCCCCGCTCGATCCCCACCGACGCCGCGTGCCTCGCCCTCCAGAACCCGAACTTCCTCGGCGCGATCGAGGAGGTCGCCCCCCTCTGCGAGGCCGCCCACGGGGGAGGGGCTCTCGGAGTCGTCTCGGTGAACCCGATCGCCCTCGGCCTCCTCGCTTCGCCCGGGGAGTGCGGCGCCGACGTCGCCGTCGGGGAGGGCCAGCCCCTCGGCGTGCCCCCGAACTACGGGGGCCCCTCCTTCGGGTTCTTCGCCGCGCGGCAGGAGTTCATCCGGCGGATGCCGGGGCGCATCGTCGGCGAGACGGTCGACCGCGACGGCAAGCGCGGCTACGTGCTCACCTTCCAGACCCGCGAGCAGCACATCCGGCGCGAGAAGGCGACGAGCAACATCTGCACGAACAACGCCCTGATGGCCCTGCGAGGGGCGATCTACCTCGCCTCCCTCGGGCCGCGGGGGCTGCGGGAGGTCGCTTCCGCCTGCGCCACGACCGCGCACGCCGCCGCGGAGCGGATCTTCGCGATCCCCGGGTATGCCCCCCTGCTCGAGGGCCCCTTCTTCCACGAATTCGCCGTCCGCTGCGCGCGCGGGGTCGAGCGCGTGCGCGCGGCACTCGCCGCGGCCGGGATCGCCGGCGGGATCCCCCTCGCGCGGTTCCACCCCGAGTATCCCGACGCCCTCCTCTTCGCGTTCACCGAGGCCAACACGCCCGAGGAGGTCGACCTCCTCGTCGAGACGTTGCGGAGGGTCCAGTGAACAAGGACCTCTCGATCTTCGAGCGCTCGCGCAGCGGCCGCCGGGGCTTCGACCCGCCGCGCCCCGCCTTCCCCGCGCGCGAGGGCGCCTCGCTCTTTCCCCCGAGGTGCCTCCGGAGGACCCCCCCCGCGCTCCCCGAGGTCCACGAGCTCGACCTCGTCCGCCACTACGTGCTCCTCTCCAAGAAGAACACGAGCATCGCCGACTCCTTCTACCCCCTCGGCTCCTGCACGATGAAGTACAACCCCGTCGCGAACGAGGTCGCGGCCGCGATGCCGGGGTTCGCGTGGCTCCACCCCTTCCAGGAGGACGCGGAGGCGCAGGGGCTGCTCGAGGTGCTGAAGCGGCTCGAGCGCTCCCTCGCCGCCCTCACGGGCCTTCCCGCCGTGACGCTCCATCCCGCCGCCGGCGCCCAGGGGGAGCTCACGGCACTCCTCGTCGCCCGCGCCTTCCTCGACGACCGCGGCGAACGGGACCGGCGGACCGTCCTCATCCCCGACTCCGCGCACGGGACCAACCCCGCCTCCGTCGCGATGGCCGGGATGGAGCCTCTCCCGGTGCGGTCCGGTCCGGACGGCCTCGTCGACCTCGCGGACCTCCGGGGCAAGCTCGGTCGCGGGACCGCCCTCCTGATGATCACGAACCCGAACACCCTCGGGCTCTTCGAGGACCGGATCCTCGAGATCGCCGACCTCCTCCACCGCGCGGGGGCCTTCCTCTACATGGACGGGGCGAACTTCAACGCGATCGTGGGGGTCACCCGCCCCGGCGACTTCGGCGTCGACCTGATGCACCTGAACCTCCACAAGACGATGTCGACCCCGCACGGGGGAGGGGGGCCGGGCGCCGGGCCGATCGCCGTCCGCGCGGAGTTCGCGCCCTACCTCCCCCTCCCGCGGGTGCTCGAAAAAGACGGGCGCTACTCCCTCGAGTGGGATTCTCCGAAGTCGATCGGGATGCTGCGAGGGTTCCTCGGGAACTCCGGGGTCCTGCTCCGCGCCTACGCCTATCTGAGGAGGTACGGCGGCGACGGCGTGCGGTCGATCGCCGAGCACGCGGTCCTCAACGCGAACTACTTGAGGGTCCGGATCCGGGAGGGATGGCACGTCCCCTACGACCGCATCTGCATGCACGAGTTCGTCGCGACGAACCGCAGGATCAAGGAGACGGGGATCCGCACGCTCGACGTCGCCAAGCGCCTGATCGACCTCGGCCACCACCCCCCCACCGTCTACTTCCCCCTGATCGTCCCCGAGGCGTTGATGATCGAGCCGACGGAGACCGAGTCGAAGGAGACGCTCGACGCCTTCGCGGCGGACATGCTCCAGATCGCTCGGGAGGCGCAGGAGAATCCGGACCTCCTGCGGGAGGCGCCGGTCACGACGCCGGTGCGCCGCCTCGACGAAGTCCGCGCGGTGCGGCAGCCGAGGCTGCGCTTCCCTTGCGCAAACTCGGCGGTGGTCGTCCGCCGAGACTCCCCCGCCGCACCGGCGAATCCCTGACAGGGCGCACGCGCCGCCGTGGGGCTTCAGGGGCGTCCCCCGGCGCCGGCCGTCCGCGCCGATGCCGTCTCTCCGTCCGGATCGCCGGGGCGCGCGGGCGATCTCCCCGCGGCGCCCCGGCGTCCGGCCGCGCCTCCCTACTTCAGGTGCGCCGAGACGAGCTTCGTCATGTCGAACATGCTCACCTGCGACCGGCCGCCGAAGACGGGCTTCAGCTTGTCGTCGGCGTTGATCATCCTCCGGTTCTTCTTGTCCTGGAGTCCGTTCTTCTTGATGTACTGCCAGAGCTTCTTCGTCACCTCCGTGCGCGGCATCGCCTTCGCGCCGACGACGGCCGCGAGCGTGGGCGAGGGGGTGAGGGGCTTCATGAACGCTGCGTTCGGTTTCCGAGCCAAGACGTAATCCTCCGAGAAAGGGGCCCTGGGAAAGGGGCGCAGTTTGCCAATTCGCGCCCGGAACGCCAGTCCCTTCATCCCCGGGGGAGGGGGGGGGCCTCCGCCGGGGGGGAGGAGAGGGCCCGGAGCTTGGCGTACTTGAGGTAGCCGTAGCGGGCCGCCAGCCGGGCGAGGCGCAGCCCCGTCCCCCCGTCGAGGAAGCCCGCCCGAAGCAGGTAGAAGCGGAGGAAGCGCGCGAGGCCGTGCAGGGGGGGGGCCAGGGGCCCGGCCCGACGACCGCGCTTCGCCATCTCCCGGGCCATGATCTCCGTGTAGGACTCGATCGTCCGGAGGTGTTCCCCGAGGTCCCGGTAGGGGAAGTGGAGGATCGCCCCGCGGAGCCTCCGGACGGGGCCTTCCACCTCGACCCGGTCGTGGGGATCGCTCCCCGACCAGCGTCCCCGGCGGCGGTCGAACAGTCGAACCTTGCGGTCCCCGGAGAAGCCTCCGTGGCGGACCCAGCGCCCGAGGTAGTTCGTCCGCCGCGGCATCGAGAAGCCCGTGGCGTCCCCCGGCCCGCGCTCGAGGATCGCCTCCACTTCCCCGCGCAGGCCCGGGGAGAGGCGCTCGTCCGCGTCCAGGCAAAGGACCCAGTCGTTGCGCGCGGCGCGGACCGCGAACTCCTTCTGGGCGACGTGGCCCGGCCAGTCCCGCTCGATCACGCGGGCGCCCGCGCGCGCGGCGACCTCCCGGGTCCGATCCCTCGAGTGGGAGTCGACGACGAGGCGCTCCTCGGCGAACGGGACGGAGGCGAGGCAGTCCCCGAGGCGGTCCTCCTCCTCGAGGGCGACGATGCAGAGGGAGACCGGGGTCCGGGGCATCGAGCCGAGGGCGCGCGTTCCCCGCTCAGGCCCCGAGGGCCTCCCGGTAGACGCGCTCGGTCCCCTCCGCCATCGCCCCCGCAGAGAAGAGAGCCTCGACCCGGGAGCGGCCCGCGCGTCCCATCCGCGCGCGGGCGGGCGCGTCCGCGAGCAGGCGCACCAGGGCCGCTCCGAACCCCTCGGCGTCGCCGGGGGGGACGAGGAGACCCGTCTCGCCGGGGAGGACCGACTCCCGGAGACCTCCGACTCCCGTCGCGACGACGGCGCGCCCCGCGCCCATCGCCTCGAGGACCGAGACGCCGAGCCCCTCGAGCCGGGGGCTCGCGGCGAAGAGGTCGCACGCTGCAAGCAGGTCGGGCACGTCCGGCCGCTCCCCGAGGAAGAGGACTCGCCCGTCGAGGTCGAGCGCTCGCGAAAGCTCCGTCAAGCGGGAGCGCTCGGGCCCCTCCCCCGCGAGGAGGAGCCGCGCGGAGGGGAGGGCGCGCGCCGCCACGGCGAACGCCCGGAGGAGCGTCGCGTGATCCTTCCGGGGACGGAGGCTCCCGGCGCAGAGGACGAGCGGCCCGGCGGCGGGGAGCCCCGCGCGGGCGGCCGCCGCGCGCGGGTCGGCGGCGGCGTCGAAGCGCGCGAGGTCGATCCCGCTGCGAACGACCCGGACGCGCTCCGGGGGGAGGCCGAAGTCGAGGAGCGCGGCGCGGACCGCCTCCGAGATCGCGATGACGAGGTCGGTGCATCTCCCGTAGGCGAGGCGGTTCAGGGGATGGCGCGCGATCGGGTAGTCCATGCGCCGCGTGGCGACCACCCCCCGCACGCCGGCGAGGCGCGCCGCGGGGGCCCCCACGACGTGGGCGCGCATGGAGTGGAAGTGGACGACGTCGGGCCGCTCTCCCCGGAGCATCCGGCGCAGGCGCGCCGCGGCGAGGAGGTCGAGGTCCCCGCGGACGGCAAGGGTCCTCGTCGACACGCCGCTCCTCCGCGCCTCCTCGATCGACCGGCTCCCGGGAGGCGCGACGAGGACGCAGCGGTGGCCCCGCTCGCGCAGGCGTTCGAGGAGGAGGAAGACCTGGGACTCCCCGCCCGAGAAGCCCCTCTCCGCCGTCACGTGGAAGATCGTGCGGGGCGGGTCGGACCCGGACGACACGGCCGCTACTATAAGCGCGGGCCATGCCGCGCGTCGCCGAGTTCGCGCCCGCCCTTCCCCCCGCCGCGCGCGAGGCTCTCCTCGCGCTCCTGCGCTCGCGGAGCGAGATCCTCAAGGACTCCGTGCGCGGGGAGGTGAGGCGCGTCTCCACCCCCGCCCTTCCCCACCCCCTCGTCGTCAAGCGCTACCCTCCGCGCGGCTTGTTCCGGACCGCCGTGCGGGGTCTTCGCGGCTCGGCGGCCCGACGGGAGTTCCGCGCCGCGCAGCGCCTCGCGGCGGAAGGCGTGGCGGCGGTCCGGGCCCTCGCCTTCGTCGAGGAGCGTTCGGGCCCGCTCCTCGGCGACTCCTTCGTCGTCCTCGAGGATCTCGGATCCGCTCCGACGCTCGCGCAGGCCCTCCGCGGAACCGCCCCCCTCGAGCGGCGGCGGCTCCTCGAGTCGGCCGGATCCCTGGCGGCCGACCTCCACGCGGCGGGCTTCGTCCACGGCGACCTCCACGCGGGAAACTTCTTCGTGAGGCCCGACGGCTCGCTCGCCGTCGGGGACCTCGCCCGATCTCGCCCGCGCGCCCCGACGCTGCGGGCCCGCTGCGCCGACCTCGCGTTCCTCCTCCACTCGCTCCGCGCGCTCGGCGGCTTCGAGCGCGCCCGCTCCCTCCGCGCCTACGCGGCCCGGGCGCGGCTCCCCTTCCGCCGGATCGCCCGCGTCGCGCTCCGCGGGGCGACGCGTCGGGCGCGCTCCCGCTCTCTCGGAGCCGCCCGAGGAGCCGCCGAGGCTCGCTACGGCCGGACGGCGGCACTCCCCCGGGGATGGAAGGGGATCTCCTACGGGGCCCGGGCGAAGGCGCTCGAGCACGCGCTCGCCGCCGCGGCGCGCGACGGGAGCGCGGAGGGGTCGGAGGGCCTGCGGATCCGGCGCCTCCGTCGCGGCGACGCGGAGCGCGCCTTCGGCGACCTGCACCGGTGCGCCGCCCTCGGCCTGCCGACCCCGGACCCCGTCGGATGGTTCGAGCGGGAGGAGGGAGGGGACTCCTTCCTGGTGGTCGAGATCGCCCACCCGGGCCCCCCCCTGCCCGAGGCACTGGCGCAGGCCCACGGCCAGGCCCGGGCTGCCCTCCTCTCCTCGCTCGGCCGTCTCGCCCGGCGCGCCCACGACGGGGGGCTGCGCTTCGGAGCCGTCCCCTGCGAGGCTCTCCTCGTCGACGCGGAGGGGAGACCCCTCCTCGTCTGGACCCTCGGCCTCGAGGCGAGACCCCGGCGCTCGGTTGGCGCACGCCGGGCGGACCTCGAGGCCTTCGCGACCCCCCTCGGGGCGCGTCTCTCCCGCGCCGATCGCGCGCGGGTCCTTCGGGCCTACGACCCCTTCGGCCACCTCTTCCCCCGCGGGGCGGGTCTGCGCTCCGCGTGAAGGTCGCGCTCCTCCACAAGCGCCTCGCCCCGGTCGGCGGGACCGAGGGGTACGTCTGGGAGCTCGCCGGACGTCTGGCCGCGGCGGGGGAGGAGGTCCACGTCGTCTGCGCGGAGGCGGAGGGGGTCCCCGACCCGAGGGTCCGAGTCCGCCAGGTCCCCATCCTCCCGCTCGGCCCGACGGCGCGGATGGTCTCCTTCGCGCTCTCCGCCGAGCGCTTCCTTGGGAGGGAGCGCTACGACCTCGTCCACGGTTTCGGGAAGACCCTCCGCCACGACCTCTTCCGTCTCGGGGGAGGATGCCACGCGACCTACCTCGAGCGCGCGCACGCCGCGGGGAGGCCGGAGTGGGTCCGCGGGCTCGCCCGGTCGACCCCCCACCAGCGCGCCGCCCTCGCGATCGAGCGGCGGACCTTCGCGCCGGGCAACTACCGGCTCCTCGTCGCGAACTCCCGCATGGTGCGCGACGACCTCGTCGCTCGCTACGGCGTGCCGGCGGAGCGCGTGCGGGTGCTCTACAGCGGGGTCGACCTCGAGCGGTTCCACCCCCGCCTGCGGAGAACCCTCGGGGAGGAGGTCCGGCGGCAACGGGGGCTCTCCCCGGAGGAGGTGCTCCTCGGATTCGTCGGCACGGGGTTCGTCCGCAAGGGGCTCGCGCCCCTCCTCCGGGCCCTCGCGATCCTGCGCGCGCGGGGAGAGCGCGTCCGCCTCCTCGTCGTCGGCCGGGATCGGCGCGAGCGCGCCTTCCGCCGCCTCGCCTCGCGGCTCGGCCTCGACGGCTCCGTCTCCTTCGTGGGAGCCCGATCCGACCCCGAGCGGTTCCTCGCCGCCTCCGACCTCTTCGTCCTCCCGACCCTCTACGACCCCTTCGCGAACGCGACGCTCGAGGCGATGGCCTGCGGGGTCCCCGCCGTCACGACGGAGGCGAACGGCGCCGCCGAGGCGATCGAGGCCGGGAAGAGCGGGGCGGTCCTCCCCGCGCCCGCGAGCCCCGAGGCGATCGCCGATCGGATCCTCCCGTTTCTCGACCGCCGGGCCCGGGAGAAGGCCTCCGCGGCGGCGCGCGGGGCCGCCGAACGATTCCCGCGCGAGGCCCACTACCGCGAGGTCCTCCGGCTCTACCCGGAGGTCCTCGCCGGCAAGGGGGGCGGCCCCGCGCGGGCCTGAGGGGCGCGCGAGCGGGATCCCCCGCGCGTTGACCGCGGGAGCCCCGCCCTTCGAAAATCGGGCGCGTGCCCGTCTCCGTGGTCCTCAACACCTACAACCGCGCCTCTTCCCTCCGGCTCGTCCTCGCGGCCTTCGAACGGCAGACGGCGCGCGACTTCGAGGTCGTCGTCGCGGACGACGGATCGAGCGACGACACGGCGAGCGTGATCGAGCGGGCGCGCGGCCGGGCCTCCTTCCCGATCGTCCACGTGGGCACGGCGCGGGAGGGACACTGGCGGACGCGGATCCTGAACGAGGGGATCAAGGCGGCGCGACACGACCTCCTCCTCTTCACGGACGCGGACTCGCTCCCGAAGGCGGACCTCCTCGAGGTCCACCTCCGCGCATTCGACCCCCGCCGGCTCTCGATCGGGGGATGCGTCCGGCTCACCAAGGAGGAGACGCGGGGGGTGGGGCCCGCGGAGGCCTCCTCCGGCGCCTACGAACGTTTCCTCGACTGGCGATCCCGCGGCCGCCTGCTCGCGCGCCACTGGAAGAACGAATGGCAGATCTGGACGCGCCGGAGGCGGAGGCCCCACAACCTCGCCCTCAACATGGCCGCCTCCCGCTCCGCCCTCGTCGAGGTGAACGGCTTCGACGAGCGGATGCGGGGGTGGGGAAACGCCGACGGGGACCTGCGCGAGCGCCTGAAGGAGGTCGGCGTCCTCCCGAAGTCGGTCTGGCATCGGGCGGTCGTCTTCCACCTCTGGCATCCGCCCGACCCGACCCGCCTCGAGCGCCGCAACGCCGACTATGCGCGGCGCGAGGCGATCCCCGCGCGATGCGAGCTTGGGCTCCTCAAGCCCGGCGAGGCGCATCCCGCTCCCCCCTCGATCCTCTCCCCCGCCCGGCCCGGAGGCGCCTACTTCACGTAGCCGAGCGCCCGCAGCTCGTGCTCCCTCTCCTCCGCCCCGGGGAGGCCGAGGGCCTCCTCGCTCCCGAGCCGCGTCGTCTCCCAGGTCGGGATCGAGCGCGGCTCGGGCGTTCCCTCGAGCCAATCGACGAGGACGCGACCGGTCATGTCCTCCCCCGCCGGGAGGCCGAGGAGGTGGAGGAGCGTCGGGGCGACATCGAGCACGCGCGCCCCCTCGAGCCAGGCCCCGGCGCGGGCGTGCGCCCCGAGGATCGCGAGGATGCCGTCCGGGGCGCGGTGATGGGCGTAGAGGCGAGGCCCCAAGCGCTCCCATCCGTGGTCCGACAGGACGATCAAGGTGTCCCCCTGCCCGAGCCGCCCGAGGTAGCGTCCGAGGATCCGGTCGGTCCACTCGTAGGCGCGGTCGACGCAGCCGCGGTAGCGCGCGACGAGCTTCGGATCCTCCCCCTCCGCGAGCGCCTCCTTCGTCGAGTACCGCCAGAAGAAGTGGCCGAACACGTCGATCCCCTTGAGGTACGAGAGGAGCAGGTCGGGCCGATGCTCCCGCTCGATCGCGAGCGCCGCCTCCGCGAAGAACTCGTCCTTGAGGTAGGTCGCCCGGAAGACGGTGAGAGGGCGGCCCCAGTCGAACCTCTCCCCCGTCCGGAGCTCGGCCCAGACCTCTTCGTCGACGGGGAGAAAGGCCTCGAGGTCGGCCCGGGTGAGGCTCTCGGGGGTCCGCTCGAGGGGGGCGAGCGAAGCGAGGAGCCCCGGCGGATGGGTCGACGCGGCGACCTCGTAGTTCCGGAGCACGCCCCGGTCCGACAGCTCCCCGGTCCGCGCCGCGCTCGCGAACTCGGAGACGATCCAGCCGTTCACGGGCTCCGGCGGCTGGGACGCCCACCAGCCCAGGACGGCCACGGAGAGCCCCGACTCGGAGGCGATGTTCCAGAGCGCCTTGCATCGACGAAGGTTCGAGGTGACGGGGTGGATCCGGAGGAGTCCGAGGCCCGCGAAGACGTCCCGGATCGGGGCCATCCACGTCTCCATCCGGAGGTTCGGCCGCCGGAGGAACGAGGTGCGGTGGACGTAGTGCCGGCGGATCCCGTGCACCTCGGGCGTCTTCCCCGTGACGACGCTGGTCCAGATCGCCGCGGACAGGGTGGGCGTGAGCGTCTGGAGGCGCCCGCACGCCCCCTCGCGCTTCAGGCGGGCGAAGTTGGGGAGCCTCCCTTCCGCCATCAACGGATCGATTCGGTCCCAGGTCGCGCCGTCGAGGCCAAGCACGAAGACCCGTGCGCTGACTCGGAGCCGCTCGGGCGGGATCGGGAGAGGGGGAAAGCGGGGGACGGCGTCCCGGGGATCCGCGCGCCCCTGCCTAGAACGGACCGCGACGGATCCGGAGCCGAGGGCGAAGGCGGCGGTCGCGAGACAGGCCACGGCCGCGAGCGTGCGCCCCAACGCACGGCCGAAGGGGGCGCGGACGACGCGCCAGGCGGCTCCCCCCGCGACTCCACCGATCAGGAGCGCGAGTGGAAGGCGCGCTTCCCCCGCGAGCGAAAGGCTCCGGCCGGCCGCGTTCGCGAGCCAGACCGCGGCAAGGAACGCGGAGGCCGCCGCGTGGGCCTCGGCGCGACGCAGGCCCGCGATCCATCTCGAGGCCGCGGCGAGGAGGGCGCCGAGCGCCGCCGCGCATCCGGCGAGCAGCGCGATCGGCGCGCCGAGGAGGAGGAGAGGGGCCTCCCAGGTCATCCCCCCGTCGGCGTTCCGGGCGAGGAGCCAGAGGGAGGCCACGAGGCCGGCGAGCGCCGCGGGACCGATCCAGGCGGCGAGGATCGCCCGCAGGTTCAATTCGCCGTCCGCGCCATCGCGCGGATTCTTCGGGTCCGCGCAGGGGGGTCAAGCAGGGAGGAGAGCCCGCCGCCGGGCGAGCCCTCGAACGAACGCGGCGGAAGCGGCTACGGGAACCCGACGACCACCTCGAGGCCGTCGGACAGCTCGAACCCGCAGGGGGTCGCGCCCGGGATCCGGACCCACTCGAAGTAGAGAGGGATCCCCACCAGCGCGGGGGGACCGGCGGGGACGCCGACAGGGACGGCCGCCGTGCCGGGGCAGGGCGGCGGACCTCCGGGCCCGACGGCCACCGCCGGGAGGAAGATCAGAAACCCGGGGAAGAGGTTCACGACGCAGCCGCAGGCGAGCGGGAAAGGGCCGGGCGCGATCGAGAGCGCGAGCGCCGCGACGCCGGGGCCCGGACCGAAGCCGATTCCCGTGATCGTGAAGGCTCCGTTTCCGAGAACCGGATACCCCCCCGCGGAGCCGATCGTCGGCGGACCGCAACCGCATCCGGCGCCGTACGAGAAGGGCACGTCCGCGAAATCGATGTCGGTCGTCGGGAGCGGCGCCGGCGGCGAGACCGGACAGGTGCACGCGCCCGTCGCGAGGTTCGCCGTCATCAGCCCGTTCGACACGGTGAGCGCCGGGATCGGACCGGGCGCGACCGCCGAGTTCACCGTGATCCCGATGAAGGGCGGCGGGAGGCAGGCCGGGATCGGGATCAGCGGTCCAAAGGGGAGCATGCCGCACGGGAACATCCCCACAGGAATCGGGGGCAACCCGACCGCGAAGGGGGTGAACGCCCCCGTCAGCCAGAGCGTCCCCGTCGCCGGATCGAAGGTGATCCCCGTGACCGTTCCCGGAGGGATCGCCGGGGGAACGATCGTCTGCGCGAGCGGGGGCCCAGGCGCGACGGGGATCAGGGAGAGGACGCCGAGAGCGTTCACGACCCAGATCGCCCCGGGGACGGCCGAGTCGCACATCGCGACGATCGGCGGTCCGCCGACGGGGCCGCAGGGTCCGGCCGGCCACGCGGGGAGAGGGAAGACGGGCCCCGGGACGCAGCCGGGGTACGCGACCGACGTGAAGATCCCGGCTCCGTCCGTCACGTAGGCGATCCCCGTCGCCTCGTCGATCGCTTCTCCCCCGAAGCTCGGGGGGACGACCCCAGGCGGAAACGGTGGGAGAAACGGGAGGAGGCAGGGCGGGGGGAGCGGAGCGCAGGGCGGCGGGGTCGCCGCCGGGGGAGCCGGCACCGCGGTCAGCGAGGGGGGCCCCAGGCCGTCGAGGGAGACGAAGCGCTGCGCGCTCGCGCGCACGCCGAGGAGGGTTCCCGCGAGGAGCGGGAGGAGGACGGTTCGAGTCTGCATGCTGGGATCTCCTGGGAACGACGCCCACCACCCGCGAGGGGGCGGAGCCCCTCGGACAGGGGGCGTACTCTAGCACCCCCGGCGAGCCGCGGCTGGGTCTCGGGCGATGGCACCTCCCTCCCTCGTGGCCGCCCTCGCCGTCCGCTACTCTCCCCCCCTCCTGCCATGACCGAGGAGCGCCTCCGCCTCCGATTCGCCCCGAGCCCCACGGGCCACCTCCACCTCGGCGGGGCCCGGACGGCGCTCTTCAACTGGCTCCTTGCCCGGCACACGGGCGGGACTTTCATCCTGCGGATCGAGGACACGGACCGCAGCCGCTCGACCGAGGAATACGAGGCGGCGATCCTCGAGGCGATGCGCTGGCTCGGCCTCGACTGGGACGAGGGGCCGGAAGTCGGGGGGAGCCGGGGGCCCTACCGCCAGACGGAGCGGACGGACCTCTACCGCGCGGCGGCCGACCGCCTCCTGCGCGAGGGGAAGGCCTACCGCTGCACGTGCAGCGCCGAGGAGCTCGACGCTCGCCGCAAGGAGGCCGAGGCGAGAAAGGTCCCCTTCCGCTACGACGGCCGCTGCCGGGAGAAGGGGGAGGTTCCGGGACGCCCCTTCGCGCTGCGGCTGCGCATCCCCGACGAGGGGACGGTCGTCGTCGACGACCTCCTCCGCGGGAGGGTCGAGTTCCCGAACCGCGACCTCGACGACTGGATCCTCCTCCGCTCCGACGGCACGCCGACCTACAACTTCTGCGTCGTCGTCGACGACGTCGGGATGGGGATCACCGACGTTCTGCGGGGCGACGACCACCTCTCGAACACGCCGAAGCAGGTCCACCTTTTTCGCGCCCTCGGCCACTCCCTACCGCGCTTCGCCCACGTGCCGATGATCCTCGGTTCGGACCGCACGCGCCTCTCCAAACGCCACGCGGCGACGGCGGTCCTCGCCTACCGCGACGAGGGCTACCTCCCGGAAGCCGTGGTGAACTACCTTGCGCGCCTCTCCTGGTCCGCCGGGGACCAGGAGATCTTCACGCGCGAGGAGCTCGTCGCGAAGTTCTCTCTCGAGGGGACGGGCAAGTCGGCCGCCGTCTTCAACCCCGAGAAGCTGAAGTGGGTGAACGCGGAGAAGATGAGGGCCCTCTCCCCCGAGGCCCTCGGCGAGCGCCTCCTCCCCCACCTCGAGCGACGCGGGTGGAAGCCGCCCGACCGCGCCTGGATCGGGCGCCTCGCCGTCGCCATGCAGGAGCGCGCCCAGACGCTCGGCGAGATCGCCGACGCGGCGGCCTTCTGCTTCGCCGAGCCCGAGCGGGACGCGAGGGCGGCCGCGAAGTGGCTCGTCCCCTCCGTCGCGCCCGCGCTCCGCGACCTCCTCGCCGGCCTCGAGGCCGCGACGGGCTGGGAGGAGGCCGCGGTGAAGCCCCTCTTCGAATCCACTCTCGCGCGCCACGGCCTCAAGATGGCCGCGCTGGCGCAGGCCGTCCGCGTCGCGCTGACGGGGAAAGACGTGAGCCCCCCGATCTACGACGTCCTCTGGCTCCTCGGCCGGGAGAGGAGCCTCGCGCGGCTCCGCCGCGCGCTCGACGCGATCGAAGCGCCGACCCCCTGACCCACGGGCGGGGCGAGGGCCCGCGGCCTTGACGACCCCGGGCGCTGGAGTTACACCCACCGCCCGCTCCGCCGAGCGCGGTGCGCTTCGCTC
>DASRRH010000041.1:0-58242 GCA_035695825.1 Planctomycetota bacterium | reverse complement strand
TCGAGGCGTAGCCGAGGGCCTCGAAGAGGCCGCGGTCGTTCACTTCTTTCAAGTAGAAGGCGAGGGCCCGCTCGGCGGTGCGCCGAGCCCGGTGGGCCTGGCGGAGCCGGGCGTCGACCTGCTTGGGGGAGAGATGGCGTTCGAGGGGGATCGGCATCGGCGTCTCCTTCCTTCCGTGACCGGCGCCTCCGGGGCTGCGCGCCGGAATCGTGCGACATCTATAGTTCATCGGATTTCGAAAAACGGGGAAACGCGTTTCGAAGTTCCTAGAGCCCATCCCTTTGCGCGGGGGGCTTGACAGCACTTTTCGGTCGGGAGCGCCCGGCCCGTTCCCGCATGGATGACATCGCGGCAGGCTCCAGACCGTCCGATCGGAGTTGCCGAGGTCAACGCTCCCTATCCCTCCGACCCGCCCGGGTCCGGCGGCGGGGCGGGACCACACCGCCCCCTCGGCCCCGTCCCTTTCGGGAATCGGGATCAGGAATCCTGTCGGCATGGAGGCGCTTGAGAGCGACAGACTCATCCACCGAGAGATCCTCGGCGGCCTTCCTCCTCCCCTCGCCTGGCGGCGGGCGCCCCGCTAGGGTGCGCGCCCGATGCCCGGCAAGCGCCTTTTCCTCCTCGACGGCACCGCCCTCGCCTACCGCGCCCACTTCGCCCTCTCGCGCTCGACGCGGCTCACGTCGAAGTCGGGGAAACCGACGGGCGCCGTCTACGGCTTTCTCCTCACGCTCCGCCGCCTCCTCGAGGAGGAGAAGCCCGAGTACGTCGCCGTCGCGCTCGATCCCCCCCCGCCGACCTTTCGCCACCGGAAGTTCCCCGAGTACAAGTCGACGCGGCAGAAGGCGCCCGAGGAGCTGATCGCGCAACTGCCGACGATCCGGGAGGTCCTCGAGGCCTACCGGATCCCCGTCGTCGAGGTCCCTGGCTACGAGGCCGACGACGTGATCGGGACGCTCGCGAAGAAGGCCGAGCGGGAGGGGTTCGAGGTCCTCCTCGTCAGCCGCGACAAGGACTTCTACCAGCTCGTCACGGACCGGGTCCGGCTCTACGACCTCTTCGAGACGGGCAAGCCTCCGGTCGTCGTGGGCCCGAGCGAGGTGGTCGAGCGTTTCGGGGTCCCCCCCGAACGCGTCGTCGACACGCTCGCGCTGATGGGGGACGCCTCGGACAACGTGCCGGGGGTCGCGGGGATCGGGGAAAAGACGGCGATCGAGCTCGTCAAGAAGTTCGGCTCGGTGGACGAGCTGCTCCGCCGGCTCGACGAGGTCGAGAAGCCCAAGGTCCGCGAGGCGATCCGCGCGGGGGTCGAGAGCCTGCGCCTCTCGCATGAGCTCGTGACGATCGAGACCGGGGTCCCCCTCGACCTCCCCCTCGAGAGACTGCGCCGGCAGGAGCCCGACGCGGAACGACTGACCGCCCTCTTCCACGAGCTCGACTTCCGGACCCTCCTCTCGACCGTCGTCGGGGACGCGACGAACGACGAGCACCGCTGGACGGTCGTCGACTCGGAGAAGGGGTTCGGGGAGCTGCTCGGCCGGATCGGGAAGGCGAAGCGCCTCGCGGTCGACACGGAGACGACGGGGCTCGACGCGATGCGCATCGAGATCGTCGGGATCTCCCTCTCCCCCGCCGAACGGGAGGCGTGGTACGTGCCCCTTCGTCCGACCTGTCCGGTAGAGGGAGGGATGGAGGGCGCCCTCGCGCGGCTGAAGCCCCTCCTCGAGGACGGGCGGATCGAGAAGGTGGGGCAGAACGCGAAGTACGACGCGCTGGTCCTCCGGCGCCACGGAATCGACGTCCGGCCGATCGCCTTCGACACGATGGTCGCCGACTACTGCGTCGACCCGAGCCGGCGCGAGCACAACCTCGACGTCCTCGCCCTCGAGCACCTCCACTACCGCAAGATCCCGACCGCGTCGCTGATCGGGAAGGGGAAGGCGGACACGATGCTCGCGGTCGACCCGAACGAGGTCGGCCGCTACGCCTGCGAGGACGCCGACGTCACGATGCGGCTCGTGCCGATCCTCGAGGCGGCGCTCGAGCGCGCCGGGGCGGCGGCCCTCTTCCGCGAGATCGAGATGCCGCTGGTCCCGGTCCTCGCCTCGATGGAGGAGCGGGGGGTCAAGGTCGACGCGCAGCGCCTGCGGGCGCTGTCGAAGACGTTCGAGGAGCGCCTCCGCGTCCTCGAGACCGAGATCCAGGCCCTCGCCGGGACCGCCTTCAACGTCGCGAGCAACCCGCAGCTCGCGGAGATCCTCTTCGAGAGGCTCAAGGTCCACGAGAAGTACGGGGTCAAGCGCCCCCGGCGGACGAAGACCGGCTACGCCGTCGACGCGGACTCCCTCGAGCCCTACGCCGCCGAGCCCCTCGTCGCGAAGGTCCTCGAGCACCGCTCGATGGCGAAGCTCAAGAACACCTACCTCGACTCCCTTCCGGACCTCGTGAACCCGAGGACGGGGCGGATCCACACGTCCTACAACCAGACGGTGGCGGCGACGGGCCGCCTCTCTTCGAGCGACCCCAACCTCCAGAACATCCCGGTGCGGACCGAGCTCGGCCGCGAGATCCGCCGCGCGTTCGTCGCGGGGGAAAAGGGGTGGAAGCTCGTGTCCGCCGACTACAGCCAGATCGAGCTCCGCCTCGTCGCCCACCTCTCGGGGGACGAGAGACTCCTCGCCGCCTTCGAGCAGGACCGCGACGTCCACCGGGAGACGGCCGCCGCGATCTTCCACGGCGGGGACTCCTCCGCCGTGACCCCGGAGGAACGCTCGCGCGCGAAGGCGATCAACTTCGGCATCCTCTACGGGATGGGGCCGGCGCGCCTCGCCCGGGAGACGGGGATGTCCTTCGAGGAGGCGCAGACCTTCATCCGGGTCTACTTCGAGACCTTCCCCGCCGTCCGCGGGTTCCTGGACCGCACCCTCGCCGAGGCGCGTAAGAGGGGTTACGTCGAGACGATCCTCGGACGCCGCCGCCCGATCCCCGAGCTCGCCGCCGAGGACGAGCGCGTGGCGGCCCTCGCGCGGAACGTCGCCGTGAACACCCCCCTCCAGGGCTCGGCCGCCGACCTCATCAAGAAGGCGATGGTCGCCCTCGCGGCCCGGTTGCGCCGGGAGGGATTCGAGGGGGGGATGCTCCTCCAGGTCCACGACGAGCTCGTGTTCGAGGCTCCGGAGAGGGAGGTCGAGCGGCTCTCGCGCGTCGCGCGCGAGGAGATGGAAGGGGCCGCCCGGCTCCGGGTCCGTCTCAAGGTCGACGTCGGCGTCGGGGACAACTGGCTCGAGGCGCACTGAAGGCGCCCTTTGATCGGAAGGGCGGGATGCCGAATAATCAATCGGAGCCATGCCCGACGCCCCCGCCAAAACGGTCGCCGCGGCGCCGAAACCGGCGCGCAAGGGGACCTACGCGGTGATCCCCGAGAAGTGCGTCGGGTGCGACGCGTGCGCCCGCGACTTCCCCGAGCTCTTCGAGATGGTCGAGACCCCCTCCGGGGACCGGAAGGCCGTCGCGAAGGGCGCGCCGAAGGGAGGGGACAAGACCAACGCGCGGGGGGTCGTGAAGACGTGCCCGACGGACGCGATCACCTACAGCGCCGAGCTTCCCCCGGCCGTCGGAGGGAAGGAGGCGCTCCTCCAGGAGGTCCCCGGATGGGAGGCGAAATGGGAGGAGCGGCGCTTCGAGCCCGACGACCCCGTCGAGACGAACCGGCGCTACGGCCGCGACGTCCGGGTCGAGGAGCGGGAGGGGCACGTCCTCCTCACGATCCACTTCCCGACGCGGCTCCCCCCCTGGCGCGACGTCTTCCGCTTCGGGCTGCCGGAGGAGATTCCCTACTACGCGACGAAGTGCGAGCTCCAGGGAAGCCGGCTCGTCGTGCGCGCGTGGCTCACGGCCCCGAAGATCCGGACGGCCCTCTGCTTCGGGGCGAACTCCTTCCCCGACCGCTTCTCCGTGGCGCTCGACGTCGGGAGGCCGACCCACGGCTTCCGGGCGCACTACGACGCGAAGCAGGTGATGGAGGTCGTCCTCTTCACCGACCCGAAGCTCGCCGCGACCTTCACCTGGCCGGCCCACTACATCTTCGAGGCATGCACGGGCTGCACGGTCTGCGCGCGCGTCTGCCCGACGAACGCGATCACCGGCGAGCAGAAGAAGATGCACTACATCGACCCGAAGCTGTGCATCAACTGCTCGGTCTGCGGCGTCTACTGCCCCTTCGACGCGATCAAGGATCCGCACGACGTCGTGGTGAAGCGGATCATGCCCCGCGAGATCCCGAAGGCGAAGGTGATCGAGGAGCTCTGCACGGGCTGCGAGTTCTGCATCCACGTCTGCCCCTTCGACGCGATCAAGCTCTCCCCCCTCCCCGGCGCCGACCCGACCGACCCGGTCAAGATCGCCGAGGTGATCGAAAAGAACTGCGTCTCCTGCAAGCTCTGCGAGCAGGTCTGCATCAAGGGGGCGATCCTCGTCCCGCGCCCGCAGGAGTGGACGACCGAGATCGGCTGGTCGTTCCAGCCGGGGGCCGTGGAAGGGGTGCCGTAGCGCGGTTCCCCCCCCTCCCAGCGGGGGGGGCTCCCCTCCCGCGGCCGGGGACCGCCGCCTCTCCGGCGGGGAGGCTCCCGGGGTCCCTTGAAGGGTCCCCCCGGGGACCCTAGTTGTTTCGGTATCCGAAACATGCGGGTCCCGAAACATTCCCGGCAGGTCGCACGGATCGAGCTCCTCTTCCGGTCGGTCCTCTCGCGCTTCACCTCGATCGCCGCGCGGGCTCCCGCGGCCGGAAAGGCGACGTTCGCCCAGGTGCGCGTCCTCTGGGCCCTCGACCTGCAGGGACCCTCGACGCTCACCGGGCTCGCCGCGCGACTGGGCACCTCCTGCTCCGCCGCGACGGAGATCGTCGACCGGCTCGTCCGCGCGGGCTACGTCGACCGCCTGCGTGCCTCGAACGACCGCCGCCGGGTCGTTCTCTCGCTTCGGCCCCGGGGACGCAGGCTCATGTCCGCGCTCGCGCGGCAACGCCGCCTCCGGTTCCGGAAGCTCCTCGGCGTCCTCGAACCCCGCGAGGTCGCCCGGCTGGAACGGGCCCTCGCGTCCGTGCAGGAGATCCTCGGGCGGTGGCAGGGGGGATGAGATGAGACCCCTCCCCTCCCTCGTCCTCCTCGCGCTCCCGGCCTGCGCGGGGATCGAAGCGGCGCGTCGCGCCGAGGACCCCCGCTCCGCCGCGCCCGGGGAGCGGACCGTCTCCGCCGGGGAGGTCGGGCTCGGGCTCGGGTCGACGCTCTCCCTCGACCGAGCCCTCGAGATCGCGCTCGCCTCGAACCCTTCCGTCGCGATCGCCCGCCGCCACGCCGACGCCGCGGAGGCCCGCCTCCGGCAGGCGGGGGGGCCGCTCCTCCCCCAGGTCCGCCTCTCCGGAGGCCTGAACGCGGAGGTCTCCGGTCGCGGGATCTCGGGGGGGACCGAGGACGCCCGGACGCACCAGGAGACGCTCGCCGCGAGCCTCCTCCTCTTCGACTTCGGGAAGACCTCCGCGCTGCGCCGGCAGGCCGCGAAGGAGTTCCTCGCCACCCGGGCCGACCTCCGCGCCGCGGAGAACGACGTCGTCTTCGACGTCCGGGCCGCGTTCTTCAGCGTCCTGCGGCAGGAGGCGCTGGTGAACGTGGCGGAGGAGACCGTCCGCCAGTTCGAGAAACGGCTCGAACAGACGCAGGGGTTCGTCGAGGTGGGGACGCGGGTCCGGTACGACCTCACGAAGGCGGAGGTCGACCTGGGCAACGCGCGGCTCGCCCTCCTCCAGGCGCAGACGGCGTTGAAGGACGATCGGGCCCTCCTCGACGCCGCTCTCGGCCTCGCCGAGGAGGTCGCGGTCCCGCTCGAGGCCCGGCCGGCGGGAGACGAGGAAACCCCTGCGTTCGAGGCGCTCGTCGAGGAAGCGCGCGCCCACCATCCGCAGCTCGAGGCCCAGGCCCTCCGGGAGGACGCGGCCTGCGAGACGATCGAAGCCGCGATCGCCGACTTCTTCCCCTCGGTCTCCCTCCAGGCTTCCTTCGCGCGGTCCGGCTCCTTCGCCCCGTCGGCCTGGAGCGCGCTCCTCGGCCCGGCCCTGGACGCCGTCCTCTACGCCGGGGGCGAGAAGTCGGGGAGGCTCGAGGAGGTCGTCGCCGACCTGCGGGCGACCCGAGCCGCGAAGGCGCAGATCGAGCAGCAACTCTTCCTCCAGATCCGCCAGGCCTGCACGCAGCTCACCGACGCGCGCGAGCGCCGGAAGATCCTCGACCTCACCGTCCAGCAGGCCACGGAGAACCTGGATCTCGTCCAGGGCCGCTACGCGATCGGGCGCGCCTCCTCCGTCGAGCTCACCGACGGGCAGGTGACGCTCGCGAACGCGCGGGGGTCGCGGATCCAGGCGCGGTTCGACGTGGAGATCGCGATCGCCGCCCTGAAGCGGTCCGTGGGAGAAGTCCGGTAGGTCCCCCATGGCCGAGGCCCGCCGATGAAACGAACCCCCCTGATCCTCGCGGCGGTGGCGGTCCTCGGACTCGCCGCCGTCTGGTACGAGGCGAAGGGTTCCCGCGCGTCCCCTCGCTACCGGCAGGTCCGGGTGGAGAAGGGGGACCTCCTCGTGACGGTCAACGCGACCGGGACGGTCCAGCCCGTCACGCAGGTCCAGGTCGGGACCCAGGTGACGGGGACGATCCAGAAGCTCTTCGCGGACTTCAACTCCCGCGTCACCGCGGGTCAGGTCGTCGCGCAGATCGACCCGGCGCCGTTCAAGGCCCTCGTCGACCAGAACCGGGCGAACCTGGTCCGGGCGCAGGCCGACGTCGGGCGCGTCCAGGCGGGCCGCGTCCAGGCCGAGAAGGAGCTCGGGAGGTCGCGCGAGCTCGCGAAGCGGGAGCTGATCTCCCCTTCGGACCTCGACGCGGCCGTCGCGACCTACGACTCCCTCGTCGCCCAGGGGAAGGTGGTGGAGGCGGTCGTCGACCAGAGCAGGGCGACCCTCGACAGCTCGGAGGTCAACCTCCGCTACACGACGATCGTCTCCCCGATCGACGGAATCGTCGTCTCGCGGAACGTGGACGTCGGCCAGACGGTGGCGGCGAGCCTCCAGGCCCCGACCCTCTTCGTCGTCGCCGACAACCTGAAGAAGATCCAGGTCCAGGCGAGCGTCGCGGAGGCCGACATCGGCCGGATCGCCGTCGACCAGGAGGCGGCCTTCACCGTGGACGCGTACCGGGACCTCCGCTTCCGGGGGAGAGTCTTCCAGGTGCGGCTCGCCCCGACCACGGTCCAGAACGTCGTCACGTACACCGTGATGATCAACGCCGACAATCCCGAGGAGAAGCTCCTGCCGGGCATGACGGCGACGATCGCCTTCGAGATCGATCGTCGCGTCGGGGTGCTGAAGGTCGCGAACGCGGCCCTGCGATTCCGCCCCCCGGAGGAGCAGGCTCCGGAGTCGAGCGGCTCCTCCGCGGGAGACCGCGGGGAGCGGGAAGGGGAAGCCGGGGGGGGGCGACCGAGCGAGAGCCGCCTCTGGATCGCCACGGCGGCCGGCCTGCGCCCCGTGCCCGTCGTCCCGGGCGCGACCGACGGCAGCTCGACCGAGATCGTCCGGGGGGACGTCCACGAGGGAGAGGAGGCGGTGGCTGGCCTGCTCCTGGAGCCGGGGGACGCCTCCCTGCGGAACCCCTTCGCCCCGAGGTTCGGAGGGCCTGCACGAGGACGGTGATGGCGACGGAACCCCGGATCGTCCTCGAGGGGGTGACGAAACGGTACCGCCTCGGCGAGGTGGAGATCCAGCCGCTCCAGGAGGTTTCCCTCGCGATCGGGGCCGGGGAGATGGTGGCCGTGATGGGCGCCTCGGGGTCCGGCAAGACGACCCTGATGAACATCCTCGGCTGCATGGACCGGCCGAGCGAGGGGCGCTACTTGCTCGAGGGGCGGGAGATCTCCCGGCTCGGGCGGGACGAGCTCGCCCGGATCCGGAACCAGAAGTTCGGGTTCGTGTTCCAGACGTTCAACCTGCTCCCCCGCACCTCGGCCCTCGAGAACGTGGAGCTCCCCCTCCTCTACTGGAACCGCCTCCCCGCGGCGGAGCGGCGTCGCCGGGCGCGCGAGGCGCTCGAGCACGTCGGTCTCGGCGACCGCCTCGAGCACCGCCCGAGCCAGCTCTCCGGGGGGCAGCAGCAGCGGGTCGCGATCGCGCGCGCCCTCGTCAACCACCCCTCGATCCTCCTCGCCGACGAGCCGACGGGAAACCTCGACAGCGTCTCGGAGCGCGAGGTCCTCTCGATCTTCCGGCGCCTGAACGAGGAGGGGATCACCGTGATCCTCGTCACGCACAATCCGGAGGTCGCGGCGCAGACCCGCCGGGTGGTCCGGATCCGGGACGGCCGGATCCAGGAGGACGCGGCGTGACCCCCTGGACGACGCTCCGCCTCGCGCTCCGCTCCCTCCGGCGCAACCGCGTCCGGACCGGCCTCACGATGCTCGGCATCGTGATCGGCATCGCGAGCGTGATCGCGATGGTCGGGATCGGCGAGGGGGCGTCGACGATGATCCAGGACCAGATCCGCTCGATGGGACGGAACCTGCTGATGGTCCTGCCCGGAGCGGCGTCCTCGGGCGGGTTCTCATGGGGAGCGGGGAGCGTCGCGACCCTGACGCCCGAGGACGGCGCGGCGCTCGCGAAGGAACTCCCCTCGATCCGCGCGGTCGCGCCGATCGTGCGGACGCGGGCCCAGCTCGTCTACGGCGACCGGAACTGGGTGCCCGTGAGCGTGATGGGGACCGGGATCGAGTTCGTCGACGTGCGGGATTGGCCCCTCGAGGAAGGGGCCTTCTTCACCGACGCGGACGTCGCCTCCGCCTCCCGCGTCTGCGTCCTCGGCCGGACCGTGGCGGAGAGCCTCTTCCTCGGCGAGAGCCCCCTCGGCAAGGTCCTCCGCATCAAGAACATGCCCTTCCGGGTCGCGGGCGTGCTCTCGCCGAAGGGGACGAACGCGATGGGGCAGGACCAGGACGACGTCGTCCTCGGCCCGTGGACCACGGTGAAGAAGGTCCTCCAGGGCTCGGCCTTCAACAACGTGGACCAGCTCCTGGTCACCGTCGCCTCGGCACCGGCGATCCCGCTGGCCACGGACGACCTCACGGGGCTCCTCCGGCAGCGCCACCACATCCGCGACGGCGAGGAGAGCGACTTCCGCGTCCTCACGATGGCGGAGATGGCCGCGACGGTCACCCAGACCTCGCACGTCATGACCCTCCTCCTCGCGCTCATCGCCTCGATCTCCCTCCTGGTCGGGGGGATCGGGATCATGAACATCATGCTCGTCTCGGTGGTCGAGCGGACGCGCGAGATCGGCCTGCGCGCGGCGGTCGGGGCCCGCAGCCGGGACATCCGGCGCCAGTTCCTCTTCGAGGCCGTCGTCCTCTCGACCGCCGCCGGGGTGTTCGGGATCGCCCTCGGTACGGCCGGGGCCGCCGTTCTCTCCCGGACCCTCCACTGGCCGACGCGGATCGCCCCCGGCTCGATCGGGATGGCCTTCCTCTTCTCCTGCGCCGTGGGGGTCTTCTTCGGCTTCTATCCCGCGATGAGGGCCTCCCGTCTCGATCCGATCGTGGCGCTCCGCTACGAGTGACGCGAGGGGAGGGTAGGCCGGGACGCGATCAGTCCGGCTCCAGGAGCGCCGCCGGCCGCACCGCCCCCTCCCCGTGGCGGCGCCGCACCTCGTCCATCCCGCGCTCGGCGGCGAGCGCCTTCGCGTCGGGGATCCGCTCCGCGTCGAAGAGGGAGGGCTGGACCACCCCCGTCGCGTCGAGGAGGTTCTCCGCGTAGAGGCCGAGGAGCCGGACGCGGCGGGGAGCGAGGGAGGCGAGGAGCTCCCGCGCGACGGCGTACATCCGCGCCGCGACCGCCGTCGGGACCTCGAGCGTGCGGGAGCGCGTAACGGTCCGGAAGTCGGGGTAGCGCACCTTGATCGAGACGGTCCGCGCACGCAGGCCGCGAGCCCGCAGGTCCGCGGCGACCTCTCCGGCGTCCTCGAGGAGGACGCGGCGGAGCTTCGCGGGGTCCGCGACGTCCTTCTCGAAGGTCCTCTCCGTCCCGTGCGACTTCTCCTCGCGGCGCGGCTCGACGGCCCGCTCGTCCCTTCCGAGGGCGAGGTCGTGGAGACGCCCGCCGCTCGACCCGAGGAGGCGCTCGAGGTCCTTCCGCGGGCGCTCCGCGAGGTCGCCGATCCGCCGCAGTCCCAGGCTCTCGAGCCGCGCGGCGAGCTTCCTCCCGACGCCGAAGATCCGGTCGACCGGGAGCGGCGCGAGGAAGGCGCGCTCCCCCCCCTCCCGAACGACGACGAGGCCGTCGGGCTTGCCGAGGTCGGAGGCGATCTTCGCGAGGAACTTGTTCGGGGCGACGCCGACCGACGCGACGAGCCCGGTCTCGGCGCGGATCCTCGCCTTGATCGCCCGCGCGATCTCCTCGGGCGTCCCGAAGAGCCGCTCCGTCCCCCGCACGTCGAGGAACGCCTCGTCGAGCGAGAGGGGCTCGACGAGGGGCGTGCTCGCCCGGAGGATCCCGAAGATCCGGCGGCTCTCGGCGGCGTACTTCTCGAGGTCGGGGCTCCGCCAGATCGCGCCCGGGCAGAGCCGCGCCGCCTGGGCGGCGGGCATCGCCGAACGCACCCCGAACGCGCGCGCCTCGTAGGAGGCGGCGGCCACGACCCCCCGCCCCGCCGGGGATCCGCCGACGAGGACGGGCTTCCCGCGAAGCCGCGGGTCGTCTCGCTGCTCGATGGACGCGTAGAACGCGTCCATATCGACGTGCAGGATGGAGGGCACGCCGCAGGCTCCCGGATCTTTCCGGACGGGATCCTAGCGCGCCGGGCCGGGCCCGGCCCCCTTCCTCTCCGGCGAGGCCGCTCTCGGTGCCGACCTCCGCGGCCTTCGGCGCCCCTCGCGGACGGATCGCGGCCGGAGCGGACGGCCCGCGCTTCCGGCAACCCCTCAAGGTCGGGCCCCGCGTCTCCCGATGTTCGGCCCACGAGTTTCCCACAAAGCCAAGGAGACGCCATGTCCTACACGGCGGAGATCAGCCGGAAGCAAGCGACGGGCTTCGTGTTCGTGATCGATCAGTCCGGATCCATGAAGGACAAGATGGCCTCCGGGGCGACCAAGGCCGACTTCGTTGCGGACGTCCTCAACAAGACGCTCGCGAACCTGATCATCCGCTCGACGAAGTCCGACGGCGTCCGCAACTACTTCGAGGTCGGCGTCCTCGTCTACGGCGGCAAGGGGGTCAAGCCGGGGTTCGGCGAGGAGCTGTCCGAGACGCTGCTCCAGCCCCTCGCGGACGTGGCCGCGAATCCGCTGCGCGTCGAGGAGCGGACGAAGAAGGTCGACGACGGGGCGGGGGGCCTCGTCGAGCAGCCGATCAAGTTCCCCGTCTGGTTCGAACCGACGAGCGCGGGGGGCACGCCGGTGTGCGAGGCCCTGCGCCAGACCGCGGCGTCCCTGGTCGCCTGGTGCGACGAGCACCCGAACTCGTACCCGCCGACGGTCCTCCACGTGACGGACGGCGAATCGACGGACGGCGACCCCGAGGAGATCGGCCGCCAGCTCCAGGAGATCGCGACGAGCGACGGGAACGTCCTCGTCTTCAACCTCCACATCGACACCTCCGAGGGGACGGGCCTCATGTTCCCCTCTGACGAGACCTCGCTCCCGGACGCCAACGCGCGCCGGCTCTTCCGGATGTCCTCGCTCCTCCCCGAGCACCTGGTCAAAGGGGCGGTGCAGGCCGGCTACTCCGCCACGCACGATTCGCGCTTCTTCGGCTACAAGGCGGGGACCGAGGGGATCGTCGACTTCTTCGACATCGGCACGCGCGCGAGCGAGCTGCGCTGAGCCGGGCCGAGGTCCGCGCGTGCTGAGGAAGCGCTTCGCGGCCTCGGTTCCGAAGGACCCCGCGGCTCCCGAGCTGAACGAGGACTCGCTCGGCTGCGACGAGTCGCGTCAGGTCTTCGTCCTGAGCGACGGCGCGAGCGAGTCGTTCAACTCGCGCCTCTGGTCGCGGATCCTCGTCGGGGTCGGGCTCGAGGTCCGCCCGCGCAGCCCGCGCGGGTTCTGCCAAGCCCTCCGCCACTGCATCAACGTCTACGACGACTGGTGCCGGGGCCTGGTGATGACCTGGGCGGAGGAGGCGGCCTTCGCGCGGGGGAGTTTCGCGACCCTCCTCGCCGTCCGGGCCGCGCGGGGCGCCGGGGACGCGCTCGTCCTCGGGACGGGGGACTCGCTCGCCGTCCTCGCCGCGGGGAACGAGATCGTGTCCACCTTCCCCTACACCTCGGCGGAGCAGTTCGCGGAACGGCCTCACCTCCTCTCGACGCGGGCGGCGCTGAACCGCCTCGGGGGGATCGACATCGTCGAGGCCCTCCGCTCGCTCTGTCGCGAGGAGCCCGCGGGCCCGATTCACCGGAAGTGGAGGCTCGAGGGGATGCGCGACGCCCGCGTCGTCTGCGTGACGGACGCGGTCGGCGCGTGGCTGCTCGACGGGGAGAGCCGGGGGGAGCCCCGCCTCCGCCGGCTCCTCGAGATCGCCTCGGCGGAGGAGCTGCGCTCCCTGGTCGAGGAGGAGCGCCGGCAACGGCGCATGCGATTGGACGACTCGACTCTTCTCGTTCTCGGGTGGGACGATGGCCCTGCCGACGCCTGACCAGTACAACGAGGCCGTCCAGGCCCCGCAGCTCGCCTTCCTCGACCCCGTCCTCCGCAGCGGGGACGTCGAGAGGAACGCGCTCGGGCTGCCTCTCGCCCTCGGCGGCAGCTTCGCGATCACCTACCGCGTGCGGTCCCGGGGCAAGAAGTCCTACGCCGTCCGGTGCTTCCACAAGTCGACGGCCGACCTCGCCGCCCGCTACGACCTGATCCACCGCGCCCTCCAGAAGGTGCGGCTCCCCTACTTCGTCGAGTTCGAGTACCAGCACCAGGGGATCCGGGTCCGGGGGAGCCCCTATCCGATCGTGAAGATGGAGTGGGCCGAGGGGGAGACGCTCGGCCCCGCGGTCGAGAGCTGCTACCGGGACGCGGGGCGCCTCCGCGCCCTCCAGCGCGGGTTCGACAAGCTCGAAACGGCGCTCCGGGCCGCCGGCCTCGGCCACGGCGACCTGCAGAACGGGAACGTCATCGTCGAGCGACGGGGGCTGCGCCTGGTCGACTACGACGGGATGTTCGTCCCCGGGATGACGCGGGGGAACGGGGTCGAGATCGGGCACCGGCACTTCCAGCACCCGGGGCGGACGTCGCGCCTCTTCGGTCCGGAGATCGACCGCTTCTCCTTCATCCTCCTCGACCTCACCTTCGACGCGCTGCGCCTCCGCCCCCAGCTCTACGAGAAATTCGGGAGCGGCGAGAACCTCCTCTTCTGCGGGGACGACTTCACGGATCCCGACTCCTCCCCCCTCTTCCACGAGCTCGCGCGACTGGGGAACGCCGGAGTCCGCAAGCGCGTGGAGCACTTCGCGCGGATCTGCGTCGGGTCGGTCGAGGAGGTGCCTACCCTCCACGAGTACCGCACGGGGATCAAGATCCCGGCGAAGAGGGCGCCCGCGGCCGCCCGGCAAACGGGGGGGGCGGTCTACGCCAGCTCCCTGCCGGTCGTCGACGCTGCCGTCTGGGAGCGGACGCCCGCGCGCGACGGCGACCGGATCGAGCTCATCGGCCAGGTCCTCGACGTCCGCCTCCGGGGCAGGCTCCGCCGCCACGCGAGCCTAACCCTACTCCTCGGCGAGAGCTTCGGCGACGCCGTCCGCGTGAGGATGGGGCCGGAGGCGGTCGAGAGGCTCGCGCGCGAAGGGAGCCCGGAGCGCGAATGGGAGGGGCGATGGGTCTCGGTGACCGGGCTAATGGGCGGCTCCCCCCGCCGGAGGCAGCGGCACCGATGGTGGAGGAGATCGGGCGCGGCGATCGCCGTGGACCAGCCCACGCAGGTCCTCGAGATCGACCGCGAGGAGGCGCGCTGGCGCCTCGGGCGCGGGCCGAAGCCGCCCCCTTCCGTGGGCGGGGCGAGGGACCGCAAGTCCTCGAACCGAAAGATCCTCCAGGCCCTGAAAGCCGCGGCGGCGAGCGCGCCTGCCACCCCGGCTCCCGCCCCCCTCCCCTGGGCGAACGCGCCCACGGCATCCCCCGTGCTTAAGGTGAGGAACCAGGCCCTGCTCGCCAAGATTCACGCGGGCTCGCCCCCCCCCCCACCCGTGACGGCTTCGGCGGCCTCCTCGGCCAATCCCGCGCCGGCGGCCGCGACCGCCTCGCCTCCGCCCGGGCCGGCGAGCGTCTCGCCCCCGCCTCCCTCCAAGGCCTCGACCGTCCCCCCGGGGGCTCCGACCGCCCAGCGATGGGGCCGACCGCACTGGATCGCCGTCGGGGGAGCCCTGTTCGGGCTCCTCGCGCTCGACCTCCTCCTGCGCGCCTGCTCCCGCTGAGCCGCGGGATCGCGCGGCCCGTCACCTCGGCATCCCCGGCATCCCCGACGGGATCAAGGAGCGAAGCTCGGCGGTCCCGGCGACCTCGAGCACGCCGTCCCGCGCCTCGAGCGTCGCGGCGATCCGCCCGCCCAGAGGCATCGGGGCGCGCTCGCGGAGGAACGCGTTCCGCGCCTCCCCGAGATCGAGCGCGATCCCCGCGAGCCTCCCGCGCGCCGAGCCGAGCGTCGCGGCGAGCCCAGGGCGGTCGAGACGCCCCGAGCGAATGCGGTCGAGAAGCGCGCGGATCCGCGTCTCCGCATCCGCGCCGTCCGCCGCGACGAGCAGGTCGTCGACGACCGCGCAGCAGGCGATGCCGAAGCGATCGATCGCGGCGCGCAGGCTCTCGAGCGGTCCCGGGAGCCCCCCCGCCATGCCCTCGCGCAGCGCGAAGCGGAGGCGGTGGACCGCTGCCCCCGAATGGTGGAACGCGTTCCTCTCGTAGACGACGTCCTGGAGGAACGGGATCCCCGAGACCGCGCCCTCGATCGCGTTCGCGAAGCGGTCCGACTCGACGAGCGCCGCGTAGGCCCCGGGATCCCGCAGGCCGGCGAGGAACTCGATGAAGACGTCCCCCCCAGCGTGGCCGATCTCGACCGCTTCGCGCCCGTCCTGGAGCGCCGCGGCCTCCGCGACGAGGGTCCCGAGCGATCCCGGCGGGGCGAAGGGGACGGGCCCGACGCCGAGGAACCCCTTCGGGAAGAACGCGGCGAATGTGACGGGGTCGACCGAGGACTCGGCGAAGAGGATCGTCCCCTCCTTCGAGAGGAAACCGGCGAGCGTGTGGGTGGCGGACTTCGCGGATCGGGCGAAGCGATGGAACCCGCTCCCCTCGTCGGGCCTGAGCCGCGCCAGCGCGTCGAATCGGCCCCCCGCCGCCTCGATCGAGAGGTCGAGCGTTCCGAGCGCGCGGAGCCCGGCCCTCCACGCCGCGACCGTCTCGCCGAGCGTCCCCTCCGGCGCCCCCCCGGCGAGCGCAAGACCCGTGTTCACCGAGCCGGCGGCTCTCTCGATCTCGGGGCTGGACACCTCGACGATCATCGGCAGGAAGAGGCGGGCCGAGAGGAGCCCGTCGGGGAGGTCCCCGCCGGGCAGCGGGCCGAAGGTCGGCTTCGGTCCCTGCCACACGCCGAGGGCACCGCCCGCGAGCGCCTCCACTCCCCACCCGCTCGAAGGGGACGGGACCGGCGCCGAGGCTTCCTTCCGTCGCAGCACGAGGGCGAGGCCTCCCTTGCGGAGGCCGATCCCGAAGGGAAGGCGGTCGTCGAAGGCCTCCCTCTCGATTCCCGACGCGCGCGGAGGGGGCCCTTCCTCCCCGGCCATCGCGAGGGAGGCCCGGAGGAAGGGCGCGGCGGAGAGAACCTCTTCCCAGGACCGGACGCGGACGTAGACCGGCGCGTCCGTCGGCGCGCTCGCGATCGTCGGGTCGGGCTCCCCGCCGCGGCAGGCGAAGGCGAGCGGGAGGAGGAGGACGGCGCGCCGGACGGGACGGATCACGGTCGGAGCGGCACGGCCTTCCGGCGCCCGTCGACGGCGACGTACACGACCTCGGCGTGGGTGACCGGGATCGGCGACCGCGCGCCGAGCCGGTCGGCGACGACGTCGACGCGGACGGTGACGGACGTCTTCCCCACGCGGCGCGTGCGGGCGTGGAAGGAGACGAGGTCGCCGACGAAGACCGGCTTGCGGAAGACGACCTCCCGCATCGCGACCGTGACCACGGGATGGGCCGTGTGCCGGTGCGCCTCGACCGCTCCCGCCTGGTCGAGGTAGGAGAGGATCACCCCGCCGAAGATCGTCCCCATCGCGTTCGTGTCGCGCGGCATCATCGCGACGCGGATCGCCGGCGGGGGGCGCCGCCTCACGGCTCGAGGGAGCGGCTCGCGCGTTTCTCGCGGCAGAGGGCGAGGAACTCTTCCAGCGGGACCGCCCCCCGGTCCTCCCCCGTGCGAAGCCGCAGCGACACCGCGCGGGACTCGACCTCGCGCTTCCCGATCACCCCCATGTAGGGGATCTGCTCGAGCTGCGCCTCCCGGATTCTCTTGTTCAGGTTTCCCGCGCCGTCGAAGCGCTTCACCCGGAGGAGCTCCCCCGCCAGGCGGCCGGCGACCTCCCCCGCGTAGGGGACCTGCGCGTCCGTGATCGGGAGGAGCGCGACCTGGACCGGCGCGCACCAGAACGGGAAGCGCCCGCCGAAGTGCTCGACGAGCCCGCCGACGAAGCGCTCGAGGGAGCCGAGGACGGCCCGATGGACCATGACGGGGCGCTTGCGCGCGCCGTCGGCGGCCGTGTACTCGAGGTCGAAGCGCTCGGGGAGGTTCATGTCGACCTGGATCGTCGGGCCCTGCCATTCCCGGCCGAGGGCGTCGCGGAGCTTGAGGTCGATCTTCGGCCCGTAGAAGGCTCCCCCCCCCTCGTCCATCTCGAGCGGGAGCCCCGCCTTCTCCGCGCCGCCCCGGAGCGCGGCGGTCGCGTGCGCCCACCCCTCGGCGGTCCCGATCGACTTCTCCTCCGGGCGGGTTGCGAGGAACGCGGTGAAGGCGTAGCCGAAGGTCCGCATCACGGCGAAGACGAGGTCGACGACGCCGGCGATCTCCCCTTCGAGCTGGTCGGGCGTGCAGAAGATATGGGAGTCGTCCTGGGTGAACCCGCGGACGCGGAGCATCCCGTGGAGGACGCCGCTCCTCTCGTAGCGGTAGACCGTCCCGAGCTCGGCGAGGCGAAGCGGCAGCTCCCGGTAGGAGCGCCCGCGGCTCCGGTAGATCAGGATGTGCCCCGGGCAGTTCATCGGCTTCACCCGGTAGGGGCGCTCGTCGATGAGCATCTCGGCGTACATCAGGTCGGCGTAGTTCTCGAGGTGCCCGGAGCGCTTGAAGAGCTCCTCCGAGGCGATGTGGGGCGTGTAGACCGGGACGTAGCCGCGCCGCGCGTGCTCCTCCCACCACCACTCCTCGATCGAGCGGCGCACCTGCGCGAGGTTCGGGTGCCAGAAGACGAGGCCGGGCCCCGCCTCGAGGTGGGTCGTGAACAGGTCGAGCTCGCGGCCGAGGCGCCGGTGGTCGCGCCGCTCGATCTCCGCGCGCCGCTGGATGTAGGCGTCGAGGTCCTCCTTCGACCACCAGGCGGTCCCGTAGATCCGCTGGAGCTGGGGCTTCGTCTCGTCCCCGCGCCAGTACGCCCCGGCGACCGAGAGGAGCTTGAAGTAGACGAGCCGCGAGGCGTCGTCCACGTGGGGGCCCTCGCAGAGGTCGGTCCACTCCCCGTGGGTGTAGAAGGTGATCGGGGTCCCTTCGGGGAGCTCCTCGACGATCTCGAGCTTGTAGGGCTGGCCTCGAAGGCGCGCCCTCGCCTCCTGCTTCGTCGCTTCCGCGCAGACGAACTTCCCCCCCTCCCGCGCGATCCGCCGCATCTCCTCCTCGATCTTCGGGAGGTCCTCGTCCGTCAGCGCGCGCGGCAGCTCGAAGTCGTAGTAGAACCCGTCCTCGATCGGCGGACCGATCGCGTACTTCGTCCCGGGGAAGAGCCGTCCGACGGCCGAGGCCATGAGGTGCGCCATCGAGTGGCGGAGGGTCTCGAGCGGGAAGGGGCCCTCGGCGGGCTTTCGAGGCGAGGCGAGGAGGGAGGACTTCTCGGCAGACATGGGATGGGGAAGGCCGCGCATTCTCGGCGCGCGCGGAACCCCCTTCAAGGCGCGCGGCTTTCACGTTCGCGGAAGCGGGCCTAGAATCGCGGCCGGCGGCGCGGGAGAACGAGGAACGACGATGCTCGGAACGCTGCTCTCAGCCTCCCTCCTCATCCCCGGCTCCGTCACGCTCAAGAACGGGGAGAAGCTCGAGGCCCTCCGCGTCGAGGAGAGCCCCGCGGAGGTCGTCCTCCACCTCGACCGGGGAACGATCACGCTTCCGCGCAAGGAGGTCGCCACGATCGATGCCGGAGTCCCGGCCGCGCCGGCGGCGCAGCCCGACCGCGTGCGGCACAAGAGCGGAGGCGTCATCGAAGGGGTGGTGATGGCGCAGGAGAAGGACCTCGTCCGCGTCCGCGTCCTCGGCGGGATCGCCGAGATCGACGCGCCGGTCGTCGCGGGAATCGACCGCGGCACCCTGAAGGAGGCGGACCTTGCGGCGATGGAAGCGTCGGGCCGCGACCGGCTCGCGCGCGCGGAGGCCGAGCGGCGCGACGCCCTGGCTCGCTACGCCGCCTCTCTCGGCGCCGGCCGTGGCAATCGAGGGGAGGCCCTCCCCGCCGCCTTCGGCGCGGAATCCGAGACGCCGGCCGAGTCCCCCGCGACCCTCCTCGACGAGGTGCTCGCCCGCCGCGACGCTCTCCGCGCAGCGGAGATCCTGTTCCGGACGGGCCCCTATCCCGAGAGGCTCCTCGCCCGGCAGGCCTTCGTCCAGCAGCTCTTCCCCGCCTACGTCCCCGGGGTCTACGACCCGGTCCTGTCGCGGCGACGCGCGGCCCCTTCCCCGTCGCTCCCGATGGGGATCGCTCCGGTCCGCTGATCGGGGCGGGCCGGGCGGGGAGCCGCGGGGGATCTCCCTCAGAAGACCGGGTAGGCCGGCTCCCGGATCGCGCCGTTCGCCGGCGAGGGGTGGTAGATCGGCCGCGGGATGCGGGAACCCGCCGGCCGGAGCGTCAGGCGGCTGACGAGCTCCCGGCCGACGGAGTCGATGTCCCCCGCCCCGAGGGTGAGGACGACGTCCTGGGGTTGCACGATCGCCTCGAGGAGGGCCACCAGGCCGAAGTGGTCGGGGCGGTACTCGACCCTCTTGCCGCGTTCGCGCAGCCGGTGCGCGAGCGTCGAGGAAGAGACGGAGCGGACGTCCGCCTCGGTGTCGCGCGCGCGGAAGATCCGGTCGAGGACGACGAGGTCGGCGTCCGCGAATGCCTTCGAGAACTCGTCGAGGAGCGCCCGCGTCCGGCGGTACTGGTGGGGCTGGAAGACGGCCACGATCCGGCGGTCGGGGTAGACCCGCTTCGCAGCCGCCAGGGTCGCCGCGATCTCCGTCGGGTGGTGCGCGTAGTCGTCGACCACGGGCACCCCTCCCGGCTCGCCGAGCCGCGTGAACCGGCGCTCCGCCCCCTCGAAAGCCGAGAGCGCCCGGGCGACGCCTCTCGGGTCGAGGCCGAGCCGAGCGGCCGCCGCGATCGCGCAGGCGGCGTTTCCGACCTGGAAGCGACCCGGCACGGCGAGCCGGCAGTCCCCCGCCGCGCGTCCCCGGATCGAGAGCCGGAAGGCGTGGCGCCCGTCCCGCTCGAGGACGCCGCTCGCGCGCACGTCCCCGGGCTTTCCGACGGCGACGAGGAGCTTCTCCACGCCGGGCTTCGTCGTCAGGCGCTTGCCGTCCGCCGCGCCGACGAGGAGAGCTCCCCCCGGCCGGATCCGGTCGACGAACGCCTGGAATCCGCGCACGACGCCGGCGAAGTCGCCGAAGGTCTCGAGGTGGTCGCGGTCGAGGTTCGTCACGACGGCGACCTCCGGCTCGAAATTGAGGAAGGAGCGGTCGTACTCGCAGGCCTCGACGACGAAGGCCTCCCCCTTCCCCTCCCGGGCCGACCCCCCGAGCTGGGGGACGTCCCCGCCGATCACCCACGAGGGGTCGGCGCCGAGCTCGCGGAGGGCGTAGGCGAGCATGGCCGCCGTCGAGGTCTTGCCGTGGCAGCCCGCGACCGCGACGAGGCGTCGCCCCTCCGCGAGCGCGCCGAGGACCTGCGCGTACTTCGCCACGGGGAGCCCCTTCTCGCGCGCGGAGACGACCTCGGGGTTGCGCTCGTCGATCGCCGCCGAGGCGACGACGAGCCCCCGGTCGAAGTCGAGGTTGCTCGCGAGGTGGCGGGTCGTGACCCGGACCCCCTCCTCGAGGAGCGCGGCGAGCGTCTTCGCTCCTCCCATGTCCGAGCCGGAGACGGTCGCCCCGCGCTCGAGGAAGAGCCGGGCGAGGCCGCGCATCCCCGCCCCGGCGATCCCGACGAGGTGGACTCGCGGGGGGCGGGCGACGAGACGAGCCAGGTCGGAACGGGAGAGGCCGTTCGATTCGCTCATGAGCGATCCTCCACAGCCCCTCGAGGGGTGGGGGAAGGGGCGGAACCAGCGAGAAGGACGAGGTCGTCGACGACCGACTCGGTCGCGGAGGGGCGGGCGGCGCGGCCTGCGGCGGCCCCCATGGTCTCGAGCGCGCGGGGGTCGCCGAGCCGCCGGACCACTTCCCCCATGGCGGAGGCCCCGAGGTCCGCCTCCTCGAGGACGAGGGCTCCCGAGCCGAGCCTCCGGGCGTTCTCGAACTGGTGGCGGTCGGCGTGGTGGGGATAGGGGACGACGACGGCGCCGCGCCCCGCCTCCGCCACCTCCGCGACCGTCGCGGCCCCCCCTCGGCAGAGCACGAGGTCCGCGGCCGCGTAGGCCGGTGCCGTGTCCCGGAGGAAGCCGAACACGCGCGCGCGAAGCCCGGCCGCCCGGTAGGCGCGCTCGGGCTCCTCCGTCTTGCCGGGCCCCGCGAGGTGGATCACCTGGACTCCGGCCGCGGCGAGGAGACCCGCGTGGGTCGCCGCGAACCGGTTGATCGCGTCGGCGCCCTGGCTCCCCCCCGCGACGAGGAGCGTCGGGACCTCCGGCCTCAGGCCGAACCCCTCCCGCGCGGGCCCGCGCGCGGGGGCCGCACCCGAGGGACGGGTCGGCACCCCGACGGCGCGCGCGCGAGATCCGAGGGCGCGCGCGGAGGGCTCGTCGCCGGTCAGGATGCGCGCGGCGAGCGGGCGGAGCCGGCGCGTCGCCCGCCCGGGCGCCGCGTTCACCTCGAGGAGGGCGATGGGCACGCGCGAGAGCCGGGCGGCGAGCACCCCGGGGACCGAGGCCGCCCCGCCGAGGCCGAGGACGACCGCCGGCCGGAAGGAGCGCACCGCGCGCATCGCGCGCCAGGTCGCCGCGAGGAGTCGCAGCCCCGGCCGGAGGCGTCCGTTCGACTCGATCCCGAGGCAGGCGCGGGGGAACGCCTCCCCGGCGAGGACCTCTCCCTCGATCGCGCGTCCGGAGGTGAGGAAGAGCACCCCCCCGCCGCGGGCCTCCCAAGCGCGGGCGACGGCGACCCCGGGGACGAGATGACCGCCCGAGGACCCACCGGCGAGGAGGAGGTTCATCGGGCCGCGCCGAGGGGAGCGACCAAGCCCCCCCCCGGATCCCCGGGGACGGCCCCCGCCCCTTCCCGGCCGAGGAGAGTCGAACCGCGCAGCCGCCACCACGCGTTCCACTCGCGGACGACCCCGGCGCACTGCTCCGGGGGATCGTCCTCCTCGAAGGAGCGGCCCGCTTCGTCGAACGCTCGAAGCGCGCGGCTGCACGCCGCGGCGACCTCGGAGGGACCGCCGTTCAATGCAGCGAGGAGCGCGGGCAGCGCCGACGGGGCTCGGCGCGCGCCGAAGGCGCGGGCGGCCGCCGCCCGGTCGCGGGGATCGGCGGCTCCGTCCGCGAGGAGGGCGAGGGCCCGCCGCGTCCCCGCCCCGTCCCCTCGCCGCACGAGAGCGCCGAGGGCGGAGCGGCCGGGAAGGCCCGGGAGCCGGGCGAGCGCCCGCAGACCCGCGCTGCTCGTCCCGACGAGGAGAACGGTCGCGAGCCCGAGGGTGACGGCGCCCCCGGCGAGGGTTCTTTTCATCCGCACTTGGCGTCCTTCGGAGGCCCGTGCACCTAGGGGATGACGAGGGTCATCCCGGCCCTCAGTTCGCGCTCCGTCGAGAGCACCCCTCGGTTCGCCTCGAGGATGTCCCGGTAGCGCGCCCCCTTCCCGTAGTAGCGCTGCGAGATCGCGTAGAGGGTCTCCCCCTTCGCGACGCGGTGGGTCCGGTCCGCCTTCCCCGCGCCCGAGGGGCTCGGCGCCTTCGCGACCGGGAGAGAGGCCGTCGAGAGGGGCGCGGCGCTCGCGGGGGACGGGGACTCCTGCGGGGGCGTCGCGCCCGAGAGAGGCGGGGCGGCCGCAGCGAGGCGGCCCGGCGGGAGGAGGATCTCCTGGCCCGCCCGGATCCGCTTGGGGTCCAGCCCCTCGTTCCACTTGAGGATCTCCTCCCACCGGGCGGATGAGCCGAGCTCGCGCTTCGCGATGACGTCGAGCGTTTCCCCTTGCCGCACGACGTACCGGACCGCCTTCCCGGGCACGGGGAGAGCCGGCTCCGCGGGCTTCGCCGACCCTGGAACGGGGATCCCGGGGCGGTCGAAGGGGCTCCCGCTCGCCGCGGCGGGGGGAAGGAGTGGCGAGGGGGACGCGAGGCCCCCCTTCTCCGCCTCCCCGGCGACGGAGGGGCTCTCGCCGAGGGGCCGGGCGCCCGAGGCGGCGCCGGGGAACTTCGGCGCCGCGACCGTCCTCTGGTCCGCGCCGCCGATCGCCGCCGCCTTCTTGGGTCGCGGTCCCCAGATCGAGACCGCGAGGACCGTGACGATGACGAAGAGGAGCGCGCACACGCCGTACTTTTCGAGCCTGCCCATCCCGAATCTCCTTCCGACCCGCGTTGTGGATCCCAAACGCGCCTTACCCCCCGCCCGAGCCGGGCGAGGGGGACGAGCGTCGGGCGGCGGACGCCGCGAACCCCACGCCGGAGGCGAGGACCGCGATCGAGGTCCCGCCCGCGGACACGAAGGGAAGGGAGATCCCCTTCGGAGGGGCGAGCCCCGTCACGACGGCGAGGTTGACGGCGGCCTGCAGCCCGATCGCGAACACGACACCGAAGACGAGGAGCGAGGCGAAGGGGTCCCCGCGCAGGCCCTGCGCCGCGCGCAGCCCCGCGTGGAGCGTCGCCCCGAAGAGCCCGAGCACGAGGAGCGTCCCGACGAGCCCGGTCTCCTCGCCGAGAATCGCGAACACGAAGTCGTTGTGACCGAGGGGGACGAAGCCGCGCTTCATCTCCCCTTCCCCGAGCCCCCGCCCGAGGACCCCGCCCGAACCGAGGGCGACGATCGACTGCTCGACCTGGTAGGTCGGACGGCCGGCGAGCGTCCCGAGCCGCGCGCGCACGTGCTCGAACTTCGACCACGCGACGACGGCGAAGACGGGGGCCGCGAGGGCGAGGGCCGCGACGAAGTGGCGGATCCGCGCCCCCCCCACCGCGAGGAGGGCGGTGAAGACGAGGAGGAGGTAGATCGCGGTGCCGAAGTCGGGCTCCGCGAGCACGAGGCTCGCCGGGAGGAGGAGCCCGGCGAATCCGGGGAGGAAGCCGCTCCGCAACTCCCGCATCCCCTCCCCCTTGCGCGCCGCGAGGTCGGCGAGGAAGACGATCCCCGCGAGCTTGGCGAACTCGGAGGGCTGGAAGGAGAGGGCGCCGAGCCGGAACCAGCGGCGCGCGTGGTTCTCGACCACGCCGAATCGGGGGACGAGGACGAGGGCGAGGAGGGCCACGGCGACGGCGTACCCGCCGGGGGCGGCGCGGCGCAGGAGCCCGGGGGGGACGCGCGAGGCGAGGAGGAGGCAGGCGAGCCCGAGGAGGACGTGGGCCGCGTGGCGGCGGAGGGCCTCGAGGGTGGCACCGGGGGGCGCCGTCGTGCCCGCCAGGCAGACGCCGACGCCGAGGAGGAGGAGCGTGCACGCGACGAGCCGGTCCACCGCGCGCGCCGGGTCGGGCAACGCGCCCGCCGCCGGACGGTCCTCGAGGTCGAGGAGGGGCTCGTCGAGCGCCCTCACCGGACCTCCGCCGTCGCGAAGCCGAGGAGCGCGCAGAGCGCTCCCGCGATCCAGAAGCGGACGACGACCTTCGCCTCGGGCGTCCCCCGCAGTTGCGGGATGTGGTGCAGGGGCGCGATCGGGAGAACGCGTCGCCCCGTGAGCTTGAACCACCCGATCTGGAGGAGGGCGGAACCCGCCTCGACGAAGAAGACCCCCGCGACGAGCGGGAGGAGGAGCTCCTGCCTCGCGGCGATCGCGAGGAAGCCGAGGAGCCCCCCGATCGCGAGGGAGCCCGTGTCGCCGAGGAAGACCTGCGCCGGGTGGCAGTTGAACCAGAGGAAGCCGAGGCATCCTCCCGAGAGCGCCGCGCCGACGACGGCGAGCTCTCCGACCCCGGGGACGTGGGGGAGCCCGAGGGCCCCCGCCAGGTCCCCCCGACCGGCGACGTAGCAGAGGGCGGCGAGGGCGAGGCTCACGAACACCGTGAGCCCCGCCGCGAGACCGTCCATGCCGTCCGTGATGTTCACAGCGTTCGCGGCGCCGACGAGGACGAGCCACTCCAGCGCAAGGAAGGCGACCGAACCCAGGAGCCCGAGGGAAGGAAGGTCGGCCGGCGCTTCCTCGAGGAAAGGGAAGTGGAGGCGCAGGAGGGGACCGCGGCCCGTCGACGCCGCGAACTTCCAGTAAAAAAGGAGGACGACGCCGGCGGCGGACGTGAGAGCGGCCATCTTCGCCGTTCGGGAGAGCCCGCCGCGCGTCGGATGGGTGAGCTTGATCCAGTCGTCCGCGAACCCCACCGCGGCAAACCCGAGGAGGGTGAGGAGCGCGAGGACGAGGTGGACCCCGTCGAGTCGCGCCCAGAGGAGCGAGGAGGCGAGGACCGCGCCGAGGACGAGGAGCCCCCCCATCGTGGGGGTGTTCCCCTTGTCGGTCTTCGCCCACACGGCCGCCAGGGCCGGGGAGTCCGACTTGTCGGGCCGCTCCCGCAGGCCGAACGCCCGCAGGCGCCGGATCCCCACGGGGCCGACGAGCAGGAGGAAGAGGAACGAGGTCGCCGCCGCGGCGCACGCGCGGAACGGAAGGGAGAGGAACGGCCCCGCCCCCGGGAACGCGTCGAGGAAGAGCAGGGGGATCATCCCTTCCCTCGCCCGCGCGCCGACGCGAGAGCGCCCCTCCGGCGTCCCCCCGCCGCGGAGGGCGCGGGGGCCGGGCCCGCCCCGTCCGGCGCGAAGCGCCCGCGCAGGGCGCCGACGAGAGACTCGAGTTCCATCCCCCGGGACCCCTTGACGAGGACGAGGTCCCCGTCGCGGAGGAGCTCCGGGACGATCGCGACGGCGCTGGGGGTGTCCTCCAGCGCGAGCGCCCCCTTCGCGGGGAGCCCCTCGGCGAGGGCGGCCTCGACCGCGCCCCGAGCCTCCCGCCCCACGCCGATGAAGAGATCGATCCCCGCGCGGGCGACGGCGGCCCCGACCTCCGCATGGAGCGAGGGCGCCGACTCGCCGAGCTCGAGCATGTCCCCGAGGACGAGGACGCGGCGGCTCGCTCCCGGCATCCCCGCGAGGACCCGCACCGCCGCGCGCGCGGAGGCGGGGTTCGCGTTGTAGGAATCGTCGAGGAGGGAGATCGCGCCGAAGCGCTTCCACTCGAGCCGGCGGGGGGCGGTCGGGAGCGTCGGGACCGCGCCGAGAACCTCCTCCGGGGGGAGCCCGAGCCCCGCGCACGCGGCGATCGCGAAGAGGAGGTTCGCGACGCTGTGCGTCCCGAGGGCGGGGAGCGTGACGGGGATCGTCCCGTTCAGGAGGAAGGCGGTCCCCGCCCCGTGGGCGACCGGGTCGACGGCGCGGAAGTCGGCGCGGCCGCCGACGGACACGGTGAGGACCCGCGCGCGGGTGCGGCTCCCCAGGCCGCGGCTCCGGGGACAGTCGGCCGAGATCACGCCGAAGCCCTCCTCCGGGAGGGCGGCGAGGAGGTCCCCCTTCTCCCGCGCCACCCCCTCCACGGTCCCGAGCCCCGCGAGGTGGGCCTCGTTCACGTTCGTGACCAGGCCCGCCGTCGGCCGGGCGACCGCCGCGAGGGCGGCGATCTCTCCCGGCGCGTTCGTCCCGATCTCGAGGACGGCGATCTCCGTCCCGCGCTCGATTCGCAGGAGCGTGAGCGGCACGCCGACGGCGTTGTTGAAGGACTTCTCCGAGGCGACGACCCGGCGCCGGCACCCGAGGAGGTGGGCGAGGTAATCCTTCGTCGTCGTCTTCCCGCAGGAGCCCGTGATCCCGACGACCGGCAGCGTGAAGCGCGCGCGGTGGGCCGCGGCGAGGTCGAGGAGGGCGCGGGCGGGGTCGGCGACCTCGAGACACGCTCGGCCCGGGCGCGGGGAGGGGGACCGGCCCGATTCGACGAGGCAGGCGAGCGCACCCGCGTCGAGCGCGGAGGCGGCGAAGGCGTTCCCGTCGAAGCGCGGGCCGCGGAGCGCGACGAAGAGGTCCCCCTGCCGGACCGACCGACTGTCCGTGGAGACCCCGCGCGGGCGAAGCCCCGCGGCGCCCCACGCGAGGGTCGCCCCGCTCGCGGCGCAGAACGCGCGGAGATCAGGCGCCCGCACGGAGCGCCTCCCGCGCGACCTCCCGGTCGTCGAAGGGCCGGGTCTCCCCCCCGACGATCTGGACGCGCTCGTGTCCCTTCCCTGCGATGAGGACGAGGTCGCCGCGCCGCGCCGCGGCGATCGCGGCGAAGATCGCGGCGCGTCGATCGGGCTCGTGGAAGATCCCCTCCGACCGCCCGATCCCCGAGCGGATCTCCTCGACGATCTGCCGCGGGTCCTCGGTCCGGGGGTTGTCGCTGGTCACGAAGACGAGGTCGGCGTGTAGGCCCGCGACCGCCCCCATCCGGGGACGCTTGCTCCGGTCCCGGTCCCCGCCGCAGCCGAAGACGACGAGGAGCCGCCCCTTGACGAGCGGGCGGAGGTGGGAGAGGACCGCCTCGAGCGAAGCGTCCGTGTGGGCGTAGTCGACGCAGACGCGAAAGGGGGCGCCTGCATCCACGCGCTCGAGCCGCCCGGGCACGCCGCGGAGGGCGCCGAGCCCCTCCGCGATCGCCCGGAGCGGGAGACCGAGCCCGACGGCCGCTGCCGCCGCGGCGAGGGCGTTGCGTACGTTGTGGAGTCCGGGGATCGCGAGGGAGACTGCCACCGCCCGCCCGCACGCGAGGAGCCGGAAGCGGATCCCGTCGAGGGCGGGCTCGATCCCCTCCGCGCGCACGGCGGCGTCGGGGGAGAACCCGTAGCGGAGGACGGTCGCGGCCGTGCGCGCCTCCATGCGGGCGCTCGACGGGTCGTCGGCCGCGAGGGCGGCGACGACCCCCGGGGCGAGCCCGTCGAAGAGCTGCGCCTTCGCCTCCCGGTACGCGTCGAGGTCGCCGTGGTAGTCGAGGTGCTCGGGGGTGAGGTTCGTGAAGACCGCGGCGTCGTAGGCGACCCCCCGGATGCGCCCCTGGTCGAGGGCGTGAGAGGAGACCTCCATCACGCAGGCCTCGGCGCCCGCGTCGACGAGCTCCCGCAGGTGGGACTGGAGCGAGATCGGGTCGGGGGTCGTGTTCGGGGCCGGAAGGGTGCGCACGAGGAGGTCGTACGCGACCGTCCCGAGGAGGCCGACCCGCCGGCCCGTCGCCTCGAGGATCGCGCGGAGGAAGTAGGTCGTGGTCGTCTTCCCGTTCGTCCCCGTGACGCCGACGCAGAGGAGCTTCTTCGAGGGGTGGCCGAACCAGGCCGCGGCCGCTTCGGCTGCCGCGACCCGGGGATCCGGCACGACGACCTGCGGGATCGTGAGGTGCGGGATCGGCCGGCCGACGATCGCCACCGAGGCCCCGCGGCGCGCCGCCTCCCCCGCGAAGGCCGCCCCATCGTGCTTCATGCCGGGGATCGCGACGAAGATATCCCCCGCGCAGACCCGCTCGCTGTGCAGGGAGATCCCCCGGACGCGGGGGTCGTCCTCGCGTCCCCTCCCCTCTCCCTGGGGGACGCGCTGGGCACCGAAGGGCTGGAGGACCGCGAGGAGCTCGGAGAGGCACCCGATCACTGGACGGCTCCGGGGCCGGAGGCGGGCGAGGGGAGGAGCCTCACGTCCGCGCGGACGGTCCCCTCCCCCGCGACGGTGAGGACGGGGGGAATCCGCTCGAGGTACGCGAGCGTCCGCTCGAGCAACCGTCCCGCGTACGGGGCCGCCACGTCGCTCGCGTAGTACTTCCCTCCCCTCGGCTCGTCGACGAGGAGGAGGACCAGCGCCGCGGGGTCCTCGGCGGGGGCGAACCCGACGAAGGTCGAGGTGTACCTCTTCCCGGGTCCCGTCTTCACCGCGGGGTCCTTGACGGTCGTTCCCGTCTTCCCCGCGATCGCGACGCGCTCGGAGCGAATCTTCTTCCCGGTGCCGGCTCGCACGACCTCCTCGAGGGCGTCGAGCACGATCGCGCGGGTCCGCGGGGAGAGGAGGGGCCGGGCCCCTTCGCGCTCGGGGGTCCTCCCCGCCGCGCTCGCGAGGAGGGTCGGGCGCACGAGGTATCCGCCGTTCGCGAGGGCGCAAAACGAGGCGGCGAGGCGGATCGGGGTGGTCGTCAGCTCGTAGCCGAAGGAGACCGAGACGAGGGAGTAGCACTCCGTCCAGGAGGCGCGCGGGTGGACGACCCCCTCGCGCTCGCCGGGGAGCTCGATCCCGGTCGCCCTGCCGAACCCGAAGCGCCGGACCCACCGCTCCATCCGGTCGATGCCGAGCCGGAGGCCGATCCTCGCCATCCCGATGTTGCTCGAGCGGGCGAGCACGTCCCGGGCGGTGAGCGCCCCCATCGGCTCGTGGTCCCGGACGGTCCGGCGCCCGAAGGCGGCCTCCCCGCCTCCGCACGAGAAGGTCTCGTCGGGAGCGAAGATCCCCTCCTCGATCCCGGCCGCGTAGACGAAGGGCTTGAACGCGGAGCCGGGGGAGAAGGTCCAGCTCACCGCGCGATTCAGCATCTCGGCGAAGGGGGGCGCGTACTCCTCGGAGCGGTTCGGGTCGAACCGCGGGAGGCACTCGAGGGCGAGGACGGCCCCGTCCCGCGGGTCGAGCACGATCGCCAGGGCGCAAGCCGGAGCGAACGTCTCCGCCACGCGGCCCAGCTCCTCCGCAGCGAAGGCGCCGATCGCGGCGTCGACCGTGAGGACGAGGTCCGCGCCCGGCTCGGCCAGCGTCTCCCCGTCGGGAGGGGCGATCCCCCTCGAGGCGCCCGGCGGGTTCGGGAGGAGTCGCTGGTAGGAGCGACGCCCGGCCTCCCCCCGGAGGAAGGGGTCGAAGCGCCGCTCGACGCCGCTCTGGCCGGTCCCGTCGCGGTCGACATGCCCGACGACGTGGCCGAGGATCTCCCCCTGAGGGTAGGCGCGGACGCACGACTCGACGAACCGCAACCCGACGATGCGGTGCTGCGCGAGGAGGCGCTCGACCGACTCGCGCCGCTCCTGCGAGACGTCCCGCGCGACGAGGCGGTAGGGGCGATCGCCGGAGAGCTTGCGCCGCAGATCCTCCTCGGGCGCCCCGAGGGCCGGGGCGAGGAGGGAGGCGATCCGCCCCGGGTCGCGTCGGTCCGCGATCCTCGTCTCGCGCGGCGCCGCCTCGAGCGCGGAGACGGGGACGGAGAGGGCGAGCACCCTCCCCGTGCGGTCGAGGATCCTCCCCCGGGGCGTCGCCGTGTGCTCGACGCCGCGGCACATCCGCTCCGCGCGGGCCGCGAGCTCGGGACCGCGGATTCCTTGGAGGTAGACGAGCCGGGCGCCGAGGCCCGCGTAGAGGAGCCCGAGGAGGCTCATCGGGAGCGAGAAGGGGACCGCGCGGGGAGACACGCCTCATCCCCTCCCGTGCCGCCGGAACGCGGCGATCCGTTCCGCCACCCGCGCCGGCGCGCGGAGCTCCTCGACGAGCGCCCCCTCCGCGGCGATGGAGCGGTCGAGCGCCCGGTTGCGGCGGAGGAGGGCGTCGACCTCGGCTCCGATCTCGCTGCCGGCGCCCCGCAGGACGACCGTGACGAGCGCGAGCGCGAAGCCCGCGACGACGAGGAAGGTCGTCGCCGGCCGCGGCACCGATCCCCTCCCTCGCCCCGGGGTCACGCGGCCACGACCTCCACGAGGCGGAGTCGGGCGGAGCGGCTCCGGCGGTTGCGCGCGAGCTCCGCCGCCCCGGGGCGGATCGGCTTCTTCGTGACGAGCCGGAAGCGGTCCTCGGCGGCGCCGACCCGGAAGAAGCGCTTCACCTCGCGGTCCTCGAGGGAGTGGAAGGCGATGACGCCGAACCGCCCGCCGGGGACGAGGCGGGAGGCGACCGCGGGGAGACCCGAGCGCAGCTCCTCGATCTCCCCGTTCACCGCCATCCGAAGCGCCTGGAACGTCCGCGTCGCCGGGTGCAGGCGCGAGGGCCTGCGCGGATGGGCGGAGGCGACGATCTCGGCGAGCGCGAGGGAGCGGCGGATCGGTCCCCGCTCCCGGGCGCGCGCGATCGCGCGCGCGACGGCCCGCGCGCGCCGGTCTTCGCCGAGGCGGAAGATCAGATCGGCGAGTTGGCGTTCGGGGAGCGCGTTCACGAGGTCGGCGGCCGTCGGGCCCTCCGCCCCGGGGTCCATCCGCATGTCGAGCGGCCCGTCCGCGCCGAAGGAGAACCCCCGCTCCGCCGTCTCGAGCTGGAGGGTGGAGACGCCGAGGTCGAGGAGGGCCGCCTCGACGAAGGGGACCCCCTCCGCCTCGAGGGCGCCACGCGCTTCCGAGAAGCGCGCTTGCCGGAGCCGGACCCGACCGGCGAAGCGGGCGAGGCGCTCGCGCGCGATCCGGAGGGCCTCCGGATCCCGGTCGAGGCCGACGAGGATCCCGTCGGGGGCGTTCGCCTCGAGGAGGGCGGTCGCGTGGCCGCCCGTTCCGACCGTGCCGTCGAGGACGGAGGCGCCGGGTCGGACGGAGAGCCCCGACACGACCTCCGCGACGAGCACCGGCTCATGCACGGGGGGGAGCCTCCGGCTTCCCGTCGCCTCCCTCGTCGAGGAGGTCGGCGAGCTCGTCGAACCTGGATTCCATCTCCTCCTGGAACCCCTTCCAGCGCTCCGCCGCCCAGATCTCGACGTGGTCGCCGACCCCCACGACGACGACCTCGCGGTCGATCCTGCCGACCCCCTTCAGGGTCTCGGGAAGGAGGATCCGGTTCTGCCCGTCGAGGAAGACGAGCTGGGAGGAGGCGAAGAGGATCCGCTTGAACGCCCGCTTCTGCGGCTTCTCGAGGATCGCGCGGCCTCCGAGCTCGCGGGAGATCTGACCGAAGCGAGCCTCGGTGAAGAGGTAGAGGCACCCCCCCACGCCGCGCGTGAGGTAGAACCGCTCCCTCTCCTCTTCGCGCTCGAGGGCGTCGAGGATCCTCTTGGGGACGACGAGACGGTTCTTCTCGTCGAGGGAATGAGCGGATTCCCCGGCAAACATTTCCTACCACTCCAAGCCACTTCGTGCCACGCGCGCCGGAATCTACCCACATCCCCTTCATCGCGCAAGCGAGAATCCTTCGCGAACCCCCGCTCCTCGTGGAACCTGCTGCTAGGAAAGTGTTTTCGTTCCAGATTCGGTCGGGGAGTCGATCATTTCTCCACCCTTTTTCCGCAGTTTCCCCTCCGACGTTCCCCCGATCTCTCCCACCTCTCCCCCACCCGGTTCTCCCGCATCGCCCCTGGGCTCGACCTCCTCGATGCCGAGGAGCGCTCGAAGCTCCGTCCGGAGCGACTCGAGCCCTTCCGCGGACATGGCGGGGACCACGACCTCGATCCGGACCTCGCTCCCCTTCCCCGGGGAGAGGATGAGGCGATCCGGCTGATCCCCCTCTCCCCGTCTCGTCTCGACGAGCCGCAGCGCCCGCTTGCGGAGGAGGAGGAGCGCGACGAGGTAGCGCAGCCCCGCGTTCGCCTCGACGGGGGTGAGCCGCGTGAAGGCCTCGCGGAGCGCCTCGACGTCGATCGCGACGCGCCGCCGGGGGTCCCGCGCGAAGCGCGTGCGCCAGAAGAACTCCTCGGGGGAGGCGGGCGCGTCCCGGAAGCAGGCCACGCACCGGTCGAGCCGGGCGATCCCCGCTTCGAGCCGGAGAAGGGAGTAGTGGGGCTCGCCTTCCTCGAACCCGCGGCCGCAGGTCGCGCACGCCCGGGCGCGGCGCGCGAACTTCCAGTTGGTCGCCAAGGGGGGGGATTCTAGGGGGACGGGGTCGGGTGGAAAGCGTCCGCCCCTAGAATCTCCGCTCGGTGCGCTCCGTCGAGATCGTCCCCGTCCGCAGGCGCTCCCAGCGCCTGGCCTTCGCCCGGCTCCCCCGCCGCCTCCAGGGCTCCGACCCCCGGTTCGTCCCGCCCCTCGTCCCCGAGGTCCTGCGGGTCCTCGACCCGCGGCGAAACCCCTTCTTCGGTCACGGAGAGGCGGCGCTCTTCCTCGCGCGTCGGGAAGGGGCCATCTGCGGACGCGTCTCGGCGGCGAGCGACCGATTCTTCGACGAGTACCAGGGCGAGCGGGTCGGCTGGTTCGGCCACCTCGAGGCGGTCGAGGACGCCGCGGTCCTGCGGGCGCTCCTTGACGCGGCCCGCGCCTTCGCCCGCGAGCGGGGAGCGGAGGTGCTCCGCGGGCCCGTCAACCTCTCGACGAACTACGAGTGCGGCCTCCTCGTCGAGGGGTTCGACTCCCCCCCGGCCGTCGGGATGAACCACAACCCGCGCTACCTCGGCCGCCTCCTCGAGGAGGCGGGGCTGCGCCCCGCGAAGGACCTCCTCGCCTATTGGCTCTGGAACGCTCCGGAGCAGACGCGCCGCGTCGCCCGACTGGCCGAGCGGCTCGCGAGCCGGTCCCCCTACGCCGTGCGCCCGATCCGGATGAAGCACTTCGCCGCCGAGGTCTCCACCCTCCACGGGGTCTACGAGCGGTCCTGGGAGCGCAACTGGGGGTTCGCTCCCCTCCCGCTCGAGGAGTTCCGCTTCCTCGCGAACGGGATGAAGCGGATCCTCGACCCCGATTTCTGCCTCCTCGCGGAACGGGAGGGGGAGGCGGTCGGCTTCCTCCTCGCGCTTCCCGACGCGAACCGCGCGATCGCCGCGATCGACGGCCGCCTCTTCCCCTTCGGCCTCTTCCGGCTCCCCGGGCTCCTGCGCCGGATCCGAAACGTCCGGGTCGTCACTCTCGGCGTCCTCCCCGAGCACCGCGGCCGCGGCGCGGACGCGGCGCTCATCGCCACGCTCGTCCGCCACGCCGAAACGAAGGGGGTCGTCTCCGGCGAGATGTCCTGGGTCCTCGAGGACAACCTCGCCATGCGCCGCCCGATCGAGGCCCTCGGCGGCCGCGTCTACAAGCGCTACCGGATCTACGAGGAGGCGCTCCGCCGGTAGCGCTCGAGGGCGCCGGCGGTGACCCGCCGGCCGAGGAGGCCGTCGAGGAGCCCGCGCGCCTTCGCCCCGACCGCGCGGGGGTTGCCGCCGCGTCGAAGCGCCTCGCGCGCGGCCGCGAGGGGGAGGGAGAGGACGTCGAAGAGGATCCACGACGCCCAGGCGCGCGCCCCGCCATGGCCGCGGAGGAAGCGCACGCCGTTCAGCGCCATCGCGTACTTGCGGGCGGCCGTGTACCCCCCTCCCGTCGAGGCGGAGGCCTCGTGCCGGATCCGCGAGCCCGGGACGTAGAGGACCTTCCATCCCGCGCGGCGGAGGCGGGCGCAGAGCTCCACGTCCTCGACGTAGGCGAAGTAGGAAGGGTCGAGGAGTCCGACGTCCCGCAGCGCCTGCGAGCGAAGGAGGAGGGCGCAGCCGGGGATGAAGTCGACCGCGGAGGGCGCGTCGAAGGATCCGTCGTCGGGGCGGCCGTGGCCGAGGAGGCGGGTCCCGTTCTCCCGGAGGGCGAGCCGCCCTCCCGCCGCCCAGACCGTCCCCGGCGCGTCCGCGCGAAGCATCTTCGGCCCGAGCGCGCCGGCGCGCGCCTCGCGGGCGGCGGCCTCGAGCAGCGGATCGAGGAAGCCGCGCTCGACGACGACGTCGTTGTTGAGGAGGAGGACGAACTCGGCCCCGCCGGCGAGCGCCTCCCGGAGGCCGGCGTTGTTCCCCTCGCAGAAGCCGAGGTTCGCTCCGTTGCGGATCTGACGGACGGCAGGGAAGGCGCGAGCGACCGCCTCCGGCGACCCGTCCGTCGAGCCGTTGTCGACGAAGAGGACCTCCAGGTCCCCCCCTCCGGAGGCGAGGAGGGAGGTGAGGCAGTCGAGGTTGCGAGCCCCGCCGTTCCAGTTCAGGACGACGGCGACGACCCGCCTCAACCCGCGAGCCTCCGACCGATCCCCCACCACGCGGCGAGCGCCTCTTCGACGGCGCGGAAGAGGAGGCCGCGCAACCACCCCTTCCGCAGCGAGGGGGTGATCGTCAGCGGGCGCCCGCGGAGGAGCGAGCGGTCGGGGAGGACGCGGCGGCGCTCGAGCGCCTCCCTCGCCGCCCGCGCGGCCGCTCGCGCGCGCAGGGCCTCCGCCTTCCCCCTCAGGTACGCGGCCGCGTGGCCGTTGCGGAGCGCGAATCCGAAGGAGAGCGCCTCGTAGAGGAGGAGCCCCGGGAGCGCCGCGAAGGCGGTGCGGGGGCGATAGTTCCGCATCAGGAAGAGCCACCGGTTGCGGGCGTGGAGGAACGTCCGCCGCTCGGCGTACCCCGTTCCCGGGCGCAGGGAGAACCCCTCCGTCCCGGCGCGGTGCAGCACCCGCGCGCCGGGAACCGAGAGGATCGTCCCGCCCGAGGCGCGGAGGCGATAACAGAGGTCCTGATCCTCGAAGAGGATGAAGTACCCCTCCTCGAATCCCCCCGCGGCGAGGGCCGCCTCCCGGTCGAGGAGGAGGGCGAGGGCGATCGCCCCGTCGACCTCGACCGCCCCTCCGGCCGCGGCCGGATCGAGGGGCGCGTAGAAGTGCCGCAGCGCGAAGAGTCCGGCGTAGTGGAACCACGCCCCGTCGTAGTGGATCCGGGAGCGGTCCGCGTCGAGGATCGCGCGCGGGGCGGCCGCGACGACCCCCGAACGCCACGCCTCGAGGAGCCGCCGAAGGCAGTCGGCCTCCGGGACGACGTCGTTGTCGAAGGTGAGGAGGAGCCGGGTCTTCGCCTCGGCGAGGGCCCTGTTGCGCGCCGCGGCCGGCCCCCGGTTGCTCCCGAGCGCGATCACGCGGAACTGCGGGAACCGCTCCCGCACGATCCGGAGCGAGGCGTCCTCCGAGCCCGAGTCGACCAGGATCCGCTCGGCGACCGGCCCCTCGAGCGCCGCGATCGCCGGGAGCGTCGAGGGGAGATGGCGCTCCCCCTGGTGGTTGACGACGACGACGGTGACCGGCTCCCCGTTCACGAGAGGGGCATCCGGAAGTCGGGGGACCGGCAGGGGCGGCGCCGGCGCAGGCAGTAGGGGAGGAGGGCGAGCGCCGCGAGGGTGGCCCTGAGGACGATCCACCAGCCCCCCTTCGTCTCGCGGAGGCTCCCGAAAGCCCCGATCGTCCCCGAGGCGTCCGCGACCCCCCCCGGGCGCTCCTTCCGGAAGGCCCGGGCCGCGTAGCGGAACGGGAAGGCGAGGAGGTCGCCGAGCGGAGCGTTCTTGAAGGCGTACAGGAGGAAGTTCCGCGTGTGGAAGTAGAGGGAGCGCTTCCCCCCCTTCATCCCGAAGGGCTTCTTGTGGTGGGTGACGACGCCGGGGTACTGGAGGATCCGGTGGCCGAGGCCGAGCACGCGCGCGGCGAGGTCGCGCTCGTTCCCGTAGATGAAGAAGCGCTCGTCGTAGAAGCCCGCCTTCTCGAGGACGTCGCGGCGCGCGAGGGTCCCGCATCCGCGGAAGGTCGCCATGTAGCGCTCGCGGTTCACCGCCGGGGAGTCGAGGAACGCGGGGGGCATGCCCGGCTCGACGACCTTCGTCGAGACCATCGCCGTCGTCGCCGGCTCCCGCTCGAGCCGGTCGAACAGCCGCTCGAGCCAGTCGGGGGGGAGCGTGACGTCGTCGTCGAGGATCGCGACGAAAGGGGAGGTCGCGGCGGCGAAGCCGCGGTTGAACGCCTCGCACGCCCCGACGCGGTCGTGCTCCGTGACGAGGAGCCGCACCTGCGGGAACTCCGAGCGGATCATCTCGGCCGTCCCGTCGTTCGAGCAGTTGTCGACGACGACGATCTCGGCGAAGGGGAGGGTCTGGGCGAGGAGGGAGCGGAGGTTTTCCCGGACGTCGTCGCGTCGGTTCCACGTCGCGAGGACGGCGCTCGCGCGCCGCGGCGGCGTCACGGGGCCCCCGCCTCCGCGATCGAGCGCTCGAGCGCGGCGATCCGCCCCGCGACCTCCTCGAGCGCGCCCGAGGGGAGCGCCGTGTACGGCTCGACGTAGAGGACCTCGGGGAGGTCGACGTTCACCGTCGCCGCGCGGTTCACCGCGGTCACCTTGCCGACGAGGTCGTTGTAGGCGATCTGGGAGCGGAACTTCGCCGCCGCCTCGAGCTTTGCCGGCATCGTCTCGGTGACGTCGTAGAGGACGTTTGCGACGACCGGGCTGTTCACCCCGAACCAGTGGACGCGCAGGGGGGAGCGCCCGCGCAGCGCCGCGCACACGGCCCCCGCGAGCGCGCGGTGGTCCGCGTGCGCCTCGAGCGGGGAGGGGGCGTAGACGAGGAGAGGACGGAAGGCCTCGAGGCGGACGCGGAGGCGCTCCGCGAGGTCGGGGACCTCCGCGAGCGTGCCGTCGGGGAGGTCGAGGGACTCGTGCTCCCTCACGCCGAGGACGGCGAGCGCCTCGGCGATCTCCGCTCGGCGCAGCGCCGCGACGTTGCCGAACTTCCCCTTCGGGTCCCCCCCGGCCCCGTCCGTCGCCTGCAAGACCTTGAGCGCGTCCCCCCGCCGGCGGTGCCAGGCGATCATCCCGCCGCAGCCGAGCACCTCGTCGTCGGGGTGGGGCGCGAAGACGAGCACGCGCGCGGGGAGAGCGCTCTTGTCGAGGAGGGGAGGGAAGCAGTGGGGCGTCATCGACCTGGACGAGGGCTAGGCCCGCGCGTTCTCAAGTCCGCCAAGATAGCCTCCCAGGTCGGGAGGCTCCGTCGCGGGGGAGATGGCAACAGGCGGAACGCTTCGCTCCAGAGTCGGAATCCCTGGGGGGGTCACGAGTTCGGCACGCGCCCTCCGCCCATGGTTGACCGGCCCGAACCGGGAGGTAGCGTCAGCCTTCCTCGGGAGGTCGAACATGCGGCACTGGATTCCCGCACTGTGGTTCCTGTTCGAGTTGGGTTCGGCGGCGCCGGCGCAGCAGTTCGGGCTTACGCGCCAGATGCTCCCCGGGGACGCGGACTACACCTGGGCTGTCGCGCTGGGGGACGTCGACGGAGACGGGGACCTCGACGCGCTCCTGGGGAACGGCGGGAGCATGGTGGGCCAGCCGAATCGCCTCTACGTCAATGGGGGGACGGGGGCGTTCGCGGACGTCACGCCGACGAACCTGCCCACCCTGACGGACGTTACCTATTCGGTCTCCCTCGGGGACCTCGACGGGGACGGCGACCTCGACGCGTTCGTCGGGAACATCGGGCAGGACCGCCTCCACCTCAACGACGGGACGGGGATCTTCACGGACGCCACCGCGACGAACCTCCCGGCTCTGGTCGACAGTACGTATGCGGCCGCCCTTGGGGACGTCGACGGGGACGGCGACCTCGACGCGTTCGTTGGGAACGGGAGCCTCCAACAGGACCGCCTCCACCTCAACGACGGGACGGGAGTCTTCACGGACGCCAGCGCGACGAACCTGCCGGCTTTCCTCGGCGGTACGCGCGCGATCGCGCTCGGGGACGTCGACGGGGACGGCGACCTCGACGCGTTCCTGGGCAGCGTGGGCCCGCCGAACCGCCTCTACCTAAATGGCGGGACGGGAGTCTTCACGAACGTCACCGCGACGAACCTCCCCTTCACCGGGCCCGGCTACACGTTCGCGGTCGCGTTTGGGGACGTCGACGGGGACGGCGACCTCGACGCGTTCTTGGGCAAGGGGAGCAACGTAGCGGACGCCCTCCTCCTGAACGGCGGGACGGGAGTCTTCGCCTACGCCCCTCCGGCCAACTTCCCAACCCTCTTCGATGCGACGACGGGGGTGGCGCTCGGAGACGTCGACGGGGACGGCGACCTCGATGTCCTCGTGGGGAACACGGACTATGCCTCGGGCGGGGGCCCCGGGCAGAACCGCCTCTACCGAAACGGAGGGACCGGGGTGTTCGCGGACGTCACCGCGACGAGCCTTCCGGCCCTCCCGCAAGCCACCCAAGCGGTCGCGCTCGGGGACATGGATGGGGACGGCGACCTCGACGCGCTCGTGGGGAACGGGCCCTACGGAGCCGCGCAGCAGAACCGGCTCCAGCTCAATGACGGGACGGGGGTGTTCACCGACGTCACCGCGGCGAATCTCCCGGCCCTCCTCGACAGCCCGCGGGCGGTCGCGCTCGGGGATGTCGACGGGGACGGCGACCTCGACGGCCTGTTCGGGGGGGACCTGAGCCACCGCCTCGATCTCAACAACGGCTCGGGCGTGTTCGCGGACGCCACGGCCCAACTCCCTCCGCTCACCGGCGGCACCTACTCGATCGCCTTGGGGGACGTGGACGGGGACGGCGACCTCGACGTGTACGTGGGGAGCGGCGGTCAGGACCGTCTCTACCTCAACGGCGGGACGGGAGTCTTCACGGACGCCACCGCGACCAACTTGCCGGCCCTTCTCGACGTCACGGGCTCCGTCGCGCTCGGAGACGTCGACGGGGACGGCGACCTCGACGTGTTCGTGGGGAACGGCGGTCAGGACCGTCTCTACCTCAACGGCGGGACGGGAGTCTTCGCGGACGCCACCGCGACGAGCCTGCCGGCTCTTCTCGACAACACGGTCGACGTCGCGCTCGGAGACGTGGACGGGGACGGCGACCTCGACGCATTCGTAGCGAACTACGGGCAGGAGAGCCTCCTCCTCAACGGAGGGACGGGCGTCTTCACGGACGTCACCGGGACGAACCTCCCGGCGCTTCTCGACAACACGCGGGCGATTGCGCTCGGAGACGTGGACGGGGACAGCGACCTCGACGCGCTCGCGGGGAACCTCCAGGGGCAGAACCGCCTCCTCCTCAATGGCGGGACGGGGGTCTTCACCGATGCCACCGCGGCGAACCTGCCGGCTCTTGTCGACCTCACGTTCGCCGTCGCCCTCGGAGACATGGACGGGGACGGCGACCTCGATGCGTTCGTGGGGATCTACCAAGGACAGAACCGCCTCCACCTCAATGGTGGGACGGGGATCTTCACCGACGCGACTGGGGCGAACCTGCCGGCGCTCCTCGACAACACGAACGCCGTCGCCCTCGGGGACGGGGACGGCGACGGAGACCTCGACGTGCTGGTGGGCAACTACTTCGGGCAGAGCCGCCTCTACACGAACCTCTCCCGCGGGCTCGCCTGGGTGGGGATCCCGAGGACGGGCAAGCCCCTCGAACTGGAGGTCCGCGGGCCCGGCGGCGGCCCGTGGGTCCTCGGCGCGTCGCTCGCGAGCGCGAACCTCCTCCTCCCGCCGTTCGGCGCGCTCCGGCTCGATCCTTCGACCCTGTTCCTGGTCGGCGGCGGCGCATTGGACTCCCAGGGGCGCGCGAGCGTTTCGTTCCTCGTGCCCTCGAATCCCTTCCTGGTCGGCGTCTCCGTCTACTGGCAGGCCGTGGTCGGAGCGCCCCTGCTCTTCACGAACCTCGAGATCACGACCGCAACGAACCTGTAGTCGACCGCGGAGTGGACCGGCCCACCGCTCGGAGATCGCGGGGGGGCTTCCGCGGTCTCGAGGGTGCCGCCGCGGTCGGTTGTCTTGGCCGCGAATCCCTCAAGGCTTCCTCTCGGGAAGCAGTCGGACCAAGGCTTCGCCGTACCGAGAGCCGGCGGGGAGGTAGAGGCTGCGGTGCGCGTTCATCCCGAGCGTCTTCGCGACGTGGTCGGTGTAGCGGAGCTGCGAGGCGTGCTTGCACAGCGCTTCGACCTTCTTCGACCAGACGGGCGTCACGTCGACGACCACCTCCGCGACGCAGGGGGTCCAGACCTCGAACCCCAAGGAGCGCCCGCCGAAGCCCGCCTCCCGGAGCGCCCGCGCGGCGACCCTCCACGCGTTCCAGTGGTCGAGGTGGGCCTCCCGCTCCCACGGGGCGTACACGAGGTCGGGAGAGAAGCCGCGCAACTCCTTCACCCCGCGGGCCGCGGCGGACTTCTCGTCCTCCCCGGACATCTCGAACCCGTCGGGGTACTCCCAGAACGCGTAGTCCGTGAGCCCGAGGATCGCCCCCCCCTCGAGCGCCTCCCGACGCCGGATCGCCGCGATCTCCGTTCCGAAGACGCCGTCCGGGTCCCCCCCCGTCCCCGCGGTCATGACGACCACGCGGACCGGGTCGCCCTGCGCGCGATGGAGCGCGAGGGTCCCCCCCACGCCGATCACCTCGTCGTCGGCGTGGGGCGCGAAGACGAGGACCCTGCCGGCCGGCGGCGCCGCCCAGACGGAGGGGGGGAGCGTCCGCTCGCTCACGGGACTCCCCCCGCCGCCTTTCGGCCGAGGAGGACCTCGGCGAGGGAGAGCCGGAGGCGGCGCATCTCCTCCCGCCTCGACGCCCCGCGCGGCGTCCGCCTCCGGATCCGGAGGGCCTCCTCGATCCCGCGCGCCGCGACCGCCGCTCGCACGACGAGGGCGCCGGCCGGGCCGTAGTGCTTGCGGTAGTAGGCGAGGCGGTTCTTGTGCCACTCGACCGCGAAGCGCGGGTACTTCGAGGTCGAGGCCCCCTTCTCGTGGACGACCTCCGCCTCCGCCAGGTAGCGGATCCGCCAACCCGCCCGCGCGAGGCGCAGGCAGAGGTCGACGTCGTTGAAGAAGAGCCACAGGTCCTCGTCGAAGGGGCCGACCGCCTCGATCGCCTCCCGCCGGAGAACGAGGCAGGCCCCGGGCGGCTGCTCGACGTCGCGCGACTCGCCCGGGTCGACGTCCCGCATGAAATAGCGGGCGACGACGCCGTTGCGCGGGAAGAGCCGGTCGAGAAACGTGTCGAAGAAGAGGGCCGTCGACAGCCGGGGGAAGCGCATGCAGGCGGGCTGGACGGAGCCGTCGGGGTTCAGGAGCTTCGGCGCGGCCGCCCCGCAGTCGGCGTGGGCCCGGAGGTAGGCGACGAGCCGGTCGAGGGCGAGCGGGCGGACCGCTGCGTCGCTGTTCAGCGTGCAGAGGAACGCGCCCCGCGCCAGGGCGAGGCCGAGGTTGTTCCCGCGCGCGTACCCCTCGTTGCGGGCGTTGCGGACGCACCGGGCCCAGGGGAACTCCCGCTCGACCGCCTCGGGGGAGCCGTCCGACGAGGCGTTGTCGACGACGATCGTCTCGCGACGCAGGCGCGTGCCGTCGGCGGCGAGCGCGGCGAGGCAGCGCCGGAGCCACTCGCGCGTGTTCCAGGAGAGGACGACGACGGAGAGGTCGGGCGCGCTCACCGCGGAAGCTTCCGGACGGTCCAGGTCCCGGCCGTCTCGAGGGAGGGGAGGGCGAGCACGCGGACGTAGTAGCGGACCGGATCGAGCCCCTCCCAACCCGCGCGCGGGAAGTCGAACCGGTCCCCCGACCCGTACACCCCCCCGGCGAGGATGAACATCGGGTCCCCCGCGATCTCGGCGAGGAAGCGCTCGAGCCGGACCGGGAGACGGATCGAGGGGGGGTCGGCCCCCGCTCCGAGGTCCGTCACCGGTCCCATCGGACGGCGCAGCCTCGCCCTCGGCCAGCGCGCGATCGCCGCCTGGCAGAGCGCGTAGACGAGGTAGCCGAGCGGGCCGTAGTGCTTCGCGAAGTAGCGCCGCTGCGCGACCGCGAAGCGCCGCATCGGGTCGGCGTTCGCCGTGGCGGATACGCTCCTCGACCAGAAGTGGAAGATCTCGGCGTCCGGGAGGTGGACGCAACGGTAGCCTGCCTGCCGCAGCCGCCGGAAGAGGTCGGCGTCCTCGTAGTAGAGGGGGTAGCCCTCGTCGAACCCCCCGACTTCCTCGAAGACCTCCCGTCGGATCAGGAAGGCGCACCCCGACAGCATGTCGAGGTCGGTCGGGGCCTTCGCGCTCCAGTAGGCGTGCGCCTCCCGCGCCCGGAACGCCGCGTAGCGGCGCGCCCACGCCGGGGAGACGTGGCCGAGGGTCTGTCGCACGTGGTCGAGGAGCCGCGGGAGGTGGTTCCGCGGAAGGAGGACTCCCCGCTCGCGGTCGAGGAGGTTCTTCCCGCCGACCGCCCCGCACTCCTCGTGCGCGAGGACGTAGTCGAAGAGGAGCCGGAGCGCCCCGGGGGCGAACTCGACGTCGGGGTTGAGGACGGCGAGCACGCGTCCGGTGCTCTCCCGCACGCCGAGATTCACCCCCCCCGCGTAGCCGGGGTTCTTCCCGTGGAGCAGGACGCGCGCCCCCTCCGTCTCGATCGCGGAGAGCGCTTCGGGAGGGTCGTTCGGCGAGGCGTTGTCGACGACGAGCGCCTCGACGCGCGCGGGACGGGCGCCGACCGTGAGCCCCCTCGCCTCGTCCAGGAAGGAGCGGACCGCCCCCCTCGCGTAGGCGGCGGAGTTGTAGTTGACGACGACGCCCGAGAGGTCGATCACGGGCGCGCGCGCGCGCCCGCCTCCGCCGAGGGGGCCGCGGGCGCCGCGGGGGCCTCCTCCCCCGGCCGGACCTCCCATTCGTGGTCCTGGAGGAAGAGGCCGACGTCCTTGCCGCGGTTCAGCACGACCAGGGGCCGGCGGCAGATGAACTGGTCGTAGCGGTGGACGGCCCGCACGTCGAACAGGATCGCGAACACCTGGAAGGTCCCCGAGAGGAGGGCCACCCGCGGCACGCGGTGGACGACGCACCCCGCGCGCCCCGGCACCTCGAGCCGCGCGAACTCCGTCGTGTCGGCGCAGCAGAGCGTGGAATCGTTCCGGAAGAACCCGACGCCGACGTGGATCGGGGTGCGCGCGGGGTCGGGGTTGCGGTACCAGACCCGCACCTCGATCCCCTCGCCGGGGGAGACCCGATCGGCCTCCTCCTCCGTCCCGACGCGGCAGACCCGGGCGTCGGCGATCCGCGGTCGCACGCCCTCCCCCTCCGCCTGGGGGATCTTCCCGAGGACCTTCTCGACCGCGAACCGGTCGAGGGAGCGCTCGAACGCGGCGTACGCGTTCGTCACGGTGACCGCGTCGGCGTGCTCGACGACCCGCCCCTCCCGCAGCCAGATCGCCTCGTCGCAGAGTTGCCGGATGTCGTAGAGGGAGTGGGAGCAGAAGAGGATCGTGCACCCCCGGCGCTTCATCTCGAAGATCTTCTCGACGCACTTGCTCTGGAAGTGCATGTCCCCCACGGCGAAGACCTCGTCGACGAGGAGCATGTCGGGCTCGACGGCGGCGGCGACCGAGAAGGCGAGGCGCATCCCCATCCCCGAGGAGTAGGTGCGGACGGGGCGGTCGAAGAACTCCCCGAGCTCCGCGAACGCCTCGATCGAGGGGAGCCGCGCCTCGATCTCCGCCCGGCTGAACCCGAGGATCGAGGCGTTCATCCGGGCGTTGTCGCGCCCCGAGAAGGCGGGGTGGAAGCCCGCGCCGAGCTCGAGGAGGGAGCCGACGCTCCCCTCGATCCGGTAGAAGCCGCTCGTCGGCGCCGTGACCCCCGTCAGGAGCCGCAGGAGGGTCGACTTCCCCGCGCCGTTCGCCCCGACGACCCCGAGGCAGACGCCGCGCGGCAGGCGCAGGTTCACCCCCCGCAGCGCCCAGTGGTCGCGGTGGAAGGCGCGGCGCCCGCCGGTCAGCGCCTCGAGGATCCGGCCGGCGGGGTGGCCGTAGATCTTGTAGCGCTTGCCGAGGTCGACCGCTTCGAGGGCGATCCGCGCCATCCCTAGATCTCGTCGACGAAGCGCTGCCGGGCGCCGAGGAAGTAGGAGTAGCCGAGGAGGAGGGCGACCCCCCCCTCCGCGAGGAGGGCGACGATCGAGCCCCAGGGGAGCGGCGCCTCGCCGTAGAGCCCGACGAGGGCGCGCGCCCCCTCGACCGCGTGGTACATCGGGTTCTCCCGAAGCACCGCGGAGAAGGTGGGAGGGAGGCCCTTCGCGAGATTCGCGGCGGGCCAGAAGACCGGCGTGAGGAACATCCAGAACGTCAAGCCGAGCGAGACCAGGTTCGCCGTGTCCCGCACGAAGACGTGCGCCGCCGCCGTGAAGAGGGAGACCCCGAGCGCGAAGGCGAGGAGGCCCGGGAGGAGGAGCGGGAGGAGGAGGGCCGAGGCCGGCACGGGGAGGCCGAGGGCGACGTGCAACGCCGCGTAGACGGCGAAGGCGAGACCGAAGACGGCCCCTTCCGCGAGCGCGATCGAGAGGGGGAGGAGCTCGCTCGGGAAGGTCGCCATCTTGACCAGGTTGCCGTTGTCGACGATCGAGACCGTCGCCCGCTGGATCGTGGTCGCGAACGCCCCCCACAGGATCACGCCGAGGAAGAGCCACAGCGGGACCTGCGCGCCCTTCAGGCCGGCTTCGTCGAAGCGGAACTTGAGGATCGAGACGAAGACGAGGTAGTAGAGGCCGAAGAGAAGCCCCGGCTGGAGGAGGGGCCAGAGCCGGCCGAGGACGGAGCCCTGGAACCGCGCCTGCACGTCGCGGCGCACGAACGCCGCGAGGAGGTCGCGGTGGCGCGCGACGAGGGCGGGGAACCGCGCCGCAGCGGCGAGGCGCGCTCCCCACCCGGGAGGCTGCGCCGTGACCGTCCGGACCGGGATCGAGGGGGTGTCCATCGGGGGGCGGAGAGCGTTTCGGAACCCCTCCGCCTCGATCTGAAACGGTCTAGCGGCCGCTGGCGGGAGCCTCCGGGAAGGCGAGGGCCGCGACGATCCGGCGCGCGACGATCCGCGCGCGCTCGAGGTTGTCGGGCTCCGAATCCCACTCGGCCTCCGTCTCCTCGAGCGTCTTCCTCACCGTCTCGTTCTTCTCCCGCTCGACCCGGACCCCGACCTTCCACTTTCGCTCCCCCGCCGGCTCGACCCGGACGTGGGCGCGCTCGCGCCACCCCCCGCCGGAGTAGGGGTGCAGGGAGACGTCCCACCCCGACGACCCGCTCCCCCCCGCGCGGTCGATCTCGAGGCGGCGGAAGCCGCTCTGGTTGAGGGAGGTCGTGACGACCGTCCAGAGGTCGTCGACGCCGACCCCGTTCACCGTCACCTCCTGCCAGCGCTCCTCGGGACCCGAGAGCCCGAGGGCCCGGCAGCCCGCGAGCGCGCCGAGGGCGAGGGCTCCGAGGAAGAAGGGGCTCCTCACGCGCGCACCTTCGGGCGATTCCGGACCCGCTCGCGGTAGACGAGGCGGATCGGGACCTCCGCCCACGGGGTCGCCTCGCGCAGGCGCTTCTGGAGGAAGCGGTCGTAGTCCTCGCCGAAGAGCCGGCGGTGGTTGACGAAGACGAGCACGGTCGGAGGCCGGACGCCGACCTGCGTCGCGTAGTAGAGCTTCGGGTCCTTCCCGTGCGCGCGGGGGACCCGTTCCGTCCGCGCCGCCTCGAGGGCCGCGTTGAGCTCCGTCGTCGGCACGAGCGCCCCGGCCTGCGCGTGGAGCTCGAAGGCGAGGTCGATCGTCTCCTTCACGTGGAACCCGCTCCCCGCCGACAGGAACGAGACCGGAGCGAACGCGAGCCCCGGCAGCTTCTGGTCGAGGTAGCCCCGGAACTTCCCCGGCTCGGCGTCCCCGGCGAGGTCCCACTTGTTCGCCGCGAGGACGCAGGGCTTGCGGAGCTGGACGACCTCGTCGGCGAGGCGCTTGTCGACCTCGGAGATCTCCTCCGTGCAGTCGAAGAGATGGAGCACGACGTCCGCCCTCCGGATCGCGCCGGCGGCGCGCGCGAGCGAGAAGTAGTCGATCGCGTGTCCGATCGACTTGCGCCGCCGCAGCCCCGCCGTGTCGATCACGACGAGGCGCTTCCCCCCGAACTCGACCTCGACGTCGACCGCGTCCCGGGTCGTCCCGGGCACGTCCGAGACGATGACCCGCTCCTCCCCGGCGAGGCGGTTCACGAGCGTCGACTTCCCGGCGTTCCTCCTCCCGACGATCGCGAGGCGGAGCGGCGGCTCCCCCTTCCTCCCCCGCGTCCGCTCCGCCTTCGGCAGGAGCCGCACGATCCGGCCGACGAGGTCGTCGAGTCCGTGCCCGTCGAGGGCGGAGACGAGCTTCGGCGCCCCGAGCCCGAGGGCGTGGAACTCCCCCGCCTCGATCTGCGCCCCCCTCGTCTCGCACTTGTTCGCGACGAGGAGGAGCGGCTTCCCGATCCCGCGGAATCGCTCCGCGATCTCCCGGTCGAGGGGGGTGATCCCGTCCCGCGCGTCGACGAGGAGGACCAGCACGTCGGCCGTCTCGATCGCGTGGTCGATCTGCGCCTGGATGAGCGAGGCGAGCCCCTCCTCGTCGACGAGCCCGATCCCCCCGGTGTCGACCGCGACGAACGGGCGCCGCCCGAGACTCACCTCCGCCTCGATCCGGTCGCGCGTCACCCCGGCCGTCGGCTCGACGATCGCGAGGCGTCTCCCCGCGAGCCGGTTGAAGAGGCTCGACTTGCCGACGTTCGGGCGGCCGACGATCGCGACGCGGGGGAGCGTGCCCATCGGGAGGGGAGACGATAGCCGGCTTCCCCCCGGGGCCACAAGGCGAGCGGCCGGGAATCCCACTGGACGGCGATGTCGCTCCCGGTCGCCCGCACCGTCGCCATGGATCCCGTCACGGCCCGAGGACCGGCCCGGGGTTTCGACCCCTCAGAATCGGCCCTGTCGGGTCCGAGGAGAAGCCGCGTCGCGACGGCGGAAGCCCTGCCTACCGCAGCCGGAGGAGCCGGTGCACCTGTGGGAGGACGCGCACGCGGGGATGTCGTTCCCGCGCGAGAGATGCGAGGCGTAGCACCTGCTGCATCAGAGGAGGTCGGCGCACCTTCCGAAACGGCGTCGCCGGCTGGACGACGATCAGGGCGCTCGGCGCGATCGAGGCGACCGCCTCGACCCCCTCGACGAACTCCTTCTCCCTGAGGCCCGGCGTCACGACGAACTTGACCGCGAGGTCGTGGCCGGCCGCCTCGGCGAGGAACCGGCGCTGCGCCTCGCGGAAGTCGCCCCTCTCCATCGTCGAGGGGGCCTTCCAGTCGGCGGAGACGTGGTCGACGAGGCTGCGCAGTTTCCGCATCCCGTCGGGGTGCACGCCCGCCGTCTCGAGACGGATCGCCCGACCCTCGGCGCGGAGGATCGGCGCGAGCGCGGCGAGGAAGTCGGCGTGGACGAGGGGCTCTCCGCCCGTGAGGCTCACGGGCATGCGCGGCCCCTCCCCCTCGGCGGCGCGGATCTCGCCTGCGGCCTGCTCCGGAGTGACCGGGTTGCGGCCGAGACGCGAACGCCCGTTCTCGAAGACGCGGTAGGAGGGCCCCGCTCGCCAGGTCCGCTCGGAGTCGCAGTAGAGGCAGCGCAGCGGGCAGACGGCGAGGCGGAGGAAGGTCTGGAGCTCCCCCACGAAGGCGCCCTCCCCCTGGACCGAGGCGAAGACCTCGACGAGCGGGGCGGTCGGGCCGGAGGGATGCACGGCCGGACCGAGGAGGCTACTCCCCGATCGCCTCCCGCATCACGCGGAGCACGTTGCCGCCGAGGAGCTTTTTCAGGTTCTCCTCGCTCCAGCCGCGGCGGAGCAGACCCTCGGTGATCTTCGGGAGGGAGGAGGCGTCGTCGATCCCCTTGGGGGTCGCCGTCATCCCGTCGAAGTCGGAGCCGAGGCCGACGTGGTCGAACCCCGCCACCTGGGCTGCATGGTCGATCTGGTCGAGGAGGCTCTCGAGCGGCGGGCGAGGCGCCTTCGGCTGCTCGGCGCGGAAGCGCGCGTAGGAGGCGCGCGCGAGCCCCTCGAGGTCGGAGCCGAACTTCTCGCGCAGCTCCTTCTCCTCGCCGGGGGGGTCGTACTTCGCCTCGGCCGCCTTCCGGTAGCCCTCGTCGACGAACGAGGCGACGAAGGTGATGCAGACGACGCCGCCGTTCTTCGCGAGGGCGCGGAGCTGGTCGTCCGTCAGGTTCCTCGGGTGCTTCGAGAGGGCGCGGCAGCAGGAGTGGGTCGCGATCACGGGCTTCGTCGAGGCGCCGACCGCGTCGAAGAAGGCCTTGTCGGAGACGTGGGAGACGTCGACGAGCATCCCGATCCGGTTCATCTCGGCGACGACCCGGCGGCCGAACGGGGAGAGACCGTCGTGGCGCGCCGCGTCCCCCGAGGAGTCGCACCAGCCGTTCGTGTTCGTGTGGGTGAGGGTCATCGCCCGCACGCCGAGGCGGTGGAACGCGCGGAGGATCCCGAGGTCGTCGTCGATCGCGTGCCCCCCCTCGATCGTCATCACCGCCGCGACCTTCCCCGCCGCGACGAGGGACTGCGCCTCCTTCGCCGTCCGCGCCTGCCCGATCCGGTCGGGGAAGGCGTCGCAGACGCGCCGAAAGGCGTCCGCGAGCCGGAGCGTCCGCTCCACGGCGGCGGGGCCGGCGAAGATCGGATCGACCCAGAGCGCGAGGAACGGGACGTCGAGCCCCCCCTCGCGGAACCGGACGAGGTCGCCGTGCCCGTCGGGGAGGCGGCGGCCGATGTCCGCGTCGTCGAAGAGGACGCGCTGGAGCGTGTCGACGTGGCCGTCGGCGACGACCGCCTCGCGGTGGATCCGCGCTGCGCGCGCCTCGAGGGTCCCCGCGCAGGCCGGGAGAAGGAGGAGCGCGAGCGGGAGCCTCACCTCGCTTCCGCGCCCCCCGTGGCCGGTCCCGAGGTGTCGGCCGGCCCCTGCGGCGGCATCAGGTGGGCCTTGAACCAGGCGGCGATCCGGTTCAACCGGTCGACGCGGTGGACCGGCTCCCCGTGGCGCGAGAGCTCGTGGCCCTCCCGCGGGTAGACGACCATCTGCGCCTGGATCCCGCGGCGGCGCAGCGCCCGGTGGACCTCCTCCGTCTGGCCGGGCGGGGTCCGCCAGTCGAGCTCCCCCGCGATTAGGAGGGTCGGGGTCTTCGCCTCCCCGAGCCAGGTGATCGGGGACTGGCTCCGCAGGCGGTCGAGGTTGTCCCAGGGGTAGCCGCCGAACTCCATCTCGACGAGGCGGGGGAGGTCGGTCGTCCCCCAGAAGGAGAGGAGGTCGCTCACGCAGCGCTCGACGAGCGCCGCCTTGAACCGGTCCGAGTGGGCGATCGCCCAGGCCGCCATGTACCCGCCGAAGGAGCCCCCCGCGATCCCGAGGCGGTTCCCGTCGACGAAGCCGAGCGAGATCAGGTGATCGAGGGCCGCGGTGAGGTCCTTGAACACCGGCTCCCCCCACTCCCCTCCCGCGGCCCGGGTCCACTCCTCCCCGTAGCCGGTCGAGAGGCGCGGGTTGCAGTAGAGGACGACGAAGCCGCGGGCGGCGAGGAACTGGAACTCGTGGAAGAAGCGGTTCCCGTAGGAGGAGTAGGGCCCGCCGTGGACGTAGAGGACGCAGGGGTACTTCCGCGAGGGATCGAAGTCCGAGGGGCGCATCACCCAGCCGTGGACCTCGCGCCCGCCGGGCGAGGGGACGCGCAGCTCCTCGGGCTTCGCGAGGGCGACCTCGGCGAGGAAGGCCTCGTTCGCGCGCGAGAGGGCCTTCTCTCCCGTCCCGTCGCGCAGGACGAGCGAGACCTCGGGGGGGTGCATCGGATCGGAGGCGACAAAGGCGATGGCGTTGCCGTCCCGGGAGACGGAGAAGTCGCCGACCGTGCGGTCCCCGGCGATCAGGCGGCGCACTTCCCCCCCCTCGATCGGGACGGAGAAGACCTGGACGTTCCCGCGGTCGGCCGCCCGGAAGAGGATCGCGGGCTCGTTCGGCGCGAAGAGGGGGGACTCGGGGTTGCGGTCGAACGAGGCCGTCAGGTTCCGGGGCTCCCCCCCCTCGGCCGGCACGAGCCAGAGGTCCTCCTCGGCCTTGAGGTCGGCGACGGCGCCGGTCCCGACGTACGCGATCCACTTTCCGTCCGGGGACCACACGGGGGAGTGGTCGGGGCCATCGTTCGGGGTCAGCCGCCGGGGCTCCCCCCCATCGGCGGAGACGACCCAGACGTCGTCGTTGCGGTCGAGGTCGGGGTCCCCCTCCCGGTTCGCGACGAACGCGATCGAGGCCCCGCTCGGCGACCAGCCGAACTCCCGCACGTCGAAGTCGCCGAAGGTGAGCTGCGCGGGCTCCCCCCCCGCCATGGGCACCACGAAGAGGTGGGTCCGCGTGCCGTCGAGGTACTCCGTCTCCTTGCGATAGACCATCCGATCGATCACCCGGACGTCGTCCGCGAACTCCCGGCCGTCCGCGTCCTTCTCGATCCCGGGGACGGGCCCGCTCCCCTTCTTCTCCCCGCTCCCCTTCGCCGGGCGCCCCTTCCCTTCCGGCGGGACCCGTCCGAGAAACGCGATCCGCTGGCCGTCCGGGGAGAAGACCGGGTCGTGGGCGCCGAGGGGCCGGCTCGTGAGCGCCCGGGCCTCCCCCCCCGCGACGGGGATGAGCCAGACCTGGGCCGTCCCCGAGCGCTTGCTCGTGAAGGCGATCCAGCGCCCGTCCGGCGACCAGCGTCCGGACTCGTCCCTCGCCTCCGAGGTCGTGAGGAGCTGGGCCTCCCCTCCCGCGGAGGGGACGAGGAAGAGGTCGGCGTCCTCGGCGTTGCGCTCCCGCACGCAGCGGACCGAGGTGAAGAGGACTTTCGAGCCGTCCGGCGAGATCCGCGCGTCGCGGACCTCGACGAGGCGGTAGAGGTCCTCCGCCGTGATCCCCCGCCCCGGTCCTCCCGCGGGGGAGGCCGCGGCGAGGAGCACGGGGGCGAGGCCGCACCCGACCGTCAGGATCATCGAAAGGCTCCCGGGACCCTTGCAACGGACCCCTGTGCGCCCATCTTCCCCGCGCGAGCCGGCAAGTCGAGCCCGGAGCTTCGCACGCTCGCCTCCCCTCACCGCGGCGCGCCCGCGATCGACCGGATCACGTCGAGGCCCCGGGTCAGCGCCTCGTCGGGGGCGGCGAACGAGATCCGGAAGTGGGTCGCGCGCGCGGAGAAGGCCGAGCCCGGCACGATGAGGAGGCGCCTCTCGAGCGCGCGGCGGACGAACTCGGCCTCCGAGGCCCCCTCCGGAAGCTCGGGAAACGCGTAGAAGGAGCCTCCCGGCGGGACGAGCCGGCAGGCGCCGCGCAGCCCCTCGACGACCCGGTCGCGCTTGCTGCGGTACGCCTCGATCCAGGGGCGCATGTCGAGGTCCAGGGCGGCGAGGGCGGCGTGCTGCGCGATCGAGGGGGCGCAGACGAAGGTGAACTGCTGGAGCGTCCGCATCGCGTCGACGACCGCGTGGGGCCCCGCGGCCCAGCCGAGGCGCCAGCCGGGGATGCCGTAGGTCTTCGAGAAGCCGCCGAGGAGCAGCGCCCGGTCCGTGAAGGCGCCGACGGAGCGGAACGGCGCGTCGTAGACGAAGGCCTCGTAGATCTCGTCCGCGACGAGGAAGAGGCCGCGCCTCTCGACGAGCGCGGCGAGCGCGCGCGCCTCGGCCTCGGAGACGACGGCCCCCGTCGGGTTGTGGGGCGTGTTGACGAGGAGGACCTTCGTCCGGGGGGTGAGCTGCGCCTCGATCCGCTCGACGTCGATCCGGAAGTCGGGGTAGAGGTCGTAGAAGCGCGGGGTCGCCCCGGCGACGCGCGCGAGGTGGCGGTAGAGGACGAAGCCCGGGTCGGGGAGAGCCACCTCGTCCCCCGCCTCGAGGAGGACGAGGAACGCGAGGACGAGCCCCCCCGAGACGCCGGCCGTGACGATCGAGCTCTCGGCCGACCGCCCGTCGCGCGCGGCGAGCCGGGCGAGGATCCGCCCGTTCAGCTCGGGGAGCCCCTGCGTGACCGTGTACTTGTTCCGCCCCTCCCGGATCGCGCGGATCGCCGCCTCCTTCACCGCGGGGGGCGCGTCGAAGTCGGGCTGCCCGATCGAGAGGTTGATCGGGTCCTCCATCGAGGAGACGAGCTCGAACATCCTGCGGACGCCGCTCGCCTCGATCCCCTCCATCCGCGCGGCGAGGCGGACCGGAGACCCCCTCACGCGGAACCTCCTCCGCGACGGGCGCCGCGGGAGCGCGCGCGCTCCGCCCGCCCGAATGGGGTTCGCGGGGACACGCCGCTTCGCCGCGCCCTACTTCGCGCCCTTCCCGCCCCGCTCCTTCTTCCGCTCGGCCGCCGCCTCCTTCGCCGCCGCCTTCGCCGCGGCCGGCGAGGGCTTCGCCGCGGGGGTCGGAGCCGCCGCGACGGCGACCCCCTCCGCGCCCGGCTCGGCCGCGGCCTTCTTCGGCTTCTTCTTCGCCGCCGACTTCAGCCGGGTGCGGACCTTCGGGAGCCCGAAGATCGAGGCCCCCTCCTTCCAATTCCCCTCCTTCTGGAGGAAGAGGATCCGCTCGAGGCGGGACCAGACGTTGCGTTCGCGGACGAGCTTCCCGCGCGTTCGGAGGCTGGAATGGATCGACATCGGGAACTCCGGGTGGCCCAGCAGTCTACCGAAGGGGCTTCGCCTACTGAAGTTCCCGGATGCGAGCTCGGGCGAACGGCGCCTTCTCCTTCCCGAAGGGCATGCCCTTCACCCTTTCGACGAGGGCCGCGAGCGCCTGGTCTTCCTTCGTCCCGAAGGAGCCGACCGTGACGAAGTACATCCCGCCCCGGCTCGCCGACTCCTCCCAGGCCTGCGGATCGGGAAGGCCGAGCTTCTGGAGCTCGGTCCTCGTGTCCGTTGCGAGCTTCTTGTTCTTCTCGCTCGGCTCGTAGGAAACGAGCTGGACTCCCCAGCGCACCTCCTCGGTCTTGGGTGCGCCCGCGTTCCCCGCGACCGGCTGCGCCGGTGGGCGCGCGTCCTTCGTCAGGTCGAGCAGGTCGGCGGCAGTCGTCGAGAGCTGGGCCGGTGCCCCCGCGCGGTTGTGGCCCCGCCAGAACCCGATGCCGTAGGCCGTGACGATCGCGACCACGCCCGCGAGGACGATCCCGAGGGTCTGGGTCGAGGGGAGGTGGACGGGGCGGACCCCGCGCGCCGATTTATCCCGGCGCCGCTCCTCCCGCTTCGGCCGGTGCGTCGCCGGCGGGACTCGGTTCCGATCTTGGAGGACCTCGAGGAGGATCTTCTTGGAAGCCATGGCCGCCCGGAAACGCGCGCAGAAGTTAGCGGCGCAAACCGTCCTGTCAACGGCGCAGCCGCCCCTCGCCCTTCCGCGGAGGAGGCGCCCTAGAATCCGCGCATGCGAAGCGCGCTCGCGGCGCTCCTTCCCCTCCTCGGCCCGTCCCCTTCGCAGGAGGGGGCGCCCTTCGCCGACGCGAGCGCGCACTCGGGGGTCGAGGTCCGCAACGTCTGCGGGTCCCCGAAGAAGGAGTACATCCTCGAGGCGAACGGCAACGGCGCCGCCCTCGCCGATCTCGACGGCGACGGGGACCTCGACCTGTTCGTCACCCAGGGGACGACGATCGAGGCGTGGGTCGAGGGAGGGGGAGAGACCTGCCGGCTCTACCGGAACCTCGGCGGGTGGCGGTTCGAGGACGCGACGGCGGCGTCGGGGATCCTCCAGCGTGGGTGGTGGACCGGCGCGGCCGCGGCCGACTTCGACGGCGACGGGGACGTCGACCTCTACGTCACGGCCTTCGGACGGAACGCCCTCCTCCGAAACGAGGGTTCGAGGTTCGCCGACGTCGCCGCGCGCGCCGGAGTCGACGACCCGGGCTGGGGGACCTCGGCCGCATGGTTCGACCTCGACCTCGATGGCGCGCTCGACCTCTACGTCGCCAACTACCTCGACTTCGACGCCCGCCGCCCGCCGAAGGGGGCGATCGACCGGGTCCCCTGCCGCTGGAAGGGGCGCGAGGTCTTCTGCGGCCCGCATGGATTCCGGCCGACCCCCGACCGCGTTCTCCGGAACCTCGGGGACGGGCGGTTCGAGGACGTCTCGGAGGCCTGCGGCGCGCGCGCCGTCCCTCCCGCCTACGGGCTCGGCGTCGTCGCCGCCGACCTCGACCTCGACGGGGACGAGGAGGTCTACGTGGCGAACGACTCGACGCCGAACTTCCTCTTCCGCAACGACGGGGGGAGGCTCGTCGAGGTGGGGGTCGAGGCGGGAGCCGCCCTCTCCGAGACCGGGCTCGCGCAGGCGGGCATGGGGGTCGACGCGGGAGACTTCGACGGCGACGGGCTCCCCGACCTCGTCGTCGGCAACTTCAGCGACGAGCCGACGACCCTGTACCGGAACCGGGGGGGGCTCCTCTTCGACAACGCGACCTACGCCGCCGGCCTCGGCGCTCCGACCCTGGCGGTCCTCTCATGGGGGCTCGCCTTCCTCGACTTCGACCTCGACGGGGACCTCGACCTCTTCGTCGCGAACGGCCACGTGTATCCGCAGGCCGACGACCCCGACACCGGCACCGCCTACCGTCAGCGCTGCCAGCTCTTCGAGAACGTCGCCGCCCCGGGCGGGCGGCGCCTCCTCGAGCGGAGGGGCCCGCCCGGCTCCGCGCTCGAGTCGGCGAAGGGAGGGCGCGGCGCGGCCTTCGGCGACGTCGACGACGACGGGGACACCGACGTCGTCGTCGTCCCGATCGACGCCCCTCCCGTCCTCCTCCGGAACGAGGCGGCGGGCAAGGGAAGGCTCGTCCTCGACCTCCTCGGCGTCCGCGGGAACCGCGACGCCCTCGGCGCCCTCGTCCGCCTCGACGCGGGGGGCGGGCCCCAGGTGCGCGAGGTCCGCCGGAACGCCTCCTTCCAGTCCTCGAGCGACCCTCGCCTCGTCTTCGGCCTCGACCCGGCGCGGGAGGCGCGCGTCGAGGTCCGCTGGCCCTCGGGCCGCGTCGACGCGGCGGAGGCGCTCCGCGCGGGGCGGCGCTACCGCCTCCTCGAGGGGGCCGGGATCGTCGCGGCCGGACCCCTCCCGTGAGACAGGTCCGCCTGAAGACGGACAAGTTCGGGGTCCGCCCCTGGGTCTTCCGGAAGATGGTCGCGCGGCCGGACGGCGTCGAGGACGGGGACATCGTCGAGGTCCTCGACCGCTCGGGGCGGTTCGTCGGGACGGGCTTCTACAACGGCCGCTCCACCGTCGCGCTGCGCTTCCTCGACCGCGGGGCGCGCCGGGAGATCGACGACGCCTACTTCCGGAAGGCGCTCCGGGACGCGATCTACCTCCGCCGCAGCGTCCTCGACCTCGAGCGCGTGACGGACGCCTACCGCGTCGTCCACTCCGAGGGAGACGGGCTCTCGGGGCTGATCGTCGACCGCTACGCCGACGTCCTCGTGATCGAGCCGACCTCGATCGGCTTCTGGCGCCTCGCGCCGCGGATCTCGGCGCTCCTCCGCGAGGCCTTCCCCGGGACGGAGACGATCGTGCGCGTCGACGAACGGGTCGCCGGGCTCGAGGGCTTCGACGCCGGCCCGCCCCCCCCGTCCCGCCTGACGACGATCCGGGAATCGGGGCTCTCCTTCCGCGTCGACGCCGGCGCCGGCCACAAGACGGGCTTCTTCCTCGACCAGCGCGACCACCGCGCGCGCTTCGCCGGCTACTGCCGGGGGAAGACCGTCCTCGACGGCTGCTGCTACACGGGAGGATTCGGGATCCACGCTCGCGCGCGCGGGGGCGCCGGGCGCGTCCTCGCCGTCGACCTCGACGAGAAGGCCCTCGACCTCGCGCGGGAGAACGCCGCCGCGAACGGCGCCGCGGTCGAGTTCGTCCACGCGGACCTCTTCGACTTCCTGCGGCAGGCGGCCGCGGGGCCGAAGTTCGACGCCGCCGTCCTCGACCCGCCGAAGCTGGCGAGCGACCGCGACGGGCTGCCGCGCGCGCTCGCGTTCCTGCGGGACCTGAACGCGCTCGCGATCCGCGTCCTCAAGAACAACGGCCTCCTCCTCACCTGCTGCTGCACGGGGCTCGTCTCCCCGAGCACGTTCCTCGGCACCCTGCGCAAGGCCGCGGCGATCGCCGGGTCGGAGATCCGATTCCACGAGGTCGGAGGGGCCTCCCCCGACCATCCCGTCGCGCCGAACTTCCCCGAGTCGAGGTATCTGACCGCGGTCTACGCGTCCGTCCGCGCCCCGCTCTAGGCGCGCGCCCCTACTTCGGAGGCGGGTCGCCCAGGCCTTCGAGCTCCTCGGGAGGCTTGACGAGGTTCGAGGGGGGGGCGGTGAACAACTTCCAGAGCTCGGGGTTGTCCTTCGACCGGAGGAAGCCCTCGACCCAGACCCGCGCGACCTGGCGGTTCCACTTCACCGACTCCGGGTCGAGCTTGTTGCGGAACTGCGCGTTCTTGCCCCCCGTCATGTCCTCGAGGAGGCGGTTCACGAAGTAGCCGGCCGAGACGTCCTCCGGCTTCGTGTAGTCGAATCTCCGGAGCTGGTTGATGATCTGCGGGAAGGCGGGCTTGCCGATCGCCTTCAGCCGCAGCATCGCGCGCGTCCCCTTGGCGCCGCTGTCGGGATCGACCATGGTCGCGAGCTGTTGCTTGATCTCCGCCGTCAGCTCGGGAGGCGTGCCCGGCTCCTCCGGGACGTCGGCGATCTTCGAGAGGTCGACGTCCGGCACCGGCCCCTCGAGGGTCGGCTTCGGGATGATCTTCGGGGACTTCGAGGCGGGGGCCGAGGCCGGCGCATCCGCCGTCGGCTTCGCCGCGACGGGGGGGGGAACCACCGGAGGCGGGGCCGGCCGCGGGGGCGCCTCGCTCGCGGACCTGCCCGGCGCCGCGGCGAGCCTCGGCTCCTCCTTTTTCTTCCTCGACGTCGCGAAGACGAGGACCACGAGGAGGGCCCCGCTCGCGCTGAGGAGCATCCAGAGGGGCTGGAGCTTCTTCTTCGGAGGCGGCTCCGCCTGGACCCGGGGCCTCGCCCCCGCTCTCGCCGCCCCGGCGGGCTCGCCGCGCCCCGGGGCCGGGGCTTGCGGTCCCTCGCCGGCCACGGCGATCCGCATCTCTCCCCCGCACTTCGGACACTTCGCGCGCGGCCCCGTGAAGGTATCGGGGACGCGGAACTGCGCTCCGCATCCGCTGCAGGTCCCGACTCTCGTCATGGATCGGCGTTCCTCGCCGCGACTTCCGACCCGCGCGCGGCGTCCGGAAACCGAGCGACGATTCTAGGAGGGCTGGAGGGAGGTCGCAACGCGTGGCGAGTGGGGGCTCGCCGGGTCGATCCGCCGGGCCCGTGAACCGGCCCCCTCGCGTCCACGTTACCCGAGGACCGCGCCCCCCTATTCCCCGGCCTCGAGTCCCGAGGAGGTCTCCGATGCCCGCACCGTCCGAAGAGGTCCAGCCGCCGCGGGGCGGGTTCGATCCGATCCGGACCGTCCGGGGCGCGATCCGGAACTCGCCCTGGTTCGTGATGGCGACGATGATCCACGTGATCCTCGTCGCCGTCCTGAGCTTCTTCTACGTCGAGCACGAGCGGGCGAAGGCGCTCGAAGGGGGGGGCGCCCTTGCCGTTGCGGCGAAGCGCTTCGAGGAGCCGATCGTCGAGAAGATCGAGGAGCCGGGGCTCCCCCCCCTCGAGGCGATCCCGAAGCTCGTCGATAGGAACCTCGACCCGACGCAGCCGCCGAAGGACATCTTCCTCCCGACGGGCACTCCCCTCCCCCCCGAGGAGGTCTTCTCCGACGCGACGGAGAACGCGCCGCGCGGGGATCCGACGGCGCCTCCGAACCTCCCGCGCGGACCCACGACCGGCGGGACTCCGATCGGCGTGGGAACGGTAGGCGAGCGCGGACCGGGAGTCCCCAGCCCTTACACCAGCCGTTTCCGCAGAACGCCCTTTGGCAAGCCTGGGGGCGGGCGACAGGCGACGGATCGAGTCGGGGGGTCCGACCTCCCGACGGAGCCGGTCCTCCATGGAGCCCTCGAGTGGTTGAAGAAGCACCAGGATCCGGAGGGTCGCTGGGACAGCGACGGGTTCTCGAAGAACTGCAAGGGGACGGTCTGCGACGGACCCGGGGAGGGGCTGCACGACATCGGCGTGACGGGGCTGGCCCTCCTCGCCTTCCTCGGGGACGGCAACACCCTGACG
>DASRRH010000040.1:0-22508 GCA_035695825.1 Planctomycetota bacterium | reverse complement strand
TCGAGGCGTAGCCGAGGGCCTCGAAGAGGCCGCGGTCGTTCACTTCTTTCAAGTAGAAGGCGAGGGCCCGCTCGGCGGTGCGCCGAGCCCGGTGGGCCTGGCGGAGCCGGGCGTCGACCTGCTTGGGGGAGAGATGGCGTTGGAGGGGGATCGGCCTCGGCGTCTCCTTCCTTCCGTGACCGGCGCCTCCGGGGCTGCGCGCCGGAATCGTGCGACATCTATAGTTCATCGGATTTCGAAATACGGGGAAACGCGTTTCGAAGTTCCTAGAGCCCATCCCTTTGCGCCGGGGACTTGACAGGCTTTATCGATCGAGGGGAGTCATCCCTTTCCCGCCGCAGCGAGATCGCGTCGGGCCCGAAGTCACGCCATCGAAGCTCCCGCTCCCAAGCCTCGGGCCCGCCCGAAGCCGCCCGCGTCCAGCCGCGAGATGCGAAGCGTGCGTTGGCTCGGGCTCTCCGGGCGGTTCGAGATTCCCGAACGGTCCGTCAGATGCCGAGCGCGCGGAGCCCCGCGACGACGTCCTCGGGGCGAAGCCCGGGCCCGCGCAACACGGGCTCCGGCGCGAGGACGCCGTCCTGGAGGAAGTGCACGCGGTCCGCGACGGCCGCGTCGCGGGGGTTGTGGGTGACGAGGAGGACCGCGCGCCCTTCCCGATCGCGCGCGGCGCGTAGCAGCGCGATCACCTCCTCCCCCGCCTTGCTCGAGAGGTTCCCCGTCGGCTCGTCGGCGAGGATGAGCTTCGGCTTCCCGGCGAGCGCGCGCGCGATCGAAGCGCGCTGCATCTCGCCGCCCGAGAGCTGGTGAGGGAGGAAGCGGCGCTTGCCGGCGAGGCCGAGGCTCTCGAGGAGAGAGGCGAGCTCCCCCGCGCGCGCCCGAGCCTCCTCCCCCGCGAGGAGCCAGGGGAGCGCCGTGTTCTCCTCCACGGTGAGGTTCGGGATGAGGTTGAAGAACTGGAAGATAAACCCGAGCGTGCGGCGGCGAAGCAGCGTCCGCTCGTTCTCGGAGAGCTTGCCGAGGTCGCGCCCCTCGAGCTCGACCGTCCCCGCGGAGGGCTCGTCGAGGCCGGCGAGGAGGTGGAGGAGGGTCGACTTCCCGGAGCCGCTCGGCCCCATGACGGCGACGAACTCTCCCGGCTCGACCGCGAGGCTCACGTCGCGGAGGACGGGAGTCGGGGTCCCGTCGACGGCGTAGATCCGGTAGAGGCCGCTCGCGCGGACGATCGCCATGGGGGCAGCGTGCGGGGGCCGATCCTACTCGGCCCCGGCGTTCACAACGGACGCCCGAGAGCGCGCTCCAGCCGAGCGCGGTAGCCGCGGCTCATCGTGAGACGGGTGCCGTCGCGGAGGCGCACCGCGTAGTCGCCGTGGAAGAGGGGCTCGAGCTCGCGCACGCGGTCGAGGTTCACGATCGTCGAGCGGTGGATCCGGACGAACCGAGCGGGGTCGAGCCTCCCCTCGAGCGAGGCCATCGTCTCGCGGAGGAGGTGGCCTTTCCCCCCGACCCGGAGGCGGACGTAGTTGCCGTTCGCCTCGACGAAGTCGATCTCCTCGGCCCGCACGAAGACGATCCGGCCCCCCGCCTTCACAGGGAACCGCTCGAGGGGTCGCGGGGGGAGGCACTCGAGGAGGGCGCGGAGGCGCCCGTCGAAGCCCTCCGTCCCCCGGTTCTCGACCCGCGCCCGGGCGCGCTCGAGCGCCTCCCGGAAACGGCGGCGGTCGAAGGGCTTCAGCAGGTAGTCGAGGGCGTGGACTTCGAAGGCGCGGAGGGCGTGCTCCTCGTAGGCCGTCACGAAGATCACCGCGGGCGCGGTCTCCCCCCCGAGGCCCTCGAGCACGCCGAACCCGTCGACCTCGGGCATCTGCACGTCGAGGAAGACGAGGTCGGGCCTCTCGCGGCGGATCGCCTCGATCGCTTCCCGCCCCCCCGCGCACTCGCCGACGATCTCGACGTCGGGTTCTTCCCGGAGGAGGGTCCCCAGCCGTTCGCGAGCGAGCGGCTCGTCGTCGACGAGGAGGACGCGGAGCCGGCTCACGCGGGAGCGACCTCCCCCCGGCGCAGCGGCAAGACGACCGTCGCCTCGACCCCGCCCCCCTCGCGGGGGCGGACCTCGAAGGCGTGCTCCGACCCGTAGAGCTGCTCGAGGCGCGCGCGCGTGCTCGCGAGCCCGATCCCCCCGTCCGCCTCTGCGGGGGCGCCGGCGCGGAGCCCGGCGCCGCTGTCCGCCACCCGGAGATGGAGCCTCCCGTCGCGCGCCCGCGCGCGGATCGAGAGCCTCCCCGGCTCCTCCGTCCGCTCGAGGCCATGCCGGAGGGAGTTCTCGACGAGCGGGTGGAGGAGGAGGCCCGGCACGCGGGCCTCGAGGCAGTCCGGGGCGACGTCGATCTCGACCTCGAGCCGATCGCCGAACCGGACCTTCTCGATCTCGAGGTAGCGCTCGAGAAACTCGATCTCGCGCCGGAGCGGGACCTCGGCCTCCCCGTCCCGGAGGGACTGCCGGAGCAGGTCGCCGAGGAGCGCGACCATCCTGTCGGCCGCCTCGAGGTCCCGCCGCATCAGGGCGGAGATCGCGTGGAGGGTATTGAAGAGGAAGTGCGGGTGGAGCTGCATCCGCAGCGCCTGCAGCGTCGCCTCGGTGAGGCGCGCCTCGAGCTGCGCCGCGCGCACCTCGCGCTCCCGCAGTTCCCCGTAGGCGAGGAGCCCTTGGCCGATCGCGAGGACCTGGCCGCAGACGATCAGGTTGTTCACGTAGGCGCCGAGGAATTCGACCCGCGTCGCCTCCCACTCCCATCCCGGGTGGCCGAACGCGCGCCCGAGGAGGTGCGTGAGCCCCTTGGCGGGGAGCCAGTAGAGGACCGGGACGACGAGGGCGAGGAGGACGTGCGGCGGTAGGTTCCTCCGCCAGCGCGCGCGGTCGATCCGGAAGCGCCGTCCGAACCCGAGGAGCGGAGGCGTCAGGGCGGCCCAGACATACTCGTCGGTGAGGGAGTAGGCGACGGAGTGCCACCAGGTCAGGTTCTCCTTCCCCGCGTGGTAGACGTAGCGCACGCTCCCCGCGAGGAGCGCGACGACCGTCCAGACCGCGAAGCTCCAGCCGTAGGCGCGCAGCGTTCGGCGGGCGCGCGGCGATTCGTCGGTCTCGCCCACGAGATCGATGATGACCGCGTGCCGAGCGAGGGCCAAGGCCGAGAGTCCTTCGCCCGTTCGTCCCTCGAGGAGCCCGGTCCGTCCCCCGTGCGCGCGTCTCGTCCCGGGTCCCTTGTGGCCCGGGGCCGGCCGCGGGAGGGTTCGCGGCCATGAACGCTCGAACGAGTCGCATCGTGGGCTCCCTTGCGGCCCTCTTGACCTCGACCGCGTGCCGGACGCCTCGCGCCTCCGGCGCCGACGCCCCGGTCCTCCCCCACGAGGTCGCCGGAAACGGGGACCCGGTCGTCCTGATCCACGGCGGCCGAATGGACCGGCGGATGTGGGACGGCCAGTTCGGGGTCTTCGCCCGGGAGTTCCGCGTCGCCCGCTACGACGTGAGGGGGTTCGGCGAGTCGGAGCCGGCGCGCGCGCCCTACTCCGACGCCGAGGACCTCCTCCGGCTCCTCGACGCCCTCGAGGTCGGGCGCGCGCACCTCGTCGGCCTCTCCCTCGGCGCGGGGATCGCTCTCGACTTCGCGATCCTCCATCCCGACCGCGTCGGCTCCCTCGTCCTCGTCGGACCGGGGCTCGCCGGCGTCCCGACCAGCGCCGAGGAGGAGGATTCGTTCCGGCGGTTCATCGAGGCGGCGCAGCGCGGACCGGACGAGGCGGTGGACGTCTGGCTCCGCGACGCCTACATGGTCCCCTCGACCGAGGAGCCCGCGCGCGCCGCGAGGATCCGCCGGATCGTCCGCGAGAACGCGAAGGCCTTCCTCATGAATCCCTTCCTCCGGCGCCGGCTGCGGCCGCCGGCGGACGAGCGGCTCTCCGAAGTCCGCGTTCCGACCCTCCTCGTCGTCGGGGATCGCGATCGGGAGGGAATCCGGGCGAGCGTGGAGCGGCTCGCCTCCGCGGTCGCGGGCGCGGAGAAGATCGTGATCCCCGGCGCCGGACACATCGTCAACATGGAGAAGCCGGAGGAGTTCGACCGCGCGGTGCTCGACTTCCTGCGGCGGCGCGCGCGAGGGAAGAACCGGTGAACGCGCCCGGGGATGCAGGGGAGAGTGCCCCCCTCCCGCCGGCGCGCGACCAGGCGGTCGACCTCCTCCGGGGGATCGTGATGGTCGTTATGGCCCTCGACCACACGCGCGACTTCTTCAGCGGAGCGCGGTTCGACCCGACCGATCTCGACCGGACGACCCCGGCGCTCTTCCTCACGCGCTGGATCACCCACTTCTGCGCTCCGGTCTTCGTCCTGCTCGCCGGGGCGGGAGCCCGTCTCTCCCTCTCGCGGGGGCGAACCCGGAGTGCCCTCGCCCGACTTCTCTTCACGAGGGGAGCGTGGCTCGTCCTCCTCGAGGCGACCCTCGTCCAGTTCGGCTGGACCTTCGATCTCCCCTCGCGCTCCGTGATCCTCCAGGTGATCTGGGCGATCGGCGCGTCGATGATCGTCCTCGCGCCGCTCGTCTTCCTCCCGGTCGCGGCAGTCGGTCTCCTCGGGCTCGCAATCGTCGCCGGCCACAACGCGCTCGACGGCCTGCGCGCCGAGAGCCTCGGTCCCGCGGCGGGCCTGTGGCGGCTCCTCCACGAGCACGTGAACCTGGCCCCGCAGTCGGGCCTCACGATCTTCAACCACTATCCCCTGCTCCCCTGGTTCGGCGTGCTCGCCGTCGGCTACGGTTTCGGCGGCCTGCTCGAGCGCGAGCCGGCCGAGCGCGCGCGGATCCTTCTCCGGGCCGGGCTGGTCGCGTGCGCAGGATTCGTCGCCCTCCGCGCGACGAACCTCTACGGCGATCCCCGGCCCTGGTCCTCCCGCGAAGATCCGGTCTTCACGGTCCTCTCCTTCCTCAACTGCGAGAAGTACCCCCCCTCGCTCCTGCTCCTCCTGATGACTCTGGGGCCGGCCCTCCTCGCGCTCGCCGCCTTCGGCACGGGCCGCGCGCGGCTCGCCCGCCCTCTCGTCGTCTTCGGTCGCGTCCCCCTCTTCTACTACCTCCTCCACGTGCCGCTGATCCACCTCATGGTCGCGGCGGTCGGCCGCGCGGAAGGAGGGGCCGCGATGCTCCGCCATCCGGGCCACTTCCCGCGGGGTTTCGGATACGGTCTCCCCGCGGTCTACCTCGCCTGGATCTCCGCGGTGCTGCTCCTCTACCCCCTCTGCCGCTGGTTCGCCGGGGTCAAGGCGCGCCGTCGCTCGCGGTGGCTCTCGTACCTCTGAGCCCTTGCGGGGCGTCACTCGACCCTCTTGATGACGTGCCACCCGAAGGGCGAGGTCTTCGGGTCGTAATCCGCGATCCCGAACTCGCCCAGGGCGAGCTTGAAACCGACGTTTCCGAAGGCGGGGACCATCCCCGTCCGCGCGCGGTAGCCCGGCGCCGCGGGCTTCCCGGCGTTCGTCATCCCGTAGATCCCGGGGGGGGAGTCGTCGGTGTTCTGCTTCACGAGCGCGTCGAAGTCCTCCCCCTTCCTCGCGCGGGCGAGGATGTCGTAGGCGAGGGCTTTCGCCTCCTCCTTCGTCCGGGTGATCGCCTTCCCCGGGACCGATCCCGTGAAGCCGATCAGGCAGTGCTGGACCTTGATCTTGTCGGGTTCGGCGGTCGGCATCGGGGTCGGCGGCTTCGCCGGGATCTGGGGAGCGGCAGAAGGAACCGGGAGGTCCGGGGCGGCGCCGGCGGCTCCCCCCGGAGGCTTCGAGGCGTCGGAGGTCGCGGACACCGTACCCCCCTTCGCCGCGCCCGCCGGGGACTCTTTGATGCAAGCGGAGAGGAGACAGAGCAAGACCAGGGTGGAGACGAGACTCTTCATGCGGGCGGTTCTAACCGAGGCAAGTGCCAAGGCGAAGCCGCGGCGTGGGCGGCCGGCACGCCCCTGGGGATTCGGCCGTCGCGTTTCGCGCGGGCCCCGTTATATTCCCCCCGCCGCGGCGGCCGGCGCAGCTGCGGCGCACGCGGAAACGGCCGCCGGCGAGGACCGAAATATGCCGGAGAAGAACCCGAGCGAGTTCGCGACGATCATCGGACCGGACGCCGTCCTCAAGGGCGAGCTCGCCTTCGAATCGGGGCTGCGCGTCGAGGGGACGTTCGAGGGGAAGATCCGGACGAAGGGGACGGTCTCGATCTCGGGGAAGGGGAAGGTGAAGGGGGAGATCGACGCGGGCCAGGTGATCGTCGAAGGGGGGATCGACGGGAACGTCGCGGCCCACGACCGGCTCGAGCTGCGCGAGACGGCGAAGCTCCACGGCGACGTCCAGGCGGCGAAGCTCCTCGTCGCCGAGGGAGCCGCCCTCTCCGGGCAGTGCCACGTCGGACCCGACGTGAGCCGCGGAGAGTCCGGAACCTCGCGCGCCGGGGAGCGGACTCCGCCCCGCGAGATCACCCCCGCGGCCCCCGCGCCGCCGATGCCCCCGCCCCGACCGGAGGTCGTCGTCCGGAAGTAGCGCCGCCCCCGGGGGCGCGCGCAACCCTGGATTCCCGCCCCCGTCGTGGCCGCCCGACCCGCCCCCCCGGCCCGCAAGCGCTCCGTCGTCTGCCCGCACTGCGAGCGCTCCCTCGAGACCGACGAGAAGGCGATCAGCGTCGTCTGCCGCCACTGCAGCAAGCGCGTCATCGTCGAGGACATGCGGATCGACGCCTACCACGGCGTCGTCCGCCTCGCGACCGCCGGGCGCATCGAGGTCGGGAAGACGGGGCACGTCTCCGCAAAGGTCCGGGCGCGGGAGCTCGTCGTTTTCGGAACGGTACGCGGCGAGGTCGTCGCGCTCGACCGCGTGGAGGTCGCCGCGACCGGGAAGGTCTTCGCCGACGTCTCCACGCCGCGCCTCTCGATCGAGCCCGGAGCCGTCCTCGTGGGGCGCGTCGAGGTCGGGCCGCGCGCCGGCCCGGCTCCGGCGCCGCCGGAGCCCTCCACCGGGCCGGACGAGGAGCCGAAGGCCGAGAAAGCGCCCCGGAAGGGACGCCCCCGCGCGGCCTCGACGTGAGCGACCGCGCGGTATCGTTCTCCGCGGGGCGGACGGGAGGAGGCGATTCCCCATGCTCTTCCTCGCGGTCCTCCTCGGTGCCCTCGTCCCCTCCTCATCCGGTGGGGGGGTGCGGCAGACCCCCGGGATCCTCGTCTACGGCGACGACCGGCTCGCGGCCGAAGCGCTCCTCGCGATCGCCGGCCACGAGTCCTCCCTCCGATACGGGATCTCGGCCCGGGCCGAAGAGGGGGCGATCCTCCTCGAGGGATCCGTCCCGGAGGCGAACGACCGCTCTGCCGCCGAGGCCGCGCTCGGGGGGATCCTCGGAGCGCGGCGAATCGTGAACCGGATCGAGGTCGATCCCTCGATCGGCTGGGCCGGACCGGTGTGCCGGGACGACCGCACGGTCGAGCGGCAAGTCCGCCGGGCGCTGCGCGCCTCGCCCCGTTTCGGCGACCTCACTGCGGCCTGCCGGACCGGCGAGGTCGTCCTCTCCGGGGAGACGGACGGCTGGGACGGACTCCGCGAGGGTGTCGAGGCGGTGCTCCGGATTGGCGGGATCCGGAAACTGCGGAGCGAGGTCGCGGTTCTCGCGGCTCCCCCCGGGGGGTCGACACGCTCCTCGAAACCGCGCTGAGAGGCGCGGGTCGTACGGAAGACCCTCGCGTCGCGACGGCGCTACCTCGGTATCCCGGCCGTGAAGGTCTCGAAGACGCGTACGAGGCGGTTCCAGAGGGCTCGGTCGATGTCGAGCCGCCGCTGTCCCGCCCACTTCCTCCCCAGCTCTTCGTCGCCCGGACGCACGAGGACCCATTGGCGCTCGTGGAAACTGTCTCGCGCGAAGGGAAGGTGGGGGACGAGTTCGGAGTCGAGCCACCCCGTGGTCTGCGCCACGATCGCCTCCAGGCGTCGGCTGCCCGTCTCGTCGTCGGCCGCGCGGAAATCGTACGCCACGCCGAGGGCGTCGTCCCAGCTCCGCAGCGAGTTCCGGAGTCCTTCGAGACGGGACGCCTTCCTTGCTTTCTCGTCCGAACGCCGATCGCCGACGCTCATCCGGAAACCGATCGGTCCGGCGCGCCCCATGCCCGGCGTGTGGAATCGGATCGGGATCGACTCCCCGTCGGGCCCGATCCGGGCCCTGAGTTCTCCCTGGAAGACTCTTCGGGTGCTCTCCGCCCTTTCCGTGCTCCCCGATCCCGTGTCGGCAGGACGCTCCTCCTCCCAGTTGAACCGGAACCGGCGCACGATCTCCTCGAGCATCGCCACCTGGAATCCGAGGTTCGCGAAGAACTCCTCGCTGTTGAGCCTCGCAGGGTCGAAGGTCGGGCGAGCGGGCTCCACGGCGGGCGATTCCGCAGACGCCTTCGCCTTCGGCGGAGCGGGCGGACTCTCCACGGGCTGGCGAAGAGGAGCGACGTCCGCAGCCGCCACTCTCGTCGGCGACGGCGGCGTCTGTGCGGTTCGGACGGGGACGGCCTGCGCGGGCGATTCCCGCGGCTTGGGGGGACTCGCGATCAAGCTGACCGCGATCGCGCCCCCGGCGACGACCGCGGCTCCGACGAGAACGCTCTTCGTTTTCATGGCTGCACCTGCCGTGATCGTGCCGACAACCGCCTTCGCGGTTCCCGCCGCCGCTTGCGCGCGGTCCGCGAGGAGCCACGGTCCGACGAGAAAGGCGTAGAGGAGCCTCGGCGACCACCTCTTCCGGAGGAGAATCCGAGCCCGGTGAAGCCGTGTCCGCACCGTCGCGTCCGCGACGCCGAGCAGCCGAGCCGTCTCCGAGGTCGTCAGGCCCTCCAGCTCGCAGAGCACGACCGGGTCGCGGTAGAGCGCCGGGAGCCGGGCGACGTTGTTCAACACCCGCGCCGATTCCTCGGCGGCGATGGCTTCCGAATCCGGGGCGGGGATCTCTCGGGGCTGGGCGAGACGGCGAGCGAGCGCGTCCTCCCGACCGCAGATGGCCTTGCGCCGGTAGGCGGTGCGGACGACGGCCGTCAGGAGCCAGGGAAAGATCGGAGCGTCGAGCGGACGCTCGCGGGCCCTCACGAGGGAGAGGTAGGCGGTCTGGACGGCGTCCTCGGCGTCCTGGGGCGCGCCGATGCGCCGCGCCGTGGTGAGCAGCTTCGGGCGGGTCCGTCCGACGAGATCCTCCATCGAGGTCTCGTCGCCGCTTTCGACGTAACGCTTCAAGAGGAGGGAGAGCTCGTCCGTCGTTCGTTCGAGGGCGGGCGGCGTGGGGCTCACGCCCTCCATAGTGCACCCCGGACGCGCTCCGTTTCAGATCGGCGTTGGGCGGCGGCCGGGGGCAGGGCCCGGTCGCGTCTCCCTCACGGCCCGAGGTGGTCTTCCTCGAGCCGGTCCGCGGGGCCGCACCTATACTTCGCCGCTCCGTCGGCCCCGGCCCGGTCCGCCTCCCCTGCCCTCCTGCCCCGCTTGTCGCGCCCTCCTCGAACCGGGTTCGAAGGTCTGCCCGTACTGCGCTCGACCGCTCCCGGCGCGCGCCGGGCGGATCGCCCCGATCCCCTCCCTCCCCGGGGGTCTGACCCGGGTCCTGCTCCTCGCGGTCGTCGTGCTCTACGCGGCGATGCTCGCGGTCGACGCGTGGACCCGGCCGGCGCTCGAGGAGGGGGAAGGGGGCGACATCCTCGCGCCGAGCCTGGAGACCCTCCGCGCCTTCGGGGTCCTCTCCCCCTGGGAGGTCTTCGGGTGCGGCAAGGTCTGGCTCCTCGTCACCCCGATCTTCCTCCACCTCGGCCTGATCCACCTCCTCTTCAACGGCCTCTCCCTCCTGCAGCTCGGCCCCGTCGCCGAGGAGGCATTCGGCCCCATGAGGTTCCTCTCGATCTACGTCGCGACCGGGATCGTCGGGAACCTCGTGAGCGCCGCGTGCGGGTGGGGCGGGGCGGGCGCGTCGGGCGCGATCTTCGGCCTGATCGGGGCGGTCCTCGTCTACGCGCGGCGCCGGCGCCACGCGATCGGACCCGCGCTCCTCTACCGGTGGCTCCTCCAGTGGCTCGTCTACGCCGCCGTCGTCTCGCTGTTCGTCCCGCGCGTGAACCACCTCGCCCACGGGGCGGGGCTCGTCTCCGGCGGACTCCTCGGCTACCTCGCCGACCGGCGCGGGGGCTCCCGCGCGTGGCGGGCGGCGGCGCGGATGGCTCTCCCGACGGTGCTCGCCTCGTTCGCCGCGACCGCGCTCGCGGCGCCTCGGGTCGCCCGGGCGCGCGCGCTCGTCCACTTCGACGAGGCGGCGCGCTCGGGCGCGAGGGCGGCGCTCGACACGGCCCGAGGTCGGGTCGGGGCCGACGAAGCCCGGGTCAACCTGAGCCAGTCGATTCGGAGCCTCGACCGACTCTCGGGGCTCGGTCCCGAGGTCGAGGGGTTCCGGGGGAGGTTCGCCGAGGCCCTCCGCCGATTCGACGGGGCGCTCTCCAAGGGGAGCGATCGCTCGCGAGCGCTCGCCGATCTCCTCGCCGCGCTCGAGGAGTACGACCGGTGGCTCAAGGCGAACGAGTGCGCGTACGGGCTGCGCCGCATTCCGGGGGAATAGCAAGGCCGCCCGGCCGCGGGTCCGCTCACCCTCGCCGCTTCTTCTTCTTCCTGTCCTCCTCGTCCTTCTTCTTCAGCCCCTCGAGGAGGCGCTCGAGCCCCCCTTGCAGGAGCCCGCCCGCCGCGTCCTTGGCCTCGGGGGCCCTCAGGGTGAGCGAGGGGGAGCGGACGGTCCCCGTGAGGCCGACGGGGAGGCCGCCGGCCCCGAAGAGCTTCTCGAGCGCGGCGCCCCAGGAGCGCCGATCGACCCGCTCGGGGAGATCGACGAGGATCCGGTAGTCGAGCGTGCCGTCGAGGCCCGTCGATCCGACGAGGGTGAGGGATGCCTCCTCGCTCCCGATCCGGATCCCGTCCGTCGCGAGGCGGCCGCCCGAAAGCTCGAAGGCGGCGGCGACGTCGTCGAACCGGAAGGAACCGCGCCGGTTGAGGGCCGCGAGGAGAGGGAGGACGTCCGGGGACCCCGAGACCGAACCGGCGCCGAGGCTCACGCGCGCGTTCCCGGAGAGGTGGTCGCGGAGGGAGGAGGCGTCGAGTCCGCGCCCGCGGAGGGCGAAGTCCCCCGTCACGGCTCCGGAGACCTCGGCCTGGCCGGGCCGCGCGCTCGCGAAGATCGGTACGAGGTGGGCGAGCGGGAGAACGAGCCCGCGGCGCACCTTCACGTCCTTCGCCCGCCCCTCGAGCGCGAGTAGCGGGGGACCGCCTCCAGAGAACTCGACCGTCCCGCTCGCCGAGAGCTCCCCGTCGTTCAGGCGCCCGCGCAGCTCCCGGACGCGGAGCGCTCCCCCGGAGAGCGCGACCTCGATCCGCCCCTCGAGGAACGTCTGGTCCCCGAGGGCGAGGGAGGGAGCCTCGATCGTCCCCGAGACGGCGATCCCGCGGAGCGGGTCGGGACGGAGGGTTCCTCCCAGCGTGAAGCGGCCGGCCGCGCGCCCGGAGAATCGGAGGTCCGCCGGCAGGAGCGCGCCGAGGCTCGACCGCAGCGCCTCGGCGTCGGCGGAGAGCTCGGCCGACGCGTCGAGGAAGGCGGACTTCGAGGCGGCCTCCACGGTCCCCCGGACCTTTGCCTCGAGCCCCGCGGAAGCGGCGTGGACGTCGGCCCGCTCGAGGCGGAGGCGGTCGGCGCCCGCGTCGAGGGCCAGGGCAAGCTCGACGCGCGCCTCCTTCTCGAGGATCGGGGAGGCCTGCTCGGGGGCTCCGCCGGCCGGCCGAGGACGCGTGCCGATCCGGAGGTCCTCCCCCGATAGGGTTGCTTCGAGCCGGGTCTCCGCCCCGCTCCTCGTCGTCCGGAGGTCTCCGCGCAGGGTCCCCGCGAGGTCGAGCCGTGGGTCCGCGAGCCGCGCGAGGGGGAGGAGGGAGGCGAGGTCCGCCCGGAGGTCTCCCTTCGCCTCGATCGAGGGGAGCCCGTCGCGCCGGCCGTAGGTGCCGGTGAGCCTCCCTTCGAGCGAGCCCCCCGCGAGGCCGGAGGAGGAGAGCCGCGCGACGAAGGAGGCGGATTCCGGGGATCCCTTCGCGCTTCCCTCGAGGCGGACCGAGCCCGAGAGCGGAGCCCCATCCGTGAGGGGACGGGGGAAGTAGGGCTCCGCTCGCGCGAGGTCGGCCGTGGCGGTGAATCGCGCGTCGACCGTGGTCCTTCCGTCCCTCGTCGAGACTGCGCCGCCGAAGTCGGCCTCGCCGAAGGGAGCGACGATCCGCCCACGTTCCACGGTCAAGTCGAGGGACCCGGCAGCGATCGTCCCGTCGCACTCGACCGTCGCGTCGAGGGGACGCGCGCCGCTCTCGCCGGCGGTCGCGCCGGTGACTCCCGAGCGGAGCGCGAACCGCCCCGCGCGGCGCGTTCCCTCGACGTCGAGCTCGACCCGGAGGCTTCCCCTCGCGCCGGAGGGGGACTCGAGGAAGGGCTTCGCGAGGTCCGCCAGGTCGGCGAGGTCCCCCCCGCCGCGCATGTGGAGCGCGAGCGGCCCGCCCGCGCCCCAGGCGATCTCCCCCGTCGTCTCGAACTCCGAGGGCCCCGTGACCAGGCGGGCCCGCCGGATCTGGAGCCGGTCCCCACCGGACTCCTGCAGGAGCTCGAGCCCTGCCTCGAGCCGCTCCCGGCGCAGTTCGCTCCGGCCGGGTCGCAGCGCGTAGAGATCGGAAATGCTCGCCTCCCCTTCGAGCAGGAAGGCGGTCGAATCGCCGTGGAACGAGACCTCGGAGGCGAACGTGCCCGCGAGGAGGAGCCCCCCCGGCAGGAAGGGCCGGAGGTAAGGCTCGATCGCGGCGAGCTCGCAGCCCGCCTTCGCCCGGCCCGTGAGGACGGGTCCTTCCATTCCCACCTCCCGAGAGGCCGCCAGGTTCGCGGAGAGGGGGCCCGCCTCGAGGCGCGCTCCCTGGAGGAGGACCTGGCCCGTCTTTGCCTCGTAGACGAGGACGCCGCGGAGCGCCATCGACTCCGGGAGGAGGAGGTCCCGGGGAACGCCCGGGCCCGAAAGCGCGAGGCCAGTCGCCTGCGCTTCGAGGTCGACCCGGAGCGAGCCGCCCGACCCGCTCGCCGTCGCCTTCCCGGCGATGCGCCCGGTCCCCGCGGGCAGGCCGGGAGAGAAGGGGCGGGCGCGGTCGAGGGCGGCGCCGAGATCGCAGGCGAAGTCGAGCGCCCCGTCGGCGCTCGCCTGTTCCCCGGAGCCGCCCCCACGGCCCCGGCCCACGAGCGAGGCGAAGGAGGTCCGGACCTCGAAGCCGTCGGCGGAAAGGGTCCGCGCGCGCGGATCGAAGCGGAGGGAGGGGCGGATCGTGATGGAGGGCTCGACCCAGCTCCCGGCCCCGGGTCGCCCCCCCTCGAGGCGCAGGTCCCTCGCTCGGAGCTCCCCCCCGCTCGCGATCGTGCCGTCCTCCCCGACCGAGATCGACAGCGTCCCCTCGACGACGCCGGCGATCCGGGCGACGGCGCCGCCCGCGGCGGCCAACGGGGAGAGCGGCGCGAGGTCGAAGGCGTCGAACCGGAGATCGACCTCGCCCGCGTTCGCGGTGGGGCGTGCGCTCCCCCGGAAGCTCGCCGTGCCGGTCTGGCCATGCGCCCGAAGCCTCGCGCTCCCCTCGAACTCGACGGGCGCGTCGGGCGCCCGCGCCCGGAGCGAGAGGGTGATCTCCTCGAGCGAGGCTTCGGTTCCCGCGGCCTCGTCGACGAGCCGGAGAGCGCCTCCCGAGACGGAGAGGTCGGCCGAGCGCAGGCGGCGAGATCTTCCCGGTTCGAAGGGATGCCTCCGCCCGCTTCGCGTCCCCCGGGGCTCCTCGATCCCTCCCCCTGAAGCCGGGGTAGGGAAGCGGAACCCCGCGACCTCGACCGTCCCATCCTTTCGCCGCCGGACCGTCGCCCGCGGGTCCTCGATCCGAGCCACGGCGTCGACCTCGCCGCGGAGCAGGGACAGGACGGCCACGGACGCCTGGACGCGCCGGGCGGCGAGGAGTTCGACGCCATCTTGGCCGCGCACGCGCAGGTCGCGGACGTCGATCCCCTTCGTCCAGCCCGCGGCGAGGTCCCCCATCTCGACCTCGAAGGGGAGGAAGGGGCGGGAGAGGGCCAGGGCGAAGTCGCGGCCGGGCCGCGTCGAGAGGAGCGTCGGCGCGAGGGCGACGGCGAGGAAGCCGACGAGGACGCCCGCGCGCAGGGCGCGCACCAGGCGCCGCCGGCGGCGAGGCGGAGGCGCGGGGGGTCCGGCGTTCGAGGGAGGGGACTGGTCGAGATCCATCGCAGACCGGCGGAGCGTCCGGACGGCCCGCCCGCCCAGTTTCGCGCGCCGATCATAGCGGTCGCCTCTCCCGGTCACGGCGCCGGGGCGCCGCCGGTTCTCGTCTGCGGAGGGACGCTCCGCGCGATCGCGTCCCGGTAGGCCTCGAGCGTGCGGTCGATCTCCGCCGCGGCGTCGTGGCGCGCCCGAACGAAAGCGGCCGCCGCCCGGCCGAGCCGCTCGCGCAGGCGCTCGTCCCCGAGCAGCCGCTCCGCGCACCCGACGAACCCGTCCTCGTCGGAGTAGACGAGGCCGGTCTCGCCCTCCTCGACGAGGGCGCGATTGGCGGGGATGTCGGAGACGAGGACCGCCCGGCCGAGCCCCATCGCCTCGAGGAGAGCGTTCGACAGCCCCTCCTGCGTCGAGCAGTTGAGGACGATGTCCCCCGCGCGGTACGCGGAGGCCATGCGCTCCCGCGGGATCGCCTCGAGGTGGAGGTCGCGGGGCCCGAGCGCGGAGCGGAACTCCGCCGCGTAGTCGGGCTCGAGGGAAGGCCCTGCGAAGAGCCCTCGGACCCGCGGGGCTCCCGCGCGCAGCCGTGCGAGGGCGCGCGCCGCGAAGAGGTTCCCCTTGACCCGTCGGACCGCGGCCGGGAGGAAGAGGAGAGGGTCGTCCGGGGGGATGCCGATCGATTCTCGGAACGGGAACTCCCCGCCCGGGAGCGAGACCCCCTTCGGCACGACGCGGACGGCGGCGCCGGGAACATGCCGGAGGATGCGCTCCCGGGAGTCGCTTGTCGGGGCGAGGACCGCCGCGGCCCGGCGCAGCGCCTCCTCGACCTCCCTTGCGTGGCCCGGGTCCTCGAGGTCGCGGTTCACGTCCGTGCCGCCGATCCCGAGGACATAGGGGATCCCGGCCGGAATCCCGCGCGCGAGCCTCCCCGTGCGCCAGGCGTGGTAGAGGTGGACGAGGTCGGGAGCGAATCTCCGCAGGGCCTCCGCGAGGATGGCGGCCCCTCCCTCGGCCGGAGGGACGAGGATCTCGACCGCGTGGCCGCGGGCGCGCATTCCCTCGGCGAGGCGGGCGACGCTCACCGCGTTTCCGCTCGCGCTCTCGAGAGGAGCGGGGGAGACGAGGAGGACGCGCACGTTCAGGCCGGGGGACGGAGGGCGCGGAACCCGGAGAGGCGGAAACCCTGTTCCCGCAGGAACGAGAGCAGGGCGCGGTCGGTGAGCAGACGGAGCTCCGCCTCGCGGTCGGCGTTCGAGAAGGGGACGGAGTCCGGGGCGGCGTACCCGGGATGGACCATCCACTCGGCCACCCCTGCGCCGAGAGGAGAAAGGAGGCGGCGGACCTCCTCCGGCCCCGCCCCGGCGGACGCCGACTCCCCGATGAACCGGTCGGCGGTGGCGCAGCCCGTCCCGGCGAGAGCGTCGCGGAGCGCCGAGGCGCGCTGCGCGAGGTCGCAGTGCGGGCGCCGGACTCCGCCTGGATCGTCTTCCGCATCCTCGAGCGGGGTGCGGACCCAGGCGATCCCGAACCGCCGCGCAACGGCGAGGCAGGCGCGCCGCGCACGCGGCCAGACGTGGACGTGCTGATGGCCGTCGAGGTGGGAGACGGGCACCCCCGCCTCGAGCACCCGCGCGACCTGGGCCGCGAACTCCGCCTCGACCTCCGCCTCCTCCGCGCCGCCGTCCTCGAGGAGATTCCGGCGTCCCGCCTCCTTGCCCAGGAAGCGCCCGTCGGCGCCGCGGAGAGTGGCGCCCGCCGCCAGCGGCGTCCCCTCCGTCAGGTTGAGGTGGACCCCGACGTCCGGGTCGGGCAGGTCGCGCAGCCTCCGGAGCGCGTCTTCGAGGGCCGGTCCGTTCGCGAGCACGCTCGCCGAGGTGACCACGCCGCGGGCGCACGCCTCGACGATCCCCCGGTTCCGGGGCGCGTCGATCCCCAAGTCGTCGGCGTGGACGACGAGGGTCCGCCCAGGGCCGAGGAGCTCGCATCGGCGGACGAGGAGGCCGAAGCGGCAGCCTCCGGTCCCGTCCTCGTCGAAGGAAGCCTTCCCCTCGTCGCGGAGGCGGCGGAGGTAACCGAAGAGCCCGGGCTGGAGGGCCTCGTACTCCTCGGGCCGGAACGGGCGCCCGATCTCCGAGGCGAGCCGAAGGCGGAAGCGCGCGCGGAGCCTCCGCTCGAGCGCCCGCAGGTCGGCGAGCGTGCTCGTGAGGAGCAGGAGGACCCCGCCGGGCTCGAGGTGGCGGGGAGCCTCCTCTGCGACGCGCAGGAGGTGGCGTAGCCCGTCCGGTCCGCCCCACCTGTCCGGCTGGATCGGGCCGAGGGCCGGCGTCTGGGGCGGGTTTGCGACGACGAGATCGAATGCTTCGTTCCGGACGGGTCCGAACCAGTCGCCGACGCGGGTCTCGATCCGGAGCCCGTTTCGGGCCGCGCTCCGCGCGGCGGCCCCCACCGCCAGGGGATCGACGTCGGTCGCGACGACCCTCCTCGCGCCGGCCGCGGCCGCCGCGAGGCCGAGGAACCCCGCGCCGCAGCCGAGGTCGAGCACCCCGCGCTTCCCCAGACGGACCTCGGCGAAGGCCTGCGCCGCCAGGGCGACCGTGGCGGGCGCCAGCGGGTGGATGCCCGGAGGGACCTCGACCTCCAGCACCCCGCCGTCGGGGAGCGGCATGCGCGCGAGCGCGGCCTCGGGCACCTCCCAAGTCTACGCCTCGCCGAGCCCCATCCTGCCTGGGCTGCGGGATTCGGGGAGCGGAAGGGGAGCGGTCCGATTCCTCCCCCGGCGTGCCTCGGGGTCTGCGACCCGGGCACTTGGGCGCATCCGCCGCGCCCGGCCTCCTCCCGCGTCTCGCGGCCCGGCTCTTGATGAGGGCTTCCGCGCTCGACCATCCGAGTCCCGCTTGACGCGGTCCGAACCCGGGAGAGCATCCCGGGACGGGCCCCGGGCGAGACGGCGGGAGGAGCGAGCGAGACGATGGACGAGACGACCGCGCGGCGATCCGGGACCGACCTCCGCCTTCCGACCGACCCGAGAGAGGCGGTGCTCGAGGACCTGCGGAAACTGGATCCCGGCGCGGCTCTCCCCGGCCCCTGGGTTCCCGCCGAGGAGATCGGGGCGAGGCTCCTCTCCGTCGGGAGGAAGGATCCCGAGCGGGTCCTCCGCCACCTCGTGACGCTCTTCCGTCCCGCGGTCGAGGAGGCCGTCCGCGAGGAGCTCGAGCGGGAAGCCTTCGTCCTCGACGTCGCCGAGGTCGCCCTCCGGGTCTTCGCGCGCCTGCACCGGTGCGGCGCGGCGGAGGCAGGGGCCTTTCGCGCGCGCCTGCGGTCCGCCGCTCGGGAGGCAATCCGGGAGGATCTGTTTCCCGATCCCCTCGAGCCCCCCCTGCTCGGGGAGAACGGGCCGCACGGCGCGCGGCTCGTTCGGGCCGCCCAGGCCGCCTTCAACCGTTTGCCGCGGGCGGAGCGGGTCGCCCTCCGGGGGACCGCCCTCGAGGGCCGCTCCGCCGGCGAGGTCGCGCGGGCGCTGGGCGTCGGCGAGGCCGACGCCCGCGAGACCCTCCGGCGCGCGCGAAAACGGTTCGCGGACGAGCTCCGGCGGCTGCTCGCGGACGCCGAGCGGCGCGTGCGTGGCTCCGGGAGCGCGGACGTGGGGGGAGGGGTCCGGTGAAGCCGAGGCCGGCTCGGACCCGGATGCCGGATGGACCCTTCCACTCCCACGCCTGGGCAGCCCGAGCGGGCCGCCATGTCCGCCGCTGCCGGACCTGTCGCGAGGGGATGCTCACCCTCCGGGCGCTCCGCGAGGTGGTCCGGAGCTCGATTCGCTCGAGTCTCTGGCGGCGGCCGTCTCCGGAGATCCTTCGGTTGATCCTCGAATCCGGCGAGCGGCAGGGGAAGAGCGCCACCCCCCGAAAGTCGTCCCCCTTCCAGGGCGCGCGCTTCGGGCCGCCGGAGCCGAAGGAGAAGAGGGGCGCGCGCCCGCGGACGCGCGGGCCCTCGGACGTACCACCCGCGCGGAGTCCCTCGGGGGCGGGAGCCGCGTGATGGAAGTCGCCGGCTCCACCCTCGCGCTGCCCGCGCTCCAGCCCCTCCCCGGACGTCTCTCGCTCCGCGACCTGCTCGTGCGGGGCTCGCCCGCTGAGGTCGACTGGGTTCCGAGGGTCCGGCAGCTCCGGCTCGCGCGCCGCGCGATCGCTCGGTCGCTCGCCGGGCGGGCCGCCCGGGACATCTCCCGGGCCCTGGGCCCCGGCCACCCGTTCTTCGCGGCGCCCCCGGATTGCTGCCCTCGCACCCCGCGGGTCTCGGCGAACCTCGCGGAGGCCCGGCTGGCCCGAGCGGGCGCCCTCGCGCCGGACGAGGACGGGGTGCTCGAGTGGACCGGGCGTCGAGAGGCGAGTCGCGGACGGCTCCGAGAGGCCCTCGGCCTATTCCGCAGGCTCGCCGTCCGCGGGCGGTCGGCGCATGGGCGGGCCGCCGGGCTGGCGGGCGCGGGGGAGGTCGCGCTCGCACGCGGCCGCGTGCGCGAGGCGGTGCGACTGCTCCGGCGCTCCCTCGCCGCCCATCCGGGTTCGTGCACGGCGCGCGTCCGCCTCGCCGTTGCCCTCGCATTGCTCCCGGATCCTGCGTCCGCCGCGGCCGCATTCGCCCGCCTCGATCGGTTCCCGGACGAAGCCCCGGAAATCCGCGCCGCCATCGGCGCCACGCCGGCCTTCGCGCGCCTCCTCGCCGCGCGCCCGGACTGGAGCGCTCGCTTCCGCCAGGCGGCGCCGCGGCTCCTCGCGGATCCGCCGCAGGAGTCCGCCGCCGCATGCGCGTGGGCTGACGCAGCCCTCTCCTCTGCGGAAGCCTGGATCGAGCGCGCCTCGGTGCGGGCGGGTGGAGCCCGGAGCTTCCTGCGCAAGGTTCTCGTGGGGATCTCCCGGGCGACGGGCCACCCGAAGGCGGTCCTCCTCCGCGACTCGGATCGGGGCCTCGAGACGCTCGCCTCGGTGCCTGCGGGGGGGCCGGCGGATCGGAGCCCGCGCGCGCCCGAGCCGGCCCTGCCCGGGGCCGTGGGCGAGGAGGGGGTCGAGGCGAGGATCGCCGCGCCTCCCCTGCTCCTCCTCTTGCGCTCGCCGCATGCGTGGCGCATCGGGGATCGGGAAGCACGGTTCGTGGAGGGAGCACTCGAGCGCATCCAGACCCGGCTCGTGCGAGGGGGGGAGAGAGAGCGGGGGGGCCTCCTCTCGGGGCTCCCCCTGCGGCTGCGGGGTCGGTCGGCCGCGCTGGTCGAGAGGATCCCGGGGAGCGACCGCATGCGCATCCTCGAACGCGCGGGGCGGGCCGGCGGAGGGAGCGTCGCGACCCTCTCTCCCCCGCTCCTCCGTCGGTTCGAGGCCTTCCTCCCCTCCGCCCCCGGCGTCCCTGGCCTCGGTTCCGCGGAGCTCGGGCCCGACGAGCGCCTGGATCCGGCCTCGCGGGCGGGTTTCGCGGTTTCGGTCCCGTACGCGGGGGCGGCGGCGGGCGCCCTGATCGTCGAATCCGCGCGCCGCGATCTCGGGGAGCGCGAGCGGGAGCGGGCGGCCCGGTTCGCGGCGGCGATGGGAGATCGGCTCCGCGCGGCTCAGTTCCGCGGGTGGGTGCGGGGCCGTTTCTCGGACGAAGTCGAGCTGCCGACCTCCGGAGCCGGGGCGCGGCTGGCCGCTTCCCTCGCCCGCGCCGCCCGGAGCGGAGGCCCGGTCCTGCTCGTCGGGGAGACGGGGAGCGGGAAGGAGGTCTTCGCCCGCTACTTCCACTTCGAGACGGGACGGGCCGCGGGGCCGTTCGTCCCCTACCCGTGCGGGTCTTCCCCGTCCCCGCTCGTCGAGGCCGAGCTCTTCGGGTTCTCGCGCGGGGCTTTCACCGGCGCGGAGCGAGGGAGCCCCGGTTTCCTCGAGCGGGCCACGGGGGGCACGCTCTTCCTCGACGAGGTCTCGGCCCTCTCGGTCGAGACCCAGGCGCGCCTCCTCCGCGTCCTCGAGCGCGGGGCCGTGCGGCGACTCGGCGAGGCGTTCGAGCGGCCGGCGGACTTCCGGCTCGTCGCCTCGACCCAGGTCGACCTCGCGGCCGCGGGGCGAGAGGGGCGATTCCGGCAGGACCTCTTCCAGCGCCTGGCGCGCTTCCGGCTCCTCGTCCCACCGCTGCGCGAGCGGCGCGAGGAGATCCCCGCGCTCGTCCGGTGCGTCGCGGCGCGATTCGCAGCGCGCGAGGGGCGGTCGGCGCCGAAGGTCGGTCCGGACGCGATCGCCCTCCTCTGGAGGCAGGAGTGGCGAGGGAACGCTCGCGAGCTCGAGGCGTTCCTCGTCCGCTGCTTCCTGATCGCGGGGGGAGCCGCTCTCGACGGGGAGGGGGTGCGGCGGACGGCGGACCGCTTCTCCGCGGGGCTCCGGGAGAGGATGCCCCTGCGGGGGCGGGAGCAGGTCGCGGCCGCGCTCCGCACGGCGCGCGCCGAGGGGGGGCCCCTTCTCGGACGCAGCGCCGAGCTGCTCGGCTGCCATCCCGACACGGTGCGGAGGACGCTCCGGGCGCTCGGTCTCGACGGCCGCGCGCTCGCGTCCGCGGAGGGCGATCCCCGTCCGTTGACGCGGGCGGGGGGAGGCCGGTAAGGAGGGCCCGTCCGGAGGGACCGCGCATGCCCCAGCTCGACGGGAAATTCGGGATCGTCTTCGGCGTCGCGAACAAGCGCAGCCTCGCGTGGGCGATCGCCCGCGCGCTCGACGCCTCGGGGGCGAGGCTCGCGCTCACCTACCAGGGGGATCGCTTCGAGAAGGGCGTCCGGGATCTCGCCTCCGGACTCCGCGATCCCCTCGTCCTCCCCTGCGACGTGTCGCGGGACGCGGACCTCGACGCTGTCTTCGAGCGCGTGCGATCCTCCTTCGGGGGCCTCGACCTCGCCGTCCACGCCGTGGCCTTCGCGAGGCCCGGGGAGCTCGAGAAGCGCTACCTCGCGACCTCGCGGGAGGGTTTTGCCCTCGCCCACGACGTCTCGGTCTACTCCCTCACGGCGATCGCGCGTCGCGCCGCCCCTCTCATGGAGGGGCGCGGAGGCTCGATCGTCACGCTCACCTACCTCGGGGGGGAGCGGGTCGTCCCGAACTACAACGTGATGGGAGTCGCGAAGGCCGCCCTCGAGTCCTCCGTCCGCTACCTCGCGGCGGACCTCGGCCCCGGGGGCGTGCGGGTCAACGCGATCTCCGCGGGACCGGTCCGGACGCTCTCCTCGGCCGGCGTGTCCGGATTCGTGGGGATCCTCGACCGGGTCGCGCAGACGGCGCCGCTGCGTCGGAACGTAGAGCCCGAGGAGATCGCGGACGCCGCGGTCTTCCTCCTCTCGAGCGCCTCCCGGGGGATCACGGGAGAGGTGATCCACGTCGACTGCGGCTTCCACGTCCTCGGGGTCTGACGGGGCCCCGGAAAGGGCTTGCCCCGCCACGGCGGGAGCGCCATAACCTTGGCGCAAGGCTCGAGAAGGGTCCCGGACGTGCCGGCCGTTTCCCCGGACCGATCCCGCCCGCGCCTCTCCTCGCCCGATCTCGCTCGTTCGGCATCGAGCCCGAAGGAAACGACCGATGACGAAGAAGCTCTACGTGGGGAACCTGTCGTACACGACGACCGAGGATTCGCTCCGCACCCTGTTCGGCCAGCACGGGCAGGTGAAGTCCTGCGCCGTCGTGACAGACCGTGAGACCGGTCGCAGCCGCGGCTTCGGCTTCGTCGAGATGGACGACGCCAGCGCCGACAAGGCGGTGGCCGCGCTGAACGGGGCCGACTTCGAGAACCGCCGCCTCGTCGTGAACGAGGCGCGCTCTCAGGGCCCCGCGATGCGCGGCGGCGGCGGGGGCGGTGGCGGCGGCTCGCGCTACGGCTAAGGGATCCCTCTCTCCCTTCCTTCCTTCCTGCGTTCCGGGGGAGGCGTTTCCCCCGGCTCCGTCCCGGATCCCCGTCGATCCGCGCGAGTTCCCCATCGATGGGATCGGGGGGCCTCCGTCCCCGCGCTTCCCTGATCGGGTCCGAGGAAGGAAACGGGCGCGCCCCGGAGGGCGCGCCCGTCGTGTGGACGAAGGAGATCTCTCGCTAGAGCGCGGTGATCGTGATCCTCGGCGTCATCGACACCGAGAGGGGCGCCGGGAAGATCGACACCTGGATCACCG
>DASRRH010000039.1:0-18408 GCA_035695825.1 Planctomycetota bacterium | reverse complement strand
GCCGGCGACGCGCCCCCGCGAGAGAGAAGAGGGAGGGGCGCGCCCCTACCCGATCGTCGTCTGGATCGTGTTCGACACGCGGAAGGCGACCCCGAAGGCCGACGCCGGGCATCCGAAGCTCGAGAAGAGCACACCCCCCTGGACCGCGAGGACGAGGCCCGACAGGTTGGGATCGTTCGGGATCGTCGCGGAGAGCGAGTTGACCGGGAACACGAAGAGGAGCGTCGCGCCGAGGGAGCACGGCTCCGGCGGGCAGAGCGGGAACGACGTCGGGAACCCGATCCAGATCAGCGGGTAGGTGGCGGGGCCGGGGGGGGAGAGGTCGTAGGCCACCGACTCGCCGAGGCAGGGGGCTCCCGACGTCGTGAGCACCGGGGTGAAGGTCGGGCTGCCGCAACCGGTGGCGATCGAGGTGAACGACCCCGGGCAGCAGTCGATCGAGAGCGTGAAGGTCCCGTACGTCGCGTCCGAGCCGAAATCGGCCACGCGGATGTAGTAGGTGAGGCCCGCCGTCACCGGCACGCTCACTCTCGACTTGAGGCCGTTCGAGCCGCAGGCGTCGTCGCTGCAGTTCTGTCCGAACCCGAGGAGAGACGAGCAAGTCCCGCTCAGGACCTGGATGACGGTGTCGTCCAACGGCGCCAGTCCGAGGACGGGGGAGGGGGGCGCGCACGTCGCGAACGTCGCCGTCCCCGTGCAGGTGGCGACCCACTTGAACCAGACGTCGCTGTTGTAGGGGATGTCGCAGAAGACGGTCACGCTCCCGGAGTTCGTAGCCCACATGTTGGAGTAGGGCGTGACGCCCCCGGGCGCAAACACCTCGACGGCGCCGACGCACTCGTCGTTCGGCGGCGGAGGGCCGGTGATCGTCAGAGGGAAGGTGCCCTGATCCGATGCCAGCAGGCCGCCGTAATCGGCGACCCGGATGAAGTAGGCCTGGGTGGAGGAGACGGGGACGGTGACCGAGGATCGCAGTCCGCAGGAGTCGTCGTTGCAACCGACGGGAAGCGCCGTGCAGGGGAGGGATCCCTCGAAGACCTCGAGGACCGTGTCCGCGAGGGTCCCGTAGGCTCCGCACGTCGAGAAGGTTCGGTTGCCTGGAAACAGGAACGTGTTGTTGTAGACGAACCAGACATCGCTGTTCAGGGTCACGCACCCGCCCAGGGCGGGGACGAGGGCGCCCACGTTGGAGTGGAGCGAGGTCCCGTCGCCGACGGGGGTGGCCGTGCAGATGTTGTCGTTCGGGAGCTGGGCCCCGGCCGCCTGCGCGAGGGCGAACGCCACGAGGAGGGGGGCGACGGCTCGCCGGGACGACGCTCGGAGCGACAGGGACGCGAAGCCGAGAACCTTCGGGGCCTTCATGGCGGATCTTCCATTCGCGGGGGGCCGCGCATCCTCCGTCGTCGCCAGCCCGCCGGCCAGGACCCTCCCCGGAGGGATGGAGGAACCCGCCTCCTTCCTGGGGCTCCGGGGGATCGGAGGGACTCGCATTCCGGAGGGGAATGCGACGGCCGCGCGCGAATCCGCCACGAGCGAGGCCCCGGTCTCGACCCCCCCTCCTTCCCCCTTACGATGCCGGTCGGTTCACGGGCCGCACTCGATACCCCGCGCATGGGCCTTTCGAACGGGAAAGGATGGTCGGCACCCGCCGCGATCGCGGCGCTCGCGGCGCTCGGTCCCGCCGCCGCGATCCAGGCCCCGGCCGTTCCCCAGGACCCGAACCCCTCCGTCGAGCAGGTCCGCGAACGCGTCCTCGAGCGCGTCGAGGCGAGCCTGGACCGTGCGAGGACCCGCCTCCACGCCGAGATGTCCGACGGGGCGCGGGCCGACGAGGCGATCGACGCTCTTCGGACCGGACTCCGGAGCGCAGTCCGCGCGACCCTCCGGGGCCCGCGGCCTCCCGAGGTCGAGAGGCCGAGGTACGCCGGACGCCTCGGCGACCGCAGTCGCGCCCGGGTGGAGGAGGGGGGCTTCGGGACGGACAAGGCTCTCTCCGCGGCCCTCCGCTGGCTCGCCCGCCACCAGGACCCCGACGGGCGATGGTCGGCGGCGAAGTTCCGGGAGCGCTGCAAGGGAACTCCTTGCGAGGGACCGGGCGACCCCCTCCACGACGTCGGCGTCACCGGCCTCGCCCTGCTCGCGTTCCTCGGCGACGGGAACAGCGCGACGGACGGCGCGCACTCGGAGGCGGTCGCGAAGGGGGTCCATTGGCTCCTCGGGCAGCAGGACGCCCGGACGGGGCTGATCGGCCCGAGCGCGGGCGACCGGTACCTCTACGGACACGCGATCGGCACGGCCGCGCTCGCGGAGGCCTGCGTCCTTTCGGGGACGGAGGAGCTGCGCCAGTCGCTGACGCGCGCCCTCGTCCTGATCCAGTCTGCCCGCAACCCCCTCGGCGGCTGGCGCTACCAGATCCCCCCGAACGGGGAGTCGGACAGCTCGGTGACGGGCTGGGTGCTCCTCGCGCTCCGGGGCGCGGCCGACGCCGGCCTCCCCGTCGACGCGGCGAGCGTCGAGGCGGGGCTCGCCTGGCTCGAGCGGTCGACCGATCCCTCCTCGGGTCGATGCGGCTACCGCGCGCGGGGGGGGCCGTCGTATCGCCCTGCGGACCTCGGGAGTCGCTTCCCCCCCGACCGCACGGAGGCGAACACCGCGCTCTCCCTCTGGTGCCGGTTCTTCCACCGCGCGGAACGGCCCGGGGACCCGCTCGTCGCGCGCCAGGCCGACCTCCTCCGCAAGTGCCCCCCGACCTGGGAACGGACGCCCAAGCGCTGTCTCGTCGACGAGTCCTACTGGTACTTCGGGACGCTCGCGGCCTTCCACGTCGGGGGGGAAGACTGGGAGGCGTGGAACTTCAAGATGAAGAAGGCGCTCCTCGAGAACCAGCGCCGGGACGGCGACGCGGGCGGCTCGTGGGATCCGATCGGGGTCTGGGGCGGCGCGGGCGGGCGCGTCGCCATGACCGCGCTCTGCGCGATGGACCTCGAGGTCTACCACCGTTACGGGAGGGTCCCCCTTGGCCGCTGATCGACGGGTGGCCGCCGGAGCGGCCGCCCTCGCGCTCCTCGCGACGGGTCCCTTCGGGGCCCAGGAGCCGGGGACGCCGGCCTCCGTCGACGTCGAACGCGTCCGCGGGCTCGTCCTCGGGAGGGTCAGCCCCTGGATCAAGGACGCCAGGGATCGTCTCCGCGAGGAGGTGGACGACCCGAGGGGCGTCGATCGCGTCCTCGAGGAGCTGCGCGAGGAGATTTGGGCGATCGTCCGGGAGGAGGTGCGCGGCGCTCGAATCCCCGCCGTCCTCCGGCCGGCGAGCGACCGGGAGAAGGGGAAGCCGCCCGAGACGTCCCCCGCGCCGACTCGACAGGAGGGGCTGGCGGGCCGGTTCGACGACAAGGCGCGCCTCCGGTCCGTCCACGGCGGATCGGGGACGGAGCCGGCCCTCGGGAAGGCGCTCGAGTGGCTCGCGGCCCACCAGGACCCCGACGGCCGGTGGGACTGCGACGGGTTCTCGAAGAACTGCGCGAAGGATCGGTGTGGAGGGCCGGGCGAGCCCCTCCACGACGTGGGGGTCACGGGCCTCGCGCTCCTCGCCTTCCTGGGGGACGGCAACCTTCCCGACGGGGGACCCCACTGGCGCGCCGTCGCCCGGGGCGTGAAGTGGATCCTCTCCCAGCAGAACCCCGAGACCGGCCTCCTGGGAGGGCCGGCTGGAAACTCCTTCCTGTACGGCCACGCGATCGCCACGACCGCGCTCGCGGAGGCGTACGCCCTGGGAGGGTCCGGCGACCTGCGCGGTCCCCTCGAGCGCGCGGTCGCCCTCGCGGCGAAGGCCTGCAACCCCGACCGCGTGTGGCGCTACCAGTGTCCCCCGAACGGCGACAACGACACCTCCGTGACCTCCTGGATGGCGAGCGCCCTCAAGGCCGCGGCGGACGCGGGGGTCGCCGTCGATCCGACCCTGTTCGATCGGACCCTGGCGTGGCTCGAGGACATGACGGAACCCGCGACGGGGCGCTGTGGCTACATGCAGAGGGGAGAGGGCTCCGCCCGACGGTCCGGCCGGGAGCAGCGCTTCCCCGCCCACAAGACCGAGGCGCTGACCGCGGCCGCGCTCTTCTGCCGGATCCGCCTGGGGCAGACTCCGGAGAAGCACCCCGTCCTGAGGCTCCACGCCGGCAGGCTCCGGAAGGCCCCGCCGGTCTGGGAGGTGGGCGACGAACTGAGCCTGGTCGACGAGTACTACTGGTACTACGGCACCTTCGCGATGTTCCAGATGGGGGGCGAGGACTGGAAGGTCTGGAACGCGGCTCTGAAGAAGGCACTCCTCGAGCACCAGCGGAAGGACGGCGACGCCGCGGGCTCCTGGGATCCCGTCGGAGCGTGGGGGGAGGAGGGAGGGCGGGTGTACATGACCGCGCTCGGCGCTCTCTGCCTCGAGAGCTACTACCGCTACCCGCGGCGCGCGGACTGACCCGGCGCAATCCCCCCCTCGTCGCGCGAGCGTCGACGGCGGCGAGGTTGGGGCGAGCACAGGGACGGCACGGTTCCGCGACCGCCATCCGGATTCTGCCGAGGGTCTCCCGACCCCCCGTTGCCGGGCGCTGGACGCGGGCAGTATCTTCCGCGGCGTGGACGAGGATCGGGTTCCCCTGGACGCGGATCGGGTCGCGGAGGCGGAGCTGGAGCGCATCGTCCGGGTCATCGTGGAGAGGTTCGACCCGGAGACGATCGTCCTGTTCGGCTCGCGCGCGGAGGGAAGAGCGGCCCCGGATTCCGACGCGGACCTGCTCGTCGTCATGCGGACCGCCCTCCCCTTCTACGAGCGGGCCCCCGCCATCCGGGACGCCATCTGGCCGCACGACCTGGGGCTCGACCTCCTCGTGTTCACGCCGGAGGAGGTCGTCCCGCTCGAGTCCGATCCCGTCTCCTTCGTCGGCGGGATCCTGAGAACGGGAAGAGTCCTGCACCGACGGCGTGCCGCCTGAGCGCCCTGCCGCCCGGTGGCGCCGCCTTGCGGCAGCCGATCTGCGCGCGGCGGAGTTGCTCCTCCATGCGAGCCCGCCGCCTGTCCCCTACCACCTGGTCTGCTTTCTCGCGCAACAGGGAGCCGAGAAGCTCTTGAAGGGATGGCTCGTCGCGCGCGGCGCCGCGGCGCCCCGCACGCACGACCTGGAGAAGCTCGTCCGGCGCGCCATGACGACCGAACCGGCCTTCGAGGGACTCCGGGCCGTCGCCGCGCGCCTGACGGACTTTGCCGTGACCCCGCGATACCCCGGTGAAGCCCCCGACCCCGGGCCCTCCGAGGCCTCTCTCGCTCTCGAGCGAGCGGGCGCGATCCGAGACTTCATCGACCGTCTCACACCCTCGCCCCCCGAGCATGGCCTGCCTCTCGGCTGAAGCGCCGCGCACCATTCCCCGATCCGCTGGAGAAGGGCGGGTCGCCCCCGCGGCGACGGGGATGCCGGGACTCGCGGACCGGGGGCGCCGCTTGACCCCACCCCCGCGCACCCGTATCCCCACGGCCCGTCGTGCCCACCGACGCCGGCGAGCGCGCGCCCACCCCTCCGACCCCGGCGGCCCCGCGCCCCTTCGCCGCGATCGCCCTCGGCTTCTTCGCGCTCGCCCTCCCGCTCTTCGTCGCGGTCGCCCTCTCCGAGAACGCGACCGGCGCGTGGACGAACGCCGCCGCGGGCGCGGTCTTCGTCGCGCTCGGCGCTCTCCTCTGGACGCGCCGGGGCTGAAGCGTGGGCGGCCTGCGCGCGATCGACTTCGTCTTCGTCCTCTGGTTCCTCCTCGTCTCCCTCGCGGTCGGCCTCCACTACGGCCGCCGGGCGGGGACGAGCCTGCAGGAGTACTTCCTCTCGGGGCGCGACCTCCCCTGGTGGGCCCTCGGCACCTCCCTCGTCGCGACGACCTTCGCCTCCGACACCCCCCTCGTCGTCTCGGGATTCGTCCTCTCGGGGGGCGTCGCCCGCAACTGGGTGTGGTGGAACTTCCTGATCGGGGGGGCGCTCACGGTCCTCGTCTTCGCTCCGCTGTGGCGACGCTCGCGCGTCCTCACCGAGGTCGAGCTGATCGACCTCCGGTACTCCGGCGCCCCCGCGAAGGCGCTCCGCGGTTTCAAGGCCCTCTACCTCGGCCTCGTCCTCAACTCCCTCGTCTTCGGATGGGTCACCGTGGCGATGGGAAGCGTCCTGACGACGCTCCTCGGGATCCGGCCGGAGCTCGCGCTCGGGATCCTCATCGCGATCTCGCTCGTCTACACCGCGATCTCGGGGCTCTGGGGCGTCGTCGCGACGGACGTGATCCAGTTCGCGATGGCGATGGCGGGCTCCCTTCTCCTCGCCGCGCTCTCGGTCGCGGAGGCGGGAGGGCTCGGATCCCTCGTCGAACGCCTGGGCGGCCTCGCGCCGGCGAACGGCGGCGACCTCCTCGCCTTCTTCCCGCGAGGGAGCGGGTCGTTCGCCGCGGGCACGGCGGTCCTCCTCCTCGTCACCTGGTGGGCCGTCTACTACCCCGGCGCCGAGCCCGGCGGCGGGGGCTACGTCGCCCAGCGGATGCTCGCGGCGAAGGACGAGCGCCACGCGGTCCTCGGGACGCTCTGGTTCGCGATCGCGCACTACGCGCTCCGCCCCTGGCCGTGGATCCTCGTCGGCCTCGCCGCCGCGGCGCTGCGCCCGGAGTTCCTCGACCCCGCGATGAAGGACCTCGGCTTCGAGCCGGAGCGCGCCTACCCGTGGATGATGCGGATCCTCCCCCCCGGCCTCGCGGGGCTCATGCTCGCCTCGTTCCTCGCGGCGTACATGAGCACGATCACGACGACCCTGAACCTCTCCGCCTCCTACGTCGTGAACGACTTCGCCCGCCCCTTCCTCCTGAAGGAGGGGGACGAGCGCCGCCTCGTCGCCTTCTCCCGTGCGGCCGTCGTCGCGGTGACCGCGGCCGGCTGCCTCGTCGCCCTGCGCCTCGAGAGCGCCGGCTCGGGCTGGATGTCGGCGATGGAGCTGACGGCGGGCATCGGCCCCGTGCTGATCCTTCGGTGGCTCTGGTGGAGGGTGAACGCTTGGAGCGAGATCGCCGCGATCGCCGGCTCCGCGCTCGCCTTCCTCGCGCTCCAGTCCGGCGCGGCGGAACGGTTCCTGTCCGAGCGCCTCGTCGGGACCGAGGTCGCTCGCGCCGCGCGCGACCGGCTCGCCGCGGCGGCGGTCCGGGGCGGGGCCGTCCCCGAGATCGCGCGCGTGGAAGCCCTCTCCTTTCTGGGCGAGGGTCATCGGGCGGCCGCGGCGCCGAAGGGGCAGGAGCTTCGCGAGGGGCGGCTCGACGCCGATGGAGCGCGGCGACTCCGCGAGTTGCAGGCGGCCTTCGTCGAGCTCGAACGGGCGCCCTTCTGGAGCGGGACGTTCGCCTCCGCCGGGATCGACCGGGTCGCGGCGGCGGGCATCCTCCCTCCTCGCTCCGTCGAGTCCGCGCGCGCGAGCGTGAAGGCGGGGATCGGGAACCGGGAGGGCGCAGCCACGGTGCGGGAGAACGCCGAGCGAATCGCCGCGATGGACTCCCGGGACGTCCTGCGGGCTCTCTCGCTTCTCGACGAGTCGACGAGGCAGGAGACTGCCCGCCGGGCAGAACGGGCCGACAACCTGTTCTTGCCCGTCCGCACCTGCCTCACGGTCGCGCTCGCGACGCTCGCCTGGGTCCTCGCCACCTTCCTCACCCGTCCGGTCGAGCGCGCGCACCTGCAGCGTTTCGTCGACCGCGTGCGGCCGCCGGGCGCCTGGGCCGGGCTCGCGCCGGAGGGCCCGCGTCCCGTCGAGGGTCTCCCCGTCCGCCGAGGGCTCCTCCTCTGGCCGGTCGCGACGGCGTTCGTCTATTGCGCCCTCTTCGCGACCGGGAAGGCCCTGTTCCTCGAATGGGGGGCCGCGGCGCTCTTCGCGGCGGGGGCGGCCGTGTCGGGCGCGGTCCTGATCCGCGGGCTGCGGCGCGGGTCCAACCCGGCGTGATCCTCGAACGGGCCCCGGGAGGCGTTTCCCCTCCCGACCCCGTGTCACTCGGCCCGGTACACTCCGACCCGATGCGACGCCGCGAAGCCGACATCGTGGCCGAGGTCTCGCGCCTCGCCGCGCGCGATCGCGCGCTCGCGCTCGCGTTCAAAGGAGGGAAGGGGATGGAGCCTCCCCCGGACATGGCGGCCGCCCTCGCAGAGGCCGCGCGCGTGCTCGATTCTTCAGGCGTCCGCTATGCGCTCGTCGGCGGGCTCGCCGTCGCGGTTCACTCGACCGTTCCGCGCGCCACCCGAGATATCGACCTCGCCGTCCGGTCGGACGCCGATCTCGACCGCCTGGGCGAGGCCTTCCGCAAGGCTGGCTTCTCCCGAGGACGACGGTTCGAGCACACGATCAACCTGCGCCACGAGAACGGCCAGGTCGTCCAGCTCACGTTCGATCCGACCTTCGACCCGGCGATCGAGCGCGCGGGGTCGTTCCGCGTCGGCAAGACGGCCGTCCGCCTCGTGAAGCGGGAAGACTTGATCGCGATGAAGGAGCGCGCGGCGGCCGACCCTTCGCGCCGCAAGAGCAAGGCGCTGCGGGACCGAGCCGACGTCGAGCTGCTTCGTGAAGAGCCTGCGGACCCCGAAGAGGGCTGGTGAGCCCGCCGCGTTTAGAACCGGTAGCCGATCCCGAACGTCACCCGCGCCTGCGTGTCGAGCTGTTCGGTCCGCAGGTTCCGCCAGACGGGAACCTCCACCGCGACCTGGAAGTCGGCGTTCTCCGACATCCGGACGAGCGCGCCGGGCACCACGTAGAGCCAGTTCCCGCCCGAGGCGAACGCGTCGACCCCGTCGATCTCGTCCGCGTCCTGCCAGGCGTAGGAGACCTTCGGCACGAGGGCGAGCTTCTCCGCGACGGGAACCGACGCTCCGAGGCTCGCCTGCACGGCGGTTCCCGTTCGAAAGTCGAAGCGGTTCTCCCCGCCGGGGAAGCGCGCCGCGACGGAGCCGAAGGTCGAGAAGCGGCCCCATCCCTGGACGTAGCTCAGGCCGACGAGCGGGTCGAAGGTCCCCGTCCCCGTCTGCAGCGTCGAGTTCGCGACCGGGCCGCCGGTCGTCGGCCGCTCCGGCTCTCCGGTCGGGAACGAGAGGCCCGCGCTCAACGAGAAGAGGGGCGGGTGCGCGTGGAGCCGGCCGGTCTCCTCGTGCGGCGAGGACTCGCCCGCCGCGAAGGCGTACCGCAGCGCGAGCGTCGTGTCTCCGATCCCGTCGAACTCGCGCTCGGACGGACTCGCCGGGTTCGTCTCGTCGCGCAGCCGGATGTCGGGGAAGGCGAGGCCGAGGTTGGCCGAGAGCGAACCGGTGAACGCGTGGGTGAAGTCGAGGAGGGTCCGCCGGATCGTCGTACGGAGCCCCGGGTTCGGGACCGTGTTTCCCGGGCCGCCCGGGTCGTCGTCGAAGACCTTCGTCCGCCGCTCGAAGGTTTCCCAGAGCGAGAGCCGCGAGCGGCCCGCCTCGGCCAGGATCTCTTCCACGCCCCGCCCCCCGGGCAGGTTCGGATTCGCTCAGCCGGGTCACTGCCCCCGCGCGAGGGCGGGGGAGAGGAGGAGGAGAGAGGCCGCGGGCAGGAGAGGTCGTTTCAAGGCGACGCGCGCTACGGACTCACCTGGAGGACGATCCCGTCGGGGTCGCGAAAGTAGATCCGTCCGCCCTCGGTCCAGGGTTCGAGCCCGCGCGCCCGGAGGCGCTCGACCATCCCCTCGAACGTCCACCCCTCGACCGCGAACGCGAGGTGGTCGAGCCCGGGATCGTTCCGCCGGGAATGACCGGAGCCGACCGCGAAGAGCGTGAGGAAGGGCTCCCCCATGGAGAGGAAGACCGCGCGCGGCCCCTCGCTCGTCACGCGCATCCCGAAGTGGTCGCGGTAGAAGGCGGCCGACCGCGCGAGGTCCGTGACCGTGAGAGCCGCGTGGCTGTACCCGCGGACGGGCACCGGCCCGACGGCGGGCCGCGAGGAGGGCGGCGCCTTCTCCTGCGCGGCCGCCGGGGCCGCGCAGCCGGCGGCGATCGCGGCGAGACCGACGACGAAGTCGCGGCGCGAGAGGGCCCCTCTCTCGAACTCTTCGACCAGGCGTTCGACCGATGCAAACATTCAAACCTCCCCTCCGAGCGGAAGGGCCTGCTCGGGAGGCGCGGGACCGAGCCCGTCGACGAAGTCGCGAATCGCCTTTGCGCGCTCGATGGCCCGCTTCGCCTCGTGCTCCCCCGGCTCGGGAACATCGCCGGGATAGCGTGGGGCGACCGCGAAGGGCCTCAGGCGAGCGGCGAGATCGCGGAGCACTTCGAATCGGGGCTCCAGGGTGGATGCCCGTCGGACGAGGCTCTCCAGATCGTGGGTCCGGGTGGCCGCGAGCCCTCGAGAGACGAGCCAGCCCTTGAGGTGCTTCTCCGCAGCCGGCTGGGCAAGGAAGCAGACCAGACCGTATGGAATCGGTGGATCGCTCGCGCGCAACAACGTCTCGGCCGCGCGGAGGTCGTCCGCCGCCTTCCGGCGCCAGCGCTCGACCGGCTTCTCAGGCGGCACGCCGCTGGTAGAGAACCTTGCCCGTCCGAAGGATCTCTCCGACGGACGAGAAGCGCTCGCGCTCTAGCGGCGCGGCTTCCTCCGGGGTGAAGACCAGGAGGTCGAGGGGGAGATCGTGGGGCCAGAGGAACTCCCGGATGGCGGGTTCCCGGTCGTAGTAGGGGAGATCGGTCCGCATCACGACCAGGAGGTCCGCGTCGGAATCGGGCGCGGCGCGTCCCTCGGCCCTGGAGCCGAAGAGAACGATCTTCTCCGGGTCGAACTTTTCCGCGATGACCCGGACGATCCGCGCGAGTTCCTCCTCGGGAGAAGGCGTTCCCCTTGCCCGAACGTCTTCGGCGCTCACGCCTGAAACCCTAGGCCGGGCCTCGGAGGGTCGCAAGCGCGCCGCCACCCCTCGGCCATCGACGGCTCGGCAACGCGCGATCACCCTCCGACGTTCGAAACGCCGAGCGTCCGCTCGAGAAACGCGGCGATCCGGCGGTAGGCGATGATCCGGTTCGGGAGCTTGCGGATGCCGTGCCCCTCGTCCGGGAAGCGCAGGTACTCGACCTCCCCGCCGTTCTCCCGGATCGCGCGGACGAACTGGTCCGACTCCGCCGGCGGGTCGCGCGGGTCGTTCGCGCCGTGGAGCACCATCAGCGGGGCGCGCACCTTCTTCACGTTCGTGATCGGGCTCAATGCGGCGAAGAAGGCCCGGTCGGCCGGGTCGTCGATGTTGCCGTACTCGATCCGGTCGCTCGCCTTGAGCTGCGGGGAGGCCCCCTCGAGGGCCGTCACCCAGTTCGAGACGCCGACGAAGGAGACGCCGGCCCGGAAGCGGTCCGGGAAGGCCGTGAGCGCGGCGAACGTCATGTACCCGCCGTAGGAGCCCCCCATCACGGCCGCCCGCGAGGCGTCGACGCGCCCGTCCTTCGCGAGGAAGTCGAGCGCGTCCTCCATGTCGCGCACGGCGTTGGGCCGCAGGCGTCGATCGTCGAGCCGCGTGAAGCTCTTCCCGTAGCCGGTCGACCCGCGGAAGTTCAGGTCGAAGACGGCGATCCCGCGCGCGAGGAGGTACTGCTGCGAGCCGCTGAAGGCGGGCCGCGCCTGCCCGGTCGGGCCGCCGTGGACGCCGAGGAGGACGGGCGGCTTCTTCGCCCCCGGCGGAAGATAAAGGAGGCCGTGGAGCGTGACGCCGTCGCGGGCCGGGAAGTCGACGTGCTGGGGGACGACGCACCGCTCGAGGTCCAGCCCGGCGGAGGTGGAGCGCGTCACGCGGCGGCAGGACCCGTCCCGCAGGTCGAAGATCCAGATATCGCCGGGGACGCGCGGGCCTCCCACCGTGATCGCCAGGACGGGAGCCGACGCGGCCCACTCGAGGCCGTAGATCCCCGGGGGGAGCGCCGGGGTCGGGAGGTCCTTCCCCGACTCGAGGTCGCGCAGGTGGAGGGCCGACGCGCCCCCCTCGTTCGTCGTCCAGGCGAGGAGACGACCGTCGCGGGTTCCCTCGACCTGCTCGACGTCCCGGTCCGGAGTCTCGAGGGAGCGGAGCTCCTTCGTCGCGACGTCGAAGAAGGCGAGTGCGGAGAACTCTCGGTCCTGGTTCGTCGCCAGGTAGAAGCCGCTCCCGTCCTTCTTCCAGACGAGCCCGGAGTAGCGGGCCGCGATCTCGGGCTTGAGGAGCGTCTCGACCTTCCCGGTCGAGACGTCGAGGAGGTGGACGTCTTCCGCGTCCTCCCCGCGGGTCTCCGTCAGGAGGAGCGCCCCCCCGTCGGGGCGCCAGGAAGCGACGTAGAGCCCCCCCTTCCCCTCGTGGGCCTTCCGGTCGCGGCCGGTCGCGACCTCGAGGACGTGGATGTCGAAGTCGACCCCGTTGCGCTCCGTCGTCGCGTAGGCGATCCGCGCCCCGTCCGGCGAGAACCCCCCGGGGACGCGGAACGCCTCGGAAGGAGCGAGGAGCTCCCGCTCCTTCTTTCCGTCCGGCGAGATCAGGTAGAAGCCCGGCCGCTCGTTCCCCCCGCGGTCGACGCCGTAGGCGATCCAGTCGCCCGCCGGGGACCACGCGTGGAACGTGATCGGCTCGCCGAAGGTGAGCTGGTCGGGCCACCCCCCGGCCGCGTCGACGACCCACACCTGCGCCTGCCCCGTGACCCCGGTGAGGAAGGAGAGGCGCCGGCCGTCCGGCGAGAGCGAGGGGCTCCCCGCCGTCCGGACGTTGAGGAACCGCGTGATGTCGGCCTTCTCCGAGCCCGCGAGCCCGACCTCGCCGGGGACGGGCTTCGGGATGTCCGCATCGTTCGGCGTGGGGGGGATGGTCTTGTTCTGAGCCACGGCGCTCGCGAGGAGAGCAAAGACGGGCGGGAGGAAGAGCCCCTTCATGATTCATCCGATGAGGCGAGCGGGAGGCTAAGCGGGCCGGTCGGCGCGCGCGAGGATCTCCTCCAGGCGGCGCAGGCGCTCGTCCCCTTGTTGGACGAGGGAGCTCAGCCAACCGCGGACGTACTCTCGGTCAAACTTCGGGCTCTGCCGCAGGACGATCCCGGCGATGTCCGACCAGTCCTTCTCGCGGTGGAACAGGGCCTTCAGGACCACGAGGTCCTCCGCCGTGATCACGGGATAGGTTCGACCTGCGACCGACACGTTCACCGCCCTCCGCAAGGCGGAGGCGTGGAAGGGGAGGTAGGGGACGAAGATCTCGACGGGGAGCCCTTCGAAAGAGAAGCGGCGGACATGTTCCTCCCGCAGCGACCGGAGAGCGCCGACGAGATCAATCCGAGCGCCGTCTCTGGCCAGTCGTTCGACGAGGGCCGGCTGACGGATTGCAGGAACGACCATGAGGAGGTCGAGATCGAGCGTGGCCCGCACGATCCCCCAGAAGTTCTGGGCGACGGCCCCGCTCACCGCGTAGGGAATGGACAGTTCCTCCAGGGCAGCGGCGACTCGACCCAGGACTGCGAGGACGTCCGTCACAGGCACGGGCGCAGACCCTGCTCGACGAGGAGCCTCCCTCGCAACTCTTTGAAGGACGGGTGGGGAGGTTCCCGCAGGAATCGAGCGGTCTCCCCGTCCGGCATGGCCGCGAGCTGCGCTTCGACCAGGCGCTGGAGACCGAGGAAAGCCTCGACGACCTGCGCCGGCGTCATCGCCCGGCATGCCTCCGCTTGACGGCGCAGCGACTCCCACTCGTCGGCGGGAGGGACGGACTCTGCGGACGTCCGCACGGCGCGCACGATAGTCCCCCCCGGGCGAGGGACAAGGCGCGGGAACGCGAATCAGGACTTGGGCGCCACGGGGGAACGAGCGAGGGCGGAGGCGAGGTCGGCGAGGAGCCGTTCCCCGCTCGTGAAGACCGCCTCCGGGAAGCGCTTTTTGACGAGCGCGACCTTCTCGGGCGCGCCGCCGACAAAGAGGACCGGCACGGCGCGGCGGTATTCTGCCTCCCAGAACCACTCCGCGACCCGGCGGCCGTGGCTCGGCAGCCGGGCGAGGGAGATCACCATCGCCTCGGGGAGGCTCTCCTTCATCCTCCGCCACGCGTCCGCGTCCGCGATCTGGGTCCAGTGGAAGAGGACCGCGTGCCCCTCGCCGCGCAGCGCGCGGACCGCCGGCTTCCCCTCCTCCTCGTTCCAGTGGACGTAGACGACGCGCGCCATCTCACGCCTTTCTCGGCTCGACGCCGAGCCCGGGGCGGTCGGGGAGGACGATCTTCCCGTCCGCGAAGCCGAGCCCGACGAACGGGTCCTTCGCCAGGAGCAGGTGGCCGTCGAGGTCGCAGTGGTCGACGAGCGGGGCGATGTGAGCGGCCTGCGCGATCATCAGGCTCGACTCGATCATGCAGCCGAGCATCACCTGGAGGCGGTTCTTCCGCGCGGCCGCGATCGTCGCGAGCGCCTCGCGGATCCCCCCGGTCTTCGCGAGCTTCACGTTCACGCCGTCGCAGCGGCCGGCGACCTTCGCCACGTCTTCGGAGGTCTTCACGTCCTCGTCGACGAAGATCGGAACCGGAGCGCCCTCGTGCAGCCGCGCGAGGTCGTCGTACGCCCCCTGCGGGAGCGGTTGCTCGACGAACCGGACGCCGTGCTCCGCGCAGAGCTTCAGTCGCTCGCGGGCCTTGGCGAGATTCCACCCCCCGTTCGCGTCGACGGAGAGGGGGAGCTTCGTGAGCGCTCGCACCGTCTTCAGCGTCTCCTCGTCGCGGTCGGTCCCGAGCTTGATCTTGAGGATCGAGAAACCCTTCGCCTCCTCGACCTTCTTCCGCGTCTCCTCGATCGACGCGATCCCGATCGTGAAGGAGGTCGCGGGCATCTTCTTCGGGTCGGCCCCGACGAGCCGGAAGACCGGGAGGCCGAGCGCCTTGCCGGCGAGGTCGTAGAGGGAGCCGTCGAGGGCGGTTCGGCCGGCGGGGTCGGCCCCGATCCGGTCGTAGAGCGCGAGGGCCGCGGCGATCGCGCGGTCGGCGGCCCTCGGGTCCTTCGCCGCGACGAGGTCCCCCAGCCGGTCGGGGAACTCGTCGGCCTCCTCGAGGAACCGCCCGAGCGCCTCCCGCGCCTTCGGCAGATCCTCGCCGTAGAACTCGCGCGGGGCCGTCTCGCCGCGGCCGACCAGGGCGTCGACCTCGGCCGTGAAGACGAGGTTCTCGTAGGTCTTCGAACCGACGCGGGAGATGCGGAACTCGTGCTTCGTCTCGAGCGGGAGGGGATCGACGGAGAAGCGGGTGCGCATGGCTCGGCTCATCGGAGGGGGGAGAGGGGAGGCGGCCGCTCCGGGCCCCCCCCCCGCTTCCTGCGGGGGCGTTCTCCCTCGGCGTCGAGGGTCTGGAGCACGGGGAGATCGTACCCGGGCTCCCCCACACCCGTTCAGACCCGGGCGCGAGGGCGGCGCCGGGGGGCGGACCGCCCGCGGCCGATCCCCTTCCCTGTCACCGCGTCGAGGATCGGCTCGACGCCGAAGCGGACCGGATCGGTCGCCGGAAGGCCCGTGTCCCGCCGCGCCCGGGCGACGGCGGCCCGGGCCTCCCTCTCCGAGAGGTCGTAGGTCGCCAGGGAAACCGCGACGACCCTCGCCGGACGGACCCAGGCCGCCGCCCTCTCGTACAGCTCGACCACCTTCCGGAGCGGCGGGAGCGGGACCTCGGGGTAATTGCGGATCGACTTACGCGGAGGCTTGTGGCAGAGGACGAGCGCGTGGGGGAGCGCGCCGTGGAGGAGCCCGAGGGTCACGCCGGAGTAGGCCGGGTGCTGGAGCGATCCCTGCCCCTCGACGATCACGACGTCGGCCCCATCGGTCGCCTCGAGGATCAGGCGCTCGGCGGCGCCGGCGACGAAGTCGGAGACCACCCGATCGACGGCGATCCCCTTGCCGCGGAGGAAGATCCCCGTCTGCCCCGTGGCCGCCCAGCTCGCGTTCGCGCCGCGGCGGCGCAGGCCCTGGGCGATCTCGACGGCGGTCGTCATCTTCCCCGAGTTGCAGTCGGTCCCGACGGTGAGGACGACCCGAGGGACCCATCGCTTGTTCGCCCCGGTCGGGATGTTCAGGTCGTCCGGCGGACGGCGGAGGTCCTCGAGCGCCACCCCCCTCGCAGCCGCGGCGGAGGCGATCTCCGGGTCGTCGGCGAGGAAGGTGTGGAGGCCCGAGACGACGTCGAGCCCCGCCCCGATCGCCTCGAGGATCATCGCCCTCCAGGCGTCGGGGAGGCGCCCCCCCATGGGCGCGATCCCGATGAGGAGGAGGTCCGAACGCTGCGCCAGCGCCTCCGCCATCGTCGCCACGACCGGCGCCGTCGGCCCGAACCCGAGGACCTCCGCGACCGTCTTCCCCGCCCGGGTCGAGTCGATCACCGCGACGACCTCGTCGGGCCGGTAGCGCACGACGCAGACGGCGGTCTTCGCCCCTTCGGGGCTGAAGGATCCCTCCGCGAGGAGGACGAGGCGGCGCTTGCGCACGGGCGGGCGAGGGCGGGGATGCTAGCGGGGGGGAGGCGGCCGGGCGACCCGCCCGGCGCCTCCCGAATGAACTTCGGGCTTGCCGTGTACGGAGCGCCCCCCTAGCATGCCCCGTCGGCCCGCTCATCATGGGAACGGGTCAAGTTCCGGTAGGTGATGGGAAGCGACCGCCCCCGGCTCGCTGTTCCCCTTTCCGCGGAGGTTCCAGCATGACTCTCGGTTCCCTCGACCGGCGATGTTTCCGCGCCTTCGTCCCCCTGTTGATGTTCGCGGGGGCGGCGGGCGCCCAGGTTACGACCTTGTTCTCGGAGAACTTCGAGGGTCCGCCGGGTCCCCCGGGGAACGTCGGGGCCTACACGGAGGTCGATCCCTTCTCGGGCGTTCCGGCCCCCACGCTCTGGCACGAAGGCAACGCGTGCGGGAGTTTCCCCGTCTCGAACTACGCCGTCACCACCTCGACGGCCCCCTTCTCGAGCATCCTCGGCGGGCCGAGCACGGTGACCCTCTTCACCAGCGGCGACGACGGCTTCAGCGGCCGGATCGTCGTGCCGTTCGTGTACCAGCACTTCGGCATCGCCTTCCAGCTCGTCGACGTCTCGCGCAACGGCATGCTGTCGACCTTCCCCGGGGCTGGAGGGGGGACCGACTTCATCAACCAGGCCCCCGGGACGGCGACGACCCCGAACGGCGTGATCGGGGCGTGGTGGGACGACACCTTCCACTCGACCGGCCAGACGGCTTACGCGGTTCTCGGGTCCGCGCCGAACCGCCAGTTCGTCGTCGAGTGGAACGGCCTCGAGGCGTTCCCCGGCAATGGGAGCGGCGAGAACGAGACGTCCCAAGTGCTGATCGACGAGGGGACGGGAGTCCTCCACTTCCGGTACGACAACGCCACCTTCGCGACGGGGGGCGACCCCTGGTCGGCCACCTGCGGGACCGAAAGCTTCGACGGGGCGGCGGGGACCGACGCGACGGGCCTCGGCGCGAACAACTCGGTCTTCCCTTCGACCGGCTTCGACCTGACGCCCCTTCCCCCGGCCATCCCCCCGCTGCCGGCCTGCTTCGGCACGGGCGCGGCGACCTACAACCAGGGAGACATCGGAATCTTCAACTACGACACGGGCGTCGCCAACGCCGGGGCGATCGAGAGCCCCGCCGCCGTCTCGACCTCCGCGACGGCGACCCTCGTCATGATCTTCGACTTCACGAAGGACACCGAGGGGGGAGGATCCACGAGCTTCGACCAGTGCTTCGTCGAGACGAGCCCCACGGGGCTGGCGACCTGGACCACGCAGGTCCAGCTCTCGGGAAACACCGGCCCCTGTGGAGGCCCGATCGACACCCAGATCCTCGTTCTCCCCGCCTCCCTGTCGGGGACGAGCTTCCAGCACCGCTTCCGGTTCGACACGGTCGATTCGGTCGGCAACAACTACAACGGGTGGAGCGTCGACAACATCCGCATCAACCAGGCGGCCGGCACGATCGCCGTCGCCTACAGCGAGAACTTCGAGGCGGGCACCGTCCCGGGCGTCACCGTCGGCAACATGACCGAGGAGGACCCGTTCGGAACGGCGCTCGACACGCTCTGGCACGCGGAGGCGAACTGCGACGGCGGCTCGCCGGGGACCTACACGGCCTCCGTCGGGCCGGCCGGGTACACCTCGATCTCCGGTAACCCGAGCGCGGTCCTGATCCACGGGCCGTTCACGGACGACTCCCTCGGCATCATCGGCGTCCCGATCGCCTTCAACTTCTACGGCGCGCCGGCCGCGACGCTCGGGGTCGACTCGAACGGGCCGGTCGGTCCGGGCCTCCCGTTCTCCGACTTCACGAACGACCCGATCCCGACGACGTTCACCCCGAACGGCTGGGTGAGCCCCTGGTGGGACGACAACCACACCGGCTCCACCGGCTCG
>DASRRH010000038.1:0-14936 GCA_035695825.1 Planctomycetota bacterium | reverse complement strand
TCGACGAGTTCACCTTCCGATTCAACCGACGCCGCACCCCGATGGCGGCCTTCCAGTCCCTGCTGAGCCTCACGGGCTCCCACCTGCCGACGACCTACCAGATGCTGTACGGATCGGAGTCAACCGGATAAGCATGAGGGTAGTTATCGGGAGCTGGTAACGCTCCGTGCCCGAGGCGCGTTCGAGTTGACGAACGGGATCCCCACGAGCTCGGGAGAGACCGCCTCGTCGCGGGACCAGCGTGGGTCTACTTGCCGGCCTCCCTCGCCGTTCTCCCACGTCGCCGGAGCGCCGGCTCTCGCGCCTGCGGCTCCTCCCGGTGCGTGGACTCTTCCCGGACCATTCCTGGGGCGGTTTCCAGGCCATCTCCCGCCAACTTTTCGTGCCGCGTTCACCCCCGGAGTAGCTGCCGTCTGCGCATCCCCGCAGGCACTCCTCGGCGCACCTTCTCACAGGCCGCGAAGTCGACCAGCCTTCCGCCGAGAACTGAGCGACGAGCGAGGACGCGGGCGAACCCTTGAGAGCGTGGGAGTCCCGGGGGATCTACCAGCGCGCGCTACACCCGCGCCGGGGAAGTTGCCCCTCGAGATCCAGACCCCCCCTCCAGGGGGGTGCCAGGGGTCTATCCGTGCGATGAATCACCTGGGGAGTCACGTTCCTCCCTCGCGCGCCTGATCGGTGGGAGGGGCACGCTAAAAGGGGACCCCCGCGGCGGCGTGAAGGGGGACCCCCCTGCGGGCCCTTGAGAGGAATCCTCCTGGGGGGGTAGTCGGGGCGGCGCTTGAGGTGCTCGTTCCTGACGGTCGCCGACCGGGAGGGGCCCGCAGGATCACGAGCCCCAGCGAGCCTTCCACCGCTCGAGCCGGTCTCCCCATCCAAACCACACGAGGAGCACGACGAGCACAGGAAGGGCAATCTTGAACGGTGCGCGCCAGGGCGACGGGGGGATCCTCGAAGGGGAGGCGCAGACTCTCTGGGCAATCCTCCGAAGCGCCGGGAGGGCATCGACGCCCCGTTCTCGCGCGGCCCGAAGAACGGTACGCGCGCTTCTGGCGGTGTCTGGATCGCGCTCATCGATAAGGTCGAGCAGGCGCTCGTCGGAGAAAGACGAAAAGAACTCGATTGGGAAGGACCTCCCTCGGCGGCGCTCCTCCCCTTCGAAGACGGAACCAGGAGGGCCATCGACCAGAGAGGTGATTCCCACCAGAGCGAGTCCGACGAGTGCGATCTTGGGACGGATTGTGCGGCGGGGTGCCCCCGGACCCGGGGCCCTCCCCGCGAGGGACTCGCTCATGGGAGCATCGCGTAGAGGAGAAGGCCGACACCGAGGAGGATCACGCCGAGGATCGACCAGAACACCCCGGGGCGATCGAGCCACCTGTGCACCCGCGTCTTCGTGAAGCGATGCCATCCGACGAACGCGAGGGCCCCGACGGCCGTGATCCCGATCGCTGCGAGGGCATCATTCTCCGTACGCTCCGACTTGAGGTAGGTGTACCACCCGGCCGTGAGAACGGTCGACGAGAGGAGCGCGACGCGCCAGCGCCGAAGGAGTCGCCGACCCGGGAACCCGGCGGGCCGCCCGGTGCTCGACGAGCGGCCATCTTCGAGACCGGCAACGCCTTGCGACGGAGCCCGCCGTTCGGCGTTCGGTTCGTCGCCGCCGGGACTCGACACAGGACTTCCTCCGAAGGAAAGCGCGTAGCTGGACGGTCCACCCGTGCGCTGAGAGATGGTAACTCCCTAGACGTATGGTCTCTAGATCCTGTTCGCTTCCCCGGGACGCTGGGACCCGATGGCTGCGCGGTCCCGGCCGGCCTACTGGCGGAGCTCCCTCCTCCTCGAGTTCGGCAGGAGGGTGCGGGAGCTCCGGAAGTGCCAGGGGTTGAGCCAGGAGGAGCTCGGCCACCTCGCGGGACGGCACTGGACGTTCGTCTCTCAGGCCGAACGCGGTGAACGGAACGTCACGATCATCACCCTCCGGGCGTTGGCGGTGGCGCTCGAGGTCGATCCGGGAGTGCTCGTGACGAGGGACGAGAAGACGGTTCGAGCCGCGGTTGAGACAGCTACGCGGAGGCCGAAGACCAGGACGCGGACGAAGGGGCGAGTCCGATCCGCAGCACACCACGGACTCGCGTAGTACGCCGCCTCCTTCCCCTTCTCGCCTCGGAGGCTTGAGCCCGCGCCTCACGGCTGGACCTCCTTCCCTCGAAGCCACGCCCGAAGGCGGGTCTCCTCGAATCGGAGCCTCCGACCGATCTTCAGGAAGGGAATCTCCCGCCGGTAGACCATCTGGTAAAGCGCCTTCACTGTGATCCCCAAGAACGTTGCAGTCCTCTCGGGGACCCAGAGACGGTCCCGATCCACGAACTGGTCGGTGGGATTCATGAGTGTCCTCGGGGGGCTTCCTGGTCCCGCCTGGAGTCGAGGTGGGGCGACACTACGGGCGCTCCGATGGTCCCGAAAGGGCGCCTCCTGCTCCATCGAGCGGGCTCCAGGCGATCCTCCCGGTCCCACGCCGATCGGAGGCCTGGGTTCACCCGGCTACGCCTCCCCATGGAGAAGCCGTTGCTTCACCCGCTGCGGAGATCTCGCCGTTGGCTCCTCTCGCGCTCGAGAGGAGGGCCCTCGCCGCGGCGATCAGCGGGCCAGGCGTGGGGTGCCTCTCCGCCTCCGCGAGGAGGGCGTCCGCGAGCTCAAGGGGGCCCGAGGGCGCACTTGAGGGGTAAGCCGCGGGGTAAGCGGCTCCTGCGGAGGGCCCCGCGGGCGCGGTCGAGCCCGGTCCCATCTCGCGACCGGCGCGGGGGTTCGGTTCCACTCCCGCCCCCGGATCGGCCGACCACGGGTCGCGCTTCCCAAGCCGGTTGTCGTGGGTTCGATCCCCATCGCCCGCTCCACTTCTCCACGCCTGCGAGCGCGCGTTCTCGCCGCTCGCTGCAACGCTTACGAGCGCGTCGGTCTCCCCCGTCGCGACCCCCCCTTCCGGCACGGAAACGCATCCAGAAGCAGCGAAAGGACGGCCCGCGGGGTCGGCAACGGGGAAAGCCGCCTCCGGGCCGCACCTCGGGTCCCCTTGCGCGGCCGGCGCTATCTTGCCATCTCCACAGACGTTCTGTACAGTTCCACCCTCGGTGCCGGGGTCGTGCGGCCCAAGTTTCCCAACCCCGCACGCCTCTACGATCGCCACTGGGTCGGGACCGGCGCCGCCTCAGCAGCGCGTGCGCGGCGACTCGCGCGTGCGCTCGTGCGCCGCCGGGCTCGCGAACCCCTTCGACGTCGAGTGCGCCCAGGACTTCGCGATGTACTCCACCGCGTCCGGCGTCTTGCACGCGGTGTCGCCGTGGTCAACCTCGACCTTGCCGATCCGCTTGGCGGCCGCCGTCGCGGCTTTCCGCAGCGGCGCGCTCCGGCAGCCGATCGCGACGACGGCCTGGATCATCGCTTCGCGCTGCGCGTTCGGGGACTCGTGGATCGCCTCCTCGATCTCGGCGAGGCGTTCCAGGAACCACGCGTCCGGCGTCGCCTCGTCGCGCATCGCCATCGCGCCGACCAGCGACCACGCGACACGCCGGTGCGCCTCGTTCGTCGAGGCGAGCCACGAATCGGCCTTCGTCCGCGCGTGCGGGCCCTCCGCGGCAAGCTGCGCGACGTAGGCGCAGACCATCCGCGCGCTTGGGGCCTCGGCCCAGCGGTCGAGCTCGGCGCTCGACATGCGCGCCGGGTCGGCGACCTTCACCGCGAGGTTCCTCGCGTCGAAGTTCTCGGTGGCCCAGAGAGCGCGCGCGAGCTCGTGGTCGACGCCGATCCGCTTCACGAGCGCCTTCAGGACCGCGAAACTCACGCCGAACATGGGCTCTGCGGCCCCGTGCCGCGCGTAGGTCTTGCGGGTCTGCGCGGAGCCGGCCGTCTCGAGGGCGGACATCGCCTCGTCGAAGGTCATTCGCGCGGCGGGGGACTTCGCCGGTTGCTTCGCGCGTGTCGTCGTGGTCTTCGTGGGCGCCATGGCGGGCTCCTTCCGGTCCGCGATTCTGGTCCGCCGTCGTCGAAACGCAAGACGCCGAGCCGACAGGGATAGGACTTTCTGTCGAGGCGGGAGGCCGTCTCTCGCGCGTGGGGAGGGGGGTCGGGGCGCTCGGGAGGAGGTGGTCGCGGCAGGAGACGGCGGCGCGAAGAAGGTCCCCAGGCGATGGAGGGACCCGGGATTGGGAGGAACCCCCCCTTCCCCTGCGGGGAGAGGGGCGTCGTCGACGACGCTCCCCTCGACCCGCCCATTCCCCCCCCGCTCCGAGACGACGATCGTCCCACCGCCGCTCGCGGCGAGCCTTCGTTCAACCCGCGCCGGACGCCTCCCCGCTCCTCCGCGCCACCCGCGCGAGGATCGCCCTCGCAGCGGCGATCAATGGCGCCGCGTTCGGGTGCCGCTCCGCCTGCGCGAGGAGGGCGTCCGCGAGCGCGAGAGGATCCGATCCTGCGGGCGGGGAACAAGCCACGGCACAAGCGGTCCACGCATGTGGCTCCGCATCCTCTCCCCCGGTCGGCCCTACGTTCCGTCCCCCACGGACGTTCCATCCAATCCCCCCCTCCGTTCCGGGGCCCTGCGTCCCGGGCTTCCCAGGCCGGTTTTCGTGGGTTCGACACCATCGCCCGCTCCACGTCGCGCTTCGCCGGAGCGCACCTTCTCGCCGCTCCCTGCATCTCTTCCGAACTTTCCGGACCTCAGCGTTCCGGCCCTCATCGTCGCGACCCCTCCGGCCCTGAACCGCTCGACGACCTCCTCCAAGCCAAGCTCCGGCGCGACGATCTTCAGCGCGACCTGCCGCCGGAGCGGCTCACGCTGCCCGGCGAGGTAGACCTGCCCCATCCCTCCAGGCCGATCTCCACGACGAGCCGATGGGGCCGATCATCCGGGGGGGCGAATCCTCCGGGGGGATCCGCGACTCGGCGGAAAAGTCTCGCACGCCGCTCGGGCTGGAGTGCGCCCCGCCGGCCGGTCCGACGTCCCGTCATCGAGCCGGTTCCTCGACCTGGCCGAGGAGCGATGCGTCCTCGGGTCGGGGAGGAGAGTGAGGGAGTTGACCCGCTCGCGGCGCAGGATCGGAGGGATCCTGGACCGGCAGCCGGGGACCGCCTCCTCGTCGGCCCGCGCTCACGATGCGCTCGGTCGCAGCGCGAGCTTGCCGAGGAAGTGTTGGTCGAGCGCCCGGTGCGCCGCGGCGGCCTCGCCGAGCGAGAAGGTGCGAGCGACGAGGGCCTCGAACGGCCCCGCCTCGATCAGGCGGTTCAGCCGGTCGATCGCCCCTCGGTCGACGACGACGTCGTAGTTGTCGAGCCGGACGCCCGCCCCGACCTTCGGCTCGGGCTCCACGCCGTTGGGGTAGGCGACGCGCCCGCCGTGCCGCATCGCCGAGAGCGCCCGATCGGCCGCCTCGCCGCCGGCGGTGACGAGGGCGGCGTCGAGGCCGTCGGGCGCGAACCCGCGCGCGGCGGACGCCGCGTCGTCCTTCCGGCCGTCGACCACGGCGTCGGCACCCAGCCGCCGGCAGAGCGCGACGCCGTCCGCGCCCGAGGCGACCGCCAGGACCCGGGCGCCCATCCGCTTGGCGAGCTGCACGGCGAGGTGCCCGACGCCGCCGCTCGCCCCGAAGACCATCAGCGTCTCCCCCTTCTTCAGGCCGAGCAGGTCGTCCAGGCCGCGGAGGGCGGTCATCGCGTCGCTCGGCATGACCCCCGCCTGCTCGGTCGTCAGCTTCTCGGGCACCCGCGAAACGTTGTCGGCCTTCACGGCGGCGTACTCGGCGTAGAAGCCCCCCTTCGGATTCGCGAGCGCGACGGCGTAGACCCGCTCGCCTTCCTTGAAGCGGCGGACGCTCTTGCCCACGGCGACGACCGTCCCGGCGCCGTCGGTGCCGAGGACGTAGGGGAACTTCGGCTTGGTTCCGTGCATCTCGGCGAATCCCCCCTGGCGCTCGAAGGGATCCCACACGGCGACCCCCGCCGACTCGATCCGGATCAGGACCTCGTCCGGCCCGACCTCGGGGAGGGGAAGCGTCTGCAGGCGGATCGTCTCGGGACCGCCGAATCGGTCGAGGGCGGCGGCCCGCATCGTTGTCTGCGTCGTCCGCGTCATGGCTCGCTCCTGGAGGGACTCCGTGGTTCCGCAGCGTAACGCCTATAGGACAGTTCGGGGGAATCCCGCTGGGGCTCGCGCGCTTCGCGGCCTCGGCACCGATCCGCGAGGCCCTCCCTGTGAGACGGAATCCCGCGGCCCCCCCCGAGCCGGCGCTCGCCCGCCAGCAGCGGGAGGATCTCGAGCGGGATCGCAGGATCCTCGAGGCGGCCCGCGAGCTCCTCCTCGCCAAGGGCTACCAGGGCGAAGCGTGGAGATAAGGAGTGCAACGAGATTCGTCCGCACGGCTCCCTCCGAGGGCTGACCCCCGTCGAGTTCGCACGCCGCCATGACCCCCAGAGCTCCCGGGGGAATGGCGAATTCCTCGTCACGATCGTCCCCCTACCCGACGTCTCCCACATCGGACTCACCTGAGGACTGGACCAGAGAAGGGGAGGAAGGCACGGTCGGAAGCGCGCCCGAGCGCGAGAGGCGAGGGGTATCGTCGTGCAAGATCCGGGGGTATGTTCCCGCCGACTGCCCGTCTTCGGGCGGTCGGAGGCGAACAGCATGGGTTCGGAGAGTCCTTCGAGCTTCGGGCGTGGTCGAGGATCGGCCTTCGCCTCGGCGTTGTGGGTGTCGCCGGCTCTCCTGCTCCTCGCGGGGCGGTCCAGCGGCCAGAGCGTCCTCCACGTCCCCGCGGACTACCCGACGATCCAGGCCGCCGTCGCGGCCGCTTCGAACGGAGACACCGTCCTCGTCGCTCCAGGGATCTACTACGAGAAGGTCAACCTGCTGACGAAGCAGATCACGGTCGCGAGCGAGGAGGGACCCGAGGCGACGATTATCGACGGAAGCCAGGGACCCCCGCCCGGAGCCATCTTCGCGCAACTCTGCGGCTTTCCCTGCCCCGCCACAATCTCCGGCTTCACGATTCGCAACAGCGGAGGCGGGGGAATCAGCGCCGAACTCCAGGCTCATCTCACAATCACCGGGTGCGTGATCGAGAACAACGTCTCCTGCGGCGGAGGGGGAGGGATCCGGATCATCAATTCCGCGGTTCTCGTGGTGGGGAACGTGATCCAGGGGAACAGCGAAGGGCTCTGCTCGAACGGAAACGGTGGGGGCATCGACATCTCGTCGGGGGCCCCCGTCCAGATCCTCGACAACTTGATCTCCTTCAACTCATGCACGAACGGAGGGGGCATCGGCATGAGTCCCGGAGGACCCGCCCTCATCAGGGGGAACCGATTCATCGGGAACACCGGGGGGAACGGGGGCGCCATCTACATGGCGAACGAGTCGAACCCCGTGATCGTCCAGAACGTCTTCTTCGGCAACAGCGCGAGCGCCACCGGCGGCGGCATCCGCTGGTCGATTCCTTCGTGGGCGATCGGCCCCACGATCGTGAACAACACCGTCGTCGGGAATTCCTCCGCGCAGGGTGCCGCGCTCTGGGGAGAGGGCTTCGATACGGGCGCGCAGGTGATGAACAACATCCTCACCGCGCCCGCTGGGCAGATGGTCGTCTACCTCGGCCCCTGGGGAGATCCGGCGATCCCCGTCTTCAAGAACAACGACGTCTTTCCGGGGCTGCTCGGTTTCGCGTACGTAGGGTCGGTGCCGAACCTCACCGGGGTCAACGGCAACATCTCCGTGGACCCGCAGTTCCGCGACCCGGCGAACGGCGACTGGCATCTCTCCCCGGATTCTCCGTGCGTCGACGCCGGGTTCGCGGCGGCGCCGGCCCTGCCTGCGACGGACGCGGACGGGGACCCGCGCGTGACCGACGGGGACGGCGACGGCGTGGCGATCGTCGACATCGGCTGGGACGAGTTCTCCCCGGTCCGGGCGTTCGGGTCCGGATGTCCGAGTGCGGGAGGGCTCCTACCCGCCCTCGCTCCGGGCGGCGGCAGCCCCGTGGTGGGGAACGGCGCCTTCGGAATCACCCTCTCGAACTCTCCGGCTGGGACGCCGGTGGTCCTGATCTTCGGGGACTCCGCGGACTCGTGGCAGGGAGTTCCCCTCCCGTTCAGTCTCGCCTTCTTGGGATTCCCCGGTTGCGCGCTCCTCGTCGCGGCCGACGCCCTCGCCATCGGAATGACCGGAGGCGCAGGCGGAGGGGCCGGGGTGGCCTTGTTCCCGATTCCCGTGCCTGCCGAGCCCGCGCTGTCGGGCCTCCACCTCTTCTTCCAGGGGTTCGTCGGCGGGCCCTCGTCCGTTCCCGCGGTGGCATCGATGACCGCGGGTCTCGAGGTGACGGTGCTCTAGCCAGGAGCGGCCCCTCACCTCGGACTCCGTCCTCCCCCCCGATGAAACGACCGCTTCCTCGCCCACCGAGGGCGAGAAGCCGGCGTGGAGGCAGCGGCGAAGTCGCTGCCTAGGAAACTGCTTCGGACGGGTGTTGATTTGGGCCGTAAGCGGTTGTAGGCCAGGCTCGTGGCGAGAGTGGCCCCCTCCGAGGTCGAAAAACCTCGCAAGATCCCCGGCCCGCCTTCGATGCGGCGAGCCATCCACATCCAAGTCGGGCAGCTTCGCGCCCGTGCGTAGTTCTACGGATTGTGCGTGGAGGGTCGCTCCCTGGCATCCGCCCCGAGATCGAGAGGTATGGACCGGAGTGGTTCAGGAGAGCGCCCCCGGGGCCACGGCCGAGGGGGGTTGGGTGTCCCGGCCGCCGCGGCGGGGGGAGTCGGGGCCAAGGACGCGGGGAACGCCCGGCCTCGTCCGCCTCCCGCCCGCCGATCCCGAGGTCCGTCCAGCCGAACTCCATGGGTCAAGGGCGTGCTCACCCCCGTTCGGGAAAAGGGCATGCAAGTTCTGCGTGAGTGATTCGTGCATGAGATGAGGTGCGAAGTGAGAACGGAAAAGAGAATCCTCCTGTCCGCTACCGCCGCCTGCCTCGTCCTCGCCGGGATGCCGCCCGCGGCTTCCAGGGCCGACCGGGGCGTCGCGCTCCCCGACCGCGGCATCGACCTCTCCTCGCCCGCGGGGGAGGAGTGCCTGCTCCGGCTCGTGGAAAGCGACCTCGGCGGCGGACCGAGCTCCTTCTCGAGCCCCGCGAGCGACGGGTTCCTTTCGTGGGCGACCGGGGGCGGCGCGGTCCTCTCGGTAGCGCCGAGCGGCCTCGACGACCCGCCCACCGTCCTCCAAGGCAACGCCTGCCACGACTTCGTGACCGGCGGCGGGACGATCGCCGTGGGGAGCGGCATCGGCAGCTTCGGCTTCGTCGCGGGCCTCGGGGGAGGTGGGACGACGCCCTTCGTGGCCCTCGACTACGTCGACCACAACATCGGGCTGCACTTCCAGGCGATCAGCATCACCGCGTACAACCAGGGGGTGAGCCCGGAGTGCCGCCACTTCGAGGGGGCCGCGCTGATCAACGGAATCGCAGGGGTCACCTACACCGTCGACGTCTGCGACGTGGAGGGGCCCGGCCCGAAGGAGGACACGTTCAGCATGACCCTGAGCTTCGGCTACGCGGCGAGCGGGGTTCTCGAGGACGGGAACATCCAGCTCCACGACAACTGCCCGTAGCGTCTCGGCGGAAGAACGCGTCGGCGGGACGGCTCGGGATTCCGGGCCGCCCCGCTCTGGGCGCAGGCGGGCCCGCCCGATCCGGTCCTCCGGCCCCTCCCGCGCGCGAACGGATCGCGCCCTCCCGCGTAGAATGCCTCCCCGCTTCGCCGAGGGCCCACGCGGAGATCGCCGATGACCATCCCGTCCGGACTGCGCGAGGTCGTCGCGGGCCGAACCGGCCTCTGCTCGATCGACGGCGCCCGGGGCCGCCTCTTCTACCGGGGCTACGACGCCGTCGTCCTGGGGGAGCGCTGCTCGTTCGAGGAGGTCGTCCACCTCCTCTGGGAGGGGGAGCTCCCGACTCGAGCCCAGCTCTCCTCCCTCCGGGACCGGCTCGCCAGCGCGCGCACCCTCCCCCCCGCCGTCCTCGACGTCCTCCGCCGCGGCGCGAAGGGCGCCGACCCGATGGACGTCCTCCGGACGGCGGTCTCCGCCTTCTCTCTCGACGACCCCGACCCGAACGACCGCTCCCCCGCGGCGAACCGCCGGAAGGCCGAGCGGCTGCTCGCCGGGACCCCCTGCGCGATCGCCGCGTTCGAGCGCCTGCGCAGCGGGCGCGCGCCGGTCGAACCGGACCACGCCCTCGGCCACGCGGCGAGCTTCCTCCACCTCCTCCCCGGCCACCGTCCCGACGCGCTGCACGAGCGGGTGCTCGACGCGTGCCTCGTCCTCCACGCGGAGCACTCCTTCAACGCCTCGACCTTCGCCGCGCGCGTGACCGCCTCGACCCTCTCCGACCTCCACTCCGCGGCCGTCACGGGCGTCGGGACGCTGAAGGGCCCCCTCCATGGCGGGGCGAACCGGGAGGTGATGGGGATGCTCGAATCGATCGGGGAGCCGGGACGGGTCGAGGCCTGGCTCCGGGAGGCCGTGGCGTCGGGCCGGCGCATCCCCGGGTTCGGCCACGCCGTCTACAAGGTCGACGACCCGCGGGCGGCCCTCCTCCGACGCCTCTCGAAGGAACTCGCGGAGGCCGCGGGAGAGCCCCGATGGCACGCGATCTCGGTCGCGCTCGAGCCCCTCGTCAAGCGCTGGAAGCCTCTCCCGGTCAACGTCGACTTCTACTCCGCCTCCGTCTACCGCTACCTCGGCGTCCCGACGGACCTTTTCCCAACGATGTTCGCCGCCGCGCGCCTCGCCGGATGGGCGGCGCACTTCTTCGAGCAGGTCGCCGACAACCGGCTGATCCGCCCCGAGGCCGAGTACGACGGGCCCCCCGAGCGGCCCTTCGTGCCGATCGAGGAGCGGCGGGGTTGAACCCCTCCCCCCCGCACGGGAGGCGGGGGACTTCCCCCCCACGGCCCGATCCGCCGGCGCTCGCCGGGCGCGCGCTCGAGGCGCTCCACTCCCTCGCCCGCGGCCTCGCGCGGGCGCGCGCCCTCGATCCCGCGGCCCTCCCGGACCGGTTGGAGCTCCGCGTCGACCTGGATCTGCGACGCGGGCCCTCGTTCGAGGGCGCGCGCGGCCTCCTCGACCAGATCGCGGCGCGGATCGAGTGGGCGCTGCGCGCGGCGGCGGCGCTGCGGAGCGGCCGCGTCTACTGCTTCTTCTGCTCCTCGTCGGACTGCGCCCACGCCGCCCCTCCCGACCCCGACAGCGTCTTCGACGGCTACGAGGCGCCGGGGCGCCCGCGCTGGACCGACCTCCCCACCGTCTTCCTCGATCGGCGCGACCCGCGCGTCGACGCCCTCTACGATCGAAGCCGCCTCGTCACGCTCGTCGAGGAAGGGGCGGCGCTCCGGGCCGGGCTGATCGAGGCGTTCGCCGCGGACGCCCGGGTGTACGAGATCCTCGGCCAGGTCGTCGCGGGGTTCTTCGAGATTCCCTCTTCGAACGGCCGGCGGGAGGGGACGGCCGCCACGTTCCAGGTCGTGCGGACGGCGACGGGAGAGGGCCGGAGCCGGCTCCGACTGAACGCCGTGAGCGGCGGGGGCCTCTTCGACGAGCGGGGGGCGAGCGTCGACCCCTCCCTCGGACGGATCCTCGACATCGCGCGGAGGCGCCTCGCCTCCCTCGAGCGCGAGCTCGCCGGCGCCCGGAGGCGCGCCGGAGCCGAGCCCGACCCGGCGCCGAAAGCCCTGTCAATCCTCCGCGCCCTCGCGCGGGACCTCGAGCACCACGATCGGGCCGGATCGCGGCGCACCGGCCACGGACGCGAGCGATCCGACGCCGGGATGCGGCCGACGGCGCTCGCGTTCCCCGAGGCGCGGGAGGCCGGCAATGACCGGGTCTACTCCGACGAGCGGGGGAAGACCCTCGTCGTCCTCGGGAAGGCCGGCCGCGCGCATGTCTTCACCGCCGACGGCCGCCACGTGACCTCGGTCGTGCTGCGCGGCGACGAGGTCGCGCGGCGGATCCGGACGCGGCGCTGGAAGCCCGCTTCGCCGGAGGCGATCGCCCTCTTCCGGAGCGGGATCGTCCGGCCCTGATCGCGCTCGAGCCCCGGCTACTGGAACAGGACGTGCAGCCGGCTCGTGAAGTCGAGGTCCGTCGTCATCCCGATCGTCGTGAACCGGACGACGACCCCCTGGACGAAGACGAGAAGGCCGACGAGAGCCGGGTCGGGCGGCAGAGGGAACGTCAAGGACGTCGGGCTCGCCGGGACCGGGAGGACGAGGTCGGGGTAGACGAGGAGCGTGCACCCTCCCGGGACGGGGACCATCAGCGAGACGTCGCCGATGACGAGGAACCGTCCCGTGACGAAGGTGTTGCAGCAGAAGGGGGGGGCGGTGAGGACGAACGTCACCGAGCAGCCCGCCGCCCCGTTCGCGTACGAGCCCGCGACCGTCGGGTTGAGCGCCCCGCTCTGGGTGCAGGCGGCGCCGCTGCTCGAGAAGACGACGTTGAACGGGCAGGACTGCGCCCCCGCGCGGGGGACGAGGAGCGCGGCGGCGAAGAACGCGGGAACGATCCAGCGTTTCATGGCGATCTCCATCAGAGGATCGAGACCTGGGTGCCCGACGTGAGGTCGAAGTAATCGGTAGTCCCGAAGATGTCCTGCCGGTACACGATCCCCTGGGCGAAGGTGATCAGCCCGACGAGGGCGGGGTCGGGGGGAAGCGGGAGGACCAGCGCGTTCGTGAAGGGGAGCCCGACGAGGACGTTCGGGAAGGCGAGGAGCGTGCAGCCGTTCGGGAGCACGGCCGAGGCCGACTGGAACCCGAGGACGAGGAAGGAGGCGATGTAGTAGGTGGTGCCGAGGTCCGGCGAGGGGTTGACCGTGAGCGAGACCGCGCATCCGCCCACGGCGTTCGCGTAGAGGCCGGCCATGGTCGAGGGGAGCGCGCCGCTCGGCGAACAGGCGGAGCCGTAGCCAGCGAACTGCGCCGTGAAGGGGCAAGGTTGAGCCTGCGCCGAGGGGGAGAGGGCCGCCGCCGCGAGGAGGACGAGAGGAGACACCGGTCGCACCATGGGATTCTCCTGGGTTCGGGGACCTCCCGAATCGTAGTGCCCCCGGCGGCGAAGGGAACAGGAGGCTCCCCCCCCCTCGCGGCTAGAGGAACGAGATCTGCAACCCCGCGGTGAAGTCGAAGAAGTCGACGAACGCGATCGTGTCGAATCGGCGGACGATCCCCTGGACGAAGACGTCCAGCCCGACGATCGCGGGGTCGTTCGGGACCGCGTGGGCAAGCGTGTCCGAGTCGACGGGGAAGGGGAGGATGAGGTCCGGGAAGGCGAGGAGGGTGCACCCGTTCGGCATCGGGATCGACGCCGACTGGAACCCGAGGACGAGGAACCGGCCGAAGACGTAGACGTTGCAGCAGAGGAACGGGGGGTCGATCGTGACCGAGACGGTGCAGCCGTTCGACCCGCTCGCGAAGAGGCCGGTCAGCGTCGAGGGGAGCGCGCCGCTCGCGGAACAGGCCGCGCCGTAGCCCGTGAACTGCGCCGCGAACGCGCAAGGCTGCGCCTCCGCGCGAGGAGCGAGGAGAGTGGCGAGGAGGAGGGGGGGGATCGCGAGTCGCTTCATGAGTCCTCCGGAGTCGTCGGGACGCCGGAATCGTAGTCCCTCCGGGCGGTGGGGTCACACCGGGCCCGCCGAACCCCCCTCGCGCTCCGCTATGCTCCGGCGCCCCCTCTCCGGGGGATCCCCAGGAACCGCCGATGCCCCCCTTCGCCGCTCCGGAGCACGCCTGGCCCTTCTGGGCCGGCGGGATCGCGATCGGCCTCTTCGTCGTCCTCTTCGCGTGGATCACGGGCAAGGCCCTCGGCGTCTCGACCGGTTACGGGACGCTCTGCGGGAGGCTCTCGGCCCTGCCGACGTTCCGGCGCAAGCCCTACGCGGACCCCTGGCGACTCTGGTTCGTCGCCGGCATCCCGCTCGGAGGGCTCGTCTCCTCCCTCCTCGCGGGGAACGCGACGTGGAGGCCGCGGATCGTCGCCTTCGAGGACCTCTTCGGCCCGGGCCTCCTCGCGAAAGCCGCGGTCCTCGGCGCCGGGGGCTTCCTCGTCGGATGGGGGGCGCGCCGCGCCGGCGGCTGAACGAGCGGTCACTCGATCGTGGGCGTGGCCCGCGGGGAGAAGTCGAGCCTGGTCGCGACCGTCTGCTTCATGGCCGCGGCGGCGGCCGTCGCGAACCTCGCGACCTGGGCGCTCCGGTGAGGGCGCTCTTCCTCGTCTGCGGCGCGGTCTTCGGCTTCCTCCTCTCGCGGTCCGGCGTCACCGACTACGGCACGATGCTCGGCCTCTTCCGCTTCGAGAACCTGCATGTCGGCGGGGTGATGGCCCTGGCGATCGCCACCGCCGCGGCGGGCCTCGCGCTCCTCGGGCGGGGGGAGGGGAAGGCGCTCGCCGGCTGCCCGATCGAGATCCCGAGCAAGCCGATGCGGAAGGGGATCGCGCTCGCGGGGATCGTCTTCGGCACGGGGTGGGCGCTGACGGGCACCTGACCGGGCACGGCGCTCGCTCAGCTCGGGGAGCTGAAGCCCTACGCGATGTTCACGACCGGCGGCATCCTCGCCGGAACCTGGACCTACGGTTGGCGCGACTCGCGGCCCCGCTCCTAGGCGAAGCCGTTCGCGCGACGGGCTCGCCAGATCATCTCGGTTGAGTCCTCCTCCCATGAGGACTCGCCGTCGGGAATCTCCCGGTCCGAGAGCGAGAGGACTGCGACCGCCGGACCGTCCCCCTCGGATTGACCCTCCTCCGGAGACGGGGGATGGAAACCCCAGGCCCCCGCCCCGCCGCGTCACTCGCCCCGCGCTACGGGGTCCAAGACCCACCCGCCAGAGCACCTCGGGGCTCGGTCGCCCCC
>DASRRH010000037.1:0-55416 GCA_035695825.1 Planctomycetota bacterium | reverse complement strand
ACGAGTCGCTCGTGAACACGACCATCGGCCTCTTCATCGCCATCATTTTCCTCTCGGCCTACTTCTTCATGAAGAACAAGGTGTCGGACATCACGCTGAGGGTGAACAATGAGGTGAGCGACTTGCTCACCCGCACCCTCTCGGGCACGCAGGAAGGCGCGGCAAGTCAAGGCTGAAGCGAAAGCGGAACCCAACGATGTCCAGGAAGCTCCAAGTCCAGGAAGACGTCTCTCCCAACCTGATTCCGATGATCGACATCATGTTCCTCCTCCTCCTCTTCTTCATGCTCGGGGCGGACATGGGGCAGCGCGACCTCGAGGAGGTCGTTCTCCCGACGGCCGACAAGGTGCAGGAGGACCCCAACCTCCGCGGGGAGGGGGAGACGACGACGGTCAACGTCCACCACCGCCATTCCAGCGCGGACTTCTCCTGCCCCGTGAACGCGGCGGGCGCGATCTGCCGGGAGGACGATCACTGGCGGCTGGCGATCCGGGCGAAGGATTTCACGACGGAGACGGTGCGGAAGCAGCTCCAGGAGGAGGCGGACGCCTCCCTGGAGGATCAGGTCGACCGGGAGGCCGGGAAGCGCCTGTCGCGAAGGAAGGTGATGATCCGGGCGGACCGGTTCGCCCCCTACGGGCTCGTGCAGAGACTCATCGAGGTCTGCGGGCTCGTCGGGATCTACAAAGTCGAGGTGGGGGCGGCCCAGCCCCCCAAGAAGTAGGGCCCCCGCGGGCCCGGAGCGAGAGACATGGCCGGCGGCGGTGGTGAACAAGGCGACAATCCCGTCGCCATCAACGTGGTCCCGATGGTCGACGTGATCTTCTGCCTCTGCGTCTTCTTCATGTGCTCCTTCAAGTTCAAGCAGCTCGAGGGGAAGTTCGACTCGTGGCTGCCGAAGGGGAAGGGGGTCGGGCCCTCCCCGATCTCGGACATCCTCGAGGAGATCCGCGTCGCCATCTACTGGGACCCGAAGACCCAGACGGTGACCCGCCGGATGCGCAGCAACAAGATCACCGACGACGAGCAGCTCAAGCGGCTGATCGGGGAGGCGAAGGCCGACTTCGTGCGGCTCAACAAGACGGACACCCCCGTGATCATCGACGCGGAGTCGAAGGTCCCGTGGAACGAGGTCGTGACCGTGATCAACCTCGCGAAGTGGAACGCGATCGACAAGATCGAGTTCGCCCTCGGGGCCGCGCCGGGACCGGGCCAGCCGAAGTAGCGAACGCCCTCCCTCCCCGGTGCGGGAGCGGAAGGGGCAGCGATGGCCCACCCCCCCCCTCAACGTCCCCTCCCGCGGCGGCGCTCGGCCTTCCTCGAGCCGCCCCGGTCCGTCCCGGCGCTCCAGACCCCGGAGGTGCGGCGGATCCTCGGTCTCGGTCTCCTCGTCCTGGTCCTCGTCGTCTTCCTGATCCTCTTCGCGGACCGCACGCCCCGGGTCCTCGGGCGCGTCTTCGCGGCGGCGCAGGCCCCGGCCTCCGCCCCCGCCGCCTCGCAACCGAGCCTCGAGGAGCGTCGGGAGGCGAGGCGGCGGCTCCTCCCGACCCTCTTCGAGGGGTCCCTCGTCGGCGTCGTCGACCGCGTCGACTTCGGGGAGGAGACCCAGAAGTACCGCCGCCTCCTCGAGATCCTCTGGGCCTACCCTCCGGGGGAGGTCACCCGGCGCGCGACGGGCGAACTCGACTACGAGACCTCCCTCCGGGACCCCGACCTCGTCCGGGGCGAGTTCGTGCGGGTGCGCGGCCTCGTGATCGAGATCGGGGCGACCCTACTCAAGGCTCCGATCGCCGGGCGGACGGACGTCTACCGCGGATTCCTCACGGACACGGACGGGTCGAGAGGCCTCGCCTTCGACCTGCCCGACCCCCCCCCGCAGGGGCTCTCCCTCCGCAGGGACGTCGTCGACGTCGAGGGGATCTTCTATCGGGTGGCCCGGTACGAGACCAGGCGCGGGGCGTTCCGGGAGGTGCCCTACCTGCTCGCCCGGAACCTCAAGGTGGCCGACCGCGTGCGGCGAGGGACCGGATTTCCCCCGCTCCTCCCGGTCGTCCTCGCCCTCGCCGTCGGGACGGCCGTCGCGATAATGTTGGGCTCCCGGCGGTCCCGGGGCCGCTCCGCGCGACGAGCGGGGTTCCGCGAGATGTTCGACCGGAAGCTCCGCGGGGAGGGCCGCCCGCTCCGCCCGGACCCGCCGGCCTGAAGAGGATCCCTGATGCCGAAGTGCGAGAAGTGCGGGACGAGCTTCGCCTACACCGCCTCCACGGGGGAGGTGACGTCGGCCCGCGTCCTCTGTCCCCCGTGCGAAGCGGAGAGGCGAGCCGCCAAGAGCGCCCAGGGCCTCCGGACGGGGAACTCCCCCGCCCCGGCCGCGCTCCCCGCTCTCCCCTCCTCGCGCCCCGCCGGCAACCCCGGTCCCGCGGCGGCCGCTCCGAAGACCCCTACCCACGCATTCCGACCCGCCGTGCACGCACCGGCCCGTCCGGCACCGGGGCCCGTTCGCCCGGTGGCCGGGGGCCGTGCCGTGGTCGCGCCCGCTCGCCCCGCTCCCGCCCCACCGGCCGACGAACCCGCGCGCCACCCCCACGCCCTCCCTCCGCAGCCGAAGGACAAGGTGCTCCTCATCGGCTGGATCGCGGCGGCAGTCTTCCTCGTCGTCGGAGGGGGGGTCGTCCTCTTCATCAAGTCGAAGAAGGACCGCGAGCACGCGGCGGCCGAGGCGCACGACAAGGCGGTCCGCGACGTCGCGACGGCCATGCGAGCGTTCAACCTCGACCTCGAGGCCGACTGCCGCGCCGCGATCAAGCTCGCCAAGGACAACGAGGAACTCTGGAAGAACGAGTCGATCGCCGCCGACATCACGAGCCTCGTCGCGCGCGCGAATTCGAACCTCGAGATCCTCAAGGAGAAGGGGGACCTCGAGGCGCGGCTCCGCAACGTCCAGGAGAGGCTCAAGAACCCCGATGCCCTCTCGCCCGAGGAGCTCCTCGACCTGCGGCGCAAGATCGACGAGCTCGAGCTCAAGGGCTCGAACGTCGGGGCCGACTTCGTCGCGGGCCTCGGGACGGCGCGGAACACGGGCGAGCGGTCCCTGGCCGAGCGGCTCCACGAGGACGCGAAGGGCTTTGCGTCCGCCAACCCCGACAAGGGGATCGCCGCCCTCGCGAAGTACAAGCTCGCCGAGGACGAGATCGAGAAGCTCCTCGAGCGGGCGGTCCGCGGGGGCGCGAAGGAGGCGCAGGAGCTCTTCACGAAGCACTACCGGGAGGTCCAGGACGAGTCGAACGCCCTCTGCGCGACGGTCCTCACGCCGGACGTGATCGCGAAGACGCCGTGGCGGGACCTCCTCGCCCCCGACCAGGTGAGGGAGTGGGTCGTGGGGGCCGTCCAGGGGTTCTCCTGGCGGATCGACAAGGGAGTCCTCTCGGTCGAATTCCTCGCCAAGGACGCGAAGAAGGACGCGATCCTCTCCGTCGGGGACCGGGAGAAGTGGCGCGACTTCGCGCTCGAGTTCGACGTCGTTCCCGAATCGGGGAAGTTCGACCTCTTCGTCCGGCTCGGCCTGAAGGCGGACCTCGCCCACAACCTCCCCGCGTTCGTCGCCGGCACGGAATCGGGGCAGATGGCCCCCGGGAAACCTCAGACGGTCGCCGTCACCTGCATCGGAAACCAGGTCACGTACCGGGTCGGAGAAGAGGAGCCGTACCCGGAAGAGATCAAATGGATGAAGTCCCGCAGGGGCTCCGTCGGCCTCGTCATCCCCGAAGGGACGAAGTTCAGGATCACGCGGATGCGGATCCGGGTCCTGCGCTAGGCGCGGGACGCGGCGGTCGCCTCGGCGCGGCTCGGGAGCGCGGGGCCTCAATCTCGGGAGGGTAAGGAGCGCATGCATCCGATCCTTTTCCAGCCGTCCGGAGCCGCGCACGCCGCGGGAGCCGGCGGGGAGGCGAGCCTCGTCCTCCCTGACCTCTCCGCCGTCGAGTTCCTGGGGGTCCCCGGCTCGACCCTCCTCCTGGCGGGGATCGCGGTCTGTCTCCTCGGCTTCGCCTTCGGCTTCGCGAGCTACCTCCGCGTGCGCGCGCTCCCGGTCCACGCGGCGATGCGCGAGGTCTCGGAGCTGATCTACGAGACGTGCAAGACCTACCTCCTCACGCAGGCGAAGTTCATCGCGGTCCTCTGGGCGTTCATCGTCGCGATTATGGTGGTCTACTTCGGCGTCCTCCGGGAGATGGGGGGGACGAAGGTCGCGACGATCGTCGCCTTGAGCCTCGTCGGGATCGCGGGCTCCTCGCTGGTCGCCTGGTTCGGGATGCGGATCAACACGCTCGCGAACTCCCGCACCGCCTTCGCGAGCCTCCGGGGCCGCGCCTTCCCCCTCTTCGCGATCCCGCTCCGCGCCGGGATGAGCATCGGGATGCTCCTCATCTCGACGGAGCTCCTGATCATGCTCGGGATCCTCCTCTTCGTCCCGCGCGACTACGCGGGCCCCTGCTTCATCGGGTTCGCGATCGGCGAGTCGCTCGGGGCCGCCGCGCTGCGGATCGCCGGGGGGATCTTCACGAAGATCGCCGACATCGGGTCGGACCTGATGAAGATCGTCTTCAAGATCAAGGAGGACGACGCCCGCAACCCCGGCGTGATCGCCGACTGCACGGGGGACAACGCGGGGGACTCCGTCGGGCCGACGGCGGACGGATTCGAGACCTACGGCGTGACGGGCGTGGCGCTGATCACGTTCATCGTCCTCGCCGTCCCGCTGGAGGCGGTCCAGGCAACGCTGATCGTCTGGATCTTCGCGATGCGCATCCTGATGATCGTCGCGAGCGGTCTCTCCTACGTCCTGAACGGCGCCCTCGCGAAGGCCCGGTACGGGGAGGCGACGCGGATGAACTTCGAGGCGCCGCTCACCTCCCTCGTCTGGATCACCTCGGCGGTCTCGATCCTCCTCACCTACGCCGCCTCAGCCCTCCTCCTCCGCGGGGTCGGGGACGGGACGATCTGGTGGAAGCTCTCGACGATCATCACGTGCGGCACGATCGCGGGCGCCCTGATCCCCGAGATCGTGAAGGTCTTCACCTCGACGGAGAGCGCCCACGTGAAGGAGATCGTCATCGCCTCGCGCGAGGGGGGCGCCTCCTTGAACGTGCTGGCGGGCCTCACGGCGGGGAACTTCAGCGCCTACTGGATGGGGCTCGCGATCGCCGCCCTCATGGGCGGGGCGTACCTGATGAGCACGCAGCTCCCGGAGGGGCTGATGAAGGCGGAGGCGGTCTTCGCCTTCGGCCTCGTCGCCTTCGGCTTCCTCGGGATGGGCCCCGTCACGATCGCCGTCGACTCCTACGGGCCGGTCACGGACAACGCCCAGTCGGTCTACGAGCTCTCCCTGATCGAGGAGGCTCCGGGAGCGCGGGAGGAGCTGAAGCGGACCCACGGGTTCGACGCCGATTTCAAGAGGGCGAAGGAGCTGCTCGAGCAGAACGACGGAGCCGGGAACACGTTCAAGGCGACGGCGAAGCCCGTCCTCATCGGGACGGCGGTCGTCGGGGCGACGACGATGATCTTCTCGATCGTCATGCTCCTCACGGACAAGCTGAACCCGGAGCTCCTCAAGAACCTCTCCCTCCTCCACCCTCCTTTCCTCCTTGGACTGATTCTCGGGGGGGCGGTGATCTACTGGTTCACGGGCGCCTCGATTCAGGCGGTCTCGACGGGGGCCTACCGCGCCGTCGAGTTCATCAAGAAGAACATCCGGCTCGAGGGGGTGACCAAGGCCTCGATCGCCGACAGCAAGAAGGTCGTCGAGATCTGCACGCAGTACGCGCAGCGGGGGATGTTCAACATCTTCCTCGCGATCTTCTTCTCGACGCTCGCCTTCGCCTGCCTCGAGCCCTACCTCTTCATCGGCTACCTGATCTCGATCGCGCTCTTCGGCCTATTCCAGGCCGTCTTCATGGCGAACGCGGGAGGGGCCTGGGACAACGCGAAGAAGGTGGTCGAGGTCGACCTCAAGGAGAAGGGGAGCCCGCTCCACGCGGCCACCGTCGTCGGCGACACGGTCGGGGATCCCTTCAAGGACACCTCCTCCGTCGCGATGAACCCGGTCATCAAGTTCACGACCCTCTTCGGGCTCCTCGCGGTCGAGCTCGCCGTCGGGCTCCCCGTCGCCTGGAGAGGGACCCTCGCGGTCGCCTTCTTCGCCGCGTCGCTCGTCTTCGTGCGCCGCTCCTTCTACGGGATGCGGATCCCGGCCCCGCCCGCCGCGGCCGGATGAGGCGCGGGAGGACTACGGTTTCCCCGTCGCCTGCTTGAGCTCGGTCTTGAGGAACCGCATGTCCCGGACGAACTGCTCGATCGCGCGGTGGTCCTCGGGCCCGACCTCCCCGAAGCGGACGCGCACCCGCACGGCGCCGTCGGGCTGCGCTTCGAAGGCCCGCGCGGTCGCGTTCACCTCGAGCGGCCCCTGCTTCTTGTAGAGGGGGAGCCAGAACTTGAGCCGCATCGCGGCCTCCGACCCGAAGATCTCCGCCGCCCGGACGGTCTCGACCTTCCCGTCGGGGCCGCCGTAGAGGAAGGCGAGCCCGTCGTCCTCGACCGCGGCGAGGCGGCCGATCCCGACCTCCTTGCCGAGGGCCTTGCGCCTCCCCGTCTCCTGCAGGGTGAAGAGGACCGTCGCGGCATCCTGGACCTCGATCGGGCTGCGGGTCTCGACGAGGGGGTCCCGGCGGGGCGCGGCGGGCTTCGGGGCCTCCTTCCCCGGCGCGGGCGCGGCCTCGAGGTGGGCCAAGGCCTGGGCCTCGTCCGGGAACATCCGGATCGACTTCTCGAGCCCGACCTTCTCGATCACGCTCTTCACGAACGGGGAGGGCTGCGCGATCGCGAGCTCCCCTCCGGCGTCCCGCAGGCGCTTGCGCGCCTTGACGAGCGCGCCGAGGGCGGTCGAGTTGAGGAAGGGGGTCAGACGGAGGTTGAGGGCCACCCGCACGGCCCCCGACTTCGCGAGGGCCTCGACCGCGTCGGTGAAGGCGGGGCAATGGAAGGTGTCGAACTCCCCCTTGAGATGGAGGACGGCGCGGTTTCCCTGGACGATCTGCTCGATCTTCATTCGGAGGGAGGCGGGCCGTGTGAGTGTAGGTGGGCCCCCCGGGGGGGGCAAGGCGCACCCGCGCCTCCCCCTGCGGCCCGCCCCTCATCCGCGACGCGCGGCCTTGATCCGGGCGGCGAACTCCCGCAGTCCCCCCTCGACCCCGGCGAGCTGCTCGGGCGTGATCCGACGCGCGCCCTTCCTCAGCATCGCGACGAAGTGGTCGATCTCGTCGGGCTCGGCGGGGAAGCCGACGTTCCCCTTGGGTCCGTCGGAGGTCGCGACGACGGCGCCCTGCGCGTCGAGGAAGGCGAACCAGGGGATCCCCCCCTTCTCGGAAGCGCAGAACCGGCTCTTCACCGCGTTGCCGTTCGTCATCCGGTCGACGTCGACCTTCGCCTCGACGAAGTCGAGGTCGAGGATCGGTGCGATCTCCTTGCGCCCGAGGAACTCCTCGAGCCGGTGGCACCACCCTCACCAGGGCGCGCCGAATCGAAGGAAGACCTTCTTCCCCTCCTTCTCCGCCCGCGCGCGGGCGTCCGCGACGACCTTCTCCGCGTCGAGCGGCGGGGCGGCCCACTTCCCGAGGAAGTCCTTCACCTTCGCGGGGTCGTAGGCGGGGCCGACCTCGAGCGAGCTCGTCTCCTGGTGGACGAGGGGCTTCCCGTCGGCGTCGAGGACCGTCAGGAAGGGAATCCCGTTCTGCCGGACGGCGGCGCCGAGGTCGCCCGCGAGGTCCTCGTTCTTGTCGAAGCGACCGACGTCGACCGGGACCTGCTCGTACTCGTAGCGGAGCAGGCGGGCGATCTCCTCGTCCCTGGCGAAGAGGCCGTGGAGCTTGCGGCACCACCCGCACCAGTCCGCCCCGAAGACGACGAGGACCCGCCGGTTCTCCTTCTTCGCCCGCGCGAGCGCGGCGTCGACCTGGGCGCGCGCGTCGGCGGATCCGTCGTAGATCGGGGCGGCCTTCGCCTCCTCCTTCGTCTTCCCCGGTTCCTGCGCGGGGGAGGAAGCGTCGGGGAGGAGGGCCAGGAGGAGGGGGAACCCTCCTCGGCCGAATCGGCGGGGCATCCTCATGGGTCGAGCCTCTCGGCAGACGGAAAGGAGAATCTCGCCTCCGGCCACCGTCAAGGCCGGGAACCCCCGAACGCGCGCCGGACCTCGCTCTTCCGGATCTTCCCCGAGCCGGTCTTCGGCAGCTCGGGGACGAAGGCGAACCGCTTCGGCACCTTGAAGGAGGCGAGCCGGTCGCGGAGGAAGGCCTCGAGGTCCTTCTCTCCCGCCTGCGCCCCCGGCCGGAGGACCACGGCGGCCGCCACCGCCTCCCCCCAATCGGGATCGGGCGCGCCGACCACGGCGCACTCGAGCACGGCGGGGTGCGCGGCGAGGGCCGCCTCGACCTCGACGGAGAAGACCTTCTCGGCTCCCGTGAGGATCACGTCCTTCTTCCGGTCGACGATCTGGATCGACCCTTCCTCGTCCCACGTCGCGAGGTCTCCGGTCTTGAACCAGCCGTCCTGGAACGCGGCGGCCGTCTCGTCCGGGCGGTTCCAGTACCCCGGCGTCACCCACGGAGACCGGACCCAGACCTCCCCGACCGACCGGTCGTCGCGGGGGACGTCGCGCCCCGACTCGTCGACGAGGCGGAGCCGCACCCCGATCGCGGGCCTCCCCGTCCGGGCGGCGGAGCGGCGCTGCTCCTCGGCGGGGCGCCCGCGCATCGTTCGCTTTGGAAGGGAGAAGGTGAGGTACGGGCTCGTCTCCGTGAGGCCGTACGTCTGGACGTAGGGGACCCGGAAGGTCTCGACGACCCGATCGACGAGCGCGGGGGCGATCGGGGCGCCGCCCGAGAGGATCGCGCGGAGCGCGGGGAACGAGCCCTCGCCCGCGGCGGGCTGCGCGACGAGTCGGGAGAGCATCGTCGGGACGAGGTTCGTGATCGTGACGCCCCTCGATCGAAGCCCCTCGAGGACGGCGGGGGGCTCGAAGTCGGCGAACATCACGTGCCTCCCGGCGACCCAGGTGATCGCGAAGACGGCCCAGGCGTCGGCGAGGTGGAACATCGGGGCGACGTGGGCCCACGCGTCCGCGTCCGTGAGGCCGAGCTCCGCGATCGCCATCAGCGCGTGGGAAGCGACGTTGCGGTGGAGGAGCATCGCGCCTCGCGGCCGGCCCGTCGTCCCGCTCGTGTAGTAGATCTGCGCGAGGTCGTCGGGCGAGGCGGAGACCGGGACTCCTCGCGCGCCGTCGGCGCGGACGGCCTCGGCGTCGGCGACGCGCACCCCGCCTCCCGCCTTCTCGGCCGCGGCGGCGGCGAGTTCGCGGAAGCGTTCCTCCACGAGGAGGAGGCGCGCGTCCGAATCCGCGAGCTGCTCCCCGAGCGCCGCCGCGTCGAGGCGAACGTTGAGGGGGACCAGCACCTCGCCGCCGAGGACCGCGGCGAAGGCGGCCTTCAGGAAGCGGTGGCAGTTGCGGTGCAGGATCGCGACCCGGTCGCCTCGACGGAGTCCGGCGGCCGCGAAGCCGCGCGCGAGGGCGAGGGCCTCCCGCTCGAGGTCCGCGTAGGTCCAGGCGAGGTTCCCGCAGAAGACGGAAGGCTCGCGGCCGTGGAGGAGGACGGCCCGCTCGAGGATCGAGGAGAGATCCATGGGAGCGACGGGCGGGGCGCGCGGAGGAGGGACTCCGATCGCGCCGGCCTACGTGGCGGCGAGTGCGCAGAGGAGGGCCGCCCCCATCGGCAGGACCTCCTCGTCGACGTCGAAGGCCGGGTGGTGATTCGACGCCGTGATCCCCCTGCGCTCGTTGCGGACGCCGAGGAACGCGTAGGCCGAGGGCACCTTCTCCGCGAAGTAGGCGAAGTCCTCCGCGCCGAGGACGCGGCGCCCCTCCCGGAGGACGGAGGCCGCGCCGAGGAGCGAGGCGGCGATCTCCCGGGCCCGGGAGGCCTCCTCGGGATCGTTCACGGTCACGGGATAGCCCCGCCGGTAGTCGACCTCGGCGGCGCAGCCGTGCGCCGCGGCCGCCGAGCCGGCGGCCTCGCGGATCCATTCCTCGAGTCGATCGCGCAGCCTTGCCTCGAGGGCCCTCGCCGTCCCCCGGAGTTCGACCGACTCGGGGATCACGTTGAAGGCCGTGCCCCCTTGGATCGAGCAGACGGAGATCGCGGCGGGCGTGAACGGGTCGACGCGCCTCGAGACGATCGAGTGGAGGGCGAGGGTGGCGGCCGAGGCGGCGGGGACGGGGTCGGCCGCGAGGTGCGGGGCCGCCGCATGTCCGCCCCGCCCGACGACCCGGATCGCGAACTCGTCCGCGGAGGCCATCGTCGCCCCCTCCGCGAGGCTCACCGTCCCCGCGGAGAGGTCGCCGATCACGTGGAGGGCGTACGCGGCCGAGACCCCGTCCAGCGCGCCCGCGCGGACGAAGTCGATCGCGCCTCCGGGGCAACACTCCTCCGCGTGCTGGAAGACGAAGCGGACCGAGGCGCGCAGTCGGTCGCGGTGGCGGACGAGGAGCGAGGCGGCCCCGAGGAGCATCGCCGTGTGTGCGTCGTGACCGCAGGCGTGGGCGACCCCGGGCGTCTCGCTCCGGAGTCCGGGGCGACACGCGTCGGGCATCCGGAGGGCGTCGAGGTCGGCGCGGAGGAGGACCCGGCGCGCGGCGCCGGGGACCTCGAGGTCCGCGAGGAGTCCCGTCGCGCCGATCGACCGCGGGGCGAGTCCGAGCGCGCGGAGCCGCGCGCCGACGAGCGCGGCGGTCCTCCGTTCCTCGAACGAGGGCTCGGGGTGGCGGTGGAGGTCGCCGCGGACCTCCGCCATCTCGCCCGCGAGGGAGCGGGCCGCGTCGAGCCAGTTCAGGGGGGAGTCCCCTCCTTCTTCGCGGGAGGCTGCAACGCGGCGAGATCCATCTCGAGGCGCGCGATTTCCGCCTCGGCCCCCATCAGGGCGATCTTCCGCTCGAGGGCGGAGGTCTCCGCCGCTCGCCGGGACCGGTCGTCCTCGCGGGTCTTCTCCTCGACCTCCGCGGCGAGCTTCGTCCGCTCGAGCGGGATCGTGTTCTGCTCGAGCCGCTCGAGCTCCCGCCCCTGGAGGGCGAGCCGCTCCGTCGCGCGCTCGACCCGCCGCTTGCCCCGGCGGATCACGATCTCCTTCGTCTTGTCCGCCAGATCCTGCTCCTTGTACATCATCTCGAGCTGCTCGAGCTCCTCCTTCGCCTCCTCGAGCATGTCGCGGGCCTGCTGGAGCTCGAGGCGCGCCCGGGCGAGCCGCTGCGGCGCCTCCTTCTCCTCGAAGTCGCGCAGGCGCGCCTGCGCGAGGTCGAGTTCCTTCTTCGCCTTGTCGAGGGACGCCTGGCTCGCCGTCTCCTGGTCCCCGAGCTCCTTGCGCGCCTTCTTGACCTTCTCCTTCGCGATCGGGATCTCGCGCCGGAGGCCGGCGATCTTGATCTCCTTCTGGCGCGCTTCCTCCTCCTTCTCCTTCGAGACGGGGGGGGCTGCGGCCGTCGTGGACGAAGCCGCCCCCGACGCGTTGGGGGCCGGGTCGGGCGCCGGCGCGCTGCGACAGCCGCCGCAGAGGGCCGCCGGGGGGAGCCACGCGAGGGCGAGGGAGGGGAGCCGCTTCATTCCGATGCCTCCGGGGGGGGGACCGGGGCGGGGCATCGTAACGGACCGCGGCATCGGGGTCAGCGCGCCCCCGGGGCGGCGGCGGGCAAGGCGGACGCGATCCCTGGCCCCACAGCTCCCGAAGGGAGGGTCTGGGGCCACCGGGCGGACCGGGGAGCGCGCCTCGCGTCGAGGCCCCGGACAATCGACTTGCCGGATCGGGGCGAGGACCGCCGGAGGCGTCCTCCCATGGCGTTGCGCGCGCCCCTCTCCTCGTCCGACGCGCGTCCGGGACCCGCGGTGGGGAGAATGTCTCACCCCCCTGCGCGGTTTTCCGGAGATCCGGGCGCCGGACCGTCCCCGAACCGGAACTTCGCGATGCGGTAGCGGATCTGGTCGCGGTTGAGGCCGAGGAGGCGCGCCGCCCGGGAGCGGTTCCCCTTCGTCCGCTCGAGGGCCTGGCGCACGAGGTCCCGCTCGAGCTCCTCGAGGACCACCCCCTCCGCCGGGAGGAGGAGAGCCCGGTTCGAGGGCGGACCGGGGCTCCCGCCGGAATCGCCCGCGATCTCCCGGGGGAGGTCGGCGCGCCGCACGACCTCGCTCTCCGTGAGGAGGACGGCGCGCTCGATCGCGTTCTGGAGCTCGCGGACGTTGCCGGGCCACGGGTAGCGGCGAAGCGCCTCCAGCGCGGCGGGCTCGAAGTCGGAGACTTCCTTGCGGAACTCCCCTCGGAAGTGGCCGAGGAAGCGCCGCGCGAGGGGCTCGACGTCCGCGGGGCGTTCCCGGAGCGGGGGGAGGAGGATCGGGATCACCTTGAGCCGGAAATAGAGATCGCGGCGGAACCGCCCCTCCGCGACCTCGGCGTCGAGGTCGCGGTTCGTCGCGGCGACGATCCGAACGGAGACGCGGAGGTCCCGCGTCCCCCCCACGCGGCGGAACGTCTTGTCCTCGAGCACGCGCAGGAGCTTCGCCTGGAGCCCGGGGGGGAGGTCCCCCATCTCGTCGAGGAGGACCGTGCCCCCGTCGGCGAGCTCGAAGAGCCCGTGCTTCTGCGTGCGCGCGTCCGTGAACGCCCCTCGCTCGTGGCCGAAGAGCTCGGACTCGAGCAGCGTCTCCGGGATCGCCGTGCAGGTGACGTCGAGGAAGGGGCCGTCGGCCGTCCGCCCCTCGTGGTGGAGGGCGCGTGCGACGAGCCCCTTCCCAACGCCCGTTTCCCCGAGGAGCAGGATCGTCGTCGCTTCGCTCTGGGCCACGCGGCGCACGAGCTGGACGACCTCACCCATGGCGGGGCTCTCGGCGACGAGGTTTGCGAGACCGAACTGCGCACGCTCCTGCTCGCGGCGGCGGTCGACCTGGCGCTGGAGCGCCGAGGCCTCCAGGGCCCGGCCGATCCGGAGGATCAGATCGTCGACCTCGTAGGGCTTCGCGAGGTAATCGAAGGCCCCCTCCTTCACGGCGGCGACCGCCCCCGCGAGGCTCGCGTGGGCCGTGAGGAGGAGGACGGGGACGTCCGGGGCGAGCGAATGGAGGGACTTCAGGACGTCGAGCCCGGTCCGGTCCGGGAGCCGGTAGTCGAGGAGGACGAGGTCGGGCGTCTCGCGCGCGAACGCCTCGAGCGCGGTCGCCCCCTTGTCGGCCTCCCCGACCTCGTAGCCGGTCTCCTCGAGGGAGGCCCGCAGCGACCAGCGGATCATCTTCTCGTCGTCGACGATGAGGACGCGCGCGGGCATGGAAGCTCGATCCGGAGGCGGCGCTCGCGGAGTATTTCACCATCGCGCCGCGGAAAACCCCCCTGTCCCCCAGGGCTGACCGAAGGGGCCCCCAGGCAGCGCAGGACCGGAACCGGGGATGCGTCGAGGCCCTCGCGCGAACCGCGGGCCGCCCCGCCCGGTTGGCCCCTCCGCGGTCGCCCGGGGACTGGGAATCCCCGGGGACGGGCCTAGAGTTCCCCCCGGGCACGACACACCGGAGACCTGCGCGGTGGGGTCGACCCGAATCGATTCATCAAGGCCGGTCGCACGGAAGGACCGGGAGTTGCGGGCGGGCTTCGCCGGCGTCGTCGAGCCGCAGATCGAGGATGTCCTCGAGGAGTTCTGCGCTCCCCCCCTCGCAACAAGGGGGGCGCGAGACTACTTCTCTCGCCAGCCCGCGCAGCTCGAGGTCCTCAAGTCCGAGATCCGCAAGTGCATGCGGGGCCTCTTCGCGGAATCGGAGGACGAGGAGCGCCGGGCGGCGGGGCCGGCTTCGCGATCCACCTCCCCCGGGTGCTCGACCCGGAGTCCTAGCGGATCATCCGGAACCGCGCGAGGAGAGTGGCGGCCCGCTCGGGGGGGAAGTGCCTCTCGGCGAGGGGGAGGGTGACCTTCTCCTCGCGCCCCGCGTGCTCGCGGAGGAAGGAGAGGAGGCGCGCGAGGGTCTTCCGCGCCGACCCGAGGCCCCCGGGATCGGGGTCCCCGCGGCCGAGGCTCTCGGCGGCCGAGGTCACCAGGGCCCGCAGGGCCTGATGCTCCTCGAGGAAGGGCTGGGCGCCGAACGCTTTCTCGAGGCGCGCCAGCTCGGGGTAGAGCGCCTCCTCCTCCCACCGGAAGTGACGGTCGATCCGGGCCTCGAGCTCCCGCGTGCGGATCGCGAGCGTGTGGAGGCGTTCCTCGGGGTCGGCCGCATTCAAGTCGGCGAGGAGGAAGGAGGCGAGGAGGAGAATCTCCTCCTGGTCCCGACGGAGGAGGGCCGAGGGGCGCCCCTCGAACCGCATCGGCCCGAGGCGGGTGACGGAGATCCGCCACTCCGGGGGCCCGTCGGCGACGGGGAGCCAGGAGAAGCTCTCCGGGAGGCCCACCCGGAGGAGGTGATAGATCGCGCGGGGATCGCGGTCGCTCACGAGGAGGAGGGTCTCCCCTGCCTCGAGGGAGGCGAGCGATCCGAGGACCTGCGGGTTTCGCTCCTCCGGGGGGAATCCCCGGAGGTCCAGGATGCGGGTGGGCATGGCGGGTCTCCGACAGGCCTTCCCGCTTTCCCTCCTTCCGCCACCGGTCCCTCCCGGGCCTCCCACGACCCCCTCCCGCGCGAATGCGGGAGAGTTGGAAGCGCGCCTCGGTCGGGACTCTGGTGCGCGAACGGTCTGCCCCTGCTTTAGCATCCGCAGGAATCGGACGGCGCGGGGAATCGGTCCTCTCGTCGGGGGTCCTGGATCCGGCCCGTGAAGTGACGTAATCACCTGTGTGATAGAGGACTGCGCTTCCGGGATTGGGCACTTCACAAGCCCGCCGCCCCCGCCATCTCCCGCAGGCGTCTCGCCACATCGCCAAGCCGACCCGCCATCCCCGAAGGGGAGGTAAGGGTGACCACAATCTGGACGGTCTCGCCCGATCCGGAGACGCGCGACTTCGCGTAAACCCCTGGGAATTCCTGCATGAGCCTCCGGAGAACGGGGGCGAGCCCCGATTCGTCCCGGGTCGCGAGCGGGACGTCTTCCGCCCCGGGGCCGGCTCCGCCGGGGAGGAGGCGAGCCACCTCACCCGCGACCTCCTGGACCCACACCGCGCGCATCTCGTCCGGCACCCCCGGCAGGCAGAGTACTGCCGTCGAACCCGCCTCGAGCGCGACCGCGGGGGCGGTTCCCGCTGGGTTGCGGATCGGCCGGGCACCCAGGGGAAGGCGCGCCATCTTCTCCCGCTCGGGAGTGAGGTCGGGGGACGTCGCGAGGCCCCGCGCGGCGAGGTCGCGATAGCTCTCCCGGACCCACTCGAGCGCCGCCGGGTCGATGCGGAGGGGGAGGGCGAAGGCGCGCGCGAGCCCCTCGAGGGTGAGGTCGTCGAACGTCGGGCCGAGCCCGCCGGTCGAGACGACGATCCGGGGGGAGAGGGCGCGGGCGGAGTCGAACTCGCGGGCGATGGAGGCCGGGTCGTCGTCCGCCGTCGCGATCCGGACGACCTCGGCCCCGAGCGAGGTCAGTCGGCCGGCGAGGAAGTGGCTGTTCGTGTCGAGCGTGCGGCCCCGGAGGATCTCGCGCCCGATCGAGAGGATCGCAGCCCGGCCCCCGGCCGGGCCGCTATCCGACATGGGGGCGGGTGAGGTTTCGGTGGCCGTCCTCCGTCACGAGGACGTCGTCCTCGACCCGGACCCCGCCAAAGCGGGCGAGACGGTCGACGAGGCTCCAGTCGAACCGGGAAGAGGTCGACCCCGCCCGGTACGGCCGGAGCAGCATCGGGATGAAGTAGACCCCCGGCTCGACGGTGAGCACTTGGTTCGCCTCGATCGTCCGCGTCGTGCGGAGGAAGGGGTGCCCGGGAGGAGGGGGGGTCTCTCCCCCGTCGGGCGCCCGTTGCCGCCCGGCGACGTCGTGAACCTGGAGGCCGAGGAAGTGGCCGAGCCCGTGCGGGAAGAACGGCGCCGTGAGCCCTGTGGTGAGCGCTTCCTCGCCGCCGCAGCGGAGGATCCCGAGCGCGTGGAGCAGGTCGCCGATGCGGAGGTGCGCGGCGAGGTGAAGGTCGGGAAAGGGGAGGCCGGGGCGGACGAGCGCGCAGAGCTCCTGCTGCAGCGCGTCGAGGCCGGCGACGAGGTCGCGGAAGACGGGGTCGCACGACTCCCTCGACCAGGTGCGCGTGATGTCGGAAGCGTACCCGAGGTGGCGCGCGCCGGAATCGAGGAGGAGCACGTTCCCCCCCCGGACGCTCCGCTTCCCCGTGTAGTGCAGCGTCGCCCCCTTCTCGTCGAGGGCGACGATGCTCTCGTAGGGGAGCTCCTTGTCCGTGCACCCGAGGGAAGCCACGTAGACCCGGTGGATCTCGAGCTCGGAGGCTCCCGCCTCGAAGGCGCCGCGGGCTGCGCCGTGCGCCTTCGCCGCGAGCCGGCACGCCTCCTCGACGCAGGAGACCTCGTAGGGGGTCTTGAAGCTCCGGTCCCAGTCGAGGCGGCGGACGAGCCGCTCGGGGTTGAGGCCGTCGGGCGGAATGCCGTGATCGCGCGCCCGCTCGGGCGCGTCGCCGACGTAGGCCGTGAACCGCCCCGGCGTCGCCCGCTTCCAGGCCTGTCCGTCGTCGGGCACCTCGAAGAGGTCGAACTCGCCGAGCCAGAAGGGGTCGCCGAGGGAGGGGGGCTCGGACCAGTAGTCCTCGGGCGAGACGCGGATCAGGACGGGCTTCCGGCCGGGCGCGACCTTGAGGAGGTGGTGGGGTCCCTCGAGAGGCGTCCACTGCGCGAACGGAGGGTTCGGGCGGAGGGGCGCCTCCTGGTCGTCCGCGAAGTACCGCAGCGGGGTCCCCGCGTGGAGGAGGATCGAGTCGAAGGGCTCGGTCTCGAGAATCGCCTCCGCGCGCCGCAGCATCTCCGCGACGTGGGCGCCGTGGAGCTCGGCCGGGGCAGGACGTTCGGTCGGGAGGGGTTCGAGGTTCACGTTGCGTTCCCGAGGAGGCGGCGGATCGGCCGGACGAGGAGGGCGAGGAGGACCGCCGCGCCGACGGCGGTCGCGCCGATCGTCCCGAAGAGCTTCGGCAGGGGAAGCTCCGCGTAGAGCCCGGCGACCTGGCCGCCGAGGTAGTTGCCGACCGAGAGCGAGACGAACCAGACGCCCATCATGAGCCCCGCGACGCGGGCGGGCGCGAGCTTCGTCATCGCGCTCAGGCCGACCGGGGAAAGGCAGAGCTCGCCGATCGTGTGAAGGAGATAGGTCGAGACGAGCCAGAGCAGGCTCACGCGTCCCCCTCCCTGCGCGAGCTTCACCCCGCCGACGAGGACGAGGAACCCGAGCCCGTCGAAGAGAAGACCGAGGGAAAACTTCGCGGGGCTGGAGGGTTGGCGGCGGCCGAGCCACGCCCAGAGCGCGGCGAAAACCGGCGCGAGGAGCACGATGAGCGCCGCATTCACCGACTGGAACCAGCTCGCGGGGAAGGGGAGACCGAGAATCCGGTTGTCGGTGCTCCGCTCGGCGAAGAGGTTCAGCGTCGAGCCCGCTTGCTCGAAGACGGACCAGAAGATCGTGGAGGCGCCGAAGAGGACGGCGATGACGACGAGGCGCTTCCGCTCCTCGGGGGTCCAGGCCCCCGAGAGGAACAGCCAGCCGAAGAAGCCGAGGACGAGGAGGCCGAGGAAGATGCCGAAGGAGGCGGAGATCCGGCCGATCGTGACCTCGAGGCCGACCGCGGCGGCGAGCCCGCGGAGCACGAGGAGCAGGCCGACGACTCCGACGGCACCGAGGCCGAGCCGCCGGAGGGCCGCCTTGCGGTCCTCCTCGTTCGTCGAGCCGAGGGGGCGAAGCCCCGCCTCGCCGAGACGACGTCCCCCGGCGAGGTACTGGACGAGGCCGAGGAACATCCCGACCGCGGCCATCGCGAAGCCGAAGTGCCAGGACCGCTCGGGCGCGATCCCCTTCGAGGCGAGCATGCGCCGGAAGGTCTCGCTCTGCGCGAGCCACCCGCAGAGGAGCGGAGCGAGGAACGCGCCGACGTTGATCCCCATGTAGAAGATCGAGAATCCCGCGTCGCGACGCGTGTCCCCCGGGCCGTATTGCTGCCCGACCATTACGCTGATGTTGGGTTTGAGGAGTCCCGTCCCCAGGACGACGAACGCGAGCCCCGCGTAGAAGGTCGGCAGGCCGTGGATCGCGAGGCAGATGTGCCCCGTCATGATCCCGAGGCCGCCGAGGAGGACGGAGCGGCGCTGCCCGAGGATCCGGTCGGCGATCCAGCCGCCCGGGAGCGAGAGAAGGTAGACGAGGGAGGTATAGATCCCGTAGATCGCCCCCGCCTTCGCGTCGTCGTAGCCCAGGCCCCCCGCGGCGACGGGGGCCGTCATGAAGAGGATGAGGATCGCGCGCATCCCGTAGTACGAGAAGCGCTCCCACATCTCCGTGAAGAAGAGGGTCGCGAGCCCGCGCGGATGGCCGAAGAACCGACGGTCCTGCGGCGCGGGCGCGGCGGAGTTCGGGGGGGCCGCCTCGACCGTTGCGGGCCCTGGGGAGCCGGGGCGCGGCGCGGCGCTCACAGGTTCTCGCGGAAGAAGCTCGCCATCGTCTCGTAGAGGTGGCGGCGCTGCTTGGGGTCCGACACGCCGTGTCGGTTGCCCGGGTAGAGCATCAGGTCGAAGCGCTTCCCCGCGTCCTGGAGGGCCTTGGCGAGCTGGAGGGTGTTCTGCGCGTGGACGTTCTCGTCGATCGTCCCGTGGACCAGGAGGAGGCGGCCCGAGAGACTCGCCGCCGCCTCGATCGCGGAGCTTCGCCTGTACCCCTCCGGGTTCCGCTGGGGGAGATCCATGTAGCGCTCCGTGTAGATCGAGTCGTAGAGGCGCCAGTCCGCGACCGGCGCGCCCGCGATCCCGGCCTTGAATCGCTTCGAGTGCGTGAGCGCGTAGGCGGTCATGTACCCGCCGTAGGACCACCCCCAGATCCCGATCCGCGCCGGGTCGGCGATCCCCTGCGCGACGAGCCAATCGAGCCCGTCCTCGAGGTCGCGGAGCTCCTCCTCCCCGAGGTTGCGGTAGATCCCCTTCGCCGCGGCGAGCCCCCGGCCGCTCGCCGAGCGGTTGTCGCAGATCCAGACGGCGAACCCCTCCTGCGCGAGCATCTGGTGGAAGAGCCCGTTCACCCCGCCTCCGAACGCGTCCCGCACCGAGGGGGCTTGGGGCCCCGCGTAGGTGTAGCAGACGACGGGCGCCCTCTCGCCGGGCTCGCGCCCGGCGGGCCGGAGCAGGGTCGCCTCCATCTCGAAGCCGTCCCGCGTCTTCACCTTGACGAACTCGGGCGTCCTCCAGCCGGCCTCCTTCGGCGGTCCCTCGTCGGCGCGCGCCAGGGTCCGCGCGGGGCGGCCGTCGGCGCGGCAGAGGTCGACGCGCCCCGGCTGCTTCGAGGAGGAGAAGCTGTCGACGAAGTAGGCGAACTTGGGAGACATCGAGACGGAGTGGGTCCCCGGCTCCGCGGTGACCGGGGCGAGCCCGTTCCCGTCGAGCCCGACGCGGAAGAGCTGGGAGCCCTTCACGTCGTCGCGGTCGCCGCTGAAGTAGACGACCCCGGCCGCCTCGTCGACCCCGTGGAACTCGTCGACCTCCCAGGGACCCTCGGTCAGTCGGCGCACGAGCGTCCCGTCGCGCTCGTAGAGGTAGAGGTGGCTGAGCCCGTCGCGGTCCGAACGCCAGAGGAAGCGCTTCCCTCCCTCGATCCAGAAGGGAGCGTCGGAGGGCTCGATCCACGTCCCCGTCGAGTCGCGGAAGAGGCGCCGGACCTTCCCCGTCGCCGGGTCGCCCAGGAGGAGGTCGAGCCAGGTCTGGACCCGGTCCTGGACCTGGAAGATCACCTCCTTCGAGTCGGGCGTCCACCCGACGCGCACGATCAGGAACTCCTCGCGCTCGTAGGGGCCGAGGTCGAAGCTCCGCGGAGGCCCGCCGGCGACGTCGACGACCCGGAGCCCCACCGCCGGGTTCGGGTCTCCCGCCTTCGGGTATCGCATCACGTCGACCGGCGGGTGCGTCTCGCGGTGGTCGACGATCGCGTAGGTGGGGACCTTCGTCTCGTCGAGGACCAGGAACGCGATCCGGGACGAGTCGGGCGACCACCAGTAGCCTCGAAAGTTCCCCCTCCCGTAGACCTCCTCCTGGTAGAGCCAGTCGAGGCGGCCCACGAGGTGGGTCTCGTCCCCGTCCGTCGTGAGCGCCCGGGCTCCCCCTGCGTCCGCGGGGACGACGTGCAGGTCGAAGTCGCGCGCGAAGGCGACGAGCCTCCCGTCGGGGGAGAAAGTCTCGAGGGACTCCTCCTCGGGATCCAACGTGAGCCGCGCCGCGCGGTCGGCTCCGAGCCGGTACGTGAAGAGGTCGTTCGCCTCGTGGAGGAGGACGGCGTCCCGGGCGGGGGAGAACTCGAACGAGGTCCTCCGGCTCCACTTGGCGGCGGTCTCGCGCGGGATCCCGGGGAGCGCGGCGAAGGCCTGCTCCATCTGCGCCTCGTCGAAGAGGGGCCTCGTCCCGCCGGTGGCGGCCTCGACGACGACGATCCGTCGGCGGTCCGAGTCGGGGACCTTCTCGAGGGCGAGGTATCTCTCCCCGTCCGGCATCCATCCGACGTGCGTCCCCGGCGGGAGGCGCATCTTGTTCGCAAGCTCGAAGACCCGGTCGAGCGTCAGGCGCGGAGCCGGGGCGCTCTCCTGCGCGGGGAGGGAGGAGCAGGAGGAGAGCGAGGCGAGGAGGGCGGGAAGGATCGGACGCGGGACCATGCGACTCCTCCGCGGAGATGGCGGGGAGTCTACGCAGGGGCGAGGCGGCGGGGAACCGAACGCCGGGAACCCGCCGGGCGCGCCGGCGTCAGAACGCGAGGCCGAAGCCGAGCACGTAGCGGACGTCCGACCGCTCCTTGCCGTTGGCGGGGGTCGAATCCCAGTTCAGCACCACCCGGACCTCCGAGAACATCGCCTTCGTCAGGCTGGCTCGCAGCGCCCCTTCCGTCTGGACGAGGAAGTCGTGCGCGTCGTCGAAGCCGTGGACCGCCTCGGTCGGGTGGAGGAGCTTCACGCTCGGGCTCAAGACCTTCTCGAGGCGGTAGCCGGCCCGCGCGGCGATCTGGTCCGTCGACGGGGTGGGCGGGGTGGGGGGGTCGGGTTCCCGGAAGTCCTCGTGGAGCCATCCGAGCCCGAGCTCCGTCGAGAACTTCGTGGCGTCGGTCTCCGCCCACTGGTAGCCGTAGCCGGCCGAGGCGACGAAGCGCAAGTCGAGATCCGCGATGGCGTCCTTGTCCGCCTTCACGGAGGCGAGGAAGTAGGAGCGCTCCGAGAAGAAAGCGTCGTACTTGAGGGTTCCGGTGATCAGCCTCTGCGTGGTCGTGTGGTTCTCGACCGTCGCCGGGGGCGGGGTCGGGTTGGGCTCCTCGACGACCTGTCGCGCCGCCGCGTACTCGCCCCGGAAGGAGAGCCGATCCTGCTCCGACCGCCGGACCGCGTCGACCACGACGTTGCCCCCCTGCGTCTCCGAATTGCCCCGCGTGACCGTGAACCCCGCGGTCGCGGATCCGGTCCACCTGCCCTCCCGCTTCGGCGGGTTGATCGCGGCGATGTCGGCGAGGGAGAAGGTCTGCGGCTGCACGACGCCCCCCGGCCCGACGGAGATCCGACCGGCCTCGGCCGTCGCGATCGGCTGGCGGACGACCGTGGCGTCGCGGAAGTGGATCTCGACCGGCCCCTCCGTCGCGAAGGTCTTCACGGAGGCGAGCGGGATCGTCACCTTGCCGAACATCGCCGACTCGAAGGTCAGTTTCCCGTCCCCGAGGGCCAAGATCTTCCCCGTGAGGCGGTCGCCGTTCGCGAGGAGGACCTCGTCGGACCGGGAGGAGGGCGCGAGGGCGAAAAGGGCCGCGAGGGGGAGCGCGAGACGGAGCGGGCGCATGGGGATGCTCCTGGAGCGACGGGGAGGGAGGGTCGGCCCCCTTAGGCCGCCCTGACGTCGGCCGTGCAGAAGGCGCACCGGGTCGCCTTGAAGGGGATCGCGGAGAGGCAGTAGGGGCAGTTCCTCGTCGTCGGAGCCGCGGGCGCCGGCTGCCTCTTCAGGCGGTTGATCTGCTTGACCAAGAGGAAGACGGCGAAGGCGACGAGGACGAAGTCGATCGCCGTGTTGATGAACAGGCCGTAGTTGAGGGTCGCGGCGCCCGCGTCCTTGGCCGCTTTCAAGCTCGGGGGGTGGGTCCCGGAGAGGTCGAGGAAGAGGCTCGAGAAGTCGACCTTGCCGAGGAGGAGTCCGAGCGGCGGCATGAGGACCTCGCTCACCGCGGAGGAGACGATCTTCCCGAAGGCGCCGCCGAGGATGATCCCGATCGCCATGTCGAGGACGTTGCCCCGCAAGGCGAATTCCCTGAACTCCTTGAGCATGCTCACGAGGGTCTCTCCTGTCCCGGGGGAGGCGCGCGGCCGCTCCGCGCGAGGCGCGGCGGAAGCGGGGGAGAGGGGAGGCCCCGTGCCTTCCCTCCCGGATGCGATGGCGGAGCGACCGGCGGTCGCCGGGGATGCTCCTCTCGGGGCTGGGGACTCCGCAAGGGGCCGGACGAGGTCCGACCGAGGGGCGGAGGTGGGCAAGCCGGTACGATCCCGGGCGTACGGAGTCGAGCGGGCCCATGCGCAAGACGGTCGGGTTCACGTTCGGGAGCCACCTGTACAGGGTCGACATGGGTTGGCGGTCCGGAGGGCGCTACGGCTCTCGCTCCGCGCGCGCGAGACCGCGACCGTGATGCTCGACATCGAGCGCGGCCGGGGGGTGTCGAGGAGTCTCGACGCCTGCCGCGGCGTCTGGCCGAGGGTGCACCGCGACGAGGGAACCTGACGATGGGCTCCGGGGTCTGCGTCGTCGGCTCCCTGAACGTCGACTACGTCGTGCGGGCGGATGCCCTCCCCGGGAGAGGGGAAACGATCCTCGGCGAGTCGTTCCGAACGTGCCTCGGCGGCAAGGGGGCGAACCAGGCGGTCGCGGCCGCGCGGCTCGGGGCGCAGGTGACGCTCCTCGGAGCCGTCGGAGACGACGCGCACGGCGCCGCGCTGCGCGAGGGTCTCGCCGCCGATCGGATCGACCTCCGCCACCTGCGGATCCGGAAGGACGCGCCGACAGCCGTCGCCTTCATCACCGTGGCCCGAGGTGGGGAGAACATGATCGTCGTCTCTCCCGGCGCGAACGGGACGCTCCGCCCCGCCGACGTCGAGTCGGCGGAAGAGTCGATCCGGAACGCGCGGATTCTCGTCGCGCAGCTCGAGGTTCCGCTCGACGCCGTCGCGCGCGCGGCCGAGATCGCCGCGGAGGCGGGCGTCCCGTTCCTCCTCAACGCCGCGCCGGCCCGGAGGCTCGACTCCGAGCTCCTCGAGTGGGTCCGTTTTCTGGTCGTCAACGAGGAGGAGGCGAGGGCCGTTTCCGGCCGGGGAGGGGAGCGTCCCGGCCGGTGCGCGGAGGAGATCCTCGACCTCGGCGCCTCCGCCGCCGTCGTGACGCTCGGCGCGGAAGGGGCGATCTTCCTCGATGCGCACGGCCTGCGCAGACAGGACGCCTTCCGAGTCGACGCTCTCGACGCGGTGGGCGCCGGGGACGCGTTCGTCGGAGCGTTCGCCGTCGCGCTGGCCGAGGGGATGAAGGTCGACCGGGCGCTGCGCTTTGCCTGCGCCGCCGGGGCGCTGGCGACGACGAAGGAGGGGGCCATCCCCTCCCTCCCGCGGCGGCCGGAGGTCGACCGGCTCTGCCGCCCGTGAAGCGACCCTCGGGACGCTCCGGCTCCGCATCGAGCGGCTTCGAGCCCTCGACCTCTTCCCTCCAACCCATCAGGTCGGCGCGGTCGGAGGGCTCGTCCGCGCCTGAAGCGGGGGGGGGCGGCCTTCAGTTCGCCGGCCCGCCGGCCGGCTGGGGGCCTCCGACGGCCGGGAGCGTCGCGCTCTTGCGGCCCCGCGCCTGCGCCCGCTCCTCGAACCGCGCGATCGACTTCCCGATGACGGTCGCGAGGACGACGAGGCTCGCGATCATCCCGCCGAGGGCGTACTCGACCTGCCGAACGATGCTCCAGAACGGGCCGCGCACGACCCCGCTCTCCTCGCCCGCCAGCATGGAGAGGAGGGTCGCCGCGAGGCACACGGTGAGGTTCGCCATCAGGACCCAGAACCGGCCGCGCTCCTCGCTCTCGCACAGCTCCGAGAGGATCGCGGCGAGCCTCCTCCGCAGGACGAGGAGGACCCCCGTCGCGACGGCGAAGGAGAGGAAGGTTCCGACGATGAACGCCTGAACCTGCGTCATGGCAGCGCCTCCTTGGCGGGCGAATCTAGCCCCCGCGCCGGAGGGGCGGTAGGGCGCGGCTCTCCCGCCGGGTCGGCGGAGACGTCCGGTCTCCCCCCCCTCGTTTGCCGGCGGTAGGCCGAGATCCGCTCGTCCCCGGCCGAGAGGATCGCCTCCGCGTCCATCCGCCCCGCGACGTGGCGCTCGAGGAAGGCGATCGAGTAGGTCCGGACCGTCGCGAAGTCCTCCTCGGTCCCGCTCCACGCGCGCGCCACGAGGCCGCTCGCCGCGGGCATGTTGAAGGAGAAGTGCGTCCCCCCGCGGATCTCCACGAGGTACTTCGGCGCCGGCAGGCGCTCGAAGGCGCGCGCGAGGAGGTCGGCGGTCGTCCTCCCCCCGTGCACCTCGTCCCTCTCCTTCTCACCGAGGAGGATCATCGTCGAAACCCGCACGGCGGAGAGCTCCTCCTCCCCGAACGGGAAGAGCGCGGGCGAAAAGAGGAGGGCGGCCTGGAGACGCGCGTCCCGCTCCCCCTCCTCCGCGCCGCAGAGCGCGATCGCTCCGAAGCCGCCGAGGGAGTGCCCCCCCGCAGCGATCCGTTCGGCGTCGATCGCGGGCCCGAACTCCCTCGATCCGAGGACGGCGTCGAGGACGACGCGGAACTCCTCGATCCGGTAGCGAACGTTTTCGCGGTCGAAGCCGCGCCCCGCCTTCGCCATGGCGAGGGCCCGCTCCAGGTACGCGAAGCGGTCGACGCGCCGGGGGCCGCCGCGGAGGGCGACGAGCTTGTCCCGGTCCTCGTGGTCGGGGCAGGCGACGATCCAGCCGCGCGAGGCGAGCGCCTCCGCGAAGAAGGCCGAGCCGACCGCGCTCCCCCCGTACCCGTGGGAGAAGACGAGGAGCGGGCAAGGGTCCGCGCTCGCTCGGACCGGCGCGCCGGCGGCGACCTCGCCGCGGTTCGGGCCGCCCGCGTAGACAACCTCGGCGGGCTCGGCGTCGGTCGGATACCAGAGCGCGGCGGCGACGGCCCGATCGTGGCCGCCGATCCTGCCGGGGAGGTCCACGACCCTGTACCCGACCCGAGAGGGCCGCCCCGCGCCGGGCGGTGCGTGGGGCGACGGTTCGGACGGCATGCGCGGAGTTCGGCGGGGAGGGAGGAGGATGCCCGGTGCCATCGGGCCGGTCGAGCGGGACGCGCGGGGTCGTCGTCCCGGCGAGGAGCCTCCCCATGGGAGGACGTAGGATCCGGATCAGCACCGGGGTCCCGGTCCGGGCGCCACCTAAACTTGGGACGCGGAGGCGCCCGATACCTGACGCTCCCTCCGGGTTAGGGAGGCCGTCCGTGCGAGTCGTGGGATCGCCCGGGCGACTCTCCTAAGGAGATTCCGCTGGTTCGATCCGACAGGCCCCTCTCGCCCGAGCGGGATGCCTCCGCTCCGCGCGCCCCAGGCCACCCCCGGCGCCTCGGCTCCCCTCCGGGCGGTCGCCGGTCTCGTTAGGAGGTTCCCCGTGGAGACGAAATCCATGTACCGGATCGAGCTCGGGATGAAGAGCAACGTCGAGGTGAGCATCATGGCCGAGGGACGGCCGCTCCTCGTGGGCCGCCTCCACGACGTCTCCGCGGAAGGGGCCGGGGTCGTGCTTCCGAACCTGACGAGCGCGCCGCTCTCTGTCGGCCAGAAGGCGATGCTCGTCTTCGTCGGCGCGAACATCGTGAGGCCCCTCCGCGTCTCCGCGGTCGTGAAGCAGCGTCGGACCGAGGGGATTGGGGCGGAGGCCGTCGATCACTACGGCTTCGACTTCACGGACAAGGAAGGGATCGACGAGTTCCTGATCGCGCAAGACCTCCACATTCTTTTCAACCGCCGCAGGACCCGACGGGTCCAGCCCGACGTCGCGGCGCCGATCGAGGTGCTCCTGGAGGACGGCGTCTCCGGGAAGTCCGCCGCGGGCCAGCTCCTCGACCTCTCGACGGCCGGCGTGGGGCTCCTCGTGACGCCCAAGGTCGACTCTCGCTTCGCGGGCGTCGATTGCCTCCGCCTTGCGTTCCGCCTCCCCGAGCATGCCGAGGAGCTCCGCCTCGAGGGGACGATCCGGTACCGCGCCCGGGAAGCCGGCGGGGTCCGGTACGGAGTCGAGTTCGACGGCGTGCGGACGGAGCGCTTCCGGGAGAAGCAGGCCGTCCTCGAGAAGTACGTGGCGCGGTGTCTTCGGGCGCTGCTCAAGTGCGGGGCGACGTAGGGCCGCTCCCTTCCCCGCCCCCTCCTAGTCGTCTCCGCGAGCGACCCGGGCGATCACCATCCCGCTCCGATCGGCGGGCACGGCGCGCGCGACGAGACGGTACCACTTCGGGCTTGGGAGGCGGACCGGCGGGAAGGGAACGGCGTGGCGCACTTCCTCCACGCGCCAGCCGGCGTCTCGCAGGACGGCGACCAGCTCCTCGACCGTGAAGAAGCGTCCCCGGTAGTAGGCCGAGGAACGGAAGGGGCGCCCCAGGCGACGCCCGAGCTCCCACAGGCCGTGGCGGTTGAGAGTGCCGATCACGGCCGCCGCCTGCGGAGCCGCCACTCGGCGCAGTTCCCGGAGGGCCCTCCCCGGATCGGGGACGAACTCCAGGCAGTTCATCGACAGGACGAAGTCGAAGAGGGAGGACCGGAACGGCAGGCTCTCGACCGAGCCGCAACAAGCGGCGCCGGATCTTCCGAGGGACTTCATCTTCGAGTGGGCACCGCGTGCGATCTCGAAGCTGCAATCGACCGCGAGCAGGGTGGCCTCGGGTCCGAACAGGTCCGCGAAGGTGAGGATCGGCCCGCAGCCGGCGTCCAGCGCGAGTCGGGGTCGGGCCGCCGCGATCCACGGCTCGAGGACCGATTCGACGCTGCTCTTGTAGGCCCGTCCGAGGGCCGACCGGAACCACCTCGCGTACGACCGCGCTCGCCAGGACCGGGGCGCGCGCGTCTGCTCCGATCGCACTCCGGCCGCTCCGCCGCCGTGGGCGTTGCGCAATCCGCTCAAAGGACTCCGACCGGCTCGAACCGCGCCCCGAGCACCGGTTCCGCGCGCCAGCCGAGCCAGCGCTCGAGGACCGTCGCGTAGACGCTGCGGAAGTCGACGCCGAGGCGGACGCCTCCCTCCTCGAGGTCGCGGAGGTCGGGCGCGGGGCCGTGGATCCCTCCCTTCACCGGGCCGACGAGGAACACCGGGCCCGCCGCGCCGTGGTCGGTGCCGTGGGATCCGTTCTCGCGCACGCGCCGGCCGAACTCGGAGAACGCGAGGAGGAGGACGCGCCCCCCGAGGCCCTGCGCGTCGAGGTCGGCGAAGAACGCGGCGATCGCCTCCGCGAGCTCGCGCAGCAGCCGCGGGTGGGCGGACGCCTGTTCCGCGTGCGTGTCGAAGCCGGAGTGGCTCACGTGGAAGAGCCGCGTGCCGAAGCCGGCGCGGAGCACGCGGGCCGCGGCGCGAAGGTCCCGGCCGAGGTCGGTCGCCGGGTAGGCCGCGGAGCCCCCCGCGTCCGTCGTGGCGCGCTCGAGCGACTCCGCGCTCGCGAACGCCGCCCGCATCGCGGCCGCCACGAAGGCGAGGTCGGTCCCCTCGGGCCTCGCCTCTCCCTGGAGGCCGGCGAGGAGCGAGCGGCACGCCGCCGCACCGGGCCCCGTCCTCGGCGCGAGCCGGTAGGTCTCGAGAGAGAGGATCGCCGCGGCGCGCCCGCGCTCGCCCCACAGGGAGAGAGGGAGCTCCGGATCGCCGAGGCTCGCCGCAGGGAGCGAGCCCCCGGAGAGGTCGCGCGACGCGTCGAGCGCGCGGCCGAGCCAGCCGGTCGAAACGTGCTCCCGGTCCGGGAGGGCGCTCTCCCAGACGTCCATCGCGCGGAAGTGGGAGCGGCTCGGCTTCGGATATCCCGCGGTAGGGACGAGGGCGAGGCGGCCCGACTCGAGGAGGGGGCGGAGCGCCTTCATCTCGGGGTTCAGGCCGAGGCGGTCGTCGATCCGGATCGCTCCTTTCGCGGCGGCGCGGAGCGTCGGCCGGGCCCGGTGGTACGCGTCGTCCTCGAACGGGACGACCGTGTTGAGGCCGTCGTTCCCCCCTCTGAGTCGCAGGACGACGAGCGCGTTCTCGGTCGAGCCGGAACCGGAGCGGAGCGCCCTTTCTCCGAGGAGCGCGCGCAGGAGCCGCGGCGCCGCGCACCAGGCGAGGGGGGATCCGATCGCGGCGGAGGCGCCCTGTTGGAGGAACGAGCGGCGGTCGAGCATGTCAGTTCATCTGGTGCTCGGGGAGGGCGAGGACCGCGTGGACGAGCCGCGGTCGGGCCTCGACCGGATCCCCCTCCCGGGTCGAGACGACGAGCCGCTCGCGGACCGCAGGGGGGACGCCGCCCTGGAGGAGCGCTTCGAGGGCGAAATCGACCGTTTCCTCGGGCGAGCGGCGAACGGAGAGGGGGAAGAAGGCGTCCGGGTCGAGGGCGCAACCGAGGGGGCCCTCCTCGATCCCCGCGACCTCGGCCGCGAAGCGGTTGCGGGCGAGGAGGGAAGAGGCGCTGATCCATGCGCGTCCCCCCTCCCACCCCTTCACGTCGGGAGGCTCGAACAGGCTCTGTCCCATCTCGCGGAGGAGGGCGCCGAGGGCCCGCGCGTCGGGGCGCAGCTCGAGGGCGCGGAGCGTTCCGACGGCGAGCTCGACCGGGCTCTTGACGAGCGCGCGGCGGGAGCGGGCGCGGAAGAGGGCGCGCGAGCGAAGGAGCGCCTCGACGAAGGGGCCGATCCCGCCGTCCAGAGTTCGCAGCCGAACGGCGAGGGCCTCGACGAGGGGCGGGGAGGGGTCGGGGTAGACGTAGAAGGAGAAGAGCTTCCTCGCGAGGAGCCGGAAGCAGGCGTCTCGCTCGACGCAGAGGTCGACGACCCCCTTGCCGTCCAAGGGTCCGCGGCTCCCGAGGACGGTCTTCTCGCCGGCGTCATGCGCCCGGACGTCGAAGGAGAAGGCGCCGCGGCGCGCATGCCAGCCGGTGAAGGCGCGCGCCGCTTCCCGGACGTCCGCCTCGCCGAAGTTCCCGATGCCGAGCGTGAAGAGCTCCATCCACTCGCGGGCGAGGTTCTCGTTCGGCCGACCCTTCTCGTTTTCGTCGCCGTCGAGCCAGACGAGCATCGCCGGGTCGCGCGCGACCGCGAGCGCGAGGTCGCGGAACCGCCCCGTCCCTTTCTCGAGGAAGAGGAGGTTCTGCGCGTGCATGAGCCGAAGGTCCGCCACCTTGCGGTTCGAGGTCGCGAAGTGCCCGTGCCAGAACAGGGCGAGCTTCTCGCGGAATGGATCCCCGCCCGCGAGCATGCGGAGGAGCCATCCCGCCTGGAGGATCGAGACGTCGGCGAAGTCGAGGAGGGGAAGGACGCTCCCCCTCGCCTCGCGGTACGCCGGGTTCTCGGCCGGGCGAACGAGGAGGTCGACGGTGCGGCGCGGCCCCGCCGCGAAGGCCGTCTCGATCTCGCCGCGCGACCCGCCGAAGCCGGCGCGCCGGAGCAGGTGGGCCGCCGCGGCCCGCGTCCAGGGCTCGGAGGCCGTGGGCTCGTAGGGGGCGAGGTCTTCCTCCGGGGTCGGCACGGCGCCCTCAATAGAGAAAGCGGAGCACCGCCTCGAGGGTCGCGCCCGTGCCGTCTCCCCCGAAGGTGAGGCTCGCCCCCTCGACGCGGGCGAGGAGGTCGAGGAAGAGCCGCAGCTCGGAGAGGGCGCGCTCCCGCGTTTTCCCCCGGAGGACTCGGCTCGCGACGATCGGGGCCTCGTTTTCCTCGAGGAGCGCGCGGAGCCCGGCCGCGTCCAGGTCGAGGCGATCGCCCGGGCGCGCGGGGGCGAGTCCCGCGTCGATCGCCGACGCGAGGGACTCGACGCTCGAGGAGAGGTAGAAGCGGTCGCCGACGACGGCGCAGGCCGGCGTCGCGTTGAACTCGATCGGGAGCGGCCCATCCCCCTCGGGCGGGACGTAGCGCGCCACGTGGAAGGTCGCCTCCCCGTGCTTCTCGGACGAGAGGAGGAGCCCCTCCTTCCCCTCCTGTCCGCGCTGGGCGTTGGCCAGGCCGACGCCGGTCTGGAAGGCCATCGTGAGCGCGGACCGGAGCGCGTCGGGGTTGCGCAGCCTCCCGACGATGACGCCGCCGGGCAGCCGCACCTGCGGTGGCCGCGGGAGACCTCCGAAGGTCTGCCGGCAGAGGAAGAGGTCGAGCTCCGGACCGAGGTGGGGAAGGATGTCCTGCTCGAATCGACGGCCCCCGAACAGGACGCGCGAGCCCATCCGGAGGCCCGCGTCGTCGAAGGGGCCGAGCGCCTCGCGCGCGGTCCAGAACGCCTCGAAATCGCGGTAGAGCCGGAGGGCCAGGAACTCGCCCGCCGGAGCGACCGCGCGAGCGACGGGGGGCGCGCCCTTGGAGGGGAAGAAGATCGACCGGACCTCGGGAGCGAGCCCGTCGGGCGGGACCGGAGCGTGGAGGATCGCGCGGATCGATCGCCCGGATCCCGAGACGGCGAGGCCGAGGAAGGGGGAGGCGTTGACGAGTTCGCGGACCGCGCCGAAGAGGAACGCGGCTCCCGCGCTCGGCTCGAGAGGAAGGAGCTTCCCCTCCGGTCGGGTGGCCGCGGCTCTCGCCGCGTCGAGGAAAGCGAAGAGGGCGGCGCCGCTCGGGAGGCTCTCGCGGGCGGCACGGAAGGGAGCCGCCCCGGCGAGGGAGGCCGAGGTCGCGCCGGCGGCGCGCGCGAGCGCGGCCTTCAGGACCGATTCGTTCGTCGACACGATCGTGAGGGATCCGCTCGATCCGGCGAAGAGCTTGCCGTCGATCCCGTAGAGGACCGCTTCGCCGATCTCCTCGCGCCGGACCCCCTCCCCTTTGCGACCGAGGGTGACGAGGTTCGCGAGGCCCTGGAGCGTTTGCGCGGCGAATTCCGAGTCCTCGTCGGCGGCGCGGGCGAGGAGGAGGAGGTCGGGCTTCGGCGAGGCCGGGACGGGGAGGATCGCGGCCGCGAGGCCGCGAGAGGCGATCCGCCGCAGCGACTCGTCGAGGGGGAGGCCGGAAATCCCCTTCCACGCCGCGAGCGTCTTCTCGAGGTTCCTCCCCTTCGGGCTCTCGGCGAACTCCCTCCACGCGGGCGAGCCTCGGAGCGCCCGCTCGAGCGGGGAGCCGCGAAACCTGGCGTAGATCGCCCCCGGCTCGCGGACCTCGGCGAAAACGAGCGCGTCGGGAGGGGCCAGGGCGGCTAGGTCCTCGACGACTCCAGGTCCGGAACGGAGGAGGAGGAGCGCGGCGGCGGCGAGGAGCATGGGCGAGAGGCTCCGCCCCGCGAATCCGCGGGGGGGTGCGCCCTATTGTGGAAGCTCCTTCCCGCCCGCGGGTAGCGACTCCTCCCGGGCTACCCCTCCCCCTCGAGGCGCCGACCGCGCAGGGCCTCCCGGAGGACGGGGAGGAGCCGCCGCAGGACGAAGACCTCCCCCCCGCGGACGCGGGTGGGGTAGACGGGGACTCGGACCCCTCGGAAGAGGACGTGTTCCCCGGTTCGCGCGTCGAACGACCAGCCGTGGGAGGGACAGACTGCGGTGGTCCCTTCGACGAGATCCGTGCCGAGGAGATTGCCCTGGTGGGGGCAGCGGGCCCCCAGCGCGAGCACCGCGTTCCCGATCCGGAAGACGACGACCGGTTCGCCGTCGACCGTGGCGCGGACGCCTACCGCCGGCTCGATCTCCACCAGCGACGCGACCCGAGTCCAGAGCAGACCCACGGCGCGATCCTAGCCTGCCGGCGCCGGATCATTATCCTTCGCGCGCGACCCGCCCCGGATCGCGCCTGAAAGTCCTAGGCCCGCTCTTCCTCGCCCTCCTCCCCCTCGTCCTCCTCCTCGGCGGCCTCGTCGCGCCGCTCGCGGCGGGGACCTGGCTCGCTCGCGCGCCGTTGCCGGCGAATCTCGTCGGCGGAGATCGGGGAGCTCCGATCCCCGACCCGGTCGGGGGTCGGGACGCCTACGCCTTCGCCGTCTGCGGGGACATCGAGGGGGGATCCGCGACCTTCCGGGACATCCTGCGCCGAGCGAGGGAGGAGGGTGCGGAGTTCATGCTCGTGGCGGGGGACCTCGCGCACCGGACCCTCTCGAACTGGCTCCGGTGGTTCGCCCGCGACGTGCGCCTCTCGGGATTCGACCTTCCGGTCCTCGTCGTGGCGGGGAACCACGACGAGTCCGACTGGCCCCACGGGCGGCGCGACCCCACGATCTACCGCCAGCTCTTCGGCGCGAGCCCCTACGCTTTCCGGTGCGGTCCGGACCTCTTCGTCGGCCTCGACACCGTCCGCTGGTCGACCGACCCGAAGGAGAGAGAGGGTCTCGAGCGCCTCGCCGGCGGCGGTCCGGGTCGGCGCCACCTGTTCGCCTTCGGCCACCACCCCGCCCGGCCGGTGGGGAAGAAGAAGTTCGGGCCGAAGGCGAGGGCCCGGGGCCTCGAGGAGGGCCTCACGCGGGCGGGGACCGCCATCTACTTCGCGGGGCACAAGCATTCCTACCACCGGATGGAAGGGGAAGGGTTCCTCCAGATCGTCACCGGGAGGGGAGGGACCTACGACAAGGAGGGGATCCTGCCGAACCACTTCGTCCTCGTTCGCGTGAGCCCCGGCGGCATCGAGGATCGGCGCGTCGATGTGCCGCGGACGCGCGAGAGCCTCGGCGAGCGCTGCGGGTTCGCCGGCGCCGTGCGCGTGTACCACTTCTGGGGCCAGCGTCCCTGGCTCGGGTTCATCGCCGGGGCGGCGGTCGGGGCGTGGGCGATCTTCGGGCTCGCCCGCCTGCGCCGGGCGTGTCAGCCCCCCGACGGCTCGAAGAGGGCGTAGGTCTCCCCCTGCCAGGAGCGGCGCCACGACGACGAGGGAGTTCCTCTCGCCTTCTTGTGGATCACGAGAAGGTCGCCGAACCGAGGCGCGAGCGAAGCGAGCGCGTCGGGGGCGACGGGCAGCGCCCGCAGCCCGAAGTGGAAGTCGAGGCAGGCCCGGAGTCCGGTCGGAACCTCGCCCGCTTCGCCCGGGAGCGTCGCGGCGAGGATCCGGAGGTTGGGCCCTCTTCCGCGAACGGCGGCGGCCACACGGTCGAGGTCGCGGGGCGCGCGCGAGGTCACCGGGATCGCCCCGGCGCAGGCTCCGACCGCTCCGAGAACCGCGAGAGCGCCCGCCGCGAGGCGGAGCGCGGCGAATCGGGAGCCTTCGAGCCAGGGGAGGGCCCCGCGCCCGGCGAGTAGGGCGAGGCAGGGAAGGGTGGAGACGAGGTACCGCGCGTAGGGCGGGCGCACGAAGAGGAGAGGAGCGAGACCGGAGACGCTCCACGCCAGGAGGAACCTGGCCAGGCGTCGGTCCTCGAATCGCGCCCGGCGGCGCAGCGCGACGAGGCCGGCGGCGGCCACGACGCACCAGGGGACGGTCCCCTCGAGGAGCCATGGGCCGTAGTGGAGGGGCGTGTCCTTCCTCCCCCACTCTCCCGCGAAGCGGCCGGCGAACTCGGCGCCGAAGAAGCGGGAGACGAAGGCCTCCCCGTGGCGGGCCCTCATCGCGACGAACCAGGGGAGGGCGACGCCCAAGCCGATCGCGATGCCGACCCAGAATCCCCGCCGGTCCCACGGGAAGCGGGTCCGCCCCAGGAGGGAGAGGAGCGCGACGGCGCCGATCGGGGCAAGGGCGCCGGGGCCCTTCGCGAGAAAGCCGAGGCCCACGCACGCGCCGAAGAGGGGAAGGAGCCGCCGGCGTTCCGCTCCGAAGAGAACGGCCGCGAGCGCGCCCGCGGTGAAGAAGGCGAGGGGGGGATCGAGGCGGAGGTCGGAGCCGTGCCGGACGAGCAGGGGCGTAGTCCCCAGAGCGACGGCCGCGACCCAGCCTCCCGCGCGGCCGAGGAATCGCCGTCCGATCGCGCCGGTCACCCACATCGTTCCGAGGGAGAAGAGGGCGACCGGGAAGGCCGCCCCGAAGCGGTTCGGACCGAAAGCGTGGATCGAGAGGGCCGAGAGCGCGAGGACGAGGGGGGGCTTGTTCCAGTAGGGCTCTCCGGCGAACCGCGGGTCGGTGAGGTCGCCTCGCGCGGCGAGGTCCTTCGCGACGGCCGCGTAACGCAACGCGTCGCCGTGGAGCGAGCCGCGCCATCGGCCGGCGAGGAAGAGCGCCGCCCAGAGGACGGCGACCGCGGCGGAATCGAGGATCGCCTCGGTTCGCGTGCGGCCGCCGCGCGGCGCGGAAGACACGCGATCAGCCTTGCGGGTCCGGATCCGCGGGGGAGACGGTCCGCGAGCGCTGCTTCTTCCGGATGAGGGCGAGGTTCCGGACGTAGATCGCGGCGTTCGGAAGATAGGCCAGGATCCCGACCGGGTCGCGCTGCGCGATGAAGTAACCGCAGAGGATCAGCGTGCCGAGGATTCCCCAGTACCAGAAGGCGATCGGGATCACGCTTTCCCCCTGCTTCTCGGAGGCGATCCACTGCACGAGGAACCGCATCGAGAACGCGGCGTTCCCGAGGAGGCCGACGGCCTGGAGCCAGCCGAACTTCAGCCCGAGGAAGGTCCACTCCGGGGCGGCGGAAACGAGGTCGACGGCCATTCTCGTACCCCCCTTGCTCTAGTTCCGTGACTCGACGATCTCGTAGCGAATCATCCGCTTCTTCATCCACCGAACGGCGAGGAGGTCGGCGAACGACTTGAAGAGGCGGTTCCAGACGCCGTAGTGGCTGCTCCCGGACAGGCGCGCGCGCGCGCGAACGGGGATCTCGACGACCCGGAAGCCCTCCATGCGGATCAGGGTCGGGAGGAAGCGGTGGGCGCCCCGGAAGAACTTCACGTGGGCGACGCACTCCCGGCGAAAGGCGCGGTAGGTGCATCCGGCGTCGCTGATCGATTCCCCGGAGAGGCGGTTCCGCACGCCGTTGGCGATCCGCGAGGAGAGGACGCGGAGCCAGGAGTCCCCCTCGCCGCGCGTCTCGGTCCGCGTTCCGCAGACGCAGTCGGCCCTCTCGATCGCCTCGAGGAACCGCGGGATCTCCGCGGGGTCGTTCTGCAGGTCGGCGTCGAGCGTGGCGAGGATCTCCCCCCGCGCGGCCTTCATCCCCGCCCAGGAGGCCGCGGACTCGCCGCCGTTCGTCCGAAACCGCTGGATCCGGAAGCGCGGGTCGGCCGCCGCCAGCTCCTCGAGGACGTTCCAGGAGCCGTCCGTGCTCGCGTCGTCCGTGACGACGACCTCGTAGGGGATCCGAAGGGGGTCGAGGGCGGAGCGGATCGCTTCGGCGAGGGGGCGGAGGTTCCCCTCCTCGTTGTGGCACGGGACGACGAGGGAGAGCCGGGGCCCCGGCGCGGTCATCGCGCGTCGTAGAACTCCGCGATCGCGTTCGCGACGGCGTCGGCGTCCTCGAGGGGCATCGTTCCGTGGATCGGAAGGGAGAGGATCTCCCCGACCGCGCGCTCGGTCTCGGGGAGGCCGGGGAGGTCTCGGTAGCGCTCGGTGACCGCGGGCTGGCGGTGGTTCGGGATCGGGTAGTGGATCCCCGTCTCGATCCCGCGCTCCTTCAGGGCCTTCGCGAGCTCGTCCCGCCGAGGGGCGCGGACGACGTACATGTGGTAGACCGCCTTCGCCCAGGGCCGCTCCGGCGGGGTCCCGACGATCCCCTTCAGGACCTCGTCGTAGCGGCGGGCGACCGCGCGGCGGCGGTCGTTCAGCTCGTCGAGGTGGCGCAGCATGACCCGTCCGACGGCCGCCTGGACCTCGTTGAAGCGGAGGTTGTAGCCGACGAGCTCGTGCTCGTACTTCGAGCGCCGGCCGTGATTGCGGAGCATCCGGACGCGCTCGGCGATCCCGTCGTCGTTCGTGCAGAGGCAGCCCCCGTCGCCGAGGACGGTCAGGTTCTTCGACGGGAAGAAGGAGAACGCGCCGACGATCCCCAACGACCCGACGCGGCGCCCGCGGATCTCGGCTCCCTGCGCCTGCGCGCAGTCCTCGACGACCCAGAGGTCGTGGCGGCGGGCGACCTCGAAGATCCGGTCGAGATCGCCGGGGTGACCGTAGAGGTGGACGGGGAGGATGCCGACGGTCCTCGGCGTCAGCGCGGCCTCGAGCTTCGCGGGGTCGACGCAGTAGGTGTCGTCGATGTCGACGAAGACGGGCCGGGCGCCGCGGTGGATCATCGGCTCGATCGAGGGGAAGGCGGTGTGGGAAGGGACGAGGATCTCGTCCCCCGGCGCCACCTCCATCGCCTCGTGCAGGAGGAGAACGGCCGCCGTCCACGACGAGGAGAGGACGGCGTGCTTCGTCCCCGTGTGGGCGGCGAGCTCCTCCTCGAAGGCCCGGCATTCACGGTCGAGGATGTAGCGTCCGGAGTCGAGGGCGCGGAGCGCGGCCTGCCGGACCTCGTCCGTGAGGTAGGGGCGGGAGAGCGGGATCGCGCGCACGGGACCTCGGCGGGTCAGGAGGCGAGCTCGACCGGCCGGCGCGTCCGCGCCGATTCGAGCGCGGCCTCGACGACGCGCACGGCCTGGTACCCCGCGCGGCCGTCGGCGAGGGGCGGTCGCCTCGTTGTCAGGGAATCGACGAAGGCGCGCAGCTCCACGAGGAGAGGCTCCTCGGGGGGGAACTCGAGCTGCCGCACTGCCCCCTCGACGGCCCGGAAGCCCGGACCCTCCGGCACGTGGCGGTTCTCGAAGACCTGGATCTTGTACTGGGCGACGTTGAAGTCGCACACCGCGCTCGCCGCGTCCCCGACGACGCGAACCTGGCGGAACTTCCCGGGGAGGTGGTAGCCCGCCTCGATCACCCCCCAGGTCCCTCCCCCGTCGACGCCCGGCCCCTCCCGAGAGGCGACGCGGGAGGAGGCCGGCTCGTACTCGAGGGAGAGGAGGCACTCGTCGTCCATGCGCCGGCCGAGGAAGTCCCGCACGAGCGCGGTCACCCTCGCCGGGGTCCGCCCCCCGAGCAGGAAGCCGAAGAGGTCGGCGAAGTGGATCGCGTCCGCGAACGCGACCCCGGTATCCTGCCGCGGTCGTTTGAAGCCGCTGAAGATCCCCCGCAGGATCTTGATCCGGCCGAAGCTCCCCCTGCGGATCTCCTCGCGCAGCCAAAGGGACGCCGGGTCGTACCGGAAGACATGCCCCACCTGGAGGATCCGGCCGCGCCGCTCCGCGATCTCGACGAGGGCCATCGCCTCCTCGGACCGCAGCGCGAGCGGCTTCTCCACGAAGACGTCCTTCCCCTCCTCGAGGAGCGCGCGGCCGATCTCGGCGTGGGTCTGGGCGGGCGTCGCGACGACGACGGCGTCCGCGGCGGAGGTGAAGCGGCGGGCGTCGGTCGAGAGCCGCTCCTCCGGGATGCCGAGGGAGCGGGCCTGCTCGAGGCGCGCGGGATTCACGTCGACCACCCGGAGGTCGACCGGAAGGGAGTGGAGGATGCGGAGGTGGTTGGCGCCCCAGCGCCCGACCCCTAGGAGAACGACCTTCATGGGGCCTCCGCATCCTAGTCCTCGGGACGGGGTTCACCAGGGGCGAACGCCGGCGCGCGCGGCGCTCGCCCCCGGCGGGGGAGGAGCGTGAGCGCGAGCCCCGATCCCCTCGCGGAGCCGGCGGTCTCCGCGACCGGGCCGGACGGGACCGGCGCGCGCGACCGACTCCTCCTCGTCGCCGCGGGCCTGCTCGCCTTCGCTCCCTTCCTCGGGCAGACCTTCCACCTCGCCTCCCGGGAGGTCCGCCACGCCGAGGTCGCGAGGGAGATGACCGAAAGCGGGGACTACCTGGTCCCGAGGCTCCTCGGCAAGCCCTACGTGGACAAGCCGCCGGTTCTCCACGCGGCGGCGGCTCTGCTCTACCGCGCGGCCGGCGCCTCCTCCCTCGGGCTCGCCCGCGTCCCCTCCGCCGTCGCCGGGATCCTCGGTTCGCTTTTCCTCTACGGGATCGGGCGCGTCCTCACGGACCGCCGGGTGGCCCTCCGGGCCGCGCTCGGCGCTCTCGGGGTCGCGGGGTACGCGCACCTCGCCCGCGTCGCGCGACCCGACATGATCTTCGGGATGGCGATCCTCCTCTCGTGCCTGGGCTTCGCGCGGGGGATGCGCGCCGGCCCGCGGGGGGCGGGATGGCTGGCCCTCGCCGGTTTCGGTTGCGGTCTCGCAACGATCACCAAGGGGCCCCTCGGGCTCGTCTTCCCGCTCCTCTTCCCGCTCCTCGCGCCGATTCGGCGCGAGGACCTGCGACGCCCGGACCTTCGAGGATGGCTCCTCTTCGCCGCCGCCGCGTGCGCGGCGGCGGCGCTGTGGGTCGTCCCCGTCTACCGGAGGGACCAGGGGGAGTACCTGCGCCGGATGCTCACCCAGCCGGACCTCGAGTTCGATCCGGGCGACACGAAGAAGGGTCCGTTCTGGTACCTGGTTCCGATGCTCGCCTCCTTCCTCCCCCTCACGCTCTTCCTTCCTCTCCTGGCGTCCGACCTCCGGCGGCGGCGCTACTCGGCCGCCGCGGCGATCGCCCTCGCGATGTTCGTCGTCCTCTCGGCGATCCCGAAGAAGCGGATCCACTATCTCCTGCCGGCGTTCCCCTTCCTCTCGATCGCGGTCGCGGAGGCGGTCTCCCGGGTCTCCGGACGGCCCTGGCTGGTCCGGTGCCACCGCGCCGTCGTCGGTCTGAGCCTCCTCGCCCCTCCCCTCTACTTCGGCGCGGTCCTGCCCCTGATGGGCGCCCGGGAGGACCCGAAGTGGGCTCTCGCCCGGCGCGTCGCCGGATTGGCCCAGGCCGGGGCGCCGATCGTCTCCTTCGGGGGAATGGCGGAGTCCGTCGCCTTCGTCGGCTCGCGCGATCGCGTCGAGGAGGGGCTCGACCCGGAGCCCCTCCTCGCGAGGCTGCGAGAGTGGGGGCCCGGGGCGTACCTCCTTTTCCCCGACGACCGGCGTCCGCGGATCCTGCGGGGGATCGAGGATCGGCTCGTCCTGACGACGGTGCTCGAGGAGCCGCTGGGGGGTCCCTACGGAGGAGAGCGCTGGACTCTCCTCCGCGTCGACGGCATCCGCTCCTGACGGCCCCCGCGGGGAATCGGACGATTCCCTTGCGCCGGGCGGTCGATAGGATAGCCGCCCCATGCCGGGGCGGTTCGGGGCGAGCGTCGCGCGTGGGACAGAGGTGGCGCCCGCGGTTCCCCGATCCTTCGCCGTCCCCGCCTGCGGGCCGCTCGTGCCCGCGCTCTGCTCCGGACCCCCGCTCGCCGTCCGTCCACGGCGCCCGGCGGTCCCCGGGGTGGAGGAACCCCGTTTCGTCCGTCTCGAGCGGCGGCGGCCGAGGGTTCTCCGGCCGTCCGCCGACGCGAACCGCTTCCTTTCTTTCTTCGAACCAGGATCAGGGAGGTGACGATGCCGAGCGCCAAGACGAACGTCCGAGAGAAGACGGTCTCGAAAGCCCCGGACGCGGCGGCCCGCAAGGTCCCGGCCGCGTCCGCCGGGGCGGCCGAGCGGGTCCACGAAATGTGCCGGAAGGCGGGGGCGCGGGTGATCGACCTGCGCTTCTGCGACCTCTTCGGGACGCTCCAGCACTTCTCGATCAGCCTCACCGAGTGCGACGAGAACCTCTTCGGCCTCGGGATCGGCTTCGACGGCTCGAGCATCCGCGGGTTCCAGCAGATCCACGAGAGCGACATGGTCCTGCTGCCGGACGAGGGGACGGCGATCCTCGACCCGTGCTTCCAGGTGCCGACCGTCGCGCTGATGTGCGACGTGATCGACCCGATCACGCGCGAGCCCTACTCCCGCGACCCGCGGCACGTCGCGGCGAAGGCGGAGGAGCACCTGAAGTCGACCGGGATCGCGGACACCTCCTTCTGGGGGCCGGAGCTCGAGTTCTTCGTCTTCGACCACATCCGCTTCGATCAGAACAGCCACGAGGGGTACTACTTCATCGACTCGGACGACGGGATCTGGAACAGCGGGCGCGACCGCAACGGCGAACCGGGGACGCGGAATCACGGCTACCGGCCCCGGTACAAGGAGGGGTATTTCCCCCTCCCGCCCATCGATCACCTCCAGGACTTCCGCTCGCGGGCGATCGAGAAGATGGAGCGGGCGGGGATCCACGTCGAGGTCCACCACCACGAGGTCGCCACCGCGGGGCAGTGCGAGATCGACATGCGCTACCAGACCCTGCGGAAGATGGGCGACCAGGTGATGCTCTACAAGCACATCCTGCGCAACGTCGCCCGCGAGCACGGGAAGACCGTGACCTTCATGCCGAAGCCGCTCTTCGGCGACAACGGGACCGGGATGCACGTCCACTCGAGCCTCTGGAAGGGGGGGAAGAATCTCTTCTACGACGAGAAGGGGTACGCCCTCCTCTCGAAGACGGCGATGCACTACATCGGCGGGCTCCTGAAGCACGGCCGCGCGATCCTCGCCCTCGCCGCCCCGACGACGAACTCCTACCGCCGTCTCGTCCCGGGCTACGAGGCCCCGGTGAACCTCGTCTACTCGGCCCGCAACCGCTCGGCGGCGGTGCGGATCCCGATGTACTTCACGACGCCGGGGGCGAAGCGGATCGAGTTCCGGCCGCCCGACCCCTCCTCGAACGCCTACCTCACGTTCGCAGCGATCCTGATGGCGGGCCTCGACGGCATCGAGAAGAAGCTCGACCCGGGCGAGCCCCTCGACGTCGACGTCTACGAGCTCTCCGAGGAGGAGGGCAAGAAGGTCCCCCAGGTGCCGGGCTCGCTCTCCGAGGCGCTCGAGGCGCTGGAGGAGGACCACGAGTTCCTCCTGAAGGGCGGCGTCTTCACCCGCGACGTGCTCGAGACCTGGATCGAGACGAAGCGGAAGAGGGAGGTCGACGCGGTGAGGCTCCGGCCGCACCCGTACGAGTTCTTCCTCTACTACGACGCGTAGGCGCGGGGCGGGGGGGGCCTCCGGCCCCCCCCGTGGATCGGGTGGACGTGCAAGGAGAGCCGATCGACTTCTCCAAGTAGACAGGTAGGCTGAAGGGGTGCGCTGGGGCCGAACGTCGCGGCCAGTTCCAGGTTCCGGGATGCCCGAGAGGAGTTCCACGATGAGACGAGCTCTCGCACTGCTCTCCCTCGCGTACGGCGCCGCTCCGCTGATGGCGCAGACGACCTGGATCGTGGATTCCGCGGGGGGTGGCCAATTCACGGACATCCCGCCGGCGATCGCCGCGGCTTCCCCGGGGGATCGCATCGTCGTCGTGGGGGCGGGGCCCTACAGCGCCTTCGTCCTGGACAAGGGCCTCGACATCGAGGCGGTGGCCTCCGCCTTCACCCCGAGGATCGAAGTCGTCGGCGTGCCCGCGGGACAGCGGGCGCGCGTGGCCGGGTTCCGGCTGCAGATCCAGCCCGGCCCGCCGCAGGTGTCGGTCGACAGCTGCCTCGGCGGCGTCTCCCTCGTCGACTTGCAAGAGGTGGGACCGCTCTCCTCGCCGACCATCGGCCCCTCCGGGCTCGTGATCGTCGACTCCCCTCGGGTGCTCGTCGATCAGGGAGTCTTCGTCGGGCAAGCGGGCACCGTGTTTGGAGGCGTGGGACTGTACATGGACAACTCGCGCGCGGCGTTGCGCGACGCGACGTTTAAGGGCGGCGTCACCGTGAGCACGTTCGCGAGCTCCGGGAACGACGGCGAGGCCGGTGCCGCCCTGTACAACGGCAGCGATGCATTCGCGAGCGGCGTCGTCGTCATCGGCGGCAACTCCTCTTCGGGCACCTTAATCGGCGGCAACGGCGGCTACGGACTCTTCACCGATGCGACGAGCGCGGCGGTCGTCGTGGGTTCGAGCCACTTGGAAGCCACGCCCGGCGGCGGGGGAATATTCATCCCAGGCAGTCCCGGACAAGCCGCGCTGGGCAACGTGCAGTACACGCTCGATTGCACGATCATCGGACCGGTCACCGCGACGAGCATCCCGAGTCGTCCCGGCCTGACCATGCCCACCTCCCTTCCCGTCGGCACGAACCTCACGACCGCCGTCCAGGGGGGGCCGGGCGAGTTCGTGTGGCTCGCCTTCGATCTGGCCCATGACTACGTGCCGTTCCCCGCCCTCGGCGGCGCCATCGTTCTCACGCCCAACTTCATCCTCGCCGGTGGCGTCTTGCTCGATGGCGCCGGCAGCGGCAGCCTGAGTTTCTCGGTGCCGAACATCCCTTCCGCGCAGAACCTCGATGTGATCGGCCAAGGCCTGGCCCTCGTGGCCGGCGCGTGGGTCCTGACCGCCCCTGACCAGACCCGGACCGAGTAGCCTCTCGACGGTCGACACGCGTCGCGTCGCGCAGCACTTCGTGGAGGGCCGCCCCGCGGCCTGGAGATCGCCGAGTCGGCTGGCGTGCGCCCTCGGTTCACCGAGTGGGCCGAAGTCGGGCAGGATCTTGCGGCCCTGCGCTTCGAGCAGGGGGACGCGCAGGGGGCATCTGCGAGGGTTTTCAGGAGGCCGGTCGGGGGCGGCGTCTTCACCCGCGACGTGCTCGAGACCTGGATCGAGACGAAGCGGAAGAGGGAGGTCGACGCGGTGAGGCTCCGGCCGCACCCGTACGAGTTCTTCCTCTACTACGACGCGTAGCCGGCGCGCCCCGCAGCCGGCGGGGCCGTCGATGGATTCAGGCGAGCGGGGGACCTCGGGTCCCCCGCCCGCGTCACCGGCGGTCCCCGAGCCTCTCGAGCAAGCCTCCGATCGCGACCGCACGCACCCCGGGGCGCAAGGCCTTGAGGCTCGCCTCCTCGCCCGAGGGTCGATGGACGAGAAAGCCCTCGACCCGGACCCTCGACGCGGAACCGGAGAGGCGCTCGAGGGATGCCGCCATGCCGGGGCTCGCCGTGCGCGACGCCTTCGCCTCGACGAGGAGGAGTCGGCGATGGCCCGCGGGAACCAGGAAGTCGACCTCGAGCCCCTGCTGGTCGCGGAAGTGGTAGATCTCCTTCCGCCAGCCACGACCCGTCTGCTCCTTCACGATCTCGGAGGCGACGAACCCCTCGAAGAGGGGACCGAGGAAGGGCGAGTCGCGCAGCGTCGCCTCCGTCTCGATCCCGAGGAGGTGGCAGGCGAGCCCCGAGTCGACGAAGTAGAGCTTCGGCGACTTCACGAGGCGCTTGCCGAAGTTCTCGTGGTAGGGGGGCACGAGGAGGATCTGCTGGGTGATCTCGAGGATGCTCAGCCACTCGCCGACCGTCGGGACCGAGACCCCGAGCGGCGAGGCGAGATCGGTCTTGTTGAGCAACTGGCCGACGCGGCTCGCGAGGAGGGAGAGGAACCGACGGAACGTGGCGAGGTCGCGGATCGCGCTCACCGCACGGACGTCGCGTTCGAGGTAGGTCTGGACGTAGGAGCGGAACCAAGTCGAAGCCTCCGACGGCCGGGCGAGCGCCTCGGGGAACCCGCCCCGGAGGACCGAGACCTTTCCCGTCTCGCGGGTCGAGAGGGGCAGGAGCTCGAAGACGGCGGCCCTCCCGGCGAGGGACTCGGTCACGCCCGGCATGAGGGGGGCTTCCTGGGATCCCGTCAGGATCCAGGGGCCGATCCTCCGCCGCGCGGTGTCGATCCGCGTCCGGACGTAGTTCAAGACCTCCGGGACGTTCTGGATCTCGTCGAGGATGGCGGGCGGTTCGATCTCCCCGAGGAAGCCGCGCGGATCGGAGCGGACCCGGGCGACGATGTCGGGGTCCTCCATCAGGCGGTAGGCCGCGCGGGGGAAGAGGCGTCGCAGCAGCGTCGTCTTGCCGGCTCTCCGGGGCCCCGTGAGGATCAGCGCGGGAAAGTGGCGGGCGGCCCGTGCGAGCTGCGGCTCGAGGAGGCGGGGGACGTAGCGCACGTGAGAATTCTAAGGTGTAACCTTAGAAAACTCACAACCTCCATCCGTCGCCCGGCCGCGCAGGCCGGCCGATCCGGAACCCAGGGACCCGTCTCGACGGACCGGGGGGCCCCGGCCCGGAGCGGAATAGGATGTCGGCACCCACGTCCAAAGGCCCCGAGCGCAGGTCCCCGTGAAGCGGCTCGCCCTTCCTTGCGTCGTCCTCTTCGTCTTCCTCGCGGGCCCCGGGAGCGATCCTTCATGACCGAATGCTCCCTTCCTCTTTGCCTTCTCCTCGCGGTGGCGGGTCCGGCCCTCGCCCAGCCGCCCGACCCCGACGCCGACCGCGATGGGCTCTCCGACTTCCAGGAGCGGCACAAGTACCTCACCGACCCGAAGTCGGCCGACTCCGACAAGGACGGGATCCCCGACGGGACCTGGGACGAGAGGAGCGAGTACGCCTACACGGTCCGCTCGATCGTCCGGGTCCTGCCGCCCGTCACGCCCGACGTCCTCTGCGACGACTACCAGGACGCGCGGGTCCTCGAGAAGACGAAGGACTACGTCGAGCTCGAGGTCGTCCACTACCCCCTGAACACCGTCGCCGACTCGATCGCCGGCGATCCGAACTGGCGGCGGGGCGCGGCGAAGATGAAGGAGTACGTCGAGCCCGGCCTCACGGCGAACTGGGACGAGGGGATGCGCAGGGACCTCGTCGCGGCATTGAAGGAGGCGGGGATCGATCCCGATGTCCTCGACGACAAGACGCTGGTCGAGCGCGCGTCGAAGTGGCTCCTCGAGCACGCGCGCACGGTCGACGGGTTCTCGACTTTCTGCTCCTACTTCCCGCAAGGGAAGGCCGCGATCTATCCGGGCCTGGAGGAGTCGGCCGAGCGGGGAAAGGCCGGCAAGAACCTCACGGTCGAGGAGCAGTGGCAGCGGGAGCTGTTCGCGAAGGGGATGTTCGAGAGCGGAGTCCGCGGCACCTGCACCTCGAGCGCGATCTATCTGAACGGGTGCCTGCGCGCGATCGGGATCCCGACCCGGATCGTCCTCTGCATTCCCCTCGTCGACGCCTCGGACGACCGCGAGCTCGCGCTCGTCCGGGACCGGCTGACCCACGGGCGCGTCCGGAGGATCGTGCGCCAGGGAGTCGAGAACCTCGGGAACTCATGGTCGAGCCACACGTTCAACGAGGTCTGGGTCGCCGGCCGGTGGCGGCGCCTGAACTACGAGCGCCTCGGACAGAACATCCTCGACCCGCAGTTCTTCGGGCTCCTGACGCACGTCGCGACGTTCCGCGACTGGGCCGACGGGGAGATGGCGAAGACCTGGGGCCTGCGGCAGGCGGGGAAGTGGAAGGGGAAGGACGCCTTCGGCGGGTCGAACCCCTACTCCGCGGTCACGCTCTCGGACCGGTTCGGCCCCCACGCGAAAGTCGAGCGGGAGCCGGTCGAGGAACCGGAGGAGTTCAAGCGCCTCACGATCGAGCGGGTCTACTGGTGGGACTCGCCCGAGCGAAAGGTCGACATGCGGCTCGACGACCCGGAGACGGCCGGGCACCTCCTGATGCACGTCCGCGAGGGACGTCCGGGCGAGGGACGGGAGCAGTACGCGACGTTCTACGCGCAGGTGAAGAAGGGGTTCGTCCTCCGCGCGGAGGGGAGTCCGGACGTGCCCGCGCGCGCGACGCGCGGGTACTGGGCCGCTCCCGCGCAGGGGATGCAGGATTTCTACCTCCGGATCGAGCCCGCCGAGTTCCCCCGGATGCTCCCCGGCGTCCCCTATCGGCTCGTCCCGCCCGAGGAGGGCGGGGAATGGGCCTGGGTCGTCGCCGAAGGAGTGAGCGTGGTCCGGCCGAAGCCGCCCGAGCCCGAACCCGGCGAGCTCGCGGAACTGACGATCGACCGCGTCGTCTGGTCCGACGACGCGAGCCTTCCGGCGTGGATCCTCCCGGCCTTCAAGGGGGCCGAACCGGTCCTCCTCGGCCATGTCGTCGAAGGGGAAGGCTTCGATCCGGTGAAGCGCTTCACGGAGCGGGCCGACCTCCGGTTCTTCTTCGACGCCCCGGGGCGCACGCCGATCAAGGTGGCGGCCGACGTCGGGGGCGTCTCGGACTCGAGCGGCGCGCAGCGCTGGATCGTCATCCGGCTTGGCCCCGCCGACTGGAGCGACCTCTCGCCGGGCGTCGCCTTTGCGCTCCGGCCCCGAAACGCGCGCGCCGGTTACCGCTGGTCGGTCGCGGAAGGGGTGAGGGTCGTCCGCGGGGGGTGAAGCCCGGGCTCGGGAAAGGCGGCCTGGTAGAGGGGGGCGGGGACCGCGGGCGCAGGATCGGGACATAGGGACTGTCTCGCCCGCGGTGCCGCGCCCGCCCCCCAAGACAAAAGAGTACTCCGTCCGCGGGAGCGCGGCCGCTCGCCCTACGGCGGCGGGATTTCGAAGGGGATCGAGACCTCCTTGCCGTCCCGGAGGACGACGATCGTCGCCTTCTCGCCGGCGCCGAGGAAGAGGGTCTGGAAGAGCTCCCCCGTGGAGGAGATCGACGCGCCGTTCACCTTGACGATCCGGTCCCCTGCCTTGAACCCGGCCTTCGCCGCGGGCCCGTCCTCGGTCACTTCTTCGAGGGCCAAGTCGTCGGCGAGCCGGGCTCCGAGGCGCGCCGCGAGCCCGCCTCGTCCGGGCGGCGGGAGCTCCACGGGGACGGCGATCTCCCTCCCCTCCCGCTGAACCGTGACCGTCGTCTTCTCGGGCGCGGCCTGCAGCGCCTCGCGCATCTCGTCGCGCTCGGCGACCGCGCGGTCGCCGATCTTGAGGAGGCGGTCGCCGACGCGGAGACCGGCCTTCGCGGCGAGGCCCTCCTCCACGACCCCCTCGATCGTCAGGTTGTCGGCGAGCTCGACGCCGAGGCGCCTTCCGCCGAAGCCGCCCCCCGGCAGGCGCAGGTTCTCCCGCGAGAGGAGGTCGGGGAGGTTCGCGATCCCGAGCGCCCCGACCGCGATCACGATCGAGGAGTTCTTCTGGTACTCGGGGATCGCCGCGTCGAAGGTGTCGAACTGCGTGTGGTGGGTGCGGTTGTAGTTGGCGCGCCCCTTCTGGTCCCAGAAGAAGCCCGGCACGTTCTCCCGGAGGAAGGAGGCGTGATCGCTCCCTCCGCCGGACAGGCCCTTCACCGGCCGGACCTTGAAGGGGGTCTCCGGGTCGAGGTCCTTGACCGGCGCGAAGATCTTCTCGAAGGCCTCGACCATCGGGGGCGTGGCCGGGATGCCGGCACAGTAGTTCGTCCCCTCGTCGTGGACGAGGACGGCGGAGATCTTCGGGAGCTCCTCCTTGTGCGTGCGGACCCAGGCGGCCGAGCCGAGGAGGCCCTGCTCCTCCCCGCCCCAGAGCATGAAGCGGATCGTCCGCTTCGGTCTCGCCCCGGCCTTCGCGAGGAGGCGCGCCGCTTCCATCGTCGTCGCGACGCCCGTCCCGTTGTCGGTCGTGCCGGTCGCGCCGTCCCACGAGTCGAGGTGGCCGCCGACGATCACGACCTCCTCGGGCTTCTCGGTGCCGGGGATCTCCGCGATCACGTTTTGGAGCCTCACCGGCCCCTTCTCGAACCAGTTGCGGACGTCGAACTCGAGCCGGACCTCCTTCCCCTCCTTCAGGAGGTCGGAGATCTCCTTGTGCTCGGCGGCGAGGAGGGTGATCGCCGCGCGCGACGGGAGCTTCTCCCAGGAGGCGCGCGAGCTCCCGCCCGTGTGGACCAGTTCGCCCCGGTCGCTCCGGATCGTCCCGAGAACCCCCTCCTCCTCGTAGGCCTTCTCGACCTTCTCCCGGAAGGCCCGGTCGGGCCCGCTCGGCCTCCCCTGGGGTCCGTCGGAGGGCCGCTCCCGGTCGCCGCCTCCCGTCGCCGCCTCGACCGGCCGCGCCTCGCGCCGCGGCGCCCCGGGCCCTCGGGGGGAGGCGGGGGGGAGAAGGACCCAGGCGCCCTTGAGCCTCGGACGGATCGCCTCGAGCTCCTCCTCGTTCGTCGGCGCGAGGAGGGCGTGCCCCTCGACGCGCCCCCTCGTGCCGGCCGTCCAGGCGTTCGTCGCGAAGTGGAGCGGCTTCCTCTCCGGCGCGAGGAGGACGCCGGAGGAGGGCCCGCGGTTGAACCCGACGGGGAACTCTCCCCACTCCTCGAGGCGGCAGTTGCTCAGGCCGAACTTCTCGAACTGCTCCCGCGCCCACTCGCAGGCGAGGCGAAAGTTGTGGGAGCCGGTCAGCCGCGGGCCGATCCGGTTGGCGAGGAAGTCGAGGTGCTCCATCGAGCGGTTCTCGGAACGCCCGAGGGCGATCGTCCTCTCGACATCCGACTCCTGCGCGAGGGCGAGCGGGGCGGCGAGGAGGAGGGGGAGGAAGGGGAGGAGGCGCCGCGAGGACATGGGGCTCCTTTCCTCTCGGCCGGCCGGGGTCGGGCGGTCCGCGGGAGGGGGATCTTCGAGTGTACCGGAGCCCGACGCTCCGCGCCGGGCGCTACGCGGCTCCCGGATGCCGCGTCCCCTCCTCCGCCCGAGGGGAGGGGTCGGTTGCGGGGCCGGAGTCGGACGGCTAGCGTCGGACCGGTGCGCGCCGCTTCGATCCGTCCGCGTCTCGAGCTTCCCGACCGCGCCGTCGCGCGCGAGCGACTGGGGACGCTCCTCCGCGAACGATCGCTCCGGGAGGGGGTCGAGGTCGTGCTCGCTTCCGGGAAGCGGAGCGACGTCTACGTCGACGGGAAGCAGGTGACCCTCGACGGCGAGGGACTCTTCCTCGTCGCGTCGCTGATCCTCCGGCAGATGGAGGGGGAGCGCGTGACCGCGGTCGGCGGGCTCACGCTCGGGGCCGACCCGATCGCGAGCGGAGTCGCGATGCTCTCCCACCTCGCCGGCGCCCCGGTCCGCGCCTTCCTCGTCCGGAAGGAGCCGAAGAAGCACGGCACGCAGCGGACCCTCGAGGGGACCCTCGCCTCGACGGATCGGGTCGTCCTCGTCGACGACGTGATCACGACGGGGGGCTCGATCCTGAAGGCGGCCGAGGCCGTCCGGGCCGTCGGCGCTACGGTGGCGTTCGTCTCGGTCGTCGTCGACCGCGAGGATCCGGACGGGCAGACGGCCCTCGCGCCCCTCGACTACCGGCCGATCTTCCGGCTCTCCGAGCTCCGCGCCCGGCGGTGACGTCCCGCAAGGAGGTCGAGACGAAGTGCCCGCACTGCGGGACGAGGCTCCTCGTCGACGTCGCGACGGGGCAGGTGCTCCGGAAGGACGTGCCGGGGGGATCGGGGGAGCGCCCGAAAGCGGAGGAGTTCGACGCGGCCGTCCGCCGGCGGGAGGAGCGCTCGAAGCAGCTCGACGACGCCTTCGGCGGCGCGGTCCAGGAGGAGGCGGAGAAGAAGAAGCGGCTCGAGGACGCCTTCGATCGCGCGAAGAAGAAGGCCGCGCAGGAGGGGGACGCCCCGCAGCCCCCTCCCGGCTACGACTGGTAGGCTCCCGCGGGCGGACGCTTTCCCAGGCCGGGGCGATCGGCTACCCTGACGGGTCGAGCCGCGCGCCGGCGCCGCGGTAGCCGACGCCGGGGAAGGTCGACGGAGCGAACGATGCGTTCGTGGATCCTGAAGACGGAGCCCTCGGAGTACTCCTTCGAGCGGCTGATGGCCGAAGGCCGGACCCGCTGGGACGGCATCACGAACAACCTCGCCCTCCTCCACCTCCGCGCGATGCGCCGGGGCGACCGCGCGATCATCTACCACACGGGGGACGAACGCTCCGCGGTCGGCACGGCGCAGATCACGCGGGACCCCTACCCCGACCCGAACGCGGGCAACCCCCGCATCCTCGTCGTCGACGTCGAGGCGGGCGAGGCATTCCCGAAACCCGTGGGACTCGACGTGTTCCGACGGGAGCCCCTCCTCGCGGCGACCGACCTCGTCCGGATCTCGCGCCTCTCCGTCGTCCCGATCACGGACGAGCAGTGGGCGCTGATCGAGCGCCTCGCGGGGGTGCGCCCCCGCCGCAAGGCGCGTCAGGCCCGGGTCTGATCGGCCGTCCGGGCCGGTTGAAGACCCGCAGCGTCCCCGGGCCGTAGAGGAGGAAGCCCCGCATCCGGTCCGTGCGGCCGCGGAGCAGCGGGGCGAGCCTCGCGTCGGCCGTCGCGAGCGCCTCGCCGGCCTCGGACTCGAGCACCGCCGCGGCGCGCAATCCCCTGGCCCGCCCGTCCCCCGCCCGCGCGCGGACGACGAGCGGCGTTCCCGTCGGCACGGGCCGCGCGAACCGGACGGAAAGCTCGGCCGTCACGCAGAAGCGCCGGAGCGCGACCATCATGACCCAGGCAAGGGCCTCGTCGAGGAGGGCCGCGACGACTCCGCCGTGCGCGGTCCCCGGATAGCCCTGGAAGCGCTCGGGGATCGCGAGGCGCGCGACGACCTCCTCGCCGCGCCGCTCGAGCCGCGCGCGGAAGCCGTGCGGGTTGTCGCGGCCGCAGACGAAGCAGTCGTGAGAGGCGGGGAGGGGTCCGTCCAGAAGGGGCTTGCGATTCATCGGACCCGTACTCTCGCACATCGCGCGCCCGCGCGCACGGAGCGCGCGACGGGCTTTACGGTTCGCGGATCCCGTGTTAAACGGGAATGGTTCTCGTCGGGGCATTCGCGTCGCCGCCCGGGCACGGCTCGAGGCGCGGACGTCTTCCCGCGGGGGCGAAACCTCGGGGGTCCGATGGTCGAAGACGGCAATCGCGAAGCGCTCGTCGAGCGGATCGAACGGCTGCTCCGCCGCCTCGGGCTCGAGCCGGCGGGGTTCTCCTTCCTCGTCTTCACCGGCGGGCTCGGCAACGAGTTCAACCGCCACCTGCGCGGGCGCCACGCCGCGCGGCCGGTCGTCCTCCCGGAGGGGTGGACGAACGAGGACGACCCCACGCCCGGCCCTCCGCTCGGCCTCGCCGAGTTCGCCGTGGCGGGGCGGGTCGGCTACCTCTACGCGGACTTCGTCCCCGAGGCCCTGGGCCCGACCCTCCTCGTCGCGGCGGCGATCCCGCGCGGGCCCTGGGTCGAGGAGATCCGGACGGAGTTCCTCCGCGCCCGCGCCCGCTCCTTCGAGGGGAGCCGCTTCGCCTACAAGAACGGGTGCTGGATCCGCTTCGAGCCCGAGCCCGCGCGCTGGTCCGACCTCCTCGCCGACCCCGACTTCCTCGAGGACTTCCGGGGCAACGTCGACCACTTCTTCGGCGCGCGCGCCTTCTTCGAGAAGAACCGGCTCCCCTACCGGCGGGGCTTCCTCCTCTGCGGCCCCCCGGGGAACGGGAAGACCCTGCTCCTCCGCGTCCTCGCCCACGAGTACCCGGGGGTCGCCTTCGCCGTCTTCGGGGAGGGGCAGCGCAGCCCCGACGACGACGACCTGGACGCCTTCTTCGACAACTGTCCTCTCGACCGGGAGACGCCGCGCTTCGTCGTGTTCGAGGACCTCGACTCCCTCTTCGGCGATCAGCGGATCTCCCTCTCCCACTTCCTGAACCGCATCGACGGCTTGAAGCCCCTCGCCGGGACGCTCCTCCTCGCGACGACGAACCGCCCGGAGGCGGTCGATCCCGCGCTGCTGCGCCGGCCGAGCCGGTTCGACCGGGTGTGGCGGCTCGGCGATCCGCCGTACGCGCTGCGCCGCTCCTTCCTGCGCCGGCTCTTCGGCGAGGACGCCCCCGCCCTGCGGGAGGCGATCGACGCGGCCGCGCGGGACTCCGAGGGCTTCTCCTTCGCGATGGCCCGCGAGGTCTTCCTCTCGGCCGGGGTTCTCGCGCACGCGGCGAAGGCCTCCGCCGTCCGCCCCGAGCACCTGCGCCTCGCCGTCGATCGGATGCGCGAGCAGGACGCCTTCACCCGCCGTCCCGCCGAGCGCACGCCCGAGCCCGTGGGGTTCCGCGTCGGGCTCGAGGAGGAGGCGGAGGCGCCCGCGGGGAAGAGCCCCGACCCGGTCGAGCCGACGTAAGCCGACGCGGCGGCGAACCGGGGCTCCTCCTTCGCGTCGTAGGGGGGACGTTCTCGCGCCGTCTCCCCGGTGAAGCTCCTCACCACCCGCACGCTCGGCGGTCTGGGCCTTCCGCTCCTCGCCGGGGTCGTCGCGTCCGGCGCCTCGCAGGAGGCGCCCGCTCCCGCGGCGGAGTCGAGCCGGCCCGGGATCTACTCCTGCGATCCGGCCCACCCCTGGGACCGGGTTCATCGCGCACTCTGGGTGCGCACGGGTCCCGACGGGAAGGAGTACGGGCTCGACGAGCTCGATCCGCTCCTCTGGCCGCAGAGCCGCTACCTTCTCGAGGAGCCGGCCCACTTCCGCGCGCTCGCCGCGCTCGACGCCTTCCTCGCGAGGGACGGCGATCGACTCCTCCCCGATCCCGTCAAGCGCGTCGCCTTCCAGCGCGACCTCTGGGCGATCTTCGACTGGCTCGCGTCGGTCTCCGGGGAGGGCGGGCCCCGCGCGGCGGAACTCGCTCGGCGGATCGCGCGCGCCATGCGCCGGGGCGCTCTCGCGCCCGAGGAGATCCGCGCGCTCCCTGACAACTACGCCGCTGCGGTCGCGTCCGGGTCCTTCCCGACGCAGCCGACGTCGGGGGGGAGAAGCGAACCGTTTCTCCCTGCGGACCTGCTCCGACCCGACGGGACCTGGGTGCGGCTTCGGACGGAGGCTTGGGAGCCCCTCGCGCCGTTCCACGCGGACGTCATCGAGGGCCGATCCGTCTTCTCCGTCTGCCTGCGCTTGCCCGGCGGTCGCGCGGAGACGCTCGAATACCTCGCGAAGCTCCGGGCTTTCCCGAATCCCGTCGTGGGGGACGGAGAGGGGCGGCGACTCAACCCCGACCTCCCGCAGTTCCCGCCGGGAACGGCGGTCGCCCTCCTGCGGCGGATGGTCGGGGTCGACGACCGCGGCGAGCTCGTCCCGACCCCGATCACGGAGAGCGTGCAACTCCGCCTCTACCGCTCGACCGCGAATCCCGCCCCCAACTTCGGATGTTGCGTCGACCTCTTCCCGATCCAGGAGGTCTTCGAGTTCGTCCTCTCCCGGGAGCGACTCTTCACCGGCGTCGCGGGCGGCCTTCGCGCGATCGGACGGGAAGAGAAGGGGTTCGGCCTCCGAAGGTCCAAGCTGGGCGATCCCTTCGAGGGACCGTCGGAACTTTTCTCCGCGGCCCCGGTGCTCTGGCAATGTGGGTCCTGCCACGCGCAGCCCGGGATCTACTCGGTGAATTCCTACACGAGGATCTCGACGGGGCCGGGGACGATCTTCGACGTCGAGGCGCGCGAGAATCCGTGGCGACTGCATCCCGTGGAGCCGAGGGTCCCGGACGGATGCGCCTTCGCCTGGAAAGCGGGCCGCGCGAGCTTCGGCTACCTCCGCGGGCTGTGGGCCGCGCTCCCTCGCGGAAGGGCTACGCCCCGACGAGGCGCTTCACCTCCGCCTCCAGCTCCGCGAAGGCGCGCGCGCACGCGGCATGTTCGGCCTCTTCGCTCGGGTGGAACTCTCCGCCCGGGTGGATCCAGCGGATCCTTCCTTCGCGGTCGAGGAGGAAGGTGACCGAGGTGAAGTCCCTCCTCCGGTCGAGCCACCAGCGGCGAAGGACCGTCCAGTCGGCGTCGACCGCCAGGGGGAACGGGAGACCCACCTCGGCGGCGGCCTTCTTCACCGCCCCGTCCTCGACGGCGCGGGGCCGCGGCTTCGGGTGGTAGAACGCCAGGACGACGAGGCCTCTCTCCCGATAGCGCCCCTCCAGTTCCCGGATCGCCGGCGCGCTCCGCTTGCAGAGGATGCAGCCGTCCGTCCACCACCGGACGAGGACGGTCTTCCCCCGGAGCTCCTCGATCCGGATCGGGTCCCGGTCGAGCCAGCGCAGCCCTTCGAGGGAGGGAGCAGGCCTGCCGAGCCGTTCGTCCCCTTCGCGCGCCGGGCGGCTCTGGAGGGACAGCGAGCCGAGAAGGAGGAGGGTCCCGGCCTTCACCGCTCCTCACCGGCCGGGGGCCACTTCGCCGTCACCTCCGCCGGGCGCTCGCCGTGGGTCGCGCGAACGACCGTGTGGATCCCGCCGCGCACGCGGAAGTCGGCGACCACCTCGATCCACTTCGGGGCGGCCGCCTCGACGAAGTCGTCGAGGATCCGATTCACGACGTCCTCGTGGAACGCCCCCTCGTCGCGGAAGGACCAGAGGTAGAGCTTGAGCGACTTCAACTCGACGCAGCGCGGGCCCGGGACGTAGCGGAAGTAGACGGTCGCGAAGTCGGGCTGGCCCGTCTTCGGGCAGACGCAGGTGAACTCCGGGCACTCGAGCCGGACCTCGTAGCTCCGGCCGGGACGTGGGTTCGCGAAGGTCTCGATCGATCGCGGGGGTTTCGCCGGCATCGGGACCGTTACAGCACACCCCGGGGGAGAAGGCAACCGGAGCGCGCGATCAGAACCGCTCCGCGTCGCTCCGCGGAGCCATCTCCCAGAGGGGGGCCGATTCCCCATTGACCGTGGTGCCGCCGTTCGCGAACACCGCGGCCCTCTCGAGGAATTCCGCGGGGAAGGCAAGCGTGGGCTTCGAGACCCGGTCGAGGGCGGCGAGCTGCTCCGGGAGGAGCTTGACGTCGAGCGCGCCGAGGTTCTGGTCGAGCTGCTCGAGCGAGCGCGCCCCGATGATGCTCGAGGAGACCCCCGGTTTCGACTGGACCCACGCGAGCGCGACGCGGGCCGGTGTCGCGTCGATCTCCTCCGCGATCCGGACGAGTTCGTCGACGACGGCGAAGGCCCGCTCGCCGAGCGCGCCTTCCACCCAGGCGCCGCGATCCGCCTTCGGCCGCCTCGCGGTCTCCCGCGTGTACTTGCCGCTCAGGACCCCCCCCTTGAGCGGGGACCAGGGCGTGACCCCGAGTCCCATCTCGAGCGCCATCGGGATCAGATCCCCCTCGACCGTGCGCTCGAGGAGGGAGTATTCGATCTGGAGGGCGACGAGCGGAGCCCACCCGCGGAACGCGGCGATGGTCTGGGCCTGCGCCACCTTCCAGGCGGGGGTGTCGGAGAAGCCGACGTACCGGACCTTCCCCGAGGCGACGAGGTCGTCGAGGGCGCGCATCGTTTCCTCGATCGGCGTGTGCCGGTCCCAGGCGTGCATCCAGTAGAGGTCGATGAAGTCCGTCTGCAGGCGGCGGAGGGAGTGCTCGCAGGCCGAGAGGATCGACTTGCGGCCGGCCCCCCCGCCGTTCGGGTCGCCGGGGTAGAGGTTCCCGAAGAACTTCGTCG
>DASRRH010000036.1:0-87915 GCA_035695825.1 Planctomycetota bacterium | reverse complement strand
GCGACCCCCACCCCCCTGCAGCGGCGCGCCTTCGAACTCCTCGGCGTGGACTACCGCATGTAGTCAGTCAGACGAAACCCGCCGTGGACCCAGCCGCTGAGCACGACCAGACTTCCGCACTCCTGACCGCAGGAACTTCGGCCTAGTCCGGACGCGCCCGCCTCGGGCGCGATCCTACTGCAGCACCCGCTCCTCGATCCTCGGGAGCGCCCGGAGCAGGACGTCCCCGACGATCTGCAGGCTCTCCGCCGAGATCTTGTCGAGGGTGTCCTCCGCGGTGTGCCACCAGGCGCCCGCCCCGTTCCCCTCCGGCGGGCCGTAGGCGTAATCGATGAGGTCGATCGCGGCGGGGACGCCGGCCTCGAGGAACGGGGCGTGGTCGTCCTCGAGGGGGAGGGTGCGGCGGAAGAACTTCCCTCCGTGCCCGAGGTCGGCCGCGGCCTGACCGATCAGGCCGACGAGCCAGCCGGTCGCGCGCGCCTCGCGGAAGATCGTCAGGTCGCGGTCCCCGACCAGGTCGAAGAGGACCATCGCCCGCACGTTCGGGAGCGTCCCCTCCTTCTTCCAGCGGTCGGCGAGGTGGCGGCTGCCGTAGAGGGAGTCGGTCGACGTCCAATCCCGAATCGCCTCCTCCCCGTCGAAGAAGGCGAACCGGATCGTCGCGCGGGGCTTTCCCCGCGCGACGAGGACGCGCGCGAGCTCGAGGAGGAGGCCCGCGCTCGAGCCGCCGTCGTTCGCGCCGACGAAGCGGAACCCCTCGAAGAGCTTCGTGTCGAAGTGCCCGGCGAGCAGGATCGAGCGGGGGGAGTCTCCGGGGATCGTCGCGAGGAGGTTCGCCATCGCGATCTTCCCCTTCGGCGTCTCCGCCTCGAACGGGTCCGGTTCCGCGGCGACGCCGGCCTTCGCGAGCTCCCCGAGGAGGTAGCCCCGCGCCTTCTCGAGCGCCGGGGACCCGGGCGGACGGGGACCGAGGTCGACGAGGGCCTTCGCGTGGGCGAACGCGCGCGCGCCGTCGATCCCCCCGCCGCCGCACCCCGCGCAGGCGGAGAGGAGGAGGGCGCAGCCGGCGAGGAGGGGCACGCGTCGGGGAATGGGGGAAGGGGACGGGGCGCCCATCTTGCCACGGGGCGGGTCCGCTTCCAGGGCGGGGAGAGGGGCGTCGATCGGGGGGGGGGGAGGCTTGCTCCCGGCGGCGTTCAAGGCTACTCAAGCGACCGGATCCCGCCGACGATAGGCGATCCGGATCGGCCGGACCCGAAAGAGGCAACGCATGGAGACTCTGCCGAAGGGCGCCGCGGACCTCGCAGGCATCATCCGTAGCTCCGTGGACCGGGAAGCGTTCGCGGAGCAGCACTGGGAGGGGGCGTTCGCCGACTACCTGCGGCTGGTGGAGCACAACCCCCTCGCCCTTCGCAACGCCTTCCAGCGCCTCTACGACATGATCCTCCTCCACGGGGTCGAGGAGGCCGAGGAGGGGAAAGAGCGGGTCGTCCGGTACAAGTTCTTCGAGGATCCGATCGGCGGGGGGGAGGACGCCCTCTTCGGGCTCGAGAAGCCCCTCCAGAACCTCGTCAACATCCTCAAGGCGGCGGCCTTCGGGTACGGCCCCGAGCGTCGCGTGCTCCTCCTCCACGGCCCCGTCGGCTCGAGCAAGTCGACGATCGTGCGGCTCCTCAAGAAGGGGCTCGAGGACTATTCCCGCCGCCCGGAGGGGGCGCTCTACACCTTCGGCTGGCGGACGGAGCCCGACGGCGACTTCGTCGACTGCCCGATGCACGAGGAGCCGCTGAAGCTCGTCCCCGAGCCGGCGCGGCACAAGATCCTCGAGGTGGTGAACCGCAAAGTGAAGAAGGGCTACCGCCTCGACGTCGAGGGGGAGCTTTGTCCCTCCTGCCGCTACCACCTCGGCGAGCGGATGAAGCGCATGCGCGGGGACCTCGACCGCGTCCTCGAGCAGGTGCGCGTGCGGCGGCTGATCCTCTCGGAGAAGGACCGGATCGGGATCGGCACCTTCCAGCCGAAGGACGAGAAGAACCAGGACTCGACGGAGCTCACGGGGGACTTGAACTACCGGCGGATCGCGGAGTTCGGCTCCGACTCGGACCCGCGCGCCTTCAACTTCGACGGGGAGTTCAACGTCGCGAACCGCGGGATCGTCGAGTTCATCGAGGTCCTGAAGCTCGACGTCGCCTTCCTCTACGACCTCCTCGGGGCCTCGCAGGAGCACTCGATCAAGCCGAAGAAGTTCGCCCAGACCCACATCGACGAGGCGATCATCGGCCACACGAACGCTCCCGAGTTCCGCAAGCTCCAGAACAACGAGCTGATGGAGGCGTTCCGGGACCGGACGCTCAAGATCGACATCCCCTACAACTCGATCCTCAAGGAGGAGATCCGGATCTACGAGAAGGACTTCAACGGCCGCAAGGTCTCGGGCAAGCACATCGCCCCGCACACGATCGAGATGGCGGGGATGTGGGCGGTGCTGACGCGCCTCGAGGAGCCCAAGCGCGCGAACCTGACCCTGCTCCAGAAGCTCAAGCTCTACAACGGGAAGACCCTCTCCGGCTTCACGAAGGACAACATCCGGGAGCTGCGGGAGGAGGCGCCCGGGGAGGGGATGGTCGGGATCTCCCCCCGGTACATCCAGGACAAGATCAGCAACGCGCTCGTCCGCGACAACCTCGAGCCGTGCGTGAACCCCTTCATGGTGATGAACGAGCTCGACGAGGGGCTCGCCCACCACTCCCTCATCTCCTCGGAGGAGACGCGCAAGCGCTACCGCGATCTCCTCGCCCTCGTGCGCGAGGAGTACGAGGACGTCGTCAAGAACGAGGTCCAGCGGGCGATCGCCTCCGACGAGGAGGCGATCCAGCGCCTCTGCTCGAACTACATCGACAACGTCAAGGCCTTCACGCAGAAGGAGAAGGTCCGCAACCGCTACACGGGGCGCGACGAGGAGCCCGACGAGCGGCTCATGCGGTCGATCGAGGAGAAGATCCACATCTCCGAGTCGCGCAAGGACGACTTCCGCCGCGAGATCATGAACTACATCGGGGCGCTCGCGGTCGAGGGGAAGACCTTCAACTACAAGACGAACGAGCGGCTCCAGAAGGCGCTCGAGTTGAAGCTGTTCGAAGACCAGAAGGACTCGATCAAGCTGACGAGCCTCGTCTCGACGGTCGTCGACAAGGACGCGCAGGAGAAGATCGAGGTCGTGAAGAGCCGCCTGATCCGGACCTACGGCTATTGCGACGTCTGCGCGACGGACGTCTTGAACTACGTCGCCTCGATCTTCGCCCGCGGCGACGTGAAGGGGGAGTAGGGGGAATCGGCGGCGGGGCCCGGGGATGGTCCGCAAGATCGAACGCGACCACGCGCGATTCCGCGAGATCGTGCGGGGGCGCATCCGCAAGGATCTCCACAAGTACATCACGAACGGGGAGCTCCTCGGGCGGCTCGGGAAGAACGCCGTCTCGATCCCCCTTCCCCAGATCGAGCTCCCGCGCATCCGCTACGGCCCGAACCCCAAGTCGGGCGTCGGCCAAGGGGAGGGGGCCCCCGGCACCCCGCTCGACGGGGAGGGCTCGGGGAACGCCGGGGACGCCGAGGGGAGCCACATCCTCGAGGTCGAGGTGACCCTCGAGGAGCTCGCCGCGCTCCTCGGGGAGGAACTGGGGCTCCCGCGGATCCAGCCCAAGGGGACGCGGCTCCTGCGCTCGACCGCCGGCGTCTACACGGGGATCGCCCGCCGAGGCCCCGAAAGCCTGCGCCACTTCAAGCGGACCTACCGGCACGCGCTGAAGCGCTCGATCGCGCTCGGGCTCTACGACCCCCGCAACCCCATCGTCATCCCCTGGCGCGAGGACCGCCGCTACCGCTCGCGCAAGGTGACGGACGCGCCCGAGTCCTCCGCGGTGATCCTCTACATGATGGACGTCTCCGGATCGATGGGGAAGGAGCAGAAGGAGATCGTCCGCCTCGCCGCGTTCTGGATCGACGCGTGGCTGCGCTCCCAGTACCGCAACCTCGAGGTCCGCTACATCGTCCACGACGCGGTCGCCCACGTGGTCGACGCGCACACCTTCTTCCACCTGCGCGAGTCGGGGGGGACGAAGATCTCGAGCGCGTACGAGCTGGCGCTCCGCCTCGTCGAGGAGAAGTTCCCCGCCGACACCTGGAACGTCTACGCCTTCCACTTCTCCGACGGGGACAACTGGAGCGCGCGGGACACGGAGCGGTGCGTCGAGCTCCTGCGCCTGCAGTTCCTCTCCCGCGCCAACCTCTTCTGCTACGGGCAGGTGAAGTCGGCGTACGGCTCGGGGCAGTTCAAGAAGGACCTCGACGGGGCCTTCGGGGAGGACGAGCGGGTGCGGACCTGCGACATCCCGGACCGGGAGGGGATCCCCAAGGCGATCCGGTCCTTCCTCGGGGCGGCGCGCTGATGGCCGCGCTCTCCGCCGACCTCGAGCGCGAGCGCTCCCGCATCGAGGGGATCGCGTTCGACTACGGCCTCACCTTCCCGCGGACGATCTTCGAGCTCCTCGACCACGACGAGCTGAACGAGGTCGCCTCCTACGGCGGCTTCCCGACCCGCTACCCCCACTGGCGCTTCGGGATGGACTTCGAGGAGCTCGCGAAGGGGTACCGCTGGGGCCTCCAGAAGATCTACGAGCTCGTCATCAACAACGACCCCTGCTACGCCTACCTGATGAAGTCGAACGCGACCGTCGACCAGAAGCTCGTCATCGCCCACGTCTACGGCCACGCCGACTTCTTCCAGAACAACCTCTGGTTCGCCCCGACGAACCGCCGGATGGTCGACCAGATGGCGAACCACGGGATCCGGATCCGCCGCTACATGGAGGCGGTCGGGGTCGAGGCGGTCGAGGACTTTCTCGACGCGACCCTCTCCCTCGACAACCTGATCGACCCCTACGCGAGCTACCCCTCGGCGGCGCGGCGCCCCGCGCCTCCCGAAGAGGAGCCCTCGACCCGGGTCGAGGTCCCGCGCCTCAAGGCGAAGGGGTACATGGACCGCTACATCAACCCCCCCGGCTTCCTCGAGGGGCAGCGCACGCGCCTCGAGCGGGAGCGGGCGAAGGCGAAGAAGTTTCCCCCGGAGCCCGTGCGGGACGTGCTCCAGTTCCTGATCGAGTACGCCCCCCTCGAGCGCTGGCAGGCCGACATCCTCGGGATCCTGCGGGAGGAGGCGCTCTACTTCGCCCCGCAGGCGATGACGAAGATCATGAACGAGGGGTGGGCGACCTACTGGCACTCCCGCATCCTCACGCACCACGTGCTCGGCGACGACGAGGTCATCGACTACGCCGACCATCACTCGGGGACGGTCTTCATGGCTCCCGGCCGGCTCAACCCCTACAAGATCGGGGTCGAGCTCTGGAGGGACATCGAGGAGCGGTGGAACCGCGGGTGCTTCGGGCCGGAGTGGGAGGCCTGCGAGGACGCCGAGGAGCGGCGGCGCTGGGACCGGGAGACGGGGCAGGGGCTCCCCAAGATGTTCGAGGTCCGCCGGATCTACAACGACGTGACGTTCCTCGACGAGTTCCTCACCCCCGAATTCGTCGAGGAGCACCGCCTCTTCGCCTACCGGACGAACCCCCGGACGGGGCAGCGGGAGATCGCCGACCGCGACCCGAAGGCCGTGCGCGAGGCGGTGCTCCGCTCCCTGACGCACCTCGGCCGCCCCTGGGTCGCGATCGCCGACGCCAACGGCCGCAACCGAGGCGAGCTCCACCTCCACCACCGCCACGAGGAAATTGACCTCGAGATCGAGCCGACCCTCGCCACGCTGAAGAACCTCCACAAGATCTGGACGCGCCCGGTCCTCCTCGAGACCCAGATCGAGGGGAAGGGGAAGGTCCTCTCCTTCGACGGCAAGGAGGCGAAGGTCGAGGACGCCGGCCCGGGGGGATAGCGGCCCCGCATCCGCGAGGGGGAGAGAGCGGTGATCCCGATCCGGGACTCGATCCCGCACCGGCGGCCTCCGGTCGTGACGGCCTCGATCATCGCCGCCTGCGTGCTCGCGTTCGTGTGGGAGCTCTCCTTCTCCGAGAAGGGACAGGGGAAGCTGATCCGCCTCGCGGGGGTCGTCCCCTTCTACACGCGCGAGGTGATGCGCAACCCCGAGATCCTCCTCGAGTACCCCCTCGACGGGCTGCGGCACTGGCTCCTGCCGTTCGTCACCTGCATCTTCCTCCACGGCGGCTGGCTCCACCTGATCGGCAACATGTGGTTCCTCTGGGTGTTCGGCGACAACGTCGAGGACCGTCTCGGCCACGCGCGCTTCCTCGTCTTCTACCTCGCCTGCGGCGTCGCGGCCTCCGCCCTCCACGTCTTCTTCAACCTCGACAGCCGGACCCCGACGATCGGGGCCTCGGGGGCGATCGCGGGGGTCCTCGGCGCCTACGTCCTCCTCTATCCGAGGGCGCGGGTCCTGACCCTCATCCCGATCCTCATCCTCGTGACGACCGCCTGGATCCCGGCCTTCGTCTTCATCGGGCTCTGGTTCCTCTTCCAGTGGATCGGTGCGCAGCGCAGCCTCTTCGTGTTCGAGGAGGCGGGCGGCGTGGCGTACTGGGCTCATGTCGGGGGCTTCCTCGCCGGGATGGCCTTCCTCCTCCTCCTCGCGCCGCGCCGGCCGCGGCCGACCTACGAGGTCCGTTGACCTCCCCGGGCGCCGCCGACGCGGCCTTCGGGGGCCGCCCCTTCGAGCCGGCGTTTCGGCCGTTCGACGCCGTCCTCGCCTGGTACTTCGTGACGGTGGGGGCCCTCGTCCTCCTCTTCGCCCGGGAGGTTCCGCACTCGACCCAGGGGGTCCTCCTCCACGCGGGAGGGGCGCTCGCCGCGCTCCTCCTCCCCGTTGCGGCGCGGGCGCTGCCGGCGTGGGGAGCGCTCGCCGTGCGCTTCGTGCTCGCCTACCTCCTCGTGTTCGTCGCCTTCCGCGCGCTCGGAGGGATCGTCGAGTTCGTCTCTCCCGACGACCGGGAGTGGCACCTGATCGCCCTCGACCGGCGGATCTTCGGGACCGACCCGACGCGAGCCCTCGGCGCGGTCGCGAGCCCCGCCCTCACGGAGCTCCTCCAGGTCGTCTACGCCTCCTTCTACCTCCTCCCGGTCGTCCTCGGCCTCGCGCTCGCCCGGGCGGGGAAGTGGCGCGCCTTCGAATTCTGCCTGACGGCCGTCGCCCTCGGGTTCCTCCTCTCCTACCTCGGCTACCTCCTCGTGCCGGCCCGGGGCCCGGAGCGCTTCCTCCCGCACGACCGTCCCCTCGAGGGGATCGCGGCGGCGGCGGGCCTCCGGCTATGGATCGACCGCGTCGAGCCGATCAAGCGCGATTGCTTCCCCTCGGGTCACGCGGAGGTCTCCTTCCTCGTCGCCGCGCTCGCGTGGCGCTTCCACCGGCCCGCCTTCCGCCTCCTCGGGCCCGTCGCCGCGCTCCTCGCCTTCTCGACGGTCTACCTCCGCTACCACTACGCGGTCGACGTCCTCGCCGGGGCCGCCCTCGCCGCGGGGACGCTCCTCGCGACGGGTCGGCTGATGGCGCCGGTCCGCGGTTGATCCGACTCCCGGCTCCCGTATCCTCCGCCCTTCTCTCGCTCCCCTGCGGTGGCGGAACTCCGACACGAGCTTTCCTGGTCCGCGAGCCGGTCGCGCGCGTTCGAGGAATGCCGGCGCGCCTACTTCTATCTCTACTACGGATCCTGGCGGGGGTGGGAGAGGGACGCGCCTCCCCCCGTCCGGCGCGCCTACATCCTCAAGCAGCTCACGAACCTTGACATCCTCGCGGGGAGCGCGGTCCACGCCGCGATCGCGTGGTTCTTCGCCCGCCGTCGGGAGGGCGCCGTGCCGACTCGGCGCGAGGTGGAGGAGCGGGCGCTCGAGGCGATGCGCGCCGTCTGGCGGCAGTCGACCGCCGGGGGATGGGAGGAGGACCCGAAGAGGAATGCGCGCCTCCACGAGCACCACTACCGGGGCGACCTCTCGAAGCCCCGGACGGACCGGGTCAAGGGGAAGGTGCTCCGGAGCGTCGAGACCTTCTTCGATCTCCCCGCCCTCGCTCCGGTCCGCGAGGCACCCGCCGCGTCCGTCGTGCTCTGCGAGGAGAGGGACGGCTTCTCCTTCGAGGGGAGGAAGATCCACGCGGTGCCCGACCTCGCCCTGCGGGAGGGCGACGACCTCGTCCTCTTCGACTGGAAGACGGGGAGGCCCTCCCCCACCGACCGGCTCCAGCTCGCGGTCTACGCCCTCTACGCCGGGGAGAAGCTCGGCGCCCGCCCGCCGCGCGTGCGCGGCGTCCTCGCCTATCTCAACGAGGGGCGGCTCGACGGGGGACCGATCGTCGAGGAGGAGCTCGACGCGGCCCGCGAGGGGATCCGGCGCAGCCTCGCGGCGATGGGGGAGATCCACTTCGACCCCGACGCGCGGGCCCTCGACCCGGAGCCCTTCCCGATGTCCGGGTACCCTCGCGCCTGCCCGCGTTGCAACTTCCGGGAGCTTTGCGGGGTCTAGCCCCGGCCTCCGGGCCTGGCAACAAGAGCGGCGGCCGGATGCGGCCGCCGCGGAAGGGGCTCTCTCGAACTCCGAGCGCTCTCGCCTAGGGAAGCGCCGGCCCGAGGACCATCCCCGAGAAGACGAGCTGCGCGAGGGCGAGGACGACCACGAGGAACGTCCCGAGCCGGTCCGTCTCGCGATAGATTGCGTCGTTCACCACAAACCTCCTCCCGGGAGAACCCGGGTAACGTCGTTTCCCCCCTCCATCCGAGGGGGGGGGAGGGAGCGGGGAAAGTTGGTCCGGACCTGGCTCGAACCCCTTGGTGCGCTGTCTCTTGCGGCGCAGCGACGCCCCTGCCCCCCGTCCTCGGGACCTCCCCCGCAGCCTGGGAATCCTCGACGCGGCGCCTGCTTCGCCGCGGCGCGGAGGCCTCGCCGGTAGATTGGCTCCGGTGCGGCTCTCCGTCGTCGTCCCGGTCTACAACGAGCGCGCGACGATCCTCGAGATCGTCCGGCGTGTCCGGGAGGCGCCCTTCGAGAAGGAGGTCCTCGTCGTCGACGACGGCTCGACGGATGGCACGGCGGAGGTCCTGCGGGAGATCGCCGGGGGCGACGGAAACGTCCGCGTCCTGCGCCACGAGCGGAATCGGGGCAAGGGGGCGGCGCTGCGGACCGGATTCGCCGCCGCGACAGGGGAGATCGTGCTCGTCCAGGACGCCGACCTCGAGTACGACCCGGCGGACTATCCCGCGCTGCTCCGCCCCTTCCTCGACGGGAAGGCCGACGTCGTCTTCGGCTCCCGCTTCCTCGGCGGCCCCGGCGCCCGCGTCCACCTCTTCTGGCACTACGTCGGCAACCGCCTCCTGACGCTCTTCTCGAACATGCTGACGAACCTGAACCTCACGGACATGGAGACCGGGTTCAAGGTCTTCCGCCGGGAAGTGCTCGAGCGGATGCGGCTGCGCTCGGAGGGGTTCGCGATCGAGCCCGAGATCACCGCCAAGGTGGCGCGGCTGCGCGTGCGCGTCTTCGAGGTCCCGATCGGCTACGCGGGGAGGTCCTACTCCGAGGGGAAGAAGATCACCTGGCACGACGGGATCGCGGCGCTCTTCGCGATCGTGCGCTACCGGTTCTTCGGCTGATGGAGGAAGAAGGGGTCGGCGGTAACGACGTCGAGGACCGCGCGGACCGAGGGGGAGGACGGGGCGAGGGCGCGGAGGACCGCCCGGTCCTCCGCCGTGCCGCCGAGGAGGATCGAGCGGGCCGCGAGGCGCTGCTCCGTCTCCGTCCCTGCGGCGAGGACGAGGAGCAGAGCCTCGCCGTTCCCGGGGATGCGGCCGAGCCCTTCGATCGCGGCGAGACGAGTCTCCTCTCCGGGGTCCGCGAGCGCCGCCCGCAGCCGGGCCGCGCAGATCTCTCCGCCGACCTCTCCGAGGAGCCGTGCGGCAGAGGGGCGTCGCGGACCCCGCCCCCCGTCGATCGCGCCGGCGAGCGCCTCCGGCCCCCCCTCGATCTCACGGAAGGGATGCGCGAGGAGCGGGAGGAGCTCCTCCGGTCCCCCCTCGACCTCCCGGAGGAGGGCCGGGAGGTCGCGGACGTCGGAACGCGCCGCGAAGAGGCGAAGGACGGCGGCGCGCGCCGGAGTCGGGCCGTCCTCCCGTTCGACCGCCTCGGCGAGCCGGGAAGGAGGGATCTCGACCCGCAGGGCGCGGGGAAGGCGCGCGAGCTCCTCCGCCGCGTCCTCGCGCACTCGGGCCGAGAAGGATCCGAGCTGCTCGACGAGGATTCCGAGGAGCCTCTCGTCGGCGAGGTCGGCCGCTCCCGCGAGGGCGCGAGCGGCCTCGAGGAGGGCGAGACCCTCGATCCCTTCGAGCCGCAGCGCTCCCCTCTCGCCCCCTTGGACGGCGAACGCGCCGGCTGGCGCGCCCCTTCGCCCCAGGTAGAGGAGCCAGGCGGCGGCGCCGGTCGCGTCGAACTCGTCGGCGACCCCGGGATGGTGGCGGACGTCGATCGGGCCCTCCCACCCACGAATCCCCTCTTCGACCTGGAAGCGGACGATCCCGGGCGCGGGCGACCCGAGGGGGCGGGCGACGAGGATCGCCTCCGCCCGGCGGGTCAGCTCCGCGAGGGCGCTCGCGCCCGGTTGCGCGCCGGCGGGGGAAAGGAGGGCCGCGGCGGCGGCCGCGACGGCGAGGCGCCTCACTCGAGCACGACCCCCTCGCGCAGGTACGCTCGGTCGAGAGGCCGGAAGCGCATCGGCAGGAGGACGAGGTTGTTCCACGAGTAGCTCGACACCATCACGTCGAATGCGGTCCCGTTCTGGTCGTGCTTCGAGGCGGTGCCGAAGAGCCCTCCCGGGGGCGCCCCCGTCTCGACCAAGCCGAGGGAGTGGCCGAGCTCGTGGGCGAGCACGGCGCCGACCGAGAGCGCGAAGCGCTGCGCCGCGAGCGCAATGGTGAGGAGCCGGGTCATCTCCGCGGGGCTCGCCGCCGAGGGGTCGAAGCCGGGGGCGAGGACGATCCCGTCGAGCGGGTGGGCGCCGGCCGGGGTCCCTCCGAAGGCAGGGGCGAGGGGGGAAAAGGTCTGGCCGAAGAGGGTGGCGCTCCCCGGCCCCGCGCCGAGATAGGCGTTGCCGAGCGCGAGAAACATCTCGCCCGGGAACACGCCGAGGGGGGGGTCGAGGAGCGCGTCGTCGTCGGAGAGGTCGGCGTTGTGAGGGTCGAACCACGCGCGGCCGACGACCCCGGTCGTCGGGTCGCCGAGGGCGCGCCCGAGGTCGGCCGGGTCGATCCCCCCCACGGCGATCCGGGTGAACGGCGAAGCGAGCGCCGTGGGGTGGAGTTCGATCCGGCTCCCGGGGGCCGCGCCGAGGAGCCCGGAGGCGACCGCGAGGACCGCGGCCCGGCACCGATCCCGCACGACCGCGTTCGTGCCGGCGGGATCCCCGGCGGAGGCGAGGCCGTAGGCGAGGAGGTCGTCCTCGAAGTCGGGGGTCCCGTTCCCGCCGGACGCGGGGCCTCGGTCGAGGACGAAGTCGACGAGGACGCGCTGGGTCTCCTCGAAGGGGCGGAGCGCGTCGGGGAACTCGACGACCGCGAGGGCGATGGCGACTTGCGCCGAGACGTTGCCGGCGAGGTCCTCGACCGTCGCGCACGCTCCGCTCTCCCCGAGGGGGAGGGCGAGGCGGCTCGACACGGCGAGGGAGGCCGAGGAGGCGCCCGCCGAGACCCCCGCGAAGAGGTCCTCGCCCGGGGTCGTGGTCGGGAGCTCCTCCGGACCGAGAGGGGCGGGGATGGCGAGGAGGAAGGAGCCCGGGTCGACCCCCCGGTCGTCGGAGAAGGTCGCGTCGATCGTGAAGCCGCTCCGCGGGAGGTGGAGTCCCGCGTTCATGGGGGCGGGGATCCCGTTCACCGTGAGGGTGAGGACAGGAGGCGTGAAATCCGCGGTCGTGCCGACCGCGAAGCTCGTCCCCGCGGCCGCGGGGAGGCCGTTTCCCGCGAGGTCGGTCGGTCCCCCGGGCCCGCCGAGGAGCGTCGCGGTGAACGTCCCGTTCGGTTCGAGCGCCTCCGCGGGGGTGAACCGGAGGACCCGGTTTCCCTTGAGGAGCGCCGTCGAGCCCGCGACCGGCCCGTAGGGCCCAATGACCGTCCACGTCGCAGGGCCGATCGAAGCGGGCTCGAGCGGCTCGGTGAAGACGGCGACGATCCGAGCGTTCGTCGGGACGTCCGTCGATCCCGCCGCGGGAGCGAAGAGCACCTCCGGAGGAACGTCATCCGCTACGGCGACGAAGTCCGCGACGAAGGGGGAGCCGAGCGGCTTTCCGTCGATCGAGAGGACGCCTGCCGCCACGGTCGCGGTGTAGGCCTCGGCCGGCGCGAGGGAGGCCGACGGGACGAAGGAGATCGTCCGCCCCTCCCGGTCGATCGCGGACGTCCCCGGAACGGGGTTCCCCGAGACGGTCTGAACGAGGAGGGATCCCCTCGCGATCGAGGCGGGATCGAGGGGCGCGCTGAACCGGAAGCGGACCGTCGCGTCGAGGGGGACGTCGGTCGCCCCGGCCGGGGGATCCGTCGCGACGACGGCGAACGATCGGCCCCCGCCGCCGCCGCTACCTCCGCAGGCCGCGGCGAGCGCGGCGAGACAAAGCGGGATCGTCCGCAACGAGGGTTCTCCGTCCTGCTCCTTCGGGGACCGCGGACCTCGGAGCGAACCCGGGATCGGAAGGGGGCCTCCGTCGACTTGAGGGAAGCGGCCTCCCCCCGGGCCGGAAGGCCGATCCGCGTCGTCCCGAGTCGGTCCGACTCGATGCCCCCGCTCCCGGCGCGGTGAGGGGAGTTCACGAGGAGCGCTTCCAGGGGTAGGAAGAACGCCATGCGCCTTCCCCTTTGCCTCGCCGCGCTTCTCCTCGGCGCCTGCGCGTCCACCCCGCGTCCCGAGGGGTTCGCCGTTCTGGAGGTGTCGGGCTTCGGCTGAGGCGCGGTGTCGGGCCTCGGCTGAGGCCTGCGGCTCGCGCCCGTGCTGGCGCGTCTCGACGCGGTCGAAGGGGTCGAAGCGAGTCGGGTCGACTGGACGGGGAAGCGCGTCCTCCTCGACCTGGAGCCCGGGGCGGACGCCTCCCGGGCGATTGCCGAGGCGAAGGAGGTCCTCGGCGGGCGGGCGCGCCGGCTCGCGGCGGCGGCGGAGGCCGAAGGAGTCGAATCGTTCCGGCGCCGAGAGCCCTGGATGCGGGCCGGGGAGTCGGCGCGCCTGTCCCGCCGCGAGGCGGAGGTGCTCTCGGGGAGGCTCGCGGCCCGGATCGCGAAGGAAGTGGCCCTCGACGAGCCCGAGGCCGACCGCTTCGGGGCGCTCCTCCGCGAGGAGCTGTCCGCCGCGTTCGACCGGGCCCACGAGGCAGGAGGGGAGGTCGGGCGACTCGGGGGGGAGATGCCGAAGGCTCTCGAACGGGTCGAAGGGAGGCTCGCCGCGTTTCCGCCGGAGAAGGCCGAGAAGCTCCGAAAGGCCCTCCGCGAAGCCCTCGTCCGCTGAGACTCAGAACGCGACCGGCCCGAGGGTCGCGTGCTGGGCGAGGGCCTCGACCGGGACTCCCGGAAGGCCCGCCCGCTCGAGGGCGGCGCGCGCCGCCCCGAGCGCGAGCTCGGGCCGGTTGTTCTTCTCGGAGAGGTGGGCGAGGAAGACGCGGGTCAGGCCCGCGTGAGCGACCCGCTCGAGGATCTCCGCCGCTTGGTCGTTCGAGAGGTGGCCGTCGGGGCCGGCGATCCGGTCCTTCAAGGGCCACGGATAGGGGCCCTCGCGGAGCATCGCGAGGTCGTGGTTGAACTCGAGGACGAGGGCCGCCACCCCTCCGAGCGCCTCGGCGACGTCCGGGCGCGGGTGCCCGCAGTCGGTCGTGTAGCCGAGGCGGCGGCCGTCGCTCCCCTCGACGACGAAGCCGACCGTGGGGACGGCGTCGTGGGGAACCCGGAACGGGCGGAACCGGAGCTCCCCGACCTCGAAGGGACGACCCGGCTCGAAGATCGAGAGGCGCTCCGGCCGCTTCGCCGGGTCGCGGAAGGTCGCCCGCGCCGCGTGGACGGGGAGGCCGTGGTCGCGGCTGAAGATCGCGGCCGCGGCGACGTGGTCGTGGTGCCCGTGCGTGACGACGATCGCGTCGAGGGAGGAGGGGAGGGCCCCGACGGCGAGCATCCGCTCGCGCAGCGTCTCGGCGGGGAGGCCCGCCTCGAGGAGGACGCGCGTGCGCCCGCAGGAGACCAGGAGCGCGTTCCCCTTCGAGCCGCTCCCGAGAAAGTGGAGGTCCAAGCGCGGTCCACTATGCGACCCGGGAGCGGCGCGGTCGAGCCTTCGCCCCGAACGCCGCGCACGCGAGGAGGAAGAGGGCGCCGGCTGCGCTCGAGGCGACCCCGAGGGAGAAGGAGAGCGGGCGGTACCGGAAGACGATCGTGTGGTCGCCGGCGGGGAGCGCCACCGCGCGCCAGGCGTAGTTCGCGCGCTCGATCGGCACGGGCGTCCCGCCGAGCGTCGCGGTCCAGCCTGGATAGAAGACCTCGCTCGTCACGAGGTAGCCGCCCCCGCTGCCGCGGACGGAGACCTCGACCTCCTCCGGCGTCACGTCGCGAATGGCGACCGCCCCGCCCCCCGTTCCCGAGGCGCGCGTCGCGGTGTCGGGGAGGAGAACCTCCTCGCGGGGACGGAACCCCCGCGAGGCGAGCGCGGCGATCGCCTCGTTCCCCGGCCCCGGGCGCCCCTCGTCGCGAACGAGGCGGGCTGCCGGGACGATCCAGGCGCGCGGCAGCGCGGCCTCGCGCCGGTAGGCGTGGAAGCCGGGTTCGGAGAAGACGGGCTCGAGCGCCCCGTGCTCGAGCGGTCGCGTCGAGAGGACGGCGCCGACCCCCGCCGCGTCGAGGAGCGGATGATCGAACTGCGCCGGGTCGGTCAGCCGCGCCGTCCACACGCCGCGGAAGCGCGTCCTCGGGTCGAGCGCCGCGAAGGCCTCGACGACCCGCCGGGGTGCGAAGGCCATGTGACCCGAGAGGTCGCGGATCCCGTACTCCTCGAGGAGGTTCGAGCGGAGCAGGTTGTAGGCGTCGCCCGGCTCCGGGCCCGGCGTCGGGTCGAACCGCGCGACCCGCAGGTCCTGCGCCGCGGCCCGCGTCCCCGCGACGGGAGGACACTCCGGGAATAGGGCGCCCCCTCGGCGCGGGGCGAGGGCCGGCCAGCCGAAGCTCCCGAGGTCGGCGAGGAGGGCCGCGCCGAGGGCCGCGCTCCTTCCCCTTCGGAGGAGCAGGGCCGAGCCCGCGAGCGCGGCGAACAGCGCGAGCCGCGCGAGGTCGGATCGGAGTCGCTCCCCCGCCTGGAGGAACGCCCCGGAGGGGAAGAGCGCCCGAACCTTCGCCTCGTCGAGCGGCTCGAGATTCCTCGCCTCGGGCTTCCCCCTCCACCGCTCGACGAGCGCCGGGACGCCTCCCACCTCGATCCGGTCAGGGTGGAGCCGGAACGCGGCCGTCCCGGCGAGGAGGGCGAGGGCGAGGGCGGACGTCGCGAGGATCCGGCGCAGCCGCGAGGCGTCGGGACGAAGGGTCCGCCCGGCTCCGATCGCGACCAGCCAGCCGGCGAAGAAGGCGCCGACGGAGAAGATCCGGGCGGGCGCCCCGATCCGGACGACCGGGACGAGGTGGAGCGGGGCGAGGAGGGGGGAGCCGAGGGCGAAGAGGCAGGAGACGAGGAGGCCGATCGAAGGGAAGAGGGTTTCCCTGCGGAACCAGCCTGCGGCGAGCAGGAGGAAGGCCGGGATCCCGAGGTAGAGCGCGGTCTCCGTGAAGTTGAAGTCGACCGGGCGGTCGAGGAGGAGCCAGGCGAGCGGCTCGAGCGGTCCCGCCGGCGCCTCCGTTGCGGAGCCGAACGCATGGGGGAGAAGGGCATGGGAGAGGAGCGGCGGTTCGAGCGCGGCGGCCCGGAACTCCTCGCGCGTCTGGACGGATCGCAGGGACTCCCGCGACGCTTCGGCCGCGGGAAGGAGCTGGACCCCGGCGAGCGCCAGGCCGGCGAGGCCGGCCGACCCGGCGAGGAGGAAGGAACGCGCGCGGGCGCCGGTCGGGCCCCGCGCGAGCCGCGCGAGGGCGTAGAGGCCGGTCGCGCCGAAGACGTAGGCGCTCACCTGCGGGAACCCGGCGAGCCCCGACATCCCGAGCGAGGCGGCGAGCCCCGCGGCCGGCAGCGGGCCCGGCCGGCACGCGAGGCGCTCGACGGCGAGGAGGGCGGCCGGCAGCCAGACGAGCGCGTCGACCTTGCAGGAGTAGTGGAGGTTCGCGAGGCAGTGGCCCGAGAAGGCGAACGCGATCGCGCCGAGCAGGGCCGGTCCCGTCGGGAGCGCGCGCGCGCGGAAGAAGGAGAAGGCGAACGCCCCCGCGAGGAAGAGCGTCAGGATCGCGAGCGGGGCGAAGGCCCGCTCGGGGCCGAGGAGGAAGTGGAGGAGGAAGTTCGGCGGATAGAGCGAGCCTGCGATCGTCTGCGCGAGGAGGGGGGCGCCTCCCGCATCGTAGGGGTCCCAGAGGGGGAACCTCCCATCCCGCACGCCCCGCGCGAAGGCGCGCGCGTCGGTCAGGATCGGCAGGACCTTGTCGATCATGACCGGGTTCTCCGCCTTCGAGACGTCGGCGAGGAACGCGGGGTCGGCGTGCCGGTCGAGGGGCGCGAAGCGGACCGGGTGACGCGGGAGGAAGACCTGGCCCGGCGCGCACGCCCGGCCGAGCAGGAGGAGCGGGAAGAGGAAGAGCGCGAGGAGGGCGAGGCGGTCGGGGGCGCGCGCGCTCACGCGGAATCGCTCCCGAAGAGCCGCGGCCGAAGCAGGGTCGCGCCGAGGGCGAGGATCCCGAGGACGCCGAGGCCGACCCCCCAGCGGAACGAACCGGGCTCGTAGGAGAACTCGATCCGCTCCCCCTTCTTCCTCGCGTCGACGGCGCGGAAGAAGAGGTCGGCACGAAGGATCTCCCGTTTCTCGCCTCTCCCGGTCCGCGCCTTCCACCCCGGGTACCACGCGTCGGTCAGGACGAGCCACCCCTCCTCCGGGGCCTCGACGACGATGCGGTTGAAGGATCGTTCGACGATGCGCGCCGGAACGGGAGAACCCTCGCCCATCTTTTCCTCTCCTTCGGGGAGGTCGGGGTCGAGGAGGACGACCTCGCTCCGGGGGTCGAAGTCCGCCTCTCTGAGCCGGCGGATCGCGGAGGCCTCGTCGCGAACGCGCTTCGCCCGCCGCGCGACGAAGGCACGGAGCGGCTCTTCGCGCAGCCGCGCGAGGGCGAAGCCCCCGTCGCGTTCGAGGATCTCGGCCCGGTCCGCCGGCCAGCGGCTCGCGACGTCGATCGGCGCGAGGAGCCACCGGATCCCGAGGAGCGGGAAGAGCGGGCTCCGCGGCAGGTCCGGCCCGGCGAACGTGGAAGCCCCGACCCCCTTCAGGGGCGCGGAGGGGTCGACGAGGCCGAGGAATCTCTCGTAGGGGCCGAGGGAGGGGGAGTACCCCCCTGCCTCGTCGACCCCCCAGAACCCGAGGAGATTCGGAGCGAGGAAGAACCGGCCGCCGACCCGGAACAGCCTCCCTTCCTCGCGCCGCTCGAGGAGGGGCCGCACGAGCGCGGGAGGATCGAAGAGCCCCTCGCGCGGGACGGAGTTCGCGAGCGGCCCCCCGAAGGAGAGGAGGTCCGCGGCCGCGAGCCCGACCGCCCAGTAGGGTCGCGACCTCCTGGCGAAGAAGAGGACCCCGAGCGCGCCCCCGAGGAAGAGGAAGAGGCGGGTCGCCTGGTTGCGCGTGCGGTTCAGGTTCGCGCCGAGCACGTCGTCGGGATAGCGGGCGAGGACCTCCTCGCGCGTGACCTCGACGCCAGTCAGGGTCTTGACCCGCGCGAGGGCGGGGCGGCTCGTGAACAACCTCCGCCCCGCGAACGGGGCGTCGCCGAGGGAGAGGATGCCGGCGGCCCAACCCGAAGCGACGAGGAGGAGGACCGCGGCGAGCGTACGCCGGCGGGGAAGCCGGTCGCGGAGGACGGCGTCGAGGCCGAGCCCCGAGAGGACCGCCGCGCAGAAGGCGACGGCGAAGAGGTTCCGGGAGGGGGCGCCGAGGCGGAAGCCGGGGAGGATCGCGTGGCCGACGGAGAGGAGCGGGCTCGCGACCGAGAAGGCGGCGAAGACCAGGGCCGCCCCGGCGAAGAAGGTCGGGGGACCGCGCCGCCGGAGACCGAGGAACGCGGCGAGGAGGGGGAACACGCCGAGGTAGGCGCCGTTCTCGAAGACGTTGAAGGCGTTGTCCGTCGGCGGGACGAGGAGCGCCGCGAGGAGGGGAGGAGTCGTCGCCGGGGGGACGGGGGCCTTGTCGCGGACCGGGTCGCCGAAGAGGTCGGGGACGAGGAGGGAGAGGAAGTGCGCGGGGTGGAGCGCCCGGACGCGGAGCGCCTCGACGGAGACGTCGCCGCGCTCCGCGCGGGAGGCGAACTCGATCCCCGGGAGGACCTGCGGCGCCGAGAGGAGCGCCCCGAGGAGGAGCGTCGCGACGCACGAGAGCGCGAAGGGCGCTCCGCGTTCCCTCGCCTCGCGCCGCAGACCGAGGAAGCGCCAGACGGCGTAGGCGATCGAGAGCTCCGCGGAGAGGACCGCGACCTGCGGGAAACCGGCGGAGAAGGAGAGCGCGAAGGCGGCCGCCCCCGCGGCGATCCAGCGCCCTCCCCTCCCTCGGGCGAGCGACTCGATCGAGAGGAGGGCGAGGGGGAGCCATGTCCCTGCGGCCGCGACCATCGGGTAGTGGGCGCGGAGCAGGTGCCACCCGCCGAAGCCGAAGGCGAACCCTCCGAGCGCCGATCCCGCGCGGCCGACGGCGAGGCGGCGCAGGAACGCGTAGGTGAGGGAGGCGGCGGCGAACGCGTGGAACGCGGCGAGGATTCCGTACCAGCGGAACGGGTCGCCGAGGAGGAAGGGGAGATGGAAGGGGTAGAAGAGCCCGGTCAGCTGGACCGCGTGCTGGGGGAATCCGCAGAAGAGCCGGGGGTTCCAGAGGGGCAGCTCCCCCGCGCGCAGCGCCCGGCCCGCCTCGACGAAGAGGGGGTGGAAGGCCCAGGGCTTGTCCGTGAGGCCGTAGACGGAGGTCGCCCGAAGCGAGGCGAGCCGCTCCGGCGACGCGTGCGAGCTCCAGGGGGGAAGCTCGTCGGAGTGGAGGGGAAAGAAGGAGCGCCCCCCTCCGAAGGAGTCGCCGTAGAGGGCGACCGCCGCGGCGGCGTAGAGCAGGAGCGCGGGGAGGTCGCGGGATTTCCGCATCCGGCCGGGCGCCGGGCGCGGGAGGATAGCGGCGGGGGAGGGCCGGATATAGTGAGCCCGTGGCCGCGGAGAGCGCGCGACCCCGGCAGCCGGCGGCCTCGCAGGGACGGGAGGCGGCGCTCGCCTTCGCCGGGCTCCTCGCGCTCGTCTTCCTCGCCCACGGGCGAAGCCTCGGAGGGTGGTTCCTCTCGGACGCCTTCGAGGTGAACCTCCTCCTTCGCGACGGCCGCCTCGACCTCGAGCGGCTCCTCTCCGACTTCACGTCCCCCTGGCTCGGGCTGCACGGACACCAGGCCTGGCGGCCGCTCGTCTCCCTCCACTACGCGTTCGACTGGACCTTCTTCGGGCCGGTCGCGTTCGGCTACCACCTCGGGAACGTCCTCGCGCACGCCCTCGCCTCGCTCCTCCTCCTCGTCTCGATCCGCCTCCTCCTCCCCTCGCGGGGGTGGATCGTCGCGCTCGTCGCCGCGGCCCTCTTCGCCCTCCACCCCGCGCGCGCGGAGGCGGTCACCTGGATCGCGGGCCGGGTCTCCTCGACCGCGGGGTGCCTCGCGCTCTCCTCCCTCGCCCTCGGGATCGGCGCGTGGCGGCGCCGCTCCGGCTCGCTTCGCGCGGGCTCCGCGGCGCTCTTCGCGGCCGCCCTCTTCGCCAAGGAGGAGAGCGCGTCCCTCCCTTTCGTCCTCCTCTGCGCGCTCCTCGTCGCGGAGGGAGAGGAGGGGCTCCGGGCGCGCGGACGCGCCGCCCTGCGCCTCGTCGCGCCCCATTTTTCCCTCCTCGTCCTCTACCTCCTTGCCCGCGGGCTCGTCCTCGGGTCCTCCCCCGGCGCAGGCGCCGCGGCCGCGGGCTTCGTCGCGACCCTCCCCGGAAAACTCCGGGCGCTCTTCTTCCCCTTCCGACCGGGGCTCCCCCCTCCGCTCCGGATCTTCGCCGCGGCGGAGCTCCTCGTCCCCGTCGCGGCGCTCTTCCTTCTCCTCCGCCGCCCTTCTTGGAGGATCGTGCTCGCCTGCGCCCTCGCCCTCGCCGCTTGCCTCGCCCCGACCTTCCCCGTCGCCGTGCACCCCAACCTGAGCGGCGCGAGGACCCTCTACCTCGCCTCGGTACCTGTCTCTCTCCTCCTCGCCTGGCTCCTTCCTGCGCCGGACCGCCGCGGCGGATTCCGGAGGGGCTTCGCGCTCCTCGTCGGGGAGGCGGCGCTCGTCGCCTCCCCCCTCCGGCTCCTTGTCGAGGAGCAGGTCCGCTGGGAGGCAGCGGAGCACGACGCCCGCGACTTCGTCCGCGCGGTCCGCCGGTTCGCGGAGGAGGTTGCCCGCGGGCGTCCGATCGCGCTGTTCAACTTCCCGACGGACAGGGAGGGGATCGCGGTCCTCGACACGAACACGGTCGAGTGCGCCCTGCAGCGCCCCTACCTCGACCGCGACCTCCCGGTCCTCAACCTGATCCAGTGCGTGCTCGACCGCGACCGCCTCGACGCCGCCCCCCTCGCCGCGGTCGGCGAGGCCACCCCACTCGTCGTCGGTTGGGACCCCGCGCGCCGCGACCTCGCCGCGTATCCCCCCCTCTCCGGAGAGGACCGCGAGTTCGAAGTCCCCGCGGAGGGGATCCGCTTCCAAGGGGGGAGGGGAAGGCTCGAGTGGACGCTCGGCGGCCTCGACCCCCGCAAGAGCGCGGCGCTCGAGGTCCTGGTCCGGGCGGAGGGAGCGGTAAGCGCCTCGGCCCGCTGGTTCGGGGCGAGGGGCGCGACCGACCGTTTCGACCGCGCGGCGCTCGCGGAGGTCGGCCTGCGCGACGGGGCCCGGCGGTTCTGGCTCGCGGTCGGGAACCACGTCGGCTGGTACCTGCGCGGGCTCACGGAAGGGGGGATCGCGAAGCTCGAGCTCGAGTTCGAAGGCGTCGGGATCGAGGTCCGGGAAGCGAGGCTCCTCGGGCGCCTCGATCGCCTCGAGATCCCCGTCCTCCAGGGCGAGGACGTCGCGGCGGCGGGCTGGGCGGTTCCCTTCGTCCCGCCGGAGCCGGGTCCCTACCGCCTCGCCTGGATCTCCCCGGGGGAGACGGGCTCCTTCTTCTTCGACGCCGAGGAGGCGAGGGACGGCCGCCTGCAGCTCGACGGCTACGCCCGGGAGGTGCTCGGGCTCCTCCCGCGCTTCTCACACGACACGTCCGTCCACTACTTCATCGAGGCGCTCGGACGCCGCGGCGCCGTCCACGCGGCGACCGCGCGGAGCCCCCTCGGCCGCTTCACCGTCCGCCCTACCAGTTGAAGCGCGCGACGACGATCGTCCCGCCCGCGACCGTCGCGTTCTCGGAGAGCGTGATCTCGTGGAGGGGCTTGCGGTCGAGTTGCCCCGCCTCGGCCAGCTCCTTGAACGCATCGGCGTACGCCGGGCGCAGGCCCCCGGGCGCGCCGACGTAGTGGGTCGGGCGCATCCGGCGCAGGAGCTCGACGAGCCCCTTCGCCCCCTTCGCCCTCGCGTCGATCGCCTCGGGGGTCGCGATCCCCTCGAGGTCGAGGACGCGCCGGCGCCCGAAGTAGGCGATCGCCCCGAAGTCGTGGACGGCGACGAGGGCGCCCGTCGGGAGGTGGTCGCGGATCCAGACGCCGGAGGCCACGTTGAGCTCGTCGGTGTCCCGGACGTTGCGCGCGTAGGCCCGGGCGTGGTCGGCGAGCCCGGCGACCTGCTGGGCGAGGCAGAGCGCGAGGACGAGGCAGAGCGCTAGGACGGCGAGGAGGGTCCGCTTCCCCGGCTCCCGGGCGACGGCGATCCCCGCGGCGGCGGCCGCGACGTGGAGGAAAGCGAGGCCCGCGGCGAAGCGGAGGGCCGGGCCCTGGACCCCGACGGGCTCGAGCTCGCGCACGAGGGAGACGAGCGTCGACTCCCCCAGGTAGAAGTAGCGGGCGAACGCGCCGAGGAGGGAGAGGTCGAACCCGAGGAGGATCTTGAGCGCCACGGCGGCGGCGACCAGCGCGGTCGCCGCCGCCGCGAACCGCCCCGCCCGGGGGACGCGCAGCGGGCCGAGGCCGGCGAGCGCCGTCGCGAGGAAGAGGGGGGGCATCATGAAGAAGCGCCGGCCCGACTGGAGCGTCGGGGGGCTCGGGCCGAGGAGGCCGTGGAGGAGCCCGAACGCGAGGAAGGCGAAGGGGAGGACGGAGGCGCGCCGCTCCGAGAGGAGCCGGACCCCGCCCCGCCCCGCGGCGAGGACGAGGGGGAGGAAGAGGGCGGGGAAGAACGCGGCGGCGAGGAGCTCCTGCTGCGCGACCGCCGTTCCGACGAACTGCAGGGTCGTGCCGACGCCGTCCTTCCCGAGGACGGCGAACACGCTCCCCGCCTCCGCCTTCACGTAGAAGGTGGTCGGGAAGGGCCTCCCCCAGAGGAGGAGGTTGAAGGCCGGGAAGACGGCGAGAGCGGCGAGGGAGAGGAGCCCGTCGCGGAGGGCGCGCGAGGGGGCCCTCGCCTCGGGTCCCCCGAAGAGGAAGCGGTCGAGCCAGAGGATCGGGAAGAAGAGGAGGCACTCGGGGCGGGAGAAGGCGGCGGCCACGAACACCGGGAGGGGGATGTGGCGCCTCCACCCTCCCTCGTCGCGGGTGCGAAGGTGGAGGTTCAGGCCGAGGAGGACGAGGGCCGTGTAGAGGGGGACCTCGAGCCCGGAGAGGACCCCCCAGACGAACCGGGGCTGCGTCGCGAGGAGCGCGGCGCCGAAGAAGGCGAGGGGGAGGGAGTCCGTGACCGCGCGGACGAGGCGCCAGAGGAGGAGGCAGGCGAGATACCCGCAGGCGAGGCCGAGGGCCTTCGCGACCGCCACCGCCGCCGTCCCGTCGGGATCGCTCCCCGCTCCGAGAAGGCCCGTCGCCTTGAGCAGGGTCGCCTCGAGAAACGTCCAGAGCGGAGCGGTCGAGCAGGGGACGGCCGGGTCCCCCGGGTTCGGCGAGAGGGGGTGGCCCTCCGCGATGTTCCGGGCGAGGGAGGCGTGGATCCAGGCGTCGTCGAGGGGGAGGCCGATCCGCCCCGCGAGGGTGAGCTCCGATCCCGTGAAGTAGAGCGCGGAGGCGAGGAGCGCGAGGAGGAGCCCGACGCGGTGGGAGGGAGGGATCCGCGCGGGGCCCATCGCGGGTGAAAGATAAGAACCTCGCATGCCCCGTCCCAGTTGGCGCTGACCCGGGCCGTGCGGGATCCGTAGACTGGCGGCGCCTCCGATCCTCCCCATGCTCGGCGCCCTCCTCGCCCTCCTCCTTCTCCCCGGGGACGTCCCTCCGATCTCCGCCGCCGACCTCTTCGCCCACGTCGAGTTCCTCGCCGACGACGCGCTCGAGGGACGTCGTTCGGGGACGCCGGGGGCGGACCGCGCCGCGCGCTACGTCGCGACCCGGTTCCAGGCTTCCGGCCTCGAGCCGGCGGGGGAGGGAGGCGGGTGGTTCCAGGAGTTCGAGGTCCCGCTCGAGGAGCGGGCGGGGGAGTCCTCGAGCGTCGCCTTCAAGGTCGGGAATCGGCCCGTCGCTCCCCTCCCGGGACGCGTCCTGCCACTCCCGCTCTCGGGATCGGAGGCGGTGGAGGGGGAGGTCGTCTTCGCCGGCTACGGGATCCGCGACCCCGACTCGGGCTACGACGACTACGAAGGACTCGACGTGCAGGGGCGGGTCGTCCTCGTGCTGCGCTACGGGCCCGGGATGAAGGGGCCGAGGGGAGCGGGCGAGCCGTTCCGGGGCGCGGCGCTGAGCGAGAAGGTGGAAGAGGCGAAGCACCACGGCGCCGCGGGCCTCCTCCTCTGCAACGGGTGGTCTCCCGCCTCTCCCCCCGACGACGCCCTCGTCGCGTTCCGGGGGGGGGGCGCGGACGCGGGCGTCGCGGCGCTCCAGATCTCCAACGACGCGGCAGGGACCCTCGCCGCCGCCGCGGGCTTCGACCTTCGCGGCGCCCAGTCGGCGATCGACGCCGAGCGCAAGCCGCGCTCCGCGCCCCTCGCGGGAGTTCGCGTCGCCCTGCGGGCCGACGTACTGCGTCCGAAGGGGAAGGCGCGGAACGTGCTCGGGCTCCTCCGGGGAACCGATCCGTCCGCGGGGACCGTCGTCGTCGGGGCGCACTACGACCACCTCGGTCGAGGGGGCGAGGACTCGCGCGCGCCGGAGGCCACGGGCCAAGTCCACAACGGCGCCGACGACAACGCCTCGGGGACCGCCGCCCTCCTCGAGATCGCCCGAGCCCTGGCGTCGCAGGAGAGGCCCGTCCGCAGCGTCCTCTTTGCGGGCTTCTCGGGAGAGGAGGAGGGTCTCCTCGGGTCGAGGAGGTTGGTCGAGAACCCGCCGGTCGCCGCCGCGAGGATCGTCGCGATGCTGAACCTCGACATGGTCGGAAGGAGCCGCGAGGGCTCGCTCGACGTGTCCGGCGTCGGCACGTCGCCCCGCTGGAAGGCCGCGATCGAGGAGGGAGAGGGAGACCTCGGGTTGAAGCCCCGCCTCTCCGAGCCCGGGCACGGCTTCGGAGGGAGCGACCACCTCTCCTTCCTCCAGAAGGAGATCCCGGCTCTCTTCTTCTTCACGGGCCTCCACGACGACTACCACCGCCCCTCCGACGACGCGGAGAAGGTGAACGCGGGGGACGCCGCGCGGATCGCCCTCCTCGCGGCCCGGATCGCTCGCGCGATCGCCTCGAGCGCCGAGCCCGTCCCGTTCACGAAGACGGAGGGACCGAGCCCGACGACGCAGGCCGGCCCGGCCCGGTCGTGGCTCGGGACCATGCCCGATTACGCCGAGAGCGGGAAGGGGATGCGTCTCTCGGGCGTGAGCGCCGGGAGTCCCGCCGAGAAGGCCGGCCTCCTGCGCGGCGACCTCCTGACGCGGGTCGGGGAGGTGAAGGTCGCGAACGTCTACGACCTCATGTACGCGCTCGGGAAGTACCGCCCGGGGGAGGAGGTCGAGGTCGACTTCGAGCGGGACGGAAAGCCGACGACGGTCAAGGTGACGCTCGCGCGGCGAGCCGGCGGCTCGTAGGAACCCCCGATCCCGGTGACCGAGGAGACCCGGGACGTCTCGTGCTGCGTCGTGGGCGGCGGGCCCGGCGGCGCGACGCTCGCCTACCTCCTCGCGCGGAAGGGGATCTCCGTCCTCCTCCTCGAGGCGCACCGCGACTTCGCGCGCGAGTTCCGCGGGGACACGATCCACCCCTCGATCCTGGAGATCCTCGAGGACCTTGGGCTCGCCGAGCGCCTCCTCGCGCTCCCGCACGCGAAGATCCGCCGGATCGCGGCGCAGACCCCCGGCGGAGCGCGCAGGGTGATGGTCGACTTCGGGCGGCTGCCGACGCGCTACCCCTACATCGCGATGCTCCCGCAGGAGCGGTTCCTCGAGTTCCTGACCGGGGAGGCGAAGCGCTTCCCCTCCTTCCGCCTCGAGATGGGGGCGAGGGTCGAGGGGCTCCTCGAGCGGGACGGCCGAGTCACCGGCGTCCGGGTCCGCGAGGGGGAAGGGATGCGCGAGGTCCGGGCGCTCCTCACCGTCGGCGCGGACGGACGCTTCTCGGCGGTCCGGCGCCTCGCGGGTCTCGAGACGGTCCGAACCTCCCCTCCGATGGACGTCCTCTGGTTCCGCATCCCGAGGAGACCCGAGGACGCCGATCCGGAGGAGGGGCGTCTTTGGACGGGACGGGGGAGGCTCCTCGTCACGCTCGACCGCGGGAGCCACTGGCAGATCGGCTTCGTGATCCCGAAGGGGGGATACGAAGCGCTGCGGGCGGCCGGGCTGGAGGGTCTGCGGCGGGCGATCGTCGAGGTCGCTCCCGAGTTCGGCGACCGCGTCGGGGAGATCCGGGACTGGAAGGAGGTCTCCCTCCTCTCCGTCGAGTCGAGCCGGGTCCGACGGTGGTGGAAGCGCGGGCTGCTCCTGATCGGCGACGCCGCGCACGCGATGTCCCCGGTCGCCGGCGTCGGGATCAACATGGCCATCCAGGACGCCGTCGTCGCCGCGGAGGAGCTCGCGGCCCCGCTCGCGGCCGGGACGCTGGAGGACCGCTCCCTCGCCTCGGTCCAGCGCAGACGCGAGCGGCCGACGCGGCTCGTGCAGGCGGTCCAGGCCTTCGTCCAGCGCCGGCTCGTCGCCCGGGCGCTCGACGCGAGGACGCGCGGCACGCTTCCCCTCTTCGTCCGGCTCCCGTTCGTCCGCCGGTTCATCTCGAGATTCGTCGCCTTCGGAATCGGCCGCGTCCGCGTCAGGGCGTGAAGAAGCGATAAAGGTCGACCCCCGAGAAGTTCGCGCGAAGCGCCCGGCCGTTCACGATCGAGTCGAATCGCAGCCGCTCCGCGCTCTCCTCCTCCCCCACCCGGAAGAGACCGGGTTCGAGGGGAACGAGAGGGACCTCCGCGCCCTGGGGAAGCGCGAGGAGGAGCCTCCCCTTCCGGAGGACGACGCGGAGGTTCGAGAGCCAGGGGCTCTGACACCGGTAGTGGCCCGGATAGGCGCGCCACTCCTCGGGAGCGGAAGGGGGAGGCTTGGGGGTCGTCCCATCGCGCGCGTAGGCGTCGGGTCCGTGGACCGCCTCGACGACGCGGTCCCCCTCCCGCACGAAGCGGAGGAGGAAGAGGTCGAAGTCGGGGTGGTTCGCGAGGAAGGCGTCCCTCCCACGGAGCTCGAGGGGGATGCGGTCGCTCCCGGCGAGGAGGAGGAGCTCCTCCCCCTTCGCCTCGATCGAGAGCGTCTTCCCCTCGGCGGTCCGGTAACGCCCCGCGTAGTCCGCGGGCTTCTCGACCCGTGCGTTCAGCCGGGATTCCGGGAGGGGAGGGAGGGGGCTTCCCGCGATCGCGGCGGCGGCGGCCGCCATCGCGAAGCGGGAGATCCCGCCCGGCTCCCCGGGGCCGTTGACGAGCGCGACGGCGCCGACGCCGGCGTCGAGGTCGCCGACGAAGCCGCAGGCGTACCCGATCATTCCCCCCCCGTGCGCGATCTCGGTCCGGCCCTTCTCCCTCGAGACGTTCATCCCGTAGGCGTAGTACTCGGGCCCCTCCCCCGGCACGGGTCGCGAGAGCAGGAGCTCGAAGCCCGCCTCGGAGAGGACCCTCCCCTTCGGGCCCTCGCCGCGGCGGAGGAGCATCCGGAGGTAGGCCGCAAGGTCGCTCGCGGTCGCCGCGATCGACCCGTCGCCCGCCCCGTACTCGAGCCAGGTCGCCTCGACGAGAGGGTGGGAGGGGTGAGGGGGACGGTCGTCGTAGAGGGGGGTGTACCCGACGGCGAGCCGCGCGCGCGTGCCGTGCGTGAAGGAGGGGACGCTCGAGGTCATGCCGAGCGGCTCGAGGATCCGGCGGCGCAGCGCCGCCGGAAAGGGCTCCTTCCCCGCCTCCTCGGCGAGGTAGCCGAGGAGCTGGAAGCCGATGTTCGAGTAGGCGAAGGCCTTCCCCGGGGGAGATCCGGTCTCGCGCTCGGCGAGCGCGGCGACCTGGTAGAGGGAGGAGGGGACGTCGTCGCGGTCCCGCGGGAGACCCGCCCGGTGCGTGAGGAGGTCGTGGACCGTGATCGGGTCGAACCGCGAGCGGATCCGGAACCAGGGGAGGTAGTCCACGACGGGCTTCCGGAGGTCGAGCTTCCCCTCCTCGCGCAACTGGAGGAGGACGATCGCGGTGAAGGACTTCGAAGTCGAGCCGATCTCGAAGAGCGTGTCGTCCCTCACGGGGGCGCGGGTCTTCAGGTCGGCGAGCCCGTAGTTCGAGGCCCGGAGGAGCCCGTCCCGCGAAGTGACGGCGAGGGCGAGGCCGGGCGTCCGGAACTCGCGCATCGAGCGCTCGACGAGCCGGTCGACCCGTTCCCACGCGTCCTTCAGCCGATCCCCTTGGGAATGGAGGTCGGAGAGCGGGGCAGCGGCGCCGGCGGCGAACAGGGGAGTGGCGAGCAGGGCGAGGAGGTGGCGCATGGGGGGGCGGGTCGCTCGGCGCGGGGCGAGCGTAGCGATCGAGGGAGGGCGAGGCGAAGCGAGGGGAGACTACGGTTCCCACGGCGCCAAGCTTTCGTCCGAGCCTCGGGTCCCGGAAGGATCGGGGCCCCGCGTTGAGTTCGGGCCCCTCCTCTACCCCGGGGAGGCCCTCCCGGAGATCCACGACGAGTCCGCGCCGATGAGGCCCTCTCTCGACTACCGCGCCACTTCCCGAATCGGGCCGACGTAGCCCATCGAGAGGGCCACGTCATCGTACCAGACGGTGTTCTCCCGCGTTGCGTGGTGCACGTAGATGCCGATCTCCCAGCGCTTGAGCCTCACGTCCTCGGCGCTCCGCCAGCGGATCCCCGTGTAACGGATCGCGAGCCTGCCGTCGACCCATGCGGCCAGCTCGCCGTCGGCCCGGCCAACCTCGTTCACCTTGATCATGTGCTCGAGGCAGTGCCAGCGGTCCGGCTGGAGCGTCACGCTGTCTCCCGCCGTCGGGCCGAGGTTGTTCCCCCAATAGTGGCCGTCCCGGTCGCGCTTCATGTCCATCCAGTAGGTGTAGAGGAACATGGCGCCCGGGGGGCGGACGCGTCCCCAGTCTCGCCAGGGCTCGAAGCTGGCGCTGAAGTGGTCGTCCCCCTTCGGCCGGAGGCCGGCGCTCCCCATGCCGCGCCACCGGTCGTCGCCGGCCAAGCCGGAGAGGCTCCCGCCCACGTGGTGCAGGTCCCCCTGGTCGTAGTCCGCCGCGAATTTCACGTACCGGCGGAAGTAGACCTGGCCGTACCCCTCGGACCCGAGCCAGGCGCTCGCGCCCGAGCCGGACGACTTCCCCTGGACTGCCGGAGCCGTGAAGCGGAAGGCGCCTTTCCCGCGGTGGGCCTCCTTCGGATCCTCGGTGAGACGGGCCCGACCCTCCTTCTCGCCGCGGATCTCGAAGAAGCCCTTCCGCGAGTCGGCCGACTCGAAGTCGTCGCTGAAAAAGACCCGCCCGGGTTTCTCAAGGGCTGCGAGCGCCCCGGGGTCCGCGCGGGTCTTCTCCGTCACCCGGATCGGCTGCGGCCCCTCCTCCTGGGCCCCGACCGCGAGGGCGATCGATCCCCAGAGCATCTCGCGTAGGGCCATGTCTGTTCTCCGCCTTCTCTCGGAGGGATGGACATCTTACGGACGTCCGTCCGCCGTTGGTTTGGCGCGGCGCGCTGGTGGATGGAGGAGGTCCCCGCTGTCGCTGACACCTGCGGAAGGAACGCTCCCTTGTCCCTCCGGGAAGACTTGGCCGCCGCGCGCGAGGAAGCTCTCCCCGGGTCCCGATCCAAGTCTAGAATGCGCCCGCCGGATCCTCGGACCGGGCGAACAGGGGGTCGCATGGCGCGTCGAGCTCAGTTCTGGATCGGCACGACCGCGCTCGTGCTAGGTGCCGTGGTGCTCTGGATGTGGGTGCGCGGAGGAGAGGGCCCCGTCGGTTCGCCAGGCGGCTCGTCGACGGTCGTCGCGGGTGCCGAGTCCCGCCCCGTCGAGCCGTCTCCTCCGCCGGAGGACGCCCCTCATCCTGCGTCGACCGGTCCAGCGGACATCGCGGAGGGCGCGCCGCTCGGCCACGCGCGGGAAAGCGCTCGAAACCTGCGGGTGGCCGGCCGCGTCATCGATGCTGCGGGAGCCCCTCTCGCAGGAGTCCGGGTTCGCGCTGCTCCCATGGTCCAGGGCGGACGGAACGGCGAGGAGGAGATCCGGACCGCATTCACCGACGGGGAGGGGAAATTCCGGTTCGACGGGCTCGGCGCGGATCCTCTGATTCTCGTCGCCCGGGCCGACGGACGACGCGGGGAGATCGTCCGGGACGTCCGGCCGGGAGCCGAGAACTTCGAGATCGTGCTCGATGCGCAGACCGGGGTCGCCGGGAGAGTCCTCGACGCGGAGACCGGGGCGGCCGTGCATCGCTTTCGCGTGCGCGCGCTCGGAATGCCGGGCTCTCGCTTCCGGCCGCCCCTCTCCTTCGAGGCGGACGACGGCGCCTTTGCGATCTCCGACCTCGGGGAGGGGCAATGGAAGCTCACGGTCGACGCCGCGGATTACCTGCCGACGACGTCCGAGCCCCTCGCGCTCGAAGAGTCCGGGATGCGGGGCGGCCTCGAGATCAGGCTCCACCGTGCACTCGCCGTGCGCGGCACCGTGGTCGACGGGGACTCGGGAGCTCCGGTGGCGGGCGCGACCGTTCGCCACTTCCTGCCGGACAACCCGTACGCCTGGGCCGAGTCGGCACGCACCGACTCGAACGGCGCGTTCGCGGTGGACGGGGCGTCCCCCGGCACGAGGCTGCACGTGCGGCACGCCGACTACGCAGATGCGACGACCGAGCCGGTCGGAACGGCGGGCGAGTGGACCGTCTCGGGCGTAGTGATCCGGCTCGCGCGCGGTGGGGGGGTCGAGGGACACGCCTTCCGCGAAGACGGATCCCCGTTGGCGGGAGGGAGCGCGATGGCATCTCCGCTGAATCCCCCACCCCACGAGTTCACCGACTTCCTCAAGGAGAGCAGGGCCGATTCCTCGGGTCACTTCCAGATCCTGGGGCTGGCACCGGGCGTGTACGAGGTCGAGATCTCTCCGCCTCGGGCCTCCGGAGAGGACGAGGGCCTGCGGGCGCGCCACACCTTGCGGGCGGACGCCATCGTCGAGGCGGGAAAGGTCACCCGAGTCGAGTTCGCGCCTCGGGGTGCGGCAGGTTGCATGGTGCGAGGACGGGTGTTGCGTGGGGGGGAGGCCGGGGTCCCGGGCGCCCTCGTGTACGTCTTCTCCGACGGCACCTCCAAGCCCAGCTCGGCCCAGGGGATCGTCCGTCCCCTGAGGGACACGACCGCGAAGGACGGTTCCTACGAGATCCGGAACGTCCCCCCAGGGGAGGCGACGATTCAGGTCGCCAAGGGTGATTCGGGAGTGACTGAGGTGGGATCGTGGCGGATCCGGGTTCCGGAAATGGGCGAACTCGTCTTCGACGCGCGGCTCGCCGGGGCGGAGATCCGGGGGAGGGTCGTGCGCGCCTCGGACCACGGGCCACTCGCTCGAATCTATGTGGGCGTTCGCCGGGAAGAGCCTTCACCACTCTCGACCGTGGCGGGCATCGGGGCCTTCACGGACGAGGACGGATCCTTCCGAGTGCTCGGCCTCGATCCCGGGACCTACCGCGTCTGGGCGGAATACTTCGTCTTGGGAGAAGAGGACCCGCTGTTCGAGTCGCTGGCGCCGCAGGTGCGCGGACCGATCCGGCTCGAGGCGAACGACATCGTCACGATCGACTTTGCCCTCGAGACCGGCGGGGTGGCGCGGGTCAAGGTGATCGGCCCCGCGGGCGAACTCCTGCCCGGCGAACAGGTCTTGATGATCCCGACTCCGGGAGAGGGCGCGATCGGTTCGAAGAAGCAGGTTCTCACCGATGGGACCGGCGTCGCGCACGTGAAGGGGCTTGCTCCCGGTCGCTACTACGCGCTCTTGCACCGACCGGAAGAACTCTCTCTCCGTTCGGAGGCAAGGGTCGTCCGGGCCGGAGAGGAGACCGAATTCCTCCTCGAGGTGAAGGAGTCTGGTCAGGTGCGCGTCTGGCTCCGCGTGCTCGGCCCGGGGGACGCGCTGATCGAGGGGGCGCGGGTCGTGTTCCGACGGGGCGACCGGGCAGGAGAATGGAAGGCAGCCCCGGTCCCAGGAGAGGAGGGTGTGTGGATCACCTTCCTCCCGCCAGGTGAGTACACGGTGGATGTCTGGTCGGAAGGCTTTACTCCCAAGTCCGCGACGATCCTCGTCAGCCCCAAGTCTCCGGTCGAGATCTCCGTCCGGCTCGAGCGCGAGCCGGCGCCGAGGTAGCCCGCCGAAGGTTGCGGAATCGCGGGGCGGTCGAAGTTACCCTTCCCGCTCCCCGCCCGGGAAGAGACTCGCCCATGCCGCTCTTCGCCCTCGTCCTGGCTGCCCCCCTCGCTCTTCCACCTGCCGACGGGACTCTCCCCCGCGCCGTCTTCCCGTACGCGATCCACCGGGAGACGCTCGAGAACGGCCTCCGTGCGATCGTGATCCCGATGCCCTCCGAGGGCTTGGTCGCCTATTGGAGCGTCGTCCGGACCGGCAGCCGCGACGAGGTGGAGGAGGGGTGCAGCGGCTTTGCCCACTTCTTCGAGCACCTGATGTTCCGCGGGACGGAGAAGCACCCGGCGGGAGACTACGACCGGATCCTCGCCTCGATGGGAGCCGACGCGAACGCCTTCACGAGCGACGACGTCACCGCCTATCACCTCTCCTTCTCGAAGGAGGACCTCCCGCAGGTGGTCGAGCTCGAGAGCGACCGCTTCCAGAACCTGAAGTACGCGGAGGACCTGTTCCGGACGGAGGCGGGCGCGGTCTACGGCGAGTACCGGAAGAACCGCACGGACCCGGAGGAGGTCCTCGAGGAGGCGGTGCGCGCCGCGGCCTTCGAGCGGCACACCTACCGGCACACCACGATCGGATTCGAGGCCGACATCCAAAAGATGCCGGAGCGGTACGCCTACTCGAAGGGGTTCTTCACCCGCTTCTACCGTCCCGAAAACGTCGTCCTCCTCGTGGCCGGGGACGTCGAGCCCGCCGCGACGTTCGCCCTCCTCCGGAAGGCCTTCGGCGGCTGGAAGCGCGGCTACGAATCTCCCTCCGTTCCGGAGGAGCCCCCCCCGAAGGCCGCGAAGAGGATCGTCGTCCCGTTCGAGGGAAAGACCCTTCCGGTCCTGGCCCTCGCCTTCCGGGGAGAGCGCTTCCTCCCGGGGGACCGGGCAATGGTCGCCGGGGACATCCTCGGCGACCTCGCCTTCGGCGAGACCTCGCCCGTCTACCGCCGGCTCGTCCTCGAGGAGCAGAGGCTCGACTCCCTCTCCACGGAGTTCCGGTTCCAGCGCGATCCGGGCCTCTGGTGGGTCCGCGCGCGGGTGAAGGACCTAGCCGACGTCCCCGCGGTCGAGCGCGAGCTCTGGGGGGCGGCCGAAGAGCTCCGCCGGGCTCCCGTGTCCCGGGACCGCCTCGACGCCGTCCGCTCGCGGAGCAAGTACGGGTTCCTCTCGAGCCTCACCACGCCCGGGCGCGTCTGCGGCCAGCTCGCGCTCTTCGCGGCGATCACGGGGGACGTCGCCGCCGTCGAGGAGTACTTCGCGACGCTCGAGAAGGTCGAGCCGGAGGACGTCCGCCGCGCCGCCGAACGCTCCCTCGACCCGCAGCGCTGCACGGCCTCGCTCCTCCACGCGAAGGGGGAGGCTCCTCCCGCGTTCGGCGCGGCGGCGGCCGCGTCGGCGGCGCCCGCCGCGGCCTCGCTCTCCGCCCCTCCCGTCCTCCTTCCCGTCGCCGAGGACCCGAACGTCGACTTCAAGATCTGGTTCAAGGTCGGGAGCCAGGACGACCCGCCGGGGAAGGAGGGGCTCGCCGCCCTCACGGCCTCCCTCCTCACCGAGGGGGCGACCCAGAAGAACGCCTACGACGCGATCCTCGAGAAGCTCTATCCGATGGCGGCCTCGTACGACGCCTCCGTCGACCGAGAGATGACGGTCGTCACCGGAGAGGTCCACCGCGACCATCTCGAGCGGTTCCTCCCGCTCTTCCTCGACGCGCTCGTCCGTCCCGCTTTCAAGGCGGACGACCTCGAGCGCCTCCGCGACCAGGCCCTCGTCTTCGTGGAGAAGGCGCTCCGCTACACCTCCGACGAGGAGCTGGGGAAGGCCGCCCTCAACTCCCGCCTCTTCGCGGGGACGCGCTACGCGCACCCGATCGTCGGGACGGCGGAGGGCCTCCGCTCGATCACGCGCGAGGACGTCCTCGCTTTCTCCCGCGCGCACTTCACCCGAGAGAACGTCGTCGTCGGGGTCGGCGGGGCCTACCCGGCCGACCTCCCCGACCGCCTGGCGAAGGAGCTCTCCGCCCTTCCCTCGGGCCGCCCCTCGTCCCTCCCCCCGCCCCCGCTCGAGGAGCCCGAGGGGCGGGACGTCGTCCTCGTCGAGAAGCCCGGCCCCTCGACGGCGATCAGCATCGGCGTGCCGATCGATCTCCAGCGCGGCAGCCGCGAGTTCGCCGCTCTCTCGATCGCGAGCAACTGGCTCGGCGTCCACCGCAACAGCACCGGGAGGCTCTACCAGGTGTTGCGGGAAGCGCGGGGGCTGAACTACGGCGACTACGCCTACGTCGAGGCCTTCCCGAACGGCGGGCGCCGCATCATGCCCCCGACCGGCGTCGGCCGCCGCCGCCAGCTCTTCGAGGTCTGGATCCGCCCCGTCCCTCGGGACCGGGCGATCTTCGCCCTGCGCGGGGCGCTGCGCGAGGTCGACCGGCTGGTCGAGCGCGGGCTCTCGAAGGAGGAGTTCGAGGAGGCGAGGCGCTTCCTCAAGAAGTACTCGCTCCACTACGCGGAGACGACCTCCGAGCGGCTCGGCTACGCGGTCGACGACCGCTTCTACGGGATCGAGAAAGGGCACCTGAAGAGCTTCCGCTCCTTCCTCGACGAGGCGACGCGCGAGGACGTCAACGCGGCGATCCGGAGGCACTTCTCCACGGAGAACCTCGTGATCGCGATCGTGACCGCCGACGCGAAGGGGCTCGCGGACGCGCTCGTCTCCGACGCGCCGAGCCCGATCGACTACGGCGCGGACAAGAAGCCCCCGGAGATCCTCGCGGAAGACAAGGAGATCGAGCGCTACCCGCTCCGCATCCGCCGCGAGAAGGTGTCCATCGTCCCCGTCGACGAGATCTTCGCGCGGGAATAGCCCGGAGGGGGCGGGGGACCCGGTCCTCCACCCGGGCGAGCGGCGCCGGAACGACCGGAGGGTCGAGCCGGAAGTCCGGGCACGCGTGGCGGCGCCGGGACGAGCGGTTTCCTCCTCCTAACGACCGGGAGCCAGCCGCTCCTGACGAACCGCGGCATCGGCGTTGCGTTCCAGGGGCCGGACGTCCATGGATCGTCGGGAACTCCTCCGATTCGCGCCCTCGAGGGGGAGCCGCGCTTCGGGAAGATGCGAAACCTGGGCCTCGTCCGAGGCTATGGACCGTTCGCGCGCCGAGTCCTTCTCGGCGGAGGCCGCCATGGATCGACGGACCGTCCTGAAGATCGCGACCTCGGGGGCGGCGTTCCCCTTTCTCCCCTCGTGGCTCGTCCGCGGATTCTTCCAGCGCGGTTCGGGAGAGCCTCCGGGCGACGGCCCCGGCGTTCGACGGCTCGTGGGACCGCTCGACGTCCACTGGCACCACGCGCGCAAGAGGGGGAAGCCTCTCCTCCTCCTTCTGGTTCCTCGTCGTCCGGACGAGCGTGCAGACCGTGGCCTTCTCTTCGGGGGACTCCTCAACCATGGGACCGACGAGGCGATGGCGGATCTTGCCCTCTGCGAGGTCGTCTGCGCATCCGCCGACGCCGTGCGGTCGCAGTTCAAGGACGCGCGGTTCGAGGGGGAACCGCTCATGGTCCTCGTCGAGCAGCGCCGGGAAGGGGTGGGAGTCGTTCCGGTAGACGCGACCCTCCCTCGCGGGGATGGCTCCGGGCTCCTCCGGGAGGGACGGGAGGTGCGATGGATCGATCGAGGGGAGAATGGCGCCCTTGAGTGCATCGCGATGGTGGCCGAGGCCCTCCACGGGGCAGTCGCGCCGGACCGGAGGACCCTCGCGGCGCGCGCCGAGGGGGCTCGCTCGGTCCTCTCCGAAGAACAGCAGATGGCCCTTGCGGCGATGGCCGAGGAGGGGGCGAAGCTCGACCTGGCCCTCGCCGACCGCGGGGCGGCCGTCCTCCTCCGGATCGCGGAGGAGACGCCGGCCCTTCGGCCGCGCGTGCTCGGGATCCTGCGGCAGACCGTCGCCGAGCGGTTCAGGACCGCTGCGCCCTCGGGAGCCCGGTGGGCTCGCTACTACACGTGCATTCCGGAGTTCGAGGGGGAAGAGGGGACGTCGATGGTCGATTGCGGCATGGCTTTGGTCCCCGAGGTCAGCCGGCGGTTCCTCCGGTTCCTCACGGAGGAGTGAGTCACCCTCCATGCCCGCCCGTCCCGCTCGAACCGGCGGACCCGATCTGCGTCCATGAGTTCCAGCCTGGGAGAGCGGAGATCGAGGGGGTCGGGCCGATATCCTCCTTCGATGAGATTGACATGAATCGTCGAACCGTCCTCAAGCTCGCCGGCGCGGGGTCCGCGGGACTCGTCGTTCCCGGCTGGCTCGACCGGTGGTTTCTCGGATTCGGGGCCCCCTTCCTCCCGGGAGGAAAGGGCCCGGGAGACCTCGAAGCCGCGCTGAAGAGCGCGCGCGAGGCGGGGAAGCCCCTCCTCGTCCTCGTGATCCCGCTGGACGACCGGGAGAAGTGGGAACGCGGCGCGCTCTTCGGTGGGCTCCTCAACACGGCCGGCGACGAGGTCCTCGCCGACCTCGCCCTCTGTGAGGTCGCCTGCGCCCCGGTGGCGGACCTGCGCGATCGGCTGAAGCTTGCCGGCGTCTCCGGGGAGCCGCTCGCCGTGCTCGTCGAGACGGGGGAGAAGGAACTGCGGGGCCGGGCGGTGTCCCCGGCGCTCCCGCCCCAGCCCGATCCCCTCCGCGGCGAAGAGTGGAGGAATGCGAGGAGGGAAGCGGAGGAAGCCGCCCGCGACCGGATCGCCCGCCTCGCGGAGTCGATCCGCTCGGCCGTGGCCCCCGACCGGGAGGCGATCGTCGAGCGTGCAGCGGCGGCCGAGGTCGGTTTAACGCCCGAGCAGATGAGCGCGCTCGTCGCCATGGCCGATGGGAAGGGGAGGATCGACGGCGCCCTCGCCGACCGCGGGGCAGCGGTCCTGCGGCTCCATTCGGAGGACGATCCTCGCCGGCGCGAGCGCGTGCTCGTGGCGCTTCACGCCGCGGCGGTGACGAGGTTCCGGTTGAAGCCGCCGCCCGGCGCCCGATGGGCCCGCGCCGGCGAGTGCGGGACCCGGGTCGAGGGGGAGGAGAACGGGATGGTGCTCGGCTGCGGGATGGGGTTCGTCCCCGAGGCGAGCCGCCGGTTCCTCCATTTCTTCACGGATCGGTGAACGGGCGCGCCCGCCCGAGCGATCCGGCGCGCGGGCGCCATCCGTTCCTCCCCCTCGCCGGCGGATGGAATAGGGGGAGGCCGGACTCCGTCCGCAGGACCCGCCTGAGCGCAGCGGAAGGAAACCGACTCCGGAAGCGGGCATGGATCGACGCGCGGTCTTGAAGCTCGCCGCGGCGGGCGCGACGCAGGTCGCGCTCGGCGGGCCTCTGCTCCTCCAGGGCCGCGGGGTCTCCCCGAGGGAGGTCCGGGGACGGGCGCGGTTGAGCCTTCTCCAGGTCGCGGGGCGGCGGGCGCGGGAGCAGAGGAAGCCCCTTCTCGTCCTGGTCGTTCCGCGATGTCCCCCATCGGGCCTCGTCGAGCGAGGCCGCCTCCTCGGGGGCCTCCTCAACCACGCCTCCGACGAGACCTTCGCCGCCCTGGCCCTCTGCGAGGTCGTCTGCGCGACGGTCGACGCCACGATCGTGGAGTTCGGGGCCTGGGAGTGGATGGACGACCCCCTCGCACTCCTGGTCGAGAGGTCTTCGCGGGGCCCCTGGGTCATCCCGATCGCCATGCCTCGCCTGTCCGGAGCCGGTCCGCTCGAGGGTCAGAGGATTCCGGTCGGGGACCAGGACTTCGCCGACGCGGCGGCCTTCGCCGAGATCTTCGCCGCGGAGAGGTTGGTCCGTACCGCCATCGTCCCGGACGCGAGGACGCTCTCGGCGCGGGCGGAGGAGGCGCGGATCGGCCTCACGCCCCAGGAGCTGGCTACACTCACCGCAATCGCCGACGGCAAGGTTCCCATCCAGTTCCCGATCTCGGACCGGGGGACGGCGGTGCTGCTGGAACTCGCGGAGCAGCGCCCGGCGAGGCGACCGCGCGTGCTCGAGGCGCTGCGGCGGGCCGCGTACGGACGGTTCCTCGCCGTCCCCCCGGCGGGGGCGAGGTGGGGTCGGACCTCGGGATGTGGTTTCGATCTGGAGGAGAAGGACTACCCTTCGAACTCGGTCAATTGCGGGATGGGGAACACGCCCTTCGCGAGCCGTCGCTTCCTCTACCTCCTGACGAACCCCTGACGCCGTGGCCGCGATCGGCCTCACCCTCCAGCCCGAGCGCGAGTACTGCGAAGCGCTCGAGCCGCTCTTCCTCGAGGAAGCCGACTACTTCGAGGTGGCGCCGGAAACGACCTGGGTCCGCTACGGGGAGGAAGCCTTCCTGCCGAATGGCTTCTGGCGGATCTTCCGCGACTACGGGGAGCGGACGGGCAAGCCCTTCGTCGCGCACGGGGTCGGCCTCTCGCTCGGGACGTTCGCGGACGACGAGGCGCGACTGCGACGCTGGCTCGAGGCGATCGCGATGTCGCACGCGGAGTTCCGTTTCCTCTGGTACACGGACCATCTCGGCGCGACCTTCCTCGACGGGCGAGCGGTGACGATCCCGGTCCCGCTCCCGATGACGGAAGTGGCCGCGGCCGCGGTCCGGGACCGACTGGCGTCGCTCCAGCGAATCGTCCCCGACGTCGGGTTCGAGAACTCGGCCTTCTACTTTCTCCTCGGGAAGCCCCTCGACGAGCCCGGATTCTTCGAACGGATCCTCTCGCGGCCGCGGACGCACCTGTTGCTCGATCTCCACAACCTCTTCACGAACGCGGTGAACCTCGGCTTCGAACCGGAGGCCTACCTGGAACGGCTCGACCTCGCCAAGGTGATCGAGATTCACGTCTCAGGAGGGAGCGCGAGCGAGCCCGAGTGGCTTCCATCGCGCCGCGTGATGCGTCTCGACAGCCACGACGCGCCGGTGCCGGAAGAGGTCTGGGCGCTCCTTGAGCGGACCGCGCCGCGCTGTCCGAACCTCCGCGGCGCGACCCTCGAGCGGATGGAGGGAACGGTGGGGGAGGTCGACGTGCCGGTCCTCCGGGAAGAGATGCGGCGGCTGCGACGCCTGGTCGGGTGAACGGATGGACGGGATCGAGGCCCACCGGCGGTTCGAGCGGCTCCTCGCGGATGTTCTCGCGTCGCGAGATCCGTCGGCGCCTCTCGAGAAGGCGAAGGCCGACCCGGAGCTCCCGGCGGCGCTGAAGGAGGCGATCGCGGGAGCCGACCCGGAGGGGGTGGCGCTCACCGCTCTCCTCGTCGCGAAGCTGCGGTTCGAGCGGCTGATCCGGGGCTCGAGCCGGGTCGGGGAGTGGTTCGACCGGGACCCGAGGGGCTTCACGGAGGCCTTCCGCCGCTACCACGCCGACGTGGCGCCGACGACGTCCGAGCCGCGGAAGGAGGCGCGTTTCTTCGAGGGGTGGCTCGCGGCGCGCGGGGTCGACCCGGGCGGGTCCTGAGCCCCCCCTCGCATCCGGCTCCCCGTTCCCCTCCAATACGCGCCGGAGGGTCCATCGGGATCGATGACCGGGAACCGCGGCAACCTTGCCCTCGTGATGGGCGGCGGCGGCGCTCGAGCCGCCTACCAAGTCGGAGTCCTCCGCCACCTGGGGCGCAAGCACCCCGACCTCGTAATCCCGATCCTGACGGGCGTCTCGGCGGGGGCGATCAACGCGGCCTTCCTCGCCGCCCACACCGACCCCTTCGAGACGAAGGCCGAGCGCCTCGCCAACGTCTGGTGCGGGCTCACGCCCGGCGAGATCTTCCGCGTGGGGCGGATCCCGCTCGCCCGTAACGTGATCCGCCTCGGCCTGAGGCTCCTCTCGGGCGGGCACCTCAAGGTCCACCGCACGCACGCGTTCCTCGAAACGGCGCCGCTGTGGGCCCTCCTCGAGTGGTTGCTCGGGGGGGACGGCGGGGAACTGCCGGGGATCGCCGCCAACCTGAGGGCAGGAGCGCTTCGGGCCGTCGCGATCACGACGTCGAGCTACTCGACGGGCCAGTCGATCACCTGGATCCAGGGAGAGCAGGTCCCCCAGTGGGAGCGAGCGCACCGCAGGAGCCGCGCGTCCACGCTCACCGTCGCCCACGTGATGGCCTCCGCTGCGCTGCCGGTCCTTTTCCCCGCGATCCGGATCGACGGGGCCTGGTACGGAGACGGCGGCATCCTCCTCACGACCCCGCTCGCGCCGGCCGTCCACCTCGGGGCGGAGCGGATCCTCGCGATCTCGACCCGCTACCCCCGGACGGTCGAGGAGGCCGACCGTCCGGTGATCGAGGGATACCCGCCCCCCGCGCAGATCTTCGGGTTGCTCCTGAACGCGATCTTCCTCGACCTCTTCGACGCGGACGCTCTGAGCATCGAGCGCGTGAACCGGCTGATCGAGGGTGTTTCCGAGGAGAAGCGGATCGGGATGAGGCCGGTCCGACTCCTCATGATTCGGCCGTCGCGCGACCTCGGCCAGCTCGCGAACGAGTACGAGCCGAGCCTCCCTACGGCGTTCCGATTCATGACCCGGGGGCTCGGGACCCAGCAGACGCGGTCGAACGACCTCCTCTCGCTGCTCATGTTCCAGCCCGACTACTTGACGCGGCTGGTCGAGCTCGGGGAGGCGGACGCGCAGGCGCGGAGCGCGGAGATCGAGGAGTTCGTCGCGGATGGAGCGGGATGAGCGGTGGGGAATCTGCCCTCCTCCCGTGTTGATGCTCGTTCCGAAGGTCCGGTCGTTCTTCCCGTTCGGGATTCAGCGGGCTACGGCGGGGCTCGATTCGTGGAACCCGTTGGGTCCCGGCCGGTTGGAGCCGAGGTCAACACCCAAGAGGGGCCGATTTCAGTCGACCCAGTCGGCGACGCAGACGTCGTAGAGGCGCATCCCCGCCGCCGCGTAGCGGTTCGAGATGAAGGCGAGGCGGCGGCCGTCGGGGCTGAACTTCGCGAAGGCGTTGAACGTCCCCTCGCTCGTCACCCGCTCGAGCCCCGTCCCGTCGTCCCGCATCGCATAGAGGTGGAAACGCCGTTGCTCGGGGTCCTCGAAGTTCGAGGAGAAGAGGATGCGTTTTCCGTCGGAGAAGAAGTCGGGCGAGAAGTTCGCCTTGCCGTTGCGCGTGAGGCGCCGCCGCCCCGAGCCGTCCGCATTCATCGTGTAGATCTCGACGCGGGTCGGCCGGACGAGCTCCTTCGCGAGCAGGTCCTCGTAGTCCTTGATCTCGCCGGCATCGTTCAACTCGTCCGCCCGGAAGACGATGCGCTTGCCGTCCGGGGAGAAGACGGCGCCTCCGTCGTAGCCCTTGGAGTTCGTGAGGCGCTTCACGTCCGAGCCATCGGGTGCCATGGAGTAGACCTCGATGTCCCCGTCGCGCGTCGAGGTGAAGACGATCCGGGAGCCGTCCGCGTTCATTGTCGCCTCGGCGTCGTACCCCTTCGCGTAGGTGAGTCGCGTCGGCTTCGTGGGATCGGCGACGTCGGCGACGAAGATGTCGTACGTCGAGAGGATCGGCCACGTGTACTGCTTCGGGTCGTGGGAGCGGGGTCGGGTCGGCGGGCAATCGGGCGATGCGAGGTGGGTCGAGGAGTAGAGGAAGCGGCGCCCGTCGGGGAAGAGCCAGCCGCAGGTCGTCCGCCCCTTCCCCGTCGAGAGGAGGCGGAGGTTCGACCCGTCCGCGTCCATCGTGAAGATCTGGTCGCAGGCGTAGGGGGGGCGCGTCGACTGGAAGATCAGCCGCTTCCCGTCGGCGGACCAGTAGGCCTCGGCGTTCGCCCCCTCGCTCGTCAGGCGGCGGAGGTTGCGCAGGTGCGGCTCGCTCGGAGGGGCGGGTTTCGAATCCTGGCCCAGGAGGACGAGCCCGGTGAGGAGGAGTCGGAGCATGCGCGTCGGAGGGCGGGGGCGGAGGATAGCGGTCCCCTTCCCGGCCTGCGACGGCCTCAGGCCCCGACGAGCGGGGGGAGGGGGAGGTCGATCGCGGCCGCGAGGATCCGGAGGACCTCCGCCTCCTCGGAAGCGAGGAGGCCGTCCTGCGCCGCCGCGAACGCGCACGCGTCCAGGGCCCGCTCGCGGATCCGGGGAGCGGAGCGGGCGATCCGGTCGAGAGAGCGAGCGAGAGGGTCGGGCCCGCACTCCGCTGCGGAAGCGAGCGAAAGGGAGGCATCGGTCAGCCGCGCCGCCCCGGCGGAGAAGGCCCTCTCCGCGGCGGTCGGGTCCTTTCCGTCCGCCAAGGCGACGGCGGAGAGGAGGATCCGGCAGTCGGGAAGGAGCGGCGTCAGTGCGTAGAACTCGACGGCCCGCGAGGTCGGACGACGCGCGCCCTCGAGGCGGCGCTCGAGCACGCGTCCGAGCGCGAGCTCGAAGGGGCTCACGCGGCCGTCGGCCCGGACGAGGCCGTCGGCGAGGGAAGAGAACTCCTCGAACTCCCGCACCGACATGCGCCGGAGCGCGGGGAGCGCGAGGTCGAGAAGGGGGAGGCGGGCCTGCGGTCCCAAAGGGCCGAGCCTCGCCGCGAGGTCGAGCGTGCGCGCGAGCGCGGCTTCCCCCGCCCCCTTCCTAAGGAGCGCAACCTGAAGGCCCCGCACGGCCTCCTGCGGGTCGAGGAGGAGCGCGAAGGCCAGCGCGCGCGCTCCCCCGGCGTCGCGGGCCGCGGTCGCGACCTCGGGGGGGAAAGAGCCGAGGAGCTCCCGGGCGAAGGCGAGTTGGGCGAGGGTCGGCGCCGCGCGGGGTCGTGCGAACTCGGCGGCGCGGAAGGTAGGGGAGCCGGAGGGAGGAGGAGGAGCGGGTCTCCACTCCTCCTCGGCCTCCTCCGGAGCGGCGAGCCCGGCCACCGCGGGGAAGCGGCCGGAGAAGTAGGGCTCGATCGCGAGGATCCGCTCCTTCAGCGGAGGGTGCGTCGCCCCGAGCCCGAGGAAGGCGGCCGACACCGCCTCGCCGAAGGACATGTGGCTCACCTCCTCGGCGCGGCGCGCGCGGAGGCGCGAGCCCTCGAGGAGGCCCCCGATCCTCTTCAGCGCGCCGGCGAGCCCGCGCGGGTTTCGCGTGAGCGACACGGCCGAGGCGTCGGCGAGGAACTCCCGTTGCCGCGACACCGCGCCCTTGGCCAGCCTCGCGAAGAAGAGCCCGACGGAGCCGACCGCCGCGAGGACCGCGCCCGGGAGGGCGAGGAGGACCGGGCTCCGGCGGCCCCGGACGTCCGTGGAGCCGAAGGCGACGCGCAGGAGCTCGGAGCCGGTCTGCCCGACGAGGGCCACGCCGTGGAGGAGGGAGGTGAGGCGCGCGTTGAGCCGGATGTCACCGTCGCGGACGTGGCTCATCTCGTGCGCGACGACCCCCTGGAGCTCGTCGCGGTTGAGGAGCGCCACGGACCCGCGGGTGAGCGCGACCGCCGCGTCCTCCGGGCGAAGCCCGGCCGCGAAGGCGTTGATCCCGGGCTCGCGCTCGAGGACGAAGATCTCGGGCACGGGAGAGCCCGAGGCGACCGCGACCTCCTCGACGACGTTGCGCAGGCGCCGCTCGGTCTCGTCCCCGGGATCGGGGGGGACGGGGCGCCCCCCAAGCCGGCCCGCGACCGCGGCTCCCCCCAGAGAGACGATCCGCCCCATGTGGAGCGTGCCGAGGAGGATCAGCCCCAGGGTCCCACCGGCCGTCCAGAGGAAGAGCTTGGGCTGCCACCACCACCCGGGGGAGCTCCGAGCCTCGCCGAGCAGACCCAGCCCCCGGAGAAGGAGCGCGAAGCTGACGTAGGTCCCGAGGACCGTCCCGGCGACGGCGGCGGAGAAGAGGAGGACGAGGATCGCCGTCCTCCGCCTCCGCTTCTCCTGCTGCTCGTAGAACCGCACGACCTCGCCCCGAGGGCTCGGGCGTCCCCTATCGTCGGGCGGAGGGCGAGTCGTTGAGAGACTGGAGTCCGGTCAGGCGACGGCGGGCCTCTCCTCCCGGCGGAGGGGATGGCAGACCGCGCCCAGCGCCGAGAAGGCGTAGATCCCCGCTCCGAGGAGCGCGCCGCGGGACGTCCCGATCGCGGCGGCAGCGTAGGCGAGGTCGGCGGCGGACGGAACCCCGAGCGCCTGGGAGGTCCACGCGGGGCTCAACCCGGCGAGGACGATGCCGAGGCCTCCCCCCACGAGTCCGCCGACCGCCGCGGAGAAGGCGAAGCCGATCGTCCCTGCGAGGATCCGGCCGAAGCCGACCCTCCCTCCGGCGCGGGCGGCCGCCGCCGAGCGCAGGGACCAGTGAAGGGCCCCGAGGGCGAGCCCGGCGAGGAGCCCGAGGGAGGCCCCGCGCGCGAGGCCGAACCGGATCGTCGATTCGTCGAGGATCGCCGGCCCGTCGGCGAGGAACTCGCGGGGGAGTCCCGCTCCCACGCCGCCCAGCGCGGCCCCGCAGATGAGTCCGAGGATCGCCGTGAGTCCGACCGCGAAGAATAGTCGCATGGCTTTTCACCCGCTTCGGGGCGGGCCGAGGGGCCGGCATACGAAGGGGCGGCCGATCCTTTCGCGCGGGGAGACTAAGGGGCGGGGAGGACCGCGCCCGGTCCGAGCTCCGCCGCGAAGGCGACCTCCTTCTCGCGGGTCGAGTAGTTCTCCGGCGGATTCTCCGGCGGATCGGCGAGGAACGAGGAGACGATCGAGCCGAGGTACTCCCGGAGGGGCTCGTGGCGGAAGGCGAGCGTCTGCTTCGCCTTGCCCGGATCGAGGCACGACATCCAGCGGGTGCTGAAGGGGGAGACCCTGCCCGGCTCGAGTCCCGCCTGCTCGAGGACCTCGCTCGAGGCCGTGACGAGGGCCGGCCGCGCTCCGAGGATGCCGGCGAGTAGGGCGACCAGATCAGCCAGGGTCGGCGTCTCGTCCTGGCCCAGGTTGAAGGCCTCGCCGAAGGTCGCCTCGTTCCCGAGGAGGCCGGCGATCGTCCGCGCGACGGCCCCCGCGTAGACATGCCGCGAGGGGCTCGTCCCGCCGTCGGGGAGGATCACCGGTCTCCCGTCGAGGATCCTCCAGAGGTAGCTCTCGATCCGGCGCCGGGGATCGCGCTCGCCGTTCACCATCGGGACGCGCAGGCGCGTCGAGGGAAACCCCGGGTGCCCCGCGAGGAGGTCCTCGCAGGCGCGCTTGCCGATCCCGTAGGCCCAGGGCTCGCGATCGGCGGGGTCGGAGGGCTCGGGGAGGAGGGGCCCGTCGTAGTCGGCCTCGGTCGCCGGCGTCGGGCAGTCCTTCCGCACGAGGTAGACCTGGCCGGTGCCGACGAAGACGTAGTGGCCGACGCGCCCCTCCCCGAACGCACGGAGGGCGCGCTCGACGTCCTCCCCGCGGAAGGCGAGGAAGTCGACCGCGGCGTCGAATCGCTTCCCGGAGAGGAGGGTCTCGAAGTCGGGGGCCGTCCGCTCGCCCCGGATCCGTTCCACTCGGTCCCCGAAGGGGTCGGGCGTCTGGCCGCGATTGAAGAGGGTCACCCGGTGACCGGCCGCGAGGAGCCGCCAGACGAGCCCGTAGCCCATGAACCGGGTCCCGCCGACGACGAGGACGCGTCGGGGGCCGGCAGGGGAGGAGTCTCGGCTCACGTCGGGAGAAGCCGTGGGCGAGAGGGAATGTTCTCGGAGAAAGGGGGGGGTGGGAAGGCCCCCGTCCTGTCGCTCCAAGGGGGGGAGGGGCGGGCACCCTCGGGAGGGCCGGGCGCGTCCCCGGGGGGGGGGTCGGGCAGCGCCGGGCCGCCCGCGTCTGGCGGACCGAAGGCGGATGCGGCCGGGAGCCGATACCGTTTCCCGTGGAGCGCCACCGCTGCGAGCGTCCCCCCCTCGGCGAGACTCGGGCTCCCGCCGGCCACTTCCGCCGACGGACGGAGTAACAGGGAGGAAGTGAGGCCGCCTCCGTGAAGAAGAGAACCGCGCGCTGGCGGGAGGTCATGACGATGGCGGAGGTCGAGCGCTACCTCCGCGTGACCCGCAAGACGATCGCCGGGTTGGTCCAGGAGGGACGGATCCCGGGGGTCAAGGTCGGTCGCTCGTACCGCTTCCTCAAGGTGGAGATCGACCGGTTCCTCGCCGGAGGGAAGGGGGAACCCAAGGCCAGGCGCAAGAGCAAGAGCAAGAGGAAGAAGCGGGCGCGGGCGAGACGGCCGATCCCGCGGCTTCGCCCGAGCCGTCAGCGCAGTAGGCCCTCGACGCCGGCGCACCACGAGGAGATCTACGTGGTCGAGTGAGACGCGCGGGCCGGGTCGGGGGTTAGCATGGCACTCCCGGAGGCTCGCCGGCCGCGGGCCTCCCGCGGAAGGAGCCCACGTTGATCGCCGCCGCGACCCTCGCCCTGCTTCAAGCCCTCCTCCCCTCCGAGGAGACGAAGAACGGGATCGTCTGGGCGAAGGACCTCGAGACGGCGATGGCGCAGTCCTCGCGCGACGGACGGCCCGTCCTCCTCTTCTTCTCCTTCGACACGTGAGGGTGGTGCCGGAAGCTTGAGAAGGAGAGCTTCCCCGACGCCGCGGTCGCGGCTGCCGCGAAGAGGTTCGTCTGGGTCGAAGCGGACCGGGACCGCTTCCCCGAGCTCCCGAAGAAGTTCAACGTCTCCTCGTATCCGACCCTCCTCGTGATCGGGGCGAAGCAGGAGAGGATCCACCGTTTCGCGGGGTTCAAGACCGCCGACGGCCTTCGCGCGGAGCTCGAAGAGGCGCTCCGTCGGTTCGAGCTCTACCGGCGCGGCGAGGTCTGGGACGCGCCTGCCACGCGCCCGGCGAGGATCTGCGACGAAGGGGAGGTCGCGACGGTCCCGGCGCCTTCCGAGGAGCTCCCGAACGGAATTGCGGTCCTCGGCGAGGACCTCTGGGTTGCTCAGGGTTCGACCCTCTTCCGGCTGGACCCGCAGACCGGCGGGGTCCGGGCCTCCGTCCCCCTCGAGAAGGGAATCACCGACCTCTGCACCGACGGGAAGCTCCTCTACGGCGTCTCGTACGGCTGGACCGCGGGGGAGCCGATCCTTCAGATCGACCCCGCGACAGGGGAGACGACGAGGAGGATCACGACCGCGGGGAACGACCCGGGCGCGGGGAGCGCCGCGTTCGGGATCGCCTGGAGGGAGGGGAGGCTCTGGGTGCTCCACGGACCCGCCGGGAAGATCCTCGGCATCGACCCCGAGACGGGCGAGAGGGTCGGCGAAGTCGATTGCGGGGCGCGATGGCTCACCGGTCTCGAGTTCGACGGTCGCTCTTTCGTCGTCGGCAGCGACGCGTTCCTCCTCTTCGTCGACCCCGTGGCGGGCGGGACGGTCCGGAAAGTGGCGGTGAACCAGGGAGTGCGGTCGGTCGGGTTCGGCCGGGGCTCCTACTGGCTCCTCGAGCGGCCGCTCTACGACTACGACCGCGACCACCGTCTCGTCCGGATCGGGCCGAGGGCAACGCTTCTCCACCGCCTCACCTTGCCCGCGGAGAAGTGACCCCGGGGCGTCCTCCTCCGCCTCGCCGCCCCGTTCCTCCGGGTCACGGGGAACGGAGGAGCCCCTCCCGGACGGCGAACCGGGTGAGCTGCGCGACGGAGCGCAGGTCGAGCTTGTCCATCAGGTTCGCCCGGTGGGTCTCCACCGTGCGGGCGCTGATCCCGAGCCTCGAGGCGATCCCCTTCGTCGTGAGCCCTTCGGCGACGTGCCTCAGGATCTGCCGTTCGCGGTCGGTGAGGCGGTCGATCGGCCGCGCGGGGGCCGGCCCCCGGCGGAGGATTTCCCCGAGCCGGCGCTGGACGGCGGGGCTGTAGTAGACGCCCCCCTGCTGGACGGCCCGGAGCGCCTGGACGAGGTCGGAGACCGCGGAGTCCTTGAGGAGGTAGCCGTCCGCCCCTTCCTGGACCGCGCGGGCGACGTAGGCGGGGTCGGCGTGCATCGTGAGGACGAGGACCTTCGTCTGCGGGCGCTTCGCCTTGACGGCCCGCAGGACCTCGAAGCCGTCCCTGCCGGGGATCGAGAGGTCGAGGACGAGGACGTCGGGCGAGGTCTCGTCGAGCGCCGCGAGGGCGGCGTTCCCGTCGGCCGCCTCTCGCACGACGGCGAATCCGGGCTGGGTCTCGAGGATGCGCCGGAGTCCAGCCCGGACGAGGGTGTGGTCGTCGACGAGGAGGATCTTCAAGCGGTTGCGGGAAGGGTCGCCTCGATCCGGAAGCCTCGCCCCGGCTGCGCGGAGACGGCGAGGGAGCCGCCCAGCGCGTGGACGCGCTCCCGCATCCCGAGGAGTCCGAGATGGGGCTCGGGCGAGCCGTCGAGCCCTCGACCGTCGTCCTCGATGGCGAGCGAGACGCACCCCTCCGCCTGCCGCAGCCGGACGGAGACCGCTCCGGCGCTGGCGTGCCGGGCGACGTTCGTCAGCGCCTCCTGCACGACGCGGTAGACGGCGACCTCGAGGTCGGACGGGATCGCGTCCATCCGCTCCGGGGTCTCGAACGAGACCGCGATCCGCGTCCGGGAGCGGAAGTCCTCGACGAGGGCCCGGAGCGCGGGGAGGAGGCCGAGGTCGTCGAGCACGGTGGGGCGGAGGAGGTTCGAGAGGTCGCGCAACTGGTCCAAGGCGCGGGCGACCATCCGGCTCGCCTCGCCCCTCCCTTCGAGGTCGAGCTCGATCTTCACCGCCGTCAGGAGCTGGCCCGCCTCGTCGTGCAGCTCCCGGGAAATGCGCCGCCGCTCCTCCTCCTGCGTCCGCAGGAGAAGCCCCGTGAGCTGCTCGAGCTCCACGCGGCGGGCCTCGAGCGCCCGCCTCTCGTCCCCGAGGACGAGGAAGAGCGTGCCGACGGCGGCCGCGACGATGAGGAGGACGTCGACGAGGACGCCGTAGAAGACCCCGCTGCCGAGTGGCCGGAGGAGCGGGTAATCGAGGTGGTGGAGGCCCCAGAGGGTGAACGTGGCCGCGAGCGCGGTCGCCCCAGCCGAGGGACTGCGTCGCCGGTGCTTCCAGAAGACGACCCCCGTCCAGAGGGTGGGGAGGGAGAGCAAGGCGGCGGCGGAGGACCACGCGATCGCCTGGTTCCGGATCCCGTAGATCGCGACGGCGGCCCAGGCGACCGGGAGGAGGGCGAGAAAGGCGTGGGCGGGCCGCCACCGCACCCCGCGAGAGAACTGCAAGGCCGCCCCGAGGAGGAGGAGGGCCGTCAGGCCCGCCGCCGCCTGATGGGCGAAGAGCCAGAGGTCCCGGCGTTCGAGGATGTAGGCGGAGATGAAGACGAGGCGCGCTGCGTAGAAGGTCCACGCGCACGCCCAGGCCCCGAACCACGGGCGGCGCTGCTCGCGCCAGAGGCCGTAGTAGACGGCCGCGGCGAGCGCCGTGACGACGGCCTGGAACCCGAGCGCCGAGAGTTCGACGGCCTGCCGGTCCACGAGAGAAGTCTAGCGGGCCCTCGGGCCGGGCTCCTTCACAGCTCGGCGCGCGAGATTCCGACCGCCTCGATGCCGGGCCATCCTCTTCGACTGAGGAGGACCTTCAGGTCCTCGTCCCAGACTCTCCGCATCGCTGCGACGATTGCTCGGCGGCCCCATCCTGCGAGGAGCCCCCGAAAGCCCGGCACGTCGAGGCTCTCCTTGACCCTCGTCCCCTCTCCCTCCGGCGTGAACCGCGCCTCGTACGCAGCGCCGCTCCCGAACCCCTCGAGGACCTCGCTGGTGATCCGGTCCGGAGGGTGGAAGCGTTCGCGGAAGACGGAGCGCAGCCGAAAGGGGCGGGGGACCGGCCAGCGGACGACGCCGGTCAACTCGTGGTCGCCGAGGGAGAGCACCTCGATTCGTCCGAGGGTTCGCCCGTGGACGAAGGGGACATGCTCGAAGTCGAAGAACTGTTCGACGAGAGCCGCGCGAGGATCGGGGACCAGGATCGAGTGGCGGATCGTGCCCTTCCCCCGGGAGCTGGCGACGAGGTCGGACAAGGGGGCTCGAGGTCTCCCGCCGCGGGACGGCCCGCCGCGGCTCAACCCCTCCGGCGCCGCGCCGGGACGGGGTCGAAGCCGCCGCGCGCGAGGGGGTGGCATCGGAGGAGCCTCCAGAGGCCGAGAGCGACGCCGATCGCCGGCCCGCGGTCCTCGATGGCCTCGGCCGCGTACTCCGAGCAGGTCGGCCAGTAGCGACAGGTGTCCCCCTTGAGCGGCCCGATCCAGCGCTGGTAGAGCCGGATCGCCCCGACCATCGCCCGGACGATCACGGCGGGAGGTCCTCCCGGACGCGGGCCGGAGGCCGCGGTCGCACGGCCCTCGCTCCGGCCTGGCGCGCGAGCCGCTCCAGCTCGGCGGCGACGGCGGCGAGGGCGAATGTCCGGCCGGAAACGATGGGGCAGACGACGAAGTCGAGCCCGGCCGGGAACCGGGCTCGGTTCAGCCGGAACGCCTCCCGCACGAGGCGCTTCAGGCGATTGCGCTCGGGGGAGGAGCGAGTCACCTTGCGCCCGACGGAGATACCCAGGCGGGACTCCGAGAGGCCGTTTCCTCGCGCGATCACCTGAAGGAGATCGCCGCGGGCCCGGACCCCCTCCCGGAAGATCGTCCGGAAGGTCGTCTCTCCGCGCAGGCGCAGGCGCTTCGGGAAGGCGAAAGGTCGCACGAGGGGGACGGGCTCGCGCCGAGTTGCCGGGCTCGCGCGCAGCGCCCTATGCTATCCCGCCTTCTCGACGGGCCTCCGGCCCCTCTCTCCCCGGCCCCCTTTCCCCCCGCGCATCCCCATGTCGGAGAAGAACCTGAATCTGATCGGCGGCGAGTGGGTCGCCGCCTCGTCCGGCAAGTGGTTCGACAACCGCAACCCCGCCGACCGCTCCGACCTGGTCGGGCACTTCCCCGACGGCGACGCACGCGACGTCGAGGCGGCCGTCGCGGCCGCCAGCCGCGCGTTCGAGACCTGGCGCCTCCTCCCGGCTCCGAAGCGGGCGGAGATCGTGTTGCGGGCCGGGGAGCTCCTCTCCGAGAGGAAGGAGGTCCTCGCCCAGGACATGACCCGCGAGATGGGCAAGATCCTCGACGAGACGCGCGGGGACGTGCAGGAGGCGATCGACACCGCCTTCTACGCCGCGGGGGAAGGGCGGCGGATGTTCGGGGACACGGTCCCCGTCGAGCTCCCCGACAAGTTCGGGATGTCGATCCGCTGCCCGGTCGGCGTGTTCGCGATCGTCACGCCCTGGAACTTCCCCATGGCGATCCCGTCGTGGAAGATCTTCCCGGCCCTCGTCTGCGGGAACACGGTCGTCTTCAAGCCCGCGAGCGACACCCCTCTCTCGGCAGCGAACTTCGTGCGCACGCTCGCGGACGCCGGGGTCCCCCCGGGCGTCGTCAACCTCGTCACGGGAGGAGGGCGCGCCGTCGGCCAGCCGCTCGTCGAGCACCCGAGGGTCCGGGGCGTCTCCTTCACCGGGTCGACCGAGGTCGGCCGCACGATCGCGGAGGCGGCGGGGAAGAGGCTCAAGCGCTGCTCCCTCGAGCTCGGCGGGAAGAACGGCCAGATCGTCCTCGCGGACGCCGACATCGACCTCGCCGTCGACGGGGCGGTGTGGGGCGCCTTCGCCACGGCGGGGCAGCGCTGCACGGCGACCTCGCGCGTGATCGTGGAGGAGCGGGCGATCTCCGCATTCACGGAGCGGCTCCTCGACCGCGTCGAGCGCCTGCGGGTCGGCCCCGGCCTCGATCCCGCGAGCGAGATGGGCCCGCTCGTGAGCGAGGCGCAGTTGAAGACGGTCGAGCACTACGTCCGGGTCGGCCTCGACGAGGGGGCGACCCGGATCGCCGGGGGGGAGCGGCTGACCGGGGGCGTCCTCGACCGCGGGTGGTTCTACCGGCCGACCGTCTTTACGAACGTGCGCCCCGACATGCGGATCGCCCAGGAGGAGATCTTCGGACCGGTCCTCTCGATCCTCCGTTGCGGCTCCCTCGAGGAGGGGATCGCGATCCTCAACGGGACGGCCTACGGCCTGTCCTCCTCGATCTACACGCGCGACGTGAACCGCGCGTTCCGGGCGATCCGCGACGTCGAGGCGGGGATCGTGTACGTGAACGGGCCGACGATCGGCGCCGAGGTCCAGCTCCCCTTCGGGGGGGTCAAGGACACGGGCAACGGCCACCGCGAGGCGGGGCGAGCCGTCCTCGAGGTCTTCACCGAGTGGAAGACGGTCTACGTCGACTACTCGGGGCGACTGCAGCGGGCCCAGATCGACAGCCGAAAGGAGCCGTAGCGCGGACGGGCCCTCGGGGCGGGCCCGGGATCCCACGCGGGATCTCCCGGGGCCGGTCCCTCCCCGCCCGCTCCACCGCGATTCCCCGGATTCCCCCCGATGCGCCCCCTCCCTTCCCCCAAGGCCGTCCACGACCTCCTCCGCCCCCACATCCTGGTCGACGGGGAGGCGATCGTCCCCGACCTCGCCCGCTGCCGGGGCTCGGACCTCGTCGACGGGAGGTCGGGGGACGTTTTCCTCGACTTCTTCACCTGTTATTCGACGCTTCCCCTCGGCTGGAACCACCCGGCTCTCTTCGAACGGGACTTCCTCGACGAGCTCGTCCGGGCCGCCGTCAACAAGCCCTCGAACTCCGATTTCTACACCCCCGAGTTCGCCGCGTTCGTCGACCTCTTCGGGAAGACGGTCCTTCCGGCGGGCTACGAGAGGACCTTCTTCGTCGACGGGGGAGCGCTCGCGGTCGAGAACGCCCTGAAGGCCGCGTTCGATTGGAGGGTCAAGAAGAACCGGGCCGCCGGGACGAAGGGAGAGGCCGGGACGCAGGTCCTCCACTTCCGCCACGCCTTCCACGGCCGCAGCGGCTACACCCTCTCCCTGACGAACACGGCCGACCCGCGGAAGGTCGCCCTGTTCCCCAAGTTCCCCTGGCCGCGCGTCTCCTCTCCCGCCTGCGCCTTTCCCCTCGAGGGGGAGAACCTCGCCCGGACGGTCGCCGCGGAGCGCTCCGCCCTCGAGGAGATCGACGCCGCCCTCTCCGAGCGCGGCGAGGACGTCGCCTGCATCCTGATCGAGCCGATCCAGTGCGAGGGGGGGGACCGCCACTTCCGGGGCGAGTTCCTCCGCTCCCTCCGGGGGATGGCCGACGAGAAGGGATGCCTCCTCGTCTACGACGAGGTGCAGACCGGGTTCTTCGCGACCGGCAAGCGCTGGTGCTTCGAGCACTTCCCCGGCGCCGAGCCCGACCTCGTCGCGTTCGGGAAGAAGGCACAGGTCTGCGGCTTCTTCGCGGGTCAGCGGCTCGAAGAGGTCCCCGACAACGTCCTCCGGGAATCGAGCCGGATCAACTCGACGTGGGGGGGCAACCTCGTCGACATGGTCCGCTCCCGCCGCGTCCTCGAGATCGTCCGGGACGAGGGGCTCGCGGAGAACGCGGCGGCGGCGGGCGAGCTCGGCCTCGCGCTCCTTCGCCAGGTCTCCGCCGAGTTTCCACGCCTTCTCCACAACGTCCGCGGGCGGGGCTGCCTCCTCGCCTTCGACCTGCCGACGCCCGAGGCGCGGGAGGAAATGATGAAACGGCTCTACCGCCGGCGCCTCCTCGCCCTGCGCTGCGGGACCCACTCGATCCGCCTGCGGCCCGCCCTCGACGTCCGGCCGGAGGCAATCGAACGCGGGGCGAAGGTCCTCGCCGAGGCCGCCCGGGAGATGGAATAGAGGTCAGGAGCCGGGCCGGCGGAGAGATATCGCTCGAACGGAACTTCCTCGAGAGCGGTTAGGAAGGCCCCTGCCCGTATCGGCGGAGCAACCCGATCACGACGCCCCGGATCTCGACGCTGTCGACGACGATGGGGGAGAGGTTCCGGTTCGCGGGCTCGAGGCGGATCCGGCTCCCCTCGCGGTAGAAGCGCTTCAACGTAGCCTCGCCCCCGTCGAGGACGGCGACCACGGTCTCGCCGCTCCGGGCCGTCGAGCGGCGCTGGACGAGGATGTAGTCCCCTTCCCGGATCCCATCCTCGATCATCGAGTCCCCCTTCACCTTGAGGACGTAGACGTCGGGGCCGGAGGGGACGAGGTCGTCGACGTCGAGCGTCTCGGCGTTCTCGATCGCCTCGAGGGGAGAGCCCGCTGCGATCACCCCGAGCAAGGGGAGGGTCGGCCTCTTCGACCCCTGTTCCTCGGTCGGGACCACCCGGAGGGATCGGGAGGCGAGGGGGGCGGTCTTCTCGAGGTACCCCTTCCGGACCAGCTCCTGGACGTGGCCGAAGATGGTGACCCGGTGGACCTTGAGGTGCCGGCCGATCTCCTCGAGGGTCGGGGCGATGCCCCGCTCCCTCCAGTACTCTTCGATGAACCGGAGGACCCGGTGCTGGCGTTCGGTCAGGGGAGCGTCCATGGCGGACACGGAAAGCCTAGGGCAAACGCCGCGGTACGGGGAGGAGCCCTACGAGAAGACCGCGACGACGATGAGGAGGGCGAAGAAGAAGGTCGTCCCGAGCCGCCGGAAGTAGGGTCTCGCACTCGTGATCATGGCTGCCTCCTGTTCTCGACCATATTGGGGGCGCGCCGGGCGTCCCCGCAAGTCCTTGGGGCTAACAAGAGCCTATCCGTTAGCCTTCCTTTCCGGTCTTGTCAAGGGGGGGACCTCACGGAAGTCGATGCTTGGAGCTTTGGCGGCTCCCCTCCATCCTTCCGCGAGCCATGACGGAGCCCGAGATCCAGATCCCGCGAAGCCTCGCGGACGTCGACCTTCGGCGAGTCCCCGTCCTCTTCAGCGACGTCCTCGTCGTCGGATCGGGAGCCGCGGGGATCTCGGCGGCCGTCGAGGCGGCCGAGCGCGGCTCGGTCGCCCTCGTCGCGAAGGGATACCTGTCGAAGACGAACACCGAGTGGGCGCAGGGAGGCGTCGCTGCTCCCCTCGGCCCGGACGACTCGCCGGAGCGCCACGCCGAGGACACGCTCGCCGCGGGGGCGGGGCTCTCCGAAGAAGCCGTCGTCCGGCGCGTCACGACCGGGGCTCGATCGGCGATCGAGCGCCTGCGGTCCTGGGGGGCGAAGTTCGAGGAGGCCGAGGGCCGCCTCGCCCTCCTCCGCGAGGGGGGGCACGGCCGGGCGCGGATCGTCCACTCCGGGGACCGGACCGGCCTCGAGATCGAGCGCGCCTTGATCGATCGGGCGAGGCGCGCCGAGAGGATCGAGACCCTCGAGCGGACCTTCGTCCTCGACCTCGTCCGGAACGACGACGGCCGATGCGGCGGGGCCCTCGCCTGGAGCGAGGGGTCGGGCTTCCTCCTCCTCGCCGCGGGGGCGACGGTCCTCGCGACGGGCGGCGCGGGGCAGCTCTACCGGGAGACGACGAATCCCGAGATCGCGACCGGGGACGGCCTCGCGCTCGCGTTCCGGGCGGGGGCGCGCCTGCGCGACCTCGAGTTCGTCCAGTTCCACCCGACCCTCCTCTACATCGCCGGCGCCGCCCGCGTACTGATCTCCGAGGTCGTCCGCGGGGCGGGGGCGGTCCTCCGCGATCGCGGCGGCGTCGCCTTCATGAAGGAGGTCCACCCCGACGCCGAGCTCGCCCCCCGCGACGTCGTCTCCCGCGCGATCCAGCGGCGCATGGTCGAGACCGGCGACACGCACGTCTTCCTCGACCTCCGTGGCGTGCCGGACGCTCCCCGCCGATTCCCCGGGCTCGCCGCGGTCTGCGGCGACTTCGACCTCGACCTCGCGCGCGACCCGATCCCGGTCCGACCGGGCGCGCACTACTGGGTGGGGGGGATCGCGGTCGACGCGGACGGCCGCGCGGACGTGCCCGGCCTCTTCGCGTGCGGCGAGGTCGCCTCCTCCGGGCTCCACGGCGCGAACCGGCTCGGCTCGAACTCTCTCCTCGAAGGCCTCGTCCTCGGCCGCGCGGCCGGCGCGGCGGCGGCCGAGGAGAGAACGGCCCCGAAGCGGCCGGAGCCCGACCTCCGCGTCCCGGGTCGGAGGACGCCGACCTCGGGGGCGGACCTGAACGAGACGGACCTGCTCTACTCGATGAAGTCCCTCCTCGGCCGCCTCGTCGGCGTGGAGCGGACGGAGGAGGGGCTGGTCGAGACGCGGCAGATGCTCCGGTTCTGGAGCCGGTACGCCCTCACCCGCTCGTTCGCGGGGCCGCGCGGCTGGGAGCTCGCGAACATGCTCACGGTCGCGAACCTCCTGACGGAGAGCGCCCTCGCGCGGCGGGAGTCGAGGGGGGTCCACTTCCGCGAGGACCACCCGCAGCCCGACGACGCGAGGTGGCGGAGGCACCTCGACGTGCTTCCGAAGCCGGTCCGGACGGGGTGGGTCGCTCCCGAGATCGCGGCCGGCCCGATCCCGAATCGAGGCTCGGCCGGCTGAGCCCGCGCGGTGCGGCGAGGAGCGGAGGCGGTTCCGCCGGCGCTGCCCGGTCGAGACCCCGGCGATGACCTCCGCGCCGCGGCGCCCCACACCGGGGGCCGGCCCGGCGCGAGTCTGGCTCTCCCCCCAAGGGAAGTCAGAGCCCCGTGACGGTCGTGATCTCGAGGTTCGTCAAGAGCAGCGGCGGCCCGACCGCCGCCTGCCAGTACAGGGAGAGACCGACCAGAGCGGGGTTCGCGGGCACGAGGAACGACAGGCTCGCGCGGCCCTGCGGGTCGAGTGCGCCGCCCCCCACGATGAACAGGGTCGTGGGATCGAGCCGCAGCGTGCCGAAGGGGAAGAGCGGGATGCTCGCGCTCGAAAGCGACGCGCCGAGGACCCAGAGGCCACCTCCCGGCCCGAAGAGGTCGAGGACCAGCGGTTTCCCGGCTCTCGGGACTGCCCGCCAGGCCACCTGGCGGGCGAGGTTCGTGTAGAGGCGGTCCTGCCGCGAGGCGTTGCCCGCGAACGCGTCGAGGTCGCCGTCCCCGTCCACGTCCCCGAGCGCGGCCGCGGCCGTGTTGTCGAGAACGGCCGGCAGGTTCGTCGCGGTGAGGTCCGTCAAGGCCCCCGTCCCGCCGTTGAGGTAGAGACGATTCTGAGCACCGGATGCGGAGAGTCCGCCGTTCCCCACGAACGCGTCGAGATCGCCGTCCACGTCCCCGAGGGCGAGGGCCGCGGTGGAGTCGTTCTCCGCGGGAAGCATCTGATGCGTGAACCCGAACGGCTGCGCCGGCGCAAGCGAAGCCAGCCCCAGGAAAGCGGACGCGACCGCACTCCAGGTCTTCACGGTCCACTTCATCGCCCAACCTCCTCGTCGCCAGCCGCCACGCTCCTGGCGCGCTCGCGAGCTCTTTCTCGCGTCCTCGAAGGGGCGGATGGGTCGACGTCCGAAACCCCCGGAATTCCTCCCGGGGCCGGCGCGCAACTCTATCCGGCCTGCGACCCGTTGCCTACACGGGAGCCCTCTCTCGGGGACTCCCGGCCTCCCGCTCGGATCTCCCCATCCATCCCCCCGTCGGGCTGCGATTCCCGGGCTCCCGGATCGGCGCCGAGTTCACCCCTCGTCCGAATCGCCGCGCCGACCCTCGAGGAGTTCCGGCGGCGCGGGCGGCAGCTCCTTGACGATGTCGGCGAACGCGACCAGAGGCCCGGTGTGAACGGGACTCGAGAAGGATCCCGACCCGAGTTTCAAAGGGGTCTGGGCTGCCGCGGCGCGGAGGATCGTGGAGGGCCGCGGGGTCCTCGAAATCCGGGCTGAGGTCCGGTTCCAGGGGGTCCCCGGCCCTCCCTCGGACCAAACCTCGAGGCCGCCGCGGCCCGAATTGGAGCCCGTCCCTCCGAGGAAGCCGTGGTCGGGTGACCACTGGAGTTCGTCGCGCTCGCCGACTCGGGTCGCGTCGACCTGCTATCGGAGCCCCCGAACGAATCGACCCATCCCGTGGGTCGTTCCGTGCGGACGCCGCGACCGGCTCGCTTCCCTTGGACCTAACCTTGACGGCCGCCGCAACCCGATTAGGGAGTCGTCCCTCCATGGAGGCGGTGATCACGAGAGCGCGGGAGTCCGTCGGGCTCGCCGAACGAAGGCCCGGGGTTCCGGCGCGGCAGTTCGTCCTGCACGCGGCGTGGGCGGAAGGGGCGCTCTTCTTCTGGGGCGAACGCGTCTGGGAGAGAGGGCGCCGCGTGCGGGCGCGCGACCTCCGTGCCGCCACCGGCGATACCCTCGGGAAGCCGGGGCGCTTCGAGGTCATCCTTCCGAGGAACTGCGAGCTCGAGACCCGGGGAGTGTCGGGACTGCGGGGGGACCCGGCCCACGCGCTCGAGTTCCTCTCGCGGCTCCGGGAGCCGGAGGGGGGAGGATCCGGGACCGCGGAAGTCGAAGGAGTCGGAGGAAGGTGGCCTCGGATCGGGACCGACGTCGCGTTCTGGTCCCGAGCGGCCAAGCTCGCGCTCGAGCTCGTCGCCCGGCAGCGTTTCGCTCCCGGGCTCGTCGAGCGGGGGGAGGGGCTCGAAGGGCGGTGGAGGCCGGTGCTCGACGACCCGCGCGACGCCGAAAGGGTGCGGGCGTTGGCGGAGGCGATGCCCGACGCCTGCCGCGCGGCGGAGCCCACGGTCGGCCGCAGGGCGCTGCTCGTCGACTTCCTCGGGACTCTCGTGGACGCCGCGATCCGGTCCCGGGACGGGGGGTCGTGGCGGGGCGAGGCCGCCGACTCCGTCGACCGGTGGCTCGACGCGCTCGAGGGGCCCGACGCGGGCGTCACCGGGAGCCCGGCCGAGCTGCGGGTCCTGCGGGAGGAGGTCGAGTCGTGGACGCTGCCGCTCCGGGCGGCGTCCGCCGCCGCGCCGTTCCGGACCTGCTTCCGGTTGGAGGAGCCCGGGACGGAGCGGGGGCGGTGGCGGCTCGCGTTCGAGGTCCAGGCCTCGGACGACCCGAGCCTCCGGGTGCCCGCCCGCCGGGTGTGGCGGGGGGAGAAGCTCGTCGCGAAGCGCTTCCCGGACGCGGGCGAGCGGCTCCTCGCCGACCTCGGGAGGGCGGCGAGGCTCTTCGACCCGATCGAGAAGGCGCTTCGGGAGGCCACGCCCGAACGGTGCTCCTTCTCGGCGGCGGACGCGCAGCGGTTCCTCCGGGAGGCCTCGGGCCTCCTCGAGGAGAGCGGCTTCGGCGTCCTCGTTCCCGCGTGGTGGAAGAAGGGGGAGGCCCGGCTCGGGCTCCGCCTCACGGTCAAGCCGGCCTCGAAGGCCGCGGCGCGGAGCGGCTTGCTCGGCCTCGACTCGCTCGTCGCCTTCGACTGGGAGGCGGCGCTCGGGGGGAAGGCGGTCTCGCGGGAGGAGTTCGAGAGGCTCTCGGAGTTGAAGGTCCCGCTCGTCCGCGTGCGGGGGGAGTGGGTGGAGCTGCGGCGCGAGGACCTCGACCGGGCCCTCGAGGCGATGCGGAGGATCGAAGGGGGGACGCTCGGCCAGGCGCTCCAGACGATCGCCGCGAGCGACTTCGGCCTCCCGATCGACGAGGTGGCGACCTCCGGGTGGGTCGGCGACCTGGTCGACGCGAAGTACGAGGAGGTGGCGGTGCCGGCGGCGCTGCGCACGGAGCTTCGCCCGTACCAGAAGCGGGGCCTCTCCTGGCTCTCCTTCCTGCGACGCCTCGGGCTCGGCGCCCTCCTCGCCGACGACATGGGCCTCGGGAAGACCGTCGAGGTGATCGCGGCGCTCCTCGCCGCTCCTCGAGAGGGCCCCACGCTGGTCGTCTGCCCGACCTCGGTCCTCGGGAATTGGGAGAGGGAGATCGCGCGGTTCGGACCCTCCCTCTCGACGCGGGTCCACCACGGCGCGGGGCGGAGGGCGCGCTTCACCGGCGCGGACGTCGTGCTCACCTCGTACGGGACGGCGCTCCGCGACGCCGAGGCGCTCGGAAAGGTCGAGTGGGACACGCTCGTCCTCGACGAGGCGCAGTTCGTCAAGAACGCGGAGACGAAGCAGTCGCGCGCCGTCCGCTCGCTCCGCGCGCGGTTCCGCGTCGCCCTCACCGGGACGCCCGTCGAGAACCGGCTCTCCGACCTCTGGTCGATCTTCGAGTTCCTGAACCCGGGCTACCTTGGGCCCTCGGCGGCCTTCCGGAAGACCTGGGCGCTCCCGATCGAGCGCTACGGCGACGAGGGGCGCGCGCGAGGGCTGCGCCGGCTGGTCCAGCCCTTCCTCCTGCGGCGCGTGAAGACCGACCCCGACGTGATCCGCGACCTCCCTGAGAAGATCGAGACGAGGGAGTCCTGCGGCCTGACGCGGGAGCAGGCGACCCTCTACCGCGCCGTCGTCGAGGAGATGCTCGGCCGGATCGAGGGGGCCGTGGGGATCGAGCGGCGGGGGAACGTGCTCGCGGCGCTCTCGAAACTGAAGCAGGTCTGCAACCACCCCGCCCACTTCCTGAAGGACGGGAGCCCGTTCCCGGGGCGGTCGGGGAAGGTGACGCGCCTCGAGGAGCTGCTGGACGAGGTGTTGGCGGAGGGGGGGCGCGCCCTCCTCTTCACCCAGTTCACCGAGTTCGCCGACCTCCTCGTCCCCCACCTCGCCCGACGCTTCGGCCGGGACGTCCTCTACCTCCACGGCGGGACCCCCGCGCGGAGGCGGAGCGAGATGACGGCGCGCTTCGAGTCCCCCGAGGGGCCGGCGCTCTTCGTGCTCTCGCTCCGGGCGGGCGGGACGGGGTTGAACCTCGCGGCGGCGAACCACGTCTTCCACGTCGACCGCTGGTGGAACCCCGCCGTCGAGAGCCAGGCGACGGACCGCGCGTTCCGGATCGGCCAGAAGCGGAACGTGCAGGTGCACAAGTTCGTCTGCCGGGGAACGCTCGAGGAGCGGATCGACGACCTGATCGAGTCGAAGAAGGCGCTCGCGGAGAGGATCGTCGGCGGGGGAGAGGCGTGGCTGACGGAGCTCTCGACCCGGGAACTGCGGGAGGTCTTCGCCCTGCGCCCGAGCGCGAGGGAGGAATGAAGGCGTGAGCGAGTGGTGGAATCGGTACGAGCCCGCGGTCCCGCGGCGGGTGAAGGGAGGCATCCGGGCCCGGAGCCGCTCCGGGGAGATCGGCGGGACCTGGTGGTCGAAGCGCTGGCTCGAGGTGCTCCACTCCTTCGGCTGGTCGGACCGCCTCCACCGCGGCCGGAGCTACGCCCGTCGGGGCCACGTGCTCGACTTCCGGATCGAGCCGGGGCGCGCGACGGCGCAGGTGCAGGGCTCGCGGCCGAAGCCCTACCGCGTCGAGATCGCGCTCCGGAGGCTCTCGCCCCGGCAGTGGAGGGTCGTCTCCGCGGCGATGGCGTCGCGGGCCGCCTTCGCGGCGCGGCTCCTCTCGGGGGAGGTCCCGCCCGAGGCGGAGGAGGTCTTCCGCGGGGCGAAGGCCCCGCTCTTCCCGGGCTCGGAGCGCGACTTCGCCGCGGCGTGCTCGTGCCCGGACCGGGCGGGGATCTGCAAGCACGTCGCGGCGGTCCACTACCTCCTCGCGGAGCAGTTCGACCGGGATCCCTTCATGCTCTTCGCGCTGCGCGGACGGGGCCGGGAGGCGCTCCTCGCCTCGCTCCGGAAGGGGAGGAAGGGGAAGGAGGCGCCGCCGCCGGCGCCCGGGCCCGAGCCCCCCGAGCCGATGTCGGTGGAGCGCTTCTGGACGATCGGTCCCACGTTCGCGGGCGCGCGCGCCGCACCGGCTCCCCCGGCCGTCGACCTCGCGGTGCTCCGCCGGCTCGGCCCACCCGCGTTCGCGAAGGGGCGGCCCGAGCTGCTGCGCCGGTTGGAGGATCTCTACCGGACCGCGAGTGCCCGGGCCCTCGAGGACTTCCGGGCGTAGCGGGAACGCGAGGGGACCCGGGCGCGGAAAGTCAGATCCCGAAGGACGTCCGGATTCGCGTTCCCCCCCGATCGCCGAGGTCCCCCCTGGAATCGGCACGCGGACGGGGGCCCGAACCGGCGGCCCTCCCGGCGGTCAGCGCGACGCGGGCAGGGGAGGGAGGACGAGGAGGGCCCCTTCGCGGAGCCGGTCCGCGCTCTCGAGGCCGTTCCTCTCCCGGACCGCCTCGACCAGGGCCGTGCGAGCGCTCCCGTAGTGGGCGCGGACGATCCCCGAGAGGGTGTCCCCCTTCCGGACGAGGACCTGCTCCTCCCGCCCGCTCGACGGAGCGGCGGGGGGGGAGGCAGCGGGGGCCGGAAGGGGCCTCGCGCGCGCGGGCGGGTCTCGGCGCGCGCGCGGAGGCGGCCCTCCCCCGAGCGCGAGGAGGATCTCGTCCTTGTCCGGGTCGGGCGCGGCGGCCGGCGGGGGGGCGATCCACGCGGAGCGGGCGGTCGGCCCGCCGAACCGAAGGCGCTGCCAGAGCGCCGCCGCCCCGAGGAGGAGGGCGAGGGAGGAGAAGAGGAGGAGCTTCAGCAACTACCCTTCCACTTCGGCCGGGGCGGAGGCGTGCGGGGCGGCCGGGGCCGGGCTCGGCGGGGCCTGCGAGGAGGCGGCCTTCCTCGCGAATCGATCGAACGTCACGAGCAGGGGGGCCGCGATGTAGACCGTCGAGTAGGTCCCCGTCACGACCCCGACGCTCATCGCGAAGGCCCACCCTTCGAGGACGGTGTGGGCCCCGCGATTGACGAGGAACATGGCGAGCGTCGTCAGGAGGACCGTCCCCGAGGTCATGATCGTCCGGGAGAGGGTCTGGTTCACCGCCTCGTCCACGATGACGGTGAGGTCCTCTTTGCGGCGCCCCAGGTGGTCGGTGTACTTGGGGAGGTTCTCCCGGATCCGGTCGTAGATGACGATCGTGTCGTTCACGGAGAAGCCGATGATCGTCAGGAAGGCGGCGATCATCGAGAGGTCGATCTCGACGTCGACCAGGCCGAGCGCGTTCGCGACGGAGACCGCCCCGAGGGTGACGAGGACGTCGTGCACGAGAGCGACGACCGCCGCGATCCCGTAGCGGTACTCGTGGAAGCGGATCCGGAGGTAGAGGGCGATCCCGATCCAGGAGAGGACGAGGGCGAGGATCGCCTTGTCGCGCAGCTCGGCGACGACGCGGGGCGAGAGCACGCTCGCCTCGGCGATCGGGTCGTTCAGGGGGACCTTGGCCCGGGCGAAGGCGTCGAGGAGCGAGGCTTGGATCGTCTCGACCGTCGCCTCCTTGGGGGCGCTCCCACGGATCCGCCAGTCCCGGCCCGCGGCGCCGGTGGGGTCGGGCTCGGCGGAGGGCTGCACGAGGCCCGCCTGCTCGAGGCCGCGGATCAGGTCCGCGGCCTCGACCGGCGCCTTCAGGTGGAGGCGCGCGGTGAGGAGGGGGGCCCCGCTCACGCCTCCGCCCGCCGCGACGTCGAGATCGGTCAGGGGTCGCGCGAGGAGGATGTCCTCGAGGGCCTTCCGGATCTCCTCGACGAACCGGCGGGGCTGCCGCCCGGGGGCAGGGGCCGTCGCGCGCGCGCTCTCCGGAGCCGCGGCCGCCGCCTTCGCCTCCTCGGCCTCGATCGCCGCGCGCTCCGCCGCCGACAGCTTGATCTTGATCGTGAACTCGTGGCTGACGCCTCGCGCGAGGGCCGCGGGGTCGTCCCCCTCCCCGCGCACCGCGTTCACCTGAGCCTCCGGAATCCTCCGGCGGACCTCCTCGATCGAGACCGCCTCTTTCATCCTCGCCCGCACGACCGCGCCGCCGGTGAAGTCGAGCCCGTAGAGGCGCTCGCCGCGGTTCCAGAAGACGAGGAGGCCGCCGAGGATGAGGAGCGTCGAGGCGGCGACGCAGGCGTGGCGGTAGCGCGAGTAGCGGAGGGCCGGCTTCGAGAGGAGCCGCATCATGCGCAGCTCCTTCAACGCACCGGCCGCGTGGAGGAGGTGGAAGAGAACGGGGGTCACGACGAGCGCGACGAAGAGCGTCGTCAGGATCCCGATGTTCAGGGTGACCGCGAACCCCTTGATCGGCCCCGTCCCGACCTTGAGGAGGATGAACCCGGCGAGGAGGGTCGTCAGGTTGCTGTCGATGATCGCCGAGAAGGCGCGGTCGAACCCGTTCGCGACCGACTGGGCGAGCGTCCGGCCCTTCTCGCGCTCCTCGCGCATGCGCTCGTAGAAGAGGATGTTCGCGTCGACGGCCATCCCGATCGTGAGGGCGATCCCCCCGATCCCCGGAAGGGTGAGCGTGCCGTGGAGGAAGGCGAGGGAGGCGAGGAGGAGCCCGACGTTCAGGAAGATCCCGGCGATCGCGACGGCCCCCGCGATCCGGTAGTAGCCGATCATGAAGACGCAGACGAGGAGCCCGCTGACGAGGGCGGAGAGGCTGCCGAGGCGCACGGCGTCCTCCCCGAGGGAGGGGCCGATCGAGAACTCGCTCTCGAGGATGGGCGTGAGCTTCAGGCTCCCCGATCGGAGCACGGTCATCAGCTCGTTCATCTCCTCGATCGAGAAGCCGCGGATCCCGCCGTTGATCTGGCCGCGGCCGGGGAGCCGGTCCTGGATCACCGGGCCGGAGCGGACCGCCCCGTCGAGGACGATCGCCATCGCCCGGAGCTTGAAGCGCTCCGTGAACTCGCCGAAGTCGCGCGCCTTCTCCGGCTTGAGCTCGAAGGCGACGGCGGGCGCGCCCTTCTCGTCGAGCGTCTGGCCGACGAAGGAGAGGTCCTCCCCCTTGAAGACCCACTCGGGCTTCCCGAGCGCCTCCTCGTCGCGCAGCGGCACCGGGTCGCCGAAGCCCGGGAGGGGGTCCGCCCGGCGGGTCGGATCCTTCTTGTCGACCCAGAGGGGCGTCCAGCGGATCCCCTTGCGGGGGCCCCCCGCGTTCTCCGGCAGGAGGTTGTACGCGGCGAGCTTCCCCTCCGGGTTCTTCGCCCGCCACTCCTCGAGCTTGCGTTCCTCGGCGCCGAGGTCGATCCCGTCCTGCGGATCCGCCAAGATCCGGAACTCGAGGCTCCCGAGGCGCTCGAGGATCCCCTTGATCCCCTCGGCGGTCTCCTTCTCGAGGCCGGGGAGCTCGATCGCGATCGAGTCGGTGCCCTGCTTCGCGATCGGGATCTCGCGGAGCCCCAGGCTGTCGATGCGCCCGGAGATGATCTGGATCGTCTGGTTGAGGACGTCGGCGTTCTTCTCGTTCGGGGAGAGGAGCTTCTGGCGGCGCGCCTCCTCGAAGTCGAACCGGTAGACGAGCCGCGACCCGCCGCGGAGGTCGAGGCCGAGGTTGAGGACGGGCTTGCCGCTCGAGAGCGGCCAGACGATCGCGGCGATCCCCGCGGCGAGCACGAAGAGCACCGCCGCGACCTTGCGGCCGACGTTCTCGATCATCTCGACCCCTCCTTTAAACGCCCGCGTCCGCTAGCGGGCGCGGACGGCCGCCGCGGGCTCGCGCTGGGCCGGCTCGGGGGCGGGGGAGGCGGGCTCCCCGGCGACGCGGGCGGCCCCGGGGGTGAGCTTCTCCTTCACCTTCGTCGCCTTCCCCACCCGCTTGCGGAGGTAGAAGAGCTTCGCCCTCCGGACCTCGCCGCGCCGGCGGACGAGGACGTCGGAGACGCGCGGGGAGTGGAGGGGGAAGGTCCGCTCGACCCCCTCCCCCTGGACGAGCCGCCGCACGATGAAGGAGCGGCGGATTCCCTGGCCCTTGAAGGCGATCACGGTGCCGGTGAACACCTGCACCCGCTCTTTGTCCCCCTCGAAGATCCGGTAGTGGACGTCGACGGTGTCTCCGACCCGGAACGTCGGAGCCCCCTTCTTGAGGAGGGGGGTCTCGAGCTGGGAGATGAAGTCCATGGTTCAGCGCTCCGCCGGGCCCGCCTCCCCGGAGACCGGGGGCTCCGGCCGCAGGTCGGGCCGGCGCTCCGTGGTTCGTCGAACCGCGGCGGCCTCCCGCCAGCGCCGGACGGCCTCGTGGTCGCCGGAGACGAGAACCTCGGGCACGGCCATGCCCCGGAAGACCCGGGGCCGGGTGTATTGCGGGAACTCGAGGAGCCCCGCGGAGAAGGAGTCCTGCTCGGCCGACTCGGGGTCGCCGAGGGCTCCCGGGAGGAGGCGGATCGTCGCCTCGGCGACCGCGAGGGCCGCGATCTCCCCTCCCGAGAGGACGAAGTCCCCGATCGAGACCTCGTCCCACTGCAAGCCGAGCCGGATCCGCTCGTCGAACCCTTCGTAACGACCGCAGAGGAGGAGGAGGCGCTCCTCGCGAGCGAACGAGCGCGCCATCGCCTGGTCGAACGTCTTTCCCGCGGGGGTCAAGAGGACTTTCCGGTAGAGGCCGTCCTTCGCCTCGACGTCCTCGACGGCGGCGAAGACGGGCTCGGGCTTGAGCACCATGCCCGGACCCCCCCCGAAGGGCCGGTCGTCGACGGTCCGGTGCCGATCCGTGGCGTAGTCGCGGAAGTTCACGAGACGAAACCGCACGAGCCCCTTCTCCTGGGCGATGCGAAGGATGCTCTCGCGTAGGTATCCCTCGATCGTCGACGGAAACAGGGTCAGGATCGAAAGGATCAGGGCCCGCCCCCGCCGGTGGAAGGCGAAGTAGCGTAGGAAGGCGCCCCTCGAGGGTCAAGGACCGCGCCTTCCCGCGCGCGAAGGCTATCCTCGCCCCCTTGTTCACCGGAATCGTGGAGGGAGTCCGGCCGGTCCTTTCCGTCCACCGCCGAGGCGGGGGGGTGGAGCTGGCCGTCGACCTCGGTCCGCTCCGCCGGGGCGTCCGGACCGGGGACTCGGTGGCGGTCGCCGGAGTCTGTCTCACGGTCGAGTCGGTCCGGGGCCGAGTTGCGACGTTCCATCTGTCGGCAGAGACGCTCCGCCTCACCCGTCTCGGAGCCCTTCTCCCGGGGGAGGGGGTGAACGTCGAGCGCTCCCTCCGCCTGGGCGACCGCCTCGGTGGGCACTTGGTCTACGGTCACGTGGACGGGATCGGCAGGGTCCGCTCGAACCTCCGGGACGGGGGAGGAGCAGTCCTCCGCATCGAGGTCCCGCGGCGGATCGCCCGGTACCTCGTCCCGAAGGGCTCGGTCGCGGTCGACGGGGTGAGCCTCACGCTGGCAAGGGTTCGGGGTCGCGCCTTCGAGGCCGCGCTCATCCCCGAGACGCTCCGGCGCACGAGTCTCGCCCGCCTCCGCCCTCGGGACCCGGTCCACCTCGAGGCGGACGTCGTCGGGAAGTGGATCGAGACGCTCGCGGGCCCCCCGGGGCGCTGAACGCCCTCCGCGAGCCCGGCGGGCGGCGAGGGCCCTAGAGCACTCCGAAGAGCACCCCCGCAAACGTCGCGATCGGCGCCGCCTCGCGCGCGTCCTCGATCTGGCGGGAGATGCTCTTCAAGGCGGTGCGCAGGTCGGCGAGGAGGTCCTCGTCCGTGAAGAGTCGGCCGATCGTCCCCTTCCCTTCGCGGATGGCCGAGGCGATCGCGCTCACGTCGTCGCCGACCTTCACCCACGCGTCGTAGAGCGCGTGGTCGGTGAGGAGCCGGCCGAGGGTCCCCTCGCCCCCCTCGACCCTCGAGACGATCCGGCTGAAGGAATCGGCGGCGGATTCCGCCCTCTCGAAGAACTTGTTGGCCCGGTCGAGGGCGTCGCGGCGCGTGATCAGCTCGCCGAGGGTGCCTTCCCCCGCCTCGACCCGGGCGATCAGGGACCTCGTCCGGGCGGCGATGTCCTTCGCGTCGGCGTAGAGGGAGTCGTCGGAGAGGAGCTTGCCGAGGCTCCCCTTCCCGGCCCGGGCGTCCTCGATCGCGGCCCGCAGCTCCTTGGCGGCGGCGGTCACCTCGCGGAACGGCGCGTCGTCGCGGAGCAGGCGGGCGATCGTGCCGTTGCCGCGCTCGAACATCTCGGCGCTCGTGGCGATCGAGGCGATGAAGCGGCGGATGTCCTGCTGGTTCTCCTCGATCAGGGCGTTCAAGGCGGCGAGGTGCTCGGCGCGGGCGTGGCCGAAGAGCTCGTCCCCCTCCCCGATCGGAGGCTGGTCGAAGCGGCCCGGCTCGATCGCGATCACCCGACCGCCGAGCAGGGTCGACTCCGCGATCTCGACCGCGTAGTCGCGGCGGAGCGCGACGGGGTGGTCGAGCTCGACCGTGACCCGCACGCGCTTGTCGAGGCGGGCCTGGGGGTCGTAGCGGACCTCCTTCACGCGCCCGGAGCGGACCCCGGCGACGTAGACGGGATCCCCCTTCTTCAGGAACTTCGCCTCCGGGAAGTAGACCGGGAGCCGCGGGCGCCGGCTGAGCGTCACCTCCGTCAGCGCGATCGTCGTGAGGGCGAGGCCGGTCAGCCCGGCGAGGAAGAGGAACCCGAGGACGGCCTCTTTCGTGATGCGCATCGTGCTCTCCTTCAGTCCTGCCCGGTGCCGAGGAACCTTTGGACGCGCGCGTCGCTCGAGCTTCGGAATTCGGGGGGAGGGCCCTCCGCGACGATCCGGCCCCCCTCGAGCAGGGCGATCCGGTCGCCGACGGTGAACGCGCAGGCGAGGCGGTGGGTGACGACGACGGAGGTGACGCCGAGGCGGTCGCGCGTCGCGAGGATCAGGCGGTTGATGTCCGCCGCGGTGCCCGGGTCGAGCCCCGCGTTCGGCTCGTCGTAGAGCATGATCCTCGGCTCCGTGACGAGCGCGCGGGCGAGGGAGACGCGCTTGCGCATCCCCCCGGAGAGGACCGAGGGCATGCGGTCCCCCGCGTCCGCGAGGTGGACGAGGGCGAGCTTCTCGAGGGCGCGGCGGCGGATCTCCTCGGGCGCGAGGTCGGTGAGCTCCCGCAGCGGGAGCTCCACGTTCTCGAGGACGCTGAGCCAGCCGAGGAGCGCCCCCTCCTGGAAGAGGTAGCCGACCCGTCGGCGCAGCCGCCGCAGCCCCTCGCGGTCGGCCGCCCCCACGTCGACGCCGTCCACCTCGACCCGGCCCGCGTCGGGACGGTGGACGCCGACGATGTGCTTCAGGGTCACGCTCTTCCCCGTCCCGCTCGGGCCCATGATGACGAAGGTCTCCCTCTCCCGGACCTCGAAGGTGAGCCCGGCGAGGACCGGGCGCCCCTCGAGGGACTTGTGGACGTCCTCGAAGCGGATCACCGGTAGAAGAGGGAGGTGATGTAGTAGTTGAAGACGATGATCAGGACGATCGAGTTGCGGACGCTGCGCCGCGTCGCGTCGCCGACGCCCTTCGCCCCGCCGTGGGCGCGCATCCCGGCCGCGCAGGCGACCGTGGCGATCACGAGGCCGAAGACGAAGGCCTTGAAGAGCCCGACGTAGAGGTCCTTCGGGACGGGGAGGGCGACCGCCGTCTGCCGCAGCGCCTCGATCGCGCGGTCGGAGAAGGTCGCGAAGGAGACGTCGAGCTGGAAGCGCGCGACGAGGGCCCCCCCGACGATCCCGATCGCGTCGACGAAGATCGTGAGGAGCGGGCAGATCACGGCGAGGGCGAACACGCGCGGCATCACGAGGAAGGCCGTCGTGTCGATCGAGAGGACCTCGAGGGCGAGGAGCTCCTCGGAGACCGCCATCGTCGCGAGCTCCGCGGCGAGGGCGGAGCCGCTCGTCGCGGCGAGAATCGTCGCCGTGATGAAGGGGCCCATCTCCCGGACGGTCGCGAGGGAGGCGATCGTGCCGATCAGGTCCTGCTGGCCCCAGCGCGAGAGCTCGAGCCCCGTCTGGAGGGTGAGGATCATCCCCGAGAACGCCCCGACGAGGAGGACGACGTGGAGGACGCGGACGCTCGCGTTCGCCATCTGCTCGATCACGTCGGAGGAGCGCCGCTTCGCCTGGGGGAGACGCGCGAGCGCGCCGGCGAGGAGGGACAGGGCGTGGCCGCTCGCCTCCGCGAATTCGCGGACCTCCTCCGCCCGCCGCTCGAAGAACCGGATCGACGTCGCCGCGCTCATTCGAATCCGGGACCGGGGAAGGCGGGCGCGAGAAGGGAGAAGCCCCGCGCGCCCGTGCGGAAGCGGAGGAGGCCCGCGAGGAAGGACCACTCGCGGTCGCCGTCGGCCCGGGTCCGGCAGGCGGCGAGGATCGGGATCGACCAGCGCCGCTCCGACTCGTCCCTCTCCTCCCTCCAGAGATCGGCGAAGAGCCGCTGCGAGAGCCGCGCGCCCCGCGCCCGACGGTCGTAGAGGGCGACCAGCGATTCCACGTTCTCGTAGAGGCCCCGCAGGCGCGGGAGGGGGAGGAGCGCCGGGGTCCGGAAGGAGGAGGCCCCCCCCGCGGACTCGGCGTGGAAGAGGGGCCAGAGGTGGACGAGGCGCTCGCGCTCCCCCCCCTCCCGCTCGAGCCGCGTCCCGACGTAGAAGGGGAGCGCGTAGAGGGAGGAGCGCTCGTACCCCTCCCCTCGTTCCGAGCGCACCCAGACGAGCGGCCAGAGGAAGGTGCGGCTCGTGACGTCCTCCGTCCGGGTCGAGGCGTAGAAGGGGAGGACGCGTTCCGCCTCGAGGCGCCCTCCCTTGCCGCGGCGCACGAGGCGGAGGAGGGGCCAGGGGGCCTCGACGACCTGGAATCCGGTCCGCGGGTTCGACCTCCACCCGAAGAAAGGCCAGAGCACCGTCGTCGAGCGGCTCTCGCCGTCTCGCGCCTTCCCGAAGAGAGGAGCGACGAGGAAGGAGGACTTCGAGTCCCCCTCGCGGCTCCAGTGGACGAGAGGCCAGAGCGCGAAGCCGCTCCGGAGGCGCCCCCGGCTCACGAGGCCGAGGAGCGGCCAGAGGCGCAGGGAGGTCCCGTCGGCCCGCTCCCCCCACCCGAAGAAGGGCCAGAGGACGTTTCGCGTCCGCCACCCCCCCTCCTTCCGCGTCTCGACCCACAGGGGGAAGAGGACCCAGCGGAATTCGTCGTAGGTGAAGAAGCCCCGGTAGGAGCCGTAGATCGGGAAGAGCCCGAACCACCCCTTCCCGTCCCCGGTCCGCCCGCCGAAGAGGATCGGGAAGAGCCCCGCGTCGAGAGCCTGCCGCCCCTCGGAGTCGGGCTGCCGGCGCCACCAGCCGAGGGGGAAGAAATAGAGGAGATCGGAATCGGGCCCCGTCCGGGAGAGCCCGAGGGGGAAGAGGAAGTCGACGCCCCTCTCCTCGCCTTTCCGGAACCGGCGGAAGACCGGACGGGCGGCGACCTCCGTCCCTTCGTCGTCCGTCTTCCAGCGGAGGATGCCGGCGAGGGCCTCGACCTCCCGGCCGCCCCCCGCCGTGCGGTGCAAGGAGAAGAGAGGGGCGAGGTGGATCTCGCGCGGCGGCAGCGCGCACGACGCCAACGCCGCGATGCAGGGGAGGAGGGCGTGGGATCGGAGGCGGAGGTTGTCGGGGTCGGACAAGGGGGCGATCCGGGCGGGCCGGGGCGCGGATTTAGCGTTGGGGAGGATGCGTTTCCAATGCGGCTTGCCGCCTCCCGGAGCGGGTGCTACGGTCCCCCCCCCCGATGTCCCTCGTGGAACGCGTCTTCAGCGGAATCCAGCCCTCGGGGGCGCTCCACATCGGCAACTGGCTCGGGGCGCTCCGGAACTGGGTCGCGTTGGCCGAGCGCCACGAGTGCTTCTACTCGATCGTCGACCTCCACGCGCTGACCGCTTCCCCGCCGCCGAGGCCCGAGGAGTTGCGCCAGCGCGTGCGCGAGGTCGCGGTCTCCCTCCTCGCCTGCGGCCTCGACCCGCGCCGCTCCACCCTCTTCGTCCAGTCGGAGGTCCCCGAGCACGCGGAGCTCGCCTGGATCCTCGGCTGCCACGCGGCGATGGGGGACCTCGGGAGAATGACCCAGTTCAAGGAGAAGTCGGAGGGACAGCGGGAGATCGTCGGGCTCGGGCTCTTCGCCTATCCCGTCCTCCAGACGGCCGACATCCTCCTCTACAAGGCGACCCGGGTCCCGGTGGGGGAGGACCAGGTCCAGCACCTCGAGCTCGCGCGCGAGATCGCCCGGCGGTTCAACCGGACGTACGGGCCGACTTTTCCCGAACCCGAGGCGATCCTCTCCCCGACGCCGCGCGTGCTCGGCCTCGACGGCCAGCGCAAGATGTCGAAGAGCCTCGGGAACGAGATCGGCCTCCTCGAGCCCGCGGCGAGCGTGAAGGAGAAACTCGCGGGGGCCATGACGGACCCGGCCCGAAAGCGCCGCTCGGATCCGGGCGACCCGGCCAAGTGCAACGTCTTCACCTGGCACACGTTCTTCACGCCCGAGGAGGATCGGGAGCGCTGCGCGGTCGGCTGCCGGACCGCCGCGATCGGCTGTCTCGACTGCAAGGAGGTCCTGCGGACCCACCTCGAGGGGGTCCTCGCGCCGATGCGGGAGCGGGCGGGCCGCTACCTCTCCGATCCCGGATCCGTCGACGAGGTTCTCCGCGACGGGGCCCGCCGGGCCGGCGCCATCGCCCGCAAGACGATGGAGGAGGTGCGCCATCGCGTCGGCCTGCGCTAGGGTCGTTCTCCTCCTCCCGTTCCTCGCCGGGGGGTGCGGGAGCAGCGGGCGCGTCCCCGACTCCATCCCCTCGGGGCCGGGGCCCGAGCTGCTCGCGCCCCGGCGCACCCGCCTCCTCGCGAACCGCGTCCGCCTCGAGCTCCCGCGCGCCTGGTATCCCGAGGCGGCCTACTTCGCGGACCCGACCTTCCACGAGATCTCGGCGAAGACGGAGGGGTCGACGCGAACTTGGTTCCTCCTCAACACCTCGGGCGTCGCGCTGCGGCCCGTGCGCCTCACGCTCGGAAACCTCCAGGTCTACGGCGTCGAGCGGATCGAGGCGCGGTTCGGGGCGGTCGACGCGGGGGGAGCCTCCGTCGTCGCGGAAGGGGCGGTCCTCGTCGAGGAGGGGGAGCGGAGGCGGGAGGGGCCCCGCGCCGAATGGAGGAACGGGGAGTGGCGCCTCCCCTCCGGCGGGGGCTGATCGCGGCGTCGGCCGCCGCGGCGCTCGCGGCGGGGGGGTGCCGGCTCCTCGGCGGCGAGGGCCCCCGCGTCCCCCTCTTCGGGGCGGACCCCGATCGGCGAGCCGTCTTCGACCGGGCGCGGGCGAGCCTCGCGGAGGGGAGGATCGAGGAAGCGTTGCTCGACCTGCGCCGCCTCCGCGTCGAGTTCCCCGGCGAGGCCGCGGTTCCCCGAGCGATCCAGGAAGCCCTCGTCGCCGCCGGGGAGGTCGAGGAAGCGCGCGCGGAGGCGCGGGCCGAGTTGGAGCGGGAGCGCTCCCCCTCCGCGCTCGTCCTCGCCGCCCGGGTCGCCCTGTCCTCCGAGGAGGCGGAGTCGACGCTCGCGGAAGCCCTGGCGCTCGACCGGCGCGACGCCGGGGCGCGCCACGGGCTCGCCCGCCTCCGGCTCGCCCGCGCGAGGGAGGCCGGGACCTCCCTCCCGGACGAGAAGCGTCACGAGCTCGAGGAGGAGGGTCGCCGCGCGATCGAGGCGCTCGTCCGGGACGACCCGGGCTACCTCCCCGCCCGAGCGGACCGCGCCGCGCTCTTCGTCCGAGCGGGCGACCGGGGCGCCGCGATCCGCGAGCTCCAGGCTCTCCTCGACTCCGACCCCGGGGACGCCGCCTCTCGCCTCGCGCTCGGCCTCCTCGATCTCGAGGAGGACCGCGCGCCCGAGGCCGGGCGCGAGTTCGACCGCCTCCTCGCGGCGCGGCCGTTCGACGCGGAGGCGCTCTTCGGTCTCGCGGCGGCCGAGGCCGCGCAAGAGCGGGCCCGGGAGGCGCTGGCGGCGATCGAGCGCGCGCTCGCGCTCGACCCGGGGGATCCCCGCGGGCTCTTGAGCCTCGGCATCCTGCGGCGCCAGCGGCTCGGCGATCCGGAGGGGGCGGCGGAGGCCTTGCGCGCCTGCCTCGCCTCGCCGCGCGCCGCCCTGACCCTCTCCATCTTCGAGAGGCTGCGCGCGCGACTCCTCCTCGAGAAGATCGAGGCGCCGACGACCTCGGCCCCGGCGAGCCGCCCGCAGGAGTAGGCATGAGGGCGCTCCTCCAACGGGTCGACGGGGCGAGCGTCGAGGTCGGCGGGAGGACGGTGGGCGCCGTCGGCCGGGGGTTCCTCGTCCTCTTGGGGGTCGAGCGGGGGGACGGGGAGCGGGAGGCGGACGCCCTCGCGGAGCGGGTCGCGACGCTGCGGGTCTTCGACGACCCGCAGGGGAAGATGAACCTCGCGCTCCGCGAGGTCGGGGGCGGGATCCTCCTCGTCCCACAATTCACGCTCTGCGCGGACACCCGCAGCGGCCGGCGACCCTCCTTCGACGCGGCCGCACCCCCCGACGCGGCCCGGGCGCTCGTCGAGCGCTTCGGGGCGAGGCTCCGGGCCCTCGGCCTCGAGGTCGCGAGCGGCTCCTTCGGGGAGGCGATGCGCGTCCACCTCGTCAACGACGGCCCGGCGACGTTCCTCCTTGAGGCAAAGCCCGGCGCCGCTTGACAATCCGCGCTCCCCGCGACATGGTTCGCCCCCCTCGCCGGGCACGCCGCGCCCGGCCGAAGGGGGGCGAGAGACGATGGCCATGAAGGCTGAGAAGGGATTGACGATCACCAAGAAGGAGCTCGTCAACCGCATCGCGGACGCGATGGGGCAGTCGAAGGTGATCGTCAAGGAGGTCGTCCAGCGCTTCCTCGACTCGATCACCGACGAGCTCGGGAGGGGGAACCGGCTCGAGTTCCGCGAGTTCGGCGTCTTCGAGGTGAAGGAGCGCGCGCCGCGCCGGGCGCAGAACCCCCGCACGCTCGAAAAGGTGGACGTCCCCGCGAAGCGGGTCGTCAAGTTCAAGGTCGGCCGCCTCATGCGCGCGAAGGTCGGGGGGGAGCCGCTCCCCGAGATGCCCTCCGGCGAGGAGGCCGAGGAGGGGTAGGGTCCTTCGGGCGAGCGGCGGCCCTACGATTCCGGACCGTTCCGGGTCCCGCCGGATCGGGGATCGGCCGCTACGCCCGTGCGAGGGCCTGCGCGAGGTCCTCGAGCAGGTCTTCCTCGTCCTCGATCCCGACCGAGAGGCGCACGAGGGAGTCCGAGAGACCCGCGGCCCGGCGCTTCTCCGCCGGGATCGAGGCGTGGGTCATCGAGGCGGGATGGTCGACGAGCGACTCGACGCCGCCGAGCGATTCGGCGAGGGCGAACCAGCGCGTGGACGCGACGAGGCGCCGCGCGGCCTCGGCTCCCCCCTTCGGCTCGAAGGAGACGATCCCCCCGAAGCCGCGCATCTGCGCCTTCGCGAGGGCGTGCTGCGGGTGAACGGGAAGCCCCGGGTAGAGGACGCGCGCGACCTTCGGATGCCCCGCGAGGAAACCGGCGACGCGCTCGGCGTTGCGGGAGTGGCGCTCCATGCGGAGGTGGAGCGTCTTCGTGCCGCGGAGCACGAGGAAGCAGTCGAGGGGGCCCGGGACGGCCCCGATCGCGTTCTGCAGGTAGGCGAGGCGCGCGCGGAGGCCCTCGTCCCGGCCGACGATCGCCCCGCCGACGACGTCGCTGTGGCCGCCCAGGAATTTCGTCGTCGAGTGGACGACGAGGTCGAAGTCGAACGCGAGGGGGTTCTGCAGAGCGGGGGTCGCGAAGGTGTTGTCGCAGACCGAGAGGAGGCCGCGCGCGCGCGCGAGGGAGGCGCACGCGCGGAGGTCGACGAGGCGGAGGAGCGGGTTCGTCGGCGTCTCGACGAAGAGCGCCTTCGTCGTCGGTTCGATCGCGGCCTCGAGGGCCGAGGGGTCGCAAGCGTTCACGAACGCGAACCGCAGACCCTGCCGGGAGAGGACCGTCGTGAAGAGGCGGAAGGTCCCGCCGTAGAGGTCGTCCCCCGCGACGACGTGGTCGCCCGCGGAGAGGAGGCTCGCGGCGGCGTGGATCGCGGCCATGCCGCTGCCGAAGGCGAGGCCCCAGGCTCCTCCCTCGAGCGCGGCGAGGTTCCCCTCGAGGGCGGTCCGCGTCGGGTTGCGGGTCCGCGCGTAGTCGTGGCCGCCGACCGGCTTCGCCGGCTGCGGCTGGACGTAGGTCGAGGTGAGGTAGACGGGCGTCATGATCGCGCCCGTCGAGGGGTCGGGCTCCTGGCCGCCGTGGACCGCGCGCGTCCCGAAGCCCGGTCCGGTCACGGCGCGATCGCCTGGAGGAGGTCGAACTTGGTGAGGATCGAGAACTCCCCGTCCCCGAGGCGGACGAGGAGGGCGGGGTGGCCGCCGCGGAGGAGGCGGGAAAGCTCCTCGGCGGGCGTGTCGGGCTCGGCGACCGGGAGAGGGGGGCTCATGACCTCCCGCACGCGGACCTCGGTCGTGTTGCGCCGCGAGACCATCAGCTCGAGGGCGAGGTCCTCGCGCAGGGACCCGAGGACGTTCCCCTTCTCGAGGACGGGCATCTGCGAGACCTCGTGCTTCTTCATGAGCCCGACGGCGTCGTGGACCGTGGCCTCGGGCCCGACCCACACGAGCGTGCCCGGTCCCCCCGCCTTCGCCGTCACGACGTCGAGGGCGTTCACGGGCCCGCGCTCCTCCGCGAACTGGTTCTCCTGCATCCAGGCGTCGTTGTAGACCTTCGAGAGGTAGCGCGTCCCCGTGTCGGGGAGGAGGACGACAAGGCGCGAGCCCCGCGGCATCCCCTTGCCGACGCGCAGCGCCGCCGCGAGCGCGGTCCCCGAGGAGCCGCCGCAGAGGATCCCCTCCGAGCGGGCGAGGCGCCGCGCCGTGAGAAAGGAGTCCTTGTCGGAGACCGGGACGACCTCGTCGACGACGGAGAAGTCGAGGATCGGGGGGATGTCGTCCTGCCCGATCCCCTCGACCTTGTAGGGGTGGGGTTCCCCGAGCCGGCCGCTCCGGAAGAATTCCGCGTAGACGGACCCGACGGGGTCGACGCCGATCACCCGGACCTTCGGGTCCTTCTCCTTGAGGAAGCGACCCGCCCCGGTGATCGTCCCGCCCGTCCCGATCCCGCAGACGAAAGCGTCGAGCCGCCCGCCGCAGTCCTCCCAGATCTCCGGTCCGGTCGATTCGTAGTGGGCGGCGGGGTTCTCCGGGTTCTCGTACTGGTTCGCCCAGAACGCGTTCGGGATCTCCTGCGCGAGGCGGCGCGCGACCTCGTGGTTGTTGCGAGGGTCGTCGGGGGGGACGGCGGAGGGGGTCACGATGACCTTCGCCCCGAACGCCTTGAGGAGGTTGACCTTCTCCTGGCTCATCTTGTCGGGGATCGTGAAGATCATCCGGTACCCCTTCGCCGCGGCGGCGAGCGCGATCCCCATCCCGGTGTTCCCCGAGGTGCACTCGATCACGGTGCCGCCGGCCTTGAGCTTCCCCGTCCGCTCCGCCTGCTCGATCATCCGGAGCCCGATCCGGTCCTTGACGGAGCCGCCGGGGTTCAGCGCGTCGACCTTGAGGAGGATCTCGCAGGGGAGGCCGCGCGCCATCCGCTCGGACAGGCGGACCATCGGCGTGCGCCCGATCGCCTGGACGATGCTCTCGTAGATCGGCACGGGGAACGCGAGCGCCGGAATATAGAGACGCACGGGAAGGGGTGTCAAAATCCCGCCGCGTGGAACGCCAAGCCCTCGAGGCGCTCGAGTTCGGCGCCGCCACCGCGCTCGTCGCGCTCCACGCCGCGGGCCCGCTCGGGGCGGAGCGGGTTCGATCGGAGCGCCCCTGCGCGGAGCGGGGGGAGATCGAGAGGCGCCTTCGCCAGGCGGGGGAGATGGTCCGGCTCCTCGGTGAGGGGGACGCGCCGGCGCTCTCCGACGCGGGGGATCCCGGTCCGGCGCTCGGGAAGCTCGACGAGGGGAGGGCGCCCCTCGAGCCAAAGGAGCTCCTCGAGGTCGCGCGCTTCCTCGCCGCCGCCGAGGGGATCCGGGACGCGCTCGCCGAGCGGGACGACGTCCCGGCCCTCCGGGAGGAGGCGCGGGGGATCGCCGACTTCGCGGCGGTGCGCGCGGGCCTCGGGGACGCCGTCGACGCGGACGGCTCGATCCCCGACCGCGCGAGCCCCCGCCTCGCGCGCCTGCGCCGGGAGATCGCCGCGCTCGAGGGGGAGATCGAGGCCAAGGTGGAGGCGCTGCTCCGCCGCCCGGCGCTGCGCGGCCACCTCCAGAGCCGCAAGCCCGTCTGGCGGGACGGACGCGTCCTCCTCGCCGTGAAGAGCGGCTCGCGGGGGCGCATCGCGGGCGTGCTCCACGAGCGGTCGGGCTCCGGGGCGACCGCGTTCGTCGAGCCCCCCGAGCTGGTCGAGCCGGGCAACCGGCTCGCGGATCTCCGGGCCCGGGAGCGGCGGGAGGCGGCCTCCGTGCTCCTCGAGGCGACCCGCCGGCTCCTCGCCGTGCGCCCCCGGCTCGGGGAAGCCCGGGCGCGGGTCGCGGTGCTCGACGCCGCCCTCGCGAAGGCTCGGTTCGCCCGGGAGGCCGGCGCGAGCCTCCCCTCGATCGACGCGGGCCGCGCGCTCGACCTGCGGGGGGCGCGCCACCCCCTCCTCCAGGACGCAGTCCGCCGCCGCCTCCCCGGGGCACCCTCCGAGGTCGTGCCGATCGACGTCCGGCTCGGCACCGACTTCGACCTCCTCCTCCTCACCGGCCCGAACACCGGGGGCAAGACGGTCGCCTTGAAGACGGCGGGGCTCCTCGCCACGCTTGCGCTCGCCGGATTCCCGGTCCTGGCGTCCCCGGGGGCGAGCGTGCCGCTCTACGACGCGCTCTTCGTCGACATCGGGGACGAGCAGGAGATCGCGCAGTCCCTGTCGACCTTTTCCTCGCACCTCCGCCGGATCGCGCCCGCCCTCGATCGCGCCGGAGACCACTCCCTCGTCCTCCTCGACGAGCTCGGCTCGGGGACCGACCCGGCCGAGGGGGCCGCCCTCGCGCGAGCGGTCCTCGAGCGCCTCCTCGCGCGGGGCGCCTCCGTCCTCGCGACGACCCACCTCGGCCCCCTCAAGTCCCTCGCCTACGTCCACCCGCGCGCGGAGAACGCCTCCGTCGAGTTCGACGCGGCGACGCTGCGCCCCCTCTACCGGCTCCGGATCGGGCTCCCGGGAGAGTCGAACGCGCTCGCCGTCGCCCGCCGCCTCGGCCTCCCGGAGGAGGTCGTCGAGAAGGCGCTCGCCTCCCTCGCCTCGGAGTCCCATCCTCTCGACCGGGCGATCGACGAGGTGCGGGACCGGAGGATCGAGGCGGAGGCCGCGCGGGAGGAGGCGCGGCGCCTCGCGGAGGAGGCCGGGCGGGAGCGCGCCGAACTCGAAGTCCGGCGCCGCGAGCTCGAGGAGGCGCGGAGGTCGGTCGGGGCGGAGGCGGAGGCCGTCGTGGAGGAGTCCTTCGCCCGGGCGCGCGCGGCGGTCGAGGAGGAGATCCGCCGGAGCGGGTCCGCAGGGGCGCGCGAGGGCCTCGAGCGGCTGCGGGAGAGCCTGGCAGCGGCGATGCGGGCGACTCCGTTCGGGGAGCGGCGGCTCGCGTTCCTGCGGGGGTTGCGCCGCGACGACCTCGTCTACCTGCGGCGGTTCCGCCGTCGCTGCCCCGTGCGCCGGGTGGACTTCGAGCGCGAGGTGCTCTCCGTCCTCGTCGGGGGGATGCGGATGGAGGTCCCGTTCGACGAGGTCTCCTTCGTCGAGCCCCCCCCGGGCCCGGCATGAGCGACCTCCGCTACCGCACCGCCGGGGAGTCGCACGGGCCGGCCGTCCTCGCGATCGTCGAGGGTGTTCCGGCGGGGCTCCCGCTCGGGGGCCCCGCCATCGACGCCGACCTCGCGCGCCGCCAGCGGGGGCACGGCCGAAGCCGCCGGCAGCTCCTCGAGCGCGACCGCGTCCGGATCCTCTCCGGGGTCAAGCGGGGGACGACCCTCGGCTCCCCGATCGCCCTCCTCGTCCAGAACGCCGACGCCTCGATCGACCGCCTGCCGAACCTCCGGGCGCCGCGCCCGGGGCACGCCGATCTCGCGGGGTGCCTCAAGTTCGGAACGCGCGACGTCCGGGCGATCCTCGAGCGAGCGAGCGCTCGCGAGACGGTTGCCCGGGTCGCGGCGGGAGCGGTCTCCCGGGCGCTGCTGCGGGAGTTCGGGATCGAGGTGTTTGGATTCGTGCGGGCGGTCGGCGCGGCGAGGGCCTCCCCCCGGTCGGTCCCCGCCTGGGAGGGAGGGCCCCTCGACGCCTCGGGCCGTGCGATCCTCGAGCGCGCGCGCGCCGCGCGGGACGCCTCCCCGCTGGGGACGCTCGACCCCCGGGGAGGGGAGAGGATGCGCCGCGAGGTCGACCGGGCCACGCGGGAGGGGGACACGCTCGGCGGGGTCTTCGAGGTCGTCGCGCTCGGCGTGCCTCCGGGGCTAGGCTCCTTCGCGAGCGCCCCGGAGCGGCTCGACGGTCGCCTCGCCGCGGCGTTGATGTCGATCCCGGCGGTCAAGGGGGTCGAGATCGGTCTCGGTTTCGGCGGGGCCTCCCTCCCCGGCTCGCGCGCCCACGACCCGATCCTCCGAGCCGAGGGGAGGGGCCCGAAGGAGAGGAGGGGATGGGGGGGGTGGATCCGGGAGGGGAACCGGGCGGGGGGGCTCGAGGGAGGGGTGACGAACGGGCAGCCCCTCCTCGTCCGGGGGGCGATGAAGCCGCTCCCGACCCTGCGGCGCGGGCTCCCCTCGGTGAATCTCGAGACCCGGGCCCCCGAACGGGGGACCTTCCAGCGAAGCGACGTCTGCGCCGTGCCTGCGGCCTCGGTCGTGGGGGAGGCGGCGGTGGCCTTCGAGGTCGCGCGGGCCCTCCTCGACAAGTTCGGCGGGGACACCCTGGCGGAGGTCGCCGCCGCCCACGCCTCCTACCTGCGGTCCCTGGACTCGATCTGACGGAGGGTTGCGTCGGCGGAGAGAATTTCCTCTTGACCGCCGGGGACGCCCTCCTAACATCTTCGGTTTTTCCCCGCCGGGAGTCGGATCGCTAGCGTAGCTCAACGGCAGAGCACCCGCCTTGTAAGCGGGCGGCTGTGGGTTCGACTCCCTCCGCTAGCTCCAACGCCCGAGGCCGTCGCCGCCCCGGGCGTCGGGCGGAGCGGGACGGAGCCCGGCGGGAGCGACGACGATGGCGTAGCGGCGGGGAGATTCCGGAGCGGCCAAACGGGCCAGACTGTAAATCTGGTGGCTCTGCCTTCGGGGGTTCGAATCCCTCTCTCCCCACCCATGCGCCTGCGAGCGCGAACGCGCGGGCGTAGCTCAATGGTAGAGCTCGAGCCTTCCAAGCTCGCCACGTGGGTTCGATTCCCATCGCCCGCTCCAGGGAGCAGGAGATGCATGAACGAACGGACGCATCGTCCCCTTCCCGCCTCGGGGCGGGAGGGGGGGAGGCTGGTGTAGCTCAGCCGGTAGAGCACCTCCTTGGTAAGGAGGAGGTCACGGGTTCGATTCCCGTCACCAGCTCCACCGGCGCGCGCCCGCCGAGGGATCTCGACGCGAGCGGAGATCGGAGAAAACGCACCATGGCGAAGGAAGTCTTCAAGCGCGAGAAGCCGCACGTGAACGTGGGGACGATCGGGCACATCGACCACGGGAAGACCACCCTCACGGCGGCGATGACGATGGTCCTCGCGAACAAGGGGACCGCGAAGGTCAAGGACTACGCCTCGATCGCGAAGGGAGGGACGGTCCGGGACGCGAGCAAGATCGTCACGATCGCCGTCGCCCACGTCGAGTACGAGTCCCCGACGCGGCACTACGCCCACATCGACTGCCCGGGGCACGCCGACTACATCAAGAACATGATCACGGGGGCGGCCCAGATGGACGGGGCGATCCTGGTCGTCTCCGCCGCGGACGGGCCGATGCCGCAGACGCGGGAGCACGTGCTGCTCGCGCGGCAGGTGAACGTCCCCGCCCTCGTCGTCTTCCTGAACAAGGTCGACCTCGTCGACGACCCCGAGCTCCTCGACCTGGTCGACATCGAGGTCCGCGACCTCCTCAAGAAGTACGGCTTCCCGGGCGACGAGACCCCGATCATCCGCGGCAACGCCCTCGGGGCGATGCAGTCGGTCGGGAAGGACCCGGCCACCGCGAAGCCGATCCTCGAGCTCGTCGAGGCGCTCGACAAGTTCATCCCCGAGCCCAAGCGCGAGGTCGACAAGCCCTTCTCCCTCGCCGTCGAGGACGTCTTCTCGATCAAGGGGCGCGGGACCGTCGCGACGGGCCGGATTGAGCGCGGGCGCATCCGCGTGAACGACGCCTGCGAGATCGTGGGGCTGCGCCCCGAGCCGTTGAAGAGCGTCGTCACGGGGGTCGAGATGTTCAACAAGGTCCTCGAGGAGGGCCTCGCCGGCGACAACGTCGGCGTCCTCCTCCGCGGACTCGAGAAGAAGGACGTCGAGCGCGGGATGGTCGTCGCGAAGCCGGGCTCGATCACCCCCCACACGAAGTTCGAGTGCGAGGTCTACATCCTGAACAAGGAGGAGGGGGGGCGGCACACCCCCTTCTTCCCGGGCTACAGGCCCCAGTTCTACTTCCGCACGACGGACGTGACCGGGAACGTCACCCTCCCGCCGGGGGTCGAGATGTGCATGCCCGGGGACAACATCCACCTCACCGTCGAGCTCATCACCCCCGTCGCGATGGAGGAGCAGCTGCGCTTCGCCATCCGCGAGGGGGGGAAGACGGTCGGGGCGGGAGTCGTGACGAAGATCCTCCAGTGAGGTCCCCCGGAGACCCGAGCGGCTGCGAAGGGCGCTGGGCCCGGCGAGGCGGCCCGCCGTGAAGAACAAGGAGCGGTACGTGTTCCTCGAGTGCTCCGGTTGCGGGGAGCGCAACTACACGACTTTCAAGCGCCCGAAGTCGGCCTACAAGCTCGAGAAGCGCAAGTTCTGCGGGCGCTGCCGCAAGCACACCGTGCACAAGGAGAAGAAGCTCTAGGGGCCATGTTCCGCCGCCATCGGCCGACGGAAGGTCACCTCGCTCGCACCCTCGCGACGTGGTCGCTCACCGCGTTCGCCCTGTACGGATGCGTGAGCCTCCACCGCACCGTCCAGGGGTGGGGGCGATGGTGGCAGACCCCTCTCGGGGGGGTGACCCTTCCGGTCCTCGGCGTGAAGCTCACCCCGGCGATCCTCCTCGCGACGCTCGTCGGCGTCGCTGCCTTCGTGGCGCTCCGGATCTACCTCGAGCGGCCCCGCGCGGCCGACCTCCTGATCGCGACGGAGGAGGAGATGCGTCGCGTCACCTGGCCCTCGACGTCGGACGTCGTCGACTCCTCGCTCGTCGTCATCGCGACGGTCGTGGTCCTCGGCGTCTTCCTCGCCGGCTCGGACGCGCTCCTCGGCGCGCTCTTCCGCTACCTGATCTTCTCGGGGGAGAAGCGGTGACGCACCGCTGGTACGTGATCCGGGTGCAGGCGGGCCGCGAGGAGCGGATCCGCGAGAACCTCCTCCGCCGCCTGAAGGCGGAGGCGCTCGAGGACCGGATCACCCAGGTCCTCGTCCCGTTCGAGAAGGTGACGGAGATCAAGAACGGCAAGAAGCGGGTGACCCAGCGGAAGATCTACCCCGGCTACCTCATGATCGAGGCGGAGCTCGACGACACCCAGGACGAGCGGACCCAGAGGGTCCGGGGGGTGCTCCGCGAGACGCCGGGGTTCGGAGACTTCGTCGGCGGGCGCAGCGAGCGGCCCGTCCCGATGGCCGACGAAGAGGTGCGCAAGATCCTCGGGCAGATGGAGCGCTCGGAGGAGAGCCCCCGGCTCGCGATCGGCTTCCAGAAGGGGGACACCGTGAAGGTGAAGGAGGGACCCTTCGAGGGCTTCGACGGCGCCGTCGAGGAGGTGAACGCGCAGAAGGGGACGGTGCGCGTGATCGTGACGATTTTCGGCCGCGCGACCTCGGTCGAGCTCGAGTACTGGCAGGTGGAGCCCGTCTAGGCGGGAGAGAGAACGCGCATGGCGACGAAGGTGATTGCCGCGAAGGTGAAGCTGCAGTGCCCCGGCGGGCAAGCGACCCCCGCCCCTCCGGTCGGGCCCGCCCTCGGCGCCCACGGGGTGAACATCGGGGAGTTCGTCCGCCGCTTCAACGAGGCGACGAAGGAGGCGGCCGGCATGATCACCCCGGTCGAGGTGACGATCTTCAAGGACCGCACCTTCACCTTCGTCACGAAGTCCCCCCCGGCGGCGGTGCTTCTCAAGAAGGCGGCGGGGATCGCGACCTCGACGGGGACCCCCGGGCGCGAGGTGGCCGGGACGGTCACCCGCCCGCAGGTCGAGGAGATCGCCCAGATCAAGCGGAAGGACCTCAACGCGCGATCGCTCGCGGCAGCCTGCCGGACCATCGAAGGGACGGCGCGCTCGGCGGGGATCCAGGTGACGGACTGACGTGAAGGACGATCGCTCGCAAGGCAAGCGCTACCGCAAGGCGGCGAAGCAGGTGGATCCCGAGAAGCGCTACGCGCTCCCCGAGGCGGTGGCGGTCCTCCAGTCCCTCGAGCCCGCGAAGTTCGACGAGACGGTCGACGTCGCGGTCCGGCTCGGGATCGACCCGAAGAAGACCGACCAGCTCGTGCGCGGGGCCGTCTCCCTTCCCCGAGGGCTCGGCCGCTCCGTCCGCGTCGTGGTCTTCGCCGAGGGGGAGGCGGCCGCGGGGGCGCGCGAAGCGGGCGCGGACCTCGTCGGGTCGGAGGACCTCTCGAAGAAGGTCCTCGGGGGATGGACTGACTTCGACGTCGCGATCGCGCACCCCGACCAGATGAAGGTCGTCGGGCGCCTCGGGAAGATCCTCGGCCCCCAGGGGAAGATGCCCTCCCCGAAGTCGGGCACCGTCACCCCCGACGTCGCGCAGGCGGTGCGGGAGTTCAAGGCGGGGAAGGTCGAGTTCCGTACGGACGCGGGGGGGAACGTCCACGCCCCGGTCGGCAAGCGCTCCTTCCCGGCCGAGCACCTGGTCGAGAACGTGACCGCCCTCCTCGACCACCTCCGCGCGATGCGCCCGGCGGCGGTGAAGGGGGTCTTCTTCACGAAGGTCGTCCTCTCCTCCTCGATGAGCCCGGCCGTGCTCGTCGACGTGGCCTAGGGGGAGCCGATGCCGAACCTGGTCAAGCGGATGATGGCCGAGGAGCTGCGCCGCGAGGTCGGCGCTCCCTCCTCTTTCCTCTTCGTCGGCATCGAGGGGCTCGCCGTGCAGGAGGCGACGAACCTCCGCGCCTCGCTCGGGGAGTGGAACCTGCGCCTGCGGGTCGTCAAGAACTCGCTCGCCTCGCGGGCGTTCCGGGAGCGCGGGATCGAGGCGGAGCCCTTTCTCCGGGGGCCGACGGCCGTGATCGGCTGCGGGGAGGAGGGCGCGATCGCCGCCGCGCGCATCCTCCTCGAGGCGAGGAAGAGGTTTCCGAAGCTTGAGCTGCGCGGCGGCCTCCTCGAGGGGCGAAGGATCGGGACGGGGGACCTCCCCTCGCTCGCCTCGATCCCGGCGCGCGAGGTCCTCCTCGCGCAGGTCCTCGCGGCCGTGCTCGGGCCCGCCTCGACGCTCGCCACGCTCCTCGAGGCGACGCTCGCGATCCCCTCGAGGCTCGCGGCGGCCCTGGCGGTGCGACGGGAGAAGGAGTCCGCGGACGCGCCCCCCGCCTAGGGAGGAGCGCCGCCGGAGCGGGAGCGGCCCCCGCACGGCGCGACGCCCTGGCGGCCGCGCAGAGTCCCCCGGCCCGAGCGCCGGGGGGGATCCCGAGACGAAGGTGAGACCATGACCGAGACCACGACGAAGAACTGGAGCCCCGAGGTGGAGGAACTCCTCAAGAGGTTCGAGGCGATGACCCTCCTCCAGCTCAAGGAGTTCAAGGACGCCTACGAATCGCACTTCGGGGTGCAGGCCGCCGCGATGGCCGCCGCCGCGCCGGCCGGGGCCGCCGGCGGGGGAGCCTCCGCCGCGGCGAAGGAGGAGAAGACCTCCTTCGACGTGATCCTCGAGGCGGCGGGGGCGAACAAGATCAATACGATCAAGGTCGTCCGCGCGCTCACGAACCTCGGCCTGAAGGAGGCGAAGGACCTGGTCGACGGGGCCCCGAAGCCGGTGAAGACGGGGGTCACGAAGGAGGAGGCCGAGAAGGCGAAGAAGAGCCTCGAGGAGGCCGGCGCGACGGCCAAGCTCCAGTAGCAGGCCGGCGCCCCCCTTGCCCCCGGCGATCGACGTCTCTCCCCGAATCCGGGCCTCCTTCCCCGCGAAGGGCCGGGGCGCGTCCCCCGTCCGAGGCGGGGCGGGCGCGCCCGAGGAGAGGATCTCCCTCCCGCTTCCCCCCCCTCTCGAGGGTTCCCGATGACCAGCGCGGCGACGAAGGACGTCCCGATCCGGCGGTACGGGCGGCACGAGTCGATCCTCGGCCTCCCCGACCTCGCCGAGCTCCAGACGAAGTCCTACGACGACTTCCTCCAGCGGGAGATCCCGCGGACGAAGCGCCGGCCCGGCGGCCTCGAAGCGCTGCTCCGGGAGGTCTTCCCGATCGAGTCGTACGACAAGACGATGCGGCTCGAGTACCTCGGCTACGAGCTCGGGAAGCCCCGCTACACCCCCGACGAGTGCCGGAAGCTGCGGCTCACCTACGGCTTCCCCTTCAAGGTGCGCCTGCGCCTCGTCAAGCCCGAGCCGGTCGAGGAGGACGTCTACCTCGGCGAGATCCCGGTCATGCTCGGCGGCGGGGAGTTCATCGTGAACGGGGCCGAGCGCGTGATCGTGTCCCAGCTCCACCGCTCCCCGGGGGTCGACTTCTCCGTCGAGGTCCACACGGGGGAGAAGAAGCTCCACTCCTGCTGGATCATCCCGGAGCGGGGCTCCTGGATCGAGATCAACGTCACGAAGAAGGATGCCCTCGCGATCCGGATCGACCAGTCGGGGAAATTCTCCGCCCTCACGTTCCTCCGCGCGATGTCCCCGAAGTTCGGGACGGACGCGGAGATGCTCAAGATCTTCTACCCGACGGAGACGATCCGCCGGAAGCGGGAGGAGCCGGAGGCCCGGCTCGCGAAGGCCCTCCTCGGGCGCGTCGCCGTCGGGGACATCGTCGACCTGAAGACGGGGGAGGTTCTCGTCCCCTCCGCGGCCGAGATCGGCGAGGAGGAGGCGAAGAAGGTCGCCGCCTCGGACCTGAAGGAGGTCGAGCTCCTCGGCGCGGTGGACGACCCCCTCATCCTGACGACGCTGCGGGACGACAAGCAGGGGCCGAAGACGCACGAGGAGGCGCTCCTCAAGATCTACCTGCGCCTGCGGCCCGGGAATCCGCCCCAGGTCGAGAAGGCCCGCGAGCTCTTCCGGGAGAAGTTCTTCGACCCCCAGCGCTACCGGCTCGGGCGCGTCGGTCGGTTCCGCCTGAATCGCAAATTCGGGACCCAGACCCCCGAGGACGTGCAGACCCTCGAGCCCGAGGACCTCGTCGGGGCGATCCGCTACATCCTGGCGCTGCGGAAGGGGGAGGGGGAGATCGACGACATCGACCACCTCGGCAACCGCCGCGTCCGCACGATCGCGGAGCTCGCCTCCGAGGAGTTCCGCAAGGGCCTCCTGAAGCTCCGCCGGACGGCCCAGGAGCGGATGGGGCTCGAGCAGGTGGAGGCCCTCACCCCGCGGAGCCTGATCAACTCGAAGACCTTTTCGGCCGCGATCGAGTACTTCTTCGGCCGGGGCGAGCTCTCCCAGGTCGTGGACCAGACCAACCCCCTCGCCCAGCTCACCCACGAGCGGCGGCTCTCCGCGCTCGGGCCCGGGGGTCTCAACCGCAAGCGCGCCGGCTTCGAAGTCCGCGACGTCCACCTCTCCCACTACGGCCGCCTCTGCCCGATCGAGACCCCCGAGGGGACGAACATCGGGCTCATCTCCTCGCTTGCCCTGTTCTCGAGCGTCGACGCCTACGGTTTCCTCATCACGCCGTACCGCAAGGTCGAGCGGGGACGGCTCGCGGACGAGGTCGCCTACCTCCGCGCGGACGAGGAGCAGAACGCCGTCCTCGCGCCGGCGGACACGCTCGTCGACAAGAACGGCCGGCTCGTCGAGGAGAAGGCCCCCGCTCGCCTGCGCGGGGACTTCACCCTCGTCGAGCGCGAGCGGGTCCAGTACGTCGACGTCTCCCCGCAGCAGATCCTCGGCGTCTCCGCGGCGCTGATCCCCTTCCTCGAGCACGACGACGCCAACCGCGCCCTCATGGGCTCGAACATGCAGCGCCAGGCGGTCCCGCTGATGCGCCCCGAGTCGCCCATCGTGGGCACCGGCATGGAGGCCAAGGCGGCGCGCGATTCCGGCGCCGTGGTGGTGGCCAAGCGCCC
>DASRRH010000035.1:0-1778 GCA_035695825.1 Planctomycetota bacterium | reverse complement strand
ACGTCCCACGAGTCCTGGCCCGGCCACCCGCCGTTCACGACCTTCCAGCGCCCGGTCCCCGATCCGTTCAGGATCGGCTCGAGCTGGGCCGGATACGACGCCCCGTCCGTGGCCTCGAGGCCGTAGGTGTGGGAATCCCCGACGCAGAGGACCACGCGCCCTCCGGGAGCGATCGCGACGCGCGATCGGGAGGACCAGCACACCAAGGCGCCGGCCTGGAGGCCCGCCTCCAGGAGAAGGAGGGCCGCGACGAATCCTCCGGCGACGAGGAGGAGCCGATCCCTTCCGCTCCGGAAGCCCATGCCGCTCCTCGGATCCTACCCCGCCCTCCGGAGGCCCGGCGTTCCGCGCGACGGCCTAGCGCCCGGCCATCGACCGAAGGACCTCGTCCGCGACAAGCTTGGCGACGACCCCGTATCCCGCGTTATTGGGATGGCCGCCCCGCGCGACGAGGTCCTCCCTTCTCGCTCGGGCGAGCCGCCGGTCGAACTCCAGCCGGACGTGCACCCAGGGCGCACCGGTCTCCCGGGAGATCCGCTCCTGGACCGGCTCGACCAGGGGCATCGGCAGGCAGTACGAGACGAGGGCCGGACGGGCTCCCCGCTCCCGGCACAGCGCGACGATCTCTCGAAGGTGCCCCTCGAGCACCTTCATCGCCGGACCCTCCTCCCCCCGACTCTCCCCGAAAACCTCTTCGAGCCGCCGGCCCAGTCGGGGATCGACGTCCGGAGAACGCAGCCCCCGGGCGAGGACATCGGCGGAGAACGATTCGGGATGCGAGAGGATCGCCTGCGCGGCCAGCGGCTCCGCCCCGTCGAGGCGGAAAGCCTCGACCACGTCCCGGAGGGCGCCCGCAGGGTCCCCCCGAGCGAGGAGATGGGCCCGCGCGCGCAGCAGGTTCGCCCTCCGCTCGGCGGCCTCTGGGGGGAGGAGCGCCAGGACCTCCTCCACGAGCCCGCGCGCGGAGGGAAGGTCGTGGCCGAGGAAGCCTTGCGCCGCCAGCATCGAGAAGGAAGCGAGCCCCTCCCCCGTGTGCGCGACGAAGTCGGCGGCGAGCGCGCGGCGGGCGCCCGCCTCCTCGGGGAGCGGCGCCAGGGCCGTCATCGCCGCCTCGAAGACGCGGGGGTCGCGGCCCTGCTCGTAGAGCCGCGCCAGCCGCTCGCGCAGTTCCGCCGCCTCCGCCGCGCGCCCCGCCTTCACGAGAGCGTAGGCGAGCGCTCCCGGCGCGTGGACGTAGTCCGGGGAGTGCCGGCAGATTGCCTCGAACGTCTCGATCGCTTGGGGCAGGTCTCCCCGGTGGAGGGCGTCCAAACCCTCGTTGAACCGGAAGTGGACGTGGGCGCCGAGCGGTCCTCCCCGGTAGCCCGGGAGGGGCCCCGCCTCGAGGAGGAACGCGCCTCCCGCCTGCACCGGACAAAGCTCGATCCCTCCGGCAGCCTTCCTCCACCGGGCTTCCCAGTGCCAGCCTCCGGCGTCCGCCACCGTCAGCCGATCCCCGTCGATCGACCATCGGAACTCGCGGGGCCAGATCGAGAGGCGGCCGTCGCGCTCGAACCGAAGCGGGACCCTGCCGAGGTGCCACTCCCCGAGGAAGACCGCCGCCTCCCCTCCGGGGTTGTCCCCTCCTCCGCCGGCGATCGGCCGGAGGCGTTCCCGGAGGAGGGAGACCAGGCGACCCGTCCTCCACCGGAGCGGGAACGAACCGGAGGGTCTCGCCCCTTTCGCCTCCGCGAGCGAGTGCAGCCGAGGGCGATTCCAGAAGTCGTTTACCCCCACCT
>DASRRH010000034.1:0-270348 GCA_035695825.1 Planctomycetota bacterium | reverse complement strand
GGTCCCATCGTCTAGTGGCCTAGGACAATGCCCTCTCAAGGCATAAACGGGGGTTCAACTCCCCTTGGGACTACCAGAACCTGCATCAGGGCGGCGGCGGCGCCGCCCTGACTCTTCTCAGCGCCCCGGAGGCGCCCGGCGCAGGGCTTCGAGCATCTCGGCGAGCTCCATCGCGTCGGGCCGGTGCGCGAGGGCCGTTTCGAGCGCCTCCGCCGCTTCCGCGCGCCGCGCGGGGTCGGAGGCGAGGATCGCGACGAGTCGCGTCCAGGCCCCGAGCCGGCGCGGGCGCTCGCGCAGGAGATCCCGCAGGAGTCGCTCCGCCTCCGCGGGGCGCCCGCCCTGGAGGAGGAGCGCCGCGAGATTCTCCCTCGTCTCCGCGTGGGAGGGGTTCCACCGGAGCGCCTCGCGAAAGCGCTCCTCGGCAATGCCCTTCTCGCCCCGTTGCGCAGCAACCACGGCGTGAAGGAGGCGCGAGCGCGCGTGCCCCGGTTTCAACTCGATCGCCCGCGAGAGCCAGCGCTCGGCCGTGGCGAAGTCCCCCGCGGACCACGCCAGGTCGCCGAGGAGGATCGCCGCCTCGGGATTGTTCGGATCCCTCGCGGCGAGGGGTTCGATACGGGCCATCGCTTCCCCGAAGCGCTTCTCCCGCCCCAGCTCCGCGGCGCGGTAGAAGAGGGCAACCTCGTCGACGAAGTCCTTCGGGTCGCGATCCGACCCCGGAACCGAGGCCCTTCCCCCCCCTGCGTAGCCGAGGGAGGCGAGCAGGGCTTCCGCGTTCGGATCGGGGGCGGAAGGGGAGGCCCCCCTCGACGCCGCGCGCGCCTCGACCTCGGCGAGCATCCGCTCGAGGCGCGCGGCGACCTGCGCCTGCGAGGCGTGGAGGTCGCGCCTCTCGCGCGGGTCGTCGGCGAGGCGGTAGAGCTCGGGGCGCGGGGCGCGGACGTACTTCCACTCGGCCGTGCGCAGGCCCCGGAGCGGGGCCCAGCCGTACGCGCTCGCGCCGTGGCTCGCCTCGAGGTAGGCCGCCCGTTCGTCGACCTCGCCCCGCTCGAGGAAGGGGGCGAGACTGCGTCCGTCGAGGCCGGGAGGGACCGGGATCCCGAGGAGGTCGAGGAGGGTCGGGGCGACGTCCGCGAGCCGGACCACCCCGCGCACCCGTCGCGGGGGAAGACGGCGCGGGCTCGAGAACGCGAGCGGCACGCGAACGGTCTCCTCGTAGAGGAGGATCGAGTGGAAGGGTTCCCCATGCTCGCCGAGCCCTTCCCCGTGGTCCGCCGCGACGCAGACGAGAGCATCCTCGAGACGCCCCTCGACGCGCAGCGCGTCGATCAGGGCTCCGAAGCAGGCGTCGGCGTACGCGACCTCCCCGTCGTAGGGCCGGTCGCGGAAGCGCTCCGCGTAGGGGGCCGGGGGATCGTAGGGCGCGTGCGGGTCGTAGTAGTGGACCCAAAGGAAGAAGCTCCGGTCCCGCGGGAGGGCGCGGATCCACGCGAGTGCCGCCGCATTCACTTCCCCGGCCCTGCGTTCCGAGGAATCGCCCTCCCCTTCCTGCAGGAAGGCGCGGTCGTAGGTCTCGAACCCTCGCGCGAGGCCGAAGCTCGGATCGAGCGCGCCCGAGCCGACGAACGCCCCCGTCGCCCGTCCTCTCTCCCGGAGCGTGCCCGCGAGCGTGGCCTCCCGCGCCGGTAGCGGGATCCCGTTGCCCCGGACGCCGTGAGCGGGAGGGTCGAGGCCGGTCAGGAGCGTCGCGTGGGAGGGGAGCGTCTCCGGGATCGGGCAGAAGGCCGATTCGAGGACGACCGCCTCCCGGAAGAAGGCGTCGAGGCGGGGAGACACGTCCGGCGCCCCGCCGTAGGCGGCCAGCCGATCGGCGCGGGTGGTGTCGAGGGTGACGAGGAGGAGGTCCCGCGGGCGCTCCGACCGGCCGCAACCGAGGGGCGCGAGAAGGAGGAGAACTCGGAGGCGCCGCACGGCGGGCTTGGTTGCCGGGCCAGGGCTCGAACCTGGATAGCGAGAACCAAAATCTCGCGTGCTACCGCTTGCACCACCCGGCAGGCCCCCGGCGATCCTAGGGAGCCTCGGAGGGGTGCACAACGCCGCTCACTCCTCGCGCGCGCGGCCGAGGAGGAGGAGCCGGGCGAGGTTCAGCGCCTCGCGCGCGGCGAGCTCGCGGATCAGCCGCCGGTCAGAGGGGGGGTACTGGCGCCGCCACGCCCGGGCGCAGCCGTCGAGGCAGACGCCGAGGAAGACGAGGCCGACCGGCTTCTCCGGGCTCCCCCCCGCCGGGCCCGCGATCCCGGTCACGGAGAGGCCGAGCCGGACGCCCGCCGTCCTCGCGACCCCCTCGGCCATCGCGAGGGCGGTCTCCCGGCTCACGGCGCCGAATCGCTCGAGCGTCCCGGGAGGGACGCCGAGTCGAGCGACCTTCGCTTCGTTGGAGTAGACGACGAGCCCCTCGCGGTAGACGGCCGAGATCCCCGGGGTGTCCGTGAGGGCCTTCGCGAGGAGCCCTCCCGTGCACGACTCGGCCGTCGCGCAGGAGATCCCCCGCTCGATCAGGAGTCGGCCGACGGCCCCGGCGAGGGTCGTCCCTTCTTCGCCGAAGACCGCCTCGACGAGGCGGCCGCGGATGTCCTCCGCGGCGCGTTCCGCGAGAGCGCGGGCGCTCCCCTCGTCTCCTCCGCGCGCGAGGATCGAGACGGTGATCTCCCCCTTGCGGACGGTCGTCCCGACCCGCGGGTTCTCCCCCGCCATCCAGTCGGCGATCCGCTCGCCGAGGATCGCTTCCATCACGCCGAAGGCGTGGAGACGGCGGCGGACGAAGGCCCCGGGACGGGCGGGGAGCGCCTCGCGGATCGCGGGGAGAACGGCCGCCTCGAGCATCGCCTCCATTTCCCGGGGAGGGCCCGGCAGGAAGAAGGCGAGCGCCCGGCCGATCCGCATCCGGAACCCGGGCGCGGTCCCCCAGGGGTTCGCGAGGACCGCGCTCCCCTTCGGGAAGAGGGCCTGGCGCCGGTTGCTCTCCGGGGTCGGCAGCCCGCGCCGGGCGAAGCGCGCTTCGATCGCGGCGAGCTGGCCGGGGTCGAGCTCGAGAGGGACCCCCCCCGCGGCCGCCGCGGCGTCGCGGGTGACGTCGTCGAGCGTCGGCCCGAGCCCCCCGCTCGCGACGAGGAAGTCGGCCCGAGCGCCCTCCTCGCGGAGCGCCTCCGCGACGGCCTTCGGGTCGTCGGGGAGGGAGAGGAATCGCTCGATCGGGACGCCGAGCTCGAGGAGGCCGCGGGCGAGCCGCGGGGCGTTGAGATCGAGGTGGAGCCCCGAGACGAGCTCGTCGCCGATCGAGACGACGACCCCCCTCGGCCCGCTCACGCCCCCCCCGCCCGGATGTGGACGATGTCCCCGTCCTTCACGACGTACTCCTTCCCCTCGAGCCGCGTCTTCCCGCGCGCCTTCGCCTCGCGCCACGCGCCCGCCGCGTGAAGGTCCTCGAACGCGGTGACCTCGGCGCGAATGAAAGTGCGGGCGAGGTCCGTGTGGACCTTCGCGGCCGCCTCGAGCGCCGTCTCCCCCGCCCGGATCGTCCAGGCCCGCACCTCGTCCTCCCCCGTCGTGAAGAACGAGCGCAGCCCGATCGTCCGGTAGACGGTCTGGATCAGCCGGGCGCGCGCGGGGTCCCCGATCCCGAAATCGCGCAGGAACGCGGCCCGCTCCGTCTCCGGGAGACGCGCGATCTCCTCCTCGAGGAGGGCATGGAGGAGGAGCGCCCCGGGGAGGAGGGCGAGGACCGCGGCGAGCGAGGGCTCGTCCGCCTCCCGCCCCTCCCCCGCGTTGAGGACGAGGAGGAGAGGCTTCTGGGAGGCGAAGGCGAAGGAGCGCACGAGGAGCTCCTCCTCCCTCGACATCGAGACCTCGCGCAGATCCTTCCCCTCCTGCTCGACGGCGTGGAGGAGGCGTCTCAGGAAGCCGACCTCGCGCTCGTCCTGCTCGCGCGTCCGCGTGGGCTTCCTCAGGGCGGCCTCGAGCCGCTCGATCCGCCCGCCGAGGATCGCGTAGTCGGAGAAGAGGAGCTCCTCCCGCATCGCGCGCGCCTCGCCGAGGGGGTCGTCCTGAGGGTCCTCGTAGGGGTAGGAGGGGTCCCGAAAGGCGCGCACCACCAGGACGAGTCCCTCGGCGTTGCGGATCTGCGCGAGGAGCTCCGCTTTCCCGCGCGCCTCCCCGCGCGGCAGGCCGGCCATGTCTTCGAACTCGATCCGCGCGGGCGTGAACTTCCGCGGCGCCTCGAGGGCCCGCAGCCACGCCAGGCGCGGATCGGGGATCTCGACCGAGACGACCCCTCCCTCCTCCCCCGGCGGGTGGGGGGTCTTCGTCCGGGTCCCCCCCAGGGCGTTGAAGAGGGTCGTCTTCCCCGACCCCGGCCGGCCGATCAGCGCGACGCGCACCGGCGCCCGCTCACCGGGCTCCCGGCGCGTCCGGGGCGGGACGCCGCCCCGCGACCGCGGCGAGGAGGATCCCGAGCTCGTAGAGGAGGACCATCGGGACGGCGAGGAGAACCTGCGAGACCGGGTCGGGGCCCGGCGTCGCGAGGGCCGCCGCGACGAACGCGAAGAGGACGAACCACTTCCGCTGCCGCCGGTAGGCCGGCGCGGAAATCAGCCCGACCCTCGAGAGGACGAGCATCCCGAGGGGGAGCTGGAAGAACAAGCCCAGGGCGAAGGTGAGGAAGAAGACGATCGTGAGGTAGTCCGTCAGCCGGTAGCTGCGGCCGACCGACGAGGGGACGATCCCCGCGAGATAGATCAGGGCCGTCGGGATGAGGACGTAGAACCCGAAGAGCGCGCCGGCCGCGAAGAGCCCGACGGAGAAGGGGAAGATCCGCCGGACGAGACGCCGCTCCTTCTCGTAGAGCCCGGCGCTCACAAACCGCCACATCTGCCAGAGCAGGACGGGGCCCCCGAGGAGGAGCGCCGCGATCCCGCAGATCTTGAAGAAGCAGTAGAAGGCCTCGAGGTAGGTGAAGACCTTGAGCTCCGCGCTCTCCCCGAGGATGCCGAGCCGCGCCATGGCCGTCGCGTGCGGGCGCTTCGCGATCGCGAGAAGCTCCTCCCGGTAGAACCAGCAGGCGAAGAAGGCGACGGCGACCGCGACGAGCCCGAGGATCAGCCGCCGGCGCAGCTCCTCGAGGTGCTCGCCGATCGTCATCCGGGTCTCGTCGGGATGGCGCGGCACGGCTCCGGACGGGGGGTCGGGAGCGGGGAGGATAGAGGGGGGGACCCCGCGCGCGGTTGCCCGAGGGCGCCGCCCGATCAGAACTTGAAGAAGGCCTCGACCCGCCGGAGGGGGACGATCTGGCAGCCGTATTCCTCGGCCTTGCGGTACTCCTCCGTCTCATTGAGGGGCTTCCCCTCCCCCGTCAGCTCCGCCTCCTCGGGGGCGCCGAGGACGACGAAGTCGGTCGTGCGGTCGACCTTCTCCTGCACCTTGACGCCGACGTCCGAGAGGAGCATCGCGACCTGGGGCTTGTTCAGCCGTCCGGCGAACCGGCCGAGGAGGACGGCGAACTTCTCGGAGTTCGGATCGTAGAGGGGGTTCGTGATCAGGTCCCCCTTGACGACGGGGTCGAAGCGGTCGGCGACATCGTAGACCCTCACCTGCGCCTGGTCGCGCTCGACCTCGGCGACCTCCGCCCACGCCTTGACCCGCGCGGGCCGCGCGCCGTCGCGCACCTCGAAGCGCACGCCCCGCTGAAGGCGGTGCTTCGCGCCGATGTCGACGAACGCCATCGGCAGCGTCTCGGAGACGCTCACGATCCGGCCGTCGGGCCGGTCGGGCTCCTTCGCGATCGGCTCGAGCTTCTTCCCCTGTTCGTAGATCCGCGCCTGCTTCGCCGCGATGTCGCGCCGGAGCTCGATCTCCTTCTTCTCGGACGCCGTCCTCGCCTCGCGCGCCTGCTGGTCGAGCTCCCGATTCTGCTGCCGCAGCCCCTGGACGCGCTGGTCGAGCTCCGCGACCTGGTTCGCCGTCTTGGCATTGGCGTCGTCGAGGGACTTTCGGAGCCGCTGGATCTCCTCGTCCTTCTGCCGGGTCGTCGAGGCGAGCCCGTCCTGCGCGGCCTTCACCTCGGACTGGAAGCGACGCGCGTCCGTCTCGAGGTTCGCGATCTTCTCCCCTCGCGCGCGGTAGGCCTCGAGGATCCGCGGGAGGGAGTCCCGCAGCGTCTTCACCTCCGCGGTGATCGTCGGGAACGCGCTCCTCAGGTTTTCGAGGGCCTCCTTCGCCGCCTCCACGCGCGGGTAGAGGACGGCAGAGTCGGGCTCCTGGAACCCGACGACACCGGCGAGGGTGACGAGCTGCCGGTCGAGCTCGTCGCGCTTCTCCTCGGCCTTGCGCGCCTCCTCCTCGGCCCGCTTCTTTCCCTCCTCGACCTCACCGGCCTGGCTCGCCTGGATGGCGACTCCGGCGAGGGCGCCGAAGAGGAGAATCAGGGCGAAGACGAACCAGATAACGCCGACGTACGCGGCGCCGCGATTTCGTGCGACCATCGGGGTCGAATCCTTCGGGGTAGGATCTCCTCCCGGCTCCGGCGGGGGCTTTTCCGCGCGAGGTGGAGATGGGGCCGTCGGGAACGGCGCCCTCGGGCAGCGGAGGGCGCTCCTAGGCTTGTATCCGGACCCCGAGGGAGCGTCAAGGCGACTCCCTTGACTTGACAGGCACCTTCGACCGACTAACTTGCTCCGCGCACGCTCCGCCGTCGGCGGTCCGGCGCGGTGACGCGCGACCCGCGCACGGGAGTCCTTCTCCGTCGGACCGCCGTCCCGGCCTTTCCCCCTCCTCCCACGCTCTCCTCGACTCGCATGGGCCTCCGGCCTTCCTCCCCGGCTCCGATCCCTCGGGGGCGGACCCCCGTCCCCCGCGCGAGGGGCGGGAGCGGCTCGCGGAGGTTCGTCGTCGGGATCCTCGGAGGGATCGCCGCCGGGAAGTCCACCGTCGCTGCCGAGTTCGCCGCGTGCGGGGCCGAGGTTCTCGACGCCGACGCGATCGCGCACGCCTGCCTCGAACGCCCAAAGATCCGGGCCCGCGTGCGGGAGCGGTTCGGCGAGGGGGTCTTCCGCGCCGAGGGATCCGTCGACCGCGCGGCGCTCGCCGCGGCGGCCTTCGCGTCCGACGAGGCGCGGCGGGACCTCGAGGCGATCGTCCACCCCTGCGTCCGGGCCGCGCTCGAGGAGCGCCTCGCCGCGCGGGGACCGGGGATCGTCGTCCTCGACGCCCCCCTTCTCGAGGAGGCGGGGCTCGCGAGGGTCTGCGACGCCACCGTCTTCGTCGACGCGCCCCGGAGGGTCCGAGCGGCGCGCGCCGCGGCGCGGGGCTGGACGCCGGAGGAGCTGGCGCGCCGCGAGTCATCCCAGATCCCGCCCGAGGAGAAGAGGGGGCGAGCCCGGATCGTGATCCGAAACGACGGGTCGAGGGCCCGCCTGCGCGACGAGGTCGCGCGCCTCTACGCGCGGTTGCTGGAGCGAGCGCGCGCGACTCGCGCCGCTCGGACGCGGGGATGAGGAGAGAGCCGATCCGAGACCGGGAGAGCCGCCCGTCCATTTGCCCCGCGCACCCGGGCTCCGCCGCTCCGCGGCCCCGCGTGCGCGCCGCACTTTCCGGAGAACGCCCATGAACCGCGAGAAGGGACACACCCGCGAGCGCACGGCCGAGATCCCCGTCGAGGAGGAGGCCCCGGTCGCCGCGCCGCCGCTGCCCGAGGCCCCGCTCGAGGCTCGCACCGAGGAGGAGCGCCAGCGCGCCTACGAAGAGGCGAAGAGGACCGGCCAGCACCTCTCCTCCCTCCAGCAGATGACGGTGCAGGAGCTCCTCACCGCCGCGAAGCAGGACGGCATCCCCGACGTCTCGGGGCTGAAGAAGCAGGACCTCATCTTCCGGATCCTGCGCGAGCGGATCCAGCGCACCGGGTACATGTACGGGGAGGGGGTCCTCGAGATCCTCCCGGACGGCTTCGGGTTCCTCCGCTCTCCGCTCTACTCCTACGTTCCGAGCCCCGACGACATCTACATCTCCCCTTCCCAGATCCGCCGCTTCGGCCTGAAGACCGGCCACATCGTCTCGGGGACGATTCGCCCGCCGAAGCCCGGGGAGAAGTACTTCGCCCTGCTCCGCGTCGAGGCGATCAACTTCACCCCCCCCGACGCGGTCCATACCCGGGTCCCCTTCGAGGACCTGACCCCGCTCTACCCGCAGGAGCGCTTCCAGCTCGAGACCGTCGGGGAGCGGATCGAGATGCGGATCATGGACCTGATCACGCCGATCGGGAAGGGGCAGCGCGGGCTCATCGTCTCCCCTCCGCGCGCGGGGAAGACGATCCTCCTCCAGCTGGTCGCGAACGCGATCTCGGCGAACCACCCGAAGACCTATCTCATCGTGCTCCTGATCGACGAGCGCCCGGAGGAGGTGACCGACTTCGAGCGCAACGTCGCGCACGCCGAGGTCGTCTCCTCGACCTTCGACGAGCCCCCCTCCCGCCACATCCAGATCGCGGAGACCGTCCTCGACAAGGCCAAGCGCATGGTCGAGTACGGCGCCGACGTCGTGATCCTCCTCGACTCGATCACGCGCCTCGCGCGCGGCTACAACGCGGAGGCCCCCCACTCTGGCAAGATCCTCTCGGGGGGCGTCGAGGCGACGGCGCTGCGCGGGCCGAAGCGCTTCTTCGGCGCGGCCCGCAAGGCGGAGGAGGGGGGCTCGCTCACGATCGTCGCGACGGCGCTGATCGACACGGGCTCCCGGATGGACGAGGTGATCTACGAGGAGTTCAAGGGGACCGGCAACATGGAGCTCCACCTCGACCGTCGCCTCGCCGACCGGCGCGTGTGGCCCGCGATCGACATCACGCGCTCGGGGACGCGGAAGGAGGACCTCCTCTTCACCCCGGAGGAGCTGCGCCGCGTCTGGGTGCTGCGGCGGGTCTTGAACGACATGAACCCGCTCGAGGCGATGGAGCTCCTGATCGAGAAGATGCGGAAGACGAAGAGCAACGCCGAGTTCCTCCTCTCGATGAACCTCGCGCAGTGACCGTTCCCCGCTTCTCCGCGAGGAGACCCCCGAGCGGATCGACGCGCCCGTTCGGGGCGGCGCGGAAGACGAGGGGGCGACCTCGAGACGTCGCCCCTGGATCGGGCGGGCCCCGGAGGAGGCCCGGGGGCCTCGCCTCAGTTGGGTCCCGCGGGGAGGAGCCCCTTCTCCTCCCGGGGACGCGAGGCAGGTTGCGAGGAAGGAGTCGCCCCGGGCGAGGCTCCGCCCGGTTCATGGGAGGCGGACGGACCGCCTCCGGAGGGGGACCGACGCCCGAGGGGGAGCAGCATCAGAAGCCCGGCGACGAGCATCGCTGCGCCGACCAGGTTGGCGAGGAAGGACCGCCTCACGGTGGGGACTCGGAGGCGGGGATCGGAAAGTCCGTCGCCGAACTTGACCCTCGGCTCCGGGCAGGCGCGCGGCGAACGGGTCGGCCCCTTCGGTTCACGTCCGGAGGACGGCCCGAAGCGCTCCCGTCCCTACCTCCCGACGGAAGCCTGCCCGAGAGGGAAGGCCGGGATGCCGGCGCCCGAGAGGACGTCGATCCAGAAGAGGTCCCCCGCTTCGTCCCACGCCAGAGGCGCGGGCCAGCTCGGGTCGTGGACCGCGCCGGCCGCAGGGAAGGAGAGCGGGATCTGGACGGTCATCCCCCCTTCCGTCCAGTGGAGGGTTCCCGACGGATCGACGAAGAGTGTCCGCTGTGGGGAACACCTGACCGCACCGAATCGGAGTGGTCCGACGGGGACCGGCGCGTCCTCGTCGAAGCGGCAGGAGAAGAGCATGGGCTCGCACGGGAACTGCGCGAACTCGAACCGGTCGTCGAGGACCCGGACGAGCCAGGGACGATCGAGCCAGTGGAGGAGGGGCCAGGAGCGCCCCGTCTCGAGATCGAGCCAGAGGATCTCCCCGAAGCAACCGATCCCCTCGGTGCGGACAGAGAGGAGAGCGCGCGCCCCCGGGACGGGGAGGACGGAATCCGACCGACCCCCGAGCGACAACTGCTCGGGCTGGTCGCTCCCCTGCGGAGGAGGGTCCTCCTTGCGGTTTCCGCTCTTGAACGACCAGCGGCACTCGCCCCCGAGGCCGGAGCAGAGGAGGAACGCGGCGAGGACGGCGCCTCCGCGCGCCCGCCCGTCCTTCCGGTCGGCCATGAGTGAAGCGCCCCGCCTCAGCCTCCTCCCAGACCGAGCGCGTCGCGGACGCGTTTTTCGGACCGTTCAGCCGGGAGAGGGACGCCTTTCCAGAGCACGCGGCCGTCCTTCCCGAGGAGGAAGGAGGTCGGGTAGGTCTTCACTTTGTAGGCCGCGCAGGTGACCCCCCCCTCGTCCCACGCGACGGGGAACTCGATCCCGCTCTCTTCGACCTCCTTCGCGACCCCTTCCTTCGGCCCGTACGCCCCGTTCTCGACGTAGAGGATCGAGAGGCCGCGGCCGCCGTACTCCTCGTCCCACCTGACCAGGTAGGGGACCATCGCCCGGCAGCCCCCTCAGGTCGAGAACCCGAACTCGAGCCAGACGACCCGGCCCCGGAGGTCGGAAAGCAGGGGAGCCTTGCTCGCGTTGAACCAGTTTCCCGAGGAGACCTCGAGCTCGGGCGGGGCCGACCTGCACCCCGCCGCGAGGGAGAGGAAGAGGAAGATCGATCTCGCCTTCATGCGCTCTCGCTCCCGCCGGCGGCTCCGAGGGGCTCCCGGCCGGCGAATCCCGCGTCGATGTGGTGCCAGTGCCCGATCGCCCCCTCCCCCCGCTGCCAGCAGAGGTAGACGAGGCGTCCGTCCCGGACGCCGTAGAAGTCGACGAGCCCCGGCTCGATCCCCTTCACGACCCCCCCGAGCTCGGCGACCTTGTCCGTTTCCCCCTGCACGGCCTCCTCGAGCCGCTTCATCTCCTCGAGGTAGTGGACGAGCTCCCGGTGGTCGGGGCAGTCCTCCTCCCGGATCTTCTCCCCCCAGATCAACTCGAGGGCGTTCAGGCGAAGCTTCGTCGCCCGCATCCGTTCGCGCAGGGCGTCGAGCCGGTCGAAGATCCTCCGGAGGTCCGGGACGAGGGCGTTCGCCTCGTCGACGTCGAAGATGCGGGGTCCGACCATCGGGAATCGGCGGACGGTCTCGGGGACGGTCGCGCGCGGCGGGCGCCGCCTCGTTGGAATCGCCGCGGCGCGATCCTACCCTATCCCCCCCCGCGATGGTCACGTTCGTGCGCGTCGCCTCGAGCCAGGAGATCCCCCTCGGCGCCCGCCGCCGGGTCGACGTCGACGGGTACGACGTGACCATCCTCCACGTGGACGGGGGGTGGACCGCGATCGGCTACCGCTGCCCCCACGACGGCGGTCCGCTCGGGGACGGCTCGGTCGCGAACGGCCGGATCACCTGCCCCCTCCACCGGTGGACCTTCGACCTCCGGGACGGACGCGCCGTCACCGACCACCGGGTGAGCGCGCGGATCTTCCCCGTCCGGGTCGAGGGGGGCGAAGTCCTCGTCGGGATCTGACCTTCCCATGACCGAAACCCACCGCGTCGCCATCCTCGGCTCGGGCCCCGCCGGCTACACCGCGGCCCTCTACGCCTCGCGCGCCCGCCTCGAACCGGTGCTCTTCGAGGGGTCGCAGCCCGGCGGGCAGCTCACGATCACGACGGACGTCGAGAACTATCCCGGCTTCCCGAAGGGGATCCTCGGCCCCGAGCTGATGGACCTCTTCAAGGAGCAAGCGGTCCGGTTCGGGACGGAGGTCCGCTTCGAGACCGTCCGGGAGGTCGACTTCTCGCAGCGCCCCTTCACCCTGAAGACGGACGAGGGGACCTACCGGGCGAGGACCGCGGTCGTTTCGACGGGGGCCACCGCGAAGCTCCTCGGCCTGCCGAACGAGTCGCGCCTGATGGGGCACGGGCTCTCCGCTTGCGCGACCTGCGACGGGGCCTTCTTCAAGGACAAGGACGTCCTCGTCGTCGGCGGCGGCGACACGGCGATGGAGGAGGCGAGTTTCCTCACCCGCTACGCCTCGAAGGTCACGGTCGTCCACCGCCGCGACGAGCTCCGCGCAAGCAAGATCATGCAGGAGCGCGCGCGGAAGAACGCGAAGATCGCCTTCGAGTGGTGGACGGCGGTCGAGGACATCCTCGACGAGGCGACGGGGAAGGTGAAGGCCGTGGTCCTGAAGGACGTCCGCGACGGCCGGACGCGGAAGCGCCCGACGGACGGCGTCTTCATCGCGATCGGGCATCAGCCGAACACGCAGATCTTCCAGGGGAAGCTCGAGATGGACGAGCGGGGCTACGTCCGGGTGAAGAACGGCTCGACGCGCACCTCCGTGGTGGGCGTCTTCGCGGCCGGGGACGTGATGGACCCGACCTACCGCCAGGCGGTCACCGCCGCCGGGACCGGGTGCATGGCGGCGATCGACGCGGAGCGCCTCCTCGAGGCCGAGGGGCACTGAAGCGCAGGGGGGGACTTGGCCGGTCCACCGAAGCCGGCCTATACTTCCTCGCGCGCCCCGCCGGAGGCTCCGACTGATGAGAGCGGTTCTCCCCCTCCTCGCCGCGGTGGCCTTCCTCGCGGCCCCCGCGCGCCCCTACGTCCTCTGGGGAACGTCCCTCAGCCCGACGACCCACCCTTTCTACATCGACCCGTCCCTTCCGATCTCGTGCAACGGAACGGTCGCGGACCAGGTCGGGGCGATCCTCCTCGCCGCGCAGGAGTGGAACGTGCACGGAGGAGCGGACTTCCGGTTCGTCTTCGCCGGCTTCGAGACTTTCCCGTACGCGCCGGGGACGAGCGTGCTCACCTTCGGCACCTCCTGCGTCGGCTACCCCATGGCGAACGGGCTCTTCGTCACCTGCATGTTCCCGGACGTCCCGTTCGACGTCAGCGGGAGCCCCCCCCTCTTCACCTTCGACCTCCAGGGCTCGAGCGTCCACCAGCTCGGACACGCCCTCGGGCTGGGGCACACGACCGTCCCCGGGTGCTCGATGTACACGCAGAGCGTGAACGCCCTCGAGTTCCGCACGATCGAGACCGACGACATCTACGGGATCCAGGCGATCTACGGGCCTCTCCCCTCGGGAGTCCCGGCGCTCGACTACGTCGGGCTCCCCTACGTCGGCCAGACGATCGCCGTGCGCCTCGTCAACGTCGCGGGGCCGTCGGTGATCGGCTTCGACACGGTCCCGGGCCCGACGGTGGTCCCGGGGATCGGGACGGTGGAGCTCGGGCTGAGCCCGTCCGTCGTCCTCGTTCCGGTCCTCGCCCCGACGACTCTCTTCCTCCCGCTCCCCGCCGACCCCGGACTGATCGGCACGACGTATTACATGCACGCCGTCACGTTGACGGGGACCTCGATCGTCCTCTCGAACCCCTACCGCCTCGCCATCCCCTACTGAGTTCGGCGGGGCGTGTGCGCAGGCGCCGAATCTTCCAGGGCCTCCTCCTCGGCTTCGGCCTGATCGGCCTCGCCGAGGCCGCGGTCCGGGCGGGAGTCCGGCTCCGCCCCCTCGAGGGATTTCCCGTCCAGCTCCTCCTCGATGGGGTCGCGTTCGACCCGGGGAGGATGTACCGGCTGGAGCCCGGCACGACGATCGGAGGCCGCTTCCCGGTTCTCGGGAACGGTTTCACCAGTCCCCCGCTGCGCCTCGCCTCGGGCGCGGAGGGCCTGCGGGTGGCGTGCCTCGGGGACTCGACCACGTTCGGGATCGGGGCGGGGCCGGTCGACGCGTATCCGCGTCGGCTGTCCGACGCGCTCGCGCGCGCCTTCGGGGCCGAGCGGGCCGACGTCCTGAACGCCGGGTGCCCCGGCTACTCCTCGGCCCAGAGCCTCCTTGAGTTCTCCGAGTCTGTCGCCCCGCTCCGCCCCTCCGTCCTCGTCGCGTACCTCGGGTCGAACAACGAGTTCGCCCGCGCCTCGCCCCGGACGGACGAGGAGGTCCTGGAGGGACTGCGCCGCCCGTTCGCGCGCCTCCTCGGCGCAAGTCATCTGCTCCGGTTCCTGACCTCGCGGCTCCTCCTCCCTGCGCGACCGTCCGAGCCGCTCCCCGACTTCCGGGAGCGGGTCCCCCTCGGGCGGTTCGAGGCCCACTTGGTCCGGCTCGCGGCGGACGCCCGGAGGGCCGAAGCGGCTCCCTTGTTCATCGTGCCGGTCTACAACCCCGACCGGCGGGCGGCCGTCCCCGTCGCGGATGCCTACGCGAGCGCCGTCCGGCGGGCGGCTGCGCTCGAGGAGGTCCCGGCGCTCGACCCGACGGCCGAGTTCCGCTCCCTCGAGCCCTACCCACTCTTCGCGGAGCCGATCCACCTCGGGCGGGCGGGACACCGCCTCCTCGCAGCGCGCCTCTACGACCTCCTCGTCACCGACGCGCGTCTCCTCCCCGCCTTCGAGCGTGCGGGGCTCGCGGCCCTGCGGGCCTTCGAGGCGCTCGCCGCGCGCGCGGAGACCGAGGCCCCCTCCGAAGAGGAGTTCCGATCCGTCCGCGAGGCGCTCGCTCCCCTGCGGAGCACGAGCTCGGCCGCGGCCCTCGCGCACGCGATCCTCTCCCTCGGTGGAGGCGGAGGGAACCCTCCCGACCTCCCCCCGGCATCCCCCGTGAGCCGGGAGATCCTCCTCCTCGCCCGCGCGCTCGGGCACCCCGGCGGGACCGAGGCCTCGGAGGAGGGGGTGGACCCTCTCCCCCTTGCCTTCGACGCGCTGGCGCGCGGGGAGCTTGCCCGAGCCGCGGATCGCCTGAACGAGTCGGCCCGGACCCACCCCTATCGCCCGGGGATCCGCCGCCTCCTCGGCGAGGTGGAGCGTCTCCGCGGCGAGGACGCGCGCGCCCGCGAAGCCCTCGCGCAGAGGGGCGCAGTCCGGGAGGAGGTCGTGGCGTCCGACCCGCTCGAGTCGGCGCTCCCGCCGGAGGGAACTCCCCTCGATGCGGGGGCCCTCCTTCGCCCCGCCGTCGCGCGCGGGGCGGCGCTCCTCCTCCACCGCGACCGACTCCACGGCGGGACGCCGGCTCTCGACCGGCGCATCCCGCGCACGATGCGACTCGGCGCGGAGGGGCGTCTCGAGGAGGGAGCGGCGCTCCTCCGGGAGGCTCTGCGAACGCACGCGGGAGAGCCCCTCGCGCTCGGCCTCCTCGCCGGGTACCACGAGATGCGGGGCGAGCGGGGAGAGGCGGAGGAGCTCTGGCGACGGTCCGTCGAGGTCGACCCGGGGAACTGGAACGTGCGCCTCCTCCTCGCGAGGTTCGAGTTCGCGCGCGGGCAGGCGAGCGCCGCGCTCGCCGACGTCGAGCGGGTCCTCGAGGAGCGCCCCGAAGCGGGGGAAGCCTGGGTGCTCGGCCTCGAGATCGCGCGCTCCCTCGGCGATCGCGGACGGGCCGAGCGCCTCCTCCGCGGCGCGCGGGACCGCGTCCCCGACCACCCGCGCCTCCGGGAGATCCTCGCGCAGGGGGGGTAGTCGGGAGCGGGCGGGACGGGGGGATCCGAGCGACGATGCCGACCGGCCCGACGGCGGCGCCGCGGCGGGAAGGGCCTCCGCCGCGACTCCCACTGGACGCGCCAGACGAGGTAGGTCCACATCCCGTTCGGGAAGTAGGTCCGGACGAAGCGCTCCCGGTCCGCGGCGAGGCCGCTCGCATCCAGGGCTCGGTCGAGGAAGGCGCGGTCCCCCGTGAGCTCGTGGAACCAGGCGAAGGGGGTCCCCATGTAGAAGGTCTCCGCCCCCTCCCCGACCGGCGGGACGAACTGCTCGTCGGGCCGGTCCGGGGGCCCGATCCGGAAGGCGCGAAACGGGGCCCGGGCCGGGGCGTTCCACCCGGCGCCGATCGCGAGGCGGGCGCGCTTCTCGAAGATCCGGGAGATTCGCCGCGCGACCTCTTCCCCTCCGCCGCTCCGGAACAGCTCGAGCGCGCACTTCGCCCCGTCGGCCATGATGCACCCCGACTCCCACGCCTGGTCCCAGTCCGCCTCCCCGCCGAAGATCTTCTCGAAGGCGCCGTTCCGGATGAAGTTCCCCGTCTCCGGGGACTGCGCCTTCTCGAGGAGGGCGTAGGAGCGCGCGACGGCCGCCTCGATCTCGGCGCGGACGGAAGGGTCGCGGCAGACGTTGTGGGCGGCCGCCCGGGTGTGATCCATCCAGCCGTCGGCCCGCCCACCCGGGACCCCCTTCCCCGGATGCTGCGCGACGTGAGCCTCGCCGGCGGGGAGGCCCTTCCACCGGATCGCGTTGTCCACGAGCCCGAGGCTCACGATGTGGTCGCGCGCGATCGCGTCCCCGAGGAGGTAGAAGGCCGCCATCATGTGGAAGGCGCGCGCGCGGTGCTGGACGTCGAAGGAGTCGTAGCCGCGCAGCGCCGCCTCGTAGTCCGGGGCGAGCCCGCGCCCGCGCACGGCCCGCAAGTGCGCGTCGAAGGGGGGCCCCGGCGGAGGCGCGTCGTACCCGCGCCACAGGAGGTTCCGGGCGGGATGCGGGTCTTCCCCGGCCGCCGCCTCCCCCGCCGGCGACTCGAGACGGGAGCCGAGGAAGAAGGGGTGGCGCGCGACCGTGAAGGGACGGCCGTCCTCGAAGAAGAGCGTGTGGTACTCCCGCTCCCACACCCGGTCCATCAGGAGGAGGATCCGATCCATCGACCGGCGGTGACCGGTCGCCGCGGTCTCGTGCTCGTAGACGTAGGCGAGCCCTCCTCCCCCCGTCACGCCGCCGTAGGGATCGTCGTACGGGAAGGCCCACCCGAGCGCTCCGCGGTGGAACCCGCGCCCCTTCCCCCCCTGCGAGGGGACGGCGTCGATCGCTTCGGCCTCGCGGGAGAGCCGCTCGCGGACCTCCGCGCGGATCTCCTCCGGGACGGAGGGGAGGGGATACTTGTCCGCGTCGTACCGCGCGGTCTCCGGGTTCGCCCACGAGTAGAAGCGCCCCCCGGGGACGGGGACGAAGACCGGCCGTTCCTCGAGGAAGCGCCGCGCTCGCTCCCTCTCGCCCTCCGGGCCGAGCGCGGTCCGTACCGTGAAGCAGGCCTGGTCCGGGACCCAGTGCATCTTCCCGTCGGGGAGCGCGGTCACGACGGGGAGCCGGACGCGGCCCCCCTCCACCCGCTCCGGCCCCGTCGGGCCGAACGCCTTCTTCCAGACCTCGAACCGAAACCCCTCCGGCGCCGACGCCTCGAGGTCGCGGAAGTAGAAGGGGCCGAGGACGTCCTCGCGGACCGGGCCGTTGTGGAAGAGGTAGTCGACGAGGAGGAAGTCCTCCCCATCGAAGAGGGTGACGTACGCCCTCACGCGCCAGAGGGCCGGGAGCGCGGGCGAGCCCTCGGCGCCCTGCGCGAGCGGCCGCATCGTCGCCGCGTAGATCCGCGTCTCGACGAGAGGCCCGCGCCGGAAGAACTCGAGGGGTGCCTCCCCGAGAGGGACCCGCGCCTCGTAGGGGTTCCCGAAGACGTCGGAGCCCCGCACGAGGAGGGGGTCGCTCGACGCGAGAAGCCTCGCGATCGACTCGCCAGGGGTGAACGGGCGACCCGGCGCCCCGGAATCCCCCTCGACGACGTCGAGGGTGAGGCCGGGGAGCGGGGGGAGATCGAGCCGCGCCGTGAGCTCGACGATCTCGGGGCGACCGCCCGGCTCCCTCCCCGGATAGGTCGTGAGAACGGTAACCTGGGTCGGCAATCGGCGCCTCCCGTACGCGAGGGCCAGGGAAGGGGTGGACCCCGCCTCGGTAGGGGGAAGGGGAAGGTTTCCCCGCAGGATCGCCTTCTCCATCGGCCGGCTGGAGACGTTCTCGAACCACACCCTCGCGACGACCTTCCCCGGGGCCGGAGCGGTCGCGGCCTGGGCGAGGAGGAGGAACGCGGCGATGCTCCCGACCAAGACGCGCTTCATGATAGGTATCTCTGCCTCGAGGGATGCGGCGTCTCCTCCTTCTTCTCCCGGGCCTCCTCGTCGCGTCTTGCCGCGGCCGCGCGGAGCGAGAGCTCCGAGGCCCCTCCGACGACGCGCGCCAGCTCCTCCTCGTTCGGACCCTCGCCTGGGACGCGATGGAGGGGTGGCTGCGCCGCTACGTGCGCGTGGGTCCTTCCGATCGCTGGAGCCCCGACGGGGGTCCCCGACCCGTCACGGTGGGCAGGAGCGGACTTGGCTGGGCGGCCGACCAACCCCACCCGCGCGCCGGACCGGAGAAGAGCGAGGGGGACGGCCGCTCCCCCGCCGGTGTCTTTCCCCTCGGAGTCGCGTTCGGGACGGCCTCTGCCGCGGAGATGGGGTGGATCCGGATCGGCTACCTCCCCCTCGTCCCGACCACGGAGTGCGTCGACGATCCCGCCTCGGCTCATTACAACGCGATCGTCGACCGCGCCCTCGTCCCCCACTCCGACTGGCGGTCTTCCGAGCGCATGCGGGAGGTCGGCGAGGCCTACCGCCTCGGGATCGTCGTTGGCCACAACGTCGCGCCGGCCCGTCCGGGCCTCGGGTCCTGCATCTTCCTCCACCTCTGGTCCGGAAAGCCTTCCCCGACGACCGGCTGCACGGCCATGGGAGCCGAAGCGATGGAGGAGCTGCTGCGGTGGCTCGACCCCGAGGCCCACCCCGTGCTCGTGCAGCTCCCGGAAGGCGCGCTCGCGCAGGTCCGAGCGGAGACCGGGCTGCCGCCGTGAACCCCCGGTCCCCGTCTCAGGACGGCCCCGGTTGGCCCACCCGGCATCCCAGACGGAACGGGCTCGCCCCGGCGAGCAGGTCGCGAACGGCGCACTCTCCGGCGCCGTCCACGAGGGCGACGACGGGACCCGTCCCGTTTCGCCCCGAAGCGCGGGCTCCGAAGACTCCCCGGGCCGGGCCCAGGCGGTCCAGAGCCGCGACGAGCGCGTCCCCTGCGGGGTCCGTCCGGCCGACGGCCGCGAGGGATGCGTGGGACTCGCGGAGCGCGCTCCCGAGTCCTTGAAGGGCGCCGCGGGCCCCCGTCCCTTCGATGCGCCCGAGCGCTTCGAGGAAGGACCGGGCGCGCGACTCTCCCCCCTCCTCCCCTCCTTCGCGCGGGACTTTCCCCGACCGCACCCCTCCTCCATCGTTCGCGAGGACGAGGAAGGCGACGCCCTCCGGGATGGGGACGGGCCTTCCAGGCGCCTCCCCCTGAACCGGGAGAATCGAACCGGGCGCGGCGCAGACGGCGACGAGGCGCTCGGCCAAGTCCCCGTCGCCCCCCGCGATCAACCGCTCGATCCGGAACGCGAGGCGGGCGACCTCGCGGTCGGGGAGGCTTGCGCCGTAGGCCCGGAGGATCGCCTTGAGGGAGGCGACCTCGAGGGCGGCCTCGAACCCCCACTCGCGGTCGGCGGGAAGATCCGCCTCGATCCCGACCGCGGCCGCGCGGTCGAGGACGGCCCTGCGCTCTCGACCGAGGAGGACGATCCCCCCGAGAACGCGCGCGCCGAGGGCGCCCCCCACCCACCTTCCGAAGAGGTCGCGGATCGAGGCGTATTCCGGGTGCCCGGTCGGAGGAAGGAGCATGTCGAACGGGACGGCGACCTCCGGCGTCGCGGTTCCGGAAGGGAGGAGGCGGACGCGGAAGACCCCGTCGTCTGCGAAACGGACGCGCGCGCGAACGCGGAGCGGGAGCGGGAGCGCGAGGCGGAGGCCGGTCGGCTCCGCGGCTCCGAAGAGAAGGACATGCCCCGGCGCGTCGGCGGTCGCGTTCACGAGGGTCCGGAAGTCTAGGGTCGTTGTGACCCCCGCACGGGAGACCTATCCTCCCCTTCCGCGCGCCTCATGCGCCCTCCCGCGCCGGTCGCTCCCCTCCTCGCCGCCGCCCGGGCGTTCCACCGCCGCGTCCTGCGCGCCGTCGCCTCCTCCCGGCTCGACCCGGACGGGGCGGCGCGGGAAGGAGTCGGCGACCTCTCCTTCCCCATCGACGACCTCGCAGAAGAAGCGCTCGAGGCGCTCGGGCGCGAGGTCGGCTCGATCTGCCCCGCGCTTCTGGTGGCGGAGGGTCTGGGGGAGAAGCGGTTCGGTCGCGGGGGGCCGAGGCTCCGGGTCATCGTCGATCCCGTGGACGGCAGCCGGGAGCGGACTCATCGCCTCGGGTCGGCCTGGGCGCTGGTCGGGTTCGCGCGCGAGCAAGGGGGGGGCGCGCGCGCCCGGGACTTCTTCCTCGCGCTTCAGGGAGAGATCCCTCTCCCCCACTCTCCCACCCTCCGCGTCCTCGGCGCGGAGCGCGGGCGGGGCGCGTGGGAGGAGGTCCGCCACGCGGGGACCGGGCGCCTCCGGTCGAGGCGACGGTACCGGGCCGACGCGCGCGCGCGCCCGGGGGCGGGATTCCACGTCTTCGCCGCGTTCGGAGCCGCCGACCGGACTCCCCTCGCTCGGGTGCAGGATCGCTTTCACGAGGGGCTGCGCCGCCGGTTCGGGACCGACTTCCGCGCGATCGGGGACTGGATGGCAGGCCCGACGGCCCGCCTGCTGCTCGACGCGACGGAGGGGAGGCTCCGGATGGCGGCGGACCTCCGCCCCCTCTTTCCCCGCTCGATCCGGGCGACGGCGAAGCCCTACGACCTCGCCGCCCTCCTCGTCCCCCTCGAGGCCGGGGGAATCGTCACCTCCCCCGACGGACGGCCCCTCGACTTCCCCCTCGACCTCGACTCGGGGGTCGCCTTCGTCGCCTACCCGAACCGGCGCGTCTGCAGCGGCCTCGAGCCGCTCCTCCGGCGGGCGCTCCGGAGCGTTCACGCGTCGCGCTCCTCGCGCCAGGGGTCGGCCGCGTTCGAGTAACCCCGGACCTCCCAGAAGCCGAGGCGGTCCTCGGCGAGGAAGTCGACCGTGCGCAGCCACTTGACCGACTTCCAGCCGTAGCGACGCATCACGACCAGCCGCAGGGGCCCCCCATGTTCGGGAGAGAGGGGCCCGCCGCCTCCGTGCGTGGCGAGGAGGACTTCGGGCCCGAGGGCGAGCGCAAGCGGCAGGGTCGTGTCGTATTTCCCTCCGTCCGTGAACCGGGCGAACCGGGCCTCCGGCCTCACCCCCGCCCGCTCGGCCAGGGCGCGGAGGCGGATCCCCTCCCAATGGATGTCGGACCGGGTCCAGCCGCTCACGCAGTGGAAGTCGCCGACGGCGCTTTCCCGGGGGAGGGAGGCGAGGTCGGCCCAGCCGAATCGCAGGGGAGTGTCGACGAGCCCCCCGATCCGGATGTCCCACCCCTTCGGGTCGAGGGGGGGGATCTCTCCGACGTGGAGAATCGGCCAGCCCGAGGTCGGCCTCTGGCCGGGAGGGATGCGTCCGCGCGTCGGGGCGGCCATGGAATCTTCCCCGGAGGGGCGCGTAGGTGGCGGGGAAGGGGCCCACTAGAATAACGCACCGGTTCCAGCCGCCCGTTCCTCCCCTCCCTTCCGTCCGAAGGCGTCCCCCTCCCTCACCCCCGGCAGGAGAGCGGCCTTGATTCCCGCCCTGGTGCTCGCGGTCGCCCACGCCCCCTGCTTCCCCGCACCCTCCGAGGAAGTGAGGCTGGCTGCGACGGTCCGCGAAGGGGAGCGCACGTCGGTCCGAGCCGAGCTCGTCCTCACCCTCTCGGCGCGGGATCCTGGCGCCGAGGCGAAGGGAGCGGAGAAGCCCGACTCGCGTCCCGCCGCAGAAGGCGAGGAGGGGGCCGGGGAAAAGGAGTCCCCGAAAGCCGGGAGCGGAGCCTGGTCGCTTCGAGTCGCGCACTCCGAGCAACGGGAGGAGACCGTGGCGCATGCCGCCGAGGGACGGGCGACGGAGTCGCGCCGGGAAGTCCGGCGATCCTCCGTCCGGCGCCGGACGCGCGAGGGGAAGGAGGAGCCGAAGGAGCAGGCCGAGGACTCCCCTCTCCACGAGCGCACGCTCGTCCTGAAACGCGAGGGGTCCGAGGCGAGGGTCGTTTCCGGCTCGGAGAGGCTGAAGCCCGATCTCCTCGCCCTCCTCGAGATGGACCTTCCGCTCGCCGCGCTCCTGCCGAAGGAGAGGGTCGAGAGGGGCGCGAGCTGGACCGTCGAGGGCTCCCCCTTCGAGAAGTGGGCGAGGTACGCGCTCTGGGGAGTCTGCGAGTCCGTCTCCTTCGGGGGGGAGCTCAAGTGCACGTACCGGGGGACCGCGGAAGTCGAGGGGGAGTCGCTCGACGAGCTCGAGGTCGAGGGGAAGCTTCCGATCTCCCTCCTCGCGCCCGCGCTTCCGCCGAAGCGTCGCTTCGTCGCCGGAACGGCCGACTTCCGCGGGACGGCGCACTTCGACCGGGCCGCCGGAAGGTTCGTGCGGTTCGAGGGGCGGGGCGAGGTTCGTCCTCGCGAGGCGGCGAGCCCCGATCCGGAGGCGGCGGCGGTCCCCGCGGAGGGGGAGATCTCCCTCCTCCTTGAGGTCCGCGAGGCGGCCGAGCCGGGCCTCGGGGAGACCCTCGCGCTGCGCTACAAGGAGGGGGATCTCTTCACCTGTCGGGAGCGGATGAAGCTCGACCTCTCCGTCGAGAACCTGCAAGGGAGGATCGTCGCCGGGGGCCATTCGATCGATCTCCCCGAGCAGGAGGTCGAGATGCACGCCACGGCCGACTACGAGACGGTCGAGGAGGTCTTGAAGGCCGAGGGGGGGCGACCGACCTCCGTGCGCATCGAGTTCACTCGAGCGCGGGAGAAGACGGAGGTGAAGGGCCCGTTCGAGAAGGGCGAGGAGGAGCCGGAGGGGGACGTCGAGGGGGTAGTCGCCGTCGTCACGCGGGACGGGGAGGACGTCGCGGTGAAGGTCGAGTCGGGAACCCTCCCGGAGGCTTGGAAGCGCGCGCTCACACCGGACGACCCGGTCGAGAAGCTCCTCCCCCGCGAGCCGGTGACGAAGGGAAGCGCCTGGACCGTGGAAGGTGAGGAGCTCGCGGCCTTCCTCCTCCTCTCCTTCCTCCCGCATGCCGAGGAGGCGGAGGTCCGCGCGAAGGTCAAGAAGATCCTCCAGGGAATCGACGGCGGGATCGAGGCGCGGCTCGCGGAGTTCGTGGAGAAGGACGGCCTCCGCTGCGCGCGGATTCCCCTCCACGCTCGCCTGGCCCTTGATCCGGACGTCCGGGAGCTCGTGCCGCTCCTGGCCGGGGAGGGGGAGGAGGCTCCGGAGGCCGCGGACCTCCCCGACGTGGAGATCCGCATCACCGTCGAGCTCCAGGGCGAGCTCCTCTTCGCGGTCAAGGAGGGACGCCCCGTTTCGTTCGAGTTTCAGGCGCCGATCAAGGTCCGCCTGCACGTCTCCCACTCCGGGGAGATGGAGCTCGACGTGCGGGCGGAGATCGGCGGGACGGTCGAGGCGAGCGCCGAGCGCGCGCGCGGCCGGTCCGGAAAGTAGGTGCCCATGAGCGCGATCGCGATCCTCCTCCTCGCGGCCTCCCTCCTCCCCGCCGGGGAGTCGCCCCCGAATCGGGTCTGGAAGGGGGACAAGCCCTTCCCGCTCGCGAAGGTGAAGCCGGGGATGCGGGGCTACATGAGGACCGTCCTCCGCGGGAGCACGATCGAGCAGTTCGACCTCGAGGTGATCGACGTCCTCCCGAGGTTCCTCCCGAGAGAGGACGTCGTCCTCGTCCGCGTCCTCGGCAAGTCCTCCGTCTCGGGCCAGGAGATCGAGCACATCGGGATCCTCCACGGGATGTCGGGCAGTCCCGTCTACCTGCAGGACCCCGAGGACGGGGAGTGGAAGTGCCTCGGCGCCCTCGCCTTCGGCTTCTCGGGCTTCCCGAAGGACCCGATCACGGGGATCACGCCGCTCGAGACGATGCTGCGGGAGCGCGACCGGCCCCTCTCTCCCGACCCCCTGGCGGGGGGATCGAAGGAGCCGACTCCCCCCTCCGGCAAGCCGGGAGGAGGGGCGGGGCTCCGCCCTCTCGCGACCCCCGTCTTCCTCTCCGGATTCTCGCGCCGGGCGGCGGAGTTCCTCGCGAAGGACCTCGAACCCTGCGGGCTCTCGGTGGTCCAGGGGGGCGCGGGCCGCTTCGATCCGGGGGCGAAGATCGAGATCGAGCCCGGAGGGTCGATCGGCGTCCAGCTGATGCGGGGGGACCTCGACGCGAGCGGCACGGGCACCGTCACCTGGCGCGACGGGGACTCGGTCCTCGCCTTCGGCCACCCGATGTTGCAGGGAGGGGAGTGGCCGATGCCGGTGACCTCGGCGTGGGTCCACACGGTCGTCGCGGACTTGAGCTTCGCCTACAAGATGTCCTCCCCCGTCGCCGAAGCCGGCTCGCTCCTGCGCGACCAGCAGTCGGCGATCCTCTGCCAGCTCGGGCGGCCGACGCCGCTCGTCCCCTTCGACATCCACGTCCGCAACTCCCGCACGGGGTGGAAGCAGGACTACGCGGTCGAGGTCGTGCGCCACCCGGGCTTCACGACGTCCCTGCTGATGAGCGCCCTCCTCTCCTGCGCGGAGTCGGCCGAGCCCGTGACGGGCTTCGCGACGGTCCAGTCGAAGATCCGGATCGAGCTCGAGGGGCGCGCGGAGCCGATCGAGCTCCAGGACCTCTCGGCGCTCTCCTCCGGGATCGCCTCCCCGATGATGTTGACCGCGGTCCCGCGCCTCCTGCAGAACCCGTTCGGGAAGGTCGAGATCCGCCGGATCGTGGCGGACGTCGAGGTCGTCCCCGAGCGCCGGACGGCCGAGATCCAGGCGGCCTGGACCGACGTGAACGAGATCGAGGCCGGCCGCGACGTGACCCTGACGATCGTGCTTCGCCCCTACGACCGGCCCGACGAGAAGGTGAACGTCACCTTCACGCTGCCGGCGAACCTCCCGGAGGACACCTACGAGATCGAGGTCGGGGCGGGCCGGACGACGGAGCCGGACGCCCCGGAGCCGAAGAACGTCGAGGACCTCCTGCGCTGGCTGAAGGGGCAGTACCTCTCGAGCGACCTCCTGACGGTGGTCGAGCTCGGGACGATCGGGACGAAGCAGGAGGGGAGGAGCCTCCGCAAGCTCCCCTTCTCGGTCTTCGGCACCCTCCTCTCCTCGGCCTCCGCGGGGGTGACGATCGCGCCCGACACGCTGCGCGTGGTGACGAAGACCGGCTACGTGCTGGCGGGAAAGAAGACGGTGAGGATCAAGGTGAAGAACCCGGGAGGCGGACAGTGAAGGCCCTTCGTTTCCTCCTCGGCGCGGGGGCCCTCGGGCTCCCGGCCACGCCGGCGCTCGCCGGCGGCACCACCGTCTGGCGCGTGCAGACCGAGGCCGCGTTCACGAAGGGGGACCTCGACAACGTCGTCGTCTCCTCCGCCGGCGAGGTGGCCCTCGGGATGAAGCTGACGAAGGTCGCGACGGAGGAGATCGGCGTCTGGTCCTCCTGCGTGACCGCCGACGGGGTCGCCACCTTCGGCACGGGGAACCACGGCAAGATCTTCCGGCTCGAGGGGGACGGCCTGAAGACGGTCTACGAGGGGAAGGACCTCGTCGTCGCCTGCCTCGCCGTCGCCCCGGACGGGAAGACCGTCTACGCCGGCACGATCCCGGAGGGGCGGATCGTGCGGGTCGGCCCGGACGGAACCGCCGCCGAGTTCGCCGCCCTCTCCTCCCCGGAGGCGAGCGTCTACGTCTGGTCCCTCGCGGTCGGCCCCGACGGGACGGTCTACGCCGGGACGGGGGAGGAGGGGAAGATCTACCGGATCGGCGCCGACGGCAAGGCGACCGTCCTCTACGACTGCAAAGACGACCATGTCCTCTCCCTCGCCGTCGCCCCCGACGGCTCCCTCTACGCGGGGACGACCTTCGAGGGGATCCTCTACCGGATCGCCCCCGACGGGAAGGCGACCGTCGCGGAGGACTTCGTCGAGAACGAGGTCCGCTCCCTCCACGTCGCCCCTCCCTATCTCTACCTCGGGGTGAACAAGAGCAAGAAGTTCAAGCCGAAGACCTTCGTCCAGAGGCTCAAGCGCGCCGTCGAGAAGAGCGGGGAGGGAGGGCCCGAGGAGCGCTCCCCGTTCCAGGAGCTGTTCGACGGGAGCGTCTACCGGATGAACCTCGAGACGCAGGTCCTCGAGAAGATGTACGAGTTCGCGAAGACCTACGTGATCGACGTGAAGGGGGACCGCGAAGGCAACGCCCTCGTCGCGACCGGCGACGAGGGGCGCGTCTACCGCGTGCGGCCCGACGGGACCTACTTCACCCTGATCGACTTCAACGAGAACCAGGCGATGACGCTCACCGTCGCGAACGGGGCCCTCGCCTTCCTCGGGACCGGGAACCCGGGCTCCGTCTACCGGGTCGACGGGGAGCGCGCCGGGCGCGGGACCTACACCTCCGAGGTCCTCGACGCGAAGTTCCGCTCCGACTGGGGGAGGCTCGAGTGGCTCGGGGAGGGCTCGATCGCCTGGCAGACGCGCAGCGGGAACACGCAGGTCCCCGACGACCTCTGGTCCGCCTGGTCCCCCGTCGCCGACGGCCGAGGCGTGGCGGTGCCGAGCCCGCCGGGGCGGTTCTTCCAGTTCCGCGCCGTGTTCGAGAAGGATCCGGGCGCCCTCCTGCGCTCGGTGCAGGTCGCCTACCTCCCCGAGAACCAGCGGCCGAAGGTCGCGGAGTTCACCGTGAACGCCGGCAGCCCCGACGGGGCCTACAAGGGGGAGCCGCCCGCCTCGCGCGAGATCGAGTTCGACTGGAAGGCGGAGGACCCCGACGGCGACCCTCTCCTCTTCGACCTCTCCTGGCGCCGCCAGGACGGAGGGGCGTGGGTCCGGTCGAACCGCGACGCGCCGATCGACAAGAAGAAGTGGAAGATCGACGCGGCGACGCTCCCGGACGGCTGGTACACCTTCAAGGTGGAGGCCTCCGACCGCGGGAACAATCCCCCCGGCCGGGCCCTGCGGTACGAGAAGGTCTCCGAGCCGGTCCTCGTCGACAACCGCAAGCCCGAGGTGACCGGCCTCAAGGTCGAGGCGGGGGGCTCCCTCACGGTGAGCGGCCTCGCGGAGGACTCCTTCAGCAACATCGCCCGCCTCGAATTCTCGCTCGACGGCGGCCCCTGGAAGGTCCTCTTCCCCACCGACTCCCTCTGCGACCGGCCGCGGGAGGAATTCCAGTTCCACCTCGAGGACCCCGGCGCCGGGACCCACAGCCTCGCGGTCCGGGCCTTCGACGCCCGCGGCAACGCCGGCGTGTCGGAGGTGACCTTCACGTCGAACCGGTAGTCCCCTCGGTCGGCTCGCAGGGGCGGATCGCGCCGCAGGATCCCGACGCGCTTGCGCCCCCCCGGTGCCCGGGTACGATTCCCTCTCCCCTGGCCCCCCTTCGCCCCCCCGCAGCGTCCCCGTTCCCCGGAGGAACCCTCGTGACGCACTCTCGCCTCCTCCCCTCGGCCGTCCCCCTTCTCCTTGCGGTCCTTGCGGCCCCGGTCCCGGCCCAGCCGAACGTCATCGCCGGGCTCGACCTCGCGCTCGAGAGCACGACCGGCCTCAACGACTTCGTTCGCTCCGGGGCCTTCCCGAACGGCGCGAGCGCCTGGGGGGCCTGGACGACCTGCTGCAACCCGGGGACGGTCCCCGTCCTGTTCCAGGCCGCCATGGACCCGGACCACGCCTTCATCCACATGATCGTCGCCCGCGAGTCGGGCGGCCGCCTGGTCCAGATCTCCGACTGGAGCTACGTCAAGCACACCTTCGGCTCCTCGAACGACCCGAGCACCTGCGGCACCTGCGCGGGGCCGGGGACCTTCAGCCAGGTCGAGGTCGGCTGTTCCGACACCTACGCGAACTCGCAGTTCGTCGACCACTACTGGCTCGGCCCCCCGAAGGAGGTGAACCCCTGGACGGGCGTCTGGGACCCGATGTGCTCCCACTTCGACAAGGGGGAGCCCCTGGCCCCCCTGGCCCAGCAGTGCGACGGGGTCCGCAGCCTCACGACGTCTCAGGCCGCGGCTCTGAACGCCTCGCTGAACCACCAGATGCGGGTCTACGACGCGGACCTGGTCGTCGCCGGAGCGACCTACTGGTGGCAGGCCGGCTACCTCGTCCCGGGGGAGGCCGAGGGGAACCGCACGAACAACATCGGCTCCCGGCAGTTCACGGCGACCTGGAACGGGTCGTCCTATTCCGTGACGGCCCTCGGGACCATGCTCCCCGGCACGATCCTCCAGCGCTGGACCGGGGCCACGATCTCCTCGGCGGCGAACGGCCCCGACGACGGGCGCCTCTACGTCGCCGTCAAGGTGACGGGACCGACGAACGGCCTCTACCACTTCGAGTACGCCGTCCACAACCGCGACAACGAGCGCGGCGTGGGCGGCTTCCGCGTCCCCCTCTGCGCGCAGGCTCAGGTGAGCAACGTCGGCTTCCACGACGTCGACCAGGACGCGTCGAACCAGTGGACCGCCTCCGTGGTCGGCGCGGAGCTCGTCGTCTCGACCGCGGGGAACCCGCTCCGCTGGAATTCGATCTTCAATTTCTGGTTCGACTGCGACGCCGCCCCGGTCCCGGGGGGCACCCTCAATCTCGACCAGTTCGACCCGGGCCCCGGCGCGGCGAGCGTCGCCGTGACGAGCACCGCTCCCCTCGGCCTCTACAACCAGAACCTCGGTCCCGGCTGCGGCAACCCCGCGCCCCCCTCCCTCTACGCGACGGGGAGCCCGCCGCGGGCGACGCTCGGGAACGCGACCTTCGCCCTCCAGTCGAGCGGAAATCCCGCCGGCGCGGCGTGCGCGTTCGTCGCGAGCCTCGTCGACGGGACCTTCCCGCTCGCGCCGGGCTGCACGCTCTACTCCGCGAGCCCCGCGACCCTCTTCCCTCCGCTTCCCGCGGCGGCGAACGGCTCGGGGGTCGCGACGCTCGGGATCGGGGTGCCCAACGACCCGGCTCTCGAGGGGGCGCACGTCGATTTCCAGGCGGCGAACGTCGCCGCGGGCGGGGCGTTCCTCTCGAACTTCAACCTGAGCAACGGCCTGCGGGTCCGGATCGGGAACGCCGTCTCCACCTGCCCGTAGGGGCCGGCGCACGCCGCCCTGCGGGGTCGGGGACCCCTCGGTAGAATCGATCCTCCCGATCTCGCTCTCGGGAGGTCGCCTTGCTCTTCGCCGACGTTTCCGCCCTGCGGAAAGCCGTTTCCGGCGTCCTCGTTCTGAACGGGGGCGTCGCCGTCCGCAACCCCCTGCGCCTGCGCTCCGAGCTGGTCGACCCGCTCGTCCGGACCGCGGTCTTCTCCCCCGACCCCGGGACGCGCGAGGCCGCGCGCTGGGCGATCGCGGAGTCGGCGCGGGCTCTCGGCGCCTGGTCCGCCTCGATCCACGACCTCTACATGGCCCGCGGGCGCAAGGAGTGCGGCGGCTTCACCGTCCCCGCGATCAACGTGCGCGCGCTCGCCTACGACACCGCGCGCGCCGTGTTCCGTGCGGCGGCCCGCCACGAGGTCGGGGCCGTGATCTTCGAGATCGCGCGCTCGGAGATCGGGTACACCGACCAGCGCCCCGCGGAGTACGCCGCCTGCGTGCTGGCGGCGGCGATCAAGGAGGGGTGGCGCGGCCCCGTCTTCCTCCAGGGGGACCACTACCAGTTCAACGCGAAGAAGATGGCCTCCGAGCCGGCCAAGGAGACGCTCGCGATCAAGGACCTGGTCCGGGAGTCGATCGAGGCGGGCTTCCTCAACATCGACGTCGACGCCTCGACCCTCGTCGACCTCGGGAAGGCGACCCTCGAGGAGCAGCAGCGCCCCAACTTCGAGCCGACGGCCGAGATCACGGCCCACGTCCGCTCCCTGCAGCCGAAGGGGGTCGTCGTCGGGGTCGGCGGGGAGATCGGGGAGGTCGGCAAGAAGAACTCGACCCCGGAGGAGCTGCGGGCCTACGTCGAGGGATACAAGGTCGCCCTCGAGCGCCGCGGGGCGAGCCCGGGGATCACCAAGGTCTCCGTTCAGAGCGGGACGAGCCACGGGGGGATCCGCCTCCCCGACGGCTCCGTCGCGAAGGTGAAGATCGACCTCGACACCCTCGCGACGCTCTCGAAGGTCTCCCGGGAGGAGTACGGCCTCGCGGGGGCGGTCCAGCACGGGGCCTCGACCCTGCCCGAGGAAGCCTTCGACCACTTCCCCCGGGTGGAGGCGGCCGAGATCCACCTCGCGACGAAGTTCCAGGACATGACCTACGACCACCCTCTCTTCCCGAAGGAGCTCCTCGCGCGCGTGAACGCGTGGTGCCGGGAGAACTGCAAGGACGAGGCGAAGGAGGGGGAGACCGAGGCCCAGTTCCTCGTCAAGACCCGGAAGAAGGCCCTCGGCCCCTTCAAGCGAGAGATGTGGGACCTCCCCTCCTCCGTCCGGGAGGGGATCGCGCGGGACCTCGAGGAGCGCTTCTCCCTCCTGATGCGAAAGCTCGCCGTCGTCGGGACGCGCCCCCTCGCCGAGAGCCACGTCCGCCGCGTCGACGCCGCGCGTCCCCGCCCGGTCTCGCTCGGCGGCGTCGGGGCAGGGGCGGCCCCGGGGAAGCACGCCTCCGATGAGGTCGGGGAGGGGGGCGAGTAGGCCGTGACGACGCTCCTCGCCCACGTCCCGCGGGTCGAGGGGGGGAACCTCCCGGCCCTCCTCCGGACGATCGCGGACGCGGGCAAGCGGATCGAGCGCGCGGTCGCGCGCGCCGGGATCGGCGGAGGGCTCGGGGACTGCGGCCGGACGAACGTCCAGGGGGAGGCGGTCCAGAAACTCGACGAGACGGCGCAGGACATCCTCGCCGCCGCCCTGGCGGGGACGGGCCAGGTCGCCGTGATGGTCTCGGAGGAGGTCGAGGAGCCGGCCACGCCCCCCGGTTCGGCGAAGGCCCCGTTCGTCGTCGCCTTCGACCCCCTCGACGGCTCCTCGAACATCGACACGAACATCTCGATCGGCTCGATCTTCTCCGTCCGCCGCCGCCGACGCCCCGCCGCCGACGCGGAGGACCTCCTCCGTCCCGGGCGGGAGCAGATCGCGGCCGGATACCTCGTCTACGGACCGCGGACGACCTTCACCTACTCGGCCGGCAGCGGGGTCCACACCTTCACCCTCGATCCCGACCTCGACGAGTGGGTGCTGACGCACAGCGACATGAAGATCCCGCCGCGGGGCAACACCTGCTCGACGAACGGAGGGAACTCCCCCTGGTGGCTCCCCGGGATGCGCCGATTCGTCGAGTGGGCGAAGACGATCGACGCCGCGAGCGGCCGGCCCTACGGCTCCCGCTACGTCGGCTCCCTCGTCGCCGACTTCCACCGCACGCTCCTGAAGGGGGGGATCTTCCTCTACCCCGCGGACACGAAGGACCCGAACCGGCCGCACGGGAAGCTCCGACTCCTCTACGAGTGCGCCCCGATCGCCTACCTCGCCGAGCAGGCGGGCGGGGCGGCGAGCACGGGGACGCAGGCGATCCTCGACGTCGTGCCGACCGAGGTCCACCAGCGCTGTCCGCTGATCGTCGGCTCGCGCGAGGACGTCGAGCAGTTCGAGGCGTTCACGCGCCAGCACGGGTAGGGCGCGCGCGCCGAGCCGTCAGTCGAACCGCTCGCGGTGGAGGCGGGCGGGTTCACACCCGCGCTCGAGGAACCACCGCGAGACCTCCTCCACCATCGCCGGCCGCCCGCAGACGTAGACCTCGAACGCCCCCGGGTCGGGGGCGAGCCGCCCGAGGTGGTCGGTCACGCGCCCGCGCTCTCCGCCCCAGCCGGGCGGGGGCTGGGAGAGGGTGAGGAGGAAGCGGAAGTTGCCGTGCGCCGCCTCGAGAGCGCGGAACGTCTCTTCCCAGAAGACGTCGGAGGCGTCTCGGACACCGAAGAGGAGCGTGACCGGACGCGTCTCCCGCCGGCGGAGGAGGAGGTGGCGGAGCATCCCGCGCAGGGGGGCGATCCCCGTCCCGGTCCCGACGAAGATCCGCGGGCGCCCGCCGTCCTCCCCGAGGACGAAGCGCCCGAGAGGCGCGCGCAGGCGGACCTCCGCGCCGGCCTCGAGGGCGCGAAGGAACGGTCCCGCGATTCCGTGGGGGAGCACCTTCGCCGCGAAGAGGAGCCCCTCCTCCTCCGGCTCGGAGGCGATCGAGAAGCCCCGTTCCTCGGTCTCCCCAAGGGCGCCGCGGATCCGGAAGTCTGCGTACTGCCCCGGGAGGAAGGGAAGTCGCGCGGGCTCGACGAGCCGGAGGCGGACTTCGCGCACGTCGGCCGTGAGGTCGAGGACCCGCTCGACTCTCGCGCGGACCTCCCGGGGCTCGGGCACTTGCATGGCCCCCGATCATCGGGTCGGGAGACCCTTCCGTTGAAGGAGCGACCGGACCCTTGCAGCGGCCCGGCCTCCGGACTACGAGGAGGCCCCCTCCGCATCCCCCATGGTCGCCCTCGAAAAAGGAAAGCGCGCCCCCGACTTCACGCTCCCCTCGGACGAGGGGAAGCGGACGTTGACGCTCCGAGGCCTCCTCGACGGGAAGGGCGCGGTCCTCGCCTTCTTCAAGACCGAGTGCCCGACCTGCCAGCTCGAGTTCCCCTTCGTCGAGCGCATGGCGAAGGCGCTCGCCGGGTCGGGCCTGCATCTGGTCGGGATCGGGCAGAATCCGGGGAAGGAGATCGCCGCCTTCCGGAAGGCGTTCGGGATCACCTTCCCGATCGCGACCGACCTCGAGCCCTACGCGGTTTCCGAGGCCTACGGCCTGACGAGCGTCCCGACCCTCTTCCTCGTCGATCCGAAGGGGACGATCCGGCGCACGGAGGTCGGCTTCTCGAAAGAGAACCTCGAGGCGTTCCTCCGGGACGCCTGCGCCCTCGCCGGGACGAAGTCCCCCGGTCTCTTCCGCCCGACCGACGCCGCCCCCGAGATGCAGCCCGGCTGAGGGTCGAAGAACCGGGGCTAGTTCGGCCCCGCTAGGCTAGGCGTATCGCCTGGGGCCGCGTGTCGGGCGTCTGACGTCCGGTAACGCGCCTCGCCGACGGGGGCGGATCGTCCGCCGGCCCCCGCTTCTGCTCCGTCCCGGCCCAGCCGCTCTCCACATCGCCTCCCCGACCGCGCGGGGGACGGGCGCGCTGCCCGCTAGGGCGTGATGCCGTTGGCGAAAGCGAAGGCGACGATGTCCATCGAGGTAACCCACCTAGAGATCGCTAGGCGCGTCTGGGCTCCCGCGGGGCTCGTCCCCTGTCCCTGCTGCTCGACGAGCGAGTGACTCTGCATGCCGAAGACCTCTCCGGACTTCACGAAGCCCGGGCATCCCGAGGAGCCCCGGTACATGAGGGAGTCCGTCTCGTAGAACGTGAGCGAATTCCCCTGTTGGTCGGCACTGGTGACGAGAGCCGAGACGTACGCCCCCTGGAACCTCTCGACTAAATTGAAGTTCAGTCCTTGAGACGCGGGAGCGACTTGGGCTAGGGGGAAGCCGAGCGATCCGCATGCCGTCCCCCGGAGGACGGCAGTCTTCAAGAGCCCCAGGCAGGACGAGGAGCGAGGCTTGTCGATGCGGAGAAGCGCCAAGTCCTTCACGGGGTCTTTCGCTACGAACGTGGCGACCTCCATTCTCTGGCCGACGTCGGGCGCGCGGATTACCTCGAACTTCTGGTGAACGGGGCGAGACGGAATTGAGTCGAGGTGGACGCCGTGCGCCGCCGTGACGAGGAGCCCTGGGGCGATCATGAAGGCGGAACCGGCGCTGACGGCCATCTGCGGTTGCTTGAGGGGTGAGGAGGCGAGAAGGCCGTAGATCGCCTCACGGTTAGACGCGCAGGCATTGGCGAACATGCTGCTCCTCCTATGGTCAACCTGGGGCGACGCTTAAGGCTACGCCGGGGCTCCCTCAGGCGTCGGCGGCCCCAAGATGGCGGGCTGGCGGGCTCGGAGGACTTGGCCGAGGAGCGGCCCCACGGCCCGAAGCGTCACGGCCGCGATCTGGAGGCAGACGTTGATGCTCGCGTCCGTCCCGAACAACTTGAGGAAGGCGTCGAGCCCGAGCAGTGCGGCCTGCTTTTCGTCCTTCGGCGGGCCTGCATGGACCCCACCCTTTGCGTTTGCAGCCGTCAGGATGACGTCTCGGACGGTGAACTTACGCCCCTCCCACCAGAGGGGAACCTCCCTGAGGAACCCCGCGAGGTCGAGGCGCTGCGTCGGCACGCCCGGGATCCCCGGGAAGAGGTTCCTCCAGCCGCCGATACCCTCAGCCTTGGTCCCCTCGGCCTCCAAGTCGGACACCTCGAACCAGAGTTGGACGCGCTGCTTCTGGTTCACGGCGTGGATGAGGGGAGTCGAGTCGAGGAGCAGTTGCCGAAGGAGGCCCGAAGCGCGGAGGAGGGAGTACGGAGTCGGTTGGAGGCAGATCCCTCGGAGGTCCTGCACCGTGTCGACGAACAGGGATTCGGCGTCGGTCATCGGGGATCCTATGCCTTCGTCTCCGCCGCCTCAAAGTCGACGGCGAGCGTCCGCATGAAGGCGTGAAGCCGGTCGACCTCGCTCGACTTCAAGTCCCGCGGGAGAGCGAGCCGGACGATCTGCCCGGCGCGGAGTGGGAACGGGTACTCCACCATGCCGGTCTGGGGCATCTCCTGCCGGACGGGGCGAATCTCAACCGCCTCGCGATCCCCTCGCGCCGCCCGCTCCTTGTTCGCGGGACGCTCCGACGCGCGGGGCTTCCAGACCGCGGGGTCCATCTGGTAGCGGAGGAACGATTCCACGGCGCTCTGGAATCGCTGCCTGTACGTCTTGAGGACGCTCGGCTTGAAGTCCTTCTTCCTCAGATGCTGGAACCGGGTCAGCGCCTCCTCGATGTCGAGGGTCTTGACGTCGACCGACTCCCAGTTCTCCTGGACGCCTAGGACCTGCGAGCACGCGGCCCGAAGCCCAGCCGCCGTGCTCTTGTTCATGAGGCCCTTGTCGGCCGCCCACTTCCAGTGATCCACAAGCGCCCTGCCTGTAGTTTCCATTCGTCTGCTCCTGATCCGGTTGCGGTCCCTCCAACCATGGTAGGGACGAGCTAAGGACAGGGCGAGGAAAGTAGCAGGATCAGACCTCGTGTCAAGTCCATCCTCCACCGCGCGCGAGAGGATGGCTCGCCCGGGGAAGTCCCCGGTAACGCGCCGGCCCCGGGAAGGCCGCGGGGCGGTTCCGGGGAGTGAACCTCGCCCGGAGCCCCCTTCATAGGAGAACGAGGGGCGACGCGGGGACCTCCGGGGAGTGCCCCCCTACTAGTTCGGCCCCGCTACTGGAGCGTCACGACGAGGCCGTTCGAGAGGGTGCAGCCCGCCGGCGTGCCCGGGTCGATGACCCCGACCTGGAGATAGGAGACGAGGCCCGAGAGGGCCGGATCGTTCGGGACGGCGAGCTCGAGCTCTCCGGCCCCGCCCCCCGGGACGCCGAGGATCCCCTGGAGCGGGAAGGAGATCAGGATGGCGGGGAACGGGTAGAGGGTCCCGCACGGGAGCGGGAGGTTCAGGAGGGAAAGACCGAAGGCGAGGATCCCCGCGCCCCCTCCGACCCCGTCGGCGAGCGCGAGGACGACGGTCCCGCCCGGGGCGGCCGTTCCTCCCCCGGCGAGGTGCGGGACGAACCCCCCGCTCCCCGGGGTACCCGCGCCCGACTCGACGAAGGGACCGACGCCGCTCGCGTGGGCCTCCATCAGGACGGGAGGGGACATCCCCGAGGCGAGCCACGCGTTGTAGAGGTCGATCCCCCAGTTGTCCGTCGTGTTCGTCAGCTGGAGGAACTCCACGTACTCCTTGGAGGAGGTCTGGTACCAGAGGTTTGCCTCGACGGTCGCGACGCTGCCGGGGAGGAGGTAGACGGAGTCGTCCCAGAACTGGCCGTCGCGGTAGGTCGCGCCGACCGGCCCCCCCTCGAAGAGGGCGAAGTTCGAGTTCGTGAACCCCTTCGGGGGGACGCGGTTGTCCTTCGCGATGCAGTCGGTGAGGATGAAGTGGAAGGAGGGCTGGCAGCCGCTCGGCCCGTTCTGTCCCTGCAGACCCTCGTAGACCTTCTGCTGGGCGTCGGGGACGAGGATCGCCGTCGTCGCGTCGTAGGCCCCCGACTCGAAGACGAGGGCGCCCATCCCGTCGAGGCCGCGGAGCTGGATCCACATCCTCCGCCCCTCGGGATAGCCGGTCGGGAGCTTGTGCCCGGTCAGGTTCTTCACCCGCACCGTCGCCTCGACCTGCCCCGAGGGGAGGAGGCGCGTCGTGACCCAGAGGCGGGAGGCCGACTCGAGGGTCTGCGTCGCCCGGGCCGAGACGACGTTGAACGCGTAGGGGTTGAGCGACCAGAGGCCCGGGATGATCTGGGGGACCCAGGTGTTCCCCCCCGTGAAGTCGTGGGTGGGGAGGAAGGGGCGCGGGCTCGCGAACCCGGTCAGCGCGCAGGCGTAGTCCGTCACGAGGTGCTTCATGTGACAGGACTGGCAGTTCCCCGGCTCCCCGAGCGCGTAGTAGTCGGAGGCCTTCCACTCGCTGTAGGTCCGCTCGATCGCGTGGGCGAGCTGCGGGTTGTAGGGGTCGGTCGGGTTCGCCTGGAGCGGGTTCGCGACGTCGTGGCAGGTCCCGCAGAGGTTCCCCGAGCGGTGGAAGGGGGAGAAGATGGTCCCGTGGAACGGGGAGACCGAGTTCGTGTAAGGACCCCGCTTCGGGGGCTCGGCGGGGGGATTCCCCGCGTCGACGACGTACATCCCGTTCCCGAACCAGGAGACGTCGGGGTTGACCATCCCCTGCCCCTCCGCAGTCAGGGGGTCGACCATCCGGTGGCAGGTGTCGCACTGGACGGACTCGAGGTCGTCCGACGTCAGGGCGGAGCCGTCCGAGGGGGTCGAGCGCCCCTCGAGCCACCCTCGCGGCGAGTGGCATCGAAGACACCACTCCCCGGAGCCGGCGACGTCCTGGTTCGCGATGGCGAGCGCGGCCCGGAAGACGGGGTCGCGCGCCGCGTTCGCGTGCATCGTCCCCTCCCAGGTGTCGTAGGGCTCGACCGTCCCCCCCGCATACGCGCCGTGGCAGATGTTGCAGACGAAGGGGGGGGTGATCTGGACGGCGTTCGGCTGCGTGCCCGGGAGGAAGATCCCCCCCCCTCCCTGCCGGGCGGGGAGCGCCGCGGCGAGGAGCGATGCGGCTGCGACGCAGCCGAGAAGAGGACCGAGGGTCCGGCGATTCAGTCCCATGGTGCGAGGCGAGGGCGCGGCCGCGGAAGGGAAGGTCAGCCTCAAGGACGCGTCGCAATCCGCCGCGGTTCCCCTCCCTCCCGGCGGGAGCCCGCGGGCGGGGAGGGCCGACGGCGTGGGTGAAGAATTCTACCCCCCCCGCCCGGGCCGGGCTCCGCCGCTGCTCGACCTCCCGCTCGTCCCTTATGATCCGTGCGTCAAGGGCGGGGACTGCCCCGGCCGATGCCAGGAAGGGGGTCCGACGCCAGGCCTCCCCGAGACCCGAACATGGTCGAATCGAACACCCACCTCGTCGCCCTCGTGGGGGCCGGTCCCGCGGGGCTCTTCGCGGCGAAGAAGATCGCGGACGCGGGCCACCGCGTCTTCGTCCTCAACCGCGACGTCAAGCCGGGGGGCCTCGCCGAGTACGGGATCTTTCCGACGAAGCACGCGATGAAGGAGGGACTGCGCAAGCAGTTCCGGAAGGTCCTCGAGTCCCCGACGCTCGCCTACTTCGGAAACCTCCGGGTCGCGGAGGGGGGGGATCTCACGCTCGAGGAGCTCCGGGCGATGGGCTTCACGGCGATCGTCGTCGCGGCGGGCGCGCAGGGGACGAAGTCGCTCGGCCTGCCGGGCGAGGAAGGGGAAGGGGTCTTCCACGCGAAGGACCTCGTCTACCACTACAACGACCTCCCCCCCTTCAGCGAGCGACCCTTCGCGATCGGACGCCGCTGCGCCGTGGTCGGGATCGGCAACGTGATGATCGACGTCGCGAACTACCTCGTCCACTTCCGGCGCGTTGACGAGATGGTCGCGGTCGCCCGGCGCGGGCCCGCCGAGCGCGCCTACGACCGCCGGGAGATGAAGCACGTCTGCGCGAACCTCGACCGCGCCGCGGTCCGCGCGGAGATGGACCGGATCGCGGAGCGCCTCCGCGCCGTCGGCCAGGACCCGGAGGCGCTCCTCGCGCAGATCCTCGAGGACACCCCCGAGGGCATCGAGCCCGAGGGACCGACCCGGATCCGCTTCCGGTTCCTCGCCTCGCCGAAGCGCGTCCTCCGCGACGCCTCCGGACGCGTCACCGGCCTCGAGGTCGAGGAGAACGTCCTCGTCGCGAAGGGGGACTCGACCGCCGCGAAGGGGACCGGGAGGATCGAGGTCGTCGCCGTCGACACGGTGATCTTCGCGATCGGCGACCGCGTCGACGCCTCCCTCGGCCTCCCCGCCGGCGACGGCACCTTCCGCACGAACCCGGTGCCCCGCGGGGGGGATCCCGAGCCCTCCCTGTACGAGGTCTTCGACCCCGGGACGGGGCGCGTCCTCGAAGGGCACTTCGTCGTCGGCTGGTCCCGCAAGGCCTCGGACGGGCTCGTGGGGAAGGCCCGCCAGGACGGGGAGAACGGGGCGAAGGTCGTGCTCGCGTACCTCTCCCGCAGGCCGGGGATGGAGGCCGACCGATCGGCCGAGGGGGCGGCCGAGGTCGCCCGGCGCCTGCGCGCCCGCTTTCCGCGCTCCGTCACGAAGGAGGAGGTGGCCCTCCTCGAAGCGGAAGAGCGCGAGGAGGCCGCGCGCCGGCGCCTCCCCTTCTTCAAGTGGCCGCGAAACGAAGAGATGCTCGCCGCGATCGAGCGCCGGCGCGGGGCGTCGGCCACGGCCGCGGCCCGTTGAGGGGCCTCGAGCCTCGTCCTACTTCGGGTCCTCGGGCTTCCTTCGCGAGACGGCGAAGCTCTGGTCCGGGTAGCGCCCGTCCGGCCGCACCTCGCTCGCGCGGAGCCAGCGCTCCTCGTACCCGTACCTCTTGTGCGTCACGCGGAGGATGTTCGGGAGGTCCTTCGAGAGGAGGCTGGCGAGGGAGAAACGCCCCTCCGCGTCCGACTTGTCGGTCGCGACGATCTTCCCCCCGACCTCGATCCGCGCCTCGGAGGCGACGATCGGGGCGCCCGTGTCGACGTTGACGCAGGTCCCCTCCACGAGGACGGGAAGCTCGGGGCCGACGACGAGGTCGATCTTCTCCCCCTGCGGCCGCACCCCCACCCGCTCGCAGAGCAGGCGCTCGACCCCCCCGCCCGGCGGGAGCCCGAAGAGCCGGAGGCGGTACTCCCCCGCGACGAGACCGCCCACCCGGAACGACCCGTCCGTCCCGCTCGCCCCCCGCCCTCCCGCGAACGTGTAGCGCTCCATGAAGTTCGGCTCGTAGACCGCGACGACCCGCCCTTCCGGCAGGGGCGCGCCCGAGGCGTCGAGGGCCCGCCCCTCGATCGCTTGCGTCGGCCTCGCGAGCCGCACCTCGAGGGCGAGCTCCTGGTCCGCCTTGAGCGGGCGGCTGGCCTTCGTCTCGACGGCGCAATCTTCACCCGCCCCCTCCCCCCGGAGTCGGAGGGCGAACTCCGTTCCCCCGGCGTTGAGCGCCGCGAAGCGCGCCCTCCCGTCCGGCCCGGTCGCGGAGCGCACCGGCGTGCCGAGCGCGAGCGCGGTCGAGACCGCCTCGACGGAGACCCCCTCGAGCGCTTGCCCCTCGAGGTCGAGGACCGTGAGGGTCGCGGAAGCCCGGCCGACGAAAAAGAGGGCGACGTCGATCGGCCCGGCCGCCGCCCCCGCCTTCACCTCGAGCGGTCCCCCGCGCCCGTCGAGGTACCCCGGCGCGGAGGCCCACACGGCGTAGGTCCCGGGCCCCGGCGCCTCGATCTCGAAGCTCCCGTCCTCGCGCGCGATCCCCGCCGGAGGTCCGGGCCTCGCGGGCTCCTCCACTTTCTGGAGCCGGATCTCCGCCCGGGGGACCGGCTCTCCGCTCCGCGTCCGCACGGACCCCCGGAGGAGCTCCGAGGGGGATGCGGCGCTTCCGACGCCGAGGACGAGGGGGGCGAGGAGCCGCGGGAGGAGATCGATGGTCATCGGGTGCGGTCCGTCGGTCCTCTCGAGAGGATCAGCGGGCGAGCGCCGCCGGCTTCGGGACGAGGGCGAGCACCTCCCGCACGAGCTTCTCGATCCCCTCGGCCGCCTCGCCGATCCGCGTGGCGAGCATGTAGGCCGGGGTCGAGACGATCCGGGCGTCGCGGTCGACGCAGACTTCGCGCACGCGCCGGTCCTCGTGCGCGCACCCCAACGCGACGATCTTCGCGGCCGTCCCCTTGTCGTTGCCGACCGTGAGGGTCGCTCCGCTCCCCGCGAGGACCGACGCCACGGTGGCCGGCGCGATGCAGATCGCCCCGATCGGCTTGCCCGCCTTCGCGACCTCGCCGACGAGGCGGGCGACCTCCGGATGGGGCTTCGCCTTCCCCCCCGCGACCGCGAAGTCGGAGAGGTTCTTCGCCGCGCCGTACCCTCCCGGCAGGATCAGGCCGTCGATCTCGCCCGCCTTCACGGTGGCGAGGTCGCGGATGTTCCCCCGCGCGATCCGCGCGGCCTCGACGAGGCAGTTTCGGCTCTCCCCCTCCGCGGGGCGCCCCGTCCAATGGTTCACGACGTCGCGCTGGGGCGCGTCCGGCGCCATGCAGAGCGCTTCCGCGCCCGCGCGGTCGAGGGAGAGGAGCGTCAAGACGGCCTCGTGGATTTCGGAGCCGTCCATCACGCCGCAGCCGGAGAGGAGAACGCCGATCCGCGCCATGGGAGTCTCCCGACGCCGTCGGGACCGTCCCGATCGTACTCGGCGGGCGACGCCGACGGGAAGGGGCCCCGTCAGACCGACTCGACCGTCCCCGAGGGGAGCCATCCCATCCCGCGGCCGCGCGCCTCGATCCGGACCCACTCCCCCTCGGAATCGAGGATCCGGACCTCCTCTCCGGGTCGGAGCCGGAAGAGCTCCTCCCGCTCCCGCCGGGGCTCGCTTCGCGCCGGGGTCTCGGCGAGGACGACGGCGCGCCTTCGCGCGGAGCGGACGAAGAGCTCGTGGCCGAGGAGCCCGAGACAGAGGAAGAGGCCGACCCCGGCCCCCGCGGAGAGCCCCCGCGCCGCCCGGGAGGGGCGGAGGCACTGCAGGGCGAGGAGCCCGAAGAAGAGCGCTTCGGCGGCGAGCGAGGCACCGAGGAGTTCGCGGCGCGTGAAGGCGGAGAGGAGGCCCTCCAGAGTGTCGGTGAGGCCGGGCGGGGGCGTCGCGAACCCGAGCTTGCGGCGCGCGACGTCGACGTTGTGGCGGACGTCCGCGTCGCGCGGCAGGTAGGCCTGCGCGCGCCGGTACTGCGCGAGCGCCGCCGCCCAGTTCCCGGTGCGGGCCTCGCAGTTGCCGAGGTCGTAGCGGATCTCCCCCCCGTCGGCCCCGCTTCGGATCGCCTCTCGGTAGAGGTCGCGCGCCACGGCGTACTCCCCGGCGCGGTACCTCGCGAAGGCCTGCTCGAGCAGCTGGCCCGTCTCCTCGCGCGGAGGGGCGAGGAGGAGGAGGCAAGCCCCGAGGAATCCGTTCACCGGCGCCCTCCCCCCCTCTCGAGCCGGGCGACGAGCTCGACCGCCCGCTCGAGGAGCGCCCGCGCCTCGCCTCGATCCACGGCGCCGGCGAAGGTCGCGCGATCGCACGCCGCGAGGAGAGCGTCGAATCCCCGCGCGATCTCCTCGGGCTCTCCCCGCTCCCGAAGGAGCCCGGCCACGTCGACCCCGATCCACGCCTCGGGGGCGCTTCTCCCGTCGCGATCGGCGAGGTAGGCCGCGACGGCCGCCGCGAGTTCCGCGCACGCGCCCGGCACGCCCGCCCCGCCGAACTTCGCGCGGAGGAGAGAAGCCCGCGACCGGAAAGCGGAGGCGGCGCGCCGCCGTCTCCAGCCGACCGGGTCCCTCTCCCGCCGCCGTCGCCGCTCGCGGAGGAGGAGGGCGCCGAGCCAGAGGGAGGGGGGAACGGCAGCCGCGAGGCCCTGCGACGGGCGGAAACCGCCGGGAGCCGGGCGCACCGAGAAGACCGGTTTCGCATCGCGCAGGTCGTCCTTCGCGACCGCGGGCCCGGGCGTACCGGGGAGCTCGGCGAGGCGCTCCCCCGGCGGGAGGGGGCGGACGCGGAGCGGGATCGAGTCGGTCTTCGCCGTCCGGTAGGTCCCGGCCTCCGGGTCGAAGAAGGGGAAGAGGATGGACGGGATCGCCGTCGCGTCCTCCCCGAGCGGGGCGAGGTCGTACACCACCTGCCGCTTCCCCTCCCCCTTCTCCTCGAGCCGGCCGAAGAACCGGAACCGCTCGAAGCCCCCCGCACGCTCGAGGTCGGGGGGCTCGAGGAACTCGAGGTTTCCCTCCCCCACGATCGTGAACACGAGGCGCAGAGACTCCCCCACCTTCACGTCGCGGGGGCTCGCCGACGCCTCGACGCGGAAGTTCCCGACCGCGCCGCCGAAGCCCTCCGGCTTCCCTTCCTCCGGGAGGTCCTTCACCTCGACCTCGAAGCCGGGGGCGTCGGCGAACATCGGCTCCCGCTCTCCCTCGTCGAACAGCCCGAAGCCCGGCCGGAGGATGTGTTTGAAGGCGAAGAAGCTCTTGCCGACGAGGATCCTCCCCTCGAACGACGCCACGAAGGAGGCGGCGAGCCTCCAGGCGACGAAGCCCGCGTTCCCGCGCCGCACCGCTCCGATGCGGGACACGAGGCCGGCGCGACCGTTCAGGTCGATCCGCTGGGCGACGTCCGGGGAGGGTTGGGAGGCCTCCAGGCGGACCGCGTCGCGCAGCTCGTCGGCCCACGCGGCGCGCAGCGCGGGATCGGAAGCCGTCCCCGCCTGGACGATGTCCTCCCGGATCCCGAAGGTCGCCTCGATGCGAAAGACCTCCCCGCGCCAGACGGGGCGCTTCGGGCCGACGACGTCGAGGAAGGCGAGGGAGGCGCCGCGAAAGTCCCGCACGACGGTGAGGTGGCGCGGCTTCGTCTCGAAGGTCCGCCCGCCCGCCGTCACGCGGATCGGCGGGATGTCGTACTCCCCCTCGGCTTCGGGGGTCGCGCGGATGGCGTAGACGAGGGACACGGACCGGCTGCGCACGCCGCCATAGATCTGGATCCGCTCGGAACGAGACGGCGGAGCCGTCCGGCGCAACGCGAGACCCTTCACCTCGGGGAGGGGCCCGAGCTCCACGTCCTCCGCCCCCGAAACCCGGATCCGGAGCAGGGCGTCGTCGCCGAGCTTGAGGACGGTCGGCTCGACCTCGCTCGAGACGGTGACCTCCCCCTGGTGGGGGGAGAGGAGGAGGAGGATCAGGGGCGCGATCACCAGTCCCGCTCCACGCGGACGCGCTCCGCGCGACGGACCCGCGCTTCGAGCGCCTCCCGCTCCTTCTCGAGCTCGGCCAGCCGGTCGAGGATCTGACGCGCCTTCTCCGGGGGGATCGCCGGACGGCTCTCCGGTCGTCCCGCGGGGCGCGAGGCGGGGCGACTCTCGGGCCGCGACGCGGGCCTCTCGAGGGGGCGGGACTCCGGACGCGACTCCGGACCCTCCTCCGAAGGACGGGAGTCCGCCTCCGGCGAGGGTCGCGACGCGCTCCCGTCCGACGGACGGCTCTCCGAGGAAGGTTGCGATTCGGGCGGCGATTCCCCGCTCGGCTGCGACGAAGGCCGGCTCTCGGATTCCTTCTTCCGCTCCTCCTCCTTCTTCTCGAGCCGCTCGAGCCGGCGGCTCGCGAGCTCCACGTTCGCCCGCGCGTCGGGGTCGTCGCGCCTCTCGATGGCGTCGAGGAAGGACTCGCGCGCGGCGCGCGCGAGGGCGATCGCGCGCGGGAGGCCGTCCGGCTCCGCCTCCGCCGCCTCCGACTCGCGGAAGAGCGCGTGGCCGATGTGGTAGGCCGACTTGAAGCGGACCTCCTCGTCCCCGCTCGCCCGGGCGCGTTCGAGGTTCGCCCGCGCCTCCTCGAAGCTCCGCTCGCGGAGGCGGACGAGACCGAGGTTGTGGAGCGCGGCGGGGGAATCGGGATCCCGCCGGAGCGAGGCCTCGTACTCGGCCCGGGCCGCGGCGAGGTCGCCGCGGGCGAAGGCCTCGTTCCCCGCCCGGATCGATCCGCGGGCGGGAGGGATCGACGGCGCGCTCGCCGGGGCCTGGACGAGGAGGAGGAGAGCGATCACCCTCCCCTCCTCTCCCCGAGCCCCGTCCCGGCCAGGCCGAGGAGGAAGGCCGCGGCGAGGGGCCACTGGTAGCGGTCGATCGGCACCCGCCGCTTCGTCCCCTCGAACTCCCGCTGCGCGATCGCGGAGATCCGCTTGTCGTAGATCTCGTCGAGAGGCGCGGGGGAGGATTCGACCGTGACCGCGTCCCCTCCCGTCGCCTGCGCGATCTTCCGGAGCCCCTCGAGGTCGAGGTTCGTCCTCACCTCCCCCCCTCCCGGTCCCGTGAGGAAGGCCTCTTTCCCCCCCTCCTCGATCGGGATCTTCCCCCCTCCGACCGACCCGATCCCGACCACGAAGATCCGGATCCTGCGACCCGCCGCCTCGTTCGCCGCGGCGAGCCCCTCCCCGGCTTGGTCCTCGCCGTCCGTGAGGAGGACGATCGCCTCGTGCGCCCCCGTGCGGCCGTCGAAGAGGCGGAGCGACTCGCGAATCGCCGCGGCGAGATCGGTCCCGCCCACGCGGTTGCGCGAAGGCTCCGCCTCGTCGAGGAAGCCCTCGAAGGAGGCCATGTCGTTCGTGAGCGGGCAGACGACCCGCGCGTCCCCGGCGAACGCGACGAGCGCGAGCCGGTCCCCGCGCAGGCGCCGGGCGAGGCCGCGGATCTCGCGCTTCGCGCGGCCGAGGCGGTCGGGGCGCACGTCCCGGGCCCGCATCGAGTTCGAGGTGTCGAGGGCGACGACGACGTCGATCCCGCGCCGGAGGACCTCCCGTTCCGTCGTGCCGACGAGGGGGCCGAGGAGGGAGGTGGAAGCGAGGAGGAGCGCTCCCCCGCAGAGGAGGAGGCGGAGGCGCTTGCGGGAGGGGGCGAAGCCCGGGATCCCCTCCTTCCAGCGCTCCTCCGCGAGGAAGAGCCGCAGCCCCCGTTCCCCGGCCCGGAGGCCCCGCCAGCCCGCGAAGGCGAGGAGCGGGGCGGCGAGAAGGAGCGGGGCGAAGGCGGGGCCGGCGAAGTCCATCAGGGGAGCGTCCGCAGGCCCCCGAAGCGGAGCCACGCGCCGAGGAGGAAGAGGGCGATCGAGGGGAGGAGGGCGAAGGGGTAGAGCTCCGTGTAGTCGGTGGTGCGGCGATCCTCGACCTTCGTCTTCTCCAGGCGGTCGATCTCGGCGTAGACCTCCTCGAGGCGCCCCTCGTCCTCCGCCCGGAAGAACTTTCCTCCCGTCTCGGACGCGATCTCGTCGAGGTCGCGCGTGTCGAGCGCCTGCTCCGTCGGCGCGAAGGCGCGCCGGAACGGGTCGAAGACGTAGATGAACCGCCCCGCCCCGATCGTGTAGACCCGCACGCCGTTCGCCTTCGCGAGGGTGGCCGCCTCCCGGGGGAGGATCTCCTCGATGTTGTTCTCGCCGTCCGTGAGGAGGACGACGACCTTGCTCTTCGCCTGCGAATGGGTGAGCGCCTCGACCGCGCGGGCGAGGCCGACGCCGATCGCCGTGCCGTCCTCGTCCCGGAACTTCGCCGGCTCGACGCGCCCGAGGAACTCGATCAAGGCCGGGGCGTCGAGCGTGAAGGGGCAGCGCAGCTCCGCGAAGCGCGCGAACGCGACGAGGGCGAGCCGGTCGTTCTTCCGGGCGCGCGCGAAGCGGCCGACCACCTCCTTCACCACGGCGAGGCGGGTCTTCCCCTTCGCCATGTCCTGGTGCTCCATGCTCCCCGAGCGGTCGACGGCGAGCACGATGTCGAGCCCCTCGGAGTAGTGGAGCACCTCCTCGCGTCCCGCGAGGGGACGCGCGAGACCGAGGACGAACCCGAGGAGACCGAGCCCCTGGAACAAGGGGGGAACGCGCCTCCAGAACGAGCGACGCCCGCGGAGCCCCGCGGCGAGCGCGGTGGCGGGGAACCGGATCCGCGCCCGCCTCGCCCCGAGGCGCAGCGCCGCGGGCACGAGGAGGGCGAGGAGGAGGAACCACGGCTCGCCGAGCTCGAGGGAGGAGAGGGGGGGGAGGGCGGTCACGCGGCGGCCTCCACGGGCGCGGGCGGCCGGTCGGGCCGCGTCTCCTCGACGAACCGGCGGGCGCCGTCCAGGGCCCCGCGGACCTCCTCGCGCGTCGGGAGGTGGCACGCGTACTTGACGAGGTCGCACGCCTCGAGGAACGAGCCGAGGAGCCTGCGCTGCCCGAGCGCGAATCCGGGGAACGCCGCGGCCTCCTCGAGGAACTCCTCCGTCGTCCGCTCCGGCGCGCGGAGCCCGAACCGCCCCTCGATGTAGTCGCGCACGGCCATCGACAGGTCGTAGTAGAAGGCCTTCTGCGCCTCGGGATCCGCGAGGCTCCTCCGCGCGAGCTCCTCGAGGAGGCGGAGCGCCCTCTCGTGCGGCGGCACGGGGGGCGCCGCGGGCGCCGCCCGACGGCGCCGGCGGAGCGCGCGGAGGAGGAGGAGGGCTCCGGCCAGGAGGAGCGCGCTCCCCGCGATCCAGGGCCACAAGAGGGGGGGCGCCCCGATCGGGGCCTTGAGAGGCCGGAGGTCGGCCTCCCCCTCCCCGAGGACGGAGGCGACCTCGATCGTCGCCCCCCGCGTCGTCTGGGATCCCTCCCTCCCCTCGCGGCGGAAGCGGACGACCTGCGGGGGGATCTCGAGCTTCCCCGGAGCGGTCGGGAAGGCCTCGAGGAGTCGGCGCTCCTCGATCCGCCCGTCCTTCTCCTCGCGGGAGACGCCGCGATCCCGCACGCGCCAGCCGGGGAGCGAATCCTCGGTCTTCGGCCACTCGATCGACGCGGAGGGGCCGTGCCGCGCGCGGAGGAGGACCTCCACCCGCTCCCCGACGCGCGCGCGCTCCGGCCGCGCCTCGAGGGCGACCTCGACGCTCGATGGGTCCTGGAGAAGGGCGAGGACGAGGAGGAGGCTCATTCCCTCGCCCCCCGGCGCTCCCGGCGGCGGAAGAACTCGAGGACGGGGTCGATCACGGGCCGGTCGGTCCGAAGCTCCATCCGGTCGACCCCCGCCCGCGCCGTCGTCTCCTCGAACCGCGCCCGCCGCTCCCGCGAGCGCCTCTCGTACTCCGCCCGCACGGCCGGATCCGACGCGTCGAGCGCCAGGACCTCCCCCGTCTCGGGGTCCTCGAGGAGGAGGGGGGAGATCGCCGGAAGCGTCTCCTCCCGCGGGTCGAGGACGCGGACCGCCACGAGGTCGTGGCGTCGGGAGGCGACGGCGAGGGATCGGGCGAACCGTTCCTCGAGGAAGTCGGAGACGAGGAAGACGATCGCGCGCCGCCGGAAAACCTTCCCGAGAAAGTCGAGCGCCCCCGCGATCCCCCCTCCCGCGCCGGGACCCCGGGTGGAAGGGCTCGCTCCCGGCGGGGAGGCGAGCTCGGCGACGACCCGCAAGGCGTGGCGGAAGCCCTTTCGGGCCGGGACGAACCTCCCCTCCCCGCGCCCGAACAGCACGAGGCCGACCTTGTCGTGGTGGCGGATCGCCGCGATCGAGAGGAGGACGGCGAACTCCGTCGCCGTGTCCTCCTTCGTCCGCCGGACGGAGCCGAAGTCCATCGAGGGGGAGCGGTCGACCACGAAGAGGAGGGTCAGCTCCCTCTCCTCGACGTACTTCTTGACGAAGGGACGCCCGTGGCGGGCCGTCACGTTCCAGTCGATCGAGCGGACGTCGTCCCCCGGGACGTACTCCCGCACCTCGTCGAACTCGATCCCTGCCCCGCGGAAGACGGAGACGTATCCGCCCGCCATCGCCTCGGCGACCGCCCGCCGCGTGCGGATCTCGAGGCGGCGGACCTGCCGGAGGACCTCGGCGTCGAGGACGGCCATCGGCGCCCCGGGACCCCTAGGGGACCGGCACGGCGTCGAGGATCCGCCGGACGACGTCCTCCGACGTGATCCCTTCCGCCTCCGCCTCGTAGGTGACGATGACCCGGTGGCGGAACACTTCCATCGCGATCCCCTTCACGTCGGCGGGCGTGACGTAGCCGCGGCCGCGGAGGAACGCGTGGGCCTTCGCGGCGAGGGTGAGGAGGATCGAGGCGCGCGGGGACGCGCCGTAGAGGATCCTCCCGTCGAGCCCGTCGAGCCCCGCCTTCTTCGGCTCGCGCGAGGCGAAGACGAGGGCGACCACGTAGTCCTTGATCCGGTCGTCGACGTAGACCTCGTCGATCACGGCCCGGGCTCGGAGCACCCGCTCCGGATCGACGACGGGGCGCGCCTCGGGGATCGCCCCCGTCCGGGCCATCCGGTCGACGATCGCCCGCTCCTCCTCCCGGCTCGGGTAGCCGAGGACGATCTTCAGCGCGAAGCGGTCGACCTGGGCCTCCGGCAGAGGGTAGGTCCCCTCGTGCTCGACGGGGTTCTGGGTGGCGAGGACGAGGAAGGGGTGGGGGAGCGGGAAGGTCTTCCCTCCGATCGAGACCTGGCGCTCCTGCATCGCCTCGAGGAGCGCGGACTGCACCTTCGCGGGAGCCCGGTTGATCTCGTCGGCGAGGAGGAGGTTCGTGAAGATCGGCCCCTTCTTCACGGTGAACTCCCCCGTCTTCGGGGAGTAGACCTCCGTCCCGACCAAGTCCGCGGGGAGGAGGTCGGGGGTGAACTGCACGCGGCTGAACCCCGCCCGGATCGTCCGCGCGAGGGAGGCGACCGCGAGGCTCTTCGCGAGGCCCGGAACTCCCTCGAGGAGGACGTGCCCCCCCGTGAGGAGCCCGATCAGCATCCCCTCGACGAGCTTCTTCTGTCCGACGAGGACCCCCTCGATCTCGCGGACGACCTCCGCGACGAAGGCGCTCTCCTCACGAATCCGTTCGCCGACGGCGACGACGTCCGACAAGGTGGCGGCTCCCAAGGTCCCAGGACTACGGCGGCCCCTAGCGGGCCGTTGGAAGGCTCCGGATTCTACGGAGCCGGGGCCGGGGCCGGAGCGGGGGCCGCCGGGGGCTCCGCGACCGGGGTGGCCGGCGGAGACCCGTTCGAGGCGGGGGCGGAGGGGGAGGCCTCCGGGGCGGGGGTAGCGGGCTTCCCCGAGGCCGCCGGTCTCGGGGCGGGGGTCAGGATCTTGCGGGCTCCGAGGAAGCGCCGGAGGAAGGTCGCCGGGCCGGAGGCCGGGCTCTCGACGAGGATGTCCCGCTCCCGCTCGGCGCTCCCGAGGGCCCGCGCGAGCGAGGCGATGGCCCGGTCCTTTTCCGAGAGCGTCCGTTCCCGGCGGTCGAGGATCGACTCGAGGTTGCGCTCGACCAGCTTCGCCGCTTCGTCGATCGCCCGAGCCCGCTCCTCCGCGCGGAGCCGCCCGTCGTGGTCCGCGCGGAGGCGCCCGAGCTCCGAGAGGAGCCCCGCGACCTCCTTCTCGAGCCGCTCCCGCCTCTCGCGCTCGAGTTCCCGCTCGTGGGTGGCCCGCATCGTCGCGGCCCGCTCCTCCTCGACCGCGGACCGAAGGCGCTTCCCCTCGTCCCGGAGCGCGGCCTGCATCGACTCGAGCTCCTCGCGCAGGCGCTCGACCTCGACGCGCAGGGCCGGGAGCGTGAGGGGGACGCGCTCGTCCGCCCTCGATGCGGTTCCTTCGTCGGCCATCCAGCGCGCCCGAGTCCCGCGAAAGATAGCGGTCGCGACCCGCCCCGCAAGCGCCGCGTCGACCCGCGCCGAACCCGCCGGGTCCCTCCACACGCCCGCCTAGCCGGCGGGCCGAGGATCCCTCCCCTCCGGCGGAGACCGTGGGACGCCGGTCAGGGAATCAGGACCTGGAGCGCCTCCGACATCGCGCCGGGCAGGGGGAGCGGGCCCGGGTCGACGGCGAACCACTGGTAGAACACGCTCAGGCCCGAGAGCGCCGGGTTCGGGGGAGCGGGGACGAGCCGGTACGCCGCGCCCGCGCCGGGCCCCGACCCGCTCGCCGTCGCCGGGAGGAGGACATCGGCCGAAACGAAGAGCGCGCAGGAGGGGAGGCCGAGGAAACCGAGGTTCAGGGGGAGGGGCACGCCCACCCAGGAGGTGGAGGAGACCCCGAAGATCAGGACCACGAGGCTCCCGCCGAGCATCCGGGAGCCGTACAGGCGGAAGTTCGGCTGGCCGACGGCGGGGAGCCCGCCCGCCGTCGTGATCCGCGGTGCGAAGCCCCCCGAGCCCGGGCAGCCCGTGCCGAAGGTGGAGGAGCCGGCGGGAACGCCGGTGTACGACAGGACCCTCGCTTCTCCCGCCTGGCTCGCGGCGACCGGAGCGCCCACGACCACGTCGGGGAACCCGTCGTCGTTCACGTCCCCCGCGCCCGCGACGGAGGACCCGAAGGAGAAACCCGTCGAGACTGCGACGGCGAAGAGGACGGAGCCGCTCGCTCCGGAAAAGACGGTCGCCTGCCCTCCCGGCTGGCCCGAAGGCACGCAGCCGACCACGACGTCGGGCACGCCGTCCCCGTCGACGTCCCCCGCGCCGGCGACCGACCTCCCCAGCCCGCCCGGCGAGGCCGCCGTGAGCGTGTAGAGAATCGAGCCCGCCGCTCCCGAGAAGACGCGCGCGTAGCCCGTGGAGGCCAGAGCCGAGAGAGTCGGCGCCCCGACGACGAGGTCCGCCACCGAGTCCCCGTCGAGGTCGCCGGCGACCGCGACGGAGGTCCCGAACTGATCCCCCGCGGCGGCGCCGGAAAAGGAGAGGACCGTCGCGCCGGTCGCGCCGGAGAAGAGGATCGCCTCTCCGGGCTGGTTTACGCCGAAAGGCGCCGGAGGCCTCGGCTTGCCCACGAAAACGTCGGGGACGCCGTCCCCGTCGAGGTCGCCCGGTCCGGCGACCGAGGCTCCGAGTCCGTCTCCCGGCGCCGCGCCCGTGAATCCGAGCAGGACGCCCCCGTTCGCTCCCGAGAAGACGAGCACCCGTCCGAGCCCGCCGCCGAACAGCCCCCCGGCGAAGTTCGGCTCGCCGATGGCGACGTCGGCGAGACCATCCCCGTCGATGTCCCCGACGGCCGCGACCGCAGCCCCGAAGCCGGACCCGAGGGAGGAGCCCGTGAACGTGAAGAGGAGCGCGCCGCCCGCCCCCGAGAAGACCTTCGCCAGACCCACCGAGAACGGGGTCACTCTCGCCCCGACCACGAAGTCCCCGATCCCGTCGCCATCGACGTCCCCCGCCCGCGCCACGGCGCTCCCGAGCCTCTCGCTCGGCGCGGCGCCGACGAACTCGAGGAGGACCGATCCGTTCGCTCCCGAATGGACCCTCGCGCGTCCGGAGTCGAAGAGGGCCGCGCTCCCGTCGGCGCCCGGCGCGCCGACGAAGAAGTCGTCGAAGCCGTCGCCGTCCACGTCGCCGGCTCCCGCCACGCCCGAGCCGAGCATGTCCCCCGTCGGGGACCCGGGGAGCTGGTAGAGGACGTAGCCCTGGGCCTCGGCGGAACGCGACCCGGCGAGGAGGAGGACGAGGACGGCGGTCGAGCCGCAGGCCGCGCGCGACGCGACCGTCACTCGGAGGAGATCCATCGTGCCCTCCGCTCGGGGAAAGGGAACTGCCGGCGAGGATGGATCTTAGGCGCCGAATCCCTCCCCGTCGAGCAGGGCGAGGTATCCGGCGACGAGGCGGAGGTTCGTCTCCGGGTCCTTGAGGTCGGACCCCGCGGGCGGCTCTTCGCCGCGAGCGACCGCTACCTCTACGTCTTCGACCTCGCTCGCGAGCTCCACATGGAGGCGGCGATCCCGCCGCCGATCGACCCGAGGTCCGGGCTCTACGGCAGCGGCCGCGCGATCCTCGGGAACCTCGTCCCGACGCCGGACGGAGTCCTCTCGGCGACGCCGCGCTCCCTCGTCCTCTTCCGGGAGGAGAGGGGATAGGCCGCAGGGCTCGGGAGTTCAGCCGCTACCGGCAGCCGCGCCGGACGGAGGATTCCCCGAGGGTAAGTGAATCGGAACGGTGGGACTTGACATCGCTGCGAAGCCAGGATTCCATGCCCGCACTTCTCTCCTTTGTTGATCCATGGAGGCAAGCGATGCGCAGATCGATCCTTGTTGCTGCGACTCTGGGCGTTGTCCTGAGCGCGTCGTCCATGACGCCGCTCATTCCCCTCTGGAGCACGACCGGCGGACCCCTCGGGGGGCGAGTCCGGGACATCGAATCGGACCTGAGCGGAACCCTCGAGGTGGGCGGGGACACGATGACGGCCCACCGCGGCAATGGCGGTGCCGCAAACAGCTTCCTGCCGATCGGTTAGGCATCCGGCCTCCCGTCGAACAACTGGGACTTCGGGCGATCGGACAACACCACCGCGTTCCAGATCTCCGCGAATGGAGAGAGCGGAGGAGAAACCGGCGGTGTGTTCAGGACCCAGAACTGGACGCCCGCGACGGGAGGGACCTGGACCGAACTGACGACCGGCCTCCCCAAGAACGCCAAGAAGCACTGGCAAGCGGCGGCGCTGGAATCTACCGGGACCCTGAGAGCCCACGTCGGTCACTTCGACCGGGGGGTTTACTCGACGGCGGACGGAGGCAACACCTGGACGCAGACGCTCGCGAATGTCGCCGTGAACGCCCTCGCGATCGACCCCACGAACGGGCAGGTAGGTTTCGCGGCGACGAGCGCGGGGACCTACCTCACGACGAATGGAGGAACTACGTGGGTCCTGGTCGACCCCGGCGCCCCTACGGTCGATGTCGTGATCGACCCGACGAACGTCCAGAGGGTGTACGCCGTGAGGCCGACCGGGGTGCGCCGGAGCACGACCGGCGGAGGGGCCGGTTCGTGGCTGACGAGTGCGCCGCCCGGCACCGGCTACAATCTCATGGCCATCACCCGTCCGTACAACAACGCCCTAGTCTCGAACTGGCTCTACGTCTGCGGCGCCGCGACCGCCGCGGGTCCGGTCGGTCTCCAGGACGGGGACGGGGTCATCTACCAGAGCAGCAACAACGGCGTGACCTGGTCGGCGAACCTCGCGACCTACGGAACTCCAGTCTTCCAGGCGCCCGGCCCGTTCCCGCATCACAACCCCTTCAACGCCGTCGCCTTCGACGCCATCACCAGCGACCGGCTCTACGTGGGGCTGGATGCGGGCGGGGTGTGGTGGTGCCCGGGAAGTCTGACGGGGGGAGGTTCGGGCGCGCACACGGCGAGCCCCACGTTCGGTGAGGGAAACTCGCTCTACGCGCTCGCTCCCCCTGGCAGCGAGCCTCTGATCGGGACGGAGATCCGGGAGCTCGCCGCGCAGCCGACCGTGCTTCCCGGGACGGCGAGGATGTTCGCGGGGGGCGATTCGAGGACCGTGTGGTTCCGAGATCCGGCGATCCCCTTCCCCTACTGGACGGCGTGGACGGCCCGAGACGTCCCGATTCTTCCGGCCGGCTCGGGTGGCTGGGGGTGGCACGCGATGACCTCGGTCGCGTACGACGACCAGGCGGCCCCGGCCCCGAACCGCTTGTACGTGGCGGACGGGACCCGCGTTCAGGTCAGCACCGATGACGGCATGACCTGGACCGTCCTCGGTCAGACGTTCGCGGGGGAGGTCACGGAGATCGCGGTGGCTCCCCAGGTCGCCGGGGGTCAGCCGAACGCCACGCTCCTCGTCGGGACGACGGTCGGCGTCTACCGCTCGACGAACGGCGGCACCACCTTTTCTGCGCCGACCGGGCCTGCGGGCGTCGTCAACTTCACCTTCGACCGGAACTACACTCCGGGGTCGAACCACTCGATCTTCGCCGCCGTCCCGGGAGCGTCGGGGGGATTCTTCCGCTCGCTTGACCCGAGCGACGGCGCCGCATGGTCGGCCGCCATGAACACCGGTCTGCCCGCGAATCCCGGCCTCACGATCATCGGCCACAAGGGAGGGCAAGTCCTGTTCGCAGGGTCGGGAGGAGGAAATTTGAGCGGGATCTTCTTCTCGAGCAACCTGGGGCAGAACTGGAGTCTCCCCTCAACCCTGACCGGAACGTCGGCCAAGGTCTTCGGCCTGGCGGTGGCGACGCCCGGTGCGACGGACGTCGTCTACGCGTCGACGCGGGGGGGCGTCCTCCGCAGTTCGGACGACGGGGCGACCTGGACGGGCTACAGCGACGGGTTCCTCAACTCGCGCTGCGGACCCCTGCGGCTCGCTTTCTTCGAGGGTTCTCTGCGTCTCCTCGTAGGCACGGAGGGTCGCGGGGTTTACGTCGGGTTCACCAACTAGGGATTCCGTGCTGAGGGTGCGCCGAACCGATCCGAGATCCGCGGGCTCTTCGCTCCTCGCGCGGGCGAAGAGCCCGCGTTTCCTCTATTCGCTTGCCGCAGCTCTCTGCGGCGTCTCTTCGACGCCGGGTCAGAGCCTGCTCCAGTCCTTCCCTCCCACCGTCGGGACGAACCAGGGTGTCGGCGGCTTCTGCGTCGTGGGCGACGTCAACGGGGACGGGGTTCCCGACTTCGCGACCGGGCACCCCTCGTTCAACCCGGGGCTCGGGGCCGTGCGGATCTACGCCGGGGGAACGGGGGCACTCCTCGGAGAGAGGACGGCCGTCTCGCTCGGGGTGACCGACCAGACGGGGCTAGGGTACACGCTCGAGACGCTGGGAGACGTGACCGGGGACGGGATCCCCGAGTTCCTGGCGGGGATTTCGAGCAGCGGGACGATCTTCGGCGCCCCGGTGCCCGGCCGGGCGGTCGTCATCTCGCCTGTCGGCATGAGCCTTGTGCTGATGCTCACGGGTTCGGAGCCTGCGGACCTGTTCGGCTTGGGCCTCGGGGGATTCACGGACGTCGACGGCGACGGAGTGCCCGATCCGCTGATCGGAGCGCCGTCGGCGGATCCAGGAGGGGTGTTCTCGGCCGGTGAGGCGAGGGCGTTCAACGTGTTCACGGGGTCGCCGCTGCTGTACTTGACCGGCAGCGCTGTCCTCGACGAGGTCGGGAGCGGTTTCGCCGCGATGGGGGATCTCGACGGGGACGGGAAGGACGACTTCGCCGTGGACCACCTGGTCCCCTTCTGGGAGGCGCTCGTCGTCTCGGGGGGGACGGGGCTCACTCTCTATTCGATCCCCGGTCTCGGGCAGTACTTCTTCCCCATGGCCTCGATCGGCGACCTCGACTCTGACGGGGCGAGGGAGATCGTCACGCGATCGTCGAGCGGCGGGCTCCAAGCAATCACCGTGTTCTCCTGGGGGAGTCCGATCCTTACCTACACGGTGCCTCCCGTCTCGAACCTGTTGAACTTCGGTCTCCAGATCGCTTCCGCCGGCGACGTCGATGGAGACGGGTTCGACGACGTCGTCGTGGGGGCGGACGCTTCGGTCCCTCCGACGGGAGGGACCCTCTTCTACGGCGCATTCGTGGTCGTTTCCGGTGCGACGGGGATCGCGCTCCAGCAGGTCAACGGACCCTACCCGTTCGGAGGCATGGGACACCGCGTCCGGGGTGCCGGAGACGTGAACGGCGACGGCCTGGCCGATGTCGCCGTGTACGACCTCGGCCGTGTGGAGGTCTGGAGCCTCGTCCCCATCGGGGTCTCGATCGACGGGGGGGCATGTCCTGGAAGCGGAGGTCTCCGCCCCGTCATCGGGATCACCGGGGCGCCGACGCTCGGCTCCAGCGTCTCGATCAACCTCTCGCAAGCCTCTCAAGCGGCGGCGGCTCTCTTGATGTTCGGGCTTCCCGCGAACAGCTGGGGCGGGATCCCCCTGCCCGTCGATCTCGCCTTCCTGGGACTCCCGGGATGCAACCTCGCCGTCCCGATCTCGGGGACGATCGGGACGTTCACCGGGCCGCTGCCGGGTTCGGGGATCGGCGGGGTGAGCCTGCCGCTGACGATCCGTCCCGACCCGTCCCTCGTCGGTGGGTCGATCGCTTTCCAGTGGTACGCGGCGGATCCAGGTCCCGGACCTTTCCCGGGAGTGACGACCCGGCGGCTCGTCGCGACGATCCAGTAGCCGGAGGGTTCCGCAGCGGGCGTCCGGGCCGGATTCAGCGCGAGCCGGAGGCGAAGCCCCGCTCGCGGAACCGCTCCTCGAACGAGCGGACGCGGCGCACGTACTCCCCCGCCCCGCCGGCCTTCGACCGGAGACGGGCGAGGGCGGCCCCCCGGTCTCCTCCCGTCTCGCCGAGGAGGGCTTGGACTGCCGTCGGCCCCTTGGCGTAGGCCGCGAGGGCGAGGTCGGGGTCGCCGAAACGCGCGGCGAGCAGGGCGAGGTACCCGGAGGCGAGGCGGAGGTTCGTCTCCGGGTCCTCGAGGTCGGACGCTGCGGGCGGGGGCGTCGCGTCGTCCGGCCTCCGCCGCGCGAGCCAGCGCCTCGCCTCGTCCGCGGCGGCCGGCTTCAACTGCACGAGCCCCTTCGCGCCCGCCTTGGAGACGGCGGAGGCTCGCCCGCCGCTCTCGACGTAGACGAGGGCCGCGAGGAGCGGCGGATCGATGCCCGACTCCCGCGCGGCCCGGACGATCTCGGCTTCGTGGGACTCGACGCGCAGGAAGGCGCTCCTCGAGCGGTTCCAGGCGATCCCGAGGAAGAATAGGCCCGTGACGGGGGCGAGGACCCCGAGGGCCGTGGCGAGGACCCGGCGGTCAGCGGGCGCCGGCCGACTGTCGGATCCGTTCCCCAAGGCTCGCGCGGTCGACGGCCGAGGTCTCCCGGTCGACCCGTCCGAGATCGCGCCCGCCGATCCAGCCCGCCCACGTCGCCGCCCGGGCCGCGAGCGGCCAGGAGGATCGCTCGACGACGGTCGCGAGGGAGGGGAGCACGCCCGCGTTCCCCTCCTCCACCAAGTCCTCCTTGCGGACAGGAAGATCGAGGCCCTCGACGCGGATTCCCTCGAGGAACCATTCCCGCTCGTCCTGCCCGCGTCGCCGTTCCCACCACGCGCGCCAACGTTCGACGGCGTCGGGTGCGCCCTCGTAGTCGACGCCGGTCAGCCGGGCGAGAGCGTCGGCGACGGCACGGTCGCCCGGACGCGCGGCGAGGTCGTCGACGAGTCCCGGGAAAGCCCGCGCGTCCCCCATCTCGGCGAGGAGGAGCCGCACGGAACGCCGAACGGAGGGCTCCCCCGAAGGGACGAGGCCCGCGAGCGCCTCGCGCCCTCTCCTCCCGAGCCGGAGCAGCCCCCGGCGCGCCGTCTCGGCGAGGGGCCCTACCCGGACGAAGACGGCGGCGAGCAGCCCCGCCGCCCGGCCGTCTCGACACTCCGCGAGCCCCTCGACGGCGGCCGCGCGGACCCGCTCCGAGGGGTCGGCGAGCGCCCTCTGGAGGGCCTCCACGGCCTCGGGAGCTCCGATCCGGCCGAGAGCGAAGAGCGCGGCGCGCCGGACCTCTTCCTCCGGGTCGCCGGCCGCGACCGACGCGAGCCGGGGCGCGGACCCCTCGGCTCGCAGACGCCCGAGCGAGCGGGCGGCCGCGGCGCGGACCCTCCCCTCCGCGGCCTCGAGGAGGGGCTCGAGGTCGGGCCCGAGTCCGGCTTCCCGATCCGCGCCGGCCGCCTCGGCGCCCGCCTCGCGCACGAGGGCGAGGGGATGCGCGAGAGCCTCGCGGACCACGCCGGCTCGGGCGATCGCGTTCGCGAGGAGCGCCAAGCCTCCGGCGCCGAATCGACCGTGGAGGGCCTCCGCCACCGGCGCGGCGCCCGGGATCCCCCGGACCCGGAGCAGGAACTCGACCGCGAGCCGGTCCGACTCGGAGGCCGCGGACCCCCGGGAGAGGCCCGCCAGGAGGACGGCGGCGTCCCCCTCCCCGAAGACGCGCCCCACGTCGGGGAGAGCGGTGAGATCGCGGATCGCGCGGAGCCTGTCCGCCTCGCCGAGGTCGTCGTAGGCGGCGAGGACGAGGTCCCTCCATCGAGCGGCGAGCTCGACCGGATCGCTCGTGCGGGCGCAGGCGGCCCGGACCTCGCGCACGAACTCCGCTCGCGGGACTCCGGCATCCGCGTCGAAGTAGCGCTGCCAGCGGTTGCGCGCCACGAGCTCGAGGACCTTCCCCTCGAAGGCGGCGAACGAGGGGGGGCCCGCGCCCGCGCCCCAGCCGAGCTCCTTGCGACGATCCCCGATCCGGAAGGTGAGGCGCCGCAGCCCCCCCCTCGCCGCGCCGCGGACCCCGGGCCGGATCCGGGCGTCGAGGAGACCGCTCTCCCGCGCCTCGCGCGCGAGTTCCCCGATCTCCTCCCCGGAGAGGAGGAAGGTCTCCCCCTCCCGCGGCTCCGGCGCGCCCCCGAGATCCTCGAATCGCAGCTCCGCGACCAGTGCGGGCGACGGTTGCGCCCCCTCCGCCCTCGTTCCCTCCTCCCGTTCGTAGAGGACGACGAGGTCGCGCTCCTCGCGGGCCCCCAGGGGGAGCCCCGCCCGCTGGGCGCGGAACGTCCTCCGATTCGCGACCCACCACGCCCCCCACTCCGGACCGCTGCGCGGGACGCCGTCCCCCGCGAGAAGGGAGAGCCGCCGGATCGCGAGGTCGCTCAGCGACCCGAAGTCCCGGTAGAAGCGGTCGCCGGCGACCGCGGCCACGAGCGCGAGGGGGACCGCCCGATCGAGGTAGGCGGACTCCGAGGGGCCCTCCTTGCGGAAGCCGATGGTGGCGAGCGCGACTCCCGCCGCTCCTGCGACGAACACGTCGGACGTCCCGAGTCCGCCGAGGAGGGCCTCTTCGGCGCCCTCGGCGAAGGCCGGCTCGAGGGTGAAATCCTCCCGCAGGGCGAGGGCGAGGGAGGCATAGCCCCATCCCCGGTCGGGACGGCCGCGGACGATGCGGTCGTTCAGGCGGCCGTCGAGGCGTCCCGACCTCGCGAGGGCGCAAGCGCTCGCGAAGGCGACGCGAGGCGAGGCGTCCTCGAGCCCCTCGAGAAGGAAGTCGCCCGCGTCCGGGTCGTCGAACGCGGCGAGAAGCTCGACCACCTTCTCACGGGCGTCCGCGCTCACCTCGCGGCCGACCCCGAGGAGGAGGGGGAGGTGCTCGGCCCGGATCCGCCCTGCGAGCGTGGCCGCCGCTTGCGCGCGCACGGTTCCCGCGGGGGAGCGCAGGAGAGCGCAGAGCGTCGGGCAGCACCCGCCGGGGTCGACCCGAGCGAGGGCCTCGACGAGCGGACGGACCGCCTCGCGCGGAGGCCCGCCCTCGAGGGCCCGCCGAAGGGCGGAGACCGCTCGATCCCCCGTCGGTCCGATCGCGTCGGCCGCGACGGAGAGGACGACCGGGTGCTTCGAGGCGAGGGCGGCCTCGATCGCCTCCTGCGCCCCCTCTCCGGCCTCCACGAGCGCCCGACGGACCTCCCGCGCGAGCGCGCTCCCTGGGTCGCGCGTCCGGAGACACTCGCGTAGGAGCAGGTCCGCTCGGCCGTTCCCGGCGGGCCAGTCGGCGGCAGGCACGGAGGCCCGCGGCGCCGCGGAGGAGCCCTCCCCGCGCGACCGCGCGGGCGCGGAGGCGGGAAAGTCGGGGAGGTCGAGCCCCTTCGCCTCCTTCGGAGGGCGGAGCGGCGGAGAGGATTCCCCCTGCGCGGGGAAGAAGGAGCCGAGGCTGGCCGCTAGGAGGGTGAGCAAGGGCGAGGAGTCTCTCTCTCCGAGCCCGTCGTCGCGCGAGGGGAGGCAGGAGGCACCGCGGCCGGACTCGCATGCAGGATAGTCCCCTCGCTCCCGGCCGACAACGCGACCTCCCGGGCCGCCCGGAGGAGGTCGACGTCTCGCGCCGGATCGGCGAAGCGGAACTCGGGGAAACCCGACTGCCGGAGCCCGAAGATCTCCCCCGGCCCTCTCCGCCGAAGATCCTCCTCGGCGATCTCGAACCCGTCCTCGCTCCGCTCGAGAATCCGGAGGCGGCCGAGCTCCCCCTGCCCGGCGAGGAGGATGCAGGTCGCGTCGGCGCCCCCCCGTCCCACCCGGCCGCGCAACTGGTGAAGCGCCGCGAGGCCGAAGCCCTCGGCCCCCTCGACGACGAGGAGCGTCGCGTCCGGTACGTCGATCCCCACTTCGACCACGCTCGTGCAGACGAGGAGCCGCACGTCCCCGGCCCGGAACCGGCGGAGGGCCTCCGCCCGCTCCTCGGGGGTCCGGCGGCCGTGGAGCACCCCGAGCGGTATTCCACGGAACTCCCGCGCGACGAACCGCCGGAAGACCTGGTCGGCCGCGCGCGCTCCCGCCTCCGGTTCCTCCCCCTCGGGTTCCCCCCCCCCGATCCGGGGACAGACCCAGAACCCCTTCTCCCCTTCGAGGACGCGCCGGCGGACCTCCGAGACGACCGCTTCCCGGCTCGGCGCGATCCGAGTCTCCCGGCGCCCCCTCCCGGCGGGGAGGTCGGGGATCGTCGAGACCTCGAGATCCCCGAAGAGCGCCATCGCGAGAGTTCGGGGGATCGGGGTCGCCGAGAGCGCGAGCGCGTGGACCCCCACCCCCTTCGCGAGGAGGGCGCTCCGCTGCGCGACGCCGAAACGGTGCTGTTCGTCGATCACGGCGAGCGAGAGGGAGCGGAAGCGAACCCCTTCCGCGAGGAGGGCGTGCGTCCCGAGGAGGAGGTGGACCTCTCCCCGCCCGAGCGCCTCTCTCGCCGCGCGGCGTTCCCGAACGCTCGGCGCTCCCGCCAGGCACTCGAGGCGCACCCGGGACCCCCTCAACCACCCCGCGAAGACCTCGCGCTGCTGCTCGGCGAGCACGGCCGTCGGAGCGAGGAAGGCCGCCTGAAGGCCGCGCCCGACCGCCGCGAGGCAGGCGTAGAACGCGACGACGGTCTTCCCGCACCCGACGTCCCCCTGGAGGAGACGTCGCATCGGGGCGCCCGCCCCAAGGTCGGCGCGGAGCTCCGCGACCGCCCGCTCCTGGCCCGGGGTGAGGGGGAAGGGGAGGCGCGCGCGAATCCTGCGGTCGAGCTCCCGGTCGACGAGGATGCGGACGGCCGGCGCCCGCTTCGCTCGCGCGCGCGAGCGCGCGAACCGCCGCTGGAGCTCGAGGAGCTCGTCGAAGGCGAGGCGGCGTCGCGCGCGCTCGACCTCCGCGAGGGAGGAAGGGGAGTGGATCTCGTGGAGGGCGGAGCCGACCCGCGGAAGATCGAGCGCCGCGCGCGTCTCCTCCGGCAACGGCTCCGGCACGTCCGGAGCCAGTGGGAGGGCCTGGGCGAGGAGCGACCGGAGCAGCCCCTCCCCGGCCCCCGCCGTCCTCGGATAGACGGGGGAGATCTCCCCTTCCTCCGGAAAAGGGCGTTCCCTCGACTCGACCTTCGGGGCGAGGAGGGCGAGTCCCTTCCTCCCTCCCACCCTGCCGTGGAAACCCGCCTCCTCCCCCGCGCGGAATCGATCGCGCAGGTAGGGCTGGTTGAAGAAGAGCGCTTCGATCTCCCCCGTGCCATCGGAAAGACGGACCCGGAGCAGCGTCCTCCCCTTTCCGATCCGATGGAGCCGGAGGGCAATCACCCTCCCCCGCACCGTGACCTCCTCGCCGCGGCGGACCTCCCGGATCGCACGCGCCGCGCCCCAGACCTCGTAGGTCCGAGGCGCGTGGCGGAGGAGGTCGGAGACCCTGCGGAGGCCGAGACGGGCGAGGACGGCCGCGCGGCGGCCCCCCACGCCGCGCAACCGCTCGACAGGGTCCGAGAGCCGGAGCGCCTCGGGGGGCGCTCCTCTCGGACGGGCCCTCACCGCTCGCTCCCCGCGGGACTCCCCTCGCCGCGGAGCGGAACGCGCGCCTCCCCGGCCCACTCGCGGTTCCCCCGCCGGACGAACGCGCGCACCCGCAGGGGGCCCTCGAGCCGCCGCGAGTCGAGGGGCACGCGGAAGGAGGCCCCCGAGAACTCGACGGCCGCGCGAGCGAGGACCCCCTCCTCGTCCCTCCTCGCTCCCGGGGCGCGCTCGACTTCGACGCGCGCGAACCCTTCCCCTTCCCCCTCGACCGCGCCTCGAACGACGACCTGTTCCTCTCCCCGATCGACCTCGACCCGGACCGGCGAGGGGCGGGGGAGGCGCAGCGCCGGATCCCCGAGGAGGAGGTACTGGAGCGCGGTGCGCCGGAGGATCTGGCGCCGGCTCTCCTCTCCGATGCCGAAGAGGAGTCCGCCCCGCTCGAGGAAGCCCCGGTCGGTCGAGTCCCGCAGGAGCGCTTCTCGCGCCCTCCCCACGATCTCCCCCAGCCGCGCCTCGCGGTCTCCGCGCAGCGCACGACCCACTTCGAGAGCCAGGGCGAGGTCTCCGAGTGGGTGGGATACGGCCCCCGCCCCCAAGACGGCGACCGGGCCGTCCGCCGAACGGACGAGCGCCTCCGCGAGGCATTCCGCGCCGGGACGGAGCAGGGCCGTCTCGCAGGCGAGGAGGATCGCCACCGGCGCGTGGCCGCCGCACCGGAGGGCCCGCGCGTCGGAGAGCCGGAGGGACCGCACCGTCCGCTCCGGTGGCGACGGGAGGAATCCGCTGCCGACGCCGCTCGCGAGGGAGCGCGCGTTCCCGTGACCGGCATAGACCCAGAGGAGGGCTCCCGGCTCGAGCGCCCGGGTGAGGCTCTCCCGCAGCTCCCGCTCCCCAGGGTCGGCGCCCGCGGAGAGCCGCACCACCCGAAGCTCGAACCCCTCCGGCAGAGCTGCCCCGGCTGCGAGCCGCGCCCCCGCCTCGATCGCCCGGTCCGCAGCCGACCCAAACCCTCCCTCCCCCGCCGTCAGGAGCACGCGCGCCCTCCACGGTCCGCGGGCCTCCCCCCGCTCGTACCTCAAGATCCGCTCGACGAGGCGGCCCGCCTCCCCGACGTCCCGGGCCGGGAGGCGGCCGATGGCCGGCCGCCTCCTCCCTTCGGGGACCCACCGCTCGTCGGAGGCCGTCCGCGCTCCGTCCTCTTCGAGGACTTCGGCCGGGAGAAGGGCGGCGTCCCCTACGAGGAGGATGTGCGTCGGCGCCTCCCCACCCGAGAGCCTCCCCCGGAGGAACGCCGCGATCGACTTCCCCTCCTGCCCGGTTCCCTCCTCGGCGGCGACGAACTCCACCCGAAACCGCTCCGCGCGGCGATGGGCGAGGAGAGGCTCGAGGGCGTCGCGGAAACCCCCGGGCGCGACGACGAGGAGCCTTCCCGCCTCGATCGACCCCCCCTGCAGCGCGAGGACGAGGGCGGCCGCTCCGATCACCGGCCATCCTCCGACCGCGGGGCGAGGAGATCGACGGGGCGCGCGAAGAGGGGAGCCAGGAGGGAGGGATCGGCGGGTCCGAGTCGCCAGAGGAGCAGGGAGATCTCCGGTCGCATGGAGGCGGAGTGAAGGAGCGCTCTCGCGCGATCGAGGAACTCTCTCCCGATCCGCCCCGGCCGGGGAAGGGGGAATCCCTCCTCCACGATCAGGACGGCGAGCGAGCGCGCTCCCCTGGCCGACTCGGCGACGCGGCGAACGAACGCCGCCGGATTCTCCCCGGGTTCCGCGGATCCAGGAAAGCGGAACGCGAGGTACTCGAGCCCGTCCGGCGGGAGAGGCCCTCCTTCCCCCGGCCACGCGCGAGGGCAAAACGCGATCGGGCCGGAGTAGATCGCCCTGCACGATGCGAGGATCCGACTCCAGAGCCCGGGCGGGGCGGCCCAATCCCCCCCGAGGAGGAGCAGGTCGGCCCCCGCCGCCTCGGCGAGCACCGCGAGATGCACGGCGGCGTCGAACCCCCGTGTGGAGAGAGCCTCCGCGTCCTGCGAGGGGGCGTGCGGATCCCCCTCGAGCCAGTGCCCTCCCGCCACCGCCGGAAAGAAGGGAGGGCCGAGGGCGCGGCGCAGACCCAGCGATCGGGCTCTCCGGAGGGCCCAGGCGAGGCTCGAGGCGTCGGACACCCCCCTCTCGAGGGGATCGAAGTCAAGCCCCCCTCCCTCCCACGCGCGCCTCAGAGACACGCTCGGCCGGAGAGCGATCCAGCCCGCTCCGGCCTCCCGGATCCGCTCGAGGCTCCAGTCGAAGCCGCGCGTGTCGATCTCCCCAGCCAGCCCCGCGAGGTGGATGCCCTGCCCGAATCCCCCGGGAATCGGGATCCGCGGTCCGACCGGACGCGCGCGCGACCACCTCTCGAGGGTCGCCTCGAGCACCGACTCGAGCTCCCCGTCGGTCCATGGACACTCCTCCCCGCGATAGAAACGGCGGAAGCGCTCTCGACCGGCGGCGGCGAAGATCCCCACCACGAGTGCGGCGGCGGACGCTTCCACACGGAAGGGGGAGAGGCGCGCGCGGCGGTCGCGGAGGTCCGCGAGAGATGCGGCCGCCCCCGCACGCCGCAGGCGCGCGGCGATCTCCTCGACCGGCATCCCCAGGCGTTCCCCCGAGCAGGCCGCCGCGAGCCCGATCTCCATCCAGGGCTCGGCCGCTCGACCGAGGAGGGAGCGCCCCGCGAGGCGGGCGAGCTCCGCGGCCGCCTCCCCCCGCAGCCCCCCGTCGGCGAGCGCGTGGAGGCGCCGCCCGGAGGGGTTCCCCCAGGCCCCTCGGAACGCCCCGGCCACCTCGATCAAATCCTCCGGGTGGGAGTGGACGAAGACTTCGAAGGGCCGCTCCGCGCTCGCCCCCGCGAGCGCCTCGAGTCGCGCGAGAGTCTCGCGGAGGAGCGCGACGAGCGCAGCAGGAAGGGGTGGCCGCGCTTCCCCGTCTTCCGGAGCGAGGAAGAAGCGCAGGCCGGGCGCCCCGGCGACCGGGCCCAGCGGTGACTCCTGGAACCGGCGGAGCCCGGCGCCTGGGTGGCGCTCCGATCCCTCGCGCAGCGAACCCTCGGGGGTGAGGTCCCACTCGGCCTCGAGCTCCCCGCCGCGGTAGACCCGGACGCAGGGGTTTCCCGGCAGTTCGAGCGAGGAAAGGAGCTCCGCGACGGCGAAGGGATCGGGCGCGAGGATCCCGAACGGGGGGCCCGTCGAGTCCCAGGCGACCAGCGCGACGTCCGCCGGATCGCGGAAGAACTCCCTCCCCACCCTCAACCCATCCACCGTCACCTCGACCGGGCCCTGTCGGGGGAGGAGTCCCCGGCCGGCCTGGATCCGGACGAACGCCCCCTCCTCGTCGTCGAGGGAGAGGACGAACCGCGGGGGCCCGAGGAGGCCGAGGCGCCCGCACCACTCCTCCGCGGCGGCGCGGATCGCCGCGGGCGCCGCGACCGTCGCCGCACCGGACGCGACGACCGATCGCCAACGATCGAAGGCGGACGCGGGCGCCTTCCGGCAGGCTCCGGCGGCCGCGAGAAGGAGGATCGCGGCCGCGCGGAGGCCGGAGGGGACCGCAACCCGCACCACGGGCCGCGATTCTAGGAGAGGCGTCGGCGGCGCGTCCGCCCCGCTACTCGCGAGGGGCGGACCTCGACGTCGGTTTCTCCTCGCGCGCGGGGCGCGAGGCGGGCGGCTCGAGCGAACCGGCCTGGGAGGCCTCGTAGGCCTTCCTCCAATCCTCGTAGACCTTGACGAACTCCCTCTCCTCCTCGGAGGGGAAGACGTCGTTCACGATCCGCGCGCGGATCTGCATCAATCGCTCCGGGGTCCATCCCTTCTCGGGAGAGAACTTCGAGAGGAGGTCCCGGTACTTCGCGTCGCGGTCCCGCGTCGCGGCCGCCTCCTCCTCGAGGCGGGCGAGGTCCTGGAGCCTCGCGATGAGGTCGCGGTCGGAGCCCTGCTGCTCGTGGAGCGCGCGCAGCATCGAGAGGCGCGCCTCCGTCTCCGCCTTCGTGCGGGCCGCCTCCTCCTCCATCTTCTTGTCGAGCTCTTTCACCTCGAGATCGGAGAGGCGGGCGACCGTCTCCATGCTCTTCACGACCTCCATCGGGAGGAAGATGAAGGAGTTCGTCCCGAACACGTACCAGAGTCGGATCCCCGCCGTCTTTTCCTCGGGCTTGGCGTTGACGAAGCCGAGGAGCCCGCCCGGCTTCTCGGGGGTCTTGCCGGCCCGGACGAGCCCCTTCACCTTCTCCCCGTTGAGAAGGGTGACGACCACCTGGCTGTGCGGCCTCTCCACCGACGCGGGGCGGGAGGACGCGGGGGGCGCCTCGCCTTTCGCGGGCGAGGAAGCCGGCGCCCCCGTCTGCGCGCTCGAGGTCGAGGGGATCGAGAGGAAAGCGAGGATCGGGAGGAGGGGCTTCATGGGATTCCGGCCCCCTATCGGCCGGAGCCCCTCCAGCGGTGAAACTCTCCCTTCGCCGTGGGCGCGCTAGAGGGCGGGGGAGGGAGCCTCCTCGTCGGGCTCGAGCTCGATCAGCCCCTTCTCCATCTCGAGGAAGGCGATCTTGATCGGGTTGCGCTCCCCCTTCAGGTCGACGAGGGGGGCGGCTCCGCGGACGAGCTCCCGGACCCTCTTCTGGATCAGGGCGGTGCGGCGGAAAGAGCCGCCGCAGGCCCTCTGGAGGCGCTGGGGAAGGGTCGTGTCCATCCTCGGGCGTGGGCGGGGGGGGCCAGCCGCGGGGGGGTACCCGCGGCGAAGCAGTGCCTTTTATCGCCCCGGGTCGGCGGAGGCAAGGGGCCGGTCGGGAGGTCCCGACCGGCCCCCGGCGCGCTCTAGCTCGCCTTGATCCGGACGATCTTCGGCTTGGCCTCCTCGCGCTTGGCGACCGTGAGCGTCAGGACGCCGTTCTTCACCTCGGCCTCGACCCGGTCCGGGTCGGCGTAGGCCGGGAGGCGGAACGACCGGCGCCACTGCCCGTACCGCCGCTCGGAGAGGTGGAGACCGTCCTCCTCCATGTCCTTCTCCTGCTTTGTCTCGCCGGAGATCGTCAGGATGTCTCCGTCCACGCGGACCTCGAAGTCCTTCGGGTCCATGCCCGGGACCTCCGCGCGCAGGACGAGGTTCTCCTTCGTCTCGACGACCTCGCAGGCGGGCCAGGGCGCCCCCGCGAACGCGCCGTCCTCGCCGAAGAGATTCGAGAACAGGCGGTCCACATCGCCGCGAAGGCCCTGGAGGGTCGGGGCGAGCGGATCGCGCTCGCGTCGAACGGGAATGAGGTTGAACATGGTCGATGACTCCTTGCGCTTCTCGCGCGAAGCCGTCTCCAGCCCGGCCTCCCCGGAGGGAGGGGAGATCGGCAGACACGGAAAAGCAACGTGCATGCCGGCGCGCCCCCCCCGAACGAACGAGACTTCCGTCCTCCGCTCCCCACCCGAAGCGTGCCATTCCGGCACTCTCCTGCTTTTCTGGCGGCGGAAGGACGTATAACCTGCCGGCCCGGAGCACGCGCGCAGATGAATCCGATCGACTCGTTTCTCGCGCAGGCCCTCCCCTCCGTCCGGACGCCCAGCCGGTACGTCGGGGGGGAGCGGAACGTCGTCCGGAAGGATCCCTCGCGCGTCGCCGTCCGGTTCGCCCTCGTCTTCCCGGACGTCTACGAGATCGGGATGAGCCACCTCGGGCTCAAGATCCTCTACGACGTCCTGAACCGGCGCGACGACTGCTACGCGGAGCGCGCCTTCGCCCCCTGGGTCGACATGGAGGCGAGGATGCGCGAGCGGGGCGTCCCGCTCTGGAGCCTCGAGACCCGGACGCCCCTTTCCGCCTTCGACGTCGTCGGCATTTCCCTCCAGTACGAGTCCTCCTTCACGACCACCCTCCTCTGCCTCGACCTCGGGGGGATCCCCCTCCGCGTCGAGGAGCGGACCCTCGAGCACCCCCTCGTCGTGGCCGGAGGGGCGGTCTCCCTCAACCCCGAGCCGATGGCCGACTTCGTCGACCTCTTCTTCCTCGGGGACGGGGAAGAATCCGTCGAGCGGTTCGTCGAGGCCTACCGGGAGGTCCGCCCCCGCGCGCGCGACCGCCGCGAGCTCCTCCTCGGTCTCGTCGAGGCGCTCCCCTTCCTCTACGCCCCTTCCCTCTGGACCTTCGCGTGGAACGACGACGGAACGATCGCCTCGGTCGCGCCGGTCGACCCCTCCGTGCCCCGCCCCGAGCGTGCGATCGTCCGCGACTTCCAGAACGCCCCCTACCCCGCCGCGCCCGTCGTTCCCCACGCGCAGACGGTCCACGACCGGATCACGATCGAGATCATGCGCGGGTGCGTGCAGGGGTGCCGCTTCTGTCAGGCGGGCTACGAGAAGCGCCCCCAGCGCTACCGCGACGCCGCGAAGGTCCTCGAGATCGCGCGCGCGACCTACGCGAACACGGGCTACGACGAGATCGCGCTCACCTCCCTCTCCTCCTCGGACCACCCGGGGCTCCTCGGGATGATGGACGCGCTCGACGCCGAGTTCGGCGCGCGCCGGGTCGGCGTCTCCCTCCCCTCCCTCCGCGTGAACGAGCAGGTCCTCGAGCTGCCGCGGCGGATCCAGTCGATCCGCAGGAGCGGCCTCACCCTCGCCCCCGAGGTCGCGAGCGACCGGCTCCGCCGCATCATCAACAAGAACATCAAGAACGAGGACCTCTACCGCGGCGTCGAGGAGGCCTGGCGGGAGGGGTGGCAGACCGTGAAGCTCTATTTCATGGTCGGCCTGCCGGAGGAGAACGAGGGGGACCTCGCCGAGATCGTGACGATGGCGGAGACCTGCGCCGACCTGCGGCGCAAGGTCGGGAAGGGGCCCGGCCGCGTGAACGCGGCCGTCTCGACGTTCGTCCCGAAGCCCCTGACCCCCTTCCAGTGGCACGGCCAGCTCACGATCCCCGAGGTCGAGCTGCGCCAGGGCCTCCTCCGTTCGCTGAAGAGGGTCCGGGCCGTGAGCCTGAAGTTCCACGACGCCCGCCAGAGCCAGCTCGAGGGGATCCTGACCCGCGCCGACCGCCGCGTCGGAGCCGCGATCGAGCGCGCCTACCGGCTCGGGTGCCGGCTCGACGCGTGGGACGAGTGCTTCCGCTACGCGGCGTGGACCCGGGCGTTCGAGGAGACCGGGATCGACGTCGCGTGGTACGGCAACCGCGAGCGCCCCCGCGACGAGCGTTTCCCCTGGGATCACCTCGGGAACGGCGTCGAGCGCTCCTACCTCGAGGAGGAGTACGACCGCTCCCGCCGCGGCGAGGAGACCGAGCACTGCCAGACCGGGGGGTGCGGGGACTGCGGCGTCGGGGCCCGCTCCTGCGTGGAGATCAAGGGGGAGGCGGGCTACTGGGAGAAGTTCAATCGGATCGTCGCCAAGTTCAAAGAGCGGAAGGCCGCGGAGGCGGCGGCGCTCTCGGCCGCGAGTCGCTAGCTCCTCCCTCCTCCGCCCCCTGGCGCGCACCCTCCTCCGGGAGACACGATGAAGCCCTCTCCCCTGCACCCGGCGGCTCGGCCGGGCTCCGCCCGCTGGCCCTACGTCACGGCCCTCGCCCTCGGCGCCGCCTTCGCGTGGGGGCTCTCCCGCCGCGGCGCCGCCTCGCTTCTCGACTCCTCGGCGGAGGAACGGCCCGTCTCGCCTCGCTCCGATCTCACGCCGGCCGAGAAGATCAACATCGAGATCTTCAAGCGGGTCTCCCCCTCCGTCGCCTACATCGCGACGAGCGCGTTGCGCCGTGATTACTTCAGCCGCAATGTCTTCGAGATCCCCGAGGGAACCGGCTCCGGGTTCGTGTGGGACGAGAACGGCTACATCGTGACGAACTACCACGTCGTCGCGAACGTCTCCCAGGGGCGCGGGAAGGCGCGCGTCCTCCTCGCGGACGAGTCGAAGCCTTTCGATGCCACGGTGATCGCAGTCGCGGAGGACAAGGACCTTGCGGTCCTGAAGGTCAACGCGCCGAAGAAGCTCCTCCACCCGATTCCCGTCGGGACCTCACGCGATCTCGAGGTCGGCCAGGTCGTGTACGCCATCGGAAACCCCTTCGGCTTCGACCACACGCTGACGACCGGGATCATCAGCGCCCTCGACCGTGAGATCCGGGCTCCGAGCCCGGCCCTCAACGTCCCGGGACGCCTGATCCAGGGAGTCATCCAGACCGACGCCGCGATCAACCCGGGCAATTCGGGAGGCCCGCTCCTCGACAGCTCGGGCCGCCTCATTGGGGTCAACGCCCAGATCTTCAGCCCCGCAGGCACGAGCGCGGGGATCGGCTTCGCGATCCCGGTGGACACCGTGAACCGGATCGTGCCGCAGATCATCCGCAGCGGGCGCGCGGTCCGCATCGGGATCGGCATCCACCTCATCCCCGACTGGTGGACTCACAACGCCGGGCTGAAGGGCGTTCTTTTCCAGGACGTGACCCGAGGCGGAGGGGCGGAGCGCGCGGGGCTCCGCCCGACCAAGGTTTCCGACGACGGGACCGTCGAGGAGATCGGCGACCTGATCGTCGCGGTCGACGGCACCGAGGTCGAGTCGCTCGACGACCTCTCGAAGATCATCGACCGCCACGAGGCGGGCGACCGCGTCGTCGTGACCGTCGAGCGCGACGGCAAGCGGAAGGACGTCCCCGTCACGCTGCGCCCGCTCGAGTAGTTTCGCCCAGGCCGGGCGGGAGGCCCTCGGTTGAGGTCCTCCTGCGGGAGAGAGTCCATGCCCGCGTGCTGGAGCGCTGGCAGGAAGCCCTGCGGGAGCTCGACCCTCGATTGGAAAGGAGGCCCGACGGGCGACGCCGATCGACGGGAAGGGGGCCCGACCGACGAAACCGAAATCGAAGGCGTCCGGAGCTTCGCGGCGCGCCACCTCCGACGGGCCCGCCCGGACCCCTCCTCTCCGCCGCCCGGGCTCGGCTCGCGACCCGGACGGCCATCTCGCCCGCGTCGGCGGCGCCTCCTGGAGCCGGCTCGGGCGCGCGCGTAAACTCCCGCGGCCTTCCCCGACCCGCCGGACGACCCCCACGAGGTGAGACGAATGCCGCGACGACTCGCCCTCCTCCTCGGCCCGTTCGCCCTCGCCGCGCTTCCGGGCTGCTTCTACCTCCACACGCGTAGCACGCTCGACACCGACCTCGACAAGACGACGCTCGGGTCGAAGGTGGGGGAGTCCCACCATCAGGGCATCCTCTGGGCCGTCGCGTGGGGCGACGCGGGGACGAAGGCCGCGGCGGAGAACGGTGGAATCAAGGTGATCAACCACGCCGACCAGGAGATGTTGATGGTTTTCTTCGGCGCCTACTACCGGTACACGACGATTGTCTACGGCGACTGAACGCCCGTGAGCCGGCACGCGCTCTCTTTCCTTCTCGTCCCGCTCCTCACCGGGTGCTTCCGCGGCCTTGTCTACCGCCATACGACCGTCCCGTTCACCCGGAACTTCCACGCGACCCCTTCGGACATCGGCGGGGGACGGGAGGGGTCGTGCAGCATCAAGCATTTCGAGATCCCCATCTCCCGCTATCGCCTCGATTTCCGCTGGGACTCGAACGCGGTCGGCGACGCCGCGAAGGCAGGGGGGCTCCGCACGATCCACTACGCCGACCTCGAGACCTTCTCGATCCTCGGGATCTGGAACCAGTACTTCGTCCACGTCTACGGGGAGTAGGGGCGCCCGGGGCCGACCCGGCTCACGCCGCCAGCCCCCACCGGCGATGGATCCGCCGCTCGACGGGAGCGAAGAGCCCCCGGTCCGCGACGAGGCCGACCGCGACGACGAGGAGCATGACGCCGAGGACCTGGTCCATCGCGTGGAGCTCGCGCCCGTAGTGGAGGAGTTGCCCGAGGCCGAACCCGCCGAGGACGGTCACGTAGATTTCCGCGGCCATCAGGGATCGCCACGCGAACGCCCACCCCTGCCGAAAGCCGCTGACGACGTAGGGAAGCCCCGCCGGTAGCGTCACGAAGAGGAGCGCGTGGAGGCCGCGCGAGCCCATCGTCCGAGCGGCGCGGAGGTAGATCGGCGGCACGCTCCGGACGGCCCCGTCCACCGCGAGCATCACCGCCCAGACCGTTCCGACCGCGACGACGAAGAGGAGGGCGAGCTCCGACTGGCCGAACCAGAGGATCGCGAGGGGCACCCAGCAGACGCTCGGGAGGGTCTGGAGGCCCAGCGCGACGAGGCCGAGGGTGTCGGCCGCGGGCCGGAAGCGCGCGGTGAGGACGCCGAGGGGGACCCCGAGGGCGAGGCCGATCCCGTACCCGAGGAGGAGGCGCCCGAGCGTGACCCACGCCGCGCCGAGGAGCGAGCCGTCCGCCGTCCCCCGGACGAGGTACGCGGCCACCTCGGTCGGCGGCGGAAAGAGGTGGCGCGTCCCCTTCCCCGCGACGGCCTGCCACGCGGCGAGCGCCGCCGCGAAGAAGACGACGGTCGTGACCGCCCGACCCGCCTTCAAGGCGCCGCCGGCTCGGGGCCGCCGTCCTCGCGCGCCAGGTGCGACTTCAGGGTCCTGAGGATCCGTCCCGCGACCTCGGCGATCTCGACCTGGTTGAAGTCGCGCGGCCTCGGGAGATCGACCCCGAACTCCTCGCACACCCGGCCGGGCCGCGCCGAGAGGAGGACGACCCGGTCGCCCAGGCAGACCGCCTCGCGGACGTTGTGGGTGACGAGGACGATCGTGCGGCGGCTGCGCTGCCAGAGCCGCTGGAGGTCGCCGTAGAACTGCTCCCGCGTGAGCGCGTCGAGCGCGGCGAACGGTTCGTCCATGAGGAGGATCGTCGGCTCGGCCGTGAGGGCCCGCGCGAGCGCGACCCGCTGCCGCATCCCCCCGGAGAGCTCGTGGACGCTCGCGTGGAGGAACTCGCCGAGCCCGACCCGCTCGAGGAGCGCGCGCGCGCGCTCCTCCCGCTCGGCCTTCGGCACCTCGGCGCGGAGCCGCAGCCCGAAGCGCACGTTCCCGATCGCGCTCAGCCAGGGGAAGAGGGCCGCATCCTGGAAGAGGACCGTGCGCTCCGGTCCCGGCCCGGCGACCGGAGCCCCGTCGACGAGCACCTCGCCCCGGTCGGGGAACTCGAGCCCCGCGACGAGATTGAGGAGGGTCGACTTGCCGCACCCGCTCGGGCCGACGAGGCAGACGAATTCCCCCTCGGCCACGCGCAGGCGCACGTCCTCGAGGGCGAGGACCTCGCGCCCCGCGCTCTCGAAACGCTTCGACACGCCGCGCAGCTCGAGCTTCGGAGGCCCCGGCGCCAAGGCCGTCCCCTCCGCGCTCACCGGGGGTCCTCCCCGACGTCCTCGACGAGCCGCGAGAGGTCGGCCGGTCCCTCGAGGAAGCCCGCCTCCTGGGCGGCCCGGACGAACCGCTCGAAGCCCCCTCGCGGGGGATCGTCGACGAAGCGGAGGCGCTCGAGGCTCGCCTCGAGAAGGCCCGCTCCGATCGGGCGCGTCGTCTCGGCCTCGAGCTCCTCTCTCAACGCGGCGCGCATCTCGTCCCGGTGCTCCCCCATCCAGCGCGTGAGATCGGCGTGCGCGCGCAGCCACGCGCGTGCGATCGGCCGCCGTTCGCGGAGAAGCCGGGCGCTCGCGACGAGAACGGTCGTCACCGCGTCCTTCTCCTCGAGGAAGAGACGCCCCCCCGCCTCCCGCTCGAGCCGGGAGAGCCACGGCTCGACGGTCCACACCGCGTCGAGGTCCCCCTTCTCGAAGAGCGCCTGCTGGTCGGGAATCGCCGTCGGGACGACGAGGACCTCCCCCCCCGTGGGACGGACGCGGAACCCCTGCGCGGTGAGCCACGCGCGAGCCGCGACGTCCTGGGTGTTCCCGAACTGGGGGGTCCCCAGCCGCCGGCCCCAGAAATCGAGCGGGGTGCGGATCGGGCCGTCGGCGCGCACGATCAGGCCCGAGCCTCCGTTCGTCGCCCCCGCGATCACCCGGACCTCCTCCCCCCCCGTGCGGAGGTGGGCGTTGAGCGCCGGGTTCGGGCCGACGTAGGCGAGGTCGATCGTCCCCGCGAGGAGAGCCTCCATCGCGCTCGGGCCGGCGTTGAAGACGAGCCATTCGACGGTCGTCCCGGGCTCGAGGCGCGCCTCGAACCACCCCTCGCCGCGCCGGCTCGCCCGGTGGCCGAGGAGCGCGTGCGCGTGGGTGACGTTCGGGAAGTGGCCGACGCGCAGGCGCGCCGAGGCCTCCGCGCCGCGTCCGCAAGCCGCCGCGAGCGCGCCCCCGAGGAAGAGGAGAACGGCCGGACGGTGCTTCACGAAGCCCTCCCCTCGCCCCTCCCGTTCCCGGACGCGAGGAAGGGCAACCGCACGCCGTCGCGGTGCACGCGCCGCAGCGTCGAGGCCACGACGTCCGCGAGGGTCGCGCCGTCGAGGATCCCGGAGATCGCCCCGCGCAGGTCGAGCATGAGGAGGCGCAGCCCGCAGTGCTCCTCGTCGGGGCAGGAGCAACGCTCGTAGGCCGTCACGCTCGCGCACCGGATTGGAGCGAGGGCGCCGTCCATCCGACGCACGACGTCGCCGAGGCGGACGCGCTCCATCGGCACGCGGAGGTAATAGCCCCCGGCCTTCCCGCGCTTGCTCGCGACGTAGCCCGCCCGCTTCAGCTGGAAGAGGATCTGCGCGAGGAAGAGCCCGGAGATCCGCTCGTGGCGGGCGAGGGAGGCCACGCCCACGACCGGCGCGCCGAGGCGCTGCGCGAGCCCGAGGTCGATCAGCGTCCGGAGCGCGTACTCGCACTTCTTCGAGAGCCGCATCCTCGAATCCTGACCAGAGCGATCAAGTTTAAGGCCCGGGAGGGCGGTCGTCAAATCGGGGACGATCGCGCCCCTCGAGGGGGCCTAGGGGAGCGGCTCGAGCCGGAGCGGGTTCGAGGCCTCGAGGCGGAGGTCCGCGAGCCGCGGGTGGTTGGCCGCGGCAAACGCGGCGTGCGCGGGAAGGTAGGAGTCCCTCGCCCGGCGCGCCTCTTCCGTTCCTCGGGACGCCCCCAGGCGCCGGAGGAGGACCTCTTCGGTCGCCTCGAGATGGATCGCGAGGTCGAGCGAGGGGCGAACGCGCTCGTCGAGGAGGAAGAGCCCCTCGACGAGGGTCACCGGGTCGCCGTCCGTCGAAGGCGCCCGCGCCCGCGCGAGCGCGCGGAGGAAGGTCTCCAGGTCGAACGCCGCGCTCAGGTGGTCGTCCTCCGGCCCGAGGGGAGCGCGAAGAGGATGCTTCCGGAACTCGTCGAGCCGCAGGAGCCGGACGGGATCGCGGTCCGAACCCAGGGCTCGCGCGAGGTCCTCCGCGAGGACCGTTTTCCCCGACCCGGGGGGACCCGTCACGCCGACGACGAAGGGGCGATCCCCGCCGTCGGCCCGGCGCAGGACCTCGTCCGCGAGGGCGCGGACCGCGCCTCCCCGGCGGCCGAGGAGCTCGAGGAGCTCTCCGAAACCGCCGACGCGCCCCTCGGCGCCGACCCACTCGGCCTCGGACCCGTAGCCGGGCAGGAACGCGACGAAGGGGATCCCGTTCCGGTGCGCCGCGTGGCGGTCGTGGGAGCGGTCCCCGACCAGGACGGCTCGGCGTGTGCCCTCCCCGCGCAGGATCGCCGCGACCATGTCCCCCTTGTCGGACACGCCCGGCGAGTCGAGGCAGAAGGCGTGGTCGACGAGCCCTCGGAGCCCGAGGGAGTCGAGGCAGGCGTCGCGGTAGCGGCGCCCCGCGTTCGTCGCGATCGCGACCGCGCACCCCGCGCGCCGGAGCTCCTCCAGGCACTCCCTCGCTCCCGGAAAGAGGGGAGGCGCCCCTTCCCGCATCGCCTCGCTCCCGCGCCGGCGCACTCCCTCCGTCACCTCGGGGACGAGGTCGTGGCGGTGCGGCGGGAGGAGCGCGAAGAGGGAATCGGGCGCGGGGGTCCCGATGACGGCGCGGAGGCGCTCCTCCTCCGGAGGCGGCTCCTGGATGCCGAGCCGCGCGTAGACCTCCCCGATCGCGGAGGCGGTCGCGTCGCACCAGAGCCTCGCCGAGTCGACGAGCGTCCCGTCGAGGTCGAAGATGACGACATCCTCCAGGATCATGCGGTTGCGCCCCGCCGCGGCGCGCCCCTACTCTACCGCGCCTCGAGCGCTCCCTCCCCTCGGAGGAGGTCCTTCGGCATGCTCCCCGCGACCCTCCTGCTCCTCTTCTCGACCCCGCAGGAACCCGCGCGCGCGCTCCGCGAGGTCGAGGCGAAGTTCCTCCGGCTGCCGGACCCCGCCTCCTGCGAGCGTTTCCTCCAGATCCTCACGGAGGACCCCCGTCTCGCCGGAACGCCCGGCGACCGGCGAGCGGCGGAGTACACGCGAAGCCGCTGGCTCGAGTATGGCCTCGAAGCGGACCTCGCGACCTACGAGGTCTACCTCCCCTACCCGAAGTCGGTCGAGGTGAAGCTCCTCGCTCCGGAGGAGTACAAGGTGAAGAACGTCGAGGAGGGGTGGGCGTGGGACAAGGACTCCTACGCGCCCGACGCCGTCCTCCCCTTCAACGCCTACTCCCCCTCCGGCGACGTCACGGCCGAGCTCGTCTACGCGAACTACGGGCTCCCCGAGGACTTCGCCAAGCTGAAGGCGATGGGGGTCGACCCTGCCGGGAAGATCGCGGTCGCTCGCTACGGGAGGTCGTACCGGGGGATCAAGGCGCGGGCCGCGCAGGAGAGCGGCGCGGTTGGGCTGATCCTGTTCTCCGACCCCGCCGACGACGGCTACGGGAAGGGAGATCCCTACCCGCGGGGCCCGTGGCGGGCCGCGACGAGCCTGCAGCGCGGCTCGATCCTCGACCTCGCCAAGGGGCCGGGGGACCCCCTCTCCCCCGGCTGGGCGGCGATCAAGGGGGCGCGGCGGATCGAGCCCTCGCAGTCCGAGGCGCTCCCGCGGATCCCGACGACGCCGATCTCCCACGGCGACGCCGCGCCGCTGCTGCGGAGCCTCGCCGGGCCGCCCGTGCCGGAGGGGTGGCAGGGAGGGCTCCCGTTCGCCTACCACCTCGGGCCGGGCCCCGCGCGCGCGAACCTCAAGCTCGAGATCGAGGCCGCCGACCGCCCGATCTGGGACGTGATCGGGAGGATCCCGGGCGCCGCGCGCCCCGAGGAGTGGGTGATCCTCGGCGCGCACCGGGACGCCTGGGTCCACGGGGCGGTCGACGACGGCTCGGGCTGCGCCGTGCTCCTCGAGGTCGGCCGCTGCCTCGGGGAACTCCTGAAGGGGGGGTGGCGCCCGGCGCGGACGATCCTGCTCGCCTCGTGGGACGGGGAGGAGTTCGGACTCCTCGGCTCGACCGAGTGGGTCGAGGAGCGCGTCGAGGAGCTCGGGGCGAAAGGGGTCGCCTATCTCAACGCCGACTCCGCCGTGAGCGGCCGCGACTTCGCCGCCTCGGGCTCCCCGTCCCTCGCCGACTTCGCCCGCGCCATCGCGAAGGCCGTCGAGGACCCGCGCGCGAGGGCGCCGATCCACGACCTCTGGGCCGAGCGGACGAAGGGAGGGATCAAGGAGGAGGAGGCCTACCGCCGGGGGGAGGAGCCCGACCGCGGTGCCTCCGGGACCGAGCCCCCCGTCGGGACCCTCGGCAGCGGCTCCGACTACACCGCCTTCCTCGACCACGCGGGGGTCGCCTGCCTCGACTTCACCTTCCAGGGGCCCTACGGCCCCTACCACTCGACCCACGACGACTTCTACTGGATGAAGAACTTCGGCGATCCGACCTTCGAGGTCCACGCGACGATGGCCCGCGTGATGGGGCTTGCCGCGATCCGGCTCGCGGACGCCGACCTCCTTCCCGTGGACCACGCCGCCGTCGCCCGCGCGGTCCCCCGCTACCTCGAGGGGATCGAGGGAAAGGCGAAGAAGGCGGGTGAGAGCCGGGGCGAGAAGCCCCCCGCGCTCGAAGCCCCCCTCCGGAGAGTGCGGGAAGCTGCCGAGGCGCTCGCGACGGCCGCCGCCTCCGCACGGGAGCGAGGCGCCGCCGCCGCGCGGAAGGGGGACGCCGCGGCGCTCGCCGAGGTGAACGCCGCCCTCCTTCGGGCCGAGCGCGAGTTCCTCGACCGGGCCGGAGTGCCCGGCCGCCCGTGGTTCCGGAGCCTGCTCCAGGCCCCGGGCCTCGACGCGGGGTACGCCCCCGCGACGCTCCCGGGGATCCGCGAGGCGGCGATCGCCGGAGAAGCCGACCGCGTCGCCGTCGAAGCCGGGCGGGTCGCGGCCCGCCTCGAGGGGGCCCGCGCCGTACTCCTCGGGAAGACCGCCCCCGCTCCGCAGTCGGGACGCGGCGGCGCGCCCGACGCCGGCCGCCGCTAGGCCGCGGGACGGACGCGGGCATGCGCCGGTTCCGCCGCTGCCTGCGCGCCTTCGCCCGCTACCGGCGCGAGCTCCTTCTCGGGGGAGTCTCCCTCACCCTCGCAAGCCTGCTCGAGGCGGGGATCCCGGTCGTCGCCTCGCGCGGGATCCGCAGCGTCGAGACCTATCTCTCCGCGGAGCCGCGCGGCGAGAGGCCGGACTCCTTTCTCCTCCTCGTCCTCGCGCTTCTCCTCGGAGGGACGGTCGCGAAGGGGTTCTTCCGCTTCTGGCAGCGGCGGTTGCTGATCGGCGTCTCCCGGAAGGTCGAGCGGGACCTCAAGGAGGAATTCTTCTCCCATCTCCTGACGCTCGCGCCCGGCTTCTTCGCGCGGAGCCGGACCGGGGACCTCCTCTCGCGCGCGACGGGGGACGTCGAGGCGGTCCGCCTCTTCCTCGGCGCGGGGTTCATGTACGCCGCCTCGACCCTCCTCCTCGTCCCGCTCGCTCTCGGCACGATGATCCACTTCAACCCCGGGCTCACGGCGCTCCTCGCGGTCCCCCTCGGGGCGCTCGCCTGGTCGATGAAGGGGCTCACGCGCCGGCTTAACCGGCACAGCGAGGCGGTGCAGCAGAGCCTCGCCGAGCTCTCCGAGCGAGCGCAGGAGAACTTCGCCGGGGTGCGCGTCGTCAAGGGGTTCGCCCGGGAGGCGTGGGAGACCCAGCGATTCGGCGCGGCCGCCGAGGCGTATCGCCGTCACCAGATCGACCTCGGCCGGGCGCGCGCGTGGAACCACGTAGTCCTCAACGCCTCGAAGGACGCGGCCGTCCTCCTGATCCTCGTCGTCGGCGGGCTCGGGAAACTGCGGGGGACCTTCGACCTCGCCGGCACTTACCTCTTCCTCGACTACGTGAGCCGGCTCTACTGGCCCCTGATCGCTCTCGGCTGGATGGCCGGGATGTACCACCGCGCCGCCGCGGGGATGGCCCGGATCGAGGAGGTCCTCTCGACGCGCCCCGAGGTCGAGACGCCGCGCGAACCCGTCCCGGTCGAGGCGATCGGCGGGGAGGTGGAGCTGCGCGACCTCACCTTCGCCTACGACGGGGCGCCGGTCCTCCGGGGGGTGAGCCTCCGCATCCGCCGGGGGGAGTTCGTCGGGATCGTCGGGCGGATCGGATCGGGGAAGACGACCCTCGTCTCCCTCCTCGGGAGGCTCTACCCGGTCCCCGAAGGATCGATCTTCGTCGACGGCGTCGACGTGAACCGGATACCGCTGCGAAAGCTGCGCGACGCGATCGGATACGTCCCGCAGGACGCCTTCCTCTTCTCGGACACGATCCTGGAGAACGTCGCGTTCGGGTTCGACGCGACGCCGCCGGTCGAGGCGGTCGCGCGGGCGGCGGAGGCCGCGGCGCTCGAGGCCGATCTCGCCTCCTTCCCCGACGGGCTTGCGACGCGCCTCGGAGAGAGGGGGGTCACCCTCTCCGGGGGCCAGCGCCAGCGCGTCTCGATCGCGCGGGCCTGCCTCCGCGAGCCGCGGATCCTCGTCCTCGACGACGCCCTCTCCGCCGTCGACACGGAGACCGAGGCGCGGATCCTCGATCGCCTGCGCCTCGCCGCACGCCTGCGGACCGTCTTCCTCGTGAGCCAGCGACTCTCGGCGGTCGAGGCCGCCGACCGGATCGTGGTCCTCGACGAGGGCCGAATCGCCGAGCAGGGAACGCACCGGGAGCTCCTCGGGCGGGGAGGGTGGTACGCACGGACCTGGCGGCGCCAGCGGATCGAAGGGGAGCTCGAGCGGCTCTAGGGATGGGGGCGCACGAGGGCTTCCACGACGAGGAGACGGACGCGCGGGGCTTCGACGCGCGGCTGCTCCGCCGTCTCCTCCCTTTCGGCCGGCCGCACCGGCGCCTGCTCCTCCTCGGCGTCCTCGCGCTCTTCGGCCTGACCGCCGCCGAGTTCGCGGGGCCCTGGCTCCTCCGCCTCGCGATCGACGGGCCGATCCGCCGCCGCGACGCGCACGCCTTCCTCCCCTACGCCCTCGGCTTCGCTGCGGTCGCCCTCGGGGCGGGCTTCTTCCGATGGGCCGAGGGGATCGCGATGAACCGCGCGGGCCAGGGGGTGATCCGCGATCTGCGGCTCGCGCTCTTCGCGCACCTGCAGCGCCTCTCCCTCGCCTTCTACGACCGCAACGCCGTCGGCCGCCTCGTCACGCGGGTCACGAGCGACGTCGAGAACCTTGCCGAGCTTTTCACGAGCGGGGTGGTTCTCGTCCTCTACGACGCGACGAAGGTCCTCGGCGCGGCCGCCCTCCTCTTCTGGATCGACGCCCGACTCGCCGCCGGCGTGCTCGCGGCTTCCCCGCTCCTGCTCGGCGTTTCCCTCTGGTTCCGGCCGCGGTGGCGCGACTCCTACCGGGAGGTGCGGCGCACGATCGGCCGGCTCAACGCCTATCTCCAGGAAGCGATCGGCGGGATCCGCGTCGTCCAGATGTTCGGGCGCGAGAAGAAGGTGGAGCGGCGCTTCGCCGCGCTCGCGGGCGACTACCTCGGGGCGAACCTCCGCTCGGTCTTCTACTTCGCCCTCTTCTTCCCCCTCGTCGACTTCGCGGTCACGCTCATCTGGGGCGGCACCCTCCTCACGGGCGGGAGGGGCGTCGTGCGGAATGCCCTCTCCTTCGGGGCGTTCTTCCAGTTCTGGCAGTGCCTCCAGATCTTCTTCGGGCCGATCCTCGAATTCGGGGAGAAGTGGAACGTCCTCCAGTCGGCGATGGCTTCGGCCGAGCGGATCGTGCGAATCCTCGACACGCCGCCCGGCGTGCTCCCCCCTCCCGTCCCGAAGAGCCCCGATCGCTCGGCCGGCGGGATCGAGGTCCGAGGCGTGACGTTCTCCTACGACGGGAGCCGCCCCGTCCTCCGCGGCGTCTCCTTCTCCGTCCGTCCGGGCCAGACGGTCGCGATCGTCGGCGCGACCGGCGCGGGGAAGTCGACCGTCCTCTCGCTGCTCCTGCGCTTCTACGACCCGCAGGAGGGGACGATCCTGGTCGACGGGGTCGACCTGCGGGAGTGGGACCCCTCCGAGCTGCGCTCCCGCATCGGCGTCGTCCTCCAGGACGCCTTCCTCTTCGCCGGGACGGTCCGGGAGAATCTCGCCCTGGGCCGCCCCGCCGCGAGCGAGGAACGGATCCTCGCGGCGGCGCGCGCCGTGGGGGCGGACGAGGTCCTCGCCCGGCGCCCGGGCGGGCTCGACGCCCCGGTCGCGGAGCGGGGCGTCACCTTCTCCTCCGGGGAGCGCCAGCTCCTCGCCCTCGCGCGCGCGCTCGCGGGGGACCCCTCGATCGTCGTCCTCGACGAGGCCACGGCCAACGTCGACACGGAGACGGAGCGACGCATCCAGCAGGGGATCGCGGAGCTCCTCCGGGGGCGCACCTCCCTCGTCGTCGCGCATCGCCTCTCGACGATTCGCGAGAGCCACCGCATCCTTGTCTTCCACCACGGCGCGATCCGCGAGAGCGGGACGCACCGAGAACTGCTCGCCCTCGGAGGGATCTACGCGCGGCTCTACCGCCTCCAGTTCGGCGCGGCCGTCTGATCCCCGGGCCTGCGGATGACCTCGAAGGAGTGAGCCATGCGATTGCCCCGAACCCTCGCCCTCCCGATCCTCCTCTCCGTCCTTGCCTCGGAGGCCCTCCCCTCCGACGTCGTCGTCCCCAACGCCTGGACGGCGACCCAGGGGCCCGACAACAACAGCTACCCGTTCAACTTCTTCTCGGTCGGCGGCGTCGGCCGCTACCAGCAGGTGTACGAGGCGGCGGACTTCGCCGTGTCGGGCGTCTCCTTCCCAATCACGATCACGGACCTCGCCTTCCGGCCGGGACAGGGAGCAGGGGGGTCCTACCCGCTCGGCGGCCGGACCCTCACCGTGTCCGTCTCCCTCTCCGACTCCGCCGTCGCCCCCGACGCGATGAGCGCGACCTTCGCGACGAACGTGAGTGGAGCCCAGACGACCGTCTACGCGGGGGCCCTCCCCTTCGCCCCGATCCCGGCGCTGCCGGGCTCGGGGCCCCACCCCCCCGTCTGGACGATCCCGCTCCAGACCCCCTACGTCTACACGGGCGGCGCCGACCTCCTCCTCGACCTCACGATCACCGGCTCGACCGCTTCGCCGGGGACGATCGCGCCCCTCGACGCCATCAACGCGACGGGGGACGCCGTCGCGCGGCGATTCAACCAGGGGAACCCCGGCTCCCCGACGGCCAACGGCGGGGAGTCGCTCGGCCTCATCACGCGGTTCTATTTCGGCCCCTCCTTCGCCCCGTTCGGGGTGGGCTGCGCCGGGGCAGGGGGGTTCGTCCCCGCGATCGGCTCGAGCGGAGGGGACCCGGCGCTCGGCAACGCCTCTTTCGCGATCACCCTCTCGAACGCGACGGGAGGGGCGGCGGCGTTCCTCGCGTTTGGCACGTCCCACGTCTCCTGGCTGGGAGCCCCCCTGCCGCTCGACCTCTCGTTCTTCGGCGCGACCGGCTGCTTCCTCCTGGTCTCCGTCGACGGTCTCGTCGGGACCGTCACCTCGGGCTCCGGCCCCGGCGCGGGGACGGCGCTCGTTCCCACGCCGATCCCCCCGAACCCCGCACTCCTCGGAGGCCGCGCCTTCCTCCAGTGGGCGGTCCTCGACCCGATCCTCGGCGGAATCCTGACCTCGGACGCGGCCTCGGTCACCGTCCTCTAGACCGGGCCGCACCTTCCGGTCGGGCCCCGGGGAGCCCTATGCTCCTCCCCGCCTCCCCTCGGAAGGGCGGGAGCGCCCCGGGGGTCAAACGGCGCATGCGTGATCGAACCCGAGCGGCCTACGTTCTCCTCTTCCTCGCCTGCGCCTGCCGCTCCGCGGAGAGGCGCGAGCCCTACAAGCCCCCGCCGGCGACGAAGCAGGAACGCGCGGTCGGCGTGGTCCTCACCACGCTCGACAACCACCTCGTCGCCTGGAACCTGGCCAAGCTCGAAACCCCCACGACCGAGAACCTGACGCGCCTCCACGGCATCGAGGTCGTGATCCGCACGGAAGCGCGGGCGCAGGTCGAGGCGCTCCTCGAGCAGCTCCGGTCCGGGCCGCCCCGCAATCGGCGGATCGCGGCGGCGGCGCTCGGCTTCGCGCAGGATCCGCGCGCCGTCGAGGCGCTGCTCGAGGCGGCGGGGGACGCGGACGGCGACCTCGCGAACAACGCCCTCGTCGGCCTCGGCGCCCTGGCCGCCCCGTCCGGTCCCCGGACGGAGGGGCTTCTCCCGCCGCTCGAGCCGCTCTTCCGGATGCTCGAGGAGTCGACGGACGGACTGCGCCGGACGAACGCCGCGTTCGCGATCAAGAGGGCCGTCGAGGCGGGCGCGCGCTGTCCCGCCCTGCGCGAGCGCCTCGTCGCGGCGCTGGCGGACGGCGAAGGGGGGGTCCGCGCCCAGTGCGCCGCGGCGCTCGGAGCCCTCGGGGATGCGGCCACGGCGGAGGCGCTCCTCGCCCGGTCGGAGGACCCCGACCCGGTCGTGCGGGCGAGCGCGGCCTTCGCGCTCGGCTGTCTCCGGGTCGAGAGCGCACGCGGCAGACTCGAGCAGCTCCGCCTCGCCTCGGAGCCGGGAGTGCGCGAAGCGGCGCGCTCCGCTCTCCGGCTCCTCGACGGCCCCGCTTCTCGGCCGGAGACGCGGTGACGTCGGCGCGGCTCCTCCTCTCGATCCTCCTCGCGGCGGGGGGAAGCCTCGCCGCGGGTCCGGGCTGCGGGGGCGGAGGGGCAAAGGGGAAAGAGGACCCCGGGACCGCCCTCCTCGAGAGGTGCGCCTCCGCCCGCGGAGGCCGAGCCTCCCTCGAGGCGCTCGCGAGCGCGCAGGTCTCCGCGACGGTCCTCCACTTCGACCCGGAGGGGAAGACTTCGAACGGGGCCGAGGCCTTCGACCTCTTCCTTCGATTCCCCGACCGCGCGCGCTTCTCCTTCTCCGTCGGCCGGAGCAACCGGATCGCGCTCCTCCGCGGGGACGAGGGGGAAGAGCGTGGGGAGGCCTCGAGAAGCTTCGTCCCCCTCGAGGGGGAGCGCCTCCTGGTTTGGCAGAAGAGCCGGCTCCTCCACGTCGTCGCCGCCCGGTTCCCCGCCCTCCCCGCGCCGCTCGCGATCGCCGCGCAGGCGGGCGCGCCGCGGGTCACCGACGAGGTCTTCGCCCTGCGGGTCGAGATCGACTCGGGCTCCGGCCTCCCCTCCGTCCTGCGCTTCGAGGGGGACGAGGAGTCCTTCTCGTTCGGGGACTGGAGGGCCTCCGCCGGGGGAGCGCTCCTCCCCTATCTCCTCCGATGCGAAGCCGGCGGGAACCCGCGATGGGAGGAGCGCGTCCGGTTCTGGCAGGCGAATCCGAAGCTCCTCGACCGCCTCTTCGATGCGCCGGAGGCTCCCAACGCCGGGAGCGATCCTCCCCTCGAAGAGCCGAGGATCCGGTCGGAGCGCGCTTTCGACCTCGTCGCTGCGACGAACGTCCGGGATCTCGGAAAGGTCGCGGAGGCGGTCGCCTCGATCCGCGTGGGCGCCCTCGCAGAGGCGAAGGTCCTCCTGTTCCTCGACCGCGATCGCCGTCCCGTCGAGGCGGCCCTCGTCCCCACGAGCACCGGCGCGCGCAGCGTGCGCTCGATGCCGGAGGCGCGGGTCGCCGAGGTCTTCGTCCGGGGGACGCTCGAGAGCGCGCTCTCCTGGGTGGAGCGTCTCGAGTCCTTCGCGCGCGAGAAAGGACACGAGCCCGCGGGAGGGGTCCGGCTGATGCGAGAGCCGGAGGAATGGGGCGCGCTGGACGAGGACGAGGGCGTCTACCGGATCGTCCTACCCCTCCGCCCCGAGTGACACCCCGTCCCCGGCCCGGGACGAACCCCGGGCGCGGGGCTCCCTGATCGAGGACAAGTTGCTGGATCCACTATACTTATTGCATCGTTCGTGGCTTAAAGAGGCGGCACGGAATTGGCGAAACCAAGCGCGTTGCCATGTTCGAACCGTCCTTGAAACTCCTCCCCTCCGAAGCGATCGGCCCCGTGCACGAGGGTTCGACCATGAAGCGCCTCGTCCCCCTGGCAGTTTTCGCACTCCTCCTGGTGGGAGCGGCTCCCGACCGCCGCACCGGGAGTCAATCCCGCGGGTCCTCCTCGGGATCGCACTCCTCGGGAGAGCGCGCCTCGGGGGGCCACTCCTCCGGCGGCCAAGCTTCCGGCGGCGGGGAGAACCGCTCCTCGGGCGCGGTTTCTCCGCGCGGAGATGGCGGACAGCCCTCACCCGGCCGGAGCGCCCCCTCGGACGGAGGCCATGCGGGCGTCCCGCGGATCTCCGGAGGCGATTCGGGAGACCGCGGTCCCTTCGGGGGGTCCAGCCGCTCCCGGGGTTCGGCCGACCCCGAGCCGAGCATCGTCCGGATCCCGGGGGGAGACCAGCACCGGTTCGGCGGCGACGTCTACCGAGCCCCGGACCGCGGACGCTCGGAGCCCCGGCAGGCCGGCGAGCCCGTCCTCCCCCGATTCGGAACGCCGCCCGACCCCCCCCGCCGGAGCGTCTCGACGCCGTACGACGAGCGACGCCCCGCGCGCGTGCGCGAGGTCGAGCCGGAGGGACTCCCGCGCTTCGTGACCGAGCGTCCGCGCGGCACGCTCGGCGATCCCCGGCCGAGGGAAGCGGACCGCGGGGGAGAGGGGTCCCGCGCAGCCGGCCCGGCCGGTCGGGCAGGGGTGCCCGGAGATTCCCTCGACAAGCGCTACCGCGAGCGAGCCACGAATGCCGACCTCCCCCGCCGCGAGGCGCGCGACCGGGACGGCTCGACCCTCCCGGTCGCGCCGCGAGGGAGGATCGACTACGCCTCCCCCTCCGGCAAGCGGACGATCTCCCCGTCCGGGAGCCCGCTCCGGACCCCGGAGGCGCCCGCGCGGATCCGCGGGGGGACGGTGACGCCGAGGACGCTCGGGGCGGCGCGAAGCAGGACGAGCCTCGCCTTCGCGAAGGACCCGGTCGTCGTCGTCAACACCCACTGGAACCGAACCTGCTGGAACTGGGGCGTCGACTGGTGGAGGAGCTGCCACTCGGGCTTCTTCTTCCGCCCCTTCCTCTTCGACCCCTGGTGCGCCTCGTGGTCCGGCTGGCACTCCTGGTGGAACTGGTCCTGGTGCCGGTCCCGGTGGTGCTGGTCGTGGGGGTCCTGGTGCGATCCGTTCTGGGCCTGGTCCTGGTGGTGGCCCTGGTCCGCGAGCGTGGTCTACGTCCCGGGCCCGACGACCGTCTACGTGGAGCAGCCCGCCTCCTCGACGGTCTACCTCGACCGCGAGGTGCCCGTCCCCTCCGAGGAGGGGAGGTCCGAGGGGACGGCGCCGGGGGCGTACGGCGGGAAGGCCGCCGAATCGCTGACGGAGAAGTACGTCCGCCTCGCCGACCTCTACTTCCGGGCGGGCCGGTACGACCGGGCCGTCGAGCACTATCTCCGGGCGACCGAGTACGCGCCCGAGCAGGGTTCGCTCTGGTTCATGCTCTCCGACGCCCTCTTCGCGATCGGGGACTACCACTTCGCCGCCTACGCGATCCGCAAGGGGGTCGAGAAGGATCCGACGCTCGTCGAGAGCCGCGCGAACAAGCGGGAGTTCTACGGCAACCCCGCCGACTTCGAAGCCCACATCCTGCAACTCGGCAAGTTCCTCGCGGACCACGGCAACGACGGGGACGCCTGGCTCGTCCTCGCCTACAACCAGTTCTTCACCGGGGCGATCGCGGAGGCGAAGGGCTCCTTCCAAAAGGCGAAGGAGCACCTCGCCGCGGATCGGGCGATCGACCTGTTCCTCGCGGCCGCGGACGTGCGGGAAGCCGAGGCGAGCATGCCCGCGACCGAACCGGCGACGAAGCCCCCGGGCGAGATCCGCTAGCCCGCCTCCCTCGCGGGCCCCGCGCGGGGTCAGAAGCCCGGGACGATCCCGAAGAAGTGCTGCGCCAGGGCAGCCGCGAGGACGAGGGCGACGAAGGCTGCTTTTCTCCACATGGCCGGAGGCCTTCGACCGGGGAGCGCGGCCGCCTATTCCGTTCAGGACCGGACCCGGGGTCTCCCCTTAGAGTGAGCCGTGCAGGTACCCCCCCCTCCCCTCCCCCTGCGGAGACGAGACTCCCGAGGGGAGCCCGATCCCCGTGAGCGCTCACGCAGCCGGCTCCGAAGCGAGCCCCCCGTCCCGGTCGCCGACCGGTGGGGCTCGAGGGGTCGCACTGGGGGCGGCCTTCCTGATGGCGACCTCCGCGATCGGCCCGGGCTTCCTCACCCAGACCGCCCTGTTCACGGAGAGGCTCGCCGTGGACTTCGGATTCGTGATCCTCGCCTCCGTCGTCCTCTCCCTCGTCGCGCAGGTCAACGTCTGGCGGGTCCTCGTCGCCTCGGGGATGCGGGGACCGGAGGTCGCGAACCGGGTCCTCCCCGGGCTCGGCCACTCCGTCACCGCCCTCGTCGTCGCGGGGGGCCTCGCCTTCAACGTCGGGAACCTCGGAGGGGCGGGCCTCGGGCTGAACGTGCTCTTCGGTTGGAGGGCGGAGGCCGGAGCCGTCGCGACCGCGGCGGTGACCCTCGGGCTCTTCTTCGCGCGAGAGGCGGGCCGGGCCGTGGACCGGTTCTCGAAGGGGATGGGGTTCGTCCTCATCGGGCTCATGGCCTACCTGGTGGCCACGACCTCGCCGCCGGCGGGCCGGGCGCTCGTCCACTCCGTCGCGCCCGGGAAGGTCTCCCTCCTCCCGATCGTCACCCTCGTCGGGGGCACCGTCGGCGGGTACATCACGTTCGCGGGGGCGCACCGACTCCTCGACGCTGGAATGCGCGGAGGGAGCGCGCTCCCCGGGGTCACGCGCAGCGCCTTCGCCGGGATCTTCGTCGTGGCGCTGGTCCGTGTCCTGCTCTTCCTCACTTCCCTCGCGGTCGTGGCCTCGGGGAGGAGCCTCGACCCTGCGGACCCGGCGGCGTCGGTCTTCCGGATCGCCGCGGGAGAGGCGGGCTACCGGATCCTCGGGGTGGTCCTGTGGGCCGCCGCCGCCACCTCGGTGGTCGGATGCGCCTACACTTCGGCCTCCTTCCTCCGGACCCTCGCCCGCGGGTTCGACCGCCGCCCGCGGACGCTCGTCGCCGGATTCATCGCTGTCTCGACGATCGCCTTCCTCGCGTACGGCAAGCCGGTGCGGATCCTCGTCCTCGCGGGAGCGTTGAACGGGCTGATTCTCCCGGTCACTCTCTCCTCGGTCCTCGTTGCAGCCCACCGCCGCGACGTGGTGGGCGACTATCGGCACCCCCGGTGGATGACGCTCGCCGGCGCTCTCGTCGCCGTCGCGACCGCGTGGTTGGGCGGCGCGGCGATCGTCTCCGAATGGCGGGAGTACTTCGAGTGAGCGCGGGCGCGCGCGTCTACCCGAATCCCCGGCTGGCGCCTCTCGGAGACGCCGCGATCCGAATCGGACTTGGCGAGGGGATCGGCCCGAACCTGCACCGACGCGTCCGGGCGGCGCGCCTCGCGCTCGATCGGGCCGCGCTTCCGGGAGTCCTCGAGTGCGTTCCGAGCTACGAGGCGGTCACGGTCTTCTACCGCCCGACCCTGGTGCGATACCGGGAGCTCGAGCGCGCGCTCGAGGCCGCGCTGATGCGGGTCGAGGAAGTCGAGCCCCCCGCCGGGCGGGTCCTCACGATTCCCGTCCGTTACGGAGGGGAATGGGGTCCCGACCTCGAATTCGTCGCCTCCACCCACGGGCTCACGGCCGCGGAAGCAATCGAGCTGCACCGGGGGCCCACCTATCGGGTGTACATGATCGGGTTCGCCCCGGGCTTCCCCTACCTCGGGGATCTCCCCGAGCGCCTCTGGACGCCCCGGCTCGGGACCCCGCGACGATCGGTGCCGGCCGGCTCGGTCGGCATCGGAGGGGCGCACACCGGCGTCTATCCCCTCGAGACCCCCGGCGGATGGAGGATCCTCGGTCGGACCCCCGTCCGGCTCTACGACCCCCGGCACTCCCCTCCCGCCCTGCTCGCGGCGGAGGATTCCGTGCGGTTCCGGCCCGTCGGGACGGAAGAGCACCTCGAGATCGAGGAACGGGTGAGGCGCGGAAGCTACAGGCTCGAGTTCGCGCCCGACGAGGGGGGCCGAGATTCTTGACCCTAAGCGTCGACCTGAACTGCGACCTCGGGGAAGGAGCCGCGGACGACGAGGCGATCCTCGAATTCGTGACCTCGGCGAACGTCGCCTGCGCCTTCCACGCGGGGAGTCCGACCCGGATGCGGCGGCTCGTGCGCGCGGCCTGCGCGAAGCGGGTCGCGATCGGAGCCCATCCCGGCCTCCGGGACGCGGAGGGGTTCGGGCGGCGCGAGATCCGCCTCGAGCCGGAGGAGGCGTTCGCCCTCGTCCTCTACCAGGTCGGAGCGCTGAAGGCCCTCGCCGCGGCCGAGGGGGAGAGGCTCCGGCACGTGAAGCCCCACGGCGCGCTCTATCACATGGCGGCGCGGGATCGGGAGATCGCCCGGTCCGTCGCTTCCGCCGTCCGCGCAGCGGGGCCTCACCTGATCCTCCTCGGCCCGCCCAGGAGCGAGCTCCTCGAGGCCGCGCGAGAGGCAGGCCTCCGAGGCAGCGAGGAGGCCTTCGCCGACCGCGGCTACCGCCCCGACGGGACCCTCGTCCCGCGCGGCCTTCCCGGCGCCCTGATCGAGGATCCGGAGGAGGCGGCGCGGCGCGCCGTGAGGATCGTCCTCGAGGGGAATGTGCTCGCCGTCGACGGGAGCGAACGGCCGATCCGCGCCGACACGATCTGCGTCCACGGGGACACGCCGAACGCCCTTCGCATCGCCCGCCGCGTCCGGGAATCGCTCGAGGAGGCAGGCGTCCGGGTGGAACCCCCTTGACGCTCGAGGTCGTGCGGGCGGGCCCCTTCGCGACGGTCCAGGACCTCGGCCGATTCGGCCACCTCCGCCACGGCGTGCCCCCCTCGGGGGCGATGGATCCCTTCGCGCTCGAAGTCGCGAACCTCCTAGTCGGCAACCCCCGCGGGGCGGCGGCTCTCGAGGTCGCCCCCGGGAGGCTCGCCCTCCGTTGTCTCGCGGAGGGCCTCTTCGCCGTGACGGGCGCCGACCTCGACGCAACGGTCGACGGCAAGCCCGCGCCGCGGTGGGAGGCGTTCGCGGTTCATGGGGGAGAGACCCTCTCCTTCGGACGCGCCCTGGGCGGAGTGTTCGCCTACCTCGCACTCGCCGGCGGGATCGACGTCGACGAGGTGATGGGGAGCCGGTCCACTTACGTCCGCGCCCGCCTCGGCGGCTTCGAGGGCCGGCCCCTCGGCCGCGGGGACTTGCTCCGGGCCGGACCGATCGCCGCTCCTTTGCGGCCGGCGGGCCGGAGGCTCCCTCGGGAGGTGATCCCCTCCTACTCCCGGAGAGTCGAGGCGCGCGTAATCCTTGGTCCCGACCTCGACCGTTTCACGGAGCAAGCGCTCGCAACCCTGCTCGCGAGCCCGTTCGAGGTCACCCCCCGGTCGGACCGGATGGGATACCGGCTGCGCGGTCCCTCCCTGCGGCATCGGGGAGGAGCGGACATCCTCACGGACGCGCTCGCCACGGGCTCCGTGCAGGTTCCCCCCGACGGGCAGCCGATCGTCCTCCTCGCCGACCGGCCGGCGACCGGAGGCTACGCGCGAATCGCGACGGTGATCACCGCCGACGTCGGGAAGGTCGCACAGTCCCCCCCCGGCGGGACGGTCTCGTTCCGCTCCGTCGAGATCGAGCAGGCGCAGGCGGAAGCGTTGCGGTTCGAGGCCCGTCTCGCGGACGTGGAGAAGCGCCTCCCTCGCGGGGATTGACGCGCCCCTCCGGGCCGCCCTACCCGAGCCCGACCTCGCGGACGCCCTCCGCGGGTCGGAACGAGTGGACCCGGGGGGCCCTCCCGCCGCTACGCGAGGCCGCCGCCGCGAGGGCCGCCTCGACGTCCCCGAGCCGCTCGCGCGGGACGAGCGCGACGACGCACCCCGCGAACCCTCCTCCGGAGAGCCGGGCACCGAGGGCTCCCGCATCCCGCAGCGCCTGGGCGAGGGCGTCGAGCTCGGGCGAAGAGACCTCGTAGAGGTCGCGGGAGGAGGCGTGGGAGGCGTCGAGGAGCGAGCCGAGCCCCGCGAAGTCCCCCGCGCGGATCGCCTCCGCTCCCCGCCGGACGCGCCCGGTCTCCTCGAACACATGCCGGACCCGGCGAGCCTCGGCCTCCGTCAGGTCGTCGGCGACTTCCTCCCGCCACGACCCGTCGAGGGCGGCGAGCGAGGGGAGGTCGGGCCGGCGCCGGCGCAGCTTCGCGAGGGCCGAGCGGCATTCGGCGACGCGGGTGTTGAAGCCCGAGGAGGCGAGGGCGCGGCGAGCGCCGGTGTCGGCGACCACGACGGCGGGTGCGCCGTCGTCGAACGGAAGCTGCTCGAATTCGAGGCTCCCGCAGTCGAGGTGAAGGACCCTCCCGCGCCGCCCGAAGGCCGACACGAAGGGATCCATGATGCCGCACTGGACGCCGACGAACTCGCGCTCGGCCCGCCAGACGAGATCGACGAGGGGCCGGCGCTCCGCCGCGCGGCCGAGGAGCCGCGCGTAGACGAAGCCCGTGGCGAGGAGGATCGAGGCGGAGGAGGAGAGCCCCGCCCCGATCGGCAGGTTCCCCCCGAAGAGGAAGTCCGCGCCCGGAAGATCCCCCCACGCCTCGCGCAGCACGTGGACGACTCCCTTCGGGTAGTTCGCCCAGGCGTGGTCCCCCTCCGGACGCAGGTCCTCGATGGAGACCTCGACTTGAGGCTCGGCGTCGAGCGAGGCGAACCGCAGGCGCCGGTCGGATCGCAGCCGGGCCACGACGCCCGTACCCCGGTCGAGGGCGACCGGCAGAACCGCTCCGCCGTTGTAGTCGAGGTGCGCGCCGAGGAGGTTGACCCGTCCGGGGGCGAACGCGGCCCGCGCTCCGAGCGGGCTTCCGTACCGCCCCTCGAAGGAAGCGCGTAGGCGCGCGAGGAGGGATCGCTCCGGGGAACCGTCTTCCAAGCGTCGGTGGGGCGCGAAAGGAAGATACCCGACGCGGCGGTGACCGGCGTCCGGCCCGGTCCCTAGAATCCGGAGCGTGATCGCGTCGATCCTCCTCGCTGCCGTCGAGGGAGCGCAGTCCGCCCCCGCCTCGAGCCCCGCGGCGTCCTTCTCCCTCGCCCGGGAGCGCTCGAGGCCGGTGGCCCGCTGCCTCGACAGGGAGATCCCCGTGGGGGAGGTTCTCGACCGCGTGGAGAAGGATTGGTGGCCGCGGCTCGGCGCCGACCTCGACGGGCCCTACGGTTGGTTCCACATCCACTCGACCCTCTTCGACCGCTGGGTGTCCGACGCCGTCGACCTCCTCCTCCTCGAACGGGCGACGCCCGAGGGGCGCGTCACCCGGGAGGAGGTGACCGAGGAGGCACGCCGGCGCGTGCAGGAGGAAATCGAACGACTCCGCAAGGAGGGGCGGCGGACGGACCCCGGAATCGAGGCCGCCCTCCTCGACCGGCGCCTCAAGCAGGAGGGGATCTCGATCGAGCGGGACCTCCGGCTCGAGCGGGCCCTCGCGCCGCTCACCGCGACGGACCTCCGGGGCCACTTCTACCGGAGCGCCCTCAACTACGGGGGGCGCGTCCGGGCCGCCCACCTCTTCTTCCCGACGACCGACCCGGAGACGGGCTGCCGACTCCCCCTCGCCGGCCGAGAGGAGGCGCGGGCGAGGGCCGAGGAGGCGATGCGGCGGGCGGCGCAGGGGGAGGACTTCGCGGAGCTCGCGCGCACGCTCTCCGAGGATCCCGGGACGGCGGAGCGGGGAGGGGACCTCGGCTTCTTCCCGCGCGAGGGGAAGGTGCCCGACGAGGTCGCCCGCGCGGCGTTCGCCGGCCACCCCGGGGAGATCGTGGGCCCCGTCGAGTCGGAGCGCGGCTTCCACGTCGTGCGGATCCTCGAGCGGAAGACGGCCCACCACCCCGACTTCAACAAGGTGAGGGAGGAGGTCGAAAAGGACCTCCGGCGCGAGCGTCGCCGCGAGAGGATCCTCGAGCTTCGCCGAGCGGGCGGCGTCGTGCTTTACTGAACTCCCCCGTGCGCCTGGCTCGAACCTCCGGAGTCCTCCTCGCCGCCGCCCTGGCCGGGGCCGGGTGCCGCAGCCTCGCGGTCCACCCGACGTCGACGACGGCGGGCTCTTTCCGCGCGCAGGCGCGGGCCTTCCACTTCGTCGGCTGGGTCCTCCCGCGCCCGGCCCTCGCCTCCGCCTTCGAGGAGGCCTCCGATCGGGGCCTGCCGAACGCGCGGGTCACCTCCTCCACGAGCTACCCGGACCTGTACTTCCCCTTCTCCTTCCTGAATCGGCTGCTCGGCTTCGAGGGGGCGACCGTCGAGGGGGTCTACGGGAACCCTCCGTGAGGGTTGCCGCGCCGGCCGGGCGGGCGTAAAGATGGGCCCGACGAGAAGGTGACTCCCCCCGGCGAACGAGAAGCGACCGTCGCGAAGCCCGGAGATCGGGAGGCCCCCTCGCGCGCGGCGTCCTCCCCCCCCGCCGAGAGGTCCTTCGAGGACTATCCGCTCACGCGGGTCGAGTACATCCAGGCGATCGTCCACCTGTACCGCGGGGAGCTCTCCCGGGCGAACGCCTGGCGCGCCCGCCTCGACACGACGACGAACTGGGCGATCGGGGCCACGGCGGCGCTCCTCTCCTACTCCTTCGGCGACCCGAGGCACAGCCACGTCGTCCTCCTCTTCGGGATCTCCCTCGTCCTCCTCCTCCTCGGCTACGAGGCGCGGCGCTTCCGGTTCTTCGACGTCTGGCGGGCGCGCGTGCGGATGATCGAGGAGAACTTCTACGGGCCGATCCTGCGCCGCGACCTCGTCAGCCCGAAGCAGTCCTGGGGGGGGCTCGTCGCCCGCGACCTCCTCGCGCCGGAGTTCAAGATCTCCTTCTGGCAGGCCTTCCGGGCCCGGCTCGCCCGGAACTATCTCTGCATCCTCCTCCTCCTCGTCTTCGCCTGGTGCGCGAAGGTCGCGATGTCACGCGCGTCCCTCGGACCGCAGGCGGGTCTCCTCGAGACGATCGAGGCGGGGATGGCGGGGGCCGCCCCCGGGTGGGTGCCGGTCGGATACCTCGCGGGCCTCCTCCTCTTCCTCGCCCTCGTCCTCCTCCTCATCCGGAGCCCCGAGACGACGGACCAGGCCTACTGGCCGCGGGCGCAGGAGCAGGACCGGATGAGCCCCCTCGACGTCTGAGCGCCCGTTCGTGCCCGCCCCCCTGCCGGCGACGGCGGCCTTCCCGCTCGAACGCCACGCGCTCGGCAACGGCCTGCTCGCCCTCTTCTCCCCGGACCGCGCCCTCCCGCTCGTCTCCCTTCAGGTCCACTTCCGCGTCGGGTCGAGGAACGAGCGCCCCGGGATCACGGGGCTCTCCCACCTCCTCGAGCACCTCATGTTCAACGGAGCGGCGAAGTACGGCCCGAAGGAGTTCGACCGGACGCTCGAGCGGGAGGGAGGCTTCTCGAACGCCTCCACGTCCTGGGACACGACGGTCTACCACGAGGAGTTCCCGCCCGCCGCGCTGGCGACGGCGATCGACCTCGAGGCGGACCGCATGCGCGCCCTCGCGGTCGCGGAGGCCTCGCTTCGGTCGGAGGCGGCGGTCGTGCGCGAGGAGCGCCGCGTCTCCGTCGAAGACGACCCCGACGGGGACCTCTTCGAGCGGCTCTACGCCCTCGCCTTCGACGCCCACCCCTACGGCTGGCCCGTCGTCGGCTGGATGTCCGACCTCCTCGCGATCGGCGTCGAGGACGTCCGCGCCTACCTCCGGACCTTCTACGCTCCGAACAACGCCCTCCTCGTCGTCGCAGGGGACTTCGAGCCGGAGGGGGCGATCGCGCTCGTGCGCGATGCCTTCGGCGACATCCCTCCCGGACCTCCCCCTCCGCCCGTCCGGACCGAGGAGCCTCCGCAGAAAGGGGAGAAGCGCCTCGCGCTCTCGCGGGAGGCGGAGGTCCCGGCCGTCGCGATCGCGTTCCACGGAGCCCGGGCGGGAGACGGCGACGACCCCTTCCTCCTCCAGGCGATCGGCCGGATCCTCGCGGGAGGGGAATCGGGGCGCCTCGTCCGCCGCCTCGTCCGTCGCGAGGAGTCGGCCCTCTCGATCGACTTCGAGGCGCCCTGGACGGTCGATCCGGGCCTCGCCGTGCTCCTCGCGAAGGTTCGGCCGGACGTCGACCCGTCCCGCGTCGAACGCTCGATCCTCGAGGAGCTCGAGCGGCTCGGCGCGGAGGAGGTCCCTCTCGCGGAGTTCGAGCGGGCGAAGAGCGCGCTCGCCGCGACGAGCCTGCGAGGGCTGCGCACCGTCCGCGGGAGGGGCGAGGAGATCGGCCGCGCGGAGGTCCTCCTCGGCGACGCCCGCCTCGCCTTCGCGCTCCCCGCGCGCTTCCGCGCGCTCGAGCCCGCGGCGGCGCGCGCGCTCGCCGCCCGGACCTTCCGCGCTTCGAATCGGACCGTCGTCACGCTCCTCCCTTCGCGCCCGTGATCGCTCCCGCCTCGGTCCCTCCGCTGCTCCGCGACCTGCGGCGCGAGGTCCTCCCGAGCGGGCTCCTCCTCCTCGCGCGCGAGGATCGGCGCCTTCCCCTCGTCTTCCTCGGGATCGGTCTCCGGAGAGGCGCGGTCGAGGACCCCGTGGGGAAGGAAGGGGCGCTTCGCCTCCTCCTCTCCCTTCTCAAGAAGGGCGCGGGGGAGCGCGACGCGGAGGGGATCGCCGCGGACCTCGAGTCCCTCGGGGCGGCCCTCCTCGAGCGCACGACTTCCGAACACGCGCTGCTCGGGCTCGAGGTCCTCGCCGAGCGGTTCGAGGAGGCCCTCTCCCTCCTCGCCGACCTCGTCCTTCGCCCGACCCTCTCCCCGACCGAGGTCGAGAAGGAGCGCCGTCGCCTGGCGGCGGAGCTGCGGCGGGAGGAGGAGGACGCCCGCCTCGCCGCGAGCCGCAAGTTCGAGCGCGCGCTGTTCCTCACCCATCCCTACGGACGGACGGCCGCGGGGACGAGCGAGGGGGTCGGTGCCTGTCGGCGCGAGGACCTCCTCGCCCTCCGCTCCCTCTTCGCCCCGGGGAACGCCCTCCTCGTCCTCCTCGGCGACCTCGACGAGCGTCGCCTCGCCGCCGCGCGAGAGACCTTCGGGGGATGGCGCGACGCCGTTCTCCCCGAACGGGATCTCCCTCGCCCCGAGCCGGACGGGCGCCGCGTCGTCCTCTCCCACCGCCCCGGCGCGACGCAGGCTCAATTGCGTCTCGGGCGGATCTCGATCGCGCGGACTCACCCCGCCTACTTCCCCCTCCTCGTCGCGAACACCGTCCTCGGGGGAGGGTTCTCCTCCCTCCTCGTCGACGCGGTCCGCGTGAACCGCGGCCTCACCTACGGGATCTCGAGCCGCCTCGACGCGCGGCGATTCGGAGGCGCGATCGCGATCGAGACCTTCACGAAGAACGCGTCGGTCGCCGAGACGGTCGAGGCCGCCTGCGGCGAGCTCGCGCGGCTCCGCTCCGGATTCCTCCCGCCGGGAGCCGTGGAGCGGGCGAAGCGTTACCTCGCCGGGCAGTGGCCCTTCTCCGTCGAGACCGCTCCGGCCCTCGCCTCGGCCCTCGTCTCCGCGGAGGCGGTCGGGATCGGCGCGGAGGGGCTCGCCTCGTTCGTCCCCTCGGTCCACGCGGTATCGGAGCAAGGCGTCCGCCGAGCGCTCCCGCTGCTGCCGGACCCCGAAGACCTGCTCGTCTTCGCCGAGGGGGAGGGGAAGGACATCGCCCCCGCCCTCGAGCGCTTCGGCCGCCTCGAGCGCTTCGAGTCGTCCGTCAGGGAACCGTGAGGTCGACCCGGCGCTCCTCCCCTTCGGCGAGGTCGACGGCCGCTTCCGCGGCCTTCCCTCCCTTCCCCGTCGCGCGGACGCGGTAGCGCCCCGGGGCGAGGCTCCCCACCTCGGCCGTTCCGGAACCGTCCTCGCCGCCGAAGATCGCCCGCAGCATGCGGCCCGGCCCCGGCCGTTCGCGGACGCTCTTCCCCGCCGCGTCGAGGACCTCGATCCGAGCCTCGCGGACCGACCTCCCCGAGGAGTCCACCGCGCGGACGAGGAGGCGCGCGCCCCTGCGGAGCGTGTAGGCCCCCTCGGCGTTCCCCCCCACCTCGACGAGGATTCCCTCGGCCTCGAGACGGGCGAACCCCTCCGCCTCGAGGACGACCCGGTAGCGCCCCGGCGCGAGCCCGCTCGCGCGGAAGGCCCCCTCCCGGTCCGTCACCGCGTCGGGGAAGAGCCGCACCTCTCCCCCCTCCGGAACAAGGGTCGCGCTCGCGAGCGGGACGGGCCGCCCCGAAGCGTCGGTCACCTTTCCCCGGAGCGACGCCCCCGCCTTCATCCGGAGCTCGACTCCCGTGAGGTCCTCCCCGTCCCCGACGGCGACCTCGTCGAGAGCCGCCGGCGCTAGAGCCACTTCTTCGCTGCTCCGAAACGAGTTCACTCGCGCCGTCAGGCGGTAGCGGCCCGGCGTCACGCGATCGAACCGGAAGCTCCCCTCCGCGTCGCTCCGCGCCGCGGCCTGGCGTTCCCGCATCGCCTCCCCGAGGAAGCCGGAGAGCAGCCCATCCGAACGGTCGAGGTTCGCGAGCGAGACCTCGACGCCGCGCACGGGCTTCCCGGTCTCCTCCTCGACCACGCGCCCGGAGATCCGCGCGCGCGGGAGGACGAGGTCCACCGTCGCCTCGGCCGCCTCGGGGACGTCGATCTCGAATCGCGCTCCCTGGTTCTCGGCGCCGAAGTCTCCGACCCGGAAGGTGTAGGTCCCCGCCGGGAGGCCGCGGATTTCGTAGGCGCCGACCTCGTCGGTGACCGCGGCCTTCGTCGTCAGCCTGAACGGCCCGCCTCCCGATCCGAGGACGAAGAGCGTGGTCCCCGGCACGGGGGCGCCTCCATCGAGGACCGTCCCGTGCACCCGGCAGCCGACCGAGGAGTCGTCGACGATGTCGAGCCGCGCCCGCTCCCCTTCCCGGACCGTCGCCTGCCGCCACCGGAGGTGGCCGAGGAGGCTCGTGAACGTCCGGTCCTCGTCGGCCCGAGTGGTCAGCACCTGGTAGGAGCCGGCGGGGAGGAGGGGGATCTCGTACGCGCCCTCCCCGTCCGTGCGCGCCTGGCGGACGTCCCCTCCCGGGAGCGAGAAGGCGAGGACCGTGCTCCCCGCGACGGGCGAGCCTTCCGGATCCGCGACGGCGCCGAAGATCGCCCCCCCGATCCCGAGCCGCACCTCCACCCCTTCGACGACGCTCCCCTCCCCCACGTCGACCTCGGGGACCTCGCCGCGGGCGAGCTCCGCGTGGCTCGCGAGCAATCGGTACAAGCCGGGCGCGAGGTTTCGCACCTCGAAGCGCCCTTCCGCGTCGGACTCGACTCCCGAGCCCCGCAGCCCGACCGAGGTGGCGAAGCCGGCGAAGGGTTCTCCCCCTTTCGAGGCCGAGACTCGCGCCCCGGGGACCGGCGAGCCGTCTTGTCCGCGCAGGACGAGCCCCCGGATGGTCCCCCCCTTCCCGAGGCGCGCGATCAGCCCCTTCGCGGTCGCGCCGGGAGGAACGACGACTCCCTCGAGGCGCTCTTCCGAGAACCCTTCGGCCGAGACGGTGACGGCGACCGTCCCGGGCGGCACGCCGTCGAGCGCGAACTTCCCGTCGCCCGCCTCGAAGGTGCGGGAGACGCTCGCACCTTCGGGACCCCGTCCCCCGAAGGGACTCGGTCCCCCGCGCCCGAGCCGCGGCCCCCCCCCGTCCGTGGAATCCCTCCGCGTGGGGCGGGCGCGGACCGTGAAGCGTGCGAGCGGTTCCGCGCTCTCTCTGTCGAGGACGATCCCGGCGATCGAGCCCACCGGTTCGAGGACGACCCGGACGTCCTCCCGGTCGGCCCGGACTCCGGGGACTCGCGCGCGCCCGAAGCCGGTCGCGCTCGCGACGAGCGCGTGATCCCCGCCGGTCAGGCCCGCGATCCGGAATCGGCCCGAGGCGTCGCTCCGCGCGACGTTCCGGCCGAGCATGTGCGGGGCGAGGATCGAGAAGAACCGCGGCTCGAACGTCTCGGCACGCACCTCGGCCCCCGCGATCGGACCGCCCGATCCGTCGACGACGCAGCCCGCGATCGCGTGCCCCTCCTCGAGGACGAGGTCGATCCCCTCGGTCGTGCGGTCCTCCCGGATGCGCACGCCGCGCCGCAGAGTGGGCGGCCTCCCTTCCGCCGAGGCGGCGATCTCGACGAGGCCGACGGGGAGACCGGAGACCCGGTACGCCCCTTTCTCGTTCGCCGTCGCCGGGGCCGACGCGAAGGAGTCCGCCTCGAGCATGTCCTCGATCCCGACCGGAGCGACGCGCACCTCCGCTCCCGCCATGGGAGAGCCCGACCCGTCGAGGACGCGCCCCGCGACGGCCCCTCCCCTCGACAGGCGGACCTCGATCGCCGTGTCCTCGCCGGCCCGCGCCTCGAGATTGCGGACGTGCGTCGGGGCGTACTCCCCGGCCCGGGCGGTGAGGAGCAGCCCTTCTCCCGGCGGGACCCCGTCGATCGCGAATCGCCCCTCCCCGTCCGTCCGCGCCTCGCGCCAGCGGTACGTCCGCTCGCGGAAGAACTCGAGGAAGTTCGCCGGCCCGGGCCGAAGCTCCACCGTCGCTCCCGCAACGGGCCCGTCCCGGCCGAGCACGCGGCCGACGACCCGAGCGCCGATCTCGACCTCGAGGACGACCGGCGGGGCCGCCTCCTTCGCGGAGACCGAGGCGCGCGTCCAGTCGGCGCTGAAGGAGCGCGCGGAGACCGCTTCGAGGAAGAACGTCCCCTCCTCGAGCCCCTCGAGCACGAACGAGCCCGTCTCGTCGGCGCGGGTCTGCGCGACGAGCCCTTCCTTCTCCCTCGTCCGTCCGCCGAGCCCCTCGAGCCTGCGAGCGAGACCCTCCGCTCCCGGCGGGTCGCGGAGCACGCGGACGGCCGCGCCGGGAACCGCCGCCCGGCTCCTCTTCTCGACGACCTTCCCGAGGAGTCGGCCCGGCCCTGCGACCGGCGCGGCTTCGCCTCGGGGAACGTCGGGCGACCCGCGTGGGTCGCCGGAAGCGGGAACTTCGGGCTCGGGAGGAACCTCCGCGGCGCTGGCGGCGAGGCCGCTCCGCCCCTCTCCCTCCGCCTTCGCCGCGCGCCGGCCCGGGAGGAGGAGCGCCAGGGAGGCTGCGAGGGCGAAGAGGAGGGCGGCGAGGAGGAGGCGCTTGCGGCTCACGACGGGCCCGTGAATACGGGCGGCGGGTCGCCATTATGCGCGCCTAACGCGGGGCGGCTGCCGGCGCTCCCCCTCGGGGGATCATTCTCGACGCCGCGTTCTCGGCAGAGGGATCCCGTCGTCCAGCCAGGAGAGTCGCTGGACGAGCTGCCATGTCTTCGCCCGGTACCCCGCGGCGGAGACCTCCAGCGTCCTCGGGACGGGAAGGCCTGTCAGCCGGACCCTCCCTCCCTCGTCCGCGACGGCGAGCTCGAGGCCGGTCTCCGCGTCCCGGATGCGCGCGCCCGGAACCGGCTCCTGGGAGAATCCGTCGTAGATCAGGAACCTCCGGTCGAACCCGCGGCGCAGGGCGACCTGGACGAAGGGAGCGGGGTCCCGCAGAGGCAGGTCCTCGACGCGCCCCTCCCGGTCGAGGAAGCCGGGGGCCCATGCGCCCCAGAGGAGCCCCTTTCGCGGCTTGAACTCGACACGCACGGAGCCATCGCGCCCGGTTCGCCCGCGGGAGTCGTCCTCGTCGCGGCGGGGATCGACGAGCCAGATCTCCGCCCCTTCGACGGCCGCTCCCGTCCCGGCTTCGACGACCCGGAAGGAGACGCGGCGCGGCTCGATGACGGCCGTCCGCCGGAAGACGAGGTCTCGCGTCCCGAAGGGGACCGTGACCTCCTCGGGCTCGACGCGGTCGGAGTCGAGCTCCCGAGACGGGCGGATCGTCAGGCGCGGAACGGGCCGGAACCAGAGTTCGAACGCTCCCGCGCTGTCCGTCCGCGCGCCCCACTCCTCCTCCTCCCCCTCCTTGCGGACGGAGAGGTACTGGCCCTGGAGCGGAGCGCCCTTCTCGTCGAGGACGGTGCCGGCGACCGCGAGCTCGGTCTCCCCCGGAGGGAACCGGAACTCGACCGTGGTCTCCCGGCCCCGCTCGAGGACGACCTCGCGCGCGTGGCGGACCTCGTTTCCGCTCTTCCAGACCCCGCGGACGATCTCCTCCCGGCGTCGCGCGTCGTCGAACTCCACCCGGTGGAAGCCGGGGGCGAGGCCCGCGATCGCGACTTCTCCGGCCGAGTCGGTCAACCAGTAGCGCGAGGTCGATTCATGCGGGTTCCGGAGGACTCCCCAAACGACTTGGACCCGAACCCCCTGGACGGGTCGTCCCGTCTCGTCCAACGCCCGCGCCCGCAGGCCGGCGCCTTCTTGCAGGAAGAGGGGGACCGGCGCGTCGCGGCCCGCCCTCCAGTCCCGGGGGACCTCGACGACGTCGCTCGACCAGCCGCGTTCGAGGTCGTCCGCGAAGAGCTTGAGGGGACCCGAAGCCGAGCCTCCCCTCTCGACCGCGAAGCGCGCGAGCCCGTCCTCCCCCGCCTCGGCGGCCCTCACCCGCTCCGGCCAGCGCGCCTCGTCCGCGTCGAAGTCGAGGAGGAGGACTCGCGCGTTCGGGGCCGGAGCGCCGTCCGGCCGGAGCACGCGGGCCGCCACGGCCTGCTCGGGCGCGGAGACGCGGAACACCACCTCCTCGCGGGGCGAACCGGTGCCCGGATCGATGGGAGGGAGGAGCACTTGGTTCGGCTCGACTCCTTGTCGGAACTGGAACCGGGAGTGGCCGGGATCGGGGGAGTGGCGGAACACCGCGACGCCGGCGTGGAACAATTCGCCGGTTCGGAAGTTCCCCTCCGCGTCCGTGCGGACGCTGCAGACTTCGCCCGCGGGACCGCTCACCTCGAGGGTCAGGTCCGGCAGCGGCTTCCCATCCTCCGCGTCGACCGCTCTTCCCGCGAGGGCGAGGAGTCGGGGAGCGGGCTCGGCGGGAGCCCCGTCCGGAAGCGCCGCCGTCTCGAGACCGGCCGGCCTTCGAGCGGCGCCGGCCCGGTCCCCCGCTGGAGCGTCTTCCCGCGCCGGGGTGGAGGAATCCGAGAGGAGAGGTCCGGTCGGACCGACCCCGGCTCCTTCGGGGACCGCCGCGGGACGAACCGCGAGGAAAGCGACGAGGGCTGCGGCGGCGCCAAGGCCGACCTTCCCGGCGGGCACCGCGAGGAGCGCAGGCGCCGTCCCGTCGGGCACCGGGACGCGCCCGAGCGGGGCGGTGCGCACCGGAGCGGCGAGGGGGACGAGCGCCAGGCACCAGGCGTTGCGGTTTTCCCCGTAGGCGTGGCCGAGGCGTTCGCGGAGGAGGTGGAGTCCGCGCTTGACGCGCGTCCGGATCGTCTCGACCGGGACACCGAGGCGTCGCGCGATCTCCCGCGGCGGCATCTCCTCGTAGAAGCGGAGCAGGACCGCCGACCGGCAGGGCTCGGGCAGGCCGAGGACGGCCTCGACCACGGCCCGGCGCGTCGCCTCGCGGCTCGCGATCTCCTCGGCCGAGGGGACGAGCTCCGGACGCGCGGCGGCCTCCTCGCGGCCGCGCCTCCGTCCCTCGCGCCGGCCGAGGAGGAGGGCGAAGTTCCGCGCGACTCTTCCGAGCCACGGCCGAACCCTCCCCTCCTCGCAGGGCCCGTTCTCGAGCGCGGCGAGCCAGGTCTGCTGGACGACGTCCTCCACCCGGTGCTCGTCGAAGAGGAGGCTCCGGGCGATGCCGCGGACGAAGCGGCCGTGGGCGAGGAGGACCTCCGGGTTCACGGGGAAAGGCGGCCGGGGCATCGTTCCACGGGGAGGAGATGCCGGGGAGGGGGGATTCGGTCGGAGGGCCTGGTACCCCATCCAGGATCCTCGGTTCGAGGAGCCTCTCGGGAGAAGGCGCCGAGGCGAGGGAGAGAAAGACCCGACCTCCGCTACCTCGGCGCCTCCTCGCGCTCGAGCCGGAGCACGACCTCCTGCGGCGAGTCGGCCCCTACCCGGACGGCGGTGGTCTTTCCACGCCGGCCCGGCTGGAGCGGCGTCATCCGATACTCCCCGGGCGCGAGAATGACGGCGACCCCGCGCCGCTCCTCCGACCGCGGGCTTCCCGAGGCCCTTCGGGGACAGAGGCAGGAGCGCCCCGCGGAGTCGGCGATGTCGACGAAGGGGAGGTCGACGGGCGACCGGTCCTCGTCCTCGCCTCGGACGAGCACGCGAGTTCCCTCGCGCAGTTCGACCTCGAACGCGGCCTCCTCTCCGCTCTCGACGCGCCGCGATTCCGTGAAGGCCACGGCCGTGCCGGGAGTCGAAACGCTCGCGTAGTAGAGGCCCGGCTCAAGGCCGTCCGCCCGGTAGAGCCCCTCCTCGCCCGGCTCCGGCTCCGCCCATCCCGGGAGGAAGAGTGTCGGATCACGGGGTGCATCGGAACGGGAGAGGGCCACGGAGGCGCGGGGAACGGGACGCCCCGAGGGATCGCGGACTCTCACAAGCGCGCTCCCTCCCTCGGGAAGGGACACGTCGAGAACCACGGGCGCGCCCTCCCCGACCGTCACCGGACCGCGCAGGACCCGACCGAGCGGCTCGCCGATCGGGTCGCGGCTCCGTCCCCCCCCGCGCCACCCGGCCGAGTTCACCTCGACGAAGTACTCGCCCGGCCGGAAGTCGCGGATCCAGTAGCGTCCCGCGGGATCCGTGTCGCACGAGCCCCGCGTGAAGAGGTCGGGGGAATCCGGGTCGCTCCGCAAGACGGCCGACACCGTCGCCCCGGCCGCCGGGGATCCGTCGGACGCCCGAGCGACCCGCCCGGCGATCTCCCCCGCTGGGAGAACCGCGTCGAAGTGGAACTCGGGGGCGTCGGGGACGACGAGGAAGAAGGCCCTCGGATAGAGAAACACCCAGGCTCCCTTCTCCCTCCTTCCCCATGGCTCGAGGTCGAACCGGAGCCACGCCCTCCCTGCCGGCACTCCCTCGATCGAGAAGGCCCCATCGTTCCCCGTCCGCCCGTGGAAGGTCTGCGTGTCGCCGAGGCGAGGGAGTCGGATGGCTCGACCCTCGGAGGTGGCCGCCGTCGAAACGATCTCCACCGACGCGCCCGCGATCGGCTCCCCTCCTCTCGACACCCGACCGCGGACGGTGCACCCGCCGTCCCGCGGCTCCGGGAACTCCACCCGCGTGATCCGCCCTTCCTCGACCGCGGCGCTCACCCGCATTCGCCACTCCCGTCCGGGGGCCCGCGCGGACGCTTCCACGCCGTACGACCCGCCTTCGAGCCCCTGGATACGGAAGTAGCCGTTCGGATCGGCGTTCGCCTGCTTCCACCCGCCGGACTGGGCGTCCTCCGGGCGGGCCGACACCGACCCGCCGACGGCCGGGGATCGGTCGGGGCAGCGCACGAATCCGTCGATGCCGCCCCCCCGCCGGAGCGTGACCGCGATCCCATCGCGTGCTCCCCCGGGAGGGAGGTCGAAGGGGTCGCCGAGCCAGTCGACAAACTCTGCGTGGCTTACCTGCAGGCGGAGCGTCCCCGGCCGAATCGTGATCCGGAAGCGTCCGTCGAGGTCCGTGGGGGTCCGGTCCTTCCCTCCGACGTCCCGGACGACGGAGCCCCATTCGTCCTCGATTACCCGCACGGGCGCGCCAGCAACCGGGGCGGCCGAGCCCTCCCCCGCCACGATGCCCTGCAGGATTCCGGCACGACGGAGCTTCACTCGAAGGCCGTCTCGGACCCTCCCCTTGCGGAGCACGAGATCCTCGAACGTCGCGGGAACGCACCCTTCCGCCTCGAACCGGAACTCGTAGAGGCCCGCTCGCAGGTCGAGGATCTCGAAGGCACCGTCGGGGCCCTCGAACGAGCGCACGCGCGGGGTCCGGCTCCGAAAGAGCGACGCCAGCCACCCCTCGTTCGAGGTCTTGTCCTCGATGCGGACGAGGAACGTCGTCCGGGGAGCCCCCGTGTCGCCGTCGACGACGACCCCGGAGATCCCCGTGGATCCGCCGCGCGGCCCTCGGGATGACCCAGCCCCAGGCGCGAGCGCGCGCCGAGTTCCCTCTGGCGAGGTCGGGGTGCTCGAGGACGGCGAGGGCGCCGTCGCGTCGGCCGCAAGCGTCTCCTCGGGAGTCCGCACATCCGTCGTCGAGCCGTTCGTCCTGCGTCCCCGGCCGAGGAGGAGCGCCGCCGCGACGGCCGCCGCCGCGACCAGAACGATCCGAAACCCGACGAGACGCCGCACTGTCCTTTCTGGGGCGCTGGCTCGGGCGTCAATCCTCGAGCGCTCCCGAGCGACCCTCGACCTCGCCGCCCTCGCGCAGCGTCACCTGTTCCTCTTCAAAGATCCCTCCTGTGCGCGAGCGAGCCCTGCCCCCGCTCCGGGCTGGGACCGGGGACCGGCTCCGAACGGGGAACCTCGGATAGGTCGCGCGCTCTCGGCGGTAACACCCCCCTCGCCCGGAAGTCCTCGAGCGTCGCGCGGATCGCCGCGTCGATTGGAGAGGGGGTCCACCCGAGCTCGCGCCGGGCCTTCCCCGAGTCGAACCAGAGGTAGCGGCCGAGGGTCGCGAGGGCCTCGGGACGCAGACGGCGCCCGACGAGCCCGAGCCGGTCGAGGGCGCGCAGCGCGCGGACGAAGCCGAGGAGGAGACCGCCCCGGACGCTCCGGCCGCGTGGACGGACCCCCGCGAGGCGGGCGATCCGCTCGAAGAGCGCCCCGTAGGTCAGGTTCTCCGAACCGAGGATGTAGCGCTCCCCTCTCCGGCCCCGCTCGAGCGCGAGCAAGTGGCCCGAGACGACGTCGTCGATGCCGACGCAGTTGACGCCGCCGGGCGGGACGAACGGGATCCGCCGCTTCGCGACGGCGAGGACGATCGCGCCGGAGTTGCCGCGGCCGAACCCGGGGCCGAGCACGACCGAAGGGTTTACGGTCACGGCGTCGAGTCCGCGCTCGACGGCGCGGGCGACCTCCCCCTCGGCCTGCCGCTTCGTCTCGAAGTAGCCGATGTCGAGGGGGGCGGCGCTGTAGGGAGACGACTCGTCGAGGAGGGTCGGCCCGTCGCGGATCCCGACCGCCGCGACGCTGCTCGTGTGGACGAGCCGTCGCGCCCCGACGCGGAGCGCGGCCGCGGCAACCGCGCGGGTGCCGAGCACGTTCGTCTCGAACTGCCGGCCGCGGTCGCGGCGGCTGTAGGAGAGGTCGGCCGCGACGTGGAAGAAGACCTCGGCGCCGGCGCTCGCCCGCGCGAGCGCCGGCTCGTCGGTGAGGGGCGCCTCGACCCAGCGGACCGGCAGCTCCCCGAGCCGCCCGACCGGGGATTCCGCGCGGCGGAGGCCGGTCACCACGTCCCCCCGCGCGCAGAGGGAACGGACGAGGGCCGAGCCGACGAAGCCCGTCCCTCCGGTGACGAAGACCTTCATCCCTCGAGCGCGGAGGCGAGGTCCGCCTCGAGCTCCTCGACCGGCTCGAGGCCGACGGAGAGCCGGATCAACCCCTCGGCGATCCCCGCGTGCTTCCTCTCCTCGGGACTCGCCATGGCGTGGGAGGTGTGGACGGGGAGGGAGGCGAGGGTCTCGATCCCGCCGAGGGACACGGCGCGGCGGATCACGCGGAAGCGGTCGTAGACGCGCCGCGCCGGCTCGAGCCCCCCCGCGACCTCGAAGGCGAGGACCGCGCCGAACGACTTCATCTGGCGCTTCGCGACGGCGTGGTCCGGATGGCCCGGGAGGCCGGGGTAGTGGACCGCGTCGATCCGGCCGCCGCGCGAACGGATCCCCTCGAGGTAGCCCGCGAGGCGATGCGCCCTCTCCGACTCCGCCCGGACGCGGAGCTCGAGGGTGCCGAGGGAGCGCTGGACCAGCCAGGCCGTGTCGGGCCCGAGGATCCCCCCCGTGCGGAGGCGGAACGCCTCGATCGGCTCGAGGAGCTCGTGACGGCCGGCGACGACGCCGGCCAGGGCGTCGGAGTGGCCGCCGAGGAACTTCGTCGCGCTGTGCATGACGAGGTCCGCCCCGTGCGCGAGAGCGTTCTGGAACGGCGGCGGGCAGAAGGTCGCGTCGACGGACAGGAGGGACCCCGCCCGCTTCGCCGCCGCGGCGAGGGGGGCGAGGTCGACGACCCGGCAGAGGGGATTCGTCGGGGTCTCGACGTGGACGAGGTTCACTCCCCCGTCGAGGACGCGCGCGACGGAGCGGCGGTCGAAGGGGTCGAAGGGGCGGACCTCGATCCCGAAGCGGGGCGCGTCCTCCCGGAGCATCGCCGTCATCCCCCCGTAGACCTCGCGGCTCGCCGCCACCCGGTCGCCGGAGCGGAGGAGGCCGAAGACGATCGCGTGGAGCGCCGCCATCCCCGAGGCGAAGGTGACCGCCCCGTCGGCCCCCTCGAGCTCGGCGAGGCGCGCCTCGAGCATCCGCCCGTTCGGCGTCCCGTGGCGCGGGTAGAACTCGCCGGGCGCCTCGCCGACCCCGACGGCCCGGACCTCCTCGGCGTTCCCCTTCTCGAAGGTCGTCGAACGGGTGAGGTCGGGAGCGAGGGGGCCCCCGCGCCGGGAGTCTTCCCGGCTGCCGTAGTGGCGAAGTTTTTTCATGGGGATTCTCCGTCCGACCCCTCCCGCGCGAGGGGGATCGTCACCCGCGCCCGCGTTCCGCCGCCCGGGCGCGGCTCGAGCGCGATCGACCCGCCGAGGTCCGCGGCGATCCGTCGGCAGATCGCCAGGCCAAGCCCCGTCCCGGTCGTCTTCGTCGAGAAGTAGGGCTCGAACAGGCGCGCGCGCACCTCCTCGGGGAGCCCCCCCCCGTCGTCCTCGACGAGGAGGAGCGCGTTCGCGCCGTCCCGCGCGACTTCGAGACGGACGTTCCCTCCCTCGCGGGCCGCCTCGAAGGCGTTGTCGAGGAGATTGATGAAGAGGCGGCGGAGTTCGCCCTCGTCTGCGACGACCTCCGCGTCCGCGAGGGCGGCCTCGAACCGGATCCCCCTCTCCGCCGCCCACCCGGCGTACATCTCCGGGAACTCCCGGGCGATCTCCGCGAGCGAGAGCCGCCGCGGGACGCGCCTCGCCCCCCCCGCGAACGCGGCGAAGTCGCTCGCGATCCGCTGCAGACCCTCGATCTGGCGGAGCAGCGTCCCGGTCGAGCGCTCGAAGATGCGCTCGAAGTCGGGGGCGCGCTCCCGCTGCGCGCGCTGGAGCATCGTCGTCGAGAGGCGCATCGGGGTGAGGGGGTTCTTGATCTCGTGGGCGATCTGGCGCGCCATCTCCCGCCAGGCCGCCTCCTTCTCCGCCCGGACGAGGCGCTCGCGGCTCCCCGCGACCTCCGCCGTCATCCGGTTGAACGAATCGGCGAGCGCGCCGACCTCGTCCCGCGTGCCGACCTCGACGCGCCCGGTCAGGTCTCCGGCGGCGACGCGCTCGGTGAACTCGGTGAGCCGTCGGAGGGGACGCACGAAGGCGCGCGAGAGGAACCAGGTCGCGACCAGGACGGCCGCGAGCCAGACGACCGTCGTGCGGGTGAGCGCCGCCCCGAACTCGTGCGCCGTCCGGAAGATGTCCTCGTTGTTGATCCCGATCCCGACGATCCAGCCGAATCCCCCTTCCTCGGGGCCGCGGCAGTGCTTGAACGCGGCGAGCTTGCCCGTCCCCGGGGGCCACTCGTAGCGCGGGAAGACCCCCCACTTCTCCCGGCGCGCGGCCTCCGTGAGCTGCGGGAGGGAGATCGGGGGGGCCGAGACCCGCAGGCCGTAGAGCCGCGGGTTGTCGTGCCCGATCACGGTGTCGGCGTCGGACTTCCAGAGGAAGGCGTATCCCGAGGGGTAGAACTCCGGGCCGCGCAGCTCGCGGAAGTACTCCTTCACCCGGCCGAGGATCTGCTCCTGGACGAAGGACCAGTTCATCAGGCTGTACCAGACCCCGAGGACCTCGCCGCCGTCGAGGATCGGCCCGGCGAAGCCGACGCCGCACTCGGAGGAGTCCCGCGCGGAGGCGGGCGTCTCGGGGTGGGTGAGGGGCGAGATGTGCCAGTCCTCGCGGTAGGTTTTCCCCTGGATCGCCTCCCGGAACCAGGGGAGCGAGGAGACGTCCCGGCCGAGGAGGGAGGCCCCCCAGGCAGGCGAGAGGTTCGGGTCGTCCCGGAACACCGTGTTCGTCGCGACCACCCGCCCCTCCCGGTCGGCGACGAGGAGCGCGTCGTAGACCCCCTTCACGACCCCGAAGCGGGTGAGCGAGTCGACCAGGGTCTGGCGCGCCTTGGGGTCGTCCGGACGTCGGAGGGCCTGGATCCCCTCGTCGTCGGTCTGCCAGATCGCGAGGTCCTTGTTCCGCTCCTCGACGAGGAGGTCGATCTTGTCGGCGAGGTCGGAGGCCTTGCTCCGGAGGAAGTACTCGACCACGTCCGCCGAGAGGCGCTCCTCCATCAGGTCGTGGACGAAGACCGTGAAGGCGAGGAACGGGAGGGCGACCGCGACGACGGCGGCGAGGAGGAGCTTCGAGGAGATGCTCCGGAGCCTCACGAGCGAGATTCTAGGGGGGGGCGCGCGCCGGCCGCGTTACCGGCGGGGACCTCCCGACTAGGAAGGGCGTGGGAGGGCCGAACCCTCCCGATTCCGAGCGACAAGACGGGCGCACCGGGCGTCCGGGGCCGTTCTCAAAGAGCGTCCAGGGGGCAGGCGGTCCCGGTCGCCGGAGCCTGCGCCGGCGGGCCTTGCCCGCCGGCTTTTTTTTCTGGATCTCCCTTTCCTACTCCGGCCCCGCACTCCGCCCCCCCCCCCCCTCCGGCCCGGTTCTGGGGAGTCCCTCACGCAACCGGGCACGCCTGGGAAGGCCGACTTTCCCCTCCGCTCTCCGGGTCAACCCTTGCAGGGGCAACCCCTTCCGGAGAGGTTGCTTCCGCTAAGACGACCGTCCCGGCCTCGCGTCTTCGGCGCGAGCGGAGGCCCTCGACGAAGGAGTAGAAGGTCGGGAGCGCGAGCAACGTGAACAGGGTGGAGGTGACGAGTCCCCCGATCATGACGACTGCAAGTGGACGTTCGATCTCGGTGCCGGGAAGACGAACGACGACCAGGGGGAGGAGAGCGAGAATCGCGACGCCGGCCGTCATGAGCTTGGGCCTTACCCGTCCCACGCTCGCCTCGCGGAGCGCTTCTCGGAAGGGCTTTCCTTCGGCCAAGAGGCCGCGTGTCTGCGTGATCAGGACGAGTCCATTCTGGACCGCAATGCCGAGGAGTCCGAGCACCCCGACGATGGAGGACACGTTCCATGTCTCGCCGGAAACCTTCAGGGCGAGGACCGCTCCGACGATGGCAGTTGGCAGGGTCCCAAGGATGACGAGGGTGTCGGCGAGCGATCCGAGCGCGAGCTGCAGCAGCAGGAACACGGCGGCGCACGCCGCGACGAGGGCGAAGGTGAGCGACCGGCTCGCTCGTCCGGCCTGCTCGACGCGACCGCCCACCTCGAAGAAGTAACCCGAGGGGAGCCGCAGTTCGCGACGCAGACGCTCCTCGACCCGGCGTGCAGAGCCGACGAGGTCGCCGCCGACGACGGAAGCCTCGAGAGCGACCCGTCGCATCCCCGCCTGGCGACGAACCGCACTCGGCCCCACCCCGAACTCGATCCTCGCGACCTGGTCGAGGGGGACGCGGAGTCCCCCGGTTCCAGTGAGCAAGATCTGTCGCAGCGCCGCGGGATCGGTCTTCCGGTCCTCGGGAAGGCGCACGACGACGTCGTAGCGGCGCGGCGGGATCCAGACCTCGCCCACCCTCTCCCCGGCGAGGGCGATCCGGGCAGTCTCGCTGATCTCGCCGGGGGTGAGTCCGTACCGCGCGGCGGCGGCCCGGTCGATCTCGATCTTCACCTGGGGGAGACCGGTCAGCGGCTCGACGCGGAGGTCCGCGAGTCCCTCGACCCCCGCGACGATCTCGCGTGCCGCCTCGGCCGAACGGGCGAGCTGATCGAGGTCGGGCCCGAAGATGCGGACCGCGATGTCGGCGGGCGTCCCTCCGAGTCCCTCGTCGATGCGCATCCCGAGCGGCGTCGTGAAGAGGGTCCCGACGGCGGGGAGATTCTCGACCTTCTCGCGCATCGCCTTCTCGAGTTCGGCCGCAGTCCTCTTCCGATCCTTCCTGAACACGACGAGCACATCCGAGAGGGTGTGCGGCATGGGGTCCTCGGTCCGCTCGGCACGCCCGGTCCTGCGCACGACGTCCTCGACTTCGGGGAAGGCCCGGAACTCGTCCTCGACGCGGTGGTTGAGTGCGTCGACCTCCTGCAACGAGGCTTCGGCCGGAACGAGGGTCTGGACGAGCAATGCCCCCTCGTCGAGCTCGGGCATGAACTCGATCCCGATCCCGAACGCGAGCGCGAGCACCGGCACTGTGACGAGGAGCGTCCCGAGTTGCACGACGCCGGCGCGCCGGAGGCTGAAGTCCAACACGGGCACGTAGAGGGCCTTCACACGACGAACGAGCCACGTGTCTCCCCTCGACGCCGCGCTCTTTCCCAGAAACACTGCCGCCGCCACGGGCACGGCGGAGAGCGCGAGCAGGAGCGCGACCGCGAGGGAGGCGACCACCGCTCCGGCGAGCGGTCGATACATCCGCCCCTCGATTCCCGACAGCGAGAGGAGAGGAAGGAAGACGGCGATCAGCACCGACACGGCGAAGGCGATGGGCCTCCCGACCTCGCGCGCCGCGTGCAGCGCGACCTCGCGGCGATTCGCGGCCGTCGCGCTCGAGAGCCTGTGGACGATGTTCTCGATCATGATGATCGACGCGTCCACGAGGAGGCCGACGGCGATCGCGAAGCCGCCGAGCGTCATCGTGTTGAAGCCGATGTCGAACCTCGCGAGGGCGAGCGAGGCGATGAGCAGAGAGACGGGCAGGACGACCACGATCAGGAGGGCGGCCCGCAGGTCGCCGAGCAGAGCGAGGATGACCGCGATCACGAAGACCGCGCCGATGAGGATCGCCCGCGTCACGCCCCAGAGGGCCTCGTGAATGAGGTCGGACTGGTCGTAGACCACTCGCGCCCGGATGCCCGGCGGCAGCACGGCACGCAGGTCCTCGAGCGCGCGGCGGATTCCCCGGGCGACCTGCACGGTGTCCGCCCCGAACTGCTTCACGACGCGACAGGAGACGACTTCTCCCTGAAGTCGATGAGCGATCCCGCGGCGGATCGCCGGCCCCTCGCGCACGTCCGCCACGTCGGCGAGGAGGACGGGCACATCGCCCCGGCGACCGACGAGGACGTCGCGCAGGTCCTTCGTTCCGGAGGGTCGGGCGACGGTCCGGACCGTCACCTCGACCGAGCCTTGAGTGAGGAAGCCCCCGGGCGCGTTGGCGCCTGCCTCGCGCACGGCGTGCAACACCTCCTCCACCGACACGGCCCGCGCGCGCATCCTCTCGGGGTCGAGGAGGACCTGAAACTCGCGCAGGTAGCCGCCGAGCCGCTCGACGGCGGCGACTCCAGGGACGGCGAGCAGGCGGTTGCGAACCTCGAACTCGGCGAGGTCACGAAGGGTGAGGAGGTCGGTTGCGCCCGGGTCCGCTTCGAGCGTGAACTCGAAGATCTCGTTGAGCCGCCCCGTGAGGCTGGAAAGCAGGGGCGGTTCTGTGCCCGGGGGGAGGGCCGAAGTCGCCTGGTTGATGCGCTCGGCAACGAACTGCCGCGAGCGGTAGTAATCGGCGTCGGGCTCGAACTCGACCGTGACTTGCGCGACCCCGAGCTGACAGACCGAACGGACTCGGCGGATTCCCGGAAGTCCCGCGAGGCCGTTTTCGAGGGGGATCGAGATCGCGACCTCGAGCTCCTCAGGTCCCATCGTCGGGTTCTGCGCGATCACATTGAAGACGGGCGCGGAGAGGTCGGGGAAGACGTCCCGGCGGAGACCCGCGATGCCGTAGGCGCCGAACATCGTCCCGAGGGCGACGAGGAGGAGGACGACGAGGGGGCGGGCGAAGGACGCTCGGAGGAGTCGTTCGATCATGGCGGCTAGTGGTGCTCGTGCTCGCCGCCCCCGTGGGCCTTCTCCGCCTGCGCCTTCAACACGAAGGAGCCCTGCACGACGACCTCCTCGCCCGATTCGAGACCCTGGAGGATCTCGACCTCCCCGCCCAGGTCGCGGCCCCGTGCAACGCGCCGCATCTCGAATCGCCCCTCCCCCCTCGGGACGAACACGCACCAGTTCTCTTCCAGACGCTGGATGGCGCTCGCCGGCACCGAGAGGACTTGTTCCGCCCCGAGGCTGGCCCACGCCGTCGCGGCCATGCCGGGACGGAGGAGGCCATCCTCGTTCGGCAGGACCGCCCGGACGTGGACGATTCGCGCGACGGGGTCGACCTGCGTGCCGAGGAACTCGAGGCGCCCGACGAACTCTCGACCGGGGAGGGCGACGAACCGCACGCGGACGTCTGACCCCACCGACAGACGGGATGCGTCTCGCTCGAAGACCTGGATGACGAGCCACACGCGTCGAAGGTCCGCGATTCGGAAGAGGGGACGATCGGCTCGAGCGACCTGGCCGAGCACCGCCTGCCGGTCGAGGACGGTTCCGGCAATGGGAGTGGCGAGGGGGAAGAGGGAGAGGTCCTCTGTTCGGTCCGAGTTTCCGCTGGGACAGCCGAGGGCCTGGAGGGAGGCCTCGGCCGACCGGAACTCGGCCTCCGATTGAGCGAGGGAGGCCTGCGCCTCGAGGAGTTCCCGCTGCGTGGCGATCCGGGATTCGGCGAGACCCTTCAGGCGCTCCGCGGTCTCCCGGGCGATCTCGAATCGCTTTCGCGCGCCGATCACGGTGGCGCGTGCGCGCCCGAGTTCGACGCTCTGCATGTCCGCGAGGACCGCGCCCACCTCGACGCGATCGCCCGGCGCCGCCCGGAGCTTGACGATCCGCGCCTCGAGCGGGCAGGTCACCTCGGCGTACGCCGTCTCGTCGACCCGGACCTCCGCGAGCCCCTCGACGGACTCCGCGTGGGCGTGCTTCTCGATGTGGACCGTCGTGATCCGGAGATCCCGAAGGGTGTCGGAGTCGATCTCAAGAACGGTCCTGCCCGAGGGAGCACTCTCCGGCGTCGCGGGCTCCGGCGGGGAGGTTTTCGGAGTCGGTTTGGACGCCGGCGTGCCGTCCTTGTCCGAGCGCGAGCAGCCGGCCGCGGCGAGAAGAACGCCGGGGAGGACGCCTGTCACGAGGAGCAAGTTCTTCCCGCTCATCGAAGCGCTCCGGATTCCAGTTCGAGCGCGAGCCCGGCGCTCGCGGCCTCGAGGAGCTGCTCCAGATAGTTCGCCCGGGTTTCGAGCGCCTCGCGCCGCACCTGAAGCCATTGCGTGAGGGGGAGGTAACCGGCCTCGTAGCCGGATCGCGCGAATCGTTCCGCTTCTTCAAGTCGCGGCAGGCCGTCCTGGTCGAGGACCCGGACGGACTCCTCGAGAAGTCGCAGACTCTCCCAGAGCAGGCGTATCCGGTTCTCCGTCCCGATCCGTCCGAACTGGTACTCGAAGCCGGCTTCCGCGGCGCGGCCGCGGGCGGTCATCGACGCTCCCTGCCCGCGGTCGACGAGCGGCAGAGGAACACCGATCCCCAATCGAAGGATGTTCGCTCCCTCGTCGCGCTGGTAGCCCGCGCGAACGGCCAGGTCCGGCCACTTGAGAGCCGCGGCGAAATCGACGTCGGCCTGCGCGCGTCGGAGTTCGGCGGCGAGCGCGAGAAGGTCCGGACGATCCGGGGCTCTTCGAAGGAGAACTTCGAGCTCGAAACGTCCTCGCTCGCGGAGATCCCCGCGGATCGCGAGGTGCCGGTCCGGCGGCCAACCGAGAAGCGCGCGGACGTCGGCGAGCGCGGCCGCCCGCGCCGCTCGGGCGGCCAGGACCTCGGAGCTTGCCCGCGCGACCTCCAGACTCGCGATCTGGATGTCGAACGCTGGCACCTGGCCCGCGCGTTCTCTCGCTTGTGCCGTGCTCAGGAGTTCCCGCGCGATCCGGTCCCGTTCCTCGGCCAGCCGGGCCCGTTCTTCCTCGAACAGGATCCGGTAGAAGCTTCGGGAGACCTCAAACAGCACGACGCGAGCGGCGTCCGAAGCTCTCGCGTTCTCTGCCTCCACGCCGGCCGTCGCGGACGCGACGCGCGAGGAGCGCTTGCCCCCGGTCGCCAGGGGAACGGAAAGCGACACGTCGTAGTTGGCGGTCGCGTCGCCCCGGTCGATCCGCGGCCCCGCGTCCACGTCGAGCACGGGATTCCCCGGGAGGGCGTAGGAGGCGCTCTTCAGAATCCCGCGCGCCTCGTCGATGCGCGCTTGCGCCGCGAGCACAGCTGGCGCACTTCGTCGGGCAATGTCGCGGACTTCCTCGAGAGTCAGGCCCGCTTCCTGCGGATCGCCGCAACGAGCGGGGTCCGGCCAGAGCGCGGCGAACAGAGCGAAAGCCGAAGGGAGACAGAACATGAGCGCACTCCTGCGCGAGGCACCGGAGATCGCCCCCGACGGGGTGCGGGGGCTTCACCCGCGGATCAGCGGGTAGCCGGTGGGTGGAAGATGGAGCGAGGATGCGCTTCGGAGTTGGGCTCTAGAACGATCGAGGACGATGCCAGAACCGGCACGTGCTCGACGATCAGCCGACGCGCGGGCGGGAGGATGACCGGCGTGCCGTGTGGCGCGCACGGACAGGGGCATTGCGAAGAGCAGCCCTCCGTCGAGGATTCCCCCGGGGAACACTTCTCCGCGCAGCCGTGGGTCGCCTTCCCGCCGGCGAGGAGGCCGGCGAGGCTCTGCAGATCCAGGGCCTGGAGCGCGAAGATCCCGAGGATCAGGATCAACCGGACGCCGCGCACCCTCTCAGCCTAGGCCCCGCACCTGCGGATCGTCAACGGCACCGCCCGGACCGAAAGGACCTCGTCCCCCCCCCTCGGAGCTAGTTTCTCGACCCGCGTCGGTGCCGCCTGCCACCCGCGCTATCTCGGCCCGCGCTCGGCGGGGGAGGGAGCCGGGGCGGGGGCGCTCTCCGTCCCGCCGAGCGCCGCCCTCCGCTCGGCCACGTCGCGGTAGTCCGGGTAGAGGTTCGCGACCTCCTCGAGCTTGGACCGGGCCTCGGGGAGGTTCCCTCCCTCGGCGGCCGAGACCGCCTGTCGGTAGAGATCCTCGACCCGCCCGAGGAGCGCCTTCAGGTTGTCGAGGCGGGCGATCGCGTCGCGGTAGTGAGGCGTGCGGGAAAGGAGCTCGGCGTACTTATCGACCGAGGGCTCGATGCGCCGCTCGGCCTCGAGCGAGAGCGCCTCGAGGTAGAGATCCTCGAGCTCCCCCTCCGCGAGGCGTCGCAGCCGCTCGACGAGGGCCTCGCGAACCCCCTCCCTCCCGGTCCGCGCGACCGCCCGCTCGAGGGTCGAGCGCGCCGCCGCCGCGTCCCCCCGCGCGAGCTCGAGGTCCGCGCGGGAGGCGAGGATGGCGACCTCGACCTCCCGTCCCATCTCCTGGCGGAGGCTCCGGGCCGCGGCGAGCCCCGGGTCGAGGGCGCAGGCGAGGGCCGCCTCCCGCTCCGCCGCGGCGAACCGTCCCGCGCGGGCGAAGGACTCCGCCGCCGCCAGGCGACCCGCGGCGAGGCGGCGGGCGACCTCCCGGCCGCGCAGCTCGGCGCGGCGGTGCTCGGGGTCGTACTTGCGGGATTTCTGGAATCCCGCCTGGGACTCCTCGAGGCGGTCCTCCCCGAGGGCCCGCATCCCGGAGAGGTAGTAGGTCTGGGAGAGGCTGCCCCGGCGGGCGGTCTCGCGCGCGAGACCGTCGAGCGCGGCGGTCGCGGACTCGTGGCCGGGGTAGTACTCGAGCGCCCGCTCGAACGCCAGCCGGGCGACCCCGAGATCCTCCCCGGCGAGCGCGTCCCTCCCCTTGTCGACGTAGGTGTCCGCGACGAACCTCCGCACCTTCGCCCGCCAGGCGGCGAGGAGCCCGTCTCCCGGGTCCTCTTTCGCCAGGGGGTCGAGAAGGGCGAGGGCGCCGTCCGGATCCCCGGCGAGGAAGGACTCGCGCGCTCGGGCGAGCCCCGCCGCGCGGCGCGCGGAACGGAGCGCCCGGGCGACTCCGGGATCGTGCGGCCGGGCGCGCGCGACCTCCTCGTAGGCTCGCGCGGCCCCCTCGAAGTCCCCTCGCCGGAACGCCGCCTCCCCCTGGGCGATCGTCCGAGCGCCCGAGCAGGCGCCGGCGAGGAGGACGAGGGCGAGGAGGGAGTAGGCCTTCACACGCCCTTGGACCGGGGCCCGACCCGCCGGCTTCCATCTCCGGGGAATTGTCCCGGCGCCTCCCGGCCTCCTCAAGCTCGCGCCCCGGCTCACGTCCGCATGCCGTCGAAGAGGACGATCCCGAGCGAGCCGAAGAGGACCAGAGGGGCCCACGAGCCGAGGAGGGGCCCGAGGACCCCCCGGCCGCCGAGATCGGCGAGCGCCAGGTCGACCGCGAAGTAGACGACGCACAGCGTGCAGGCGACCACGATCCCCTCGGCGCGCCCCCGCCGTTCGAGGCGCAGGCAGAAGGGGAGCCCGAGGAGGAGGAGGACGACGTTGGCGAGCGGGAAGGTGAGGAAGGAATGGAGAAGGGTCTGATAGCGCAGGCGCGCCGGATCGCGCCCGGCGAGGCTCGAGAGCTCGTGGAAGGAGAGGTCGAGCGGCTCACGCTCCCCCTTGTGCGCGAGGTAGATCTCCTCGGGGCTGACGGGGAGTTCGGGGAGGAACTCGAGGCTCGTCACCTCCGCGCCCGAGCCGGACCCCGGGGTGACCCGCCCCCCTTCCACGTACCAGCCCGGTCCGTGAGGCCCCGCCTCCCGCCGCTCCACCACCTCCGCGAAGATCCACTCCTCGTCCCGGGGGTTGCGGAGGATCCGGACCCCCTCGAGCCGGTCCCGGTCGCGGTAGAACCTTCGGGCGAGGAGGAACTCCCCGCCGCGGCCGAGGGCGACGACGTCGTCGCAGATCCGCTCGAGCCGCTGGTGGTGGAGCACTCCGTCCATCTGATCGCGGAGGTCGCGAAGCCTCGGCAACGTCCCCTCGCGCACGAGGAGCATCGCGAGGGCGACGAGGAGGCCCCCCCCGAAGAGGGGGGTCGCGACCCGCTGCAGGCTCCTCCCGGCGGCCACCATCGGCACGAGCTCCCCCCCGCGGTTGAGCCGGCTCGCCGCGGCGCAGGCCGAGATTAGGGTGACGAAGGGGGCGACCTGGAGGAAGTAGAAGGGGACGGAGCAGGCGTAGTAGCGAAGGGCGAGCCCCACGACGCCCGTCCCCGCCATCCCGGGGACCTCCCGCGCGGCCTCGAGGTACTCGTCCGCGTTCCCGATCGCGTCGACGACGACGAACAACCCGACGAGAAGGAAGAAGGCGAGCGAGAAGAACCCCGCGAAGACCCCCGCCACGTACCGGTCGAGCCGCACGCCCTCGGGCTATGCGCGGAAGAGGCGCGCCGTCGCCGCCCCCCCCACGAGCAGGAGCACCGCGTCCCCCACGTACGCCGCGGTCACCGGATCGAGGACGCGGGCGTCCGCCAGGTGCTCGCAGAGGACGAGGATCGGGTAGTAGGCGACGAGCACGATCCCGAAGGCGAGGAAGAACCCGAAGAGGCGGTTCCCCCGCCGGAAGAAGACGCCGAAGGGGACGCCGACGAGGGTGAACAGGACGGGGGCGAGGGCGAGGGCGCTGCGCCGCTCGACCTCGTAGCGGGCGTGATGCTCCCGTTGCGGGAGGAGGCGCCCGCGTTCCAGCGCGGCGAGGAGCTCGGAGGTCGGGAGGTCCCGCTCCTTCAGCTCCTGCGTCTTGGACGAGGTGAGGTCAAGGAGCGAGATCCGGAAGGAGGCCGTCCCCTCGTCCATGCCGAGGAAAGCCGGCGGCTCCCCCACCTCCCGCGCCCGGACGAACCGGGGCCGGCGAAGCTCGACCACGAGGAAGTCCCCGTCGACGCTGAGCTGCGCCTCGTCCGCCCTGGCGTGCACGGTCAGGGCCTCGGACCCCGCCTCCGCGGCGGCCCGGCTCGACGCCGTCCCGTTCGATCCCCCCTCCTTCCTCGCCCGGGCGACGTCCCGGCCGACGACGAGGACGACGTCGCGGCGCAGCCCCGGACGCTCCGCCGGGGTCCCGCGGAGATAGAACGGCCCGATGTGGATGTCGGGAACGCCGCGGTTCCAGCCGGCCACCGCGGCCTGGGCCGCCTTCTTGAGGAACTCCCCCCGGCGGAAGTGGAGGGTCGGGATCCCCTCGTCGAGGAGGAACTGGTTCGCGAACGCGATCCCGCAGGCGAGGGCGAGGGCGGGGGTGAGGATCCGCCCAAGGTGGATCCCCGCCCCCCGGATCGCCCCGATCTCTCCCTCCGCGGACATCCGCCCGTAGGTGACGACCACGGCGACGAGGAAGGCCATCGGGAGGAGGTGCGGGAAGAGCCCGACGACGAGGTAGGGGGCGACCTCGAGGACGGTTCCGAGCGGGACCTGGGCGAACTCGTACATCGCCTTGACGAGCCCCCCGAGCGCGACGACGAAGACGAGGACGCCGCTCGCGAGGGCGAAGTTCGCGAGGAGCTCCCCCAGGACCATGCGCTGGAGGCGCAAGGGGCGCGATTCTAGTCCCCCCGTCCCCCCCCCACCCGCCGCCGTAGAATCCCGCGCCCGTCTCCCGTCGACGAGCCCCGCGATGAACGAAGACCCCGAAGCCCCTACTCCTCCGGAGGAGCCCGCCGCCCCGCCTCCCCGCGACACGGTCTCCCGCGATCGGCAGAAGGCCGACTTGCTGCAGAAGTTCTTCGAGGAGGACACGTCCGGGGAGAGGGACCTCGAGCGCTCCGAGATCCGCGAGGGGCCTCCCCCTCTCCCCGGACCGCAGGGCGCCCGCGACGAGCCCGCTCCGGTGGCCACGGAGGGCGCGGGCTTTCCTGGACTCCAGGCCCCCCCTCCCGCCGGCGGACGGGAAAGGCGCCCGGAGCGTCGCCCGCCGGACGTGAGACGCCCGGGTGGAAGGGACCCTCGGGGAGGTCGGCACGGACCTCCCCCCGGCCAGGGCCGCGACCGGGGTAGGAAGGACCGGCCCGCGCCGCGGGAGGAGGCGCCCGCGGCGCAGGAGCGCGAGCGGCTCCGCGGCGCGCTCTCGACCGCCGACGCGCGGATTCGCAACATGCAGCGGGAGATCGACGTGCTCCGGAACCGCCTCCGCGCGCTCGCGGTCCCCCCTGGCCCCGCGGCCCCCCCCGCCGTCCGCCAGCCCTCCCGAACCGCAGCCGCGCCGACGCCGGAGCCCGCCGAGCACCCGGGCGCGCTCCCGGACCAGCGGGTCGCGCTCCTCCTCGACTTCCCCGGTCTGCTCGCTTTCGCCCGGAAGCGCGGGCGGTCCGTTTCCGCCGAGGAGATCCTCCGCGGCGTCGTCCGGGGACGCCGGCTGGTCCGCGCGGTCGCGTACGGCGCGCCCGGGACCGGAGAGGAGCTCGCCTCCTTGCTCGAGCACGCCGGCTTCGAGATCCTGGCCGGGGAAGGCTCCCGCTCCGCCGCCGCCGCGGACCTCCGCACCCTCTCCGCGCGCGTCGACTCGGTCGTCGCCGCGGGGTTCGACGACTCCCTGGAGGGGCCGCTCCGGGAGGCGCGGGAATCGGGAGCCCGGACCGAGGTCGCGGGGTTCGAGCCCAACGACGCTCCCGGCCTCGCGGGCGTCGCCCACGCCTTCCTCCGGCTCGGAGAGGAGGGGCCTCCCCGACCCCGCGGATGAAGGGGACCATGCGGGCGCTCGCGATCCTCCCCGGGATCCTCGGCGTCGCGGCCGGGATCGGTACGCCCCGGCGGGCGGCGGCTCAGGGTTCCGCGCCCGCGGCGCTGGAAGAGGAAGAGGTCCGGGCGCGATTCCGTTTCGCGGACCGCAACCGAAACGGCTGGATCTCCCTCCGCGAGGCGGAGGAGTGTCTGTCGCTCGACCGCGCGGTCTTCGCGCGCTTCGACCGCGACCGGGACGGTCGAGTGACCCTCGAGGAGTTCGCCCGACGCTGCCGGACGAACCTGCGCGCGGGCGCGCCCCTTCCCGGGCCCCCCTTCCCGCTGCGCGTCCCCCCTCCCGAGAGTGGGTCGCGAGGCCCCCTCCCCCCGTGGCTCGCGCCGCTCGATCGGACGCGGACGGGGCGCATCCCGATCGAGCCGGTCCTCGCGAAGATCGGGGCAACGTCGGCGGCCCGTGCCGCCTTCGCCCTGGCCGACCGGGACGGCGACCGCGCGCTCGACCTCGAGGAGCTCGCCGCCCTGGGCCTCGCGACTCCGCCCTCCTCCTCCCGCCCCGCTCCGTGACTCACCCCGCCTTCGGCCTCCCGTCGAACAGGGGGAGCGCCTCCTCCAGGCGCGGTCCTCTCTCATCGCAAACGGCGAACTTCCTCCCGCTCCACATCGCGCCGGCGCCGTACTCCCCCGCCTTGTTCACGGCGTAGAAGAGGAGGTCGAAGTTCGGCCGCCCGTCCGCGTCGAGCAGGTCCTTCCGGGCGCTCGCGCGCGTCATCCGCGCGACGCGCTCGAGGGTGGCGAGGCAGGCCTCGCGCGGCCCCTTGCCTCCCCGCATCGCCTCGATCGCGGTCCGAGAGCCTCCGGCCAGGATGACCGCTTCTCCGCGGCCGGTCGAGCCGGCGGAGCCGACCTCGTTGTCCACGTAGAGGCCGCAGCCGAGGAGAGGGGAGTCGCCCACGCGTCCGGGGAGCTTGAAGGCGAGGCCGCTCGTCGAGGTGCACCCGGCGAGGTCGCCGGCGGCCGTGCGGACGGAGAGGTGGACGGTCCCCGGCGCGCGGTGGCCGCTCTCCTCCTCGACCACCTTCGAGGCCGTGTCGGGGTCCGGCTCGAGCCAGTCATCCCTCCGGGAGAGGGTCTCCTTCCAGTGGAGCCAGATCTCGCGCGCCTCCGGGGTGAGGAGGTCGCGCTCCTCGAACCCGTGGGCCCGGGCGAAGCGCAGCGCTCCCTCGCCGACGAGGAGCACGTGGTCCGAGCGCTCCATCACCTTGCGGGCGACCCGCGACGGCGTCGCGACGTTCCGCAGCGCCGCGACCGCGCCCGCGGTGCACCGCGGCCCGTGCATGACGGAGGCGTCGAGCTCGACGACCCCCTCCTCGTTCGGAAGGCCCCCGAGCCCGACGGAGTGGTCCGTCGGATCGAGCTCGAGGAGGACGACCCCCTCGACGGCGGCCTCCAGCGGATCGCCTCCGCCGGAGGCGATCGCGTAGGCCTTCGCCACCGCGCTCGTCCCCCCCAACTCCTTTGCGCCGTTCGCGCTCCCGACGACGAGGGCCCCGCGTGCGGCAGACGGGGCGGAGGCTTCAGGCCGGGACCGCAGCGCGGTCGCCACGCCGGCGGCGGCCGCGGCGGAGAGAAACTCGCGACGCGAGACGGGCGGGAGGATCAAGGCGCTTCTCCTCGGAGGGCCGGCGCGCGCGAGTCTAGCACCGAGAGCGAGAAGCGGGCGCCGCGCCTGTGGGGCAGGAACAAGCGCGGCGCCCGGGAAGAAGGGCCGCCCCCCGATTCACGCCGTGGGTCACGCCGTGGGTCACGCTGCGGGCCCGCCGGGGTCCCCCCACTGCGTCCGGGTTCCACGCGACCGCGCCGAGGGAGCGCTCCGCGGGCCAAGGGTCTGGGTCGAACGGGGCCCGCGGCGCTTCTCCCCCTGGCTCGGGGAGCGGCCCGCTGGGAGCTTCCAAAGAGCGGCGATCGGACGAACGTCCCTAGGACGGGGGCACCGCGGAGGAGGTTCCCTCGCCAACCGCCGAGCCTGCGAGGCCGGGAGGGCTTCTCCGGGCCGCGCGGGTCACCCCGCGGCCTTCGACGACCCCTTCGCGCGGGCGGCCACGGGCCGGGGGCGCCCTTTCGAGGTCGTTGCCTTCACCCCCCCCGAGAGGTACTTCCCGACGAGGAGATCGAGCCTCCGCCGCGTCGCGGGAGGGATCGCCTCGGGCGCCGTCAGGATCGCGTCCTTGAGAGCGCCCACGCAGGGGCAGGCCCGCCGGCGCGGGACCTTCGGCAGGGCCGCGGCGATCAGGCGCCTCACGTTCGCGACGTTCTCGCGAAGCACCCGCAGCACCGCCTCGACCGACACGTCCTCCTCCGTCTCGTGCCAGCAGTCGTAGTCCGTCGCCATCGCGATCGTCGCGTAGCAGATCTCCGCCTCCCGCGCGAGCTTCGCCTCCTGGAGGTTCGTCATCCCGACGACGTCGACCCCCCACTGCCGGTAGATCCGGGCCTCGGCGCGCGTCGAGAAGGCCGGCCCCTCCATGCAGAGGTAGGTCCCTCCCGGATGCGCGCGCAGCCCGAGCGGCCCCGCCGAGTCGATCACGGCGCGCGCGAGCTTGGCGCAGACCGGGTCGGCGAAGCGCACGTGCGCGACGAGGCCCCGGCCGAAGAAGGTGCTCGGTCGCTGGCGGGTGCGGTCGAAGAACTGGTCGACGATCACGAAGTCCCCGGGCTTGATGTCCTCCCGCATCGAGCCGACGGCGGAGACGGAGAGGATCCTCTCGACCCCGATCGACTTCAGCGCCCAGACGTTCGCGCGGAAAGGGATCTCGGTCGGGAGGAGGCGATGCCCGCGGCCGTGCCGGGCGAGGAACGCGAGCCGCGTCCCGTTCAGGGTTCCGGTCACGATCGGGCCGGAGGGGGCCCCGAACGGGGTCCTCACGCTCACGGCGCGGACCTCCTTGAGCCCTTCGAACTCGTAGAGGCCCGAACCTCCGAGGACGCCGATCGCCGGTTCCAACTTCAGGAGGGGGCTCCCCGCGGCGCGCGGGATTCTAGCGAGCGCGGGCCCGAAGGCGGGTGCGGGTGGAGGGAGGCGGGGAGCTCCCCCGAGACGCGCAGGGCCGGGCCGATCCGGGCGTCGCGCGGCTCCGGCCCGAGGGGGGCGAAGAGGCGCTTGAGCACGAGCGTTGCGTAGGCTCCGCGCGGCAGATCGAAGCGGAGGGTCACCCTCCACTTCCCGCGCGCGAGCTCGTCCCCCTGCGCCGGCCGCACGCGGAGATGGCCGGGGCGCAGCCACGCGGCCCGCCCCTCAGCCTTGAACGCGAAGCCGGGAATCCCTTCGACTTGGAGGCGATCGAGCGTCAGGCCTTCGGCGGCCAGGGCCTCGTCGAGGGCGCGGCGGACGGAGGCGTCCGGAACGACCGAGTCGGGAGCCGGAAGCGGGAACGAGAGACGATCGAGGCGCGCGAGGGGCGGCACCGGGAGCCTCCGCGGACAGAGGAGCGGCCCGTCGTCGCTCCGGAGGAACACGCGGTCTCCGGGGGGGACGAGGCCGCGGAGGTGGTGGCCGAGCGCGTGGTTCCAGAGGTGGGACTGGAAGGCGTGGAGGTGGAGGACGCGCAGGCGCTGCGCGACGAAGGCGAATGCGCCGCGGAAGTCGCCCGGGGCGGAGGCGAGGTGCCGGAAGAGAGAGAAGTGCTCGCGCGGCCGCGCGATCTTCGTGCATCGCTCCCAGTCCCCCCAGGCGCGGCGCAGCGCCGCCTTGAAGCCCCCCGTCTCCGGATCGTCGAACGGCGAGGGGGCGGCGACGAGCTGGCGCAGCGCGCGCTCGACGTTGCCCTCGAGGAGGTCCTTCGCGACGAACCCCTGCCCGTGCCGCAGGCAGCCGAACCGCTGGTCGTCGAAGTAATTCGGGAGTCCCCCCGAACGGACCTGCAGGAGGTTCGCGCGCAGGCGCGCGAGATCCTCCTGGCCGAGGGCGCGCGCGACGATCTCGAAGGCGTTCCCTCGGCTCGCCGGCGGGCCGATCGGGCGCGGGGCCGGCCCGAGGAAGCGGACGAGGAGCCCCTCCTCGCGCAACGCGATCCGGCGGCCCCCCTCGACCGAGAAGTGTTGGACGGCAATCCCCTGACGGTCCTTCATCCCCGCGTACGCAACCGCGGACTTCTCCACCCCCGCCTCCCGGGCGAGCCGGCCGAGGACCTCGAGAGTCGTCCACTTCTCCTTGACGACCCGGTAGACGGCGTAGGGGCCTTCCCCGAGGAACGTGGGGTCGAGAAGCTCGACGACGCGGAAGTCCTCGGGCCGCGCCTTGAGCCTCACGGCCTTGCTCCCCCCTTCGGGCGGTGGCGGCGGAGCTCGCGGAGCACCCTCCCGAGGTCCTCGGGGAGGGGGCACTCGACCTCGACCCTCTCCCCTCCGACCCGGACGGCGAGGGAGAGGGCGTGGAGCGCCGTCCGGGAGAGGAGCGGCCTCTCCGCGCCGCCGGGCTTGCGCTTGTACCCCGGTTTCACCTCGGACAGGAAGAGCGCGTCCCTGCGGCCGTAGAGAGGGTCGACGGAGAGCGGGAAGCCCCGGGCGGCGAGGTGGACCCGGATCTGGTGCGTGCGCCCCGTCCTCGGGCGGACCCGCAGCCACGTGAACCCGCGGAAGCGCTCCTCGACCCGATAGGCCGTGAACGCTTCCTTCCCCTCCCGGTCGACCTGCATCCGTCCCAGCCGCCGCGGGTCCTCCCCGAGCGGGAGGTCGACGGTTCCTTCCTCGCCCGGAACTTCGCCGTCGACGAGGGCGAGATAGGTCTTCTCGGCCTCCCGGTCCTCGAACTGCGTCCGCAGCTCCCTCTCCGCCTCGCCGGTGAGGGCGACGGCGAGCACCCCGCTCGTGTCGCGATCGAGCCGGTGCGCGAGCCTCGGACGAAGGCTCCCTCCCGATTCCTCCCCGAAGCGCTCCCGGAGCATCCCGAGGAGGTGGGGGGCCTCCTTCGCCCACCGCTCCGCGGAGACGGCGATCCCCGGAGGCTTCGATACGAAGAGGACCGAGCCGGTCTCCCGGAGGACCTCGAAGGTCGGAGGGGGCTCCCGCCGCTCGCGCCACGCCTCCTCCCCCCCGTCGATCTCGACCAAGGCGAAGCGCCGGAGCGCTCGCCCGCCGTTGTGGACGACCCCGTCGACGCGGACCGCCCCCCGGCGCAGGAGCGCCCGCAGCTGCGCGCGCGGGACCCTCGGGAACCGCAGGGCGAGGAAGCGGTCGAGCGCGATCCCGTGGTGCTGGGGGGGGACGGTGAGCGACTCTCTCACGGCGGGGAAGGCGCGGCGCGACCGGCGCGCCGCGGAGGGAGAGTCTATCCCCGCGGCTCCGGCGAGGCGTGCCGCGCGGCGTAGACCTCGGGCTTCAGCGCGGCGAGGAAGGGGAGGTTGCGGTAGCGCCCGGCGAAGTCGAGCCCGTACCCGACGACGAAGACGTCCTCGACCTCGAAGCCGCGGAAGTCGGGGCGGATCCGAACGAGCCGCCGCGCGGGCTTGTCGAGGAAGACGCAGGTCCGCACGTCGGCGGCGCCGCGCTCGCGGAGCGCCTCCCGGACGCGGGCGAGGGTTCGCCCCGTGTCGAGGATGTCGTCGACGAGGAGGACGCGGCGGCCCGCGAAGTCCTCGGCGCCCGGGATGAAGGTCAGCCGGACCTCCCCCGAGGAGAGGGTCCCGTCCCCGTAGGAAGCGCAGGCGACGAACTCGAGGGTGAGGGGGATCGGGAGGAGCCGGATCAGGTCGGCGACGAAGACGCACGAGCCGTGGAGGACGGCGACCACGGCGAGGTCTCCTCCCCGATACTCCTCCGTGATCTCCCCCGCCACGCGCCTGAGGCCCGCGCGGATCTCCTCCTCCGTGAGGAGGACCCTCGAGACGTCTTTCTCCATCGCGCGCGGCGCCGTGGGTAGATCGTAGCCGGAGCGAGTGCGGGGCCACAAGGCGGGCGCGGCCTTCGGCCCGATCCCCGGACCGGGCTCCTTGATCCTCGTCGCACCCGACTTCGCCCAGGGATCCACCCGATCTCGTCCGAGGTCGGCTCCCCACGGGGCGTCCGCCACGGCCGTGCCCGGGTCGTTCCTCGCCTCCCACCTACCGGACGGTCACCGTCCATCGCGTCTGCCCGCCGCGAGCGAGCCGACCCTGAACCGCCCCTCCGCGTCGGTCCGGGTCGAACGGGAAGCGAAGAGGAGGAAGGGCCCCATCGTGAGGGAGGCCCACTGGTGCACGCTCACCCGCGCCCCCGCAATCCCGTTCCCCCGTTCGTCGACGACGACGCCCGAGACGGCGGACTCGGCCCCGAGGACGAGGTCGACCCGCGTCTTCTCTCCGGCGCGGACGTCGACGCCACCGCGATGGATCGGCGCGCAGCCCCTTCCGCGCGCTGCGATCCACCAGGTCCCGGGGCGCACGCCGCGGAAGGAGAAGCGTCCTGCCGCGTCGCCTCTCGCGCTCCGCGTGACGGAAGAGCCCGCGCGCACGTCGCCCGAGAGGAGGACGAAGCCGGAGGAGACCGGGCTTCCGGCGCTGTCGCGGAGCGTCCCCTCGACCGACCCGGCCGGCTCGACCTCGAGCACGATCCCTCCCTTCCCCCCCGGGCCGGCGAGCAAGAATCGCCGATTGTCCTCGTAGACCGCGCCCTCCGCCTCGACCGCAAAGCCGAACGAGGCGAGATCCGGGGGGACTCCGATCGCGAAGGATCCGTCTGACGTCGTCGCTCCGATGCGCGCGGGCTTCCATCCGCCGATCTCGTCGAGCCGCTCCTGGTGGATCCTGCGTGCCCGAACGTTCGCGACCTCTTCGGGGGGACCGATCTGCGCCGCCGTCTCCGGGAAGTCGACCTGGTCGACGCCGGTCAACACCGTCACCGTCGCGCCGGCGACCGGCTCGCCCGTTCCCCGGAGCACGACCCGGCCGCGGACGTAGGCCGCGCCGGGGGCCTCGGACGCACGTCGTTCCGCCGCTCCTGTGCCCGTGTCCTCGGTCCGCGAAGGCGCGACGTCCGAAGCGCCCGGTTCCGCGAGATCGGCGGGCCGCGACGCGGCGGCCGCGAGCTCGGGGCTGGTCCGTTCCCCACTCCCTATGAACGCGACGAGCCCCGCCACGGCGACGAGGATCCCCGCGACGAGGCCCGCGACCGCCTTCCACCGCTTCCCCACGGATCCTACTTCGGCGGCTCCGCGTGCTCGAGCCTCACCTCGATCTCCTGTGGGACGCCCGGCTCGACGCGCACGGGGACGTCCCTCTCGCGGTAGCCCCGAGCTCCCGCTTTCAGTCGGTACTCCCCCGGGCAGAGGACCGCGCGCACGGTCACGGACGCGTCGAGATCCGTCTCCGAGCCTCTTTCGAACGAGGGCCAGATCGTCCTCCCCTGCGCGTCGCGCAGGTCGACGCGCGGGAAGTCGACGCGCCCCCCGTCCGCGCCGACGAAGCGGAACCAGACCGTCGTGCCGCGCACGAGGTCGACGCGAAACTCCGTCTCTTCCCCGGCCCGGACCCGCTTCTCCTCGGACGGGGACACTCCGTAGTCGGACGCGTGAACCCCGACGACGTAGACTCCCGGAACGATCCCCGCGATGCGGGCGAGCCCGTCGCCGCCGGTCTGGCCCCCCGACAGGAGAAACGCGGGCACCCGGTCCGAAGCCGCCGGAACCAGGAAGACGTTCACGTTGGAGGCCGGTTGGCCCTCCGGGTCGCGGACGAGGACGCGGGCGGATCCGCCGGGCGCGAGGAGGAAGTCCACGACCGAAGGGCCGCCCTCGCCGACCTCCACGCGTCGACCGATCTCCGGTGCGAGGGTCGCGCCCTCGGGCTGCGAGGGGGTCGGGGGCCCGACGCCGAGCAGGTACGCGCCGGGAGAGAGGTCCCCGATCCGGTATCGCCCGTCAACGCCCGCCCGCGTCCCCGCGACCGGCGCTTCTGGCGGGCCGGGGCGCGAGACCGACACGAACGCATCGACGAGAGGAGATCGATCGGAAGCACGGAGGATCCTCCCCTCGATCGCCCCCGACGGGAGGGGGACGTCGAGGACGAACTCGGACGCCTCTGGAACGCGCAAGGGGAACGCGAGGTCCGCTCGGTCCACCACGCGGAGGGTGGCTTCCCCCGCGGGGACTCTCTCCAGTCGGTAGGAGCCGTCCACGCCGGTCTCCGTCTCCCACCGGTCCCGGTAGAGGTCCGTCGCCTCGGCGCTCTCGTCGACCCAGTTCGGGACGAGGGAGAGCGACGCGTCGGCCACCCCCTCCTTCCCTCGCAGCACCCGGCCCTTCACCGTGCACCCGCCCTTCGGCGGCTCGGCGAACTGAACGCGCGCGATCCTCCCGACCTCGACCCGCACGACCCCCCGGAGCGTCCGCCGGTGGTGCTCTCGCATGTCCTCGATCTCGGCGCTCGACGGGGGATAGACGCGCACGAAGTACCTGCCTGCCGGGAGTCCAGCGACGCGAAAGTACCCGCCCTCCCCCACCTCGGCCTTTCCGATATCCCCGGGGCCGATCGGGTCGGCCTCCGCCCCGGCGCCCGCATAGGAGAAGCCGTCGGGTGCGATCGCGTAGCCGTCGACGCCGCCTCCCCGCGATATCGCGAGGACGATCCCCTCGAGGGTTTCCCCCGCACGCACCTCGAAGGGGCCAGCCTTCGCGGCGAGGAGGTCCTCGCCGCTCCCTCGGAGGCGCACCTTCCCGGGCTCGACGCCCGTGAGCGCGAAGGAACCGTCGGATCCGGAGACGGCCTTTCCGCGGAACCACTCCCGTCGCGGCTCCACCCCGTCCGGAAACCACCCGACCTCCGCCCCGGGAACGGGAGCGCCCGCGCCCTTCTCAACGACCTTGCCCCGGATCGATCCGGCTCGGCGCAGCTGGACCTCGACTCCCCGGGTCACCTCGCCGGACTTCACCTCGATGTCGAGGACTCTTTCGTCCACGAAGCCCTGCGCCGAGAGGCGGAGTCCGATCCTTCCCGGGGGCATTCCGATGAGCTCGAAACTCCCGTCCTCCGACTCGACGGCACGCGCCGGGAAGTCGAACGGGACGACGACGCCCACGGCCCAGCTCGAGCCCACGATCTCGACCGCGACCGTGAACGCGCGCACCGGGGCTCCCCCTTGCGCCTCGCGCACGGATCCGGCGACTCCGCCTCGGCTCTGAAGCGTCAGCAGGAGGTTCTCCCGCCCCGTCTCGACCCCGGAGAGCCCGGCCGCGCCTTGCTCGGGGTGGGAGGCCACGACGACGAAGACGGCTTCCCCGAGCCCCGCGATCCGGAAGGAGCCGTCCTCGGAGGTGCAGACGGGCTCGCGCGTCCAACGCACCGATCGATCGCCATACTTCCGGCGCGTCGCCGTGTAATCCATCGACGCCGCGATCCGCGCGCCCGCGACGGGCTTCCCGTCCCAGCCGACCACCTTTCCGCCGAGCGCCCGTCCCGCCTCGAGGACGATCTCGATCCCTTCGACGACCCCCGCGCCGGGGACGTCCACGTCGAAGCCTTGGGAGGGGACCAACCCCTCCGCGGCGGCCGTGACGAAGTGCTCGCCCGGCCCGAGCGACCCGATCCGGAAGGACCCCTCCGCGTCCGTCACGGCCCGTCCGTAGGGGACGGGAGCATCGTCGAGCGGATTCAGCGAATCGTCCGTCGCCCACGCGCGGACGCGCGCGCCCGGGACGCCGTGTCCGGCATCGTCGACGACGCGCCCGCGGATAGAGGATTCGGAGCCGAGGCCGAAGTCAACGCGCGCGACTTCGCGGGCGTGGACCCCGATCCCGGTCCGGACGGCCGGCGCGAAGCCCTCGGAGACGGCCGCCGCCAGGTACTTCCCCGGAGGGAGGCCGCGCAGGACGAAGGACCCTCCGGCGTCGCAGCGAGAGACGCGAGAATCGGAGCCGCTCCGCGGGACGCGCCCGAGCACGACCCGCGCGCCCGAGAGGGGATTTCCGTCCAGCCCCCGCACCGACCCCTCGACCTTCCCGGCCCGCGAGACGACGACGGTGAGACCCGACTCGACCTCTGGGGAACTGAGGGCGAACCGCTCCGAGGGCTCCGCGAAGGCGAAGTCCGCCTCGACCTCGACCCTGAACTTCGGAAGGTGGGGAGGGAGGGGGATCGAGAAGGAGCCGTCCGAGCGAGCCGTCCCGCCGATAGCCGGCCGGATCCCCCCGGTCTCCTCCTGCCACTCGTTCATCCCCTCGCTCCCGAAGGCCTCGAGGAGCGCCCTCCTCCCTCCGAGGCGAGCGGCGACCTCGGGGAAGTCGATCTCGGGGTCGTCCGTCCGGATCGAGACGAGCGCGTCGGCCGGCGGCGGGCCGCCGTCCCTTGCGACGAGCCGCCCCTGGACGAGGAGGGTCTTCTTCCGGTCCCCGGGCGTGCGGGTCCGGGTCCCCCCCACCTCTTCTCCCGAAGTGCTCTCGGAGAGACGTCCACCCGGGCGATCGGGGAGAGGGACTCCCACGTTCCGCCCCTCCGTGAGAAGAGGAGGGCGCTCGGCGAGGGAGAGGGAGGATCTGGACCACGGCCTCCCCTTCAAGCCGAAGACGGCGAGGAGGGTCAAAAGGACCGCCGCTGCCGCGAGAAGAGACCAACGCGCGCGTTTCAAACCGCGACCTCCATGCCTCGGTCGCCTTCGACGCGAAGCGCGATTCTAGCGAGGCGCCGAGCGAGCCTCCCCGCCGGGTGTTCCGATCCAGTCCCGGCCGCCGGTTAAACTGCTCGTCCCGTCCAGATGAACGACCGACGGACCGGCACCGTCAGCCGCTGGGGCTCGCTGCGGTATGGCTTCATCCGCTGCCCGGACCTCGAGCGCGACGCCTATTTCAACGCGAGCTTCCTCGACGACCCCTTCTACGCCCCGCGGGAAGGGGAGCGGGTCGAGTTCACACCGCGCGCCCTCCCCGACGGCCGGATCCAGGCCCGCCACGTCCGGCTCGCCGCGTCCGAGGAGTCCCGCTCCTCCGGCGACCACCTCACCGTCCCCGTCCTGGCGCCCGAGGTCCGGACGCGCCTCCTCGAGGCGACACGGGAGACCGCCCCTTCCGCTCCGCCTTCCCCCCCTTCCCTTCGGCTCCCCTCCCTCCCGCAGAAACTCACCACCCGGATCGAGGCTGCGCGAACGGCCCTCGCCGCCGAGCGAGCGCGCGAGGAGCGGGAGCTCGATCGCCTCCGGCGCGAGGCCGAGGAGACCGCGCTCAGGCGCGCGCGGCTCGCGCGCGAGATGGAGGAGGCGGACCGCGCCGAGGAGCGCGCGCGGAGGGCCGCCGAGGAGGCGCGGGCTAAGGTCGAGGCGTTCCCCGGGCGCGTCCCCGCGGCCGAGGTCGAGGCTGCGCTCGCCTTCCTGCGCGAGACCGCGGCGGGGCTCCCCGATGCCCTCGCCTCCCGCCAGCGGCGGGCCGCCGAGCTCGAGGCGGCGCGCGCCCGGGCGGTCGCCCGGGGGAGCGAGGCGGCCCTGCGGCGGTACGAGATGGCCCGGCGGCGGCTGCACGAGGCGACCGACGACCTCGAGCGCGAAGCCTACGCGCGTCTCGAGAGGGAACTGCGCGCGGCGGGGCCCGACTTCGCGCGCGCCCTCGACGCCGTCGAGAGCGGCGGCTCCGTCGACGTCCCGATCGTGGCCTTCCTCCCTCCGGAGGAGACGACCGGCGAGACCTTGTTCGTCCTCCCCCTGCGCCTCGCATTCCTGCGGGAGGAGCCCTTCTGGCGCGTCGCGGCAGCCTTCTGGCATGGGGTCGCCGAGGTCGTCGGGGAGGGGGAACGCGGCGTCGAGCACGGCGCCGTCGACGGCCTCGTCGCGCTGCGTCTCCGGGAGGTCGGCCCGGGGGACGCGGACGTCTATCCCTACGCCTTCGACGAAGCCTGGGAGTCGCGCCCCTCTCTCGCGCGGTGGGGCCTTCGCCCCGCCTTCGAGCTCGTCCGCTCGTCCGCGCCGCCGTTCGAGCCCGACCGCCGGGGGCCGGAGCACGAGGAGGAGGTGCGGGCGATCCTCGATGAGAAGGGGGGGACGCTCCCCGAAGTCGCGGACCGGCTCGGCGTCCCGCTGTACGAGGCGATCGAGATCCTCCTCGGCGCGGGACTCCCCTTCGCCGACGACGCGGTCGAGGCGGGGGTCGCGCAGACGATGGGCCGCCTCCTCGGCTTCCTCCCCGCGGGCCCCTCTCCCGCCGAGGGGGAAACGTCTCCTGAGCCCTCCCCTCCGGCTCCCTCCTCGGAAGAGCGGCTCCGCGCGCGGATCCTGGGGAAGCTCCTCCGCGACCACCGCGTCGGAGGACGCCACACCGCCGTCGAGAACGTCTTCGGCCACCACTTCGCCGATCACGAAAAGGACGCCGCGAAGGAGGAAGTCGCGCGGCTCCAGAGGGAGGGGCTCCTCCTCCCGAAGCAGAACGAGGGGCAGCACCACGTCTCGATCAACCCGCGGCGGCTCGCGGCTGTCCGGAGGCTCGTCGAAGGAATCCGGTTCGGCCCGGACGGGGAAAGGGTAGAGGGGCTCGCCGGGCCGAAGTTGCCTCCCCCGCCCCGCCCGGAGTGACCCGGGACCGCCCCGGAGGGAGCCGTCCGGCGGACGGAGGCCCCCCCGCCCCCTCTCCCCTTTCCCGGAGGCGGGTTACTATGGATTCGCCACGAGCCGGGAAACGCCATGCAGCTCGAGGATCCTGTCAGCTCCGTTCTTCGCGAGAAGGGGAACGAGGTCTGGTCCGTCGCACCGGGCGACACGGTCTACGCCGCGATCGAGAAGATGGGCGACGTCCACGTCGGCGCCCTGATGGTGATCGACGGGGGGAGGCTCGTCGGGGTCGTCTCCGAGCGGGACTACGCGCGCAAGGTGATCCTCTGCGGGCGCTCCTCGAAGGAGATGAGGGTCGGCGAGATCATGACGAGCCCCGTCCTCTCGGTCGACCCGCGCAACACGGTGCGCCAGTGCATGGGGGTGATGACGCAGATGCGGGTGCGCCACCTCCCCGTCGTCGAGGGGGAGCGGGTGCTCGGCGTCCTGTCGATGGGCGACCTCGTCAAGTGGGTGATCTCCGCGCAGGCGGAGATCATCCACGAGCTCGAGGAGTACATCGTCGGGAAGTACCCGGCCTGAGCCTCCGCTCGCGTCCCCGCGCGACTCTCCTCGAGAACCAGGCCCGAACGCGCCGCAGAGGAAGGTTCCCCCAACCCGAACGGCCATTCTCCGCGGGCTATAGTGCCCGCATGTCCGAGAAGCCGACCGAGGCGCTCCCGGACTGGGAGCGCCTCCTTGCGGCCGAGCGCCACCTCCAGGCGCTCGTGCCCGGGACCGTCCTGGTGGGGGGAAGCGCGGCCTCCCTCCACGCTCGTCATCGCGTGAGCCTGGACGGCGACCACGTCCTCGCGGACCTGCGCGAGCGCTTCGACCGGGTGCTCGCCGACCTCGAGACGGCGGCCGGCTGGCAGACCGAGCGCGTCCGTCGCCCCATTCTCATCCTCGGTCGCCTCGACGGCGTCCTCACGGGGATCCGCCAGCTCCGCCGCACGGTGCCCCTCGAGACGGAGGAGAGGGAGGGACTACGCGTTCCGACCCTCGCCGAGATGGCCCGCATCAAGGCATGGCTCCTCGCGACGCGCGCGACGACCCGGGACTACCTGGACACGGTCGTGCTCCTCGAGCGTCTCGGGGAAGCCGGAGCCCGCACCGCTCTGGCGAAGCTCGACGAGATCTACCGCCAGAGCAACCGCGCCTCCGTCCTCGCCGAGGTCGTCGAGCGCCTCGGCGAAGCGAGGCCTTCCGACGCCGCCCGGATCGACCTGCCGACCTACCGCGGGCTCGTGCCCCCTTGGAACGACGAGGGACATCTCGCCTCCCGGGGCCGCGCGTGGGCGCGGGTCCTCGCGGACCTCCTCCTCCGTCCCGCGGGCGGGGCTTCGCCGTGAGCGGGCCCTTCGAGCTCGACCGTTCCCGGGCCCTCTGGAACCGGGACCGACTCGACCTCGCGAGCGACGAGGTGCTGGCGCAGATCCTCGACCGGGGTGAGGTCGAGGCGTGGCGCGAGATCTACCGCTTGGCGGCCGGGGAATCCCCGTTCGCCCGGGACCTGCGCCGCCGGATTCTCCGCCTCTGCCGCGAGGGCGCCGTCTCCTCCCCCCACCTGTTTCTCGCGGCGATGGCGGCGCTCGGGGAAAGGGTCGACCCGTACCCCGAGGTCAAGGCGGCGGAGGACCGGGAAGCGCTCGCCTGATCGGCGGGCGCCCGCGCGATCACTTGAGCGCGACGAAGAGCTTGGTCAGGCTCTCCTTCGCGTCCCCGAAGAGCATCATGCACTTCTCGTTCGTGTAGAGCTCGTTGTCGACCCCGGCGAACCCGGGTCGCATGCTGCGCTTGAGGACGATGACGCTCTTCGCCCGATCGACCTCGAGGATCGGCATCCCGTAGAGGGGGCTCGACTTGTTCGTGCGGGCGGCGGGGTTCGTCACGTCGTTCGCGCCGACGACGAGGGCGAGGTCCGCCTCGGGGAAGTAGGCGTTGATCCGCTCCATTTCGTAGAGCTGGTCGTAGGGGACGTTCGCCTCGGCGAGGAGCACGTTCATGTGCCCGGGCATCCTCCCGGCGACCGGATGGATCGCGTACTTGACGTCGATCCCTCGCTTCCCGAGGAGCTTCGCGAGCTCGGCGACCGCGTGCTGCGCCTGCGAGACCGCCATCCCGTAGCCCGGGACGACGATCACGGAGCGCGCGCCGTCGAGGAGCGAGGGGACCTCCTCCGGCGTGATGCTGCGGACCGTTCCCCCCCCCTCCACCGCCGGGGCCCGCCCGTCCTGCTCGACCTTCCCGAACGCGCCGAAGAGGACGTTCGTCGCCGAGCGGTTCATCGCGCGGCACATGAGGATCGAGAGGAGGAAGCCCGAGGTCCCGTCGAGCGAGCCCGTGATGATCTGGATCTTGTTCATCAGCACGAAGCCCATCGCGGCGTCCGCGAGCCCGGCGTAGGAGTTCAAGAGCGAGATCACGGTCGGCATGTCCGCCGCGCCGATCGGGAGGACGAGGAGGAAACCGAAGAGGAGGGACATCGCGACGAGGCCGTAGAAGAGGAAGCCCGTCTGCGGCGCGACGATCAGCGCGACGAGGCTCGCCGCCATCAAGCCGAGGAGGGCGAGGTTCGAGACGTTCTGGAACCGGTAGGTGATCGGCCGGCCCGGGAGAAGCTCCTGGAGCTTCCCCGCCGCCATGAGGCTCCCCGTGAAGGTAAGGCCCCCGATCATCACCTCGAAGCCGAGGGCGGTCATGAGGACTCGCCCGATCTCCCCCTGCGCGTGGTGGCGGAAGTACTCGGCGATCCCGATCAGGGTGGCCGCGAGCGCGCCGAGGGAATGGGAGAGGGCGGTCCGCTGCGGCACGGCCGTCATCGGGATCCGCAGCCCCATCGTCCCGCCGATCAGCGTCCCGACCGCGATGCCGGCGGCGATCCCGCGGACGTCGACGATCTCGTGGTGGAAGAGCGTCCCGACCACGGCCGTCGCCATCCCGAACTCGGCGAGGAACATCCCCCGGCGGGCGAGCCTCGGGGAGGAGAGGCCCTTGAGTCCGAGGATGAAGAGGGCGGCCGAGAGGATGTAGAAGTACTTGAGCGCCCCCTCCGCGAACGCGTCGAGGAAGCCCTTGAGGAGGTCGCGGAAGCCCTCGGAGAGGCCGACGGCGGCGAGGAGGAGGACGAGGAGCGCCCCCCCGGGCAGCAGGACGAATCGGCGGAACCGGGCCCGCCGCTTCTGGATCGCCTCCTCCTCCCCGCGGCGCTTGAACATCTTCAGCATCCGGTCGGTGATGAGGAAGCCCCCGACGACGTTCGTCGAGGAGCAGGCGACCGCGAGGAAACCGAGCCACGAGGAGAGCGCCCCGTAGTTCGCCCCGGCGACGACGAGGGAGCCGACGAGGGAGATCCCCGACATCGCGTTCGTCGCCGACATGAGCGGCGTGTGGAGGAGCGGCGGGACGCGGGAGATGACGTGGTAGCCGAGAAACCCCGCGAGCATGAAGATGTAGAGTCCGATCTCGAGCTCGGAGGTCACGCGCTTCCTCCCTTCACGAGGCGCGGGCGGGGGCGGCGAGCCTCCCCTTCACCGCCTCGTGGACGACCTCTCCCCCGTGGGTGAGGAGAGGACCGCGCGCGAGTTCGTCCCCGGGATCGAGGCGGAGCCCCCCCTCCTTCCAGACGTAGAGGAGGAAGTTCACGACGCTCCGCGCGTACATCTGGCTCGCGTGGAAGGGGAGCGTGCTCGCGATGTTCGTGGGCCCGAGGATCCGGACGCCCGCGCGCTCGACCTCCTTCCCCGGCTCCGTGAGCGCGCAGTTCCCCCCCTGCTCGGCGGCGAGGTCGACGACGACGGAGCCCGGGCGCATCCCCTTCACCATGTCCTCGGTGATCAGGACCGGCGCGCGCTGGCCGGGGACGAGGGCGGTCGTGATCACGACGTCGGATGCGGCGACGGATCGGGCCAGGAACTCGCGCTGGCGCCGGAGGAACTCCTCCGACTGCCCCTTCGCGTAGCCCCCCTTGTCCTCGGCGTCCTTCGTCTCGAGGGGGACCTCGACGAAGCGAGCCCCCAGGCTCTCGACCTGCTCCTTCACCGCCGGGCGCAGGTCGTAGGCCTCGACGAGCGCACCGAGCCGCCGGGCCGTCCCGATCGCCTGGAGCCCCGCGACGCCGGCGCCGACGACGAAGACCTTCGCCGGGCTGACGGTCCCCGCGGCGGTCATCAGGAGAGGGAAGAACTTCGGGAGGCGCTCGGCCGCGAGGAGCACGGCCTTGTAGCCGGCGACCGTCCCCATCGCGCTCAGCGCGTCCATCGACTGCGCGCGGGAGAGGCGCGGCATCAGCTCCATCGCGAAGGAGGTCACGCGCCTCTCCGCGAGCGCGCGGATCTCGGCGAGGGCCGCGTAGGGCTGGAGGAAGCCGATCAGGACCGCTCCCTCCCGGAGTCGGCCCACCTCCTCCACGGTCGGTGGCTGGACCTTGAGGACGACGTCGCTGCGCTCGAGCACCTCCGGCTCGACGCGCGCGCCCTTCTCGGCGAAGGCCGCGTCGGGGAACCCCGCGGCCGTCCCGGCCCCCGCCTGCACCGCCACCTCGAGGCCCGCGGGAAGGAGCTTCGGGACGAGCTCGGGGACGAGGGCGACGCGGCGCTCGCCCGGGACGGACTCCTTCGGGACGCCGAGACGCTTGCTCATCCGGGAGGTGGGATTCCCGTTCCCCTTCGGGAACGCGCGAGCGCGCGGATCCTATCCGGGCCGTGGCGGCGGGACCAACGGGGGGACCCTCCCCCTCAGCGCGCGCCGACGAGCTCGGGCTCCCGCGCGGCCCCGACGACGACCCGGACCGCCCCCACCGTCTTCCGGTCGCCGGGCTTCATCACTTCGACGCGGCCGCTCACCGCGTCCTGACAGGTGACCTTCCCCTGATCGAATCGGAACCGGCAGGCGACGGGGGGCGCCCCCTGTGCGTAGACGGCGCAAGTCCTCGCGTCGCTCCCCACGCTGACGGGCTGGTTCCCGAGAGTCACCGTGCTCGACTCCCTCGGGCCGTAGATCACCTCGAGCCATGCCTGCCGGAACGCCACCTCCGCCACCGCGATCATGAGGCCGATGAGGAGCCCGAGGGTCCCCGCTCCCACGAATCGCGCGGGGAAGTCGCCGACCTGGAGCGCGGTGAGCTGGAATCCCGCGGCGCCGAGCGCTCCGCCGACGCCGCCTCCGACCGCCGCGCGCAGGACCTTCAGGTTCGGCACGACGAAGGACACCCCCGCCCCGACGAGCATGCCGACGAGCGTCCAGCCCGCCACGCGGGCGGCCTGGCGGGCCAGCTCCACGTGCGGCGCGGCCGCGAAGAGGAGCTGCCCCGCGGCTCCCCCGACGGCCCCGGCGAGGAGGCCCCCGAGGACCGCGAGCCCCACCTTCCTTCCGCTCGAGCCGGGGCGGCGCAGGTAGAGGTTCTGGCCCGCGATCAACGCGGGCGCGAGGAGCGCCGCGAGCAGCGCACACCAGCCCGCCATCCGGACCGTCGTCACCCGCAGGCTCCCGCCGCCGCCCGCCGTCTCCACGAGGGCCGCGATCGCCTCCCCCGCCCTCCCGAACGCCTCGTCGAACCGGCCCGCGCTCGCCTCGAAGACGAGCTTCGGGTCGCCCGTGAGTCGATCGAGGTAAAGGCGGCGCGCGTCCTTCGTGCCGGCGGCGACGATCGTCGTCCCGCGGCGCCGGACGTCCTCCGCCACCTTCAGGGCCTCGATCTCCGCATCGGGCATGCCGTCCGTGAAGAGGAAGAGGAAGCGCGCGCGTTCCCCGGGACGGAACTGCGCCGCCGCCGCCCCGAGGCCGGCGTGCATCGCCGTCGACCCGCCGGCCTTGAGCCCGTCGATCGCCTTTTCGAGCGCGGACAAGTCCGTCGTGGGGGCGCAGGCCGGGCGCGCCGTGGTCGCGAAGCCGACCACCCCGATCGGCCCGCGCGACACGTTGCGACGCACGAACTCCTTCGTCGCCGCCTTCACTTCCTCGAACTTCTCGCCCGCCATGCTCCCCGAGCAGTCGATCAGCACGCTCACCTCGGGGGTGGTCATGCGGGAGGTCAGGCGCCACCAGACCTCGGCCGGTCCGGCCCCGAGGAGGCAGCCGACCATGCCGACGGCGGCGAAGACGAGAGCCTTCGCGAGGCCCCTGCGTCGCATTCAGCTCCTCCCGATCCCCCGCGGGCGGATCCGTCCGGCTTCGAAGTCGGGCCGGGGCGCGATCCCGCGCGCCGGCTCGACCTCCCGGCCGACCGCGTCGAAGGGGAGCCCTCGGATCGGTCCCATCGTCAAGACCACCGGGAGGCCTTATCGAATCTTGCCCTCCTCGGCTTCAGCGCGGGCGAGAGGCCTCCCGCCGGCGGGAGGCGCGGTCAGAGCGCCTCGAGCGCCTCGCGCGCGGCCTTCTCGGTGACGTCGAGCTCCCGTGGCCCGTGGGCGGAAGAGAGGAAGGCGGCCTCGAACTGCGAGGGAGGCCAGTAGACGCCCCGGTCGAGGAGGCGGCCGAAGAACCTCGCGAACCGTGCCGTGTCGCAGTTCTTCGCGCTCGACCAGTCCTCGACGGGCTCGTCCGCGAAGAACGCGGTGAGCATCGTCCCTGCGCGCTGGACCTGGAGGGACACCCCGGCTTCGCGGGCGGCGGCGCGGAGCCGCTCCGCGAGATCGGCCGCCCCCCGCGCGATCCCCTCCCAGACGCCGGGCTTCTCGAGCTCGGCCAGCGTCGCGATCCCCGCCGTCATGGCTAGGGGATTTCCCGAGAGCGTTCCGGCCTGGTAGACGGGGCCGGAAGGCGCGACCAGGTCCATGATCTCCCGCCGGCCCCCGTACGCCCCGACGGGAAGGCCTCCGCCGATCACCTTCCCGAGCGCCGTGAGGTCGGGGACGATTCCGGAGAGCCCCTGCATCCCTCCCGGGTGGGCGCGGAAGCCGGTCATCACCTCGTCGAAGACGAGGAGCGCGCCTCGATCTCGGGTGAGGGCGCGCGCCCCCTCGAGGAATCCGGGCGCCGGCGGCACGACCCCCATGTTCCCGGCGGCGGGCTCGACGACGACCGCGGCGATCGCGCGCGGGTTCTCCTCGAAGAGGCGCTCCAGGGACCCGAGGTCGTTGAAGGGGGCGACGAGGGTGTCGGCGGCGACGGAGGGGGGGACGCCGGGCGAGTCGGGAAGGCCGAGCGTCGCGACGCCGGAGCCCGCCTTCACGAGGAAGAGGTCGGCATGTCCGTGGTAGCACCCCTCGAACTTGACGACCTTCACCCGGCCGGTGAAGGCGCGTGCGAGGCGGACGGCGCTCATCGTCGCCTCGGTGCCCGAGTTGACGAACCGGAGCCTCTCCAGGCTCGGAACGAACCGCTGGATCCGCCGCGCCAGCTCGACCTCGAGAGGGCTCGGGGCGCCGAAGCTCGTCCCCTTCCCGACGGCTTCCCGGAGCGCCGCGACGACCGCCGGGGGCGCGTGTCCGAGGATCAGGGGCCCCCACGACAGCACGAAGTCGACGTAGCGGTTGCCGTCGACGTCCTCGAGGTAGGCCCCCTCGCCCCGGGCGACGAAGAGGGGCTCCCCCCCCACCGCGCGGAAAGCCCGGACCGGCGAGTCGACGCCGCCAGGGAGGAGCGAGAGCGCCTCGCGGAAGAGGGACCGCGACCGCTCCGTCGAGGTCATGCGGCGGCGCCGAGCGCGCGGAGCACGGAGGCGGCGGCGGCCCGACCCGAGGCGACGCAGTCGGGGATCCCGACGCCGCCGTAGGAAGCGCCGGCGAGCGCCAGTCCCGGGTGGCGGGCGAGGAGGGTCTCGATCCGGCCGAGCCGTGCGAGGTGGCCGAGCGCGTACTGCGGGATCCCCTTGCGCCAGCGGAAGACGCGGGTGAGCGAGGGCTCGGCCGTGATGCCGGCCAGCCTCTCGAGCTCGCCCCGCGCGAGGCGGAGCAGCTCCGCGTCCGGACGCTCGACGACCTCCTCCATCCCCGCGCGCCCGAGGAAGAAGCGGACGAGGACGTGACCCGGAGGGACGCGGTCGGGGAACTTGTTCGACGTCCAGGTGCACGCGACGAGGGGCTCCCCCTCCGCGCGCGGGGAGACGTAGCCGTAGCCGTCGAGCGGGCGCGGGACGGCGGAGACGGGGAACGCGAGCGAGACCGTCGCCGTCGCGACGAAGCGGATCGCCTCGAGCTCGCGCGCGAGATCGGGGTCGAGGGAGCCGAGGATCCGCGCGCTCGCGTGGGCGGGCGTCGCGACGATCGCCGATTCCGCGTCGATCCGGCTCCCGTCCTCGAGGCGAATCCGGAATCCGTCGCGGCCGCGCTCGAGCGCCTCGACCGCCGCTCCGAGGCGAACGCGGCCGGGGGGAAGCCCGAGCGCCAGGGCCTCGACGAGCTCGGAGAGGCCGCCGGCGAGGGTGACGAAGGGGGGAAGACTCGGATCCCGCGCCGGAGCTCGCACCATCGCCCGGAGGACGCTCCGCCCTTCGCGTTCGAGGGAGGCGAGCTGGGGGAAGGTGGCCTCGAGGGAGAGCTCCCGGCCGTCCCCCCCGTAGATCCCGGAGAGGAGCGGCTCGACGAGCCAATCGTAGGCCTCCCTCCCGAAGCGGCGCGAGACGAAGGAGGCGATGCTCTCCTCCTCTCCGCTCCGCTTCGCCGGAACGAACGGCTCGAGCGCGGCCCGCAGCCGCCCGTGCGGCGAGAGGACGCGCGTCGTCAGGAGCGGGCGGATACGGGACGGGACGAGCCCCGTGATCCCCTCGGGGAGCGGGTGGAGTTGGCCCCGCCGCTTCACGTAGGTGCGGCGGAAGGTGGGGTCCGTCCCTCGGAGGCGCCCCTCGAGCCCGAGGGCGCGGCAGAGATCGACCCCCCCCGGCTTCGTGGAGAGGAAGCAGTCGGGACCTCCTTCGAGGACGTAGTGCCCGACGCGCTCGGTCCGGATCTTCCCCCCGAGGCGCTCGTCAGCCTCGAGGAGGAGGAAGTCCTCGCCGGCGAGGCGGTGGGCCGCGGCGAGACCCGTGATGCCGCCCCCGACGATCGCGACGCGGAGGCGGTCCGTCACGGCCGGGCTTGCGGCGCCGCGGTCTCGCGCACGAGGCGGGCGAGCCCCTCGACCAAGGCGGGGTGGTCGTTCGGCATCTCGATCCGCTCGAGCCGGATGGCGAGGGCCTCCGCGAGCCGCCGGAGTTCGACGTCGACGTCGTAGAGGACCTCGACGTGCTCGCAGGTGAATCCGATCGGGACGAGGAGGACTTGGCCGTGCCCGGTCGAAGCGAGCCCCTCGAGAACCGTCCGGACCTCCGGCCCGAGCCAGGGCTCCCCCCTCTTCCCCGGCGACTGGTAAGCGAAGGGATGCGCACGCGGACCCAATCGCTCCAGCACGGCCTCGACGCTCGCGCGCAATTGGGTCGGGTAAGGGTCCCCCCATTCGAGGATCCGCTCGGGGAGGGAGTGGGCGGTGAAGAGGAGGGGAACCGCGGCACGGACCTCCCGCGGGAAACGCTCGAGCGCCGAGCGGACCCGGTCCGCGATCGCCTCGATGAACCCGGGGAGGAGGTGCCACTGCCGGATCGGGGCGATCTCGACCCGCGAGCGAGCCTCGGCCGCCCTCTCGAAGTAGAGCTCGACGCTCATCCGCGAGTAGTGGGGCGCCATGACGAGCCCGACGGCGCGCTCGACGCCGGCGCCTTCGAGGCGAGCGAGCGCCTCGCGGATCGTCGGGCGCCAATGCCGCATCCCGACGGCGCAGAGGAAGCGGCGGCCGTTCCGGTTGAGCGCGCGCTCGAGGGCCCGGGCCTGGGCTTCCGTCTTCTCGAGGATCGGGGAGCGGCCGCCGATCGCCGCGTAGCGCGCGCGCACCTCCTCGACGACCTCGGGGGGCGTCGGGCGGAACCCGCGCACGTCGAGGAGGTAGGGCTCGACCTCCTCCAGGGCGTTGGGTCCCCCGTAGGCCATAACGAGGACTCCGAGGGGCGCTTCCACGTTCAGCCGGTGAGCGCGTGGACGAGGTCGACGACCGCGCGGACGCTGTCGACCGGGGTCCCCGGAGGGATGCCGTGGCCGAGGTTGAAGATGTGGCCGGCGCGCCCCCCCGCGCGCCGGAGGACGTCGCGGACGCGCGCCTCGAGCTCGGGCCGGGGGGCGAAGAGCGCGGCCGGGTCGAGGTTTCCCTGGACGGCCCGCCCCTCCCCCACCCTCGCCCACCCCTCATCGAGGGGGACGCGCCAGTCGAGCCCGATCACGTCCCCTCCCGCTTCCGCCATCGCCTCGAGCAAGGTGGCCGTGCCGACCCCGAAGTGGATCGTCGGGACGGGGAGCGCCGCGAGCCGCTCGAAGAGGCGGCGGGAGTGCGGCAGGACGTACCGGCGGTAGTCCGCAGGGGAGAGCGCGCCCGCCCAGGTGTCGAAGACCTGGAGGGCGTCCGCGCCCGCCTCGACCTGCCCGGCGAGGTATTCCTCGACGACGGCCGTCAGGCGCCGAAGGAGGGAGTCGAAGGCCTGCGGGGCGGCGAGCATCATCCGCTTCGTCTCGAGGAAGTCCCGCGAGCCCCCCCCTTCGACGGCGTAGCAGGCGAGCGTGAAGGGCGCGCCGGCGAAGCCGAGGAGCGGCAGGGAGGGGTCGAGTTCCCGCCGCACGAGGCGCACCGTCTCGAGGACGGAGCCGAGCGCGTCGCGCGCGTCGACCGCCGCGAGTCGATCGACCGCCTCCGCCGTCCGCACGGGGTTGTGGATCACCGGCCCCTCCCCCTCTGCGAACTCGAGGCGCAGTCCCATCGGGACGAGCGGCAGCAGGAGGTCCGCGAAGAGGATCGCGCCGTCCACCCCGAGCCGGCGGACCGGCTGGAGGGTCACCTCGGCCGCGACCTCGGGGCGCGCGCAGATCTCGAGGAGGGAGAGGCGCTCCCGGATCGCGCGGTACTCCGGCAGGTAGCGTCCGGCCTGGCGCATGAACCAGACGGGCGTCCGGTCCGCGCGCTCCCGCCTCGCCGCGCGGAGGAGCCGGGCCGTGCCGCTCGCGGCGCTCACAGCCATGCGTCGAGCGCCCCTTCGTCCGCCTGGTGGAGGGCCGTGTGGAGGGGGTAGTCCCTCTCCGTGAAGGGCCGCGCTTGCGTGCTCCGCAGGTCCGTCACGAGGTCGAGGAACCGGAGCAGGTCGCCGATCTCGTAGACAACGACGAACTCCTGGTCCTGCAGCCCCGTCGAGTAGAGGAGGAGCTGCAGGATCTCGGGATAGCCCTTCCCCACCTTGACGTGGTCCATCATCATCGCCCCCCGCTCCTCCCTCCCTTTCTGGTACCACGCGTGCGTCTTCACGAAGGGGTAGAGGACCAGGTAGGGCTTGCGCTCCTTCCCGAAGGGGTCGGCCTCCTGGGTCGAGCGCGTCTTCGTGTACGGCGAGGGGCGGGTGAACCCCCAGAACGCCTCCCGGATCCGCGCGTGGGGGCGGAGCTCCGCGCAGGCCGCGGCGTAGGCGGCAAAGAATCCGCGCGCGACGTCCGGGGTCTCCGCGGGACGGGCGGTCCAGACGAGGAGGTCCGCCTCCGCCTCCGTCGGGAAGACTTGGTAGAGGTGGAGGGCGGTCCCCACTTCCCTCATCCGCCTCAGCCACGAGCCGCGGACTTTCGCTCGCTCTTCCGAGGGAAGCTTCCAGTAGGCCTCCCCGAACGAGTAGAGGGCGAAGTGGTTGATCGTCTGGGGCGTCGGTTCAGCCACGACTCATTCCCTCTCCTCGGCGAGCCAGCGGGCGGCGTCCTTCGCGTGGTAGGTGACGACGAGATCCGCCCCCGCCCGGCGGATCCCGGTCAGGATCTCCAGCACCGCGCGGCGCTCGTCGATCCAGCCGCGCTCGGCGGCGGCCTTCACCATCGCGTACTCCCCGCTCACGTTGTAGGCGGCGAGCGGCCGGTCGGGGAATCGCTCCCGCGTCGCGCGCACGACGTCGAGGTAGGGGAGCGCCGGCTTCACCATGAGCAGGTCCGCCCCTTCCGCGACGTCGAGGGCGCTCTCCTTCAGCGCCTCCCGCGCGTTCCCCGGGTCCATCTGGTGGGAGCTGCGGTCCCCGCGCTTGGGCGCGCCCTCCGCCGCCTCCCGGAAGGGGCCGTAGAACCCGGAGGCGTACTTCGCGGAGTAGGAAAGGATGGGCAAGTGCGCGAACCCCTTCCCGTCGAGCGCGGCGCGGATCCCCGCCACCATGCCGTCGAGCATCGCGGACGGGGCGAGGGCGTCCGCGCCCGCCCGCGCCTGCGAGACCGCCACGCGCGCGAGCACCTCGACGCTCTCGTCGTTCAGGAGGTAGCCCTCCGGGAGCTCCCTGCGGAGGAGGTCCGGCGAGGAGCCGTTCAGCAGCCCGCAGTGCCCGTGATCGGTGTACTCGCAGAGGCAGACGTCCGTGAAGACGAGGAGCCGCGGCGCGGCGCGCTTGATCGCGCGGACGGCGCGCTGGACGACGCCCTCCTCGGCGAAGCCGCCGCTCCCGGTCGCGTCCTTCGCGGCGGGGATGCCGAAGAGGAGGACGGCGGGGATCCCGAGCTCGGCGGCCGATGCCGCCTCCTCCCCGATCCGCTCGACGGGCCACTGGGAGATCCCGGGCATCGAGGAGATCGGGCGGGGCTTCGCCGACGCGTCCGTGACGAACAGGGGGTAGACGAGGTCGCCGGCCTCGACGCTCGTCTCGCGCACGAGGCGGCGGATCGAGGGGCTGAACCGGAGTCGCCGGGGACGATCGATCAAGGTCCCCCCCTCCCGCGGGCGGCCCCCGACGCGGCGCGCTTCGCGAGCGCCGCGACGAGCCCCGTGACCGTCGATTCCTCGGGCTCCACGTCGACGGGGAGTCCGAGCCCTCGCGCCTCCTCCGCGGTGCTCGGCCCGATGCAGGCGACGAGCGCCCCCTCGAGGAGCCCCCTCGCGGAGTCGCCGAGCAGGACGAAGAAGTTCCGGACGGTCGAGGCGCTCGTGAAGGTCGCCGCGTCGACGCCGCGTTCGAGCTCGCGAAGCCCCCCCGGATCCGGCACCGCTGGGAGCGTCTCGTACACGGGGACCTCCACGACGATCGCGCCGCGGCGGCGCAGCCCCCCGGCGAGTTCCTCCCGGCTCCTCGCGGCGCGCGGAAGAAGGACCCGGGCGCCCCTCACCGCCGGCATCTCCTCGGCGAGGCGCCCGCCGCGGTGCTCCGACGCGACGAGGTCCACCCGCGCGCCCCGCTCGCGGATCGCCCGTGCGGTCGCCGGGCCGACCGCGGCGACCCGCACGGAGGCGGGCAAGTTCGCCGACTCGAAGCGGTCGAAGAAGACCTCGACGCCATTCGCGCTCGCGAACGCGATCCAGTCGAACCCGGCGAGCCGCTCGATCGCCGCGTCGAGCGCGGAGAGGTCCTCGAGCGGGCGGACGTCGATCGTCGGGAAGAGGACCGCGGTCGCCCCCTCGGCCTCGAGGGCCTCGCGGAGCGCCTCCGCCTGATCCCGCGGGCGGGTCACGAGGACGCGTCTCCCCTCGAGCGTCTTCACTCGAGGAGATCCTTCGCCCCGCGGGCGAGGGCCTCCGCCGCCAACCGCGCCGCGAGCGACTTCGCCTCGCCCACGGGAGCGCGCCCTTCGACTCGCACCTTCCGCGCCCCGTCGGGGGAGAGGACGAGCCCGACCAGGTCGAGGTCGCTCCCGACCCCGTCGGTCGGGCGGGCGAGGGCCGCGACAGGCGCGAGACACCCTCCACCGAGGGCGGCGAGGAACGCGCGCTCGGCGGTCGTGGCGGCGCGGGCGAGGGGATCGTCGAGGAGGGCGAGCGCCTCCCGCGCTGGGAGGTCGTCCCTCCGGCACTGGACGGCGAGCGCCCCCTGCCCCGGCGCGGGGAGCATGACCTCCGGGGAGAGAACCTCCGAGACCGCCTCGCCGAGGCCGAGGCGCAGGACCCCGGCGGCCGCGAGGACCGCCGCGTCGACCACCCCGTCGAGGGCCTTGCGGACGCGCGTGTCGACGTTCCCCCGGAGCGGGACGACCTCGACGTCCGGCCGCGCAGCCCGCAGCTGCGCCATCCTCCGGACGCTCGAGGTTCCGATCCGGCAGCCCCGCGGGAGCGCCGCGAGCGTCCTCCCACCGGGCGCGATCAGGACGTCGCGGGGGTCGGCGCGGTCGAACACGGCGACGAGAACCAGGTCGGGGAGTTCCTCGATCGGGAGGTCCTTCAGGGAGTGCACGGCGAGGTCGATCGAGCGCCCTCGGAGCGAGCGCTCGAGGGCCTCCGTGAACACCCCCTTCCCCCCGATCTCGGGAAGGGAGCGGTCGAGCCTGCGGTCTCCCTCCGTCGCCACGAGCACCTCCACGCAGGCGATCCCAGAGCGCCCGCGCAGCGCCTCCGCCACCCGCGCGGCCTGCCACCGCGCGAGCCGCGAGGAGCGGGTGCCCACCCGCAGGGGCCGCCCGACGCCCTCCTTCAAGGCCCCCCGTTCCCGCACGGGATCTCGAGCAGCTCGCGCGCGACGCGGACGAGGAGGGCGCTCCGGTCGGGGTCGGGCTCGCTCCGCAGGCGCGCCGTCGGGGCGTGGAGGATTCTCTTCAGGAGCGATTCGGAGAAGTGGGCGATCCTCTCCCGCGCCCCGGGGGGGAGGTCGCGCAGGTCCCCGAGGGCGCGGTCGAGCTCCCGGCGGCGGATGTCGTCGAGCCGGCGGCGGACCTGCGAAAAGAACGGGCGCAGCTCCGCCTCGCGGCGTCGCTCCTCGAACCCTTGGACCTCCTCCTCGACGATGCGCTCGACGCGCGGGACCTCCTCGCGCCGGTCGGCGAGGTGGCCGTCGAGGCGCGCGCGGAGATGGTCGAGGTCGATCAGGGCCACTCCCGGCACGGTCCCCGCGGAGGCCTCGACGTTCCGCGGCACGGCGAGGTCGACGAGGAGGAGCGGGCGGCCCGGACGCGCCGCCTGGGTCCGCCGGAGGAGGTCCTCCGTCACGACCGGATGCGGAGCGGAAGTCGAGCAGATCGCGACGTCCGCCGACTCGAGGGCTTCCGCCAGCCGCTCCCGCGGCAGGACCTCGGCGCCCCACGCCTGCGCGAGCTCGCGCGCGTGGGCCTCGACTCGGCTCACGACGGCGAGGGACCGGGCTCCGCGTTTGCGGAGGGCGGTCCCGGCGAGACGGGCCACCTCTCCCGACCCGAGGACGAGGATGCGGCGATCCGCGAGATCTCCCACCGCCTCCACGACGAGCGCCACCGCCTCGGAGGGGACGCTGTGGGGATTGCGGGAGATCGCGGTCTCGGCCCGCGCGCGCCGGCCCGCCCGGAGGGCGGCGCGGAAGGCCTCCTCGAGGACGGGCCCGAGCGCCCCCGCGCCCCGCGCGATCTCCGAGGCGGTCGTGACCTGTCCCAGGATCTCGAACTCGCCGAGCACCATCGATTCGAGCCCCGCCGCGACCCGGCAGAGGTGCCGCAGGGCCTCGCGCCCCGAGACTTGGCACGCGTGGGCCCGGAAGGTCCCGGCCTCCATGCCCCGCGTCGCCGCGACGAATGCCGCGACCGCCTCCGCGAGCGAGTCGGCGTCCCCTTCGGCCGACCGCGGCACCGCGTAGACCTCCGTCCGGTTGCAGGTCGAGAGGACGGCGACCTCGGCGAGGGCGGGAGAGGCGTCGAGTTCCCCCCTTGCGAGACGCGCGAGGGCGTCGCCGGCCGCGGCGGGCGGATAGGCGAGCCGCTCGCGCAACGCAACCGGGGCCGTCCGATGGCTGACCCCGAGACAGAGGAGGGAGGCCATGCGAACGTCGGGGAAGGTAGACGACGGCCTCGGAGCCTGGAATCCGTACTTCTCCGGAGGGGACCTCCGGGGAATCGCGGAGGGAACCCCCTGCTGCGGAGGCAGGACGTGTCCTAGAATCCCCGTCGGCAAGTCCGAGATCTTCCGGCCGGCACGACGGTCCCGGCTGGGAGGAGGTTGCGCCATGGCGTTTCGCGCGTTCTCGAGGTCGGTGTGGATCCCGGCTCTCCTCGCCCTCGTCTTCTCGAGCTCCGAGGGTCTCTCGCAGCGGACGGGGAGAGGGGGGGGGGGCGGCGGTGGAGCGCGAGCCGGGGCCGTGGGCGCCGCCCGCGGTTTCGGCGGCTCCGGCATCCGGAGCGCTTCCCCGCGCGGATCGGTCTCTACTGGGAGCCGGGTTTCTCCCCGCTTCTCCCCGAGATCTCCCGGATCCGGACGGAGCTTGGGCGGCGGATTCGGGAGGCCTTCGCCGAGGGCCGGAGCCTCCGGCCTGCAAGGCTCCGGCTCCTTGCGGGAGCCGTCCGGACGGCTCGACGCCCCGGGAGCGGTCCGCCGAACGCTCCCGCGCGGCCCGGACCAGGGGCCGTCCGGCGGCCGCGCGGGCCCGCCGAGCGCCTTGCGGACCCCCTACGATCCGCCGGTCGGGACGAGAAGGGGGGTCCCGAACGGCCTCGACCGGCCGGCCGCGCCGCGCGTCGGCGGGACGCGCGACGTCCTCGTCCCGACCCCCTACGACCGCGGAAATTCGGATCCCGTTCGCTCCGGCGGCGGGGGGAGGGACGCGCGCGGCGGACCGGAGGGCCGACGCCCCGACCCGGGTAGGGAGCCGCCCCGCGGCCCCGGCGGTTCCTCCTCTCGCGGCGGACCCCACGCCTCTCCCTCGCCCGTCGACCGCGGCTTCACGCGGTCCGAGCCGACCGTGCCCCCGGCGCCCGGGAATTCTTGGGCCCGGTGGGGCCACCGCTCGCTCTTCGACCCTCACTTCCACCGCTTTCGCCCTTCCTTCTTCCCTTTCCACCGCTGCCACTTCTTCTTCGACTTCTTCTTCCCCGCGTGGTGGTGGTGGGACGCGTGGTGGTCGTGGTGGTGGACGCCCCACGTTCACTTCGTGGCGGCGGGCCCCACGGTCTACGTGGCGACCGCCGTCCCCTCCTACGCCGTCTGCGAGGAAGGGCGCTCCCACGCGGAGGAGGAGCGTTCGCCGGAATCCGACCGAGTCGAGGACCTCGCGCAGAAGCAGGTCCGGCTCGCGGACCTCTACTTCCGCATGGGGCGCTACGAGGACGCCGCCCGCGCCTACCGGCGCGCCATCGAGGCCTCCCCCGGAACGGCCTCCCTCCGCTTCACGCTCGCGGACGCCCTCTTCGCGTCGGGGGACGTCGAGGGGGCGGCCCAGGCGGTCCGCGAGGGAGTGGCGCTCGACGCCACGCTCGTCTCCTCCGACGTCGACAAGAGGACCTTCTACGGGAAGGCGGAGGACTTCGAGCGGCAGGTCGCCTCGCTCGCGGAGCGGGTCGCGAAGAACCCCGCCGACCGGGACGCGCTCCTCGTGCTCGGGACGAACCTCCTGTTCAGCGGCCGCGCCGAGAAGGCCCGCGAGGTCCTCGAGAGGGCGCGCGATCTCCCCGGCGCGGGAGAGGCCGAGGGGATCCTGTTCGCCGAGGCGGACCGGCGGACGAAGGACCGCAAGTAGGGCCCAGGCGGTTTGATTACTTTCGTTATTCTTCTGAGAGCCTTCTCGAGAATTTGATCTTGATCCGTCGCTGCCCCTCGGCTAGAGGGTGGCGCGCCGCGAGTGAGGTATGCCCTCCGAAGTTCACGGCTCGCTCTTGTCCGCGCAGTCCCCGCGCTCCGGGAACGACCCGGTCCCGCCGGACTCCTGCGGGCCCGCCGCCCGCCCCTCCCTGCCTCTCCTGCGATCGGACCCTTCCCCCCACTTCCTACCACGCACCCTTCGATCCGAGAGCAGAGGGTGGCGAGCGCCCGTCCCGGCGAGACCCCCCGGGGCGCGGGGGTTGCGCATTCTTCGGAATCCAATGCCGTCGGTTCTCCCGACCCGGGCCGCGACCCCTCCGGGGGCGGTCCTCGGCGCTTTCCGATAGCAGCCCCGGGAATCCCGAAGATCCCCGGCATCCCGGGTTCACCATAGGGGGCGGGGGGGTCCCACCGGACCCTCCCGCCTCGTCCATCGGTCGCGCGGTCAGCTCCCGCCCCAGGGGATGAACAGGACGTGACCGCTCCTCCGGCCGCCGACCCGCTCGTATCGGAAGACGCGCCAGAGGAAGGAGACGCGCTTCTCGTCGGGCCCGGAGTCCCAGGTGAGGAACGGGAAGATGTCGCGGGTCGTTCGGTCCCCCTCCGTCTCCGCACGGAAGAAGGAGTAGAGGAGGGAGAACCTCGACCGGTCCTTCTTCTTCTCCGATCCGACGAGGCCGAGGAGCGCGCTCCACTCCCCCTCCTCCCCGTCTCCGCGGTAGTGGAAGAGGAAGGGGATGCGCACGTGGCGCCTCCGCCGGAGCTCCGTGTTCTCCCGCGCGAACTCGACGACGGCGCGCTTCACTTCCCCGGCCTCCTCCCCCGGCACCGGCGCACCGTGGGCCTCGAGGAGCGTTCGGGCGGCCCTTGGGTCCCGCTCCTCGCGGCTCCGCGGGTCCGCGTCGAACCGCGGGGACCAGGGCTCGAGGATCCCGATCTCCTCGGGCCTCAGGATCCCCTCCTTCCAGACCCGGGACTCGCGCGTCTCGTCCTTGCACCCGTCGAGGAGGAAACCGAGCTTCCGGCTGCGGAAGAGATTCCACTCCGAGTCCTCCTCGGCGGTCGGGACCTCGAGAAGCGGCCGGTCGAAGGCGTCGTAGGTGAAGAAGAGCAGGAAGCGCGCGGAGCGCTCGGCGCCCGAGCGGGACCGGTCGAGGCGGAAGAGGAAAGGGGCCGCGACGTCGAGGCGGCTCCCCTCCTTCGATTCGTGGATCCCGAGGAGCGTGAGATTCCCGAGGCCCGGACGGAATGCAAGGTCGGTCGAATAGGAGGCGAGGGGCCAGAGGCGCCACGAGGTCCCCTCCGGGTCGCGCCGCCGCCAGCCGAGCCCGAGGAGGAGGGAGTCCTCCGCCCTCCCGGGATCCCGCCTCCCCTCGTAGAGCGGGAGGAGGCGCGTCTCGCTCCGATCGGCGAAGCGATGGCTCCGGAAGAGCGTCGCCTCGTAGAGGAGCCCGGGAGCCTCCTTCTCGGTGGAGGCGGCCGCGAGCGGCGAGAGGCGCCAGGAGCTTCCGGTGGCCCCGGAGTGAAACCCACCGATCCCCGCGGCGAACCAGGTCTCCGTCTCGCCCGGCTTCGAGGTCGTGCCGAAGAGCGGGACGACTCGCGTCGAGGACTGCCCCCCCCTCCTCTGGTGCTCGACGAGCGGCCAGAGGAAGGAAAGGGTCCGGTCCTCCCCGGACTCGGAGGCGCTGCTGTGGAAGAGGGGACCGAGGACGTTCACGAATCCCCCCTCCCCGGAGACGTCCCATCCGCGCCCCCCGAGCGGAGTGAGGAGTGTGCGTCTCGTCCCCTCCTCCTTGTAATAGCAGAGGGGGACGAGCATCCGGAAGCGGCCGGAGAGGGAATCGCTCGACCACCAGACGGGGTAGAGGTTGAGCCCGGACTCCTTCCCCTCGACGCGGCGGTCGCCGAGGAGGGTGAAGACTTGACTGCGATCGCCGCGCGAGCGCTTGTAGAAGAGGGGGAAGAGGACCTCGTCGGCCGCCCCTTCCCGCTCGTCGCGGAACCAGAGGGGGAGGACCCAGTCCGTCTCCGTCGTCCCCGTCCGGCGGAAGGTCGCCAGACCGAGGAGGAAGGTCCGCAGTCGGGCCTGCTCCGAGAGGGAGTGCGCGTAGAACGGGAACACGGCGAGCTCCTTCCCGTCCGCGTCCGCCCAGACGAGGGGGAAGAGCCCGAAGGAGGAGGCGTCGCCGTCCGCGCCCTTCTTCCTCCAGAGGGGACCGAGATGATCGAGCTTCCCCGTCCCGAACAGGGGGAGCACCCCCCACGACTCGACCTCGCCTCCAGGCCCGCGGTCCCACCACGCGGTCAGGGCGTATCCCCACCCCCGGTTCACCGCGGCGACCGGGAAGAGCCCCGCCGACTCCAATTCCCCTCGGTCGTCCCGGTCCCAGAAGACCGGGCCGACGTAGCTCCATTCCCCGGACAGACGGACGAGGGGGAAGAGCCCGCCCGACTCGACGGCCCCGTTCGGGCCCGTCTTCCAGTAGGCGGGCCCGACGTAGCTCCGTTCCCCGAACCCCGCCACCGGGAAGATCCCTTTGTACCCGCCGACGTTGTAGAAGGGCGCGACCCACCCCTCGCCCGTGGCGGTGTCGAACGAGGCCCAGGGGTAGAGGATCGACCAGCGGGTCTCGTCCTTGGCGACGAGCGGCCGGACCGCGAACCCTCGGTCGTCGAAATCGATGAGCGGCCAGAGGAGGGCGACCTCGTCGCGATTCACATAGGCGAGGGGCCAGAGGTTCACGCGGTCGGGCCCCGGCGCGCTCTCCCGCGAGAAGGGCTGGATCCGAAACATCCGGTCCCCCGAGGCGCAGCCTGCGAGGGCGAGCAGTGCGAAGCCGCGAACGTCGCGCTTCATGGAGGACCTTCCCGCCGGCGCATTCTCTTCGCGAGGGGAGGGACGGACCAGGCCTCGGAGGGTCGGGCGGAGGGCGAGCCCTGCATGGGAGCAGCCTCGGAGGCCGCCCACCCCTTCTCCTGGCCCGGGGGAGAGGTCGCGAGCGCTCGAGATCAGGCGTTCGAGCCGGGGGACTCGACCGCCGACCTCTCCCCGAGGTGCTCCGCGAGTCGCCTCCGAATCTCGCCGAGCCCGGTGACCCAGGCCCGAAGACAGACGCGGATCCCGAGCCCGCCGAGAGGGCCTCCGACGTAGGCGGCGAGCGCCGCCGAGTCGGTCGAGATCTCGACGGGCCGCCCCGGCGCAGTCCCCGCCGGGCCCGAGCCCGAGAGCGCCTCGAGGAGCGCCTCGCCGGCCCGCTCGGTCCCCCCGACTCCCGCGCAACGCTCGGCGTGGACGATCCGGTCCCGACGGGGATCGTAGACGACGAACAAGCGGACGGGCTTGCCCGCGACCGGGTCGGTCGCCTCGAGGAGCGTCGCGATCCAAGGGGAGACGGTCGGCCGCGTCTCGATCGCCCGCCGGACGTGGGGGGGCACGAAGAGTCGCGGGGGAGGCGTCAAGCGCGCCGAAGGGGACTCCACGCGGGCCCACGCCGACCGCGTGCGCCTTCCCTTGCCCGCGAGGACGAGGAAGGGGAGCTCGCGGCGATCCCCTCCTGCTCTCGGCGGCGGGAGCCGGTTGGCCCGGGCCTCCCGGGCGAGGGCAAAGAGCACGCGCGCGAGCAGGCGCGCCTCGGCGTCCGCCGGGGCGCGCATCCGCTCGCCGCGCGGCTTGCGAAAGGCCCAGAGCCGCTGCGCCCCCACCTCCGCGACCCGCATGTCGCGAGGGACGGCCGCTTCCCCCGGCAAGAGAGCGGAGAGGGAGAGAACGTCCGCCGCGTAGAAAACCTCGTCCGAGAACCGTTCCCCCGCCTTGACCCGCTCGAGAAGCGCGAACCCCTCGGGGCCAAGGCAGAGGGCGAGGCCCCTCCCGACGCCGCCCCCCCCGAGGATCCGCGCACAGGCGGAGATCCCGCTCTCCTCGTCGCGCACGCCGAAGAGGTCGGCGCCGGATAGACGCGCCCACGGCTCAAGCGCAAAGTAGGCGAGAGCCGCCTCCGCGAGTTCGTCCCGCACCGCCTCGCTCAACGGGGTCCCAACCGCGTGTCGGGAGGCTAACCAGATCGGCTTCCTCCGAAAACCCCCTGCCGACGGGGTCCGCGTGCCTGGGGGAAGGGAGGCACCCGACGGAATTCTTCGGGCCTTCGGGGTTCTGACCGGGTAGAAAAGGGACTTCGCCCAGAGATACCTATCGCGCCGGAATCGGCGCGCGGCCCCCCGGGCCCGGCTCCGTCCGGGCGGGCCGACAGGCCCCCGTGAGCCCCGGAGAATCCTTCGCATGGCCGGCGGACGCGGCGCGCCGAGCGTTCAGAAGCGACTTCGCGAGCTGAAGAAGCAGCGCAAGCGCCAGGAGAAGATCGCCCGCAAGAAGGAGAGGAAGGCGCAGAAGGAGGCCGTTCGGACCGCGCCTCCCCCGCCTGCGCTCGATCCCTCCGGTCAGCCTATCCCCGCGGAGGTGGACGGGACCCCCTCCGAAGGAGAGGGCCCGCCGGGCGTCGCGGGCTGATCGGCGTCACACCCCCCGCTCCGACTCGAGGGAATCCGCACTGATCCCTGCCTCCTCCATTCCCGCGGCGGTCGGAGCCTTCGTGGGCATCTTCGCCTACTCGAGTTTTTTCGAGTGGACGCTCCACCGCTACCTCATGCACCGCCCCCTCCTTCTCACTTACCCCTTCCGCACGCACGCTCTCACCCATCACCGCCTCTTCCGCGCCGACGCGAGCTTCTTCCTCTCCCGACCCGAGGACGCGCACCAGATCACGTTCGGGGCCTGGAACGCGCCCCTCCTGATCGGCCTCCACGCGCCTGTCCTCTGGCTCCTCGGACGTTGGACCGGACTCCCGATTCTCCTCCCCGGAATCCTGGCGCTGTCGGTCTACTACGCGCTCTACGAGTCGCTCCACTGGTGCATGCACGTCCCGAAGGGGAGACGCCTCGAGAGGTTCGCTCTCTTCCGGTGGCTCGCGGCGCACCACCGCGCGCACCACCTCCACCACGACCGGAACCTGAACGTCGTCCTGCCGCTGGCCGACCTCCTTTTCCGAACGCTCCGCCCCGGAACGCCCCTCCCGGCGCCCGTCCCCGCGCCCGGGGGGCGCCCTAAGGGCCGACCCTATTGATTGCCGAAACAGGTCCGCTAGCATGCGACAGGTTCGCGTTCGAGCTCTCGCCCCCAGCGTCCCGCAAACGACTTCGGGCACGGGCCCGAAGGCGCTTTTTTTGGACCACTCCGCGCGCATTCTCTCCGCGGGAACCGGGACGCCGGCTCGACGGCTAGCGTCGCCGCTCCGGGAGGGGCACGCGGTCGCCGGTCGGGGGAGGACTTCACGGTCCGCTCCGAACCCGGACCCGGCGTCCGCGGCGGAGGTGGCCCCGCATCGACGCGAGAGAGGACCGGGAGAATCGCAAGAGATCCGATGAGCACGAGACTTTACGTGGGGAATCTGCCGTTCACGGTCGATGAGGACGCGCTCCGCGCGCTCTTCGTCGAGGCCGGACACACGCCGACGGACGTCGCGGTCGTCAAAGACCGCGAGACGGGCCGCTCGCGTGGGTTCGGCTTCGTGACGCTCGCCTCGGCGGGCGCCGCCCAGGAAGCCGCGAACGCGTTGAACGGTAAGGAATTCGAGGGCCGGGCCCTTACGGTGAACGAGGCGCGCGAGCGCACGGGTGGGGGCTCAGGCTTCCGCCGGGAGGGTGGCTTCAGCGGCGGCGGCGGAGGCGGTGGTGGCGGCCGCGGTGGTGGCGGCGGTGGTGGCGGCCGTCGCGGCGGCCGCTGGTGAGAACCCGCGGGCCGCTTGCGCGGCCCCGCGATCGATAGAGTTCATCGAAGCGGGCCCCCTGCAGGGGCCCGCTTCTCTTTTCTCACGGGGAGGAAGGGAGGAGCTCCGCCGTGGGGAGGAACCTCGGCGGCCGGCGCGCCTGCGTCGCCCGCTCGAATGCGTAGGCGAGCTTGAGCAGCGTCGGCTCGCTCCACGCGGGCCCGAAGAACGACAGGCCGACCGGCAGGCCGAACACGAACCCCGCCGGCACCGTGACGTGCGGGTACCCCGCGACCGCGGCGAGCGTGGAGCACCCCCCGACGAAGTGGTCGCCGTTGACGAGGTCGGTCACCCACGCCGGCCCCCCCGTCGGAGCCACGATCGCGTCGAGGCGCTGCTTCGCGACGAGCCCGTCGATCCCCTCCTCGCGCGCGAGGCGGCGGCACTGGGCGAGCGCGTCGAGATAGGCGCGATCCGCCGGCGGACCCTTCTCCCGAGCCTGGAGGAAGAGCTCCTGCCCGAAGTAGGGCATCTCCCGATCGCGGTTCTCCTCGTTGAAGCGCACCAGGTCCTCGAGCGTCCGGACGCGCGCGCGGGGCCCGAGCGCGGCGAGGTAGGCCTCGATGTCGGTCTTGAACTCCGTGAGGAGCACGGTCGTCTCGGGTTCGGCGAGCTCCTTCTCCGCGGGGAGATCCACCGGGTCGACGAGGAGCGCGCCCGCGCGCCTCATCGCTTCGAGGGCTTCGCCGAGGACGCGGTCGACGCGTTCGTTGAACCCGAAGAAGGATCGCGCCACGCCGAGCCGCGCGCCCTCGAGGCCCCTCGGGTCGAGGAACCTCGCGTAGTCGCGGTGCGTCCGCCCCTCCGCCTCGCGCGTCGCCGGATCGCGCGGGTCGGCGCCCGCCATCGCCCCGAGGAGGATCGCGGCGTCGGCGACGGTCCGCGCCATCGGTCCCGCGGTGTCCTGGCTGTGGGCGATCGGCACGATCCCGGCCCGGCTCACGAGACCGACGGTCGGCTTCACGCCGACGATGCCGTTCGTCGCGGAGGGGCAGACGATCGAGCCGTCCGTCTCGGTGCCCACGGCGAGCGCGCAGAGGTTCGCGCTGACCGCGACGGCGGAGCCCGAGCTCGACCCGCAGGGGTTGCGGTCGAGCGCGTAGGGATTGCGGCATTGTCCCCCCCGCGCGCTCCAGCCGCTCGTCGAGCGCGTCGAGCGGAAGTTCGCCCATTCGCTCAGGTTCGCCTTCCCGAGGAGCACCGCCCCCGCCTCGCGCAGGCGCGCCGCGACGGCCGAGTCCCGCGGCGGGATCGAGCCCTCGAGCGCGAGAGAGCCCGCCGTCGTCGTCATCCGGTCGGCGGTGTCGAGGTTGTCCTTGAGGAGGACGGGGATGCCGTGGAGCGGCCCGCGCGGTCCCCGCTCCCGACGTTCCCGGTCGAGGGCCTCCGCGAGGGAGAGGACCTCGGGGTTCGTCTCGATGAAGGAGCGGAGCGTCGGTCCGGAGCGGTCGATCTCGGCGATCCGAGCAAGGGCGCGCTCGACGATCCCGCGCGCGGTCGTGGAGCCGCGGTCGATCGCTTCTTGGAGCCGGGCGACCGTCCACTCCTCGAACTCGAAGGGCCGCGGCCGGAACGCGGTCCCTCCGCGCTCCGCGGAGCGGCACGCGAGCGGCGCCGCCGCAGCAGCGGCGGCCGCGGCGCGCAGGAGATCGCGCCGGTTCACCCCTTCCCGCCCCGAGCGCCCGCTCCGGTCGCCGTCCACTCTTGGTCCTCCGGTTCGCAGGGAGAGCGCGGAGATGCTAACCCGTCCGGAGATCCGCCGACCCACGTCGGTCGGCGCCTCGCGGGCCCGGGCGAGCCCCGTCCCCCTATTCCGCCCCTGCCGAGAGCTCCCGGCGAATCGCGTCCGCGAGCTCCTCGGGCTTGAACCCGAAGGGGCCCGGACCGCTCCGATACGCGACGCGCCCCTCGCGGTCGACGAGGACGAGCCGGTCGGGCCAGGCCTCGTAGGCCCTCTCGGCGCCGTCGCCCAAGTCGTCGACGAGCGTCGGGATCGGCTCGAGGGCGAGGCGGCCCGCGCAGGTCTCCGCGACCGCGCACCGCTCCTCGAAGCGCAGGGGTTCCTCGACGATCGGCGAGGCTCCCCCCGCGATCGGCCAGGTCGAGTCGAGCGCGTGTGCCTCGCGGATGTAGACGACGAAGAACTCGACCTCGCCCCGGCGCTCCTCCCAGATCTCCTTCAGCCGACCGGCCGATTCCCGGAACGGCGGTCAGGTGAAGCTGCCGAAGACGAGCGCGACCGGCCGATTCCCGGCGAAGGAGGAGAGCGTCACCGTCCCCTCGCCCCGCAGGCGTGCGAGGGTGAAGTCGGGCGCTTTCTCCCGTTTGGCGACGGGGATGGCGCCCACTCTCGGCGGCCTGCCCGGCAGCGACCGCTCCATCTGCCCGAGGAGACCGTCGCCGTCTCGATCGTGGCGCTCGAAGAACGACTTCACTTCGGTGAGTGCGAGCGCCCCATCGCCGTCCCAGTCGATCCCGGCAAGGAGCGAGGCGAAGAAGTCCGGCCCCTGCCGCGGAGACTTCGCCTCGAACTCCCCGCGGAAGACGCGGCCGTCTCCGTCCCGGTCGAGACGCGCGAATCCCCGCTCGATCTCGTCGAAGCCGACCGAGTCCGCATCCTCCGGCCCGAACGTGCGGACGAGGAGGTACGGGACGACCAGGTCCGGCGGCGGGACGATCTCCCGATCGAAGTCCCTCCGCCCGATCGAGCCGTCGCCGTCGCGGTCGAGGCGCGCGAACGCCGCATCGCCCCGGTCGTACTCGGGCCGCTCGATCCTGCCGTTCCCGTCCCGGTCGTACCTAGAACGTAGGTAGCCCCACACGGCCTCCCTCTCCCGTGCGCGCACCTCCGCCTCCCGCCGCGATGCGGGACTCGCGCACCCGGCCGCGGCGGCGAGCGCGAACGCGAGGAGGAGCGAACGAGGAGCCGCGGAGGTCTTCATCGCGTCGCGTCGTCGGGCGGAGGATACGCGGCGCGGCGTCCGTTTCCACGATCCCCCTCGCATTGACAGATGCCGCGGCGAGCGGGAGACTCCGAGGACGCGGCGAGGTGGGGCCTGGAATCCTCTCGAGGTCTCCGATGCGCAAGCTCCTCGGACCGAGTCTCGTTTCTCTTTTCTTCGCCGCGACGGCCCACGCCCAGGTCCTGTCGTACGGGGCTCCCTCCCCGGCCGGCTTCGCGGGAACGCTCGACGCGGGAGGCCAGGTCCCCTTCTCGGGGAGCCCCACGTTCTCGCTGCGGGTCGCGGGGACGACGAACCCGATCGGCGGGCTCCTCCTCGTCGGGGGGGCCCCGGTCTCGCTTCCCGTCCTCGGGCTGACCGTCCTCGTCGATCCCACGACGGCCGCTCTCATCCCCTTCCCCGCGCCGCTCACGACCCTCCCGATCCCGATCCCGCCGGCCCCCTCGATCGTCGGCGGCACAGCCTATGCGCAGGTCGCGATCGCGAACGGCGCCTTCCCCCCCCTCGGGATCGCGCTCACGAACGCTGTCTCGGTCGAGATCCTCCCCGACCCGACGCCGACGCGGGCCTACTTCGGGCTCCAGGACTTCTCCTTCGGCGCGAACGCGCCCGGGCAGATGGCGATCCTCGACCTCACGACGGTCCCCCCCTCGTTCCGCGCGACGGGAAACCTCGGGTTCTCGGGGAACATCGCGAGCAACTTCAGCCCGAAGGTCGCGGTCCCGGAGCAGGCCGGCTTCGCCTACGCGCTCGGCTCCCAGTCCGTGAACCAGTTCGTCCGCGTCCTCGACGTTGCGTCGGACCCCGCGGGGATCGTCACCTACGCCTCGCTCGGGGATATCCCGGTCGGCCTCCCGATCTTCGACTGGGTCGGCCAGAGGGAGTGCGAGACGACCCCCGACAACTCGCTCCTCTTCGTCACCTCGGGGAACTCCTCCGCGACCGTTCTCCTCGAGGCCTTCGACCTCTCGTCGCTGCCCGGCTCGCTGCCGACCGCCCCCGTCCAGACGATCTCCTACGCGACGGCGGGGTCGGGGCCGGTGAACCTCGACGTCAGCCCGGACGGGACGATGCTCGCCGTCCTCGCGGGGGTCGACGGCAACCCGCCGGTCCGGATCTATTCGATCAACCCCGCGGCCCCTGCACCCCTCTCGCTCGCCGCGAGCCTCACCCTGACCGGCTTCACGGGCTCCGCCGACCCCCACGACGTCCACTTCGCCCCCGACGGCTCCCTCCTCTTCGTCTCCGGGGGGAACGGGACGTTCGCGGTGGTCGACCTCACGGGGCCCGCCCCGCTCACGCTGATCAACGGAGGGGCGTGGCCCACCCCCGCGACCTCCGGCGACCACGGCTCGGCCGTGGCCGTGATGGGCGGAGCGCTCGTCGGGGTCCTCGGGGACGGGATGACGAGCGGGGGCCCGCAGTACTACGTGATCGACCTCAACACGACCTCCGCGAGCTTCGGCACCCTGCTCGCCTCCTTCACGACGAACGCGGTCGGCGGCAACATCTCGAACCACCGCGTCCACGCGCGCGGTTCGATCGTCGTCGCGATCGACGGCGGCGGGGCGACGGCGGACTGCGAGTGGATCGACGTCGTCGACCTCAACCAGCCCGACCCCGTGATGGGCTTCGTCTCCTGGCGAGTGAAGGCACCGACCTTCACGAACCTCGCGCCGACCGGTCTGTCGAGCATCCCGAGGGACTTCGACATCCGCTAGGGAAGGGAGACGGCGTAGGCCTCCCCGCTCTCCGCCCTTCGGAGCCGCAGGCTCAGGCGCCTGCCCGCCCGCGCCCAGAGGCGCGCGTGGACGACCGCGGGGGCGAGGCCGCGGACGGAGGAGCCGTCGACCTCGATCAGGACGTCCCCCTCGCCGAGGCCGGCCCTCGCGGCCGGCGTTCCCGGAAACACCTCGGCCACGCGGGGGAAGGCCTCGGGCTCGGGACCGAAGGGGAGGAGCGGCGCGCCGAGGGCGACGCCGAGGAATTCGCCGGCCGAGGGGACCGCGAACGACCCGTCGGGCCCCGCCGCCGCATCGGGCGGGAGCTCGAGCTCGAGGACGCTCCGTCCCGCGTCGACCCCGACCCTCGGGAAGGGGGAGAGCGCGGCCGAGCCGAGGAGCGCCTCGAACGCGAATTCCTGCTCCCGTCCCTCGAGCCCCGCCAGATGGACGAAGGGAGCCGAGAGCGTCACCGGACCCAAGGAAAGAGACTCGAGCCTCGCGACGAGGTCGACCCCCGAGACTCCACCCGCGCCGTGGAGCGCCCGCGGGAAGGCGCCGCGCCTGCGCCATTCCGCCGGATCCGTGGGGAGCCCGAGGACGGCGAGCGCCTTCTTCGTGAGACGCAGATGGGCGGGGAACCCCGTGTCGAGGACGGCGCGGACGGCCTGGTTCCCCTTGCCGACGCGCACCTCGACCCTCGCCGAGGCCCGCCCCACCTCGAGCTGCACGGGCACCTCGACGACGCGGGGATCCCCCCGCCGCGTCTCCGGGCCGGCCGCCTGCGGCGGGTCGAAGGCTCCCTCCCGCAGGAGGTCCGCCAGCGGTCGGACGGGGCGCCCCCGGAAGTGGAGCCGCTCCCCCGCGAGGTCGAGGACGGCGGAGGTCGTCAACACCGCCTCCATCCCGAGAAGGAGGCTCGGCTGGAGGGCGCCCGGCAGCTCGGGGAGCTGGATCAGCGCGGTCGACTGCACGGCGAGGCTCGGGAGCCTCTGCGCCCCGACTCGGAGCTCGCCGACCCAGTGGTCGCTCGAGCCCGCGGGGCCGAAGACGGTGCCGGCCTTCCGGACCTGGAGGAGGGGGAGGCCGAGGCTGGATGCGACCTCGGGCACGACGGCGGTCCGGGTCGCTCCCGTGTCGAGGAGACCCGGGAAGGGGCCGCGCCCGTCGATCCAGAGGTCCGGGAGGAGGAGGTAGAAGGAGCCCGGCAGGGCCGCCGCCACGCGCGGCATCGGAGAGGCCGCGACGAGCCGCGGCTTCGCGGAGTCTGGGCGCGCGTCCGGGTCCTGCGCCGGTCCCGCGAGCGCGGCGAGGGGGAGGAGGAGGCCCGGATGCACGGGGGACTCCGCGGATCCGCGACTACTTCTTGTGCGCCGCGGCGCGCCTGGCGACCTCCTCGGGCGAGACGTCCTCCTTGTGCGTGGCGATCCACCACTGGTTGCCGCAGGGGTCCTTCACGCCGGCGTTCCGGTCCCCGTAGAACATGTCCACCGGCTCCTGGATCGACGTCGCGCCCGCCTTGAGCGCGCGCCGGTAGAGGGCGTCCGTGTCGTGCACGTAGAGGTAGAGCATGGCGGGAAACGGCGCGTGCTCGCCGTGCGCCTCCCCCATCATCACGATCGAGTCGCCGATTCGGACCTGGGCGCACATCACGGTCCCATCCGGCATCTGGGTGCGCTCGAGCTCCTCCCCCCCCAAGCCCCGCTGCAGGAAGTCGATCAGCTTCGGCACCCCCCGGACGACGAGGTAGGCGGTCACGGAGTGGAATCCGTCGGGAATCGGTTTCACGGCCATGGTCGCTCCTCGCTGGACTCTGGAGGGTCCCTCCGCTCGCTCGATCGGAGGGTCCGCGCCGCCCCGGCACGGCCCCGGGGGTCGCCGGGGAAGAGCAAGGATACCGCAGTATCCTCGCCCTCCCTCGTCCCGCGCGTGATCCACCGCCTGCTCGTCCCCCTCGCGGCGCTTCTCCTCGCCGTTCCGCTAGTCCCCGCGCAGGGGAGGCGGGAGGAGGCGCTCCGAGAGTTCGAGAAGCGGCGGCTCGAGTTCCTCGTCCGCAGCGGCCAGCGCCACCTCGTCTGCGGGGTGGATCTCCGGAAGAGCGGCCTCACGACCCAGGCCGCGGAGCAGATCCTCCTCGCGGTCGAGGTGTCCGAGGGGCGGAACCCGGGCGCCTCCACGGTCCTCGCCCTGATGCGGGACCTCGACGAGAAGTTCTGGAGCAAGAAGGCGCCCAAGCCCACGCGGGCGGGGATCGACGCCTACTCCCGGGAGGGGGCGAGGCTGCTCCGCCAGGACCGCAAGGAGCGCCTCGACCTCGCGCTCTGGGCGCTCGCGCACGGCCTGGGGGAGGAGGCCCACGCGGAGGTCCGGAGGCTTCTCCTCGAGCGCGACGAGCCCCTCCAGTTCGACGCGAGGGACGCCCTCCTCCTCGAGGGGGGGCGCGTCCCGGCCGAGCTCGCCCGGCGCATCCGCGGGGATGCGATCGAGATCAACGGCCGCCTCTACGTGCGCGATCTCTTCCTCTCGCGGCTGCCCGGGGTGAAAGAGATCTGGGAGAAGTCCTCGGAGGAGCTCCGCGTGCGGTCCACGCGGGGCGCGGAAGACGCGGAGGCGCTCCACACGCTCGGCGCGCGCCTCCTCCCCCTCCTGGAGGCGGACCTCGGCGCGCGCCCGGACCGGCGCCTCCACCTCGCCGCGTTCTCCGACCGCAAGACCTACGACGCCTACCTCGAGTCCGCCGACCTCGGCTCCCACAAGGCGCTCGCCGGCTTCGCCGACAACGGCGCGTTCGTGGCGATCGTGTGCGAGGAGGGCCTCGACGAGACGACCCTCCAGGGGGTGGCGCTGCACGAGCTCACGCACCTCTACGACTTCGGCTGCTCGCGCGCCGTGATGCCGGGGTGGTACGCGGAGGGCCTCGCCGAGAGCTACGGAGGGAGGGGGACCTTCCGCTGGGAGGAGGGGAACCTCGAGGTCGGCGGAAACCTCGAGCGGCGCCGCGTCGAGCCGCTGCGCGCGGAGCGCCTCCCTCTCCGGGAGCTCGTCTCGATCGATCCGCTCGCGCTCTGGAACAAGGACCGCGAGAAGGGCCTTCGCTTCTACGCGGAGTCCTGGGCGTTCCTGCGCTACCTCCGGAGCGGCGCAGGGCCCGAGATCGCCGCCCGCCTCGAGCGCTTCGAGGCGATGTGCCGCGGCTCCGCGATCGGCGCCGAGGTCGGGGCGCCCTACAAGACGGACCGGAGCCACGCCGAGAGGCTGTTCGAGAGGACGATCGGGACCCGGCTCGAGGATCTCGAGGAGGGCTTCGCCGCCTGGCTCGAGAGGTTCTGAGCGGGCCCGCGTCCGTTCCGGCGCCGGACAGGCCCGACCGCGCACCCGGGCACGGGATACTCTTCACCTGCCGACAGGGGGAATGGATCGACGCCGTCCCCGAGGGCGGTAGCGCCTCGAAGCGTCGCCCGGATGCAGCGCATCGGGCCTCGCGCGACGTCGATCCGTGCACGCGTGGAGAGTCGTCCCCGGCCTCATCGAAGCGATCCGGAAGGCCCTTCTCACGGACACCTACGAACCGCTCGCGACGTTCCTCGCGAGCGCGAACGAGATCAACTGCCCGCTCAACTGAGCGGGGGGCCTCCTCGAAGGCCCCATTCCCGGAGGGGGCGGCGCGCGACGCGCCGCCCCCTTTTCGTCCCCTCCGCGGTCCGCCTGCGAAGGCGCCGACTCCGTGCGTTTCAACCCCCCGCGCCGATCTGGCTAGGATGGCGCCATGAAGCGGGTCAAGATCTCCGAGCTCCGCGACCACCTCAGCCGCTACCTCGACCACGTGCGCGCCGGAGGTACCCTGATCGTGCTCGACCGGACCAAGCCGATCGCGGAGATCCGCCCAATCGCGGCCCACCCCCCGGGACAGCCGAGGACCGACGCCGAGTGGCTCGACTCCCTCGAGCGCCGGGGGCTGATCCGCCGGGGGACGGGGCGCCTGCCGGCTGGATTCCTGGAGAAGCGGCGCCGACGCGGACCCGTTTCTCGCGGAGCTCCCCTGTACGAGGCGATCCTCGAGGAGAGGGAGGAATCGCGGTGAGATTCTGGGACTCCTCCGCCCTCCTCGCGGTCCTCGGCTACGAAGCGCGCGGACGGGAGCTGGCGGGACTTCTCGGCGACGACCCCCGAGGGATGATCTGGCTCCTCACGCCCGTCGAGCTCCGCTCCGGCCTGGCGCGAGACGTGAGATCCGGCGCGATCGACCCGGCGGAGCGCGAGATCCTTTGGGAAGACTTCGAAGCCATGCGGCGGTCCTTCTCCGAGGTCGACGCCGTCTCCTCCGTGAGGGACAGGGCCCAGCGACTCCTCGACGCGCATCCGCTGCGGGCCGGAGACGCCCTCCAGCTCGCCGCGGCGATCGTCGGGGCCGCGGGACGGCCGTAGCGCCTTCCCTTCGTCACGCTCGATCGACGCCTCGCCGAGGCCGCGGCGAGAGAGGGGTTTCCCGTCTTGCCCCCGCTCGCAGGGGAGGGGCGCGTCGCGGAAGGGCCGGTCGGGCGGGGGAGGCGAGGCGGCGCCCGGCGCCGGCTCGCGGCGGTCGGACCGGCACGCTGAAGGGGTCCGAGGCTCCTCCGCGTCATCGATTCCTCGGGGCTCGCGGTTCCTGTCGCCACCTTCCCCACGGGAGTAGCATCCATCCGCACCGCCGCGGGGGGCGCCCGCGCCGGTCCGACGGAGGCGAGACATGGATGCGAAGGTGCGCTGGCTTCGGGCCGGCCGCGGGTTCGCTCTCGTGGCCGCCGTTTTCCTCGCGGGCTGCTCGAGACTCTCGATCTCCTTCGGCGAGAGCGTCGGGGTCGGGAGCGAGAAGGCGACTCGCGAGGACGTCCTCGCCCTCGACCTGAAGGAGGGGGAGACGCTCGAGTTCTCGGGGAGGACGGCCTCGATCGAGGTCGAGGCAAGGGCCGGGGCGAAGCCCGAGGTCCGGGCGACGTTCACGGCGCACGCCGACGACCGGGAGACCGCCGAGCAGATCCTCGCCCGGTACTCGCTCGTCGCCGAGCGGACGGGGAGCGGGCTTCGGCTGCGCGTCGAGGGGGAACCCCTCGAGGCGAAGTCCGGGATCTCGACGCGCAGGCTCGCCGCGAGCGCCGCCTGCAAGGTGGCGGCGCCGGCGGGGACCGCGCTCCGCGCGAAGACGGAGTCGGGATCGATCGAGGCGCGCGGGTCGCTTGGGAGTTGCGAGGCGCGAACCTCCTTCGGCGGAGTGAAGGTCGAGGGGGCGCGGGGAGGGGTCCTCGCCGAGAGCAAGTCCGGGGCGATCGCGGTCGCGGCGGCGCGGGGGGGGAGCGTGGTCGTCAAGAGCGACTTCGGCGCGGTCTCCGTGAAGGACGTCGAGGCGGAGCGGGTCGAGGCAAGGAGCGCTTCGGGCGCGGTCGAGGTCGAGGAGGCGCGGGCGGGCCGGATCGAGGTCGAGTCGGGCTTCGGGCGCCTGCGGATCGCGCGCGTCGCGGGGGAGATCGCGGCGAAGACCTCCTCCGGCGCGGTCGACCTCGAGGAGGCGGCCGAGGGGAAGGCGGACCTCTCCTCCGGCTTTGGTGCGGTGACGGTCCGAGGCGCGGCCGGGACGCTGCGCGCGAAGAGCCAGTCGGGCGCCGTCACCGTCGAAGGTTTCCGGGGGGAGGTCGCGGCGGAGAGCGGCTTCGGCTCGGTCGGCCTGCGCGGCGTCTTCTCGAAGGTGGCGGCCACGAGCGGCTCGGGGAAGGTCGAGGTCCGCGCCGAGCGCGGGAGCGCGCCTTCCTCCGGCTGGAGGCTCGCGTCGGGCTTCGGGAGCCTGCTCCTCGAGGCCCCCGCCGACTTCGCCTGTCGGCTCGAGGCGAAGACCTCGTTCGGCTCGATCGAGTGCGACTTCCCGGTAACGACGGAGGCAGGGTGGAACTCGACCAAGAAGGAGCTGGTCGGAACCGTGAACGGCGGAGGCGAGACCGTCGCGCTCGACGCGAAGAGCGGCTCGATCGCCGTCCGGAAGGCCGGAGCGTAGGCCGGGGCGCGCGCCCTTCACCCCTGTGCCAGGCGGGCGAAGAGCCCCTGGGCGGCCGGCCCGCGCGCCGCCGCGGCGACCGCGGCGAGGTCGGCGAGGAAGCGCCGGCCCCACTCGTCCGCGGTGCCGCGGAGCACGCGGGCGAGGAGCGCGCGGTGGCGTTCGCAGCGCTCTTCGAGCGGCATCGCGAGCGCCCGCGCGATCCCCTCCGCCGTGTCCGCGGGGACGTAGGGGTTCACGAGCACCGCCTCGGGGAGGTCCTCCGCGGCCCCGGCGAAGCGGCTTAGCACGAGGACGCAGGGGTCCTCCGGGCGCTGGGCCGCGACGAACTCCTTGGCGACGAGGTTCATCCCGTCCCGGAGCGGGGTCACCAGCGCGACGTCGGCGTCGCGGTAGAAACGGGCGAGCCTCTCGCGGGGGTAGGAGCGGAAGAGGTAGCGGATCGGCACCCAGTCGTGCTCGGAGAGCTCCCCGTTCACCCGGCCGACGAGCGACTCGATGAGGCGCCTCTGCTCGAGGTACTGCGGGACGGCGGTCCGGCTAGGAGAGGCGATCTGGACGAGGCTCACCTTCTTCTCCCACTCGGGGTGCGCCCGGATCAGCTCCTCGAACGCGAGGATCCGCTCTGGAATCCCCTTCGTGTAGTCGAGCCGGTCGACGCCGAGGAGGAGGCGGCGGCCGCGCACCACCTTCACGAGCTCCCCCCCCCGTCGCCCCCCGCGAGGGCGTTCCGCCGGAGGCTCGAACTCCCGCGGATCGATCCCGATCGGGTAGACGCCGGCCCTCTGGACGCGGCCGCGCAGGGCGAGGCGCTCCCCCTTGCGCCGCGCCCCGAGGAGCCGGAGGCAGCAGTAGACGTAGTTGTCGAGCGAGGAGCGGGTGTGGAAGCCGACGAGGTCGAAGTCGAGGAGCGCCTCGAGGAAGCCTCGCGGGTCGAGGAGCAGAGTCCAGATGTCGTGCGGGGGGAAGGGGGTGTGGAGGAAGAAGCCGATCGGCCCCTTCCACCCGAGACGTCGAAGCTCTCCCGCGAGGAGGAAGAGGTGGTAGTCGTGGACCCAGACGAGGTCGCCGGGGCGGAGCAGCGGCCGAAGCGCCGCCGCGAAACGGCGCTGCACCGCGCGGTAGCAGGCCTCCTGCTCGATGCGGAGGTTCACCCTCCCCTGGAAGCAGTGGAGGAGGGGCCAGAGCGCGTCGTTGCAGAAGCCGTGGTAGTAGTCGGCGACCTCGGTCGCGGTGAGGTCGAGGCCGACGACCTCGACGCCGCCGAAGAAGACGCGCTTCGGGGGGCGCAGGAGCCCGGCCCCGCTCGCGCTCCCGCTCCAGCCGAACCAGAGGCTTCCCCGGCTCCCGCGGAGGGCCGCGAGGACGGCGCTCGCGAGCCCCCCGACGGGGACCTCAAGCTCCCCCGCGAAGCTCGCGGGGCGCGCCGTAGGGATCCGGTTCGAGACGACGACGAGCCGGCTCAGCGGTCGCCCCCCTCCTCCGAGCTCGCAACCTCCTCGAGCCATCGCGCGAGGAACGCCCTCACTCCCGCGCAGGAGCGGATCCTGCCGGAGGCGAACGACCGGCGGGCGGAGGGCCCCACGCGGATGCCGAAGCCGCGGGCGCGGACCGCCCGGAACGCGTCCTCGTCCGTCGCGTCGTCGCCGAGAAAGACCGGGAGCGTGCCGGTCGGGCAGGCCTCGAGGAGATCCCGGACCGCCGTCCCCTTGTCCCGGCCGGGGGCCCGGAGCTCGATCCCTCCATCGATGGGGACGAGCCGGAGGAGCCCGCCGTCGCTCCCCCCTCCCCAGAGCGAGGCGCACGCGCGCTGGAGGGCTCTCGCCCTCGCAGGCGGGAGGCCACGGGTGTGGAGGACGACCGAGGCGCGTTTGCGCTCGAGGCGCGCGCCGAAGCCTGCCTCGCGGGCGGAGGCCATCGCCTCCTCGAGCGCCTCGCGGCGCCTCTTCGGCACTTCCTTCCGCGACACCCTCCCGTCCCTCCGCCGGACCTCCCAGCCATGCTCGCCCACGAGCTCGACCCCGCTCGTCCGGAGGAGCCGGGCGAGCGGCTCGAGCCGCCTCCCCGATACGACGGCGACGGACGTCGCCGGCGCCGCGGCCACCCGCTCGAGGATCGCTCGCGCGCCGGGGAAGGGGACCGCCCCGTCTCGCCGGAGTCGGAAGGGGGCGAGCGTCCCGTCGTAGTCGAGGAGGAGGAGGCGATGGCGCGCCGAGACGACGGCCCTCCAGAAGCCCCTCGGGAGGCGTCCCCGCCAGCGCCCTTTCACGAGGCGACGCTCCCCGCGAACTCGATCCGGTCCCTCGCCCCGTGGAGGAGGCCGAGCATCAGGGTCAGGTAGTCGCGCAGGTTCCGGGTGAGGAGGAAGTTCTCCCGCACGAAGCGCCTCCCCTTCTCACCCATTTCCCGCATGAGATCCGGTCGGCTGAGGAGATAGCGGATGCGGAAGGCCGCCCCCTCCGGCGTGTTCACGAGGAAGCCCGTGTGGTGGTCGACGACCTGGAGGGTGATGCCCCCGGTGTCCCCGCCGATCACCGGTTTCCCCTTCCAGAGGGCCTCGGTGACCGTGAGGCCGAACCCCTCGCGCAGCGACTTCTGGATCACGACGTCGGCCCGCCGCTGGAGGGCGTTGATCGCGCGGTGCGCGTCGGGCGGAAGGAGGAGCACCCGGACGTCGGGATCGTCTCCGGCCTCGCGCCGGACCTCCTCCAGCACCGCGTTCCCCTCGGGATCGTCCGTCGCCGTCCCTCCGGCGAGGACGAGCTGGACGGGGACATGCGGCTGGACCAGGCGCGCGGCCCGGATCACCCCGACCGGGTCCTTGAACCGGTCGAAGCGCGAGACCTGGAGGACGAGCGGCCGGGCGGGGTCGAGCCGCTCCCTCTCGCAGACCTCGCGGACCTCCGCCTCCGGGAGAGGGGCGTTCTTCTCCGAGAGCGGGTCGATGCTCGGGGGGATCAGGTACTGGGGGTGGGGCAGGGGCTGCGCGAAGGTCGCCAGGGAGAAGATGCTCGCGTCGTAGCCGCGCACGATCCCCCGGAGAAACTTCCAGGTGGAGCGGTGCGGTCGGCTGGCGTCGACGTGGCAGCGCCAGATCCACTTTCCCCTTCTCCCCGGGCAGAAGCCGAGGAGCGGCGCCGGCTGGGGGTCGTGGACGAAGACGAAGTCGGCCTCCTCGAGCGAGCCCCGCAGCCGCTCCGCGTTGGCGCGGTTCGTATCCAGATACCCGGCGAGGAGCGGGGAGGGGAGCTCGACCGCGTTCCCCTGGAGGCCGTTGTGGAGGCGCTTCGTCAGGGCGAAGAACTCGCCGCTCCCCTCGATCACCTCCCAGGAGGACTCGAGGCCGAGCTCCCGCTGGAGGGGGACGAGCCAGGCGAGGATCTCGGCCACGCCGCCCCCCAGGCGCGTCGAGTTGACGTGGACGATCTTCCTCTTCGCGAGCGGGCGGGCGAGCTGGCGGAGGTGGTCGACGACCTCGGGCCCGGCGACCTCGGCGTAGGCCTCGAGGCTCACGTCGCGATCCCCTCGAAGCAGCGCGCGACCCGCTCCCGCAGCTCGGTCAGCGACCAGAGGATCGGGTCGACGGCGGCGAGCCTCGCGCGCACCCCGTCGTAGTCCGGGCCCCACCTCTCGAGCCAGGCGGAGAAGTCGTCCACGCGGAGGGGGGGGCGGCGCAGCCCCTCGATGAAGTGGTAGAAGAGGCTCCCCGTCGGGAGGCGCGGAATCCTCTCCGCGAGCTCGACCGGGGTGGTCGCGACGAGCCCGGTCTCGAGGACCACGGTCTGCGACTTGAGGAACCGGAACTCGTGCCCCGCGGCGGCCGAGGGGGCGAAGGGGGTCTCGGCGAGGCGGTCCTCGATCCCCTCGAGGAGGTGGCGGCGCAGCGCCTCGACGTCCTCGAACTCGGTCGGGTCGACGGCGCCGAGGCGCTCGGCGAGCGTCGCGTCGTGGAGGCCGCGCGAGGCCCAGAGCGCGAAGTCGTTCCGGTACTCCGGATCGTCGAAGGTCGGAGCGAGGAGGCTCTCGTAGAAGTGGTGGGCCAGGCTCGAGACCGGGACCTCCGCGATCCGGTCGCGCAGCTCGCGAAGGTTCTGGGCGCTCTTCCCGAGGGAGAGGGTGACCATCGCGCAGTCCTTGAACCGGAACGGCTCGGGGGGAGGGGCCGTCCCGCCGCGGGCCTCTCCCCGGGGGAGGAGGGCTCCCGCCGAGCCTCGAGGCACGGCGAGGGCGCGTCGGTCGGCTTCGGTGCCCGGGATGGGCCGCGGTTCGGTCTTCTCGATCAAGGGGTCTCCCCGCGGGCGGGGCCGGCTTCCTAGGCCGGGTCCTCCGCGCGTTCCTCCCCTTTTCCCGGGGCGCCGCCCCGCGTGCAAGATCGGACCGCGGGAGGGGGCCGGTCGGCCGACACGTCCTCCCCGTGCTCCGATCCTTGCCGCTCTCCTTTTTCGGCAGGTGCGGAGCCCGTCGGCCCGAGCGAGTCCAGCCGTCCGTGGAGGCCGATCGAGCCGTGCGAGGAGTGCGGAAGACCCGAGCACGGAACGGGTGCGGCTCCCATCGCACGGATCGGCCCCCGTTCTGGGTCGCGGCCCGGCGAGTCTGAGGACGGGAGATCCGCCGAGTCTCCGAAGGCGGTCCCCACCGGTCCGGATCCGATCCCCCCTATCCGAACGCCCTCCAGGCCGCCTGAGAGATAGAGGAGGCTCTTCCCTCCGTCGCCTCCGAGTCAGAGCGCGCGGGTGAGGGTCCCCGGACCGCTCCCCCGCCAGTGGCTCGCGCTGCAATACGCGACCGGGACCCAGGCGAGGATCCCCCCGAAGACCCCGATCGCCCCGGCGAGCCAACGCAGCGGCTCGCTCGAGCCCGCGGCGCGAGCAACCCCTGCGTCCTCCGACGCCGCGGGCGAGCCCGATCCTTCAGCGGCCGAGGAGCACGACGGAAGCCGTCTCCCCCGCGCGCACCTTCACCTTTTCGGGCGAGGGGCGAAAAGAGGGGGCCTCCCAGAGCTCCCGCTCGAGCCGGCCTGGGCGGTTCCCCTTCGTTCGATCGGGCGCGCGCTCCCGCTCGAGGCGCCGCAGGAAGACCTTCCAGTCTCCGACCGGGACGTTCGCGATCCCGAAGGCGGCGCCGTCCGCGCCCATGGCCACGTCCCCCGGGGAACCCTCGCCGGAGACCGGAGGAGGCTCGACCTCCCAGAGCGGTGGCTCGCCGGGCCCGACAGGGTCGAGCTCGATCTCCTCCGAGAGCGGGCTCGCGACCGTGGCGGACCCTCCGCCCCTTGGGGCGTCGAAGACTTGGCCGGGCGCCGGGTGGGGAGGGAAGACCCGCCAGCGCGCGAGCATCCGGCGCTCGGGCATCTGCAGGCAGAACTGGAAGGGGCGGGTCCACTCGGTCCCTTCGGGCAGCTCGATCCGCACGCGCAGCTCTCCGACCTCCGGCCTGAAGTCTGCCTTCGCCCCCCCCCCCCGGGCCACGGTCACGGGCACGGCCGGCATCACGGGCGCCGGGCCGGGCACGACGTGGACGAACCCCTTCCCCGCGGGGACTCGGTCGAAGCGGTAGACCCCCTCGGCGTCCGTCCGCACCTGGTCCCTCCGGCTCTTCTTCCCCTCCCTCGCGCGGGCCAACCCCGTGAGCTCGACCCGGACTCCCCCGAAGGGGCGACCGGCGGCGTCGAAGACGCGTCCCTCGATCGCTGCGCTCGCGCGGCGAAGCCGGACCTCCCCCAGGTCGGCCGCGTGCCCTTTCTTCAAGTCGACGAACCCCCGGGCGGGATCGCATCCGTCGGCTTCGATCACCCACTCGAAGTGCCCCTCCTCCTCCCCCTCTCCGACCGCACGGTCGAAGAGGTACTCCTTCGGGCCCGGCTCCGCAGCGGCGGCCTCGACGGCGGCTTTCCCCTCTCCGGTCCCCGCGCCCTCCCCCTCGTCTCCGTCCTCCGTCGCATCGCTCGGGTCGAGCGGGGTGGAGGGCCAACCGCCCTTCGACCGCGGCCACTCCCAACCGTCCAAGGCTCGACCCTGCAGCTTCTCTCCACGCAGGTAGATCCTGAACCGGCGCAGGGGGGTCGAGTCCTCGTCGTGGACGATCTTCCCACGGATCCGGGAAACCGGCTCGGAACGGGGAGGCGCGTCCTGGCACGACGGGCCGCCCGCGACCGGGATGCTGGAGACCGTGCCCCCCAGGGCGAGGAGGACCGGCGCGAGAGTCGCGAGGAGAACCCTCGCTTGGATCGGGCTTCGTTCCGGGGCGCGTCGGAGGTCCATGAGGTCACCTGCGGCTCGGGAGTCTTCCGCGAAGGGAGGCTCCAGGCGGGCTCCCCGTGCCCTCCCCCCGGCCGACCCCCATTCTGGAGGGGCCGCCGGGGGAACGGTAGCCGCCGCCGGCCGGAGGTCAGCTTTTCCGACCCGCGCGGAGCGACGAGACCTGCCGGTCGGCGACCTCGGCGATCCCGGCGAGGAGGACCGCGGCGCCGACGAGGGAAGGCTGGCGGGAGATGTGCGGCAGGTGCTCCGCGAGCTCGGCGACCTGGAACGATGCCAGCGCGCCCAAGGAATAGAGGAGGAGCCCCAGGGCAACGCATCCGCCCGTGATCGCGCGGAGGTTGAGCCTCGTCGGGGCCGGGGCGAGCGCCCGGGCATCCCTCCGGGTCGCCAGGAGGAATCGGTAGAGGGCCCGGAACGCGAGGGCGCAGAGGACGAGCTCGAGGAAGCCGGTGTCGAACCGGTGGTAGGCCTCGAGCGTGTCCTTGTCCGACACGAAACTCGCGACGAGGAGCATCCCCCCCTTCGCCGCGAGGAGGATGGCCCCGGAGAGGGCCGCGTGGAACGGAAGAGGTCGGAATTCTCTCGAGATCTTGTTCATGAAGGGCTCGGTGCTCTTCGGGAGCTTCTTCAAGATCGGTTCGGGGAGGGTCCTGGGCAGAAACGAGGCGGGGAGGTCCCCCCTCTCTCGAGGTCCGTCGGCGTCGGCTCCGGCAAGGGGGGGATCGTGGACCTCGGTTGTCGGGCAGCGCGACGGGACGGACGCGCAGACGAAGGAGCGAGCGAAGAAGGAGTCCTTCCGGGTCCGGGGCTAGCGGCGGAGGGTCTGCCCCTCCTCGGGCGTCAGGCTCCCGTCGCCGCCGAGCGACCCTTCGAGCCGCCGACGCGCGCCGTCGGGGGGAGCGCGGCGCCCGTCGGCGGAGAGGGGGCGGTCGATGTCGCCTTTCACGCGAAAAATATACCCCCCAAATCCGACTCCGCTCGCCGCCGTGGTCCCCGGCGAACGCAGGCTACGAGCCGCTCCCACGGGGATCTCCTCCTCCCTCCGCGTCCCCCATCGCCGCCCCTTCCTCGGGGGCTCTCCCCCCCCCCCCGATTCCGCGGGAGGGCTTCCTTTTCGCCCGAGGTGGAGAAGGTTTTCGCCGGAGAGGGTCCGCGCGAGGAGATTCAGGACCGATCGGCGATCTCGCGCTCGACCCGAGCGTCGCGGCTCCTCTTCGTCGAAGTCGCGAGCTCGAGACGACGGCCACGGTCTCGAGGCGCCGGGAGCGCCTGCGGGAAAAGGCCCGTTCGGGCGTCCCCGCTCCCGGCATCCTCCTTGCCAGGCCACCTGCAGTCCCTCCACCTCGGAGGTTTTCCCCCCGCACCACAGAAGGAGCGAATCCACCATGAAGGGCGTCCGTTTCGGCTCGTGTTTCCTCGCTCTCCTGGGCACCGGGCAGTTGGCCTCCGCCCAGGCGGTGAGCCTGCGCGGCAAGGTCGAGGACCTTCCGGGCATGCCGAACCAATTCGTCGTGCACGGCACGAACACCCACCTCACGAGTCCGACGATCGACCTGAACCTCTTCGTCGGCCAGCAAGTCCTCCTCGACGGCAACTGGAACGGCTCGGCGACGAGCCCCTCCGTCGCCGTCCAGACGATCGCGATCGCGCCGAGAACCTTCGAGATCGGAGGGAACGGGACGATCGGAGGCGAGATCCGGTTCACGGCCTTCGGGAACGCGGGAGAGACGGCCCTCCTCTCGATCGCCCTGCAGCCGACTTTCCTCCCGATCGGCGGCTACGGGGCCGTCTTCATCGACCTGGCGAGCCTGATCGTCCTCGGCGGCGGCCCGATCAACGCGATCGGGGAGTTCGAGATCGCGATCCCCATCCCCAACGACACGGTCTTCGTCGGCCTGGACGTCTTCGCGCAGGGGGCGATCTTCGCCCCGAGCACCCTTCTCCTCATCACGAACCCCGACTGGAAGGAGATCCTGAACTGACCGTACCCGGCAAGAAAGCTCCGCTCCGAGACGCAGGGGGGGGCGCGTGCCCCCCCCCCTCTCCCTCCCCCTGCGGGTGCGCGCTCCGCGCAGGAGCGCCGCGCTCGCCGCGGTCCTTCGTGCTCTCCGGGATTCCCGCACCTTGCACCCCCTCACGGTGAGGCTGCTCGTGGACGCCGAGAGCCGCTACCCCCTCGCCTTCCGGGTCGGCCGCATGCGCTCGAGGGGGGGCTCCTCCCCGCAGAGCGGCCGCCGCCGGCAGATCTTCGAGGCCCGCCAGGGGCGCCGCCCGAACCAGAGCGCAAAGTTGGCGCGCCTGCCCTCGCCGGCTGCGGGAAGGAGGGGTGGCTCTGACGACGGACCGCAAGCCCCTCTACCCCTCCTCCGCGCGCGGGATGTTCCCGGGCGGGGAGATCGTCCACCTCACCGTTTCGGAGTCGGCTCAGGCTTCCGGGCCGGGCGCGAGGGCTGCGTCGAGGGTCGAGGACGGATCCGCTCGGCGTCGTAGGCCGTCACGCCCGACCCCGTCGCGACGAGGAGGAGGTCCCCGCCGGGGCGTGGAAGGGCGGCGACGTCGAGGGCCTCTCCCGAGACTCGGACCGAGCCGAGCGGTTTCCCGCCCGAGTCTACGACGAGGGCCGACCCTCCCCCGCACGCGACCGCCCACTGCTTCTTCCCGAGGCCGAGGAAGTCCCCCGCGGCGTGACGCCGCGTCCGCCAGCTCCCCTCCTCGCCCGGAAGCTCGAGCGCCCATGCCGTGCGGCCCGCCTCGTCGAGGCCGAGGAGGGACTCTTTCCTGTTCCAGAACACCCCGCCGGTTTTCGCGATCGCGGCGACCTCGGAGCGCCCGTCCCCGTCGAGGTCGGCGGCGAAGACGTCGTCGCAGTACTCGCCCGGGCGCCACTCTTCAACCCTCGTCCCGTCGGCGCCGAAGACGACGATCGTCCCCCCCGCGTGAACGGCCAGAACCCTTCGGCTCGCGCCCGTCCCGAGCAGCGCGCCATCGAGGTTCCAGACGTTCCCGATCTCCTTCGTGTGCCAGAGGACTCCTCCGTCCGACCGGAGGGCCTTCAGGCCCGTCCCGCCGTTGTAGCCGACGAGGAACTCCCCCCTGCCGTCGCCGTCGAGGTCGAATGCGCGGACCTCGTCGATCCCCTGGAAGAGCCCTCCGCTCACTTGCGAGAGGAGTTCCCCAGTGCCCGAGTAGAGGAAGAGGCTGTGCCCCCAGTTCGAGAAGCCTGCGAGGACGGCCTGGCCGGAACCGTCCCGGACGCCCCGGAGCTGCGTCACTCCCGCGTCGACCGCGAATTCACGCGTCTCCTTCCCCTCCGCGTCGAAAACGGCGACTCGATTCTCCCTTCGTCCAGACGAAGGCCGGCCGCCCCTGCTGCAGACGAGGAGCTCCACCCTTGCCCCTTCGACCAGGACCTCGATCCCCGTACACCCTGGGGCCTGGATCTCCCACAGGGGAGGCACCTGCTGCACCGCGTCGTGGCCGGCTGCGCCGCCATTCGAGTCGCGCCGACACGAGGCGGCGCAGAGCGCGAGAAGGACGATCCACCGCCCGTCGAGCCGGATCACAAGCGCGCTTCCACTCGTCGTCGGGACTCCTCGGCCCCGCGCACCGGGAGCGCCTCGGAGCCTCCCGCATCGTATCCCCCTCGGAGAACGGCCGCGAGGTAGGAGCCGATCGAAAGTCGCTCGATCCGGGCCACGCCGTTTGCGTCGGTCGTTCCCCGCCCGCCCCGGCATCGTAGGCCGTCCAGGGGAGGGCGCAACCGGCGGCGAGACCGCGCGGACCGGAGCCCGATCGGCCCTACCTCGGCTCCGTCTCCCGCCCGAACCGGACGACGACCTCCTGCGGCGTCTTCGGACCCACGCTCACCGGAACCCTCCTTTCCGGGAAGCCGGCCCCCCGGACCTCGAGCTCATCGTTGCCCGGTTCGCCGATCAGCACGAAGGCCGTGGGGTCCCCCGGCCTCGGGAGCGCTTCGCCGGACGATTCTCGCAGTTGCTTCGAACGGATCCCGCGGACCTTCACCGATCCGTACGGGAGCGGCGATCCGTCGGCGCCAAGCACTCGCACGCGGACCACGGTGAGGGAATGAAGGAGGGGAAAAGCCGAGTCGTCCCCCACCGCCGCCATCAGCGACGGGTACCGCTCGCGAACCCACCAGTAGTCGTCAAGACTGGGCTCCTGGAGGCGTTTCCAGTCGCGGCCGAACCTACGAGCCGCCCAGAGGCGCTCCTCCTGAATGGGCGCCCGCGGCTTCGCCTCCGACCCTCGCAGGGATCGCCAGACCCGCTCGACGGCGGCCTCCGAACGGGCGGACTTGATTTCGTTTTCGGTGCACGGGTAGCCGCACCACTCGTCCTCGAACCGCACGCACTCGCCGCGCGCGACGCGGATCGATGCCCAGAAGTCGGCCGACGAGATCCACAGGCTTCCGGCAGGCGGATTCGGCACGAGCCGCGCCGCTTGGATTCTGGCAAGGTCCCGCAGCAGGTCCCGGTACTCGGCCCGGGTGATCGTGCGCAGGGTGGCGGTCACGGTCGGGGGTTCCTCCCGACCCAGACTCGGACCGAGGCAAGAGAACGAGAGGGCTTCCACGTCCTGTTCTCGCGGGCGCAGGCGCGTCCAGGACAGGTTCCCCCCGTGCCCGGCGGCGGAGCCGACCTCGACCTCGGCGTCAGGCTCCCACTCGGGAGGTTCCCCCCATTCCACCGTGAATGTTGTCCCCTCGATCAGGGACGAGGGTTGCGAGGGAGACGGGGTCTGCGCCCGCGCGTCGGACCTTCGCCCTCCTTCGGAGGGTACGCCCTCTGGTCGATGCAGGCGTCGTAGGTCGTCCGGTCGATGGGGATCCAGTCGGTGAAGTTGATCCCGTGGCTCTTCGTCCTCCCTTCCGGGTAGGCCGACGCGATCTTGATCCACCGCCCCTGCTCCGCCGCGATCGCCCGGATCTCCCGAGCGATCTCCGAAAAGTCCTCGTCCTGGCTGAAGAGGACCGCGACCTCGTACTCCCGCCGATGCGCCATCCGGATCACGTCGATCGCGATGCGGACGTCGATCCCCTTCTCCTCCCGGGTGACGAAGGAGTGGGTGCCGCCGTCGGGGAGGCGGATCGTCGCCCGGCGGTACTTGAGCGCGCGGGTGAAGACTCTCACTCCCTCCCTTCCCATCGCGCCGAGCTTCCCTGACCAGAAGGCGCACCAGAAGGGTTCGTCGCCCGCCTGGCGGACTCCGACGTAGAAACGGACCTCCTTGAGGTCCCACCCGCGACTCGCGCAAACGGCCCGCGCGAGGCGGAGGATCCCGAAGTTCGGGAGAGAGTAGCCGAAGGCCCGCCGGACGGCGTGGAAGAGGTTCTGGCCGTCGACGAAGGCGATCGCCCTCCTCGCCTCTCCGGTCTCCCTCATTCCCGTCCCCCCAAAAACAAATAACCCGCCCGAGGCCTTGCGGCAAGTCGAGCGGGTAGGCATTCGGACGCCCGAGCGTCCGAGTCCGGATCCGGTCGGGCGAGAGGTTACCGTCCCGACTCGTTCCGTCAAGGGCCCCTGCGCAATGCGCCCGCCGCTTCGCTTCGCGCGCCGTCGCCCCCAGACCACCGATTCCGCAAGGAGTAAGGACGAACGAGATCGAAATCGTTACACGGCGCGAGCCGGAGGGGGGGAGCCGCGCCGAGAGGGGCGGTCGGAATCCCCCCGGGTCGACGGCGTGGCCGACCCGACTCTCCGATTCGACCGGCGACTCCGCCGGCCCGCCTCCGGGACCGACCGGGACCGGAGTGACCGAATCCTCGACTCCCTCGTAGAATCCCTCGCCATCGGAGGGCGAACGCCCAAGGAGCGAACCGGTGAGACATCCGTGGATCCCCTTCCTCGCGCTGGCCTTCCTCGTAGTCCCGGGCCGGGGCGACGAGCGCGCCCCGGCCACCGGCGTGGAGTCCGCTCCCCTGAAGCTCGGCTCGGTCGTCCCCGAGGCGCTCGAGCTCGCCGACTTCGACGGCAAAAAGGTCTCGTTCAAGGACCTGCGCGGGAAGGTCGTGATCGTCCACTTCTGGTCGACGCTCTGCCCGTCCGAGAAGCACGCCGACCCGGTTTTCCAGCGCCTCGAGAAGCACTACGCCGGCTCGAAGGACGTCGTGATGATCGGGATCGCCTCGAACCAGAACGAGCTCGGGTCCCGGCCGCCCGAGGGCGCGGACCTCGCGAAGCACTACGCGGAGTTCCGGGAGAAGATCAAGGCGCTCGGATACTCCCACCGCATCTTCCCCGACCACGGCAACGTCCTGAGCGACCTCTTCCAGGCGAAGACGACGCCGCACTGCTTCGTCCTCGACAGGAAGGGGACGCTCGTCTACTCGGGCGCGCTCGACGACGACCCGCGGGGCGGGAAGGGGGAAGGGGCGACGATCTACGTCAAGGACGCGGCCGAGGCCCTGGTCTCCGGCAAGGAAGTCGCCGTCCGCGAGACCAAGCCCTACGGCTGAGGCGTCAAGCGCGGCTGACCTTCCCGTGCGGAAGGTCGACGCCGGCCGCCTCCGGCTCCGGCATCGTGCGCTCCTCGTCCTCGGTCTCGTCCTCCCCGCCGCGTGCGGCGGGGAGCGCGGGTCGGCCGGAACCTCGAGCCGGCGCGCGAGAGAGCCCCGGATCGACGTCGTCGGCCTCGAAGGGGTCGAGGCCGCCCTTCAGGGGCGGCGCGGTAAGGGCGTCCTCCTCAACTTCTGGGCGACTTGGTGCGCGCCCTGCGTGGCGGAGCTCCCCGAGCTCGTCCAGGTTGCCGAGGAGTTCGCGGAGCGCGGCGGGGTCCTCCTCGGCGTGAGCTACGACCTGATGGTTCCGGGCGCGGAAGCCGCCGAGGTTCCGGGCCAGGTGCGGGCGTTCTTCGCCCGAAAGGGTCTCGACTTCGACGTCCTCGTCTACGACGCCGCCGACTTCGACGGGATCAACTCGAGGTTCGGGCTCCCCGGGGAGATTCCGGTGACGCTCGCCTTCGACCGCCGGGGCGACCTGGTGGATCGCCAGGAGGGGCCCGGGAACCGGGCGAGGTTCGCGGAGATGATGCGGCGGGCCGTCGGGAAGTGAGGGGGGGTTCCGGTCAGCGCGCCGGGGAGCGCACGCACTTCTCGAAGCCGAGGCGCTCGAGAGTCGCGGGGATCGCGCGGTTCGTGCGGAACGTGCGGACCTCGCGGCGCCACGCGTCGCGGCGCTTGCGGTAGATCGTCAGCCGCCATCCCCCCCCCCTCCCCCCGAGGGTCGCGACCTCGGCGATGTCCTCGCCGAGCCTCCAGCGCTCGACGACGAGCGGCTGCCTCGACACCCAGCCGGGAAGGTTCATCAGGGCGGCCTCCGAATGAAAAAGGAACGGCGTATCCGATCCGAAAACCGGCGGGCCCCGCGGAGGGGCCCGCCCGAACGAACGCGGCGAACCGCAGGGCCGCCAGAGCGGCCCGCGCGAAACTAGTAGCGGCCCCCGCGGCCTCGGCCGCCGCCACCGCCGCCACCGCCGCCGAACCCGCCGCCACCGGTCCTCTCGCGGGCCTCATTCACGGTGAGCGCGCGACCGTCCATCTCCTTGCCGTCGAGCGCCTTCACCGCGGCCTGCGCCGCTCCCTCCGAGGCGAGCGTCACGAATGCGAAGCCGCGCGAGCGGCCGGTCTCCCGGTCCTTCACGACCGTGATCTCGGTCGGCTCGTGGCCAGTCCCGGCGAGGAGCGCGCGGAGCGCGTTCTCGTCGGCCGTGAACGGGAGGTTCCCAACGTACAGTCTCGATCCCATCGAATCGCTGCAGTTTCCCGGTCCGCCATCGTCGCGATCGCCGTCCTTCCCGCCGCCGGAAGCGGGGGCCGGGGCGGGTGCGGACCGTCGGGCCCACCCGTCCCCGCGACCGGGATCCCGAGGAGCCTGGCGAGGCCCTCTGGGCCGCGCCCCGCTCCCGAGATCGCGGGAGAGGACGAAAAACGCCTTCGGGCCGGGGCCCGAAGGCGTCTCTAGGGCGCGAAGGGGCTACAGACCGAACGCGAACAGGCGAAGGATAGGGGATTTCGCCCTCCCGCTCAAGAGGGAAGTCGGTTCGAGGCACGGTCCGCGTCGGCTTCCGGCCTCCGGGGGTCGAAGCCCGCCCCCCTCCGACCGAGGCCCGCCGCCGGTGAGGCTCCGGGGGGAGATCCGACCGGCCTCGAGACCTTGGCCTCCCTACGTCACCTTCACCTCGACCGTCTTCGGCTTCGCCTTCTGCGTCTTCGGGAGGCGGACGGTGAGGATCCCGTCCTTGAAGTCCGCCCGGACCTGCGTCTCGTCGACGTTGTCGGGCAGGGCGAAGGTCCGGAGGAAGGAGCCGTAGGCGCGCTCCATCCGGTGGAACTTCTTCCCCTTCTCCTCCCTGTCCTGCCTCCGCTCGCCTTCGATGCGGAGCAACCTTTCCTCGACGGCGATCTTGACGCTCTCCTTCGGGATCCCCGGCAGCTCCACCTGGATCGTGTACTCCTCGGGAGTCTCGACGATGTCAAGGGTCGGAGTCCAGTCGGGGATCGCGAGCGTCTCCTTGGCCCCCTCGCGGTGGGGGATCGGGCGGCCGAACATCCGGTTCAACCGCTCATTCACGTCCTCGAGTTCCCGGAACGGGTCCCAGCGGATGAGACTCATGGCGCAAGCCTTTCCGGCGGGGATCGATCGACGCGGCCGGCGTGCCCGCCCGCGCGCCCGTCGCACCTAGGAACGGCGAAACCCACGCGCGCCTCGCCGCCGCTCGAACATCGCGGGGGGATTCTGCGATCCTCGTCCGTGGCGCGCAAGGAAACTGCCAAGGAGACTGCCACGGTTCCGTGTCGATTCCCGTCACAAGCCGGTACGGACTCTTGGCATGGGGGGGTAGGGGGGGGCGAACGAGCGATCCGATTGCAAGTTCCGCGGACGCCGGGGCCCGGCCGCCCTCATCCACACGGAACGGGTCCAGTTTCCCTCCCCGCCGACCAGGACGCGGCGGACGCGCTTCCCGATCCCGCAGACGATCTCGCACGGGATCGTCCCGAGTCGTTCGGCGATCTCCTCGGCCGCGATCTCCTCGGCCCCGTCCCGCCCGATCACGGTGACCGTGTCGCCGACCCGGACCCCGTGAACCTTCCCGACGTCGAGGGTCGCGTAGTCCATCGAGACCGCCCCGACGATCGGAACGCGGACCCCCCGGACGAGGACCTCCCCGCGCCCGCCGAGCCTCCAGGGGAGCCCGTCGTGGTATCCGAGAGGGACCGTCGCGATCCGGGTCGCCTTCGACGTCACGAAGAGCCGGTCGTAGCCGACGGACGTGCCCGCCGGCACGTCCTTCAGGAAGACGACCTGGGTGCGCAACGAGAGGACAGGACGCAGCGCCGTCCCGGCCGCGAGCCGCCGCGGCAGGACCCCGTAGGCCGCGATCCCGGGGCGCACGGCGTCGTGGAGGTCGGGGAGCCCCGTGAAGACCCCCGCGCTGTTCGCGAGGTGAACCCGGGGGCCGCGGCCGCCGCGGAGCGCGGCGAGCTCGAGGAAGCGCTCGAACCGCTCGACCTGCTCCGCGGTGAAGGGGTCGCGCCAGCCCTGCGGGGACGAGAGGTGGCTCATGATGCCCGCGAGCCGAAGCCCCTTCGACCGCCGGATCTCTTCGAGGAGGACCGGGGCGCGCTCGGGGAAGACGCCGAGGCGCCCCATCCCGGTGTCGAGGTTCAGGTGGACGCCGACGCTCCGCCCCGCGGCCGCCGCGGTCTTCCGGAGCGAGCGGATCCGGTCCGCCGCGTGGATCGCGACCTCGATCCCGTGCTCGACGACGGCGCGCTCCTCCCCCTCGACGATCGTCCCGAGGATCAGGATCGGCGCGCGCACTCCCGATTCCCGCAGCTCGAGCGCCTCGTGCGAGTCGCCGACGCCGAAGGCCTCGACGCCGCAGCGGATCGCGTGGTGGACGAGGGGGATCGCGCCATGGCCGTAGGCGTCGGCTTTGACGACGAGGATCACCCCCCGCCGGCCGATCCGCCGCCGGATCTCGCGGAGGTTCCCCGCGAAGGCGTCGAGGTCGATCTCGGCCCACGCGCGGTGCGGGTGCATGCGGGAGGTCCGCCCGGAAAGGCGCGGGAAGGTAGCGCCCCCCGTCTCCCTCGGAAAGCCCTGCGTGCGCGCTACGGGCCGATCGTGTAGCGCAGACCGTTGGTCAGGGAAACGCCCTGCGGCGCCCCCGGATCGAGGATCCCGACCTGTTGGTAGATCGTGAGCCCGCCGAGCCCGGGGCCCGCCGTCCACGGGATCGTCGCGCTCCCCTCCCCCGCGACGCCCGGGGTCCCGCCGAGCGGGAAGCCGAAAAGGAAGAGGACGGTCGTGAGGAGGGTTCCGCCGACGATCGGGACGCTGGCAGGCTGGTCCCCGATCGCGAAGACGCCGAGGCCGCCCCCGATCCCTCCCGTGATCCTCGTCTCGCAAGGGAAGGCCGAACGGAAGGGGCCGACCCCGCCGAGCGTCGGGACCATCCCGCCCGTCCCGGCGAGCCCCGCGCCGTACTGCGCGCGGATCCCGGCCGAAGGGCCCGAGAAGGTCCGGTTCCTCGAGACCTTCTCCCCGATCCCGTCGAGGTCCCCGTCCCCGTCCGCGTCGGAGAGGACCCGGGGGGCGAACATCTGCTGCACGGCCGGCCCGAAGGCGAAGGGAACCCCGGTCCCCCGGTGGATCTGACACCCGGCGAGCGCGGTGTACCGCGCCGGGGCGACGAGGAAGTCGAGGACGCCGTCGGCGTCGAGGTCCGCCACGTGGACGCGCCGGCTGGTCGACTCGTTGGTGAGGAGCGACGGGGAGAGGGATCCGGCGAGGGTGAAGAACCCGTTCCCATCGTTCGCCATGAGGTGGAGGAAGGACCCGTTCACCCCGGCCACGTCGAGGTCGCCATCGCCGTCGAGGTCCACGAGCTCGAGCCGATCGCCCACGTAGACGGTCGCGAAGGGGATGGCGTAGTCCGGCGGACCGAAGGAGCCTCCGCCGAGCCCGCGGTTGACGACCCAGAGCCCGGGGAGGAGCGCGCTGCCGGTCACGACCGAGACGAGGTCGGGGGCGGGATTCCCGTCGAGGTTCACGAGGTTCTTCGCGTAGGCGTAGAGGAACTCCGGGCCCGGCGTGAAGAAACCCGTCCCGTCGTTCCACCAGATCTTCGTGCCCGGCGTCGAGACGAGGGCGCGCACGACGAGGTCGAGGTCCCCATCCCCATCGGCGTCCGCGGCGAAAGCGCCGGACGGCCCCAGCGTGGCGACCGCGCCCGGCGCGACGGGGATCGCCCTCATGTCCACGCCGGCCGGAGCGGCCGGCCCGCCGTCGACCAGGCCCCCTCCGCCGTTGTTCCGGAGGAGCCTCATCCCGAGGAAGGCGTTCGGGAGGAGCCGGTGCTCGACGACGACGTCGCCGTCCCCGTCCCCGTCGAAGTCCCCGGTCCATCCCGGACCGACGAATGCGGTCCCCGCCGGGGGCGCCGGAGCGACCGGCGGCGCGTAACCGAATGTGCCGTCCGCGGCATTGCGGAACTCGACGCCGAGGCCGAATTGGAGGTCGGGGTCCCCGTCGCCGTCGGCGTCGCCGACCATCTGGTCCTCGAGGAAGACGCTGCCGCCCAGGCTGGCCCCCGCGATCGGTCCGCTCGCGTAGTAGACGCACCGGCCGCCGACGAGGTCCGTGTCGCCATCCGCGTCGAGGTCGACGGCCCCGGCGATGTGGGACGCCCCGAGCCCCTGGATCGCGAAGGAGGGAGCGAAGACCCCTCCCGTGTTGATCGCGATCTCGAAGTGCGAGGCGAGCGCGTTCGTCGAGATCCCCCCCCCGCCGCCGCCGCAGCACACCCCGTCGAGATCCCCGTCTCCGTCCACGTCGGCGAGGTCCGTCGCCGGTCCCCCCAGAACCGGGCTCTCCAGGGCGAAGGTCGCGGGGCCCGTCCGCCTGACGACCCGGTACTCGGTCGGCTCGAAGACGACGACGTCGGAGTCCCCGTCTCCGTCGATGTCCCCCGCCGTCGGCATCGGCTCCGTCACCCCTGCGAGGGTGAAGGCGAGGGGCGCCCCGATCGCCCCCGCCCCCGACACCGGGTAGAGCCGCAGCTGGGTCCCCGTGCTGAACCCGGCGACCCCGACGTCGGGGAGGCCGTCCGCCTCGACCTGGGCGACGAAGAGGGCATGGCCCGTCCCGGGGGGGAGGGTCGCCGAGGAGGCGGGCCCGGGACCGCCCCCCTGCGTCAGGCGGACCCGGAGGGACAGGCCGTCCTGGAGGGCGACGTCCGTCCGTCCATCCCCGTCGAAGTCGGCGGTCACGAGCGCTTCGACCGAGCCCGGCTCGGTGAGGGTCGCCCAGAGCACCGGGGGGGAGGTCCCGTTCGAGAGGTAGTAGCGGAGGTCCGGACCGATCGAGACGACGAAGTCGTCGTCCCCGTCGAGGTCGAAGTCCCCGGTGCCGATGCGCGTCGATGAGGCGAGCGCGGAGGAGGGGATGGGGAGGTTGAAGCTCCAGGCGACGTCGAGCTTCCCCGTCCCGTCGTTGTGCAAGGCCGTGACGGCGACCTGTCCCGAGGGATTCGTGCTGTCCCAGGATCCGATCGCGTCCGGGAAGGAGTCGCCGTCGAGGTCGAGGAGATTCGTGATCCTCAGGTACTCCCCGGCCACGACGATCGGCGCGTCGAAGATCGCGGCGCTCTGCTGGGCCCCGATCGCGGGCGCGAGGATCCCGGCGCAGAGGAGGAGCGTCCGCCGTCGCATGTTCGACCCTTTCTCGAACCCTGAAGGAACGGGCAAGCGCAATCTACGCCCGCTCCCGCGACGACGCTACTTCCGGGGGCGGGGGAAGTTGCCTCGAGGAGCGAGGCGAACCCCGGCGTTTCCCCCTCCCCCGCGTCGGAACGCACACGTGCCTCGACGCCGGGGAGCAAGGCGGCGAGCGCGATCCCCTCGCGGACCCCGAGCACGCACAGCGCCGTCGCGAGGGCATCGGACGTCGTCGCGTCGGCGGCGACCACCGTCGCCGCCGCGCGGCCTCGCAGCCCGACGCCGGTCCGCGGGTCGACGATGTGCGAATACCGTTCCCCCCCGATCTCGAGGAACCGCTCGAGGTCGCCCGACGTGGAGACGCCCCGGTTCCGAAGAAGGAGAGTCCCCTTCCCCGCTCCCGCGATCCCGATCCGCCATCCCTCCTCTCCAGGAGGAGGGTCGCCGAGGGCGATGTCCCCGGCGACGGCGACGAAGGCGCTCGCGATCCCCCGTCCACGCAGGGCCGCGAGCGCGCGGTCGGCGGCGTACCCCTTCGCGATGCCGCCGAGGTCGACCTTCATCCCGGGCCTCGCGAGGCGGACGAACCGGCGGGAGGGGGCGAGTTCGAGGTTTCGCCAGCCGATCCGTTCGAGGATCGCGGCGCGTTCGGGTTCGGAGGGAATCCGCTTCTCGCGCCAGACGGCGACCGCCGGCCCGACCGTCGGGTCGAACGCGCCTCCGGACAATTCGGCGAACCGGAGCGCGCTCTCGAGGACTTCGAAGAGAGGGGCCGAGACCTCGAGCTCGCCGCGCCCGTTGAGCCGAGAGAGCTCGCTGTCGGGCTTCCAGTCGCTCATCGAGGCGTCGAGGGCCGCGATCTCGGCGAAGGCCGCATCGGCCCCTCCCTTCGCCGCGGCCTCGTCGGGGGCGTAGAGCGCGATCCGGCAGGGGCTCCCCATGTGTCCCTGCGCGAAGACGAACCGCTGGCCCCCCCCTCGTCCCGCTAGAGTGCACCCCCCGATCAGGAGGACGCATGAGAGGGCTCGCGCTCTGGCTCCCCTGCCTCGCCGCGGGGTGCGCGTCCCCGGGGAAGGCCTACGTCGAGCAGATCCCTTCAACGACGGTGCGTTTCGAGATGGTCCCCGTGCCGGCGAAGAAGCCCTTCTACCTCGGGAAGACCGAGATCACGTGGGACGAGTACGAGGCCTTCTGCCTATTGGACGAGGAGGGGGCGGTCGACGGCGTGACGCGCCCCTCCCCTCCGTACGAGCCCCCCGACCGCGGCTGGGGGCGGGGCAAGCACCCCGCGATGTCGATGCGCCGTCACGCGGCGGAAGCCTACTGCGCCTGGCTCTCGAAGAAGACCGGCAAGGCCTACCGGCTCCCGACGGAAGAAGAGTGGTCGTTTGCCTGCCGTCCCGCGGGCCCGCTCGACGAGGAGGCCTGGCACCCCGGCAACGGCGGCGGGACGACTCACGAGGTCGGGACGAAGGCGCCGAACGCCTTCGGGCTCCAGGACATGCTCGGCAACGTGTGGGAGTACTGCGCGGGCGACTTCGCCCCCGGAGACCCACGCCCCGTCCTACGCGGGGGATCGTACAAGGACGCCGCCTCCTGCGGGGTCCGCCAGCCCTTCCTCGAATCGTGGAGCGAGCGCGACCCGAACCGCCCGCGGAGCAAGTGGTGGGTGACGGACGGGCCGTTCGTCGGGTTCCGGGTCGCGCGGTCGGCGCCGTAGCCTCACGCCGCGGCTCGCGGGGGGAGTCGCCGATCGAGGAGGAGGAGCCCCACGCCGACCGCGCCCGCGCCGAGCGCCGTCCACCTCGCTAGAAAGCGGACCGTCCGGATCTGAAGCGGCTCCTCCCCTTTCGCCTTGTCGAGCGGAAGGAGCGTGAGGGAGGGGTCCTCCACGGGCCGCAGGAACCTCTCCCGCGGAACGAAGAGGACGCGCATCGGCTCGCCGAGGGGGTTCCCGTAGAGCGCGGCGACCTTCTGCGCGAAAGCGGGATCGTCCCTCGAAGGGGCGTCGAGCTCCCGGTTGACGAGGACCTTTTCGGGCGGGAACGGGTCGATCGGCACCGCCTCGGTCGCGGCGCGGTCGAGGAGCCACGCGGCAGGGAACGCGAGGAGAGCGACCGCGAAGGCGAGCGCCCCCCCCGCGCGGGCGAGCCTCATTCCTTGAGAGCGACGAGGTCGACGCGGACGCGCATCTCGTCGCGGATCCTCGAGGCGAGCGCGGGCGGGACCGGGATCCCGAAATCCGAGAGCCGCAACGGGAACTCCCCGCGCAGGCCGAGCCCCCCCTTGTTCCCCCAGGCCGCCGCCTTCATCCGATCGGCCGGAATCTCCCTCACGTCGAACGCCGCGGAGATCGGGCGGCTCTCCCCCCGGATCGTGAGCGTCCCCTCGACCGTCCAGGTCGTCCCCTCCTTTCGCCCGACCTTCGTCGACTCGAAGCCGATCGCGGGATGCGCGGGGGCGTCGAACCACCCGGCCCGACGGAGCTCTTCGTCGCGCTCGGCGATCCCGGTCCGGAGCGAGGTCGTCGGGACAGAGAGGACAAGCCTTCCGTTCCCCTTCCCGAGGTCGAAGACGCCGGCGCCGGAGAGCGCGCTCGTCGAGAGGGCGAACGTCCCGGACTCGGTCTCACAGCCCGCCTCGAGGCTCGTGAACTGGGGCTTCACCCCGAAGCGATAGCGCGTCCCGGCCGAGCCCTCGAGCGCGATCGCCTTCGCCTCGACAGGCCCGGCCTCCACCCCCGGCTCGGCCGGCGCCGACGCGGTCTCCGCCGAGGGTCGCTCCGTCGTGCCGAAGAGGTCGACGCGGACCGTCCAGACGTCCTCGACCGTCGCGATCGAACGCTCCGGGATCCGGATGCCGAAGTCGGAGAGCGGGACCCTGAACTCGGCCCTCGCCCGGACCCAGCGGCCGGCGCCGAGGTTCGCCTTCTTCGCCAGCTCCTCGGGGATCTCGCGCACGTCGGCCGCGACGGCGAGGTCGCGGCTCACCCCGCGGAGCGTGAGACGACCCTCGACGTTCCAGGTCGTGGAGCCCTTCGCGCGGGCCCCTCTCTCCCCCTCGAACTCGATCGCCGGGAAGCGCGCCCCGTCGAGCCAGGGCTCGGAGAGCATCACCCGGTCGCGCCCCTCGACCCCCGTCTTCAGCGACCCCACCGGGACGCGGAGGCGGCACTTCCCCGTTCCGGCTTCCCCGTCGATCGTCGCGCTCCCCTCGATCCGGTGCGTCGTCCCGAGGATCGCCGCGACGTCCGTCTTCGCCTCGAAGGAGACGTGCGTCCGCGCCTCGCTCGTCCCGAACCAGTAGGTCGCCTCGCCTGCGGCGAGCCCCGCCGCGAGGAGGAGCGCGCCCGGCCCCATCAGCGGCGCAGCTCGCGGACGAAGAGGTTCGCGAACTGGATCGGAGAACCGTGGTGCTGGAGCGCGATCCGCCCCTTCGAGGGGACGCCCGGGAGCCAGGCGTCCTCGATCAACGTCTTCCCGTTGAGGACGACCGTGAGCCGGTCGCCGCGCATCGTGAGGTGGAGCCGGTTCCATTCCCCCACCGGGGCGTCGGCGCGCACCCTCGGCGTCACTCCCGCCCGGATCTCGGGAGGCGCGCTGAGGTCGGTGCGGTACCCGTAGACCTCCCCCGATCCGACCGGGGAGCACCCGATGTTCACCTGCGCCTTCTCGCTCCCCCGCAAGTAGATCCCGCTGTCCCCCGCCTCGTCGACCTCGACCGTGCGGCGGTTCCCCTCCTCGTCGAGGTCGTACTCGCCGTTCGGCAGGACGACCGGCAGCGCCCTCCTTGCGACGGGGCCCGACCAGCGCCAGTCGGCGATCATCTCGAAATCGCCGAACTCTTCGAGGGACCAGAGGTGGTCCCCCTTCCCGTCGTAGTCGAGCACGCCGTCCCTCGCGGTCCAGTGTCGCGCGCGCCCGGGGTTCTCCTTCCACCCCGTGAGGCCGAGGCCGTCGAAGAGGCTCCGGAAGCCGCAGTCCGCCTCGGCGACCCGGTCGGAACCGGGCGGGGCCTTGGAGGGGAGCTCTCGGACGCGGAGGTCCCGGAAGTGGACCTCGGACCCGGCGGCCTCGAGGCCGAGGTACCCCTCGCAGGGCGCGACCTCGCTCGCGCTCGAGACCTCCACGCCGTTCACGTCGAGCCGAATCGATCCGTCGACGCAGGTGACGCGGTAGTGGTTCCACTCGGGGGAGGGCTTGCAGCGGCGCTCGCAAGGGAGGGAGCGCGGCCAGCCCGCCGGGTGCGCGCGGGCGGGGGTCAGGCGTGCTCCATGGATCGAGAAGACGTCGCCGTGGCGGGTCGTGTTCTCCGTCTCGCTCCCGTCCGTCATCTGGACCTCGACCGCGCGCGGGTAGGGCTCCCCGCGCACGGGGAGCGCGTCGGCCCAGACGAAGACGCCCGCGTCGCCGCCGGCGGTGAGGTGGCGCCACTCGAACTCGAGGATGAAGTTCTGGAACATCCGCTCCGTGCGGAGCCACCCCGCGGGCTTCCCCGAGCAGACGATCGTCCCGTCGCGGACGGTCCAGGTGTCGGGCGCGCCGTTCACGACGACCCACTCCTCGAGGTTGCGGCCGTTGAAGAGCGGTTGGAATCCGGCGGCCTCGCTGCGCCGGGGACCCCCCGCGCAGGCCGCGCCGAGGAGGAGGGCGAAGAGCGCGAGGGGGCGGAGGGAAGGGGAAGGGGGGGAGGGTTTGGATCGCATGGGGGGGACGGCCCGGAGGGGGAGGCGCGCCTCCCAGTATAAATGCAATCTCCTTCCGCGCGCGAGGGAGTCGTGACGGAGAGCATGCGTCCCCCCGGTCCCCTCAGCGCATCTCCCGGACGAAGAGGTTCGCGAACTGGATCGGGGAGTCGTGGTGCTGGAGCGCGATCCGCCCCTTCGCGGGGACGCCGGGGAGCCGGGCGTCCTCGATCACCGTCTTCCCGTTGAGGACGACGGTCAGGCGCTCTCCCTTCATCGTGACGTGGAATCGGTTCCACGCGCCGAGGGGCGCGTCGGCCGCGACCCTCGGCGTCACGGCCGCACGCACCTCGGGCGACGCGTTCGGGTCGGTGCGGTAGCCGTAGACCTCCCCCGAGCCGATCGGCCAGCACCAGATGTTCACCTGCGACTTGTCGTTGCCGCGGAGGTAGATCCCGCTGTCTCCGGCCTCGTCGATCTCAACCGTCCTTCGCTCGCCCTTCCCGTCGACCGCGACCTCGCCGTTCGGGAGGACGACGGGGACCGCCTTCTTCGCGGTCGGGCCCGACCAGCGCCAGTCGGCGATCAGCTCGAAGTCGCCGAACTCTTCGAGGGACCAGAGGTGGTCCCCCTTCCCGTCGTAGTCGAGGACCCCGTCCTTCGCCGTCCAGTGCCCGGCCTTCTCGGGGTTCTCCTTCCAGCCGGCGAAACCGACGCCGTTGAAGAGGCCCCGGAAGCCCCGGTCCGGCTCGGCGACGCGATCCGGGGGCGGCCCCTTCGACGGCAGCTCCCGGATGCGGAGGTTCCGGAAGTGGACCTCGGAGCCCTCCGACTCGAGGCAGAGGTAGCCGGTGGAGGGAACGACCCCGCTCGCGGAGGAGACCTCCTTTCCGTTCACGGCGAGCCGGATCGTTCCCCCGTCGCAGGTGACGAGGTAGTGATTCCACTCGGGCGAGGGCTTGCATCTCTTCTCGCTCGGGAGGCATCGCTGCCAGCCAGCCGGGTGGGGACGGGCCGGGACGAGGCGAGCGCCGTGGATCGAGAAGATGTCGCCATCGCTCGTGTAGTTTGGCGTCTCCCGCCCATCCATCACCTGGACCTCGACGGACCTCGGGTAGGGTTCGCCGCGTGCGGGGAGCGCGTCGGCCCAGACGAACAGGCCCGAGTTCCCCCCCTTCGACGGGTGCTTCCAGTCGAGCTCGAGGACGAAGTTCTCGAACATCCGCGCGGTCCGGAGCATTCCGGAGGGCCTCCCCGAGCAGACGAGCATCCCGTCGCGCGCGGTCCACGTGTCCGGGCCGCCATTCACGGCGACCCAGCCCGAGAGGTCGCGGCCGTTGAAGAGCGGGACGAACCCCGGTTCCTCGCCGCCACGCGGTCTCCCGGCGCAGCCCCCCACGGTGAGCGCGGCGAAGACGATGAGCCACTCGGGACGCCGGACCCGGCCTAGCATGGGAGGAGGGGCGGGAGCGAGGCGGAGTATAGGGACCCGTCGAGCCTTGTCGGAATCGGCCCCTCGACGCCCAAGCGACCGCTAGGATCCCGTCCTGGCGGTGTCGAGAAGGAGCGGTACCCCCCCGTCATGAACGAGAGATGGATCGCAACAGCGCTCTTCCCGGTCTTCGCGGCGGTGCCTCCGATCCGGCCCTCGAGAGACGTCTGTGATCCTGGGATCCCTGTTCTCCTCCAGGAAACCCGTCCCGTGACGGACGGGGTCCCCGTTCGGGATGGAGCTTGGCGATTCGAGCCGGTCCCCGGCTGGTCGAAGATCCCCGAGGGAAGGGCCTTTGGCCCGACGCACGGCGGGGTCGCGATCGACCGAGAAGGGAAGATCTACTGCTCGACCGATTCGGCGGAGGGGATCTTCGTGTTCGCGCCGGACGGGAAGGTCGAGAAGACGATCGGGAAGGAGTTCACGGGTTGCCACTCCCTCCTTCTCCGCGAGGAGGGGCGCGAGGAGTTCCTCTACGCGGCGCACCTGCTCGGGCACCGGGTCGCGAAGCTGCGACTCGACGGCTCCGCCGTCTGGACTTTCGGGGCTCCGATGGAGTCGAGCGCGTACAAGGCCGCCGAGGAGTTCCGGCCGACGGCCGTCGCCCTCGCTCCGGACGGCTCGCTCTGGGTCGCGGACGGATACGGGACTTCCCTCCTCCACGCGTTCGACTGGGTCCGGGAATACGTGCCGAGGTGGAAGTACAGGGGGAGCTCTGCCGGCGCGGGGGACGGGGAGGGGGAATGCCGCTCCTGCCACGGCCTCGCGATCGACCCGCGCGGGGAGAAGCCTCTGCTCCTCGTCTGCGACCGGGAGCACCGCCGCCTCGTCCACTTCGACCTCGACGGGAAGTTCCTGGGCGTCGTCGCTGCGGGGCTGCGTCGGCCGAGCTCGGTCGCGTTCTTCGGGGATCACGTCGCGGTCGCGGAGCTTGAGGGGCGGGTGACGATCCTCGACCGGGACGGCGCCGTCGTCACCCACCTCGGGGACAATCCCGAGCGGTCCGAATGGGCCAACTTCGAGGTCCCTCGGGAGCGCTGGAAGGAAGGGATCTTCACGGCCCCCCACGCGGTGTGCTTCGACCGGGACGGCAACCTCTTCGTCCAGGACTGGAACCGTTCGGGGAGGCTGAGCAAGCTCGCGCGGGTGGGGGAAGGGACGCGGTGACGGGTAGCTCCGCCGATCCCTTCGGAGGTTTCACGAAACATGAAGACGACTCCGCGCGTCGGAGAGAGGGTGGCATCCCGTCCTCTCCCTTCCCCCGCCGCCTCCGCGGCCCCACCCTGCGACCCAACTTCCCCTCGGGGCACCCGGTTATGACACGAGTCCTCCTCTTCGGAGTTCCCCTCCTCGTCCTGTGCGCCCCCGCCGGCGCCCAGACCCTCTCCCTGAGCAAAGCCGGCGGAGCGGCCCCGGGGACGACGACGCTCTCCCTCGCGGGGGGGCCGGCCGGAGCGCCCTACATCGTCCTCTTCTCGTTCGACGAGCAGCCGACGACGGTGAACGGCGTGACCCTGGAGATCCCGCTCACCTGGATCGACTTCGCGGGGATCCTCCCCGGCTTCCTCGGCCTCCTCGACGCGTACGGCGAGGCGAGCACCGGATTCGCCCTCCCCGCCGGACTGCCCGCCGTCCTCGACGCGACGATCTCGATCCAGGCGGTGGCGGGGCTCGCGCCCTCGACCGTCTCGAACCTCGTCCGCGTGACCCCCGCGGAGCCCGGGACGTTCGAGCCCGCGCTCGAGAGCCCGGCCGTCCCCGTCGAGGGGGGAGGCGGGGTCGCCGCCGGGAACGGGGAGATCCTCTTCGTCGGCGGGTCGGGGCCGGTCGCGCAGCGCTACGACTCGAGGATCGAGGCGTGGACGCTCGCGGGCGCCACCTTCGGGGTCGGCCTCTTCTCCCAGACGACCCCCCTCGCGGACGGGCGCGTCCTCTTCACCGGAGGGCTCGACCTCGCGACGGGGCAGCCCACGAGCGCCGCCGCCGTCTACGACCCGGTCGCCGGGACGACGACGCCGCTCGCGATGAACGCGGCGCGCGCGGGCCATGGGGCCTCGCTCCTCGGGAACGGGACGGTGCTGATCACGGGCGGGTTCCAGGTCTTCGACCTGACGAACCTCCTCCTCCTCTTCCAGTCGATCCAGGGGACGACGGAGGTCTTCGACCCCGCGACGAACGCGTTCGCGCCGGGGCCGATCCTCCTCGAGCCGCGCGCCCTCCACACTTCGACCACGCTCGCGAGCGGCCAGGCGCTGATCGCGGGGGGGATCACGCTCGTCCCGATCCTCAACGTCCCCCTCGTCTCGAACACGGCCTACCGCTTCAACCCGGCGACCGGCTCCTTCGGGTTCCCGGCCTTCTTCGGCGGGGCGCGCTTCCTCCACAGCGCCGTCGGCCTCCCGAACGGGAAGGTCCTCCTCGTCGGGGGCCTCACCCTCGACCTGACCGCGTTCCTGACGACGGGGAACCCCCTCGACATCGTCTTCGGAACGCGGACGGACGGGCAGCTCTACACGCCGACCCTCTTCGGCTTCGGGACCTTCGCCGCCGTGAACGCCCTCTCCGAGGGGCGCGCCGGAGCCGGGCTCGCCGTCCTCCCCGACGGTGGCGCGCTCGTCGCGGGGGGCTTCAACCTCGCGATCGACATCCCGGGAGGGATCTTCTCGGCGACCGCAGCCTCGAGCGCGGACCGCTTCTCGACGGCGACGAACGCCTTCGCCCCGACCGGGTCGATGGCCGCCGCGAGGCTCTTCCCCCTCGCCGCGCCGCTCCCCGACGGCACCGTGATGGTGATCGGAGGGGGTCCGTTCGCGGCCGAGATCTACCAGCCGTAGGCTTCCTTCTCGCCGAGGCCGCCGCGCGCCCGCCGAGGGGTTGACGTTCTACTACAAGTGTAGTAGCGTCCCGCCTCGATGCCCCCCGCGACCCCCCTCTCGGAGGCCGAGTGGAAGGTGATGGACGCCCTCTGGGCGGGGGCGCCGGCGAGCGGCCGCGAGGTCGTCGAGCGCCTGCGCACGCGGACGGGCTGGGCCTACACGACGGTGCAGACGCTCCTCTCCCGCCTCGTCGAGAAGGGGGCGGTCCGCGTGCGGCGCGAGGGGGCGGGGAGCCTCTACGAGCCCGCCTTCGATCGTTCGACGGCCCGCCGCCGGGCGCTCCGCTCGCTCCTCGACCGGGCCTTCGACGGCGCGTTCGGCAATCTCCTGCACCACCTCTCGGTGGAGGAGCGTCTCTCCGAGGCCGACCGGGAGCGCCTCCGCGCGATGATCGCGCAGGCGCGCCGCCGCTCCTCCCGCCATGGGCGCGCTCCTCGCTGAAGCGGCCTCCGCCTGGGCGACCTGGATGGGGCCGATGGCGCTCCAGGCCGGGGCGCTCGTCCTCCTCTTCCTCGGCCTCGACCGCGCCGCGGGGAGGCGCCTCCCTCCCTCGGTCCGCCTCGCCGCCTGGCTCCTCGTCCTCGGGAAGCTCCTCCTCCCGCCGACGCTCGCCTCGCCGTTCAGCGTCACGCGCCACCTCGACCTTTCCTCCTCGATCGGGACGGCCTTCTCGATCGGCGCGCGCGACGCGGCATCCTCCGGAGCCGCCCTGGAGGGATCGTCCCTCGCGACGGTCCTCGCGTTCGCCGTCTGGCTGGCCGGAGCCCTCGCGTTCGCCGGAGCCCGGGTCCTCCGGGTCGCGCGGTTCCGGAGGGAACTCGCAAGCGAGGGAGGTCCCGCCGCCCCCGAGCCCTGGCTCCGCGCGGAGGTCGAGGCGGCGGCGCGGCGCGTCGGACTCCGCCGGCTCCCGCGGGTGCGCGTCCGCTCCGCGGTGCGGGGGCCCGCCGTGTACGGGGCGTTCCGTCCCGTCCTCCTCCTCCCCCGCGGCTTCGGGGGGGGCGAGTCCCGCGAGGACGTCCGGTTCGTCCTCCTCCACGAGCTCGCCCACTTGAAGAGGCGCGACCCGCTCGTCTCGGCGGTCGGCTCCTCCCTCGAGGTCCTCTACTGGTTCCACCCGCTCGTGCGGCTCGCGACGCGCCGGGTCGCGGCGCTCCTCGAGATGGCCTGCGACGAGACGGTCGCGGGCTTGCTCCGCGAGGAGACGCCGCGGTACCGCGACGCTCTCCTTCTCGCCGCTTCTCGCTGGATCGACCCCGCCGCGCCGGGCCTCCCCTTCCACGGCCCCTCCTCGAACCTCCTCGCGCGCGTGCGCTTCCTCGAGCGACCGGGGTGGAGACGCGCGCGCCCGCGTCGTCTCGCGACCGCCTCCCTCGCCCTCGGGATGCTCGCCTGCGTGCTGCCGATGGGTTCCCCCGGCGATTCGCCGCCCCGATCCGCGCCGCAGCGCGCTTCGGGCAGGGCGCCGGGCCTCCCCGCGGGCACCCGGGGGGCCGCCCTCGACACTCTCCGGCGCGCGGCCTCGGGCGAGCGCGTCGGCTGCTTCCAGATCCGCCACTCCGTCCTCCTCCTCGCCGAGGAGCGGGGACTCTTCCCAGGAGGATGACCATGTCCCGGACCGCCCTCGCCCTTTGCCTCGCCCTCCTCCCTTCCGCGCTCGTCGCGGGGGGAGCCCCGACCGTTCAGGAGAAGGAGAAGAAGCCCTCGATGCCCCCCGACATGCAGGAACAGATGCGCCGCTGGACGGAGGCGTGCACACCGAACGAGAACCACAAGAAGCTCGCCGACTGGATCGGGAAGTGGGACACGAAGACGACGATGACCGGCATGGGCGCGGAGCCGATGGTCTCGACCGGGACCGCCGAGGCGCGGTGGCTGCTCGAGGGGAGGTGGCTCCAGGAGGAGTGGACCGGCGAGATCATGGGGAAGAAGACCCGGGGCTTCGTGACGATGGGCTACGACAACTTCAAGAGGAAGTACGTCGTCTCGTTCGTCGACAGCTACCAGACGACGTTGAACGTGGCGGAAGGGGCCTTCGACCAGACGGGGAAGGTGCTCCTCGCCTACGGGTGGATGGACGAGCCGATGACGGGCGAGCAGGACAAGATGGTGAAGTACGTCTGGCGCCTCCTCTCCCCCGACAAGCGGATCTTCGAGGTCCACGACCTCGCGATCGGGGAAAGCAACACGAAGGTGTACGAGGTCGAGTACACGCGGAGGAAGTGAGCGCCGACGTCGGCTCCCCCGCCCGAGGGGGCCGCGGCGCCGGCCGGCCCGGTAGGATGCGCTCCCCACCGCTGCGTCTGGGGGCACCCTTCTCCCTCGACCGGTCGCGCGTCCTCCGATGAGGCCCTCGCTCCTCCTCGCCCTCCCGCTTCTCCTCCTCCCCGCCCCGCAGCCGAGCTCGGGGTTCGGGGAGGCGATGCGCGGCGCCGAGCGGGCGCTCGGCGCGAAGGACCTCGCCGAGGCCCGCCACTGGATCGATCGCGCCCTCGAGCGCGATCCCAAGTCGGCGGCGGCGTGGGATCTCCGCGTGCGGTGCTCCGAGGCCGCCGCCGACAGGGACGACGCGATCTACTCCCTCCATCGGGAGCTCGCGCTCCTCGTCGCGCAGAGGACGCCCAAGCCCGAGCAGGCCTCCGCCCGAGCGCGGCTGCTCGCGATCGATCCGATCGCCCCGGATCTCCTCGAGCTCTCGAAAGTCTTCCTCCAGAAGCTCGAGCCGATCGCGCTCCGGTACGAGAAGGAGCGCCGACCCCACTCGGCGATCCGCGTCCACAAGCAGATGCTCGCGCTCGACCCCGAGCTCGAGTCGAGCCGGGCCGCCATCCAGCGCCTGGCCTCGGCGCCCGACCCGAGCCTCGCCCCGGACGCGAAGCCCAAGGACCTCCTCGAGGGGGTGTCGCGGGAGTGGATCCGCGAGCACGACGAGAAGCACGGGAACTGGGAGGAGAAGGCCGTCCTCGAGCGGTCGAACTACGTCACGGAGACCGACGCGGGGTACGAGGCGCTCGTGCGGGCCGCCGAGGCCATGGAGCACATGAACGCCTTCTACCGGGCGTTCTTTCGCTACGGGACGCCCGAGAGCCGGAAGTCCGTCCCGCGGATCGTCCTCCGCATCTTCCGGAACCGGGACGAGTACCTGAAGCTCGGCAGCGGCCCTCCCGTCGAATGGAGCGGGGGGCAGTTCACCGGCGGGGCGGTCGAGACCTACGTCGGAGGCGGCGGCTTCCAGGAGATGGTCGGGACGCTCTTCCACGAAGCCGCGCACCAGTTCGTGTCCCTCGCCACGAACGCCGCGGGCTGGCTGAACGAGGGGCTCGCCTCGTTCTTCGAGGGCTCCCGGATCCTCGCGAACGGAACGGTCGTGACGAACGAGCCCGCCGACCATCGTCTCTTCCCGCTCGTCGAGCGGATGAAGAACGGCTGGATGACGAACGCGAGCGACGGCATCGATCCCTCGAAGGCCGAGTCCGAGCCCCGGACGGCTCCGACCTTCCGCATCGTGCTCGAGAACGAGTACGCCTGGGGGCCCCCCTGGTACGCGCCGACCTGGGGCGTCGTCTACTTCCTCTACAACTACCAGGACCCGGGCGACGGTCGCTACGTCTACCGCGGCGCCTTCCAGGAGTTCGTCGACGCCTCGGGCGGAAAGACGGGGAAGGGGGCCGTCGAGACCTTCGAGAAGGTGGTGCTGGCGAAGCCGAAGCCCCCGATCCGGGCTCCCAAGCGCTCGGAAGGCGCCCCCGAGGTCGCGCTCCCGACGACGGTCGCGCAGCTCGACGAGGTCTGGAAGGAGTGGCTCGCGCGGCTGGCCGACGAGCGCACCGGCCATCTCGAGGTGGAGCGCCCCTACGCGAAGTGGGCGCGCTTCGCGGTCCTCGACCGGGACCCGACGACCGCGCAGGAGCACTTCGAGAAGGGGCTCCTCGCCACGCCGAACGACGTCGCGCTCCTCACCGAATTCGCGACCTTCCTCGCCGACCAGAAGAACGCGGACCGCGCGACCGCGCTCCTCCTGCGGGCGCTCCGCCTCCTCGAGTCGGCGCCCCGGGTCGACGCGAAAGCGATCGCGGAAGCGGAGCGCCTGCTCGACCGGTGGGATCCGAAGCGGTCGAGCCTGGCGCGCGCGCACGCCGAGCTCGCCGCCGCGGGGAAGGCCCTCGTCGCCCGCTACGAGGCCGCGGGCCTCCCGAGCATGGTGATGGACGTCTCCTGGAGGCTCGCGACGGAGCACGAGATCCCGGAGCTCCTCGACTTCTACCGCCGGGCGCTCGAGAGCTCCGGCAAGTCGCTCCCGCTATGGGAGCTCGCCTACAACGAGAAGGACCTCTCCGGGTGGGCCGCGGTCGGCGACTCCCCCTTCCAGGCCGACGGGATCGACCTCCTCGCGAAGCACGGCGCGTACGCTCCCGACCGGTACGACTTCAAGATCCTGACCCTCGACCGGGTGACCAGCGGCGACTTCTCCCTGGAGGTCGATCTCGCCGCCGAGAGGGAGAAGTGCAACTTCTGCGGCCTGGTCTTCGGCCGGAAGGGCGCTTCGAACTTCCACGCGCTGATGTTCTTCCCCGGCGCGCCGAAGGAGGGAACCGCCGCGTCGGGCTTCGTCGACCTCGCGACCTCCTTCGGCGGCCCGTTCAAGACGTGGCGACACGTGCCGGTCGCCAACGCGCCGGATCCGAAGGCGACCGCCGCGCTCCGCTGGCACAAGCTCCGCCTCGACGTCTCCGGGAGGCTGGTCGACGCTTGGTTCGACGGGGCGTACCTCGCGACCCACGAGTTCCCCGCGCTCGACGTCCTCCGCGGGAGCTTCGGCCTCGTGATCGGGCCGGGGGAGGCGCGCTTCCGGAACGTCCGCTTCCTCGCCCGCGATCCGCGCGATCCGGCCGCGCCGATCGAGCGCGCCGTGCGCATGGCGAGCCTACGCCGCGAGGGGGAGCCTCTCGAGGGGAGCTTCCTCGGCATGGCGCCGCCCTTCCCGAAGACCGCGCGGTGGCTGCAGGGGGAGCGCAGGTCCTGGGACGACGTCGGGCCGGTGCCGCAGCTCCTCGTCTTCTGGAGCATCGACCAGAACGGCTTGATCCCCATCGATCCGTGGCTGCGCGACCTCGCCGCGCGGCACTCGAGCGCCGGCCTCGAGATCGTCAGCGTCGGCTCGGCGAATGACACGGAGCAGGCGCAGGCCTACCTCAAGGATCACCCCTTCCCGGGGGCGGTCGGAATCGACTTCCGCGACAAGCCCGGGATCGGCGAGAGCTTCACGACCTTTTCGATCTCGCGCTTCAACCTCCCGCGCCTCCTCCTCCTCGACATCGACCGGACGCTCGCCTGGGAGGGGGACCCGGGGTTCTCCCTGGACGTCCCCTGGCAGCGGGGCGTCGAGACGTTCCTCGACGCGCCGCTCTCCGAGCTGGTCGCGCGGCGCCGGATGCCGGAGCTCCTCGCCTGGTCGAAGCTCTGGCCGAGCGTCGCGCCCGCGCTCCACGACGGGGACGTCGCCAAGGTCGAGAAGATCCTCCAGGACTCGCGGGGCTTCGACCCGAAGCTCGTCCCCGCGGCCGCCGACGCGCAGGGCCGGATAGCCGCCGTCGAGGGCGCCCTCCTCTCCCTCGACGCGACGGCCGCCTCCCTCGCCCGCGAGGAGCGCGACCCCGCCCTCGCGGTGCTCCTCGACTGGGGCAGGCGCCTCTCGAAGCCCCTCGACAAGAAGGCCCTCGCGCGCCTCCAGCCGGTCCTCGAGGGGAAGGCGGCCCGGGCCTGGGCCGACGTGCCGAAGCACGTCGAGGCCTATCGGCGGAGACTCGAGAACGCCCCCGACCCGGCGGCGGCGGCGGAGCTCGTCGCGCGGCTCGAGGCCCTCGCGGGCCGATTCCCGCAGGAGCTCGCCGCCGACCTCCGGGCGGCGGTCGCGGCGCGCGACGCCGCGGCATTCGACGGACTGCTCGCCGAGACTCCGGCCCGCGTCGCGCGGTGGCTCGCGCGGGAGGTCTTCCGCTGGTGACCCGTCCGGCGACGGCCCGGATCGTCCGGTCCCCTCGAACGCGGGAACCCGAACGGCCCCGGTTCCGCCCTTGAGTTCCTTCCCGATCCCGATCCTCGGGATCGCCCTCGCCGCGATCCCCTCCCTCGTCGGACAGAGAGGGGGAGAGAAGGCGCCCGCGGGCTCGGACGCGCCCGACCTCGAGGCCCCGGTCCGGGCGAGCACGAGCGAGCTGCGGGACACGGTCGAGCGCTACACGACCGACCTCGACGCCCTGGTCCGCCGCCACCCCCTCGAGACCTCCGCCAGGCGGAACGAGCGGCTCCGGTCCTTCCACGAGGAGTGGCGCGCGCGCGCAGAGGCTCTCGACTTCGGGGCTCTCTCGAGCGAGGCCCGCATCGACGGGCTGCTCCTCCGCGGCCGGCTCGCCCACGAGATCCTCCTCCTCGCGCGTGCGGCAAAGAAAGCCCCCGAGACCGCGCCGCTCCTCCCCTTCGCCTCGACGATCGTCGACCTCGAGGAGGCGCGGCTCCGGATGGAGTCGCCCGATCCCGCCGCCTCGGCGGCCGCCCTCGCGGCCCTCGCCGAGGAGGTTGAGAAGACGCGAACGCGCGTCGAGGCCGGGGCGGACGGGAAGGAACCGGGAGGCGAGGCGTTGAGGGCGACCAAGGTCGTCGCGTTCCGAGCCGCGCGGATCCTCGACGACCTCCGGGAGACCCTCGAGCGCTGGCACCGCCACTACCAGGGCTACGACCCCCTCTTCACCTGGTGGACGAGCGCGCCGGAGAAGAAGGCGGAGGAGGCGCTCAAGGCCTACGCGAAGGCCCTCCGCGAGAGGATCGTCGGGATCCGCGAGGGGGAAGAGGAGCCGATCGTCGGCGACCCGATCGGGCGCGAGGCCCTCGTCGAGGACCTCGCCCACGAGGGGATCCCCTACACCCCGGAGGAGCTGATCGCGATCGGCGAGCGGGAGCTCGCCGCGTGCGAGGCGGAGATGAAGAAGGCCGCCCGCGAGATGGGTCTCGGGGAGGATTGGAAGGCGGCCCTCGAGCGCGTGAAGGGAGAGCACGTCGAGCCCGGGAGACAGCCCGCGCTCGTCCGCGACCTCGCGCGGGAAGCGATCGAGTTCGTCGAGGGGCGAGGCCTCGTCACGGTCCCCCCCCTCGCGCGGGAGGTTTGGCGGATGGAGATGCTCTCCCCCGAGCGCCAGAAGCAGAGCCCCTTCTTCCTCGGCGGCGAGGTGATCCAGGTCGCGTACCCGACCGACGCCATGGCGCACGAGGACAAGTGGATGAGTCTCCGGGGGAACAACGTCCACTTCGCGCGGGCGACCGTCCACCACGAGCTGATCCCGGGCCACCACCTCCAGGGCTTCATGAACGCCCGCTTCAACCCCCACCGCCGCGCCTTCTCGACCCCGTTCTGGACGGAGGGGTGGGCGCTTTACTGGGAGATGCTCCTCTACGACCTCGGCTTCCCGAAGGGCCCCGAGGACCGCGTCGGGATGCTCTTCTGGCGGATGCACCGCGCGGCGCGGATCCTCTTCTCGCTCGGCTTCCACCTCGGGACCCTGACCCCGGAGCGTTGCGTCGACCTCCTCGTCGAGCGCGTCGGCCACGAGCGTGCGAACGCGACGGCCGAGGTCCGCCGCTCTTTCCAGGGCGGCTACGGTCCCCTCTACCAGGTCGCGTACATGCTCGGCGGGCTCCAGTTCCGGGCGCTCCACCGAGACCTCGTCGAGTCCGGGAAGATGAGCGACCGCTCCTTCCACGACGCGATCCTCCAGGGGGGCCCGATGCCGGTCGAGCTCGTCCGGGCGCGGCTCGCGGGGAGCGCCCTCCCGAGGGACTGGCGGCCGACCTGGAGGTTCGCGGGCGAGCCCGGCGCGGGCGGGCGCTAGCCCCTGGCGACGGCAGGCCAGCTCCGGCGAGCCCTCCCCCCCGCCCTCTACCTCGCCGGATTCGCGCTCCTCACCTGGCCCGCGCTCGCCTCGTTCTCGAGCCATTTCTTCGCGGACGAGGCCGACGGCCTCCAGAACGTCTGGAACCTCTGGTGGGTCCGGAGGGCGCTCCTCGAGGGGAGGCTCCCCTGGCGCACGGACCTCCTCTGCCCTCCGGAAGGGGTCCCGCTCTGGGGCCACACGCTGAACCCCTTCAACGGGATCCTCGCTCTCGCCCTTCGTCCCTTCCTTTCCCTCGTCGCGACGCACAACGCGATCGTCGTCTTCGCCTTCGTCGCGGGGGGGGGGACGGCCTTCCTCCTCGGCCGAGAGCGGACCGGGTCGTACGGCGCGGGACTCCTCGCGGGCTTCCTCTTCACCTTCTCGAGCTACCACTTCGCGCACGCGGAAGGACATCTGCAACTCGTCTCCCTCGAATGGATCCCCCTCTTTCTCCTCCTCTTCGGGAGGCTCCTCGCGAAGCCGAACGCCGCGCGCGCCCTCGGCTCCGCGGGTGCCCTCCTCCTCGTGCTCCTCTGCGACCACTACTACTTCGGGTTCTCCCTCCTCGCGGGCGGGGTCCTCCTCGCGCGTCGCTTCCTCCCCCGCGGCGAGCCGAGGCCGCCGGGGCTCCTCCGGAACCTCGCGCTCTTCGCGGTCGCTTCGGCCGCGACGTGCGGGCCGATCGTCGGCTCGCTCGTCGCGAGCGACGCCCGCGACCCTCTCGTTGGATCGCACGACGCCCGGGCGTTCTCGCTCGACCTCCTCGCCCCCTTCGTCCCCGGGAGCCACTGGCGGTTCGCGTCGTTGACCGAGGGGATCTGGGCGCGGCTCGGCGGCGGCGCCCTCGAGAACAGCGTGCACCTCGGCTCGCCGGTCCTCTTCCTCCTCGGCTGGGCGATCGTCCGACGCCGGGAACTGCGCCTCGAGGGCGCCCGCGCGTGGTGGACGATCGCGCTCCTCGCCTTCGCGCTCGCCCTCGGCCCCGGCCTGCGCCTCGCCGGAAAGGAGATCGTCTCCGGCGTGCTTCCCTACGCCGCCCTCGAGGCCGTCCTCCCCGCGCTCCGGCTCGGCGGGACTCCCGTCCGGTGGATCGTCCTCGTGCAGCTCTGCGCCGCCCTGATCGCGGCCGCCGCCTTCCGCGACCTCTGGTCGCGGGGCCCGCGGTGGCGCGTGCTCGGCTTGGTCCTCCTCGCGATCCTCGCCTTCGAGATCCTCCCGAAACCGCTGCCCCGGACCTCGCCGGAGTTCCCGGGCTACGTCCGGGCGCTCAAGAACATGCCGGCCGACGGCGCCGTCCTCGACCTCTTCGCCGGCCCCGGCCGCGCGCTCTACCACCAGATCGAGCACGGGAAGCCTCTCGCGTTCGGGTACATCTCGCGGCTTCCGACGAGCGCCGTCCGCCGGCTCGAGCGGCTCGCCGCCGCGGCCTCGACGGGAAATGCCCGCGCGCTCTGCCGCGAGTTCGGCGTCCGCTACCTCGTCGTCGCGGCCTCGGTCCGCGACCGGATCGGTTCCATCGCGGAGGTCGTGTACGCCGACGAGGAGGCCGCCATCGGGCGGGTGAAGTGCCCCTGAACCTGACGCTGTGAGACGGGCCACCGCTACGGCCAGGCGATCCGGACGTCCTCCTCGACGTCGCCCCCCTCGGAGGCATCGGCCCCCGAGAGCGCCGCGAGGGCCTCCGCCAGCGGCATCGCGTAGACGATCCCGCCCCGGCCGGCGAACACGAGCCCGCAGGCCTTCCACCCCTGCGGCGAGTTGAGGACGAGGAGGGAACCCGAGTCGCCGGGCTCGGCGAGGGCGCCCGCGAGGCGGAGGCCGAAAACGTCGCGGAAGCGGGCGATCCGCCCGTCCTTCCAGACGGGGAGGGGGGTGCCCACCTCGTTCGGATCCTCGCACTCCTTGCGGATGCCCCGGCAGACGTAGAAGTACCCGGCCTCGCGCTCGACCGACAGGCTCGCCGGCCCGACGACGGGGGTCCCGGCCACGGAATAGGGCCGGAGGGGAACGGTGGGGCACACGACGGAGGCATCGAACCGATTGAGGAAGCGGAGGCCCGACCGCACGGGGAGGGTTCGGTGGACGACGCCGACCTTTCGCGCCGGCCTCTGGTCGGCCTCGACCTCCCTGCCGATCGCCCGGGCGTCGAAGCCGGCGACGACGTGGGCGTTCGTGACGAAGAGGCGCCGCCCGGCGGCCGTGCGGAAGGCGATGCCGACCGCCCCCCGCATCTCCCCGGCGATGGGCGTACCCCCGTCGAGGGAGAGCGCGCGGGGAAACCTCGGCGCCGCCTCGACGTCGGTCGGCACGAAGCCGGAGAGGCGCTCTCCCCCGGGGCCCACGGCCGCCAGCCTCCGGGGGATCCTCCGCCCCCCGCGCGCGCCGTACTTGCGCCGCACGAAGACGCGGACCGCGAGGACGGGCCTCCGCTCCCCGCGGCGGATCTTGCGCCCGACGGCGAGGAAGAGGACGCCGGGGAGGCCGAGGAGCCTCGCCGCGTTCGCCCGCAGCGTCCGGCGGGCCGTCCGCGGATCGGGGCGCACCGGGCCCGCTACTTCGGAGGATGGCGCGGCTCCGCCCGGGCCTCCTGCTTCATCCGGACCTCGAACAGGAGGTCGCGGAGGCCCGTGAACTCCCCCTTCTCGTCGAACTGGAACGCGTACACGCCGGGCTGGGTCGCGATCGTCCCCGTGACCTTCTCCCCGAGCGGCTGCGCGCCGAGGAGCTTGGCGAGCTCGGTGACGCTCTTGACCCCTTCCGGGCCGATCGTCTGCACGAGGGTCAGGAGCCCGCTCGCGAGGGCCGTCGTGTCGGCGTCGGAGGAGAACTCCGCGAAACGCCCGTCCTGCGCCTTCAGCTCGAAGCGGTGCTTCGCGACCCAGGTGTTGAAGCCGACCGCCACCCCTCGATTGGGGTTCGGGACGAAGACGACCTGCGCGTCCTTGTCCGTGACGACGAGGAAGGGGGTGGGCTCGTAGAGCCGGATGCCCGCAGTCGCGTCGGAGGCGCCGCGGAACGGCCTCGCGCTCATCTGCGCGCAGGAGGCGCCGAGGAGCCCCACGTAGAGCGGGAGGAGCGGCGAGAGGCGGCGGGAGCGCATGTCCACCTCGGTTCGGGCCGGATCGGCCGGGAGCCTCCCGGGCGGCGTCAGGCGCGCCGGGGGCGAAAAGAGGGCGCGGAGCGTATCGGAGCCCCGGACGAGAGGCGAGGGGCCTCTCCCCCCGGCGCAGGCGTCCGCCTTGACAACGTCCGTACAGTTATTCCGGAGTCTTCAATCAGGGCAAACCGCTCGTAAGGGCGGGACGCAAAGCCAAGGGCCCCGCGCCCACTTTCCCGCGGGGCAGCCGGTTGCTGAGGACGCCACGGGGATACCGATGGTCCAGGCAGCCGGAAAAACGCGTTCCGTCCGATCCGACGGACGCTCCGACCCGCCTGCTCCCCCCGATGCCATCGGCCCCGTTCGAGGGCGGCATCGGGTGCCGCGCCCGGCCTGGGGAAGCCGCGCGCGCGCCCGGCAAGGGAAGGGAGCATCGCGATGGTCGGTCTTCGGCGTTTCGGGAGGGTTCTCGTCGGAGTGAGTCTCCTCCCGCTCGGCGCCTGCGGAGGCGGGGGCGGAGGCGGCGGAAGTGCAGGAGCGCTGCTCGGCGCCGTCCAGAACCGGGACGTCGACGCGCAGGGGAGGTCAGTCGACTTCTCGTTCGACCACCGGATGCGGGCGCTCCAGCCCGCCGATCTCGCCGCCTTCGTCGCGAGCGGAGGCCAGCAGCCCGTCTCGGCCACCCTCCTCGCCTCCGAGAAGGACGTCCGGGTCGTGTTCGACGCCCTCGCCTTGCCGGGCGAGACGACCTTCGAGGTGAGCGGGCTTCGCGACCGCTCGGGCAAGTTGGTCCGCCCGGCGAGCGCCGTCGCGCTCTCGAGCACGGACGCGACCCCCCCGCCGATCGACGCGGCGGCGGCGACCGCGGTCGCGAACGCGGCGAACGACCGGCTCACGATCTCCTTCGGCGACGACATGGTCCCCGCGGACGTCGTCGACCCGTCCCACTACGTCTTCGAGCAGCCTGCCGGGACCCCCGTCCCGCTCGGCCCGGACGCCTTCGCCTACGACGCGGGGAGCCGAACCGTCACCGTTCTCTTCGACGGGACGGACGCCGCGCCCGCCAACCTCCAGTTCGGTCAGGGGTGGAGCCTCGCCGTGAGCGGGGTCCGCGACCTCGGCGGGAATGCGATCGCCGCAGGCGCGGCGGCGAGCGGGCTCGTCGACGGGGACGCCTTCGGGCCGGCTCTCCTCGGCGCGACGCAGAACATGCTCGCCGATCCCTCGGGCGCGACCGTCGACCTCGCCTTCGACGAGACGGTCGACGCCGCGAGCGCCGAGATCGCAGGGAACTACGCCGGCAGCGTGGGCCAACTCGCCCTCGCGGCCACGCTCCTTCCGCCGGGCGACCTCGTCCGCGTCCTCTTCGGCGCGCCGGTCGTGCCGGGCGCGGACACGATCTCGGTCCAGAACGTCTTCGACCTCGCCGGGAACCAGATGGCCGCTGTCTCGGCCGCGGCGATCGCGAGCACCGATGCTCTCCCGCCCGCGATCGACTCCGGCTCCGCGACGACCGTCAGCGGGTACGGGAACGACCTCCTCGCGGTCGTCTTCTCGGAGCCCGTCTTCCCGTCGGAGGCGACCGACCCCGCCCGATACGCCCTCGAGTCGCCGCAGGGAAGCCCGCTCCCCCTCTCGGGTGCGAGCTTTTCCTACGACGGGCCCTCCCGCACCGCGACGATCCTGCTCGCGGGCTCGGGCGCTCTCGCGGTGAACCTGCGGACCGGGGCGTCCTTCCTCCTCTCCTGCTCGGGAGTCCGCGACCTTGCCGGGAACCCGCTCGCGCCGGGCGCCTCCTTCGCCGGCGTCGTCGGCGGCGACTCCGTCGCCCCGTCGATCGTGTCGGTCTCCCAGAACCTCGCCCTCGACCCGCTCGGGCGCGTGGCCGACGTCCTCTTCAACGAGCCGATCTCGCTCGGGACGAGCGCCGCGCCCTTCTTCGCCGCGAGCGAGGGGCAGGCATTCGTCGGGGTGAGCGGGCTGCCGGGGTCCATGGGAATCCGGCTCGTCTTCGACGACGCCGTCGTTCCGGGCTCGACGACCCTCACCGTCTCGGGGGTCGAGGACCCGGCCGGGAACCCGGGGGGCGGAGCGGGTCTCGCGGTCGCGACCAGCGACTCGACGCCTCCCTCCCTCGTCTCCTCCAGGGCGACCGCCGTCCCGGGCTCCGCGAACGACCCTGTGGTCGTCCTCTTCAGCGAGCCGGTCGTTCCCTCCGACGCGGAGACCCCCGCGGCCTACGCCCTCGAGAGCCCGATCGGCACCGCCCTCCCGCTCGCCGGGGCCTCTTTCGCCTACGACCCCGCCGCTCGGGAGATCACGATCACGCTGCCGGCCGGCACGAACCTCCAGGCTGGCGCCACCTACCGGATCTCCGTCGCCGCCGTCCGCGACGTCGCGGGGAACCCGATGGTTCCCTCCGCCTCGTCGGGAATCGTGCTTGGAGACTCCACGCCGCCGACCGTCCTCGTCGCCGACCGGAACGAGGTCGTCGACCCTTCGAGCCGCACGGTCGACGTCACCTTCAGCGAGTCGGTCGAGAAGTCGAGCGCGGAGGCGGTCTCCAACTACTGGTTCGTCGCGAAGGGGACCCCGCCGGTCCTCGTCGCGGCGGTCCTCCTCGGCGACGGAAAGACCGTCCGCCTGACCGCGGGCGACACCGTGATCCCGGGAACCCACCGTCTCCGGGTCAGGGACGTCCGCGACCTCGCCGGAAATCCGATGCCTACGACGAACGGAATCGAAATCACTCCGTAGCTGTCCGTTCCATCGCTGGGGGGGCGCCCGCCGACGGGCGCCCCTCTTCACGTTCGGGACCCGTCCCGGGTCTGAACGGCGGATCGCGGGCGCCCCTCTTCACGTTCGGGACCCGCCCCGGGCCTGAACGGCGGATGGCGGGCGCCCCTCTTCACGCGGGGGACCCGCCCCGGGGCATGACGGCGCAGGGGCATTCGGTTAGACCTCCAGCGCGCGAAGTCCCGACCGACCCCGATCGACCCGAACCGAAACTCGATTCCGACCGCCGCGAGGGCAGCAGCCGGGGCGGCCGCCCTCCACGCCCTCCTCCTCGCCGTCCTCCTCCTCGACTCGCGCGGCGACCCGACCGTCCTCCTCTGCGTCGGCGACGGTGTCCCCCTCCCGGCGGACGTCGGGAAGCCCGTCCGCTTCGCCGGACTGGGCGGGTACGACGGACAGTTCTACGCCCTCGTCGCGCTCGATCCGCTCGACCGCCGCGGCACCTCGCGGTTCCTCGACGACCCCGGGAGACGGTTCTCCCGGATCCTCCTCCCCGCCCTCGCACGGGCCTCGGGCGCGGGGGACCTCCGAGGGGTCGCCGGACGCTTCGCCGCCCTGAATCTCCTCGCGTCCGCCGCGGTCGCAGCCCTCGTCGCGGCATCCCGGGGGGGCGAACGGAGTTCCTTCGGGATCGGCCTCGCCGCCGGTGCGAACGCGGGCCTGGCCGTCGCCGTCGCGCGCGGTCTTCCCGGTCCGGCCGGGACGGCGCTCACGCTCCTCGCCCTGCTCCTCCGGGGACGAGGCCGGCCCGGTTGGGCGGCCTGCTGCCTCGCGCTCGCCCCCCTCGATCACGAGGTCTTCGCCGTCGTCCCGGCCGCGCTGGCCGCGCAGGCGCTCGTCCGTGGCCGCGGAAGGGGTCTCCTCTGGCTCCTCGCGCTCGCTCCCTCGATCGGGTGGCGCGCGTGGCTCCTCCGACGGGGGCTATCCGGCGCCCTCCCCTTCGCGGATCTCGGCTTGCCCCTCTTCGCGCCCCTCTGGGCCGGCGCCGAGGCGGCGCGGCTGCGCGGCTTCCTCCCCGAGAACCTCTTCTCTCTCCTGCACCTCGCCGCTTTCCTCGTCCTTCCGGCGACCCTCCCGCGCCTCCGCGGAGAGGCGGCTCCGTTCGCGGCCCTGTGGCTCGCCGCGGCCGCCGCGGACCGCGACGTCTGGGTCGCGTTCTGGTCCGCCTCGCGGGCGACGGCGCCTGCCTTCGCCCTCGCCGCGCCCCAGGGAGGGAGGATCGGCGGGCTCGGCGCGCTCGCCGCCGCTTCCTTCACGCCGGCGATGGCCGTATGGTTCGCTTGCTTCCCCCCGGTGCTCTCTTTCCCGTGAACGGACGCACGGACCCTCCGCCCGCCGAAGTCCTCGAGAGCGAGGAGATCTTCGCGGGCCGGGTGTTCCGCGTCGTGCGGGAGCGCTTCCGGACCCCGCTCGGCCGGACCGTCGTTCAGGAGCTCGTCCTCCACCCGGGCGCCGCCGTCGTGGTTCCCCTCCCCGACCCCCGAAGCATCCTCCTCGTGCGCCAGTACCGCCACGCCGCCCGTTCCTTCCTCTGGGAGGTGCCGGCGGGGCGCCTCGAGCCAGGGGAGGCTCCGGAGGAAGCGGCGCGGAGGGAGCTTCACGAGGAGACGGGCTTCCGGGCGGCGCGCTGGAGGCGCCTCGGCGGGTTTTTCCCGGCTCCCGGGGTCACGAGCGAGTTCATGCACCTCTTCGTCGCCGAGGGGCTCGCTCCCGACGGGGGCGCCGAACCCGACGAGGACGAGGAGATCGAGACGGGGATCTTCCCGATCGACGAGGTCCAAGCCCGAGTCCGCAGAGGGGAGATCCGCGACGGCAAGACGATCGCGGCGCTGGCGCTCCTCGATTCGCAGGGGGATCCTCCATCTTGCGCAGCCGAGCTTCCCGGGGAGAATCCCCCCTCCCGATGAAGCGAGCGGACCGTAGCGAGCGTGCGCGCGAAGCGGAGGTCGTCCGGCAGGTCGAGCGGGCGATCCGCCGCCTCGAGCAGGGGGGAGACGTCGTCCTGAAGGAGGCCGCGCGCGTCGTGGAGACCCTGCAACAGGCGGAGAAGCTCTTCGAGGGGAACGGCCGCCTCGACATGGCGAACAGCGTCCGCGCCGCGCGCTTGAGCCTCTCCGCCCACCTCGCGCAGTTCGACGAGGAGTGAACGGGGCCCGCCGGCCCCCGTCACGCGGCGAGGAAGGTCCGGAAGACCCGCGCGAGGAGCCACCCCGCGGGGCTCGAGGTCACGCGCTCCGGAAGGCCGCCGTAGGTCTGGCGGCCCGACATCAGGTCGGCGATCAGATCCCGGGCCCGCCGGCTGCGTCCGGCGCCGGCGAGGATCGCCTCGAGGACCGGCGTCCGGAAGTACCGCTCCGCCCAAGCCCCCGCCCGCGCGAGTTCCGGCGCCACGGCCTCTTCGAGGAGAGAGGGATACGACTCGGGCCGGCCGCTCAGGATCGACGCGGCGAGGATCCGGGCGGAGACGAGGGCGTAGTAGATCCCTTCCCCCGTGATGGGATCGACGATCCCCGCCGCGTCCCCGAGGAGCGCAACCCGATCCGCCAGGACGGGCACGAGGGGGCGGCCATCGGGCCCCGGCGCGGGGATGACCCAGCCGTAGGAGCCGACGACCGTCGCCCCGGGAAGCACCTCGCGGAGAAAGGCCGAGACGCGCCCCCGCATCTCCGGGGCCGTCGCGTCGCCCGGGAACGCGACAATCCCGACCGAGGCGCGGTCGGCGCGCGGGAACACCCAGAGGTAGCCGCGGAGACCAGGGTAGAAGCGCATCCAAACCCCCTCGGCGGGGTCGACCCCCTTCACGAGGACCCCGACGGAGGGGCAGAGCCTTCCGGTCGGGAGGGGCCGGCCCGTCGCCCTTCCGACGAGGGAGCGCGCCCCGTCCGCGCCGACGAGGAAGTCGAAGGTCTCTTCCCCCCCGTCGAACCCGACCTGAGGGCCCGGCCCGACCCGACGGGCCCGAGCCGGGACGAGACGCGCGCCCGCCTCGACCGCGAGCCCCCGGAGCGCCCCGTCGAACTCCGTGCGCGCGAAGATGTCGAACATCCCGTGCGACTCGATCCGGACCTCGCGCCCCCGCGGCGAGACGACCCTCGCCCGGTCGATGCGGACCCGCGGGATCTCGAGGCTCCGCAGTTCGGCGAAGCGGTCGAAAGCCTTCGCGGTGACGCCTCCGCCGCACGGCTTCTCCCCCGCCGAGGGGTCGTGGAAGAGGACGGGCCGGAGGCCGCCGCGCGCGAGGAGGAGGGCGAGGTAGGAACCCGCGGGGCCGGCGCCGACGATCCCGATGCGCACGCGAACGGAGTCCTCGGACGCGGATTATAGTGCGCCCCCCCCGGCCCACCCGGTGTCCCGATGACGGCTCCGCCCGAAGCCGACCTCCGCCTTCCGGGAGGGCTCCGCCTTCGACCGGAGGAGCTGCGTTTCGAGTTCGTCCGCTCGGGCGGGCCCGGGGGCCAGAACGTGAACAAGGTGGCGACGAAGGTGGTCCTCCGTTTCGATCTCCTGGGATCCCCCTCCCTGCCGGCCGACGCGCGGGCCCGGCTCGCGCAGGCCCTCGCCTCGCGGCTCACCTCCGCAGGGGAGATCCGGATCTCCGCCTCCGAGCACCGCAGCCAGAGCCGAAACCGCGGGGAGGCCCTCGCGCGGCTCCTCCGCCTCTTCGCCGAGGCGCTCCGCCCCCGCCGCCCGCGGCGCCCGACGGGGCCGACGCGCGGCTCGGTCCGGCGACGGCTCCGGGCGAAGGCGCTCCGTTCGCGCCGCAAGCGGGAGCGCGGGGCGGGGGATGAGGACTAGGTGAGCGACCTCCCCGCGGTCGGACTCGCCTTCCTCCTGGGAGCCCGGCACGGCGCCGGCCCCGATCACCTCGCCGCGGTCGCCGCCCTCGCGACGCGGGGGGGGTCGCGATGGGGAGCGCTCCGGCTTGCGGCCCGGTTCGCCGCGGGCCACTCGATCGTCCTCCTCCTCGCCACGGCCGCGCTCGGGGCGCTCGAGGTCGGGGGGATCGCTCCTCTCTGGCTCGGGCGGGTCGGCGAGATCCTCTCCGGCGCGATGCTCGTACTGCTCGGTCTCGCGACGCTCCGTCCTGGGCAGGGCTACCTCCACTCCCACCTCCACGCGCACGAGGGGGGAGAGGTGCACGCACACCCTCACGCGCACGAGGGACGGGACCACGGGCGCCACGCCCACGCGCACGGCGCTGCCGCCCTCGGCGGCGCCTTCGCCCTGGCCGGGCTCCCCTCCCACCTGCAGAACGTCGCGCCCGTCCTCGTGGCGACAGGGGCGGTCGCCCGCGCCGCGTGCGTCGGGGCCTTCGCGGCGGGGATCCTCGCGACGATGGTCGCCTTCGGCGCCGCCGCCGGCGCCGCCCGCTCGCGTCGCCCGGCGCCCTATGCGCGGGCCGCCTCCTTCGCGGCCGTCGGCGTCGGCGCCGTCTGGGTCGCGGTCCGCCTCTTCGAATGAGGGGGCAAGCGCCGCCCCTCGCCTCTGCCCCTCGAGCCGGCTCCTAGGATCCCTTCTTCTTGGGCTCGGGCTTCTTCGGCACGTCCTTCCCCTTCTTCTCCTTCCCCTTCTTCGTCTCGGCCTCGAGGTTCTTGAGGACCCACTCCTTCCAGCCGGCCTCGAACTCCTCGGGCGACACGCCGAATGCGTCCTTTAGGGTCTTCTCCTGGTCGTTGGCGCGGTAGGCCTTGAAGAACTTGAGAAACTCCTCTCCGTGCCCCTCCACGATGTAGCGGACGGTGGCCCACGACTGCGCGAGGTCCTGGTAATCGAGGAGGTTCAGCCCGCGGACCATCAGCTCGCGGAACGGGCGGTACGTCCCGTCCTTCGCCATCTCCCGGACCAGGACCGCGTAGGCCGTGTCGAGGTCCTTCTCCGCGACCGAGCCCTTCCCGTACTCCGTGAGCGTCATGCAGTAGGCCGTGTTCCGGCCGAGGCGGGTCGTCGAAACCCAGAAGGCGAACCCCTCGGACAGCCAGGCGGGAACGTTCCCCCTCCAGGCCTCGATGTACGTCTGGCCGAGCATGTGGAGGCAGTCTCCCTCGAGGCCTCCCTCCCGCTGCACGAGGACGGCGATCGGGGCGCCCCCTTCCGCCGCCATCCTCCCGGACTCCTGGACCATCTTTCGGAAGTTCGGGTCGAGCTTGCGATACTTCGATTCGACCCACGGGAGCAGGTCGTTGAACGTGGCCTTGTCGTTCACGAAGAGGAAGTGGAGGCGCTTGCCGGGCCCCGCCTTGTACATCTGGAACTCGGCCGGAATGGAGAACTTCGCGTTGAGCTCCGCGTAGGCCTTCTCGAGGAGGTCGAGGAGCTCGCGCCCCTTCTCCGGCGGCACCTGCCCTTTGATCGAGAAGTTGCGGCTCGAGAGGACCGTCGGCGCCGTCCCGCCGAAGAAGTCCTTGAGCGCCTCCGATTCCGCCTTGTCGACCTCCGCGTTCTCCGCGATCGCGGCCTCGAGGGAGCCCACCCCCGCCGTCGGAAGGGAAGCCTTCGGCTTCTCCTTCGCAGTCTTCTTCCTCTCTTCCTCCTCCTTCTTCCGCTTCTGGTCCTCGAGCTCCTTCATCCTCGCCTTGAGGACCCACTCCCCCTCGACCTTGACGTATCCGAGCCCCTCCCGCGCCTCTTCGTTGTCCTCGTCGAGCCGCAAGATCATCCGGTACACGTCGCGCAACTCCCGGGAGAGGCTCTTCTTCCGGCAGAAGTCGGCGAGATCGGCGAGGTCGAGGAGGCTCTGCTTGTCGACGAGCTTGAGCTTCTCCTCGTACTCGTCGCGGGAGGTCCGGCCGAGGTCGATCCCCTCGACGTCCCCGCGGGGGATCGTCTGCCGGCCGACGTCCGTCTCGATCACGACCTCCTTGTCGTTCTGCGAGACGACTTTCCCCTCGAGGCGCCCCCCGTTCTTCAGGCGCACGACGTCCCCGAAGGCGCTTCCCGCGAGCAGGAGGAGGAGAGCGGAGGGGAGGAGGAGCGGGGCGCGCAAGGGATACCTCTCTCGGCAGGAGTCCGTCCCGCCGTTTAGACGACCGATGGTACGGCCCCGCCCCGCAGGTCATCAACGCGCCTCCCGCGAAACCGCGATCCCTGCGAGCTCCCCGAACCCCGCCCGCGAGCGCCGGACTTCCCCGCCAGGCCCCACGTCCACGAGGGCCGCGCCGATCGGGACGAGGACCCCCCCTCCCCAGGCCTCGAGGAAGTTCGCGTCCCCCGGGAAGGGGAGCGTCGACTCGGAGAGGATCGCGCCCTCCTCCGCGTAGAGGCGCACGAAGGGGGCCTCCGTCCCGGCGACCCACACCCCGGAGGACGCGACGGCCAGGTGCTCCGCCGCGAATCCCAGGCTCGCGACGAGCCGAACCTCGCCTTCGGCCCCGAGCCGGAAGAGTCGGCCGCCTCCGGAGGCATCGAGGATCCAGACCTCCGAGTCCCTTCCCTCCCGCACGTCCGTCGCCTGCCCCTCCACCCGCCAGGACTCGGCTCTCCCCCCCGCCAGGGGCGAAGCCTCGACCGTGCCGGCGTCGTCGCCGAAGAGGACGCGCCTCCGACCCCGCTCGACACAGAGGATCCCCGGGACGGGTCGCGTGCCGAGGACGGCGCCATCCCCGCCGACTGTGACGAGGAGCCCGTTCCCGCGATCGGCTACCCACGCGCCGCCGCCGGATTCGGCCGCGAGATCGGCGACCCAGCCGAACGGTCCTCCCCGCGCCCAGATCGCGCCGTCCCTCTCGATCCGGACCAGATAGAAGGGATCCCCTGGTTCCGGACCCGACCCGCAGGCCGCCCAGGCGCCTCCGCCGTCGAGGGCGGCGACGAGGCGCGGGAATCCGCCGCACCGAGCGGTCGCGCGCGGGGCGAGGTCCTCTCCGAGGCGATGGACCGCGCCGGCGCCTCGATCCGCGACCCAGATCGCCCGCTCCCCGCTCCGCCTTTCGCCCGAGCAAGGGGAGAGGAGGAGCACCGCGAAGGCCGGGAGGATCCAGCGGCTCACGGGAGAACCCCTTCCGCGCCGGCCGGCGATCCCGAGGGGGTCGCGCGCCTGCGGCTCCGGGGCGCGATCCCCTCCAGGCGGAGCAGCTCCACCTTGATCGGCACGGCGGGGCCGTAGCCGGGGATCGACCCGTCCGAGCCGACCACCCGGTGAGTCGGGAGGAGGATCGGGAGCGGGTTCGCGGCGACCGCCGCCCCCACGGCCCGGGACGCCTGGGGGGCGCCGAGCCTCCTCGCGATCTCCCCGTAGGCGACCGTTGTCCCGAACGGGATCCGGCGCACCTCCTCCCAGACGGCGCGCTGGAACGGGCTCCCGATCGGATCGAGGGGAACCGCGAGCACTCTCGCCTCCCCCGCCAGGTAGGCCCGGACGGCGGAGGAGAGGGGCGCGAAGGCTCCGGGGTCCTCGAGCAGCCGCGCTCGCGGGAAACGCCGCGCGAGCCAGCGGAAGAACTCCCCGGCGTCCTCCCCGGGAAGCGAGAGCCGGCAGGCGCCCCTCTCCGTCGCGGCGACGCGGAACGACCTCGCGAGCGCCTCGAAGGCGCACCACCGAACCTCCCCTCCCTGGACGGCCGCGGCCGGCCCGGACGCCTCCTCCATCTCCTCCTCCTCGCGATCGGCTCGCACCTGGAAGACGCGGGGCGTGACGGGGGCGCGGACAATTCCCCAAGTTCCTCCCTCGCCCCGGCCGATACTCGGCCGTCGTGAAGGCCGGTCCCAGGCTCCTCGCGTTCGCAGGCGTCGCCGCCGCCCTGACCGCCCTCATCGGCGTCTCCCTCCCCGCCCGGGTCGAGGAGATCCACGTCCGCGACGAGATGACCCGCCCCGGCGAGCCCTTCCAGCTCGCCGCGTACGTGGTCGGCGGGAGGCTCCGCGGGATGTTCGGCGGGATCAAGAGGGCGCGGGTGGCCTTCGAGATCGACGGCGAGCGGGCGGGGGCCTCGGAGACGGACGACGCCGGGAAGGCCTCCGTGCGCTTCGTGCTGAAGATCCCGGGGGAGTACGAGCTCTTCGCCCGCACGGAGCTCCCCTCGAAGGCCACCCTCCCTCTCGCGACGGGGTACGTCCGGGTCCTCGATCCCGACGAGCCGATCCTCATCACGGACATCGACGGGACCCTGACCGAGGTCTCCGAGTACTCGCCCCTCTTCCATACCGCGAAGGAGATCCGGCCCCGTCCGGGCGCGGTCGAGGCGTTGCGGGAGCTCGCGCGCGACTACGCCATCGCCTACGTCACCCGCCGGGACGAGGACCTCGAGCCGCACACGCGCGCGTGGCTGCGGGACTGGGATTTCCCGACCGGTCCCGTCCTCTACTCCCGCAGCCTCCACGACCCCTTCGACACGGCGGGCTACAAGAAGGAGACCCTCCGGATGCTGAAGCTCAAGTTCCCGCGGATCCTCGCGGGAATCGGGGATTCCGCGGCGGACGCGGAGGCCTACGCGGGAGCGTCGATCCCCGCCTACCTCGTCACGAAGGAGAAGCCGACCGTCCCGGGGGCGCAGGTCTTCCGCGACTGGGACCCCCTCGTCGATGCGCTCCAGGAGCTGGTCGGCCGCCGCTGAGGCGACGAGCGCGATCCACGCCCGGGAGGGTCGGGCCGGCGGCCCCGGCGCTCAGCGCAGGGCGAACTTGTCCCTGAAGCGATCGAGGTAGGTCGTCTGATTCCCCTCGATCTGGACGACCTCGAAGGCGAGGTCGTAGAGGCCGGGAGGGACCGGCCCGGCCGAGGAGGGGATCGCGAACGGGACGTCGGCATGCGGGCCGAGGAGGAGCGGAGCGGCGAAGGAGAGGGCCCCCCCCTCTCCCTCGAGGAAGACCCGCGCGACGACGGAGGCCGGGGAGTAGGTCAAGTTGCGCACGCGCAGCCCGAGCGAGGCGAGGGAGTGGACGGTCCTCCTGCCCGTCCGCTCCGCGCGGTACGGACGGAAGGCAAAGATCTCCAGGCCTTCGCCGATCTCGTTGGCGACGACGAACGTGCCCTTGGAACCCACGATCGGGAGGACGTCCCAGCAAAGCGGAACGCCCGTCCCCTCCTGCGTCGCCTTCCACGCGACGGGCGCGAGGGAGGTCGGATCGGAGACCTCGAACACCGTCATCCCGTCCTGCGCGTTCGACGTGAAGAGGAACTTGCCGAGGCGCCTCGCGTAGTGGACGAAGCTCGTCGTCGTGGCGTACTGGCTCACCTCGACGATCCCGCCAGGTCCCCCCGCCCCGGTCACGTCGAGGACGTTCAGACCCCCCCACGCGGGAGAAGGGATCTCGTTCGTGAGGAAGACATGGGCGCCGTCCGCGCTGACCGCGATCGAGTGCCCGTCCACGGAAGGTCCGTACGCGGAGAACTGGGCAAGGAAGACGGGGCTCCCCGGCAGCGCGACGTCGAAGAGGACGATCCCCTGGGTCAACGCGCCGATCCCGAGGACGTACCGGCCGAGGCTCGGATTCCAGCCCGCCGCGAAGTCGTGGACGAAGAACCCCGGCACCGAAGGCGTCGGCGGAACGGCCCCGAGGGTCGCGAGGAGGAGCGGATCGGCCGGACTCGTGACGTCGTAGATGTCGAGGTGCGCGTCGATCGCGGCGAAGGGGCCCGTGGACGCTCCGCAGTAGAGGAAGCGCTTCGCGCCCCGCGTCTCGACGAAGACGTGGTGGACGTTCTCCGGCCTCCCGAGGTGGGAGGGGTGGGAGACGTACGTCGGGCCCGCGTCCGTCAAGGCCCAGATCTGGGCCCCGACGACGGGCGTCGGGACCCCCTCGTTGCCGAGCGCGACGAACGTGGTCCCCCCCTGCTCGAAAAGGGAGACGTCCCAGACGGGATAGGGGATCCGGATCTCCGCGATCCGAACGGGCTGCGCGGGGTCGGACATGTCGAAGAACTCGACGCCGCCGCCGCCGGGAAACACCCGCGCCGCGGCGAGGAGGTTCCTCCGGAGCGACAGGTCCATGTAGTTCCCCGCCGGAGCCGCGAGCTGGGCGACCGGCTCGAGGAGGTCCGAATAGGGATCGGCGAGCGCCGGCCCCGGGCCGCTCGGGGGAGCGACGACGATGGGCTGGGGGCCCGAGTCGAGCCCGAATGCGAAAGCGTCGCAGCCCGGGAACCCGATCGGCGAGGCTTCCTGCGGCGAGGCGAACGCCGCCCCCGAGAGCAGGAACCATGCGGCCGCGAGCGGAACGCGGAGGTCTCGGGGGGGCATCGTCTGGCGAAGAGGCGCGCGGAGCATATCCATCTTCCTCCCGTCCGCCACTCCCTCAAGGGGGCCGTTCCTCGTAGGCTCGGGCTCCGTGGACGAGCTCGCGTCCCTTCTCGCCCGGCTCGGCGGCCGGATCGCCGATGGCCCCGACCCCGGAGTCCCCGCCGACTTCGGGGATCCCGCCTCCGAGGTGGCGGCGGCGGAGACGGCGCTCGCCGCCGGCCCGATTCCCTGGAGAGGACTCGTGCGCGTTGGGGGGGCCGAGGCGGTCCCCTTTCTCCAGCGCCTCCTCTCCTGCGACCTGGGGGCGCTCTCCCCCGGGGAGAGCGCGGCAGGGTGCCTCCTCACCCCCGCGGGCCGCGCGGTCGCCGTCGTCCTCGCCTTGCGCGCCGAGGCGGAGGTCCTCCTCGAGGTCGAAGCCGCGCTCGCGCCCGCGCTCCTCGCCGCGCTCGAGCGCTACCGGTTCGCCGAACCGGTCGAGCTCGCCGACCGCACGTCGGAGACCGCGTGGCTCGCCCTCCTCGGTCCGAAAGGGGGGGAGGCGCTCCGCTCCGTCGGGATCGCGGACGCCCCCTCCGCCGGGCGTCACGCCGCGACGTCCGAGGGGAGCGTCCGGGTCCTCCGCACCGACGCCCTGGGGATTCCCGATTTCCGTCTCCTCGCGCCCCGCCGTCGGGCCGCACCCCTGCTCGAGCGCGTCCTCGCCTCGGTCCCCGGCGCGCGTCCGATCGGCGCGGTCCCCCTCGAGTACCTCCGCATCCGCGCGGGGATCCCCCGGCAGGGCCTCGACCTCGACGAGGCGACCTACCCCGACGAGGTCGGCCTCGAAGCGTCGCTCTCGACTTCGAAAGGGTGCTACCCGGGGCAGGAGGTCGTCGCGCGTCTGCGGACGTACGGAGGGGCGAGGCGCCGGCTCGTCGTGCTCCGTTTCGAGCCGGGACCTCCGCCGCGATCCGGAGACCGGATCGAGCGCGACGGAGTCGAGGTCGGGAGGGTGACGAGCGTCAGCGCGGAGGGCGCGCTCGGCCCCTTCCTCGCGCTCGGCCTGGCACGGAGGGAGGGCGCGACCGAGGGCGCCGCCGTCGAGATCCGTCGCGGGTCCTCGGCGCTCCGGGCCGTCCTCGTCGCGCCCTCCCCGACGGCGACCCCTAGAAGGGGATGAACCCGGGGTTCAGGCGCCCCTCGGGGTCGTACTTCCTCTTGAGGGCCGCGAACCCCGCCCACTTCTCCCCGTAGTGCGCCTTCCACTGCTCGGCCGTGAAGTTCACGTACCCCGAGAGGTAACGCTTCCCCCCGTAAGCGATCGCGAGCTCGCTCGCGAGGTCGAGCTTCGGACGGAACGCCTCCCACATCTTGGGAGGGACCGCGGGGAGGATGCCGAAGCCGATCAGGTACTCCGTCGTCGGGTGCATGAAGAGCGGGACCTCGGAGACGGCGTTGCGCGCGGGCCAGAGGAGGACGTGCCCCCCCACCTGGACGCCCGGCGGGAGGTCCGCGAGGACCGCCTCGATGTACTCGGTCGCGCTCTCCCACGGCAAGACGACCTCCATCCAGGGGTGGACGTGCTCCCAGGTCCCGGCCCGCTTCCAGGTCTCGAAGACCGGGATCAGGCGGTTCAGGAAGTCCTGCGTGGGCAAGTCGTCGACGAGGAGGTTCGCGTACGGCTCGAGACCCGCGAGCATCGCCGCGTCGTCCGGAGGGAAGCCCGCGTCGAACTCGGCCGTGAGGTGGAAGGGGAAGAACCACTTCGCGTAGGGCTGGCGCACCCCCCCGACCCACTTGAGCCCCTGCGGGCAGGGGGAGCACCACGACTCGAGGTAGTCCCACTTCTCCGCGTCCATCGCGGCCTTGGCGTCCTCGAGGAACCGCCGCAGGTCGTCGTAGAGGAGGTAGTAGGTCCGCGTCGTCGCCTTCGGCCGCCGCAGCCGCAGCCGCGCCTGGAGGATCAGGGCGACCTGGCCGAGACCCGAGAGGACGCCCCAGAAGAGCTCCGGGTCGTGGCCGCGCGAGCAGCGGCGCACCACCCCGTCGACCGTGACGACCTCCAGCTCCTCGACGTTGTCGGTCTGCGCTCCGTACTCGAAGGAGGCGATCCCGATCCCGGCCATCGAGAGGGTGCCTCCCACGGTGACGGAGAGGTTGTTCGTGAGAACGGGAGGGGCGAGGCCCGCGGCCATCGTCCGGGCGAGGAGGTCGCGCCAGACGACCCCCGGCTCGACGAGGACGGTCCCCCCCTTCGGGTCGACCTCCAGGATCCGGTTCATCGACCGCATGTCGAGGAGGATCCCGTCGCGGTTGATCGCGAGCTGCGACTGGGAGTGCGCCGCCCCCCGCGTCGAGACGGTGAGCCCCTCCTCCCGCGCGAACTTCAGGACCTCGAGGACGTCGGTCGGGCCCGCGGGCTTGACGAGGAACCGCGGTCGCCAGAAGTGGATGTGCCCGAAGTTCGTCGTGTACTCGTCGTGGACGGCCCCCCCCGCGAGGACGACCCCCTCGAGGCGCCCGCGCAGCCGCCCGAGGCCGCGCTCGACGATCCCGTCCCCGGAGCCTTCCACGGCCGTCACGATCCCCGGGCGGCCTTCTCGACCGTCTCGCGGAGCCCCTGCTCGACCTTCCCTTTCATCATCGAGAGGGGGGGCTTCAAGTCCGCGCTCGCCCGGATCTCTCCCTCGCGGACCTCGATCCGCCCGTCGGCCCCCATCCCGACCAACCGGAACGTGTCCCCCTCCCAGAAACGCCGGATCATCCCCCCCGGAAGCCGGGCGTTGATCTCGGCCTCGATCGCGGCCTTCACCTGCGCGGGGGGCCGGCTCGTCGGGACGGCGAACTCGATGTCGGGCATGGGGGAAGGATAGGAAGGTCCCCGCGTGCGCGGAACGCCCCGCGCCTCACGCGACGACCGGCCCGAACTCCTCGCGCACCCGCTCCGGGGTCATCCCGGCCGCCTCCGCGAGGAGGGCGAGGTGGGCGGGCTTCTCGAGGTCGGAGCGGACGATCCGGATCATGTACTTGCGGGCGACCTCGTAGGACTCGGTCGTCACGTCGACGCGGCGGACGGCGACCTTCCCCGTCCGCGGGTCCATCAGGTCCTCGAAGGGGATCGGCGTCATCTTCCCGCCGACGATCGCGATCAGCGCCCCCGACCCCCCGCCGAGGAGGTACTTCACCGCGCCGTACCCGAGGCTCCTCGTGTACTCGAGGTCGAAGGGGATCGGCGCCGCGCAACGCAGCTCGTAGCCGAGGTCGAGCGCGACGATCGAGACGGGGATCCGGAACCGCTCGAGGACCTTCCCGGCCGCCCGCCGCAGCCGCCCGCCGAGGTCGACCTCCGCGAGGCGGACGTGGCCGAACTCGTCGCGCCCCGCCCGCTCGAGGTCGAGGACCTCCTGCGGGTCGAAGCACTCCGCGATCCCCTCCGCGATCACGGCAACCCCGTCCTGGCGCCCCATCGAACGGCGCTTGAGAACCGCCCCGGCGAGGATCTTCGCGACCCGTTCGACCGGGATCGGGATCTCCGGGAACTCCTCGGGGATGACCGTGAGGGTCGCGCCCGCGGCGTTGCCGATCCCGAGGGCGAGCGCCCCGGACTTGCGCCCCATCGTGACGACGAAGTACCAGCGGGAGGTCGTCCGCGCGTCCTCCATCAGGCGCGCGACGGCCTGCGCGCCGAAGTGGCGCGCCGTCTGGAAGCCGAAGGTCGAGATGTTGTGGGGCAGCGGCAGGTCGTTGTCGATCGTCTTCGGGACGGTGGCGACGCGGATCCTCCCCCCCGCCTCCGCCGCGATCCGGCTCGCCGTGAAGGCGGTGTCGTCCCCCCCGATCGCGAGGAGGCAGTCGACGCCCCGCCTCCCGAGCGCCTCGACGACGTTGCTCAGGCGCCGGGGGTCCTTCGTCGGATTCTCGCGGGAGGTCCGCAGGATCGAGCCTCCGTCGAAGTGGATCCGGGAGACGCGCTCGATCGTCAGGGGCTCCACGTGCTCGACGTTCCCCTCCGCCAGCCACCGGAAGCCCTCGAGGAGGCCGAGGACGCGCCAGCCGTTGTTCACCGCCTCGATCGTCGCGGAGGAGATCACCCCGTTGATGCCGGGGGCGGGGCCTCCCCCGACGACGATCCCGAGGGTCGTTCCCGGATTCGCTTCCGCCATCGGAGCGGAGAAGGTAGTGGCCGGAGGGCCCGCCGACAACGCCCCCCGCGAGGCTTGCCCGCTCGCGCCCCCGTTCCTACCCTCTCTCCTCCCGCCGTGCCCAACCACTTCCTCCGCCTCCGCGACCTCTCCGACGAGGCGCTCGAGAACCTCGTCGACCTCGCGATCCGGATGAAGCAGAAGCCCCCGAACCGGCTGCTCGCGGGGAAGTCGCTCGGCCTCCTCTTTTTCAACCGCTCGCTCCGCACGCGCACGACCTTCGAGGTCGCGATGTTCCAGCTCGGCGGACAGAGCATCCACCTCACCTCGAGCGCGGACTTCTGGGAGCTCGAGGCGGAGGAGGGGAAGGTGATGGACGGCCCCGCCCCGGAGCACGTGAAGGACGCCGCGCGCGTGCTGTCGAGCTACCTCGACGCCCTCGCGATCCGCGCCGTCCCCGCCGGGGCGAAGTACGAGGTCGACCGCCGGGACGCTCCCCTCCACGCCTGGGCGCGCCACGCGACGGTGCCGATCATCAACATGGAGTCGTTCTTCGACCACCCCTGCCAGGGCCTCGCCGACGTCGTGACGCTCCGGGAGGAGTTCGGCGCCGACCTCCGGAGGATCCCCTTCGCGCTCGTCTGGACGAACCATCCCTCGGCTCAGTCTCCCTCGGTCGCCCACTCGATCCTCCTCGCGGCCGCGCGCCTCGGCATGGAGGTCCGCGTCGCCCACCCCGAGGGGTACGAGCTCGACGCCGAGGTCCTCGAGGAGGCGCGGGAGGCGGCGAAGCGCTCGAGCGGGTCGGTCCGTCCCTTCTACGACTTCCACGAGGCCCTCGCCGGGGCGCGGGTCGTCTACGCCCGCTCCTGGGGGAGCATCCCCCTCTACGGGCAGCCGACCGTCGAGGCCGCCAAGCGCTCCCGCCATCGAGACTGGATCGTGAACGGCGGGGCGATGCGGCGCACGGACCGGGGGAAGTTCATGCACTCGATGCCGGTCCGCCGCAACGTCGTCGTCACGGACGACGTCCTCGACGGCCCCGACTCCCTCGTCTACCGCCAGGCCGAGAACCGCCTCCACTCGCAGAAGGCGGTCCTGGCGACGCTGCTCCAGTAGCGCCTGGCGAGCGGCCGTCTCAGCCGGCCGCCTGCCTTGCTCGGGTGCGACGGAGGGGCGGACGCCCCCTCGCCGCCGGGATCGACCGGGTTCGACGCCGCCCCCTCCCGGATCGAACGGCCTTCCTCCGGGCCCGGTACGCCTTCCGGTCCCACGGTCCGTAACTGCTGAAGAAGAATGGACGAGGACCACGGCCGAACAACTCTCGTTCCCGTCGGATCACGAAGAGATGGAGCGCGTCCCTCCGACGCCGAGGCCAGCCGGGGACCGAGATCCACCACTTGTACTCCGGATTGCCGTCGGGGTCGTTCCAAGGCTCCACGTAGACCTTCGCCCCGTGAAACCGTCTCTCGATCGACCGGATGAGGGCCATCATCCGCCTGTCTCTCACGCCGTCACCTCTCGGACGAACCGGACCACCTCGTGCCTGAACTCCTCGACCTCCCGCCGCGCCACGGGACCCCGATCGTAGTCCGCTCGGACCCGGAGATCCTGGAGTCGTTTGAATCGTACCGAATCGTCGTCGCGACCGCGCGAGAGGTGGACGAGGTCGCCGACGGCCTCGTGACTCCAGTAGGCGAGGCCCTTCCGGGCGTCCTCCGGGGTCCTCGCCGCACGAGCCAGCGCGAAGACCCCCGCCTGGAAGAAGGCGAAGTACAGGCGGCTCGCGGCCGCGTGGAGCAGACCCCGATCGAGGAGGATCCGCGCCGCCTCGAGATTCTCGTGCGCGAGGTCCTTCATCCCCATGCGTCGGCGCCCTCCCCGGGGTTCTCCCCAAGGAATGACGCCGGTGGTTACACGGACGGAGCCACCCGACCCGCGCGGACCCACCCCTTCTCGAGGTACCAGCGGGCGGTCTCCTCGACTCCCTCCTCGAGCGAGATCCTCGGCGCCCAGCCGGTCGCCGTCCGAAACGCCGAGTCGTCGCAGGTCCACGCTTCCTCCCGCATCTCGCGCCACTTGTCGTAGCCGAAGACGACGCCCGAACCTCCGCGGCGAAGGCGGGCCAGCAGGTCGGCTCCGGCCGCGACCGCGACCGCAACGAGGGAGGGGATCCGGATCCGTCGGAGGCGCGATCCGAACGCCGATGCAGCGAGTTCGAGAACCCGCTCAGGGGGACAGCGCCCCTCCCCCCGGACGAAGTGGATCGACCCCGTCGGGAGCGGCCTCTCGAGGACGGCGAGGAGCGCCCCGCAGAGGTCGGCGACGTGGATCAGGTCGATCGAGCGGACCCGGCCGATCCGAGGCGCGATGCCCCGCGCCGCCGCGCGGAAGAAGGGGAGCATCCCCCGGTCGCCGGGTCCGTAGACGATCGGCGGCCGGATCGCGCAGGTCCGGATCCGGCCGCTCGCCTCCCGGAGGAGCCCTTCCGCTTCGAGCTTGCTCCATCCGTAGTCGCTCACCGGACGGGGCTCGTCCTCCCGCCGGACGGGTCGGCCCCCGCGCGCCGGTCCGGCGGCCGCGAGGCTGGAGACGAGAAGGAAGGCTCTGCATCCCGCGCCGATCGCCGCCTCGAGCAGCGAGCGCGTTCCCTCGGCGTTGATCCGGGCATACCCCACCCGGTCCGGGGAGGAGAGGAGGGCGGCGCAGTGGACAACGCTGTCCACCCCCCCCACCGCCCGTCGGAGACTCGCCGGGTCTTCGAGCGTCCCGGTCGCGACCTCCGCCCCTGCCTCCCGGTGGGAGGAGGCCTTCGAGGGATCCCTCGCCAGGACCCGAACCAGGTGGCCCGCGCGGAGCAGCCCCCGCGCGAAGTGCGATCCGACGAAGCCGGTCGCTCCAGTGACCAGGACGCGGGCCGGGGGGGACAAGCCGCCCGCTTCTAGACGGCCCGGCCGGACCCCGCAACGCACGGGAGACCCCAGGGATGGGGGGAGCCGGTGCACCTCCCCGCAGGATGTCGCGGCGTGGCGGAGGCCTCGCGTTGACGGTCCTCCGGACCCCCCCTAGACTCCCCCCCCGCGCCCGACCAGGCCTTCCCCCACGACGGCGACAGGCCTCGGATAGGAAGAGGAGGGGTTCCCTGCCCGGTCCCCCCAAAGCCCCCCGGATGGGTGACCTTTTCGACAAATGCGCTCGGTTCGTCACCGCGCGCGAGCTGATGGCCGGGGGGACCTACCCCTACTTCCGCGCCATCGGGGAGAGCGAGGCGACGGAGGTCGTGATCGACGGCCGCCGCCTGATCATGGCGGGGTCGAACAACTACCTCGGGCTCACCCACCATCCCCACGTCCTCGAGGCGGCGCGGAGGGCGATCCAGAGGTTCGGGTCGGGGTGCACGGGCTCCCGGTTCTTGAACGGCACCCTCTCGCTCCACGAGGAGCTCGAGCGGCGCCTCGCGAGGTTCATGCAGCGCGAGGCCGCCCTCGTCTTCTCGACGGGGTTCCAGACGAACCTCGGGATCATCTCGGCCCTCGTCGGCCGCAACGACGTCGTCTACTCCGACGGCGAGAACCACGCCTCGATCCTCGACGGGTGCCGGCTCTCCTTCGGCGAGGTGAAGAAGTTCAAGCACAACGACATGGAGCACCTCGAGCGCCTCCTCGCGGAGGGGGAGAACGGCGAGGGGGGCCGCCTCATCGTCGTGGACGGGGTCTTCTCCATGCTCGGGGACTTCGCCGACCTCCCGCGGATCTGCGCGCTCGCCCGCCGCTACGGGGCGCGCACCCTCGTCGACGAGGCCCACTCCCTCGGCGTCCTCGGGAGTCACGGGCGGGGCACGGCCGAGCACTTCGGGGTCGAGAACCGCGTCGACCTCGTGATGGGGACCTTCTCGAAGTCCCTCGCCTCGATCGGGGGCTTCGTGGCCGGGCCCGAGGAGGTCCTCCACTACCTCAAGCACCACGCCCGCTCCCTCATGTTCAGCGCCTCGATGCCCCCGGCCTCGACGGCCGCGGTGATCGCGGCCCTCGACGTCCTCGAGCGCGAGCCCGGGCGAAGGATGCGCGTCATGCAGAACGCGGAGTTCATGCGCTGCGGGCTGCGCGACCTCGGCTACGAGACGGGGATCGGGGAGAGCGCGATCGTGCCGATCCTCGTCGGCGACCGGATGGGGACGTTCCGACTCTGGAAGGAGCTCTTCGACGAGGGAGTCTTCACGAACCCGGTGACGAGCCCCGCCGTCCCCCCCGGGAAGGACCTCATCCGCACCTCGTACATGGCCTCCCACACCCCCGCGCAGCTCGAGCGCGTGCTGGTGGCCTTCGAGCGCGCCGGCCGCCGCCTCGGCATGCTCCCCCCCCTCGCGATCATCCGCCCCTCCCGCGCGGGCGCTGGGCGCCGGGGCGGACGCTTCGAGGCCACGCTCGGGAGGGCCAAGGTCGGCTGGTCGCGATGGCTCGAGACCTGGAAGAATGGGGCGAGCCGTTTCCGCGACTTCACGGTCTTCCCGCGCCGTCCGACGCGGAGCAAGCGCGGCCGGGACGGCCGGTAGCGCGCGCGGCCGGACGAGGGGCATCGACAGAGCCTCCCCCGGCCGGGAGTCCGGCCGGGGGAGGCGGGGGACGGACGGGCCGAGGGACCGGAGAGGGCTCCGCTCCGGGCTCGGCTCGCTAGAAGATCATGTCGCTCTTGGCGGCGTTCTGCTGCGTGATCGCCTGGTTGATCAAGGCGTTCCGCGTGTTGTTGTTGCTCGTGTTCGAGGCCTGCGTGAGGAGGGCCGCCGCGGAGACGAGGTTCCCGACGGCCTTCGGGTGGAGCTTCCCGCACCGCAGCACATCGATCGCGTCCTGGACCTCCTCGCGCGCGGCCAGGATGTGGGGTTGCGCCTTGTTCAGGTTGCTCTGGGCGAGCGCCTTCTGCTCGGACGCGAGCGCCTCGTTCAGGTTCTCGAGCGCGTTCAGCACGCGCAGCATCGCGGCGACCGCGACGACCTCGGTCGGCTCCAGGTTGATGCCGCCGATTCCCGGTCCGACGCTGGGCGCCGTATTGAAGGCGGTACTGTTGTAGAAATTCACCGCCTCCTCGATCGTCTCGATCGCGTTGTTGTGGAAGAAGGGGCCGGTGTCGGCGGCCTCGATGAGGGGGGCCGTGGCGAAGGTGTTGTCCCCGAAGCCGTCCGACGGGTCCGGGTTGTTCGGATTGTCGTCCCCGAAGCCGCCGTCCGGGGGATTGTGGGCCGGGTCGATCAGGTCGGCCGGCTGGTTCGGCAGCCTCTCGACCCCCGTATTGAAGTTGGCGTTCTTTCCCACGATGCCGGCGAGGAACTCCAGGACGAAGTCCTGCGCGCCGGCGTTCTTGTGGCAGAAGAAGCACTTTCCGGCCGCGACCGTCGGGTCCGGATCGGCCGGAATCCCGATGGAGCCTCCGCTGTTGTTGAAGATCCGCTTCCCGCGCTCGACGACGGCGTTTTTGAAGCTCATCGCGGGGAGGTTGATCTCCGCCTGGCGGCCGAGGGAGAGCTGGAAGGCCACCATCGCGTCGAGCTCCGCGTCCGTCGGAAAGCGGAAGTCCGGAGGCGTGTTGACCGTGAGGCCGCTGGCCGGGATTCGCGCGAGCGTCTTCGTGAAGTGCTGCCGCACGGCCCCCGTCGCGAAGTCGCGGAGCGTGCCAGCATTGGGAGCCCCATCGCCGCCCCAGCCCGTGTTGTCGGCCGGGTCGCCGCCCTGCGCCCCCGGAACGCCCTGAATCGAGGTCCCGAGGGCGAGGGTGTGGGGCACCCCCCGCATGACGAACTTGTTCGCGAGGTCGCCGAAGCCGTCGACGTTCTCGAGGATCAGCCCGACCTGTCGCATGAGGGTCGGGTTCTCGAAGTTCTGGGAGAGGGCCGGGGTGAACTCGGCCACGAAGAGCGCGTTGTTCGCCGGCAGCGTCGAGATGAAGGTCGGATCGATCGTCAGGTTGTTCTCGGCCGGGTGGCAGCTCCCGCAGGTACGGCCGTTGCCGTTGAACGTCTCGTTGAAGAAGAGGTCCCTCCCCACTTCGACGGGCGAAGGGGGAGAGGTCGTCGTCTGGAGGAGCATCGGTCCGAGGGCGAGGCGGGAATCCGCGCCGAGGAACCTCCGGCCCGGAGGCGACAGGAGGGCGAGGGAGGCGTCCCGGGCCTGCGCGAACCCCGCCCGCCCGGCGGCACGGTGGAGCCTCTGGAAGAGGCTTGGGGATCCGAAGAGGAACCCTCCGGTGACGGGCCCCTTCCCATCCCGCGCGACGACGACGACGTCGACGTCGAACCTGGAGAAGGCGTCCTGCCCGAGCTGGGCCTCGAGACGGGCGACGTCCCCGTCGCGCGCGAGTCGGCCGACCCGGACGAAGGCGTCGCCGGGCTCCGGGGCGCAGGAGTCCCCGGGGCGGTCGATGTTGTCGACGAGCCACACTTCGGAGACCCCCTCCGGCAGGCCCCGGATCTCGACGGAGACCGACCCGCCGAGGAGGTCGAGGCGAGCCTTGCCGGAGGCCCGGGTGTACTCGTTCGAGAACGCCTTCGACCAGCCGAGGCCGATGACGACGTTGCGGTCGCCTCCCCGTCTCTCGTGGGCGACGGTCCACTTCTCGAAGGCCCTGCGGACGTTGTCCACGTCGCCGAGGGCGGCGCTCGGCCCGCTCCCCTCCGGCGTCGCGGGGCCGGAGGCGGGGGCGAAGAGGAAGGTGAACGCGCTCCAAGCCCCGATCGGGGCAAGGGCCAGGATGAATCGGTCGCGTGCGTTTCTCAGTCTCACGACAAGGACCTCCTGGTACAGATGACCTCGAGGAGGAGCCCGGAAACGGGCTCCCCTCGCCGATTCGAGGAGGTCGAGACCCCGGGGGGGCTCTCCGCCGATCACGATTCCGCGCCCTCCGATGCCGCTCGGGGGCGACGGCCATGGGACTCCTCCTTTTCCGGACGCGAGCCGCGCGTCGCGGCACCCCGGGCGCGGATGCGGCGCCGGCCCGGGGAGAGTTTCCCGACGAGCAACCTGCACGAGAGCATCCTCAAGAACCTCGACAACCTCGAGTCCCGTGAGCGCGGGAAGGTTAGGAAGCTCGCCCGGGGGAAGTCAAGGGGAGACGCGGGCGCCCCCCGCCTCGGCTTGCCCGCGTGCGAGCCCTTCGCTATGAGCGGACGGCGCCCGTGCCCTTCGCCCACCTCCACGTCCACTCCCACTACTCCCTCCTCGACGGCACCTGCCGGATCGAGGACCTCGTCGAGGCCGCGAAGGAGGCCGCCCTCCCCGCCCTCGCCCTGACCGACCACGGCAACCTCTTCGGGGCGATCGAGTTCTACCGGGCCGCGAAGGAGGCGGGGATCCGGCCGATCCTCGGCATCGAGGCCTACGTCGCCCGGAGGAGCCGCCTCGAGAAGCGCGACGCCGGGGACAACCCGACGGATCACCTGACGCTCCTCGCCCTCGACGCCCGCGGCTACGGGAACCTGATCCGGCTCGCCTCGGCGGGGTTCCTCGAGGGGTTCTACAAGAAGCCGAGGATCGACAAGGAGACGCTCGCGCGGCATGCGGGGGGGCTGGTCGCCCTCTCGGGCTGCCTCTCGGGCGAGATCCCGAGGAGGATCCTCGCCGAAGACCGCGACGGCGCGATGCGGGCGGCCGGCGCGTACGAGGACCTCCTCGGCAAGGGGAACTTCTTCCTCGAGGCGATGCGCGTCGGCGTGCCCGGCGAGGAGCGCGCTCTCGAGGGACTCGTGCGCCTCTCCCGCGACGGCGGCATCCCCCTCGTCGCCACGAACGACCTCCACTACCGCCGGAAGGGGGACCGCGAGGTGCAGGACGTGCTCCTCTGCATCCACAGCGGCAAGACCCTCGCCGACGAGAACCGTTTCCGGATCGAGTCCGACGCCCTCTACTTCCGGACGGAGGCGGAGATGCGGGAGGTCTTCCGCGACCTCCCCGCCGCGGTCGACCGGGCGGGGGAGATCGCGGAACGGGTGACGCTCGAGCTCGAGCTCGGGAAGTACCGCATCCCCGCGTTCGAGACGGGGACGGGGGAGAGCAGCGAGGCGCTGTTCGAGCGACTGTGTCGCGAGGGCTTCGCCCGCCGCTATCCCTCCCCGCCCGAGGGGGCGAGCGGGCGGCTCCAGGCCGAGATGGCGACGATCCGCTCGATGGGTTTCGTCCCCTACTTCCTCATCGTCTGGGACATCATCCGCTTCGCCCGGGGGGAGGGCATCGCCGTCGGGCCGGGCCGCGGCTCCGCCGCGGGCTCGATCGTCGCGTACGCCCTCGGGATCACGGACGTCGACCCGTTGCGCTACGACCTCCTCTTCGAGCGCTTCCTGAACGCCGAGCGGATCTCGATGCCCGACATCGACATCGACTTCTCCGACGTGGGGAGGGGGCGGATCCTCGAGTACGTGCGCCGTCGCTACGGGGAGTCGAACGTCTCCCAGATCGTGACGTTCAGCACGATGGCCTCGCGCGCCGTCGTGCGCGACGTTGGGAGGGTGCTCGGCATCCCCCTCGGCGAGGTCGACCGGATCGCGAAGAAGGTCCCCGGCGGGCCCGGCGCCTCCCTCGCCGAGGCGCTCGATCGGGACCCCGAGCTCCAGGAAATCCGGGACTCCGACCCCCGCTACCGCCGGCTCCTCGAGACGGCGCGGAAGCTCGAGGGGCTCGCCCGGCACGCCTCCGTCCACGCGGCGGGGGTCGTGATCGCCGACCGCCCCCTCGACACCCTCGTCCCCCTCTACAAGAACAAGGAGGACGTCACCACCCAGTACTCGATGACGGACCTCGAGGAGGTCGGCCTCCTCAAGATGGACTTCCTCGGCCTCCGGACCCTCTCGATCCTCGACCGGGCCGTCGCCCTCGCGCGGGCGGGGGGGGAGGGGGGGCTCGACCTCGAGACGGTCCCCCTCGACGACCCGGCGACCTACCGCCTGCTCGGCTCGGGCGACACGCTCGGGATCTTCCAGCTCGAGTCGGAGGGGATGCGGAGCCTGCTCGTCCGGCTCCGCCCCGACCGCTTCGAGGACCTCGTCGCCCTCCTCGCGCTCTACCGCCCCGGGCCGCTCAACGCCGGCATGGTCGACACCTACCTCGAGTGCAAGCACGGCCGCCGGAAGGTCTCCTATCCGGACCCGCGTCTCGAGGCGCTGCTGCGCGACACCCACGGCGTGATCGTCTACCAGGAGCAGGTCATGCGGATCGCGAACCTGCTCGCGGGCTTCACGCTGAACGAGGCGGACAACCTCCGGAAGGCCATGGGGAAGAAGAAGCCGGAGATCCTCGCGCGCTTCCGCGAGAAGTTCGTCGAGGGGGCCCTCGGCAACGGGGTGGCCCGGGGGAGGGCGGAGGAGACCTGGAACCAGATGGAGACCTTCGGCGGCTACGGGTTCAACAAGAGCCACTCGACCGCCTACGCCGTCCTCACGTACCGGACTGCTTACCTCAAGGCGAACCATCGCCTCGCCTTCACCTGCGCGAACCTGACCTGCGAGGCGGCCGACTCCGACAAGATCCGCGCCTTCGTCGAGGACGCGCGCCGCGCCGCGATCCGGGTCCTTCCGCCCGATCTCAACCGCTCCGAGGTGGGCTTCTCGGTCGAGGAGGGCGCGATCCGGTTCGGGCTGGGCGCGGTGAAGGGGGTCGGCGACCGGGCCGCGGAGACGCTCCTCGCCGCGCGCGCGCGCGAAGGGCGCTTCCGCGACCTGGCGCACGCCGCCGCCGCCGTCGACCCGCGCGCGATCAACCGCGCGGGCTTCGAGGCCCTGATCAAGGGGGGGGGCTTCGACTTCACCGGCGCCGACCGCGGGGCGCTCCTCGAGGACCTCGACCTCGCCCTCGGGGAGGCCGCGCGCGAGCGCTCCGACCGCGTGGCGGGACAGGGGGCGCTCTTCGGGGACGGGGAGGCGGAGGCGCCTTCCGCTCCGCGCTCCCCCCGGCGACTCCCGGAGGGGGAGCGCCTCGCGTTCGAGCGCGAGGCCCTCGGCCTCTACCTGACCGGCCACCCCCTCGAGCGCCACCGCGCGGCCCTCCGCCTTCTCGCCGCGGACGATGCCGCCTCCCTCCAGGGGAAGGGGGACGGGGAGGAGGTCGCTCTCGCCGGCCGCGTGACCGAGCTCAAGGTGAGCGTCGTCAAGAACGGGCCGCGCGCGGGGGAGAAGATGGCGCGGTTCGTCCTCGAGGATCTCTCCGGCCCCTGTCCGACGATCGTCTTCCCGGAGGCCTACGGGCGCCTTCGCGAGCGGATCGCCGAGGAGGCGATCCTCCTCGCGCGCGGCCGCGTCGACCGAACGGGGGAGACGCCCGGCCTGCGTCTGCGGGAATGCGAGCGGCTCGAGGCCCGGCTCGAGGGGGCGGAGGCGGGCGTCGTGATCCGGCTGACGCCCGCGGAGGTCGAGCTCGTCCCCCGGCTCCGGGAGACCCTCGCCTCCCGGCGCGGGGGCCGCCCCGTCTTCTTCGAGATCCTCTCCCCCGCCGGGGACCCGGCCCGAGTCGTGCGGGCGGGGGGGGTGTGGGGGATCGAGCTCGACGCACCCCTCCTCGAGGCGATCGAGACCCTCCTCGGGCCCGGGCGCGTCCGTCTCCGGGGCCCCGAGGGGGCCTGATCCCCCTCGCCCGGGGAGGCCCGGGCGGTCGATACAGGGCCGGTGCCATGGCCCTCCAGGGAGATCTAAAGGGAATCCACCTCTCGAACGTCCTCCAGGACGTCGGCAACAACGGCCTCAAGGGGACGCTCACCATCCGCGCGGGGGAGCGGCGCCTCGCCTTCTGGTTCGAGAAGGGGGAGATCCGACTCGTCGGTCTCGGCCAGGGCCGCGGCCCCTCGACGCTGAACGGCCTCGTCGCGGCGGGGAAGGTCCCGGTGTCCCAGGCGCGCGACGGGGACAAGGGAGAAGCGCTGGTCCGCTCCCTCCTCCGGAAGAAGGCCGTGACCCGCGAGGCCGCGCGGGACGCCCTCGTCCAGGAGATGCTCGATTACCTCTGCGACGCCTTCCTCTTGAAGGAGGCGACCTTCGCCTTCGAGGAGGGGGAGCCCCACGAGGACGCCTTCGACCTGACCCAGCTCGACCTCGGGGCGCGCCTCTCCGTCGGTCCCGCCGTCCTCGAGGCGCTCCGGCGCCTCGACGAGTGGGGGGAGATCTGGAAGTCGATCGTCTCGGCGGAGGAGATCCTCGTCCCGCTCCCCGCGGCCCTCCCGAAGGACGCGGAGCCGACCACCGCGCGCCTCGCCTCCCTCCTCGACGGTCAGCGGCGCCTGCGCGACCTCGTCGAAGAGACCCGGCTCGGGGAGTTCGCGGTCTTCCGCGCCGCGGCCGTCCTGCTCCGCTGCGGCGCGGCCCGCCCGCTCGCCGTCCCGGAGGCCCTCGAGCGCGCCCGCGCCGCCGCTTCGCGCAAGCAGCACGACCGGGTCCTCCGGATGGCGCAGTTCGGCCTCGAGCGGGAGCCGGGCAACGCGGAGCTGCGCGCGCTCGCCGCCTCGGCGCTCGAGGCCCTCGGGCGCCCGGAGGAGGCCGCCTCCGAGCTGCGGCGCCTCGCGGCCGGCCACCTCGAGCGGGGGGACAAGGAGCGGGCCGCGCAGACCTACAAGCGCCTCCTCGCCCTCGCGCCGAGCGACTCCTACGCGCGCGACCGGCTTTTCTCCCTCCTCCTCGACGCCGGGAAGAAGGGAGGGGCGAGCGCGCGGACCGAGGCGCTCGCCGAGGGGGAGGCCCTCGCGCTCGCCTACCGCAAGGCCGGCCTCTCCGACCAAGCTCGCGAGGTGGCCCGCCGCCTCCTCCAGACCTTCGGCGAGGACGAGGACCTCCTCGAGTCCGCCGCGGAGATGGCGCGGCGGCTCGGCGACCGCAAGGAGGCGGTCGCGCTCTACCGCCGCCTCTTCGACCGCGCCCTCGCGCGCGGGGACCGCGAGGCGGCGCTCCTTCACGGGCGGACCATCCTCCGCCTCGACCCGACGGCGGAGGACGTCGCGCGCCGCCGGGAGGCCCTCGCGAGCGGGGAGCGCCGCCGGATCGAGCGCATCCGCCGCCGCTGGAAGATCGGCGCCCTCGCCGCCGCCGGGGTGCTCCTCGTCGGCGCCCCGGCCGCCTACGAGACGAGCGCCTACGCCCACCTCTCGAAGCTCCGCGCGGAGACGATCACCCTCCTCCAGCGCCGCGACCTGCGGAGCCTCCTCGCGCGCTACGGCGACTTCCTCAAGGTCTACGGCTGGACCTTCGCCTCGATCGGCGTCCGCCGGGAACAGGGGGAGATCGAGAGCTCCTTCGTCGAGGAAGAGCTCGCGCGCGTCCCCGAGGGGGAGGAGGCGCTGCCGCAGGCGATCGCCGGGGTCGCGGCCCTCTCGACCAGCGTCCGCGGCAAGGAGGCGCGCGCGCGCGTCGAGGAGTCGTTGCGGACGCTCCGTGCCCGAGCGGAGACGATCCGCGACCGCTTCCTCCAGGAGTCGGAGGATCTCGCCCGGGCCGACGGCCCCATCGCATTGCAGCGGATCGCCGCGATGACCCACCCTCTCGCCCTCGGGGCCCTCGAGAGGCTCGCGACCCACGCCTCGCCCGCCGTCCGGCGCCCCGCCTTCGCGGCGCTCGCGGAGAACCGCTCCGACCAGGCGCCCGAGGTCCTCGCCCTCGCCCTCGCGGCCGAGACCGACCGGGACACGCGCGCTTTCGCCCTCGCGGGGCTGCGCCGGCGCACGGGAGAGGACTTCGGCGAGGACGAGGACGCGTGGCTCGAGCGGCTGCGGCGGAGGCGCGCTCTCGAGGAGCCGGGCCTCGCCCCGCCCCTCCACGCTGCGGTTCGCGCCGAGCGCCCCCGCCTCGCGAAGGGGGAGCCCCTCGCCTTCGAGTGGCGGATCGCGAACGTGGGTCCCGCGACCGTCGTCTTCTCCCTCGCCCCGGAGTTCGTCCTCGCCGACGCGTCGGGAACGAAGCTCCCGGCCTCCGACGACCCGCCCGGCGACCTGCGGACCTTCCAGCTCCGGTCCGGGGAGTTCGTGGGGGGTCGGATCGTGCTCCCCGGCGCGACGGACGCGCTCGAGGCGCCCGGGTCCTGCCTCCTCTCCTTCTCCGCGCGGGTCCGGGTCGAGGGAGGACGGGAGTTCCGGATCGCCGCCGCGCCGCGCCGCCTCGAGGTCTCCGCGCGCGAGTAGCGGCTTCCGGGGGCCGGGAAGAGCGGCCCCTCCTCCCCCGTCCAACGGGGCCCTCGTCTGGATCCCCGAGAGGTCGCCATGCGCGCGCTCCCCTCGCTCCTCCTTCTCGGCGCGTTCCCGGGCGACCCCGCCTGGCGCGACCCCCAGGCGCCGCGGACGCTCGGCCTCCAGGCGCTCGGGTCCGAAGGGTCTCCGCCGTCGGCGAACGCGGGGCGCACCGTCTTCCTCGTCTCCCTGCCGGAGGGAGGGTCTTGGAGCGCCGCCGTCGACCTCCTCGCCCGGGAGCGCGCTCCGCGCGCGGTCGTGCGCTTCTCCTGGGACCGGCTCGGAGCGGCGTTCGCGGCCCTCGAGGAGCTCGGCCCCGAGTCCGTCGTGGTCTTCACCGACCCCAAGGACCTCGACGCGAATCGCCACTTCGACTTCCTCGAGCGCGCCTCCCGCCTCGACGCGGACCCCTTCGTCGACTTCGACCTCGGCTACCTGACGGCGGCGAGCCCCGAAGAGGGGGGCGCCTTCGTCGAGAACCTGCTCCGCGCCGGGGCGAGGGGGGGTCCCCGGCGCGTCCTCGAATTCGGACCCGGCGAGGCGAACGCCTTCAGCGGCTTCGCCCGCGACCCCTTCGCCAAGGGGTTCGACCGCGCCCGCCTCACCCACCGCTCCGCGCGCTGGCTCCTCGAGAAGGAGGCTTCCCGCTTCGCGGGGTGCGCCGTCCTCCAGGCTTTCGGCCACGGGAGCCCCGAGGGGATCTCCGGCGGCCCGCGCGCGAGGGATCTCCGGGACTCGAGGCTCGACCTCTTCCCCGCGACCGTCTTCGCGGGACCCTGCTACTGCGGGGTCACGCACCGGTGGTTCGATCCCTCGGGCGGGCGCGTCCGGATTCGGACCGTCGACCCTCTCGATTCCTTCTCCCTCGCGCTGATCGCGCGCGGGGCGACCGCCGTCTTCGCGGGGCTCGACCCGGACCGGGGCGAGACGAGCCGCCGGGAGCTCGAGGCGCTCCTCGCCTGCGGCGGCCCCCTCGGCGCGGCGATCCGCGCGACCTACGCCGACGTCGTCCTCGGCTATCGCCGCGAGCCCTTCTCTCTCCTGCGCTACGAGGAGGGGAGGCCCGCCCCGCAGGAGAACCTCCTCGACACGATGCTCACGGGCGGAGCCTGTCGCGTCCTCCTCGGCGACCCGACCCTCCGGCCCTTCGACAAGGCGACGGAGCCCCCCTGGAAGACCCGGATCGAGACGGGGAAAGGCTTCCTCGCCGTGATCGCCGAGGCGGACGACAAGGTCGGCTCCTTCTGGTCGAGCGTGAACGTCTACCACGCCGAGGGATCCTGGACCCACCAGGTCCGCGTCACCGTCGAGCTCGACGACGACCTCGCCCAGGGCCTCGGGGACCTCCGCGAGGTCGCCTTCGAGAGGGACGGCCGCCCGGGTCCGGTCGCCTTCCCGACCGCGGGGATCGAGCGCCGCCTCGGCCGCACGCTTCTCCACCTCCTCGCGGTCCTCCCGGGGGACGGGCCGAACCGCGCGCTGGCGGACGGGAGGAGGTTCCGGGCGCGGTTCGTCCTCGAGCGGGACGATCCGCAGAGGAGATGAAGGCGGGGAGACTCCCGGGCGGGGCTGCGCCGCGCCCCGGTCAGCGCGTGCGCCCGGGTCCGAGCTCGGGGAAGGTGAGCCACCCTCCCTTCGCGACCCGGAGCCCGAGCTCCAACTGGGATTCGCGGTCCCTCCTGGACGCCTCGGCGAGCCGGAAGATCGCGCGAGCAAGGTCCTCCGGCACCAGCACATCCACGGGAGGTTCGGCCGCTTCCGGTTCTCTTCCCGGACGGGAGGGCTGCCGCCTCTCCTCCATCGACCCGAAAAACGCGTTCATCCTCGGTCGGAAGTGCGGGAGCCCGGGGGGTGGCCTCCAGCCGGCCAAGTGCTCCCTCTCCGCCTCCGGGGGGACGCCCCACTCCTTGACGACGTTGCAGGCGATCCCCTGCTCCGGGAAGTAGAGCTCCTCGATCCACTCTTCCGCATGGTGATTGAACGCGAGCGTCCCCTCGAAGACCTCCACGCGGTAGCGCAGAGCCCGCACGGTCTCCCGGCTCGAGCCGGTCTGCGACGGGGTGGCGCAGGCGCCGAGCCCGGCGATCCCGCACGCTGCGATCCGGAGCGTGGTCCCGACCTTCATCGCGGCTTTTCTCCTGGCCTGAGGAATAGGCGCCGACTCGCCGGAGGTTTCCGCCGGGATCCGCGCTTGTGGGGCCGGCGCGGCGCGCCCTACCATCCTTCCCTCTCCCCGTGGTCGAACTCCGACCCCTCCGCGGCCTGCGCTACGACCTCCGGCGCGTCGGCGACGCGGGCGCCGTCCTCGCGCCCCCGTTCGACACGATCTCGCCGAAGGAGCGGGAGGCGCTCGAGGCGCGCAGCCCCTGGAACGTCGTGCGGCTCGAGAAGCCGCGCGCGGAGCCGGGGGACGACGGAGCGCGGAACGCCTACACCCGCGCGGCGGAGACGCTCCGCGCGTGGCTGCGGGACGGGATCCTCGTCCGCGACGCGAGCGAACGCCTCTTCCTGCACGAGCAGGAGTTCGAGCATGGCGGAGCGCGCCATCTCCGGCGTTCCCTCGTCAGCCGGATCCGTCTCTCCCCCGCCGAGAAGGGAGGGGTTCGCCCGCACGAGGGGACGCTCGCCGCGCCGAAGGAGGACCGGCTCCGGCTTCTCCGCGCGCTCGAGGTCCAGGCGAGCCCGATCTTCGGCCTCTACGCCGACGAGGACGGCGCCGTCTCCTGTCTCCTCGACGCCTTCGCGGGCCCTCCCCTGGTCGCGGCCGACGACGCCGCGGGCCAGCGCCACCGCCTGCGACCGATCGACGGCGCGGAGGCGCACGCCTCGCTCGCCGAGCACTTTCGCCCGAAGACCCTCACCATCGCCGACGGCCACCACCGCTACGAGACGGCGCTCGCGTTCTGCGCGGAGCGGAAGGCGGCCGCCTCCGGCTGGTCGGGGGAGGAACCGGGGAACTTCGTGATGATGGGCCTCACCGCGACGGAGGACCCTGGACTCCTCGTTCTCCCGTTCCACCGGATCGTCAAGCGGCCGCCGCCGCCGGACTTCCTCGCGCGGCTCGCTCCGCGGTGGCACGTCGCCGGGGAGCGGCCCCGGGCTCCGGCGGCGGAGCTCCTCCGCTGGCTCGCGGAGGAAGGGAGGGGCCGAACCGCGATCGGATTCCACGACGGCCGCGTCTTCCGCGCCCTCGTCTCGACGGACCCCGCGCCGCGGCTCGACGTCGACCGCCTCCACGAGGATCTGCTCGCGCCCTTCTTCGGCATCACGGCCGAGGAGGTCGCCCGCCGGGAGGCGATCGACTTCACGATGGACGCGGAAGAGGCGCTGCGTGCGCCGCTCTCCTTCCTCCTCCATCCCACGCCCGCCCGCGCGGTCATCGACGCCGCCGAAGCCGGGAGGAAGATGCCCCCGAAGTCGACGGCCTTCTTCCCGAAGCTTCCGACGGGGCTCGTCCTCCACCCGCTCGCCTCGTGAGGGGGCCAAAACTCCAGCCGCGCGGCCAACTCCTCCCGCGCGGTGACCTCCGGACCTGCCCCCCGATCCAGGCCGACCTCCTTGCTCGGGGCACCCTGCCCCCGTCGGCTGTCCAAGGAGACCGTGCTGCAGGGGGAGCGTGGACGCCGGGGGTCCACGCGATCGGGGTCGAGCCCGACCCCTCCTACTTTGGGTGCGGGGTGATATCGAGCAGGACGTAGGTGTCCTCCTCGATCGTGAAGTAGAAGCGCCAGGACCGGTCGACCCGCGCCTGCCACACGTCCCGCGCCTCGTCGTACTTCTTCGCTCGCAGCGAGGGGTGTCGAAGATCGCCGAGGAGGAGGCCGAGCCTTCTCTCGAAGGTCTTCCGGACGGGCTCCGGTGCGGCACGGTAGGACCGCCGGAAGCGGTCCGTGTACCGCGCCTCCATCAGCGATCCGATGCCTCCAACGCTCGGATCAGCTCCTTGGCCGTCTTGAACCGGCGGGAGACGCGACCGGCCTTGAGGTCGGCGAGCGCCTCGGCGATCCCACGGTCGACGAGGACCTTCGGCGTGAAGACGACCCTGTCGTCGCGGAGTTCCACCTCGAGGTAGTCTCCGGGGGAGAGGCCGAGCCGGTCGTGGATCCTCTTCGGGATCACGACTTGCCGGCTCGCGCCGACCTTCACCGTCGACCGGAGGGTGGAGCGCCTTCGGAGTCGTTTTTTCATGTTTTCATTTTCGGACGCCCGACGGGAGAGGTCAAACGGGGCGACCGGGGGGGCGGCTCGCTCGTGCCCCCGGATGCCGTCCTCCGATCGCCGGGTGGGCCACGAGCACGTCGAACCGGTCCTGTCCGGGCCACGGGCGTCGAGCGTCGTTCCCGACGCCTGCGTCTCCGCGGCACTCCGGCAGGGTGCGGAGCTAGAGGCGGACGAGCCGCGCGGCGCTGATCCCCGGGATCGCCTGGACCTGACGGAGCTGCTCGGGGGTGAGCGGTTCGTCGAGGACGAGGACCATGAGCGCCTGGCCCCGCGGGGCGTGGCGACCGACGGTCATGAAGGAGACGTTGACGTCGAAGCCGCCGAGGAGCGTCCCGACCGCGCCGATCCGGCCCGGGCGGTCCGTGTTCTCGCAGAGGAGGAGCGAGCCCGACTCGAGCGGGACGTCGAAGGAGAAGTCCCCCACCGAGACGAGACGCGCCCCCTCCGGGGCGAGGGTGCCCGAGACCGAGACGGGCCCGGCCGAGGTGCGCAAGCGCACGCAGACGAGGTTGTGGTAGGGCTCGGGGGCCGGGCCCCGCTCTTCTGAGATCCGCAGGCCCCGCCGGCGCGCGACGAGGTCGGCGTTGACGACGTTCACCCGCTCCTCGGTCACGCGCTCGAGAAGGCCCCGGATCACGCCGGCGCGGAGCACGCTCGTCTCGTGCGCCGCGATGTCGCCGGCGTAGAGGATCGCGACTTCCTCGAGCTGGCCCGCGCAGAGCTGCGCCGCGACGAGGGCGACCTTCCTCGCGACCTCGACGTAGGGGCCGAGGACCTCGAGGCTCTCGGGAGGAAGGAAGGGCGCATTGACCGCGTAGCGGGCGGGGCGCCCCTCGAGCACCGCGAGGACCTCCCGCGCGACGTCGAGCGCGACCCGCTCCTGTGCCTCGGCCGTCGAGGCCCCGAGGTGCGGGGTGACGACGATGCGGTCGTGCCGGAAGGAGGCCGGGTCGCGGGGGGGCTCCTCCTGGAAGACGTCGAGCGCCGCCCCGGCGAGCCTCCCCTCGGTCACCGCCCGGACGAGCGCCGCCTCGTCGACGAGCCCCCCCCGCGCGGTGTTGACGAGGCGGGCGCCCCGCTTCATCCCCTCGAGGCGGCGTTCGTCGAGGAGGTTGCGCGTCCCCTCCGTGAGAGGGACGTGGAGCGTCACGAAGTCCGCGCGCGCGAGGAGGTCCTCGAGGGGGAGGAGCTCGACGCCGAGGGTGCGCGCGCGCTCCTCGGAGACGTAGGGGTCGTGCGCGAGGAGGGTCATCCCGAGGCCCCGCGCCCGGCGCGCGACCTCGGCGCCGACCTGGCCCAGACCGACGAGGCCGAGGGTCTTGCCGGCGAGCTCGACGCCGAGGAAGCGCTTGCGGTCCCAGACCCCCTGCTTGAGGGAGGCGTCGGCCTGCGGGACGTTGCGGGCGAGGGCGAAGAGGAGGGCGATCGTGTGCTCGGCCGCGGAGACGGAGTTCGCCGCCGGCGCGTTCACGACGACGATCCCCCGCTCCGTCGCCGCCGCCACGTCGATGTTGTCGACGCCGGTGCCGGCGCGCCCGATCACGCGGAGGCGCCTCGCCCCGGCGAGGGCGCCGGCGCCGACCTTCGTCTCGCTCCGGACGACGACGCCGTCGAAGTCGGGGAGGAGGGAAGCGACCTTCTCGGAAGGGAGGCCGGTCCGGACCTCCACTTCGGCACCGGCCGCCAGGGCCGCGACGCCGGAGGGGGCGATCGGGTCGCAGACGAGGATCCGGGGACGGCGGGTCGGGTCAGCCGGCACGGCGGAACCCCATCCCCTCGAGGACGGACCGGAGCGCCTGGAGGACTTCGTCGATCTCCGCATCCGAGACGAAGCCGAGGTGGGCGATCCGGAAGACCTTCCCCTTGAGCGAGCCCTGCCCCCCCGCGAGGACGACGCCGTGGTCGGTCCGGAGGCGGCGGCGCAATTCCGCGACGTCGATCCCCTCCGGGGCGCGGACCGCCGTCACGGAGTCGGAGGCGTGGGGGCCCTCGGCGAGGAGGCGGAGGCCGAGGGCCTTCATCCCCTCCCGCGTGCGCCGACCGAGGCGGCGGTGGCGCTCGAGGAGGGCCTCGAGCCCTTCCCGCTCGATCCGGTCGAGAGCGGCCTCGAGCGCGAAGAGGACGGAGACCGCCGGCGTCCAGGGGGTTTGCCCCTTCGCCGCGAAGTCGCGGGCGCGGCCGAAGTCGAAGTAGAAGCGGGGCATCCGGGCCCTCCCGTTCGCCTCCCAGGCGCTCGGGGCCACCGCGACCATCGCGAGACCGGGGGGGGCCATCCACGCCTTCTGGGAGGCGGTCGCGACGAGGTCGACCCCCCAGGCGTCCGTCTCGAGGGGGAGGGCGCCGACCCCGCTCACGGAGTCGAGGAGGAGGAGGGGGCCGCGCGCACGGACGACCTCCGCGATCGAGCGGACGTCGTTCGTCACCCCCGTCGAGGACTCGTTGTGCGTGAGGAGGACGGCCCGGATCGAGGGATCGGCGTCGAGCGCGCGCGCGACGGAGGAGGGGTCCGCGGGGGAGCCGGGCTCGAAGGCGAGGACGGTGACGGCGGCGCCGTGCGCCCGCGCGATCTCGGCGAAGCGGTCCCCGAAGGCCCCGACCGAGACGGCGAGCACGCGGTCTCCCGGGGAGAGGGTGTTCACGATCGCCCCCTCGAGCGCCCCCGTCCCCGACGCGGTGAGGAGGAGGACGTCGTGGCGGGTGCGAAAGAGGGCCTGGAGGCGCGGAACGAGCCGCCGGTGGAGGGAGACGAACTCCTCCCCCCGGTGGTCGATCATCGCCCGCCCCGCCGCCGCCCGGACCTCGGGAGGGCAGGGGGTCGGACCCGGGATCCGCAGGTTCACAGCGGAGGGCTCACGTGCGCCCCGGAGGGCGCGGCTCCTCCTCCCCATTCGCCGGGGTCGCCGGGGGCCGCGCGAGGCGCCAGATCCCGTAGACCGCCGCCGCGAAGAGGAGGAGGTAGAGGCCGACGCCGACCCAGTTCCGCGCCGTCCAGTGCGCGGGCCCGATCGGACCGGGCGCCTGCGGCGGAGGACCCAACCCCTAGGTCGCCGCGGCCGCCGCCTTCTTCTCGGTCCTCTTCGCGGGCGCCTTCTCCTTCTCGCCCTTCTTCTCCTCCTTCAGGGGCTTCTCCTTGGGCGTGCGCTCGACGAGCTCGAAGATCGCGAGCCGCCCGTTGTCCCCGAGCCTCCACTGCGGCAGCCGCACGATCCGGGTGTACCCCCCCGGGCGGGACTTGAAGCGGGGTCCGAGGACGTCGAAGAGCTTGCGCACCGCCTCCGGGTCCCCGAGGAGCGCGATCGCCCGGCGGAAGCGGTGGAGGTCCTTCTCCTTGGCGAGGGTGATCAGCCGCTCCGCGAACGGGCGGAAGGCCTTCGCCTTGGGGAGCGTCGTCACGATCCGCTCGTGGCGCAGGAGCGCGGCGACGAGGTTGCGGCGCGTGGCCTTGCGGTGGGCGGAGTTCCGCCCGAGCTTCCAGGTGCGCTTGCGGTGTCGCACGTCCCCCTCCTAGTGCGCGGCCGCCCCGAGCGTGAGCCCCTTCTCCTTGAGCTTCGCCTCGACCTCGCGGATGACGGTGGGGCCGAGACCGGCGGCGGCGAGCTCCTCCTCGGACTTCGAGGCGAGGTCGCGGACGGTGGCGAGCTTCGCCTCCTCGAGCGCCTTCTTCGCCCGCGCCGAGAACTCGAGCGCCTCGATCGAGCCGTCGAGGAGCGACTCGAGCTGACGCGCCTGATCGCCGGCCCGACGGGCGAGGGACTCCAGCCCCTCGGCGAGGAGGGTCTGCTCGCGCGCCTCCGCGGACTGGACGAAGGGGTTCAAGTGCTTCCGGTAGATCTTCGCCGCCTCGACGAGGGCCATCTCCGGCGAGACGGTCCCGTCCGTCCAGATCTCGAGGAGGAGACGGTCGTAGTCCGTGCGCTTCGCGACCCGCGTCGCCTCGACGGCGTACTTCACGCGGTAGACGGGGGAGAAGATCGAGTCGACGGGGATCAGCCCGATCTCCTGCTCCTCGGGGGCGTTCTCCTCCGACGTCACGTAGCCCCGCCCCCGCCGCGCCGAGAGGGTCGCCTGGAAGGAGACGTCGTCCGTCAGCGTCGCCAGGGCGAGGTCGGGGTTCACGATCTCCGTCCCCGCCGGGCACTGCACGTCCGCGGCGGTGACGATCCCCTTCCCCTTCTTGGCGAGGCTCAGGTTGACCGGGCCCTCCCCCTGCATCCGGATGCGCAGCCGCTTCACGGCGAGGAGGATGTCCGTCACGTCCTCGAGGACGCCCGGGAGGGTCGAGAACTCGTGGGAGACCCCCTCGATCCGGACGGCCGTGACCGCCGTCCCCTCGATCGAGGAGAGGAGCACCCGGCGCAGCCCGTTGCCGATCGTCGTCCCGAAGCCGCGCTCGAACGGCTCGACGACGAACTTGCCGTACTCGGGGCGCGCGCTCTCGCGGTCGAGGGAGACGCGCGTGGGCAGCTCGAAATCCTTCCAGCGGATCCGCATCGATGTCCTCTCTCCCGGCCCCGCGGGGGGCTCGGGGAGTCTCGGGGCCTAGCGCGAACAGATCTCGACGATCAACTGTTCCTGGATCGGGTGGGGCACGTCCTCCCGCCGCGGCAGCGCGGCGACGCTCCCCTTGAGCGCCTCCCGGTCGACCTGGAGCCAGGCCGGCACGGGCTGCGCCTTGTTCACGTCGACGGCCTCCCGCACGACCTTCCGGATCGCCTCGCGGGCCCCCGGGGCGACGCCGTCCCCGACGCGGACGACGTAGGAGGGGACGCGCACGCGCCGGCCGTTCACGGTGAAGTGGCCGTGGACGATCATCTGCCGCGCGTGGTTGCGGGAGAGGGCGAAGCCGCAGGCGAGGACGACGTTGTCGAGGCGCCTCTCGAGGAGGGCGAGGAGGTGCTCCCCGGTGTTCCCGGGGAGGCGCTCCGCCTTGGAGAAGACCCGGCGGAAACTCGCCTCGAGCGTGCCGTAGATGCGCTTCAGCTTCTGCTTCTCGCGCAGCTGGATCCCGTACTCGGAGATCTTGCCGCGGCGGAAGGAGTGCTCCCCGGGCGGGTAGTCGCGCCGGGAGATCGCGCACTTGTCCGAGAAGCAGCGCTGTCCCTTGAGGAAGAGCTTCATCCCCTCCCGGCGGCAAAGCTTGCAGACGGCTCCGTGCGTGCGCGCCACGGCCTCAAACCCTCCGCCGCTTGCGCGGCCGGCAGCCGTTGTGCGGGAGCGGGGTCACGTCCTCGATCGAGAGGACGCGCAGCCCCGAGGCCTGGAGCGAGCGGATCGCCGACTCGCGCCCCGAGCCCGGACCCTTCACGCGGACGTCGATCTCCCGCACGCCGTACTTGAGCGCCGAGGCGGCGCACTTCTCCGCCGCGCGCTGCGCGGCGAAGGGGGTCGACTTCCGCGAGCCCTTGTAGCCGATCGTCCCGGCGGAGTCCCAGCAGAGGGTGTGCCCCTCGGGGTCCGTCACCGTGATGATCGTGTTGTTGAACGTCGACTGAATGTGCGCGACCGCCCGGGCGACGCTCCGCTTGACCTTCTTCTTCGACGCCACCGCGCCTCCTTCCTACTTGACCGCCTTCACGGATTTCTTGCCGGCGACGGTCTTCCGGGGGCCCTTGCGCGTGCGCGCGTTCGTGCGCGTGCGCTGGCCGCGGACGGGGAGCGAGCGGCGGTGGCGCGCGCCCCGATAGCAGCCGATGTCCCGCAGGCGCGTCACGTTCTGCGCGATCTGCCGGCGCAAGGCCCCTTCGACCACGTAGTTCTTCTCGATGAACGAGCCGATGCGGGCGAGGTCGTCCTCGGAGAGGGTCTTCGCCCGCGCGGCCGGGCTGACGCCGGTCGCCTCGAGGACCTTCCCCGCGAGGGACGGCCCGACCCCGTAGAGGTAGCGAAGGGCCACCTCGATCCTCTTTTCGCCCGGGATGTCGACGCCGCAGACTCGAGGCACCTCTACCCCCCCTGCCGCTGCTTGTGGCGCGGCTCCTTGCAGATCACCCGCACGACGCCGCTGCGGCGGACGATCTTGCAGTGTTCGCAGATCCGACGAACGGAAGTCCTCACCTTCATGGGTCGGCCCTCGGCGCCTAGCCCCGGTACACGATCCGCCCCTTCGTCAGGTCGTAGGGGCTCATCTCCACGGTGATCCGGTCCCCGGGGAGGATCCGGATGAAGTGCATCCGCATCCGCCCCGACACGTGCGCGATGATCTCGTGGCCGTTGTCGAGCGTGCACCGGAACATGGCGTTCGGCAGCGTCTCCTTGACGGTCGCCTCGACGACGATCGGCTCTTCCTTGGCCATGGGCTCATCCCCCCCCCAGGGCCGCCTCGACCCGGCCGGCGACCTCCTCCACGGTGCCGCGCGCCTCGACCTCCTTCAGGATCTCCTGGCGCCGGTAGAACTCGACGAGGTCCTCCTCGTCGCGCCGGTGGACGGCGAGGCGCTCCCGCACGACCGACGGGGCGTCGTCCGGGCGGGCGAGGAGCTCCCCCCCGCAGCGGTCGCAGCGCCCCTCGACGCGGGGGGGATGGAACCGGACGTGGTAGGGGGTCCCGCACCCCTTGCAGGAGCGGCGGCCGCTCAGGCGCTCGAGGACCGCCTCGTCGGAGAGGAGGAACCGAAGCGCCCGGTCGAGGGCGGCGCGCCCGGCGCGGGAGAGCCGACCCTCGAGGGCCTTCGCCTGCGGGAGGTTCCGGGGGAACCCGTCGAGGAGGAAGCCGCGCCCGCAGTCGGGCGAGGCGAGCCGCTCGAGGAGGAGGTCGAGGACGAGGGGGTCGGGGACGAGCGCGCCCCGCTCCATGTAGGCCGCCGCCTGCCTCCCGAGCGGCGTCCCGGCGCGCTGCGCGGCGCGGAGCAGGTCCCCGCTCGAGACGTGGGGGAGGCCCCGGCGCCCCGCGAGCGCCGCCGCCTGCGTCCCTTTCCCCGATCCGGGGGGTCCGAAGAAGAGCGCCCTCACCGGCGGCTCCGCGTCCAGCCCCCCCCGCCCCGGAGGAAGCCCTCGTAGTTGCGCATGAGGAGCTGGGCGTTCAGCTTGTCGACGAGGTCGAGGGCGACGCCGACCACGATCAGGACGCTCGTCCCCCCGAGGAACGCCGTGACGTCGTAGCCGATCGTCATCTCCTCCGTGACGAAGTTCGGGAGGATCGCGACCGCGGAGAGGAAGGCCGCCCCCGCGAGGGTGACGCGGACGAGGACCCCCTCGAGGTACTCCGCCGTCCGCCGCCCCGGACGGATGCCGGGGATGAAGGAGCCGTACTCCTTCAGGTTGTTCGCGATCTCGTTCGGCTGGAAGAAGAGGGTGTTCCAGAAGAACGAGAAGAAGAAGATCATCCCGACGTAGAGGGAGAGGTAGATGAACCCCGTCGAGCGCCGGAAGACCTCCTCGAGCGCCCTCCAGCCCGTGAGGTTCGCGAAGAGGCTCGGCACCAGGAAGAGGGCGGAGGCGAAGATGATCGGCATCACCCCGGCCAGGTTCACCTTGATCGGGAGATAGTGGCGCTGCCCCCCGTAGACGCGCGTGCCGCGCGTCAGCTTCGCCTGCTGGATCGGGACGCGGCGCTGCCCCTTCGTGATGAGGACGATGACGAGGACGGTGAGGACCCAGATCGCGCCGAGGAGGAGGTAGGTCTGGTAGACGGCGTCCTTCTCCTGGGAGGCGCTCCAGTAGCGGAAGAGCGCGGAGGGGAGCCGGTCGATGATCCCCGCCATGATCACGAGGGAGACGCCGTTGCCGACGCCGTGCTCGGAGATCTGCTCGCCGATCCAGAGGAGGAAGACCGTCCCCGCGGTGAGCGCGAAGACGACCGTGAGGGCGAGCCCGAAGGTCGCGTTCTCCGGGGGGAGGATCCGGAGGTCGGGGTTCGCGACGACCCCCTTCCAGACGAAGAAGGCCTGGAAGAGGCAGACGGGGACGGTCGCGTACCGGGTCCAGCGGTTGATCTTCTTCTGCCCGGCGGCCCCTTCCTTCGAGAGCGCCTCGAGGGAAGGGACGGTCTTGACGAGCAGGGAGAACATGATCGAGGCGGAGATGTAGGGCATCACCCCCAGCGAGAAGAGGGTGCATTGCCCGAGGTTCGCGCCGGAGAACATGTTGATCATCGAGAAGATGTTCCCCGCCCCGTGCCCCCCCCACTTCGCCGCCGCCTCCTCGATCGCCCGGAGGTCGAGCCCCGGCAGCGGGATCTGGTTGCCGATCCGGTAGACGAAGAGGAGCGCGAGCGTGATCCAGATCTTGCGCCGCAGTTCCGGGACCCGCAGGAGCGTCGCGACCGGGTTCGCCATGCGATCCCCTACTTCCCCCCCCGCCCCGCCCGCCCGGGGCGCTCCGCCGCCCCGGCGACGCGGCGGAGGCGCCGGCGCAGGATCCGGACCGATCCGCCGGCGGCGGAGATCTTCGCGCGCGCGCTCTTCGAGAAGCGGTGCGCCTCGATCCGCAGGCGCCGCTCGAGGTTCCCCTCCCCGAGGACCTTGAGGAGGGGGGTGTCCGCGGAGACGAGCCCCTTCTCGAGGATCCGCTCGAGGTTCACCGTCTCGCCGTCGGCGAATCCGTTGAGGGACCCGATGTTGATGATCGTGTAGCGGACGCGGAACGGGGCGTTCGTGAAGCCGCGCTTCGGGAGCCGGCGGAAGAGGGGCATCCGCCCCCCCTCGAAGCCCGGCCGGGTCCGGCCGCTCGATCGGGCCTTCTGCCCCTTGTTCCCGCGCCCCGACTGGCGGCCGAGGCCGGATCCGTAGCCGCGGCCGACGCGCTTGCGCGCCTCCCGGTGGCGGCCGGCGAGCCGCTTGACGACGGCGAGGTTCAAAGCGCCACCCCCCGGGTCTGCGCGACCTCCTCTTTCGTGCGCAGTTCGAGGAGCGCGCGCAGCGCCGCGCGCGAGAGGTTCACGGGATTCCTCGAGCCGTAGGCCTTCGTCAGGACGTCGCGGACCCCGGCAAGCTCGACGACGCGCCGCACGGTCATCCCCGCTTTGATCCCCGTCCCCGGGGCCGCGGGGACGAGCCTCACCTTCGAGGCTTCCCAGCGCCCCTCCGTCGGATGGGGGAGGGTCGTCCCGACGCGCGGGATCCGGACGAGGTGCTTCTTCGCGTCCTTCACCGCCTTCTCGACGGCGGAGGGGACCTCGCGCGCCTTGCCGTAGCCGAGGCCCACGACCCCGACGTCACGGTTCCCGACCACGACGAGGGCGGAGAAGGAGAAGCGCCGCCCCCCCTTGACGACCGCGGCCGTGCGGTTGATCTTGATGACGGCGTCCTCGAGGTTCATCTCCGCGACCTCGGCCGGGGAGAGGTAATCCGGTTCGATCCAGCGCATGCCCGCTCCCTAGAAGTCGAGCCCCGCGGCTCGGGCGGCCTCGGCGAAGGCCTTCACGCGCCCGTGGAAGGCGAAACGCCCGCGGTCGAGGGCGACCTGCCGAATCCCCTTCTCCAGGGTGCGGCGCGCGAGGAGCTCCCCCACCTTCTTCGCCTCCTCGGACTTGCGCACACCGTCCCCGGGCTTCCCCCGCATCTCCCCTTCGAGCGTCGAGGCGCAGGTCAGGGTCCGCCCCGTCGCGTCGTCGATCACCTGGGCGGAGAAGTGGAGGTGCGAGCGGTGCACGGTCAGCCGCGGCCTCCTCGCGACCCGCATGACCTTCCCGCGCACCCTGCGCTCTCGGCGCAGGCGCTTCCGCCAGAGTTTCTTCATCCGGTCCGCCATGGACTTCTCAACCCCCCCCGCCGCCGGCCGTTCCGGCCGCGAAGGCCTTGCCGGCCTTCCGGCGGATCGTCTCTCCGTCGTACTTGATCCCCTTGCCGTTGTAGGGCTCCGGGGGACGGACCGAGCGGACCTTCGCGGCGAGCGCGCCGACGGCTTGGGCATCGGCTCCGCGCACCACGATCTGCGTCGGCTGGGGGCATTCGACCGAGAGGCCCTCCCCCACGCGGATCACGACCGGGTGGGCGAAGCCGAGCGTGAGGGCGAGGTCCTTCCCCTGCATCTTCGCGTTCCAGCCGACACCGACGACCTCGAGGCGGCGCTCGTAGCCCGAGGTCACCCCGCGCAAGGCGTTCGCCAGGAGCGCCCGGGACAGGCCGTGGCCGGCCCGCGCGTGCCGATCTTCGGGCTGGCGGTTCTCGAGGCGGACGACGCCCCCCTCGATCGTCGCGGCGAGGGGCTCGAACAGGGGGACCTCGAGCTTCCCCTTGGGACCCTCGACGCGGAGCGTCCCCGCCCCCGCCGTCACCTTGGCGCCCGGAGGGATCGGGACCGGTTTCTTGCCGATGCGGGACATCGCGGCTCCCTCCTAGCAGACGAGGGCGAGGACCTCGCCTCCGACGCCCCGCTCCCGCGCCTCCCGGCTCGAAAGGATGCCGAGCGGGGTCGAGACGACCGTCACCCCGAGGCCTCCGAGCGGCCGCGGGAGCTCATTGCGCCCGGCGTAGAGGCGGCGGCCGGGCCGGGAGAGGCGGTCGAGACGGCGGAAGGCGGACTCCCCCTTCGGCCCGTACTTCAGGTGGACGCGCAGGGCCCGGGGCTCGGCGAGCACCTCGAAGTCGCGGATGTACCCCTCCTTCTTGAGGACGATCGCGATCCCGACCTTCGCCCTCGAGAGGGGGGCGTCGACCCGCGCGAAGCGCCGGGAGGCGCCGTTGCGCAGCCGCGTCAGGAAGTCGGCGATCGGATCGGTGTTCGTCATCGCGCCCTCACCACGAGGCCTTGCGCACGCCGGGGAGCTCCCCCCGCAGCGCCAGGGTCCGGAAGCAGATCCGGCAGAGGCGGAACTTCCGGTAGGTGCCCCGGGACCGCCCGCAGATCTGGCAGCGCTGGTAGGCCCGCGTCTTCCACTTCGCGGGCGCCGCCGCCTTGTTGCGCCATGCTGTGGTCGCCATCCCTCCTCCTACGACGCCTTCCGGATCGGGAGGCCGAGCCCCTCGAGCAGGAGGAGCGCCTCCTCGTCCGACCGCGCCGTCGTGACCAGCGTGATGTTCATGCCCTGCACGAACTCGACCTCGTCGATCCGGATCTCCGGGAAGACCGTCTGCTCCGTGATCCCGATCGTGTAGTTGCCCGTCCCGTCCAGGCGCCGGGGGAGGCCACGGAAGTCGCGGATGCGCGGCAGGATGATCGAGACGACGCGGTCGAGGAACTCCCACATGACGGCGCGCCGCAGCGTCACCATCGCCCCGATCGGCATCCCCTGGCGCAGCTTGAAACCGGAGATCGAGCGGCGCGCCCGGGTCATCACCGGGCGGCGGCCCGTGATCCGCGCGAGCTCGCGCGCCGCGTGCTCGATCCGCGCCTTGTTCTCGACGGCCTTGCCGACCCCCATGTTGACGACGATCTTCTCCAGCTTCGGGAGGGAGAGGGGGTTCGTCCGAGCGAGCCGCTCGCGGAGCATCGGGAGGACGCGCTCACGGAAGTGGAGGAGGAGGCGCGGCGGGGGGGCGGGAGGCCCCGGGGGGCGCTTCTCCCCCTTCGGCCCCTCGGGCCTGCGTTCCTCGCCCTTGCCTGGCGCCCTCTTCTCCTTCGGGGGCCTTCCGGCCTTCGCCCCCTGCGAGGGCTTCTCGGACGCGCCCCGCTCGTGGGAGGCGCCCGGCGCGCCGGGAGGCCGGTCCCCTCCCTTCCCCTTCCGGCCCCTCTCGTCTTTCTCGGCCATGGGCTACTTTCCTCCGAGCTCGGCACCGCACTTCGCGCAGATCCGGACCTTCCGCTCCTCCTCCAGCCGGGTGCGCGCGCGCCGCCCCCCTCCGCAGCGTTCGCAGCGGAGGAGGATCCGGGCCGACGCGATGGGGAACTCGCGGCGGACGCGGCCCCCCTGGGGGTTCTTCGGCCCCTTGCGGAGGTGCTTCCACCGCAGGTTCACCCCCTCGACGACGACCTTGCCCTCCTCCGGGATCGTCCGGAGCACGCGCCCGAACTTCCCGCGGTCCGCGCCCGCCATCACCTGCACGAGGTCGTCCCGGCGCACGTGCATCAGACGACCTCCTCCGCGAGGGAGAGGATCTTCATGAAGTTCTTCTCGCGCAGTTCCCGGGCAACCGCGCCGAAGATGCGCGTCCCCTTCGGGTTCCCCTCGTTGTCCAAGATGACCATGGCGTTGCGATCGAAGCGCACGTAGGAGCCGTCGTCGCGGCGGACGTTCGCGCGGCACCGGACGACGACCCCCTTCACGATCGAGCCCTGCTTCAGGTCCGAGGTCGGGAGCGCCTTCTTCACCGTCCCGACGATGAGGTCCCCGACGGAGGCGTACCGGCGGCCGCTGCCGCCGAGGACGCGGATGCACATCACCTGGCGGGCGCCGGTGTTGTCCGCGACGTCGAGGTAGGTCTGCTGCTGGATCACGGCTTCGCTTCGGAGGGGGTCGCCGCGGCGGGCTCCGCCTCCTTCTTCCTCTCGCGGGGCTCGAGGAGGGCCCCGGGCACGGCGGTCGCCTCCGCCACGCCCGGGAGGACGCGGTCGGGGGCGCGGCGCACGACCCGGAGGAGGCGCCAGCGCTTCAGCCGGGAGAGGGGGCGCGTGGACGCGATCTCCACCTGGTCGCCCCGCTTCGCCTCCTCCCGCTCGTCGTGGGCGTAAAGCCGGGTCTCCTTCCGCAAGATTTTGCCGTACTTCGGGTGCGCGACCCGGCGCTCGACGTCGACGACGATCGTCTTCGTCATCGCGTCGCTGACGACGGTCCCGAGGAAGGTCTTCCGCGCCGGACGGACCGGCGGGCCGGCAGGGACCGGGAGAGGGGAGCTCACCGCGGCCCTCCCTTCGCTCCCTGCTTCTCCCGCAGCACGGTGAGGATCCGGGCGACGTCCTTGCGGGCGAGGGGGATCCGCGAAGGGTTGCTCAACCCCTCCGTCCGCGACTTGAAGCGCAGGTCGAAGATCTCCCGGCGGAGCTTCTCGAGGTCGGTCCGGAGCTCCGCCTCGTCCCTTGTCCGAAGTTCCTTGGCTTCCATGGGCCGTCCGATGGATCTCCCGGGGATCAGTGGGTCCGGCGCCGCACGAAGCGCACGCGCACGGGGAGCTTGTGGGCCACGCGGTTGAGGGCGAGGAGGGCCGTCGTCTCCGGGACCCCGGAGATCTCGAAGAGGACGGTCCCGGGGCGGACGACCGCCGCGTAGTACTCGGGCTCTCCCTTCCCCTTCCCCATGCGTGTCTCCGCGGGCTTCGCGGTGACCGGCTTCTGGGGGAAGACGCGGACCCAGACTTTCGCCTCGGGCGCCGTGCGGGTCGCGGCGACCCGCCCGGCCTCGAGCGTCCGGCCGGGGATCCAGCCGAGGTCGAGGCACTGGAGCCCGAAGTCCCCGAAGTCGACCTTGTTCCCCCGCGTCGCCTCCCCGCGCAGGACGCCGCGGTGCTCCTTGCGGTACTTGACGCGCCTAGGCATGAGCGCCACGACGCGCCTCCTCCGGCTTCGCCGGCGCGACCTCCCGGTCGCCGCGGTAGATCCAGCACTTGACCCCGATGATGCCGTAGGTCGTCCGCCCGAGGGCCGTGCCGTAGTCGACGTCGGCCATCAACGTCTGGAGCGGGATCCGCCCCTCGTGCGCCTTCTCCGTCCGTGCCATCTCCGACCCGCCGAGGCGGCCGGAGAGGATCACCTTGATCCCCTTCGCGCCCGCCTGCATGGTCGTCTGAATCGCTTTCTTCATCGTGCGCCGGAAGGAGGCGCGCTTCTCGAGCTGTTCCGAGATCGCCTCGGCGACGAGGGCCGCATCGAGCTCGGGGCGCTTGATCTCCCGCACGTGGAGGTGGACGGTCCGCTTCGCGATCCCCTCGAGCGCCTCCTTGAGCCGGTCGACGCGGGCCCCCTTGCGCCCGACGAGCACGCCCGGACGGGCGGTGTGGATGATCACGTTCAACGCCTCCCCCGTCCGTTCGATCTCGACGCGGGGGACGCCCGCCGCCCTGTACTCCCGGGCGATGTGCCGGCGGATCTGGTAGTCCTCGAGCACGTAACGCCCGAAGTCCTTCTTCGAGGCGTACCAGCGCGAGCGCCACGGCTCGACGATGCCGATGCGAAACCCGACGGGATGCGTCTTCTGGCCCACGGCTTCCTAGCGGCCCCCCTTCTTCCGTCGGGGCGCCTTCGCCTCGCTCTTCGCGACCGGTCTGTTCCGCGGCTTCCGGGCCGGCTTCTCCGGGGCGGCTGCGCCCGACGGGGCCTCCGCGGGCGCGGTGGAAGCCCCCTTCGCCGGAGCGGGCGACGGCGCGGAAGACGCCTCCCCCGGATCCTCGAGGACGACGTGGATGTGCGCCGTCCGCTTGCGGATCGGCATCATCCGGCCCATGGGGCCCGGCCGCCAGCGCAAGCGCCCGTCCCGCAGCGGTCCGCCGTCCGCCCAGATCTCCGCGATCCGGAGGCGGTTTGCCCGGACCTCCGGGCGCTGCACGGCGTTCGAGATCGCCGAGTGCAGGAGCTTCCCGACGAGGAAGGCCGCCCGCTTGTGCGTCGCGCGCAGGACGTCGATCGCCTCGTTCGCGGACCGGCCCCGGACGAGGTCCGCAACGAGGCGGACCTTGCGGGGTCCGATGCGGGCGAAGCGGTGCGCGGCATGGAAACGAGCCATCGGGTCCTACTTCTTCGCCGCGGGCGCCGCCGGCGTCGCGCCGGCGCGGGGGGGTCCGGCGCCCGGCATCGCCCCCGCCTCTTCCTTCTTGCGACCGGAGTGGCCGCGGAAGATGCGCGTCGGAGCAAATTCGCCGAGCTTGTGGCCGACCATTTCCTCGGAGACGTAGACCTTCATGTGGTTCTTGCCGTTGTGCACGAGGAAGGTGTGCCCGACGAAGTCGGGGATGACCGTGCACGCGCGGGCCCAGGTCTTCACCGGCTCGCGGGGACCCTTCTCCCGCATCCGCTTCACCTTCTCGAGGAGGCGGGCGTCGACGAACGGCCCCTTTTTCAAGCTCCGGCTCACACCTGCGCTCCCTTCTTGCGCCGCCGCAGGATGAAGCGGTCCGAGACCTTGCGCGGGGAGCGGGTCTTGCCCCCCTTCGCGAGGAGGCCCGTCTTGGAGCAGGGGGGACGCCCCGCGCCCGAGCGCCCCTCCCCTCCACCGAGGGGGTGGGAGACGGGGTTCTTCGCGCTCCCGCGGACGTGCGGGCGCCAGCCGCGGTGGCGGTTGCGGCCGGCCTTCCCGATCCAGACATTCTGGTGGTCGATGTTCCCGAGCTGGCCGATCGTCGCGCGACAGCGGACGTGGATCCGCCGCAGCTCCCCGCTCGGGAGGAGGACGACGGCGTAGCCTCCCTCGCGGGCCTGGAGCTGCGCCGCCCCCCCCGCGGAGCGGACGAGCTGGGCCCCGCGGCCGGGGACGAGCTCGACGTTGTGGATCTCGAGCCCGACGGGGATCGAGGCGAGCGGCATGCAGTTGCCGGCGCGGGGCTCGGCCTGGTCCCCCGAGGCGACCGCGTCGCCGACCCGGAGGTCCTTCGGGGCGAGGATGTAGCGCTTCTCGCCGTCCGCGTAGTGGAGGAGCGCGATCCGCGCCGACCGGTTGGGGTCGTACTCGATCGCGGCGACGCGGGCCGGGACGCCGTCCTTCTCGCGGCGGAAGTCGATCGTCCGGTAGAGGCGCTTCGCCCCCCCGCCGCGGTGCTCCGCGGTCATCCGGCCGAGGTTGTTCCGCCCTCCCGTCCGGGGCTTGCCGCGGGAGAGGGACTTCTCCGGCCGCTTCCCCGTCAGGTCGGAGAAGTCGATGACCGTCGCGTTGCGGCGGCCGGCGGAGGTGGGGCGATACGTTCGGAGAACCAAGGCCTTCCTCCTAGTAGACCTCGATCCGCTCGCCGGTCTTCAGGCGCACGATCGCCTTCTTCCAGTCGGACTTCCGGCCGACGTGGAAACCGCGGCGCCGGACCTTCCCCCGCCGGCGCATGGTGCGGACGGAAACGACCTTGACGCCGTAGAGGGTCTCGACGGCCTTGCGGACCTCGATCTTGTTCGCGTCGAGGGGAACCTCGAAGGCATAGGCGTTGCGCTTCTCGAGGTCGTAGTTCCCCTTCTCGGTCAACCGGGGACGACGCAGGATCCGGTAGGCGTCGAGCAGGGCCTCGCTCACGACGCGGCCTCCTCGCGGGGCGCGATCCGCGCCTCCAGGCGCTCCCAGGCCCCCACGAGACAGAGGACGTTGCGCGCCGCGCAGATGTCGTAGGCATTCACTTCGTCGGCGGTCCGGACCTCGACGCCGCGGAAGTTCCGGAAGGAGAGCCAGGCGTTCCGGTCCCTCCCGGGGAGGACGAGGAGGCTCCGCCCCTCGCCGCCGAGGGAGGCGAGGAGCCCCCGCGCCTTCTTCGCCGAGGGGGCGTCGAAGGAGAGGCCCTGAAGCAGGGTGACCTCCCCGTCCCGGAGCTTGCCGAGGAGCGCCGTGCGCAGGGCGACGCGGAGTTCCACGCGCGGGAGGCGGTAGGAATGGTCGCGCGGATGGGGACCGAAGATCGTGCCCCCCTTGCGCCAGAGGGGCGACTTCTTCGAGCCGGCCCGGGCGCGCCCCGTGTGCTTCTGCTTCCAGGGCTTCTTCGTCGTCCCCGCCACGTCGCCGCGCTCCTTCGTGTTGACGGTCCCCTGCCGGCGGTTGGCCTCGTACATGAGGACGGCGTCCCGCAGCGTCCTCGAGAGGAAGCGCTCGCCGAAGGGCGCGCCGTCAACCGTGCGCTCGCGGGCCTCGCCGGCGGCGCAGTCGAACAGGCGGACGGCGAAGGAGGCCATGGTCAGCGGGAGCGGCGCGGCGCGGGCAGGCGCGCCACCCGGACGAGGACGAGCCCCTGGGTGGGGCCGGGGACGGCGCCACGCAGGTAGAGGAGGTGCTTCGCCGGGTCGATCCGGACGAGGCGGAGGTTCTTCGCCGTGTGGCGATCGAACCCCATGTGGGAAGCCATCCGCTTCCCCTTGTAGACGCGGGCCGGGTCGGTCGAGGAGCCGATCGACCCGGGCTGGCGCACGTTCATCGAGCCGTGCGTGTCGGGGCCCCGGTTGAAGTGGTGCAGGCGCACCGTCCCCTGGAAGCCCTTCCCCTTCGTGACCCCGCTCACGTCGACCCGGTCCCCCTCCTTGAAAACGTCCTCCGCCCTCACCTCCGCCCCGATCGCGGGCGCTTCCCCCTCGACGGAGACCTCCCGGAGGTGGCGGCGCAGCGGCAGCCCCGCCTTCTTGAAGAGCCCTCGCTGGGGCTTCTTCACGACCTTCTCCCGAACCTCGCCGAAGGCGAGGAGGACCCGCTCCCCCAGCGCCCGCGCGACGAGACAGGGTCCGGCCTCGACGACCGTGACCGGGACCCACTCCCCCTTCTCGGAGAAGAGCTGGCTCATTCCGCGCTTGCGGCCGAGGAGCGCCCTCACACCCATCGCTCGCTACGCCCGGATGCGGATCTCGACGCCGACCGGCAGGTTCAGCTTCGAGAGGGCCTCGACCGTCTTCGCGGTCGGCTTGGAGATGTAGATGAGGCGCTTGTGCGTCCGGATCTCGAACTGCTCCCGCGACTTCTTGTCGACGTGCGGGGAGCGGAGCACGGTGTAGCGCTCGATGCGCGTCGGGAGCGGGATGGGCCCCCGGACGTCCGCCCCCGTCAGCCGGGCGGTCTCGATGATGTCCTGGGCCGACGTATCGAGAGCCTCGTGGTCGTAGGCCTCCATACGGATCTGAATTCGGGACTGCATCGACGCGGAGATTCCGGCTCAGGATCGCGACCGCCCCTCCCGCGGACACCGAGTCCCTGGCTCGCCGTCCGACGACGACTTCTCCGAGACGAATCCGCGGGGGCGCCCCGGGGAGATCCCCCGGAGCGGGCAAAGAGGGGGGAATCTATCGGGGTGCGCCACCCCCCGTCAAGGGCCCCACCCGATCTAGAAGGGGGCGACCTCCCGCAGGCGCTCCGCCGGGACGGGCGCATACCGGAAGGGCTCTAGGGTGCAGGAGGCCCTCCCCTGCGAGAGGGAGCGGAGTGCCGTCGAGTAGCCGAACATCGCCGCCAGGGGGACCCGGCCCCGGAGCCACTTCCCCGGACCCTCCGCAAGCACCTCGTCGACCTCCCCCCGGCGCGCCTGGAGGTCGGCGAGGATCCCCCCGGCGAACTCCCCCGGCGTCTGGATCTCGAAGCGCATGATCGGCTCGAGGAGGAGCTCCCCCCCGGACTCGAGGGCCTGGCGGAAGGCCAGGTCGGCCGCGGCGGCGTACGCCGTCTCGTCCGAATCGGTCTCGTGGCGGGATCCCCCCGTGACCACCGCGCGGACCTGGACGACCGGGTACCCGTACCTCGGCCCCGAGGTCCCCGCGTCGCGGATCGCCTTCTCGACCGCCGGCCGGAAGGGGAGGGGGAGGTCCGCGAGCGCGGCTTCCATCCGGACTTCGATGCCGGGGACCTCGAGGGCGGGCTCGAGGCGGAGGCGCACGTGCCCGTAGACCCCCTTCTCCCCCACCCTCCGGACGAACCTCCCCTCCCCCCCGGAGGCTCGAGCGAGCGTCTCCTTGTAGGCGACCCGGGTCCTCCCGACGTTCGCCTCGAGGCGGAACTCCCGCTCAAGGCGGTGGCGCAAGACCTCGAGGTGGAGCTCCCCCATCCCGCTGATCTGGAGCTGCCCCGTCTCCTCGTCCCCCGTCACGCGGAAGGTCGGATCCTCGCGTTCGAGCCGCCGCAGCGCCTCGATCAGTCGGGCGCGGTCGGCGGAGGCCTTCGGTTCGATCGCCATCGTGAGGACCGGCTCCGGGAATCGCGCCGCCTCGAGCTCGATCGCGTGTCCCCGGTGGAACAGGGTGTCCCCCGTCGCCGTCTGCCGGAGTCCGACGAGCGCGACGATGTCCCCGGCGAGCGCCTCCTCGACCTGTTCCCGGTCGTTCGCGTGCATCCGGAGGATCCGCCCCGCCCGCTCCGTCTTCCCCGTCCGCGAGTTCACGCACCCTTCCCCCGCGCGGAGCCGTCCGGAGTAGATCCGAACGTAGGTGAGCTCCCCGTGCGGCTCGGAGAACACCTTGAACGCCAGCGCGGAGAGAGGTTCTTCCGGGTCGGGCCGGCGCCGGACCCGCTTCCCCCCTCCCGGCTCCTCTCCCTCGATCTCGCCCCGATCGAGGGGGGAGGGGAGGAGGTCGACGACCGCGTCGAGGAGGGCGCGGACCCCCCGGTTCCGGATCGCGGACCCCCCGAGCACCGGGACGATCGCGTACGCGAGCGTCTGGCGCCGGATCGCCGCGCGGAGGAGCTCCGCTCCGACCTCGGCCCCCGCGACGAACTTCTCGAGGACCTCCTCGTCCTTCTCGGCGACCGCCTCGACCAGCCGCGCGCGGGCGTCGAGCGCCCTCGCCCGGAGGGGATCGGGGAGGGGCTCGTGTACCTCCTTCGCCTCCGGGTCCTCGGATTCCGCGCGGAGGAGGTCCATCGACACGAGATCGACGCACCCCGCGACCGTCCCCGCCGAGACGAGGGGGATCTGGATCGGGACGGCGTTCGCCCCGAGGCGGTGGCGGATCTCCCCGACGATCCGCTCGAAGTCGGCCCCGATCCGATCGAGCTTGTTCACGAACGCGACCCGGGGGATCCGGTACCGATCGGCCTGGCGCCAGACCGTCTCGGACTGCGCCTCGACGCCGGCGACGCCGCAGAAGACGACGACCGTGCCGTCGAGGACGCGCAGGCTCCGCTCGACCTCGGCGGTGAAGTCGACGTGCCCGGGGGTGTCGATCAGGTTCAGGCGGTGCCCGCGCCAGGCGATCGTCGTCGCCGCCGCGGTGATCGTGATGCCCCGCTCCTGCTCCTCGGGCATCCAGTCCAGGGCGGCCGTCCCCTCGTCGACTTCCCCCATCCGGTGCTCTTTCCCCGTATCGAAGAGGATCCGCTCCGACACGGTGGTCTTCCCGGCGTCGATGTGGGCCACGATGCCGAAGTTGCGAAGGCGGGCGAGGTCCACGGCCACGGGAAGGAGCGAAGCGGCTGAACCATACTCGGCCCCCGGCGGCGGGAAAACGAGCCGCCCCCTCCGCATCCGGTTCGGCCCGGGCATTTTCCGAAAAGGGGGGGGAAACGCCGCATTCGGGCGGTCCCGATCGACCCTCCCGCGCCCCGGCTCCCCCGACGCGGGAGGGGGGCTCGGCCCACGCCCGAGGTCCGACCTCGTGAAGACGCGGAATCTCTCCTGGCTCCGGAGGACGATGCTCTGGCTCTGCTGCTTCCTCGGGGGCCTCCTCGCCGGCACGGGCGTCTTCCTCGCCGCCCTGATCGAGGTGATCCGGCACGTCCGCCACCAGGTCTACGAGCTGAGCTTCTTCGCGCGCATCGTGGGGAAGCTCACCTTCACGTGGCGCGGTCCCGACGAGCGGATCGCGCTCGTCCTCGACGAGATCCCCGAGGAATACCTCCGCCACAGCGCGAGGGCGGCCGGCTGGCTCGTCGGGATCGGGCTACTCGGGATCGCCCTCGCCGTCCCCCTCCTCCTGCGACTGGGCTGGCGGTTCCGTCGATGGAGAGCGGGCGAGGGCGCGCCCGAGCCGGTCGAGGAGCCGCGTCCGCGGACCTCCCCCGCCCGCTCCCGCTCCCGCGCGCGCTCCTAGAATGGGCCGCGCGTCGCCGGGACGGCCCGGCGCCTCGAAGGAGGACGAGACCGTGGATCCCCGCGAGCGGCCCAGGGAATCGCGTCCGCCCCTGCTCCTCCGCGCCGCGCTGGCTGGAGGGACGAGCCTCGCCGGGTCGCCGGCCCTTCTCCCCCCTGCGCGAAGCGCCGTGCAGGCGAGCCGCGCCTCCGAAGTTTCCCCCGAGCGGAAGGCGAAGGCGGAGGAGGCGCGCCGCGCCGGCGCCGCGGCCGTGGAGCGGGGAGACCTCCTCGGCGGGATCGCCTCCTTCGAGGAGAGCATCGCCCTCGATCCGGCCGATCCCGCCGGGTACCACGGGCTCGCTTCCGCGCAATACCGGGCGAAGAGGACCAACGCGGCGGAGAAGTCGGCGCTGCAGGGCCGGAAGATCGCGCCCGACTACGTCGGCTTCTACGTCCTCCTCGGCCGCCTCTACGACGACCGGAGGCTCCCCGACAAGGCGATCGCGGAGTACGTGGAGGGGCTCCGGCGGCATCCGGACGACGCGGAGCTCCGCCTCCAACTCGGGATCACCTTCTCCAACAAGGGGAACGCGAAGAAGGCGATCGAGGAGTGGGATCGAGGGGTCCGATCCGCCCCCGCCTTCGCCCCCTTCCACCTCCACCTCGCGAAGGCCTGGTCGAAGACCGAGGAGCGCTTCCCCGTCTTCCTCCACGCCGAGCAGTTCCTCAACCTCGAACCGGACGGCCCGCGCGCCGAGGAGATGAGCGCCCTCCTCTTCAAGACCCTCCGGGACGCGGTCTCCCGGACGGGGAAGGGTTCCGTGGACGTGAGATTCACGAAGGAGGTCGTGCTCACCGTCGCGGACCTGCGGAAGCTCGAGAGAGGGGAGATGGGCGGCATCCCGATCGGACTCCTCTTCGAGTTCACCTACGGGCTCGAGCTCGCGAAGCGGTTCGAGGAGGGGGGCGGCAAGTACTCGCTCGCCTCGGAGGTCGCCGCCCGGCGCGCTTTCCTCAAGACCTGGTTCGAGGACTGGAAGGCCCAGAGAACCCCGGACGTGCCGCTCTTCGCCCGCTGGCGCGAGATCGAGCGGAAGGGCCACCTCGAGGCCTACGTGCATCGACTCCTCCGCGCGGGGAGTCCGGGCGAGTGGGAGGCGTGGAAGAAGGGCCACGCCGAGCCGCTCGCGGCCTACCTCGACTGGCAGAAGGAGCATCCCTTCCGGCCAGGGACGAAGCCGCGTTCCCCCGAGCGTGAGCCTCGGCGCTGAAGCCTCCGGTCCTCCCGAACCCCGACGGGACGGCCGAGCCTCGGCGGGCAGGTCGCGACCCCTGGCGGGGCACGGCGCGAGAGGCGTCTTCTCCGGCTCCCGGGGGACCCGAGGCCGATGAGATCCCGGGGAGGGGCGGCGGTCCGCAGGGCGGCGCTCTGGCTCTGCTGCTTCCTCGGGGGAGCGACCGCGGGGACGGGAGCGTTCCTCGGAGCCGAGGTCGAGGTCATCCGTCACATCCGCCGCCAGGTCGGGGAGCTCGGCTTCCTCGAGCGTGCCGTAGGGAGGCTCACCTTCTTGTGGCGCGGGCCCGACGAGAAGATCGCCCTCGCGCTCGAGGAGATCCCCGAGGTCTACCTCGACCACAGCGCGACCGCGGCTCGATGGCTGATCGGCCTCGGAGCGGGCGGTGTGGCGGTCGCCCTCCCCCTCGTCCTGCGGCTGCGCTGGAGGAGAGGCTGACTCCTCAGGCGGCGGGGGGGGAGCGGTGGAGCGCCAGGAGGTCGCGATTCCGCCCGAGGAAATCCGCGGAAAAGCGGTACCCCTCGAGGAGGGAGGGGTCCTCCTCCCCGAGAACGACCGATGCGACGTAGAGCGCCTCTACGCTCGCGAGCCCGGCGGAGGGGTCTTCGAAGGTCTTCGACTTCCGGGGGTACGCCGTGACGAACCCGGGCGGGATCGAACGCGGGGTGGGATCCCCGCGCAGGCACCGCGTCATCCGCTCGACCTTCTTCCAGGAGCAGTCGAGGAGGAGGATCGGCCGTCCCGCGTCCGTCCTGGCGAGCGGAGGGGCGCCGACCTGGAGGAGCGTCATCCCCGCGGCGTCGAGGAGGGTCATCCCGCGCCACTCGAAGAAGGCGACCTCGCCGCGGCCCCGGAGCGGCGTCAGGCTGCACTTCCGGAGGGATTCCTTCGGGTCGCGGAGAACGACGACCTTCACGGGGACTCCCCGGGAACGACGCGGGCCCGCGGCACGGGCCCGGGAGGGAGGAGCAAAGCTCCTCTTCCTGCCAGGTTCCTACCAGGCGAAGTGGGAGTAGGCCTTGTTCGCCTCGGCCATCTTGTGGATGTTCTCCTTCTGGAGGACCGAGGAGCCCGTGTTGTTGAAGGCGTCGACCAGCTCGTCCGAGAGCCGGACGTGCATCGGCTTGCCGGTCTTCTTCCGCGCGTTCTCGACGATCCAGCGGACGGCGAGCGACTGCTGGCGCTCGCGCTTGACCTCCCGCGGAACCTGGTAGGTCGCCCCGCCGACCCGTCGCGAGCGGACCTCGAGCTGCGGCTTCACGTTCTCGACGGCCCGCGTGAAGATCTCGACCGGGTCGGTCCCCGCGAGCTTCTTCGCCGCCGCGTCGAGGGCCCGGTAGAAGATCCCCTGCGCGATGCTCTTCTTCCCGTCCCACATGACCTTGCTGATGATCTTCGAGGCGAGACGGCTCCCGAAGCGCGGGTCGGGGCGGCGCAGGTGGTCGATCGACTTGTAGTGGCGGGGCATCGGGGGCTCTCCCTTCGCTACTTCGGCCGCTTCGCGCCGTACTTCGAGCGACCCCGGCGGCGGTCCTCCACCCCCGAGGAGTCGAGCGTGCCGCGGATGATGTGGTAGCGCACGCCCGGGAGGTCGCGCACGCGCCCCCCCCGGACGAGCACGATCGAGTGCTCCTGGAGGTTGTGCCCTTCTCCGGGGATGTAGGCCGTGATCTCCTTGTTGTTCGTCAGGCGCACGCGCGCGATCTTGCGGAGCGCGGAGTTGGGCTTCTTCGGGGTCATCGTCTTCACCTGAAGACAGACCCCGCGCCGCTGCGGACAGGCTTCGAGGACCGGCGACTTCGACTTGCGCCGGGGAGGCCGGCGCCCGCGGCGGATGAGCTGGTTGATCGTCGGCATGGGAGGGGGGGGATTCTAGGCGGGAGGGGCCGGGGCGTCGACGCCTCTCACGCGCTCGCCGCCGCGGGCATCGCCTCGGAAGCCCCGGCCGCCTCCGCCGGAGCCCCGAGCGGCCCGAACTCGATCTTCTTGCGCACCCGGGTCCGGTAGTGGGAGCGGAAGCCGGTGCCGGTCGGGACGAGGTGGCCGAGGATCACGTTCTCCTTGAGGCCGATCAGGTCGTCGCGCCGCGCCCCGAGCGCCGCCTCGGTCAGGACCTTCGTCGTCTCCTGGAAGGAGGCCGCCGAGATGAACGATTCGCTCTGCAGGGCCGCCTTCGTGATTCCGAGGAGGAGGGTCTTCCCGAGGGCGGGCTTGCTCTTCTCCTTCTTCAGGCGGTCGTTCTCCCCCCGGAAGGCGAACCGGTCGACGACCGCCCCCGGCAGGAAGGTCGACTCCCCGGGATCGTCGACCTGCACCTTCCGCATCATCTGCGCGAGGATGATCTCGATGTGCTTGTCGTCGATCGTGACCCCCTGGGAGCGGTAGACGGCCTGCACCTCGCGCAGCAGGTACTGCTGGACGGACTCCTCCCCCGAGATCCGCAGGATGTCGTGGGGGACGAGGGGGCCCTCGACGAGGGGCTCGCCGGCGCGGACCCGGTCCCCCTTGTGGACGCGCAGGTGCTTCCCCTGGGGAACGAGGTGCTCGCGGGTGATCCCCGACTCGGGGTCCGTGACGAGGATCGTGCGCTTCCCGCGCCGCTTCTCCCCGAGCTCGACGAGCCCGTCGATCTCGGAGATCACCGCCGGCTCCTTCGGCTTCCTCGCCTCGAAGAGCTCCGTCACCCGGGGCAGTCCTCCCGTGATGTCCTGCGTCCCCGAGATCTCCCGCGGGGTCTTCGCGAGGAGCTGGCCCGCCTCGATCCCGTCCCCGTCCTCGACCTCGATGTAGGCGCGCTCGGGAAGCGGGTAGACGGCGACGGGGGTCTCCTTCTCGTCCACGAGGACGATCTGGGGGTGGAGGTCCCCCTTGTGCTCGATGATGACCTTGCGGGGCATCCCCCCCGCCTCCCGCTCGACCTTCATCGTCCGCCCCTCGACGACCTCCTCGAACCGGACCTTCCCCTCCTTGTCCGCGAGGATCGGGACGTGGTGGGGGTCCCAGCGCGCGAGGGGCTCGCGCTCCCGGACCTCCTTCCCCTCGGGGACGAGGAGCTCGGCCCCGTACGGGATCGTGTAGCGGTCGAGCTCGCGCTCCTTCTTGTCGAAGATGACGAACTCGACGTTGCGCTTGAGGACGACCGGGGACCTCCCCTTCGACCCCTCGACGATCGAGGCCGGGTCCGTGATCCGGACGGTCCCCGCGCGCCGGGAGCGGATCTCCGACTCCTCGACCGTGCGGGACGCCGTTCCCCCGACGTGGAAGGTCCGCATCGTGAGCTGGGTGCCGGGCTCCCCGATCGACTGGGCGGCGATGATTCCGACCGCGAGCCCTTCCTCGGCGAGCTCGCCGCGCGAGAGGTCCATCCCGTAGCAGAGCGCGCAGACTCCGAGGGAGGCCTCGCAGGTGAGGGGCGAGCGGACGAAGATCTTCGGGAACTTCATCTCCTCGATCCGCCGGGCGGTCTCCTCCGAGAGGAGCTCGTTCTCGTGGACGATGACCTCGTCCGTGACGACGTCGACGATCGCCTGGCGGGCGACCCGCCCGCGGATCGCCTGGGCGAGCGAGAGGGCGACCTTCTCCCCCTTGTGGACGGCCTCCTTCGGGATCCCGTTCGGGGTCCCGCAGTCGTGCGTCGTGGCGACCACGTTCTGGGCGACGTCGGCGAGCTTGCGCGTGAGGTAGCCCGAATCGGCGGTCTTGAGCGCCGTGTCCGCGAGCCCCTTCCTCGCCCCGTGGGTCGAGGAGAAGTACTCGAGGACCCTCAGCCCTTCCCGGAAGTTCGCCCGGATCGGGGTCTCGATGATCTTCCCCGAGGGCTTCGCCATGAGGCCGCGCATCCCGGCGATCTGCCGGATCTGCTCGATCGAGCCCCGCGCGGCCGAGCGGACCATCGCGTAGATCGGGTTGAGGTAGGGCTTCCCGCCGCGCGTGTCCTCCCGCATCGCGCGCATCATGTCCTCGCCGACCCGCTCCCGGGCGGCCGTCCACTGGTCGATGATCTTGTTGTAGCGCTCCCCCTCCGTGATGATACCGTTGCGGTAGAAGCTCTCGATCCGCTCGACCTCCCGCTCGGTCTTCGAGATGATCTCCGCCTTGGACTCGGGGACCTTCATGTCGTTCTTCGAGATCGACAGGCCCGCCCGGGTCGCCGCCTTGAAGCCGAGGTCCTTGACGTCGTCGAGGAGCTGCAGCGTCGCGTCGCGGCCGAGGAGGCGGTGGCAGTCGTAGATCACCGCGGAGACGGTCTTCTTGTCGAGCTCGTAGTTGTAGTAGGGCATCCCCATGGGGAGGGAGTCGTTGAAGATCGCCCTCCCGGCCGTCGTCTCGACGAGGACGCGCTTCCCCTCGGGGCCGGCGACGCGGCCGTCGGGGCCGACGAGCGCCTCGCGGCCGGAGGGGTCGAGGCGCACGCAGGTCCCCGGCTCGAACCGCACCCGCACGCGCGCGTGGGTCTCGACCTGGCCGTGCGCGTAGGCGAGGAAGAGCTCGTTCCCGCTCGAGAAGACCCGCCCCTCCCCCCTCGACTGCGCGCGCTCGGTCGTCAGGTAGTGACAGCCGAGGACGATGTCCTGCGAGGGGGCGATGATGGGACCCCCGTGCGCCGGGGAGAAGATGTTGTTCGTCGAGAGCATCAGGGTCGAGGCCTCGACCTGCGCCTCGTAGGAGAGGGGGAGGTGGACCGCCATCTGGTCCCCATCGAAGTCGGCGTTGTAGGGGGTGCAGACGAGCGGGTGGATCTTGATCGCGTTCCCCTCGATCAGGACCGGCTCGAAGGCCTGGATCCCCATCCGGTGAAGGGTCGGGGCGCGGTTCAGGAGCACCGGGTGGTCCTTGATCACCTCCTCGAGGATGTCGAAGACCTCGGCCTCGCGGCGCTCGATCATCTTCTTCGCCGACTTGATCGTGTCGGCGAGGTTCAACTCCTTCAGGCTCCGGATGATGAAGGGCTGGAAGAGCTCGAGGGCGATCGTCTTCGGGAGCCCGCACTGGTGGAGCTTCAACTCCGGCCCGACGACGATGACGGAGCGCGCGGAGTAGTCGACGCGCTTGCCGAGCAGGTTCTCCCGGAAGCGTCCCTGCTTTCCCTTGATCATGTCCGTGAGGCTCTTGAGCGGCCGGTTGCTCGAGCCGAGGACGGGGCGGCGGCAGCGGCCGTTGTCGAAAAGCGCGTCGACGGACTGCTGGAGCATCCGCTTCTCGTTGCGGATGATCACCTCGGGGGCGTTCAGGTCGAGGAGCTTCTTCAGCCGGTTGTTCCGGTTGATGAGCCGGCGGTAGAGGTCGTTCAGGTCGGAGGTCGCGAAGTTCCCCGAATCGAGGAGCACGAGGGGCCGCAGGTCGGGGGGGATGACCGGGATCACGTCGAGGACCATCCACTCCGGCCGGTTGTTCGAGTCGCGCAGCATCTCGACCGTGCGGAGCCTCTTGATGACCTCCTTCTGGCGCTGCTTGCTCTTCGTCGTCTTCAGCTCCTCCCGCAGCGACCCGGAGAGCTTTTCGAGGTTCAGGCGCTTCAGGAGCTTCTTCACCGCCTGCGCCCCCATGTCCGCCTCGAACCCCGTGCCGTACTTCGCCCGCGCCTGGCGGAACTCCTCCTCCGTCAGGAGCTGGCGCTCCTTGAGCGGGGTGTCCTTGGGCTCGATGACGACGTAGTCCTGGAAGTAGATCACCCGCTCGAGCGCGGAGGCCTTCATCGCGAGGAGGCTGCCGAGGCGGGAGGGCATCGCCTTGAAGAACCAGATGTGGGCGACGGGCGCGGCGAGGTTGATGTGCCCCATCCTTTTGCGGCGGACGCGGGAGTGGGTGATCATCACCCCGCACTTGTCGCAGACGATCCCCTTGTGCTTGATGCCCTTGTACTTCCCGCAGAAGCACTCCCAGTCCTTCTCGGGGCCGAAGATCCGCTCGCAGAAGAGGCCGTCCTTCTCCGGACGGTAGGTCCGGTAGTTGATCGTCTCCGGCTTCTTCACCTCGCCGAAGGACCAGGAGCGGATGTCCTCCGGGGACGCGAGCCGGATCGTGACGGCCGTGTACTCGTTGATCTTCTCGTAGGTCGCCTCGACCATCGTCTCCGCTCCCTCTAGAGGGTTTGCTTCTTCACGAGTTCCATGTTCAGGGCGAGGCCCCGGATCTCGTTCGTCAGGACCTCGAAGGAGACGGGGGTTCCGGGCTCGAGGATGTTCGTCCCCTTCACCATCGCCTCGTAGATCTTCGTGCGCCCGTCGACGTCGTCGGACTTGACCGTGAGGAGCTCCTGGAGGATGGAGGCGGCCCCGTAGGCCTCGAGAGCCCAGACCTCCATCTCGCCGAAGCGCTGGCCCCCGAAGCGGGCCTTCCCGCCGAGGGGCTGCTGGGTGATCAGGGAGTAGGGCCCCGTCGCCCGGGCGTGGACCTTGTCGTCGACCAGGTGGTGGAGCTTCATCATGTAGATGAAGCCGACCGTCACCTCCTGCTCGAAGGGGACGCCGGTCCGACCGTCGAGGAGGAGGGTCTTGCCGTGCGAGGGAAGGCCCGCCTCCGCCAGGGCCTTCTCGATCTCCTCCTCCTTCGCCCCGTCGAAGGGGGGGGAGATCGCCCGGAAGGCGAGCTTGCGCGCCGCCCAGCCGAGGTGGGTCTCGAGGATCTGTCCGACGTTCATCCGCGAGGGGACGCCGAGGGGGTTCAGCACGATGTCGACCGTGGTCCCGTCGGCGAGGAAGGGCATGTCCTCGGTCGGGAGGATCTTGGCGATGACCCCCTTGTTCCCGTGGCGCCCCGCCATCTTGTCCCCGACGGAGAGGTTGCGCTTCGTCGCGATGGTGACCTTCACCATCTCGAGGACCCCCGTCGGGAGCTCGTCCCCGCGCGAGAGGCGGTTGACGAGCTTGTTCTTCTCCGCCTCCCGCCCGTCGATGCGGTCGGCGTACTCCGCGAGGATGCCGAGGGCGCGGTTGCGTTCGGCGACCTTGGGGAGGTTCTCCGAGAAGTGGCGGACGACCTCCCGGACGTGGCGCAGCTCCTCGTAGGCCTCCATCTCCTCGACCCGCACGCGCCGGCGGGTCGACTCGTCGACGACCTTCTCCCCGGTCGCCTCCTCGAGGTCGCGGACGAGGGCCCGCATGAGGTCGCGGAAGGCCGTGAGGAACTCCTTCTCCGCCTTCTTGATCCCGGCCATCGTCTTCGCCCGCTCCGCGTCCGTCAGGTTGACGCGCCGCGAGAACTTCTCCGCCTCGATGACGATCCCCTCGACCCCGGGGGGCACCTCGAGCGAGGCGTTCTTCACGTCCTCCCCCGCCCGCCCGAAGATCGCGTGGAGGAGCTTCTCCTCCGGCGTCAGCTCCGTCTTGCTCTTCGGGGCGACCTTCCCGACGAGGATCGAGCCCGGGCGCACGCGGGTGCCGATCCGCACGATCCCCCCCTCGTCGAGGTTGCGGAGGGCCTTCTCCCCGACGTTGGGGATGTCGCGCGTGAACTCCTCCTTCCCGAGCTTCGTCTCCCGGATCTCGATCTCGTACTCCGTGATGTGGATCGACGTGAAGACGTCGTCCCGGACGAGCCGCTCGGAGACGAGGATCGCGTCCTCGAAGTTGTAGCCGTCCCACGGCATGAAGGCGACGAGGATGTTCTTGCCGAGGGCGAGCTCCCCGAGCAGCGTCGAGGGGCCGTCCGCCGCGATCTGGCCGCGCTTCAAGCGCTGGCCGACCTCGACGCACGGGCGCTGGTTCAGGCAGGTCTTTTCGTTCAGCCCCTGGAACTTGCGCAGGCGGAGTTCGTCCTCCCCGACGACGATCCGCTCCGCGTCGACGTACTTGACGACCCCGTCCCGGGGCGAGCGCAGGATCATCCCCGAGTTCGTCGCGACGGCCCCCTCGAGGCCCGTC
>DASRRH010000033.1:0-22186 GCA_035695825.1 Planctomycetota bacterium | reverse complement strand
GCGGTTCTCGGGCCTGTGGGTGAGCTCGGGCTCGATCCGCAAGGTGCGCGCGCAGGAGGGGATCACGCCCCCGCCGCCGGCGCGGCGCCGGGCGCGCCGCTCGGTTCCCCGCCGCTTCGAGCGCGCGCGCCCGGGAGAGCTCTGGCAGAGCGACATCACGAGCTACGTCCTCTCGCGCCAGCGCCAGCGCGTCTACCTGACGGTGTTCCTCGACGACCACAGCCGCTACGTGGTGAGCTGGGCGCTGGCGCTGCAGCAGCGGGGCGAGCTCGTGATCGAGGCGCTGCTCGAGGGCTGCTCGCGCTTCGGCAAGCCCCTCGAGGTGCTCACCGACCAGGGACGGCAGTACTTCGCCTGGCGCGGGAAGAGCGAGTTTGAGAAGGTCCTCGAGCGCGAGGGGATCCGCCACGTCGTGGCGCGGGCGCACCACCCCCAGACGGTGGGCAAGTGCGAGAGGCTGTGGGAGACGGTCTCCCGGGAGTTTTGGGAGAGGGCGCGGCCGCAGGAGCTCTCGGAGGCGCGCGAGCGCCTGGCGCACTTCTTCGCTCACTACAACCACTTCCGCCCCCACCAGGGGCTGGGAGGCCTCGTGCCGGCCGATCGCTTCTTCGGAGCCGAGGCGGAGGTGCGCCGGGCGCTCGAGAAAGCGATGAGGCGAAACGAGCTCGCGCTGGCCCTTGGCGAGAAGCCGCGCAAGCCCGTCTTCCTGGTCGGACAGATCGGGGAGCGGCAGGTGTCGCTCCACGGCGAGCAGGGCCGTCTGGTGGTCCAGACGTCCGACGGTCATCGAGAGGATCTGCGCTACGGGGAGATGGGCGCGCTGCCCGCGAGCGCGAAGGAGCAGGAAACTGCGGATGAACGAGACAATGACGACGAGCAAGGATCTGGCGAGTCCGACGGGGGCGGCATCGGGGAGCGGGAAGCCTCGCCGCCGCGGGGGCAAGAGGCTTCACTTCCGTCGCTGGCCCACGGCGCCGGCGCCAGTGAGGGCGCTGTGGGAGTCGGCGAGCGAGGAGGAGAGGACGAAGGCGCACGAGGCGTGCGCGGCGATTCTGGCGTGGTGGCTGGGCCGCAGCAGCCGGGAGGAAGTGGCCTCGAGGCTCGAGGTGGGGCCGATCCGGGCCTGGCAGCTCTCGCAGCAGGCGCTGGCGGGGATGGCGGCCGGACTGCTGCGACAGCCCCGGGCGAGGAAGTCGATCGTGGAGCTGCCTCCGGAGCAGGACCCCAAGGCGCTTCGCAAGCGCCTCGCCCAGGTGCAGAGGGATCTCGAAGTGAGCCAGAGCCTGGTGGATCTGCTTCGGGGGCTGCCGGGGAACCGAGGGAGGCTCGAGGAGGGAAAGAAGCCGAGCCCCCCGCAGCGGGCGCCGGGGAAAAAAAGTCGAGCAACACGGCGGGTCGCTGCGGGAGCGGACGGGACGGTGGCTGCAAGAGCGCCGGGGACGACTGGGGAGAGGTGAGCGGCGGCGACTCGCCGAGGAACTCGGCGTGACGAGGAGGACGCTTTGGAACTGGGAGAGGCGCCCGGAGGGGGGCGAGCGCCCCCCCGGGCGCCCGGGCCACGAGGCGGCAGCGCGGCGGCGCGCGCTGTGGGCTGTGGCGCGCGAATACCGCCGCCAGGGGCGCGGGCGCGTGGGCTGGAGGCCGATCGCGGCGGCGCTGGGAGAGGAAGTCCCCGTGAGACTGGTGCAGGGCTCGCTCTGCGCGATCAAGGCGGCGTCCCGCCTGCGCGAGCGCGAGCGACGGGAGCGAGAGCGCGTGCACGTGGACGTGCACGGCCGCGAGGTGCTCTGGTCGATGGACGCGACGCACCTGGACCGCGATGGAGACGGAGAGGCCGTGCAGGCCGAGCTCGTCAAGGACGTCGGGACCACGACGATGGCGGGCGCGGCGGTCGGCGCGCCGGCGTGCGCGGGCGAGGTGGCGGCGCTGCTCGAGACCACGGCGCAGGAGCGCGGCGGCTGGCCGCTGGTGCTCGCGACGGACAACGGCCCTCCGTACGCCTCCCGGGAGATGGCCCAGGTCCTGGAGCGCAACAAGGTCGTCCATCTGCGCAGCCTCCCGCATACGCCCCAGCACAACGGCTGGATCGAGCAGGCGATCGGCGAGCTGAAGGAGGTCTCCGCGCAGGACGACCCCGTCAACGGCGAGGACCCTCCTCGCTCCGGCCTCGCCGTCGGGGGCGAAGTCAGCCCTGGAGAGGCCTTCGGATGGCCCTCTTCGCACGAAATACCCTGGGGGAACAGCGAGGAGAAGGCCTCCCGTGAAGAGCTCCTGCAGGTCTGGCAGGCTCGAGTCGAGCGCGCGCGCCGGCGGATCGTGCAGTACCGCCGGCGCGCCACGCGCGGTTACCGCACGGCCGAGACCCTTGACGCGATCTACCCCCGGGGGGACCATCTCGTCGACCGTGAGCGCTTCTACGAGGCAGTGGCGATGGCCCGCTCGAGGGCCGTGGCGGGCCTCAAGGAAGGCCGTGGTCGCCGGCGCGCGCAACGCGAGGCGATCCTGAACACGATGCAACGCTTTCGATTGATCACGAGGACCCGAGGCGGTGTGCCGATCCCGGCACCGAAACCGGAAAGCGTTTCGTGAACACCACAACTACAAGAACCGTAGAGTCCGGATCAACAATGACGGGAGCGATCCGGAGACGAAGTCCTGGTACGACGCGCTCGGGAGGCGGGTGCAGAAGGAACAGACCGGGAGCGATGCGGATTTCGTGCGGCGGTACTACTTCGCGGGATGGCAGGCACTGCACGAGATGGACTGGGCGTCCTCGACAGAGACGATGGTGCACCGGTGGGTCTACGGGCCATGGATCGACGAGTCGCTCGAGTGCACGGATATCGTGGCGAACCCGGACACATTCTACTATTTGCACGAGGATCACCTCGGCTCGATTCGGGTGATCGCGGACGATCAGGGCGTGATCAAGGAGTCCTACAGGTACTCGGAGTGGGGGGAAACGGCGACCTATGATGCAAACTTTGCGGCAATCTCGGATCCGGAGGTGTCCGCGATCGGGAATCGCTGGGCCTTTACTGGACGGCAGCTCGAGGAAGACGTTGCAGAAGGCGCGTACTTCTACCGGGCTAGGCATTATGATACCAGCCTTGGCAGATTCCTGCAACGAGACAACTCCCCGGGGGGCGAACCACGATACAACCGGTACAGTTACGGATTGAACGCTCCATTGTCTTACCAGGATCCGATGGGACTTGACGTCGCTGTGTTTGTGGAGCGAGTCGTCATCGATAGTAATACAATAGGTCCCCCACCTCCCTTGCCGGGCGGCTGGCCCTACGGAATGCCACCCATTGTTCCGGGACACGATTTCGCGGCGACGATCTGTCATGTGGAGTACGTCACTTCGGTGCCGTTCATTGGTGCGTATGCGCGAGTGGTGTGTGTGACCGTTATCCCTCCGTTTCCTCCACGGGGTGGGCCGGCTCGGGGTGGAGCTGCGGGGATGACAATAGACTACGTGTATGACCATGAAACTGCCCACGTCGATCGATTTGGGGCATGTGTATCGCAATGCGTTGAGGAAATGGAGCCGGAGTATGTTGATACGATGTGTACGGCATACTCAAACCAAGAGATCGATGATCATGGCCCCCTGCATGCGGGTGGGGTTATGAATGTGCCGTACTGCGATCCTTGCAAGTGATGATTCCGCTCCCGTAATCGGGGTCAGCCGGAGATTCCGTGTGTGACCGGGTGGTGGTGTAGGCCGCGGCAGGGGAAGTAGATGGCGGTGCAGAGGTGATCGAAGTTGCGGGACCCGCACGCCACTGGTGTGACGTTCTGGAGCTTGGAGTTCAGGCGGCCGCCCGCGGCGCTCGTGACGGGGTGGTCGTAGATCGTGATCACCCCCAAAAGGGAGCCTCGGGTCATCCGCGTAACGTGCGGGATGGGGGGGCGAGTGTCGAGCTGGTGGCCCAGGTAAACCACTCCCTCCAGTGCCGGCATCCCGAGCTGGGGTGCATTGAGTCGCAAAGCCGCCGCAGGTTCTTCTTGGTGGCCCACGAGCGGGCGGTGCGCAGGTCCGCACGACGTAACCGCTCGACCCTCTGCTGGTTGCGGGGGGAGGGTCTCGCCCCCGTAGCGCCACAGGTGCTTGGTTCCGGTGAGCGTGCTGTCCCCGTTCTCGCGCAGGCCCTTGTCCTCCGGCCGGTGGATCTCGTCGTCGCGCTCGTCCTCGGGCCGGGACTTCAGTCCGGACTGGCCTGCGGCCACGAATTTCTCGCTCTACTCCCCGAGCGTGGCAGCCGTGACGCCGCCTCCGGGGCGGGGGCGTCGATGTCCTCAGCCCTCAAGAGCCGGATGACGGCCTCCATCTTGCGCTCGGAGGGAAACCTCACGCGGTCGACGCGTTCGCCGGAGGTGGCCTCCGCTCGCTCCTGGGGCTCGCCTCGGGCGCCCGGCGGCTGCGGTGACTCCTTCGTCCTCGGATGCACATCGGTCTCATTGATCGGGGCATCCTGCCCCGGAGGGCTGTCCATTGAAACCGTGGTGCAGAGGTTCGCGCACGTTGAGAGCGCGTTCCTCTCCCTTGCGCTCTTCGAAACACCCCTCGATCGCCTCAGCCTGCGAGGCGGCCTAGGAGGGCTTATCGCGTCGCCCGTCCTTGGCCCCCGAGGCCATTCGCTTCAAGTGGTCGCGCACCGCCCCCTCGACCACGCCCCGATCTCGGGCGACCTGCGACTTCGGCACTCCGTGCTTCTCCAGAGCTCCGATCGTCGTGATGGTCTCCTTCTTGCTCAGGCGACAGGACATCCCGGCGATCCTCGGGAGGGCGTCCTTCGCACCCCCGCAGATCCGCGCCTGCCCCCGCCCGGGCGGTTGCGGAGGCCCTTAACACTTCGCGTTCGCCAACTCATCCTCTACCCTGTTCTCTAACGTCTAGGGCCACCGTACGTAACGGTTCAGGTCTGCCCGAGTCCGACGAGATGGCAGTAGAAGTCGATGTCGTGCATGAGGGGGAGGGGGAGACGGTATTCTTCCTGCCCCCGTCCCTCCCGGCGACCGACCGCTCGAGCCTCCGGCTCTCTCCATTAGCGACATTCTTCGCCCTGAAGCTGAGCACCTCACAGACTGGAGCCCTCGGCGGAAGGCCGAGAACTTCCTCGGGCTACCCACGCAAGACCCGAGAGAACCCAGTGGTTTATGGTTCCCTTGGACGACCCTCTTGGGCAGAATGCCTGAACAAGGAGACCGACATGACTCCGAGCGAGACCGAAGGAGACTCCCGAGCCGCCGGGAGCCCGACGTCAGCCACGATCAAGCGCGAAGGCACCGCCGGCGAGCGCGTCGCCGGGCATCGGTACTCGCCGCAGCAGGAGATAGGGGCCGCGATCCGGCTCTTGAGAGATGAGAAACCCGACTCCCTTTGCGGGGACCTCATCATGACGGAGGCGCCGCTCGGTGGGGGGAGGAAGAGCCTCGGGGAAGCTGCGGACGAGGTGGACGGTCGCACGAAGGTCCAGGCAGTGGGGTCGCCCTCGATTCGGCGCCACGGGTCGGTTCTTCTCCCCGGGCTCCTTCCGGTAGACAAGGAGCATCCTCGGCTGGTAGTCAGGTTGGGATTGAATTGGCCGCGAGGGCTAGAGAATTGAGTGCTCATGGCCGGGAGGTGACGTGGAAGCAGAAGGCGGTCGACATTGTTCCCAGATACTTGTGAACGAGGACACGGCACAGAACCCTCGCGCCCGCCACGAGAGCGACCACGGCCTCCGCGAGGGTGGTTCACACTCGCTCTCCCCTCCCATGAGGGATGGGAAGGTCTACCTGGACAGGTCTCGTGAGATCCTTCGCCGGGATTCCATGGGACTCTAGGGGGTTCCGTTGAAGGTGACACCCTCGAGCAGCCTGAATGGGATCCCCAGCCAATCGGTCTTCTGCCTCGGCCCGAAGCCGAGATCCACGATAAAGGCCCGTACGGCTGCATTCGGTGATTGTCATGCTTAAGAATCGCATACTTGGATCAGGGTGCGCGCTCCTGCTCCTCACCCCACCTGCAATCGTGGCTCCATCGATTGCGCCGCAGGCGCCGGTGTCCAGCCGGCCGGCAGCTTTTCACGTGGAGCGGAGCACGAATGGTGAGGGGCTTCAACGGGCGGCCGATGGACCGTGGGACGTCCTCCAACGGATCCGCCTCGCGGATCACTCCGTACGCTTCGTCGTGAACGGCGAAGAGGTCTCAGAGGCCCTGTTCGAACGCACAGTCGTTTACTTCTTCGGTAGTGCATATATCGAGAGAAAAATCCGCGACTTACTGATAGCCAAGGAGATTGCAGGCAGAGCCGAGACTGACAGATATGCTGAGGACATCCAAGTCAGCAGTGCAGAGGTATTGAGGGAAGTCGAATCCACGAAGAATCAGATGCGGCAGCAGGTCCAGGGCGAAACTACAATAGATGCGGTCCTGCGTGTTCAAGGCCTCGATCAGGATTCCCTCGTTGAGGAGAAGGTTTCCGAGCTACGTTTCGACAAGGTCTTCTTCCCGGAGGATCCCACGAAGTGGCCGCCCTCGACCCGCCAGGCACTTTTTTGCCAGGGTGGATCCAGTCTTGTTGACCGAGTAGAGAGGGGTTTGAAGGAATCTCGCGAGAAGAAGCCCACGGAGCGAATTCGTCGACTATACAAGTCGAGTTTGCGCAGGCTCGTCTTTCTTGGATTGAAGAAGGCCTCTAAGATCCTGATGGCGAGTGATGGGCTCCCACCAGAGGTTATCCTCAGTGTGGATGATCGGAAGCTACTTACGGCTGAGAGTTATGCAGATGTTGCGCGTATGGTCTCGCCTATCGATCGGGAGAGAGTGCTGCGTTGGATCGTCTTGGTGACGGCGACACGCCAGGCTCTTACAAGAGCGGGCACCTTAATCTCCCACGAAGCCATGGCGAAGGAGTTCCGCACCGACGAGGGCCAATCTCCCGACGGGGTCTTGACTATGGAGATCGTCGCAAGGGGGTTGAAGGGGTTCCCTTGCTACGATCTTTATCTGGAGTACTATCGGCTGCGGAAGTCCTTCGAGCGGATGATCGAGAAGGAGGTGACGGACGAGGCGTTGGTGGGGCACAGCAATCGGATCCAGGAGTTCCTTGGGGACGGGAAGGTCGATGCGGAAGTCATCCTGTGCACAGCCGTGGACTACACGGATTTCTCCTGGAGGGGAGCCGACGCCTTTGACCGGGCCCGGATCCGGAGCGAGGAAGTCGCCGCTAAGCTCAAGGAGGGCGCGCCGTTTGAAGAATTGATCGACCGGTTTTCGGAGTTTTTTGATGCACCCGTCTTTCCTTCCAGGCAGCAGACCGCGGGGGGGCCGCGACCGAACCGCGGCAGGTTCGGGCCCCAGTCGAAGAGCCGGCTGAAGCAGCTTCTCGGGGAGAGCGAGTTTGATGAGCTTGTGCGTGGCTACTCGATCGGAGATCTGCTGTTCTACGACGCGCCGGTCGGGGAGGTCGTGGGGCCGATACGCGGACCGCTCGGTTACTACCTGGGACGCGTGATCGCGCGCCACGCGGGGGGAAGGCCAGTCGACCTCACGCAACCGAACCAGCGCGACCATGTGAGGGAGGACTACGTCGCGCGCCGGTTCCTTGAGTGGTCGAGCAACGCTGTTGCGAAGTCGAGAGTAGAAATCCGCTGAGTGTGTGATTTGAGGTCGTGGGCCTTGGCAGGATTGGTCGTAACCGTTCACGGGGATCGAGGGATTCCGAGGACGGGGGGGGAGGGGAGGGGGGGGGCGATCCGTCTGGCGCGTAGGAGCGAAGGTGCTGGTTGACCATGGAGCTGCACCTCGCAGGCCGGGGTGACGAATTCGACGGGGCTGCAGCGTTTCTGCCGCAGCGTCGCGGCGACCGTCAGGATCCGCTCGAGGAAAAAAGGGACCTCTGCGTCCCATTGAAGAGGGGCCCCTTCCGGTTCCGTACCGGTTCGGTTCCAGCTCCGCCACTTGAGCACCTAGCCCGACGGGAGCAGGCGGAGGACCCGGACTTGATCCAGAGCCGGGAGCACGGGGAGAGCGAGAAAGTCAGTCTCACCGTGAGACGATTCCGCACACCGTGGCATTCTGTTCTCGGACGATGATGCCCGAGCCCGTCGCCTCCCCGAGCCTCGAGGTCCTCCTCGCCCACGAGGACTTCGTCCGCGGCCTCGCCCGCGCCCTCGTCCTCGACGCGTCGAGCGCGGAAGACGTGGCGCAGGAGACCTGGCTCGCCGCGGTGGAGCACCCGCCGCGGACCGCGGACGCGCCTCGCTCCTGGCTCGCCAGGGTCGCCCGGAACCTCGCGAACCAGCTCCGAAGAAGAGAAACCCGCCGGGCGCGCCGAGAGGCGGGCGCCGCGAAGGCCGAGCGCCTTCCCTCCGCGGACGAGATCGTCGCCCGGGAAGAGATGCGCCGGAGGGTGCTCGAGCGCGTCCTCGCCCTCGAGGAGCCGTACCGCTCGACCGTCCTGCTCCGGTACTTCGAAGGGCTCCCGCCGCGCGAGATCGCCCGGCGCATGGGAGTGCCGGTCGCGACCGTGCGCACCCGCATCGGGCGCGCGCTCGAGCGGCTGCGCGAGCGCCTCGACCGCGAGTACGGGGACCGGCGGTCCTGGATCGTTGCCCTCGCCCCTCTCGGTCGATGGCGGGGGAGAGGCAGCCTCGGGTCTTCGCCCGCGGAGGAGGTGGGGGAGGCGCCTCGCAGGCTTCCTGGGAGGACCGCCGCGCAGGTTGGAGGACCCATCCTCGTCGCGGGCGCCGTGGCACTCGTCGCGATGCTCGACGCGCCGCGCGGACCGGTGCGGGAGGCAGCGATCGGAGGGAAGGAAGGTCTCGCGCTCGCGGCCCCGATGGGTTCGGCCCCTGCGGTTCCCGAGGGTCCCGTCGCGCCAAAGAGGCTGGCGGTCGGATCAGAGGAGTTGCCTGCCCGCCCCGTCGCCCCGAAAGCGTTCCGGGAGGTCGTCCTCCATCTGGCCGGGGGTGGGAAGGCGCGCGGGTTCCTCGTCGACTACCTCCCCCCCGGAACCTACGTGATCGAGGGAGCCTGGGGGAGGAGCGAGGTGGCAGGGGACGCTGTCGAAGACGTCGAGTTCCTCGACGTCACGGAGAAGCTCCGGCGGGAGGAGCGGGACCGCCTCGCGCTCGGAACGTCGGAGGCAGGGTCGGAGGCGAGGCTCCGGTTCCTCGTATCCACGCTCGCCTCTGCGTCGGGCGTCGAAGCGGAACGAGCCGCGCAGGAGATCCGCCGATTCGGCGGACGGGCCGTCGAGGCGCTCGAGGCGTTCGCCGGCCAGGCGGGTTCGAACGCGGCCGCGCGCGCCCGCTCGCTCGCCGAGGAGATCCGGTCGCGGATGGGAAAGGTCGCGCTCGAGGACGGCGAGTCCTACGACTTCGCCGCTCGGTCGGAGGGGGGCGAGAAGCACATCCGGTTCGCGGACGGCGAGCTTTCGGTCGGCTTCGCAGGCTCTGACTTCGGGCACATCCTCGACCTCGGCGCGGTCGATCCGGCCGCCGTCGGGCTCCAGGACGGGAGGTGGCTCGCGGAAGGGCGGGCCGTGCGGACCTACGAGCTGTTCGCCCGCCACCTCGATCCCGCTCCGATGCGGCGGGTCTACTGGATCCGGCCGCAGCCAGGCCACGCCTACCTCCTCCGCTCCGAGTCGGAGGCCCTCGACCTCGTCGAACTCGTCACGGTCGAACGGCTGGAGGAAGACCGGGTGGAGATCGCGTGGGAGGAAATCCTCTCCTACGGCGGCCGCGAGGTGGAGGAGCGGCGGGGGGTCGAGGCCGCGGACTGGGCGGCGCGGTCCCGCGGACGCCTCGGCGGCCGGGCGCTCCTCTGGTCGCGCGGGCCCGCCGACGACTACGTGAAGGCCACCTTCAGCTTCGAGTTCGCCACCCGGGACCACGCCGGCGTCGTCCGGGACGACTGGGACCTGCAGTTCGAGATGTGGCCCGACGGGACGGCCTCCGTGAACATGAACCTCGACGACAGGTCCGAAATCCGCGAGGTCCACCTCGACGACCTCGAGGGCGCGGTCGTGTCGGCCCTCCCGACCGACGGCTACGAGGATCGGTGCCGGCTGCGCGTGGGGGGGACCTACGCCGTGCACACCCTCGACTCGAACTCGGACCTCTGGTCCGTGTTCCGGGTGACCGGCCTGGATCCAGGCCGGTGGGTCGAGCTGGAGTGGCGGAGGCTCGAGCGGAAGTAGCGGAGCCCCTCGCCAGGCGCCGGGGGTGGGAGGGAGGGGTCTTGAGGCCTGCCGGCGCAGCGTAGAATCCGGGCGGTCCGCGCGCCGGGACGAACGGCGTGCGAGAGACCGGCACGGGGGCCACGCCTCTCCGCTCTGCCGAGGTCGCCGACCTTCGCGCCGGGGCGTTCTGTGAGGCGTTCGCGCCGGATCGGAGGAAGCCATGCGGCATCGATTGCTCCTGCTCGGGGTTCCCGTCCTCGCGGCCGTCGGATCCGCGTCCGCCCAGTGCCCCGCCGAGGTCGGCCAGTGGGAGGGCCCCTGGAACTACGCCTCCCAGCTCGGCCCGCTCCCCCACCCGGAGCTCGCCCACGCGGACCTCCGCCTCGATTCGGGGACCGGGAAGGTCCTGCTCCTCCGGGCCTCCTTCGACAACGGCGATCCCTCCTGGCTCTTCGACGTGGGGAACCCCTCGACCCTCGCGACCGTTCCCCTCGGCTTCAACTCGAACCTCTTCTGCAGCGGCCACGCGAAGCTCCCGAACGGCGACACCCTGGTCGCGGGAGGGACCGGCGGTTTCGCTCCTCCTCCCCTTCCCCTCGCGACCTCCTACCGGTTCACGGGGGGGGGCTGGGTCGCGGACGACGCCATGGCGAGCCTTCGCTTCTACCCCACGCTGATCCGGCTCTTCGATGGGCGTGGGCTCTGCATCGGCGGCTTGGACAACACGGTGGGCTTCCGCGATGACTACGAGCTCTACGACGCGGCGACCTTCCCGCACTGGGCGCTCGGCCCGACCATCCCTCCCTCGTTCACATGCGCCGGGTCCTTCAACCGGCTTTCGCTCTATCCTCGCTCGTTCCTCCTCTCGAGCGGCGAGGTCCTCGTCGCCGGGGAGCTCCCCTGCACCTTCCTCCTCGATCTCGATCTCCCCGCCCCGCTGCGCTGGTCCCCGCGCTCCTCCTCGAGCACGGTCCGGTCCGACGGCTGCGCCCTGATCTTTCCGGGACAGGAGGGTCTCGGCCCAGACCAAGTCGCGATCCTCCTCGGGGGGCCGTACGACCCCGGTTCTCTCGCCCAGAACTCGGTCGAGACGAACCTCGATCCGGGGAACCCCGCCTCCCCCTGGCTCTCCGTCCCCGTCTCGCCCCCCATGCGGCCGCGGATCTTCGCGAACGCGGTCCTCCTTCCCGACGGCTCGATCTTCATCGTCGGAGGATCCTCCGTGACGTACGAGACCTGGCACCCCTCGAGCCCTTTCCAGGCAGTGCCCGAGCTGTTGCCCGAGCTCCTCGTCCGGACCTCCCCCACGGGGCCCTGGAGCTCGAAGTCCCTCGCTTACCACTCCTTCCACCGTCTCTACCACTCCGTCGCCCTCCTCCTCCCGACGGGCCAGGTCCTCTCGGCGGGGGGGGAGCAGTTCCCGGCGGGCCACCCGCTCGCGTCGGGGAACTCCGACCTCGCGATCTACGACCCCCCCTACCTCTTCCGCGGCCCCCGTCCCGTCATCACCTCCTCTCCCGACTACACCGTCGCCTACCAGCAGTATTTCCCCGTCCTGTTCTCCGGGGTCGAAAAGGTCGACCGCGTCGTCCTGATGCGGCCGGGTTCGGTCACGCACCACTTCGATTCCGAGCAGCGCCTCATCCCGCTGACCTTCGAGCAGACGGCGCCGGGGGCGCTCCTCGCCCTCAGCCCGCCGATGGCCCCCGCGACCCACGCGGCCCCGCGCGGAGACTGGATGCTCTTCCTCGTCTCGAACGGGGTCCCCTCCGTCGCCCGCCCGTTCCGAATCGGGTGGTGAGACCGGTCGTGCTCCGCCCCAGCGGGCGGGGCCCGGTCCATTTCCGGTATACCCGTACTCCCTTGCCACTCCGGGCGCTGCGCCCGGAGGCGGCCGCATGGCACTCCTCGTCGCCGCCCTTCTCGCACTCACCCAGTCGCCGGTCGACTTCGGGCGCGAGGAGGTCGAGCGCGCCTTGCAGGAGGCCTCGATCGACGGCGCGGCGGCCGAGGTCCGCGTCACGGGACGGGGCGCGCCCGAGAGTTTCGTCCTCCGGTTCGAGGGGAGGCAGGCCCTCGTCGAAGGCGCCGACGCGGCCGGCGCGATGTACGGCGCGCTCGAGGCGGCCGAGCGGATCCGCCGGTTCGGGGCGCGCGCGTGGAAGGGGAGCGAGGTCCGGGGCGAGCCCTATCTTCCGGCCAGGGGGCTGAACGTCTTCCTCACGCTCCCCTGGAGCCTCGAGATGAACGACACCGACTACGACCCCGCCGCCCTCGTCGATCCCAAGAGATGGTGGTTCCAGGACGAGGGGTACTGGCGGAGCCTCCTCGACGGGATGGCGCGCTCGAGACTGAACTGGCTCGACCTCCACGGGACGTGGGACGTCGCGGTCACGGACGCGCCGAACCTTTACGCCTACTTCGTCCAGAGCGAGGAGTTCCCGGAAGTCGGCGTCGCCCCCGACATCAAGGCGAAGAATCTCGAGCGCCTGAACCGCGTGATCGAGATGGCCCACGCCCGCGGGATCCGGGTGAGCCTGATGTCCTACGAGGCGAAGATCCGCGTCCCGCACCGGCGCGACCCGCCGTACCCGAGGACGGAGGAGGTGGCGTACGCGTACACGCGCGAGGTCGTCGAGAAGATGATCCGCGGGGCGCCCGGGCTCGACGCGATCGGATTCCGGATCGGGGAGAGCGGCCGGGGGGGCGAGTTCTTCCGCTGCTACCTCGAGGCGGTCGAGAGGAGCGGCCGGGACATCCCCCTCTACACCCGCTCCTGGGTCACGACGAAGGCGAGGGTCGTCCCCCTCGCGCGCGCCTCCTCGGACTTCACGGTCGAGATCAAGTGGAACGGCGAGCACTGGGGGCCGCCCTACCCGATCGCGGGAGGGCGCGCGGCGGGCTGGTACTCCTACTCGTTCGAGGATTACCTCTCCGACTCGGGTCCCGGTCCCGCGAGGAGGGTTTGGCCGGGGAACCCGACGGCCGAGGGGGGGCGGTGGCCGGAGGAGCCCTACCGGATCGTCTGGCAGGTCCGGGCGAACGGGACCCATCGGATCTTTCCCTTTTACGAGCCCGAGTGGGTGCGCCGCAGCGTGCGCGCGATGAAGGTCGGGACCGCGACGGGCTTCACCGTCGAGCCCCTCGACGCCTACTATCCGAAATCGACCCTCGCCTACGTCGCGAACCCGGCCGACCGCTCGTGCAATTGGGTCCACGAGCGCGACGAGATGTTCCTGATGACTTGGGGAAGGCTCGGCTACGACCCGGATACGCCCGAGGAGGTCTTCGAGGGCGCGCTCGAACGCCGGTTCGGGAAGGCCGCGCCCGCCCTCGCGAGGGCGTGGAAGGCCGCGAGCCGCGTCGTCCCGACGGCGTTCGCGGCGTATGGACTCGGGCCCGACCACCGCAGCCACGCCCCCGAGCTCGAGTGGGGGGGCGACACCGCCTCGTGGATCGAGCGGGAGCCCTTCGACTCCCACGCGTTCGCGTCCGTGAAGGAGATGCTCGCCTTCCGCGCGACGGGGGGCCTCGACGGGAGGCTCACCCCGCTCGACGCGGCGGATCGGCTCGGGGAACTGCGCGCCGCGATCCCGGAGCGCCTGGAGGAAGGGGCGGTCCCAGCAGGGGAGCGGGGGAGGTTCCGGGAGCTCCGCACCGCGATCTCGATGCTCGGCGCCCTCGCGGCCTACGACCAGGCACGGTTCGTGGGCGCGTGGGGGGCGGCGGAGGCCGAGGCGAGCCCGGGGGAGGGGGAGTTCCGCGGGATCGAGGCCTCGGGAATGCGCGACGCGCTCGCCGCCTGGAGCTTCCTCTCCGAGTCGCCGCAGGCCGCCTCCTACCGGCCTTTCCCCGAGCGCCTGCGGATGGGGACGAACGAGTTCCACTGGAGGAGGGAGCTGCCCAAGGTCCGGGCCGAAGCCGACCGGCTTGCTCCGCCCGAGGTCGGCGGCGTCGCCCGGACGGGCTTCGGTCCGAAGGCGCTCGCTCGGCTCCTCGACGCGAGGCTCTCCTGGTCGATGGAAGGGGAGGAGGTCGTGTGCGCGATCCCCGCGGCGGGGCTCTCGCGCGCCTGGCTCCTCCAGAAGCCCCTCCCCTCCTCCACGTTCTTCCACAAGGTCCCGATGGAGCGGCGGGGCGAGCGGTTCGAGGCGCGGTTGCGCCGCGAGAGCCACGGCCACGCCGTCGCGGCCGAGGTCGAGAGGAACGGCGTCGTCTACCGGATCCCCTGTTGGGAGGGGGAGACCCCCTATCTCGTCCTCCCCTCGCGAGCCGGTCCGACTCCCCCGATTTTCAACTCGCAGGAAGCGCTCGCCCATCTCGCGCCGGGCGTCCTCGATCCGGGCAAGCACGGCCTCCTCCTCCTCGCGAGCCGCGCGTCGGACTTCCATCGCCGGTTCGACGTCTCGACGCAGCGGAAGGTCCTCGACGCCGTCGAGCGCGGGATGACGCTCCTCGTGATGCAGCAGGACTGGATCTCCGGCCGCTACCGCCTCGACTGGCTCCCGGTGAAGCCGCGGATCGAGGAGCGGCGCACCGGCGTCTTCGACCCCGCGGGGGCGCTCGGGCTCCCCCGGATCGAGGCCGGCGACGTTCTCTGGCAGCCGATCCTCCCGACCGAGGGATGGGAGGTCTTCGGGAACGGCGGGGTCGCCCGGCTGCGGCACGGCCGTGGGGAGATCTGGATGGTCCAGGCGCGCCTCCTCCAGCGGATGCACGTCCCCGGCTGCGCGCGAGCGATGCTGCGGCTCTTCGGGATGGGAGGCCGGGAGAAGCCGGTCGTCCTCCTCGACGCGGGAACCGAGGGGGCCGACTACGCGACCTCCGTCGTCCCCGACTTCCTGAACGCGCACGAGATCCCCTTCCTCACGCTCGGGGAGGTGGTCGCGAAGGAGCAGGGGACCGGCGGCATCGAGACGGTCCCCGGGCGCGCGTGGCCCGACCAAGTCCTCGGCGGGCGCGGGGCCGACGCGATGCGGGCCTTCCTCGAGAAAAAGGTGAAGGGGGCGGCCGCGCGGCCCGCGCCTCCGAGTCGGGAGGACTTCGAGAGGGAGCGGGGCCGGCGCAAGAAGGAACTGATGCGCTCGCTCGGCCTCGATCCCCCTCCGCCGCGGACTCCGCTGAACGGGCGCGTGACGGGGACCCTTCGACGCGAGGGGTACCGGATCGAGAAGGTCGTCTTCGAGAGCCGGCCGGGCTTCCCCGTCACTGCCCACCTCTACGTTCCCGAGGGGCGCGAGGGGGAGCGCCTTCCCGTGATCGTCGACGCCCACGGACACTGGCGGCGGAAGAAGGCCGAGCCGGTCGTCCAGAGCCGCGCGATCGCGCAGGCGCTGCGCGGCTACCTTGCGCTCGTCGTCGACTCGCCGGGGCACTCCTTCGAGGGGGACTCGGCCGTCGAGCGGCGCGCCGCGGGCCCGCACGACGATCTCCGCCTCCTCCTCGGCTCGACCAACGCGACGGGGATCTACGTGTGGGACCTGGTGCGCGCCCTCGACTACCTCGAGACGCGCCCCGAGGCCGACATGGGCCGCGTCGGGATCACGGGGGCCTCGGGCGGCGGCCTCGCGACGACCTACGCCTTCGCCGCGGACGAGCGCTTCCGCTGCGCGGTGCCCGTCTGCTACGCGACGAGCCTCGAGGTGAACCCGCGGAACGGCTGCCTCTGCAACCACGTCCCCGGGACGCTCCAGATCGGGGACCGCTGCGACGTCCTCGCGATCCGCGCGCCCGCGCCCGTCCTCGTGATCGGAGCGAAGGACGATCCCGAGTTCCCTCCCGAGGGAACGCAGCGGACCGGCGAGAAGCTCGAGGCGCTCTGGTCTCTCTTCGGGAAGCGGGATTCCGCTCGCTGGCGGGTCTTCGACTCGGGCCACGACTACAGTCGCCCGATGCGCGAGGCGGCCCTCGGCTTCTTCGACCTCCACCTTCGCGGAGTGGGGGACGGCTCTCCGGCGCCGGAGCCGGAGATCCGCACCGAACCGGCCGAAGCGAAGGAGCTCCTCTGCCTCCCGGATCCCCCCGCGGAACAGACGACGATGCGCGAGATCGCGAAGTCCCGGCTCGCGGAGGCGAAGCCGTGCTCTTGGGAGGAAGTCGTCGCCTTGAACGGAGGCCTTCCCGCGCCGGGACCCCTCCTGTGGAAGGAATGCGGAACGACTCCGGAGGGGGCGAGCCTCGTCTCCTTCGAGACGGAGCCCGGGCTCGCGATCCCGGGAATCCTCCGAGTCCCGGAGGGACCCGCGCGCGCCGCGCTCGTCCTCGTTTCCGAGAAGGGAAAGGTCGAGGCCGAGAGGGAGTTCGGCGTGGACCGACTCCTCGCCGCCGGCTTCGCGTGCCTCGCGATCGACGTCCGAGGGTTCGGGGAGCTCGAGGGCCTCGACCCGCGCCTCATGGCCTACTTGGGCACGGCCGACGCGTTCGCGATGGGTTGGGACGCGGCGCGTGCCGCGCAGGCGATGCTCGAGCGCGGGCCGGCGGTCGGCGTCGTCGGCCGGGGGGCGTGCGGGGCGCAGGTCGCGATGATCGCGGCCCTGATCGAGCCGCGGCTCGCCTTCGTCGCGGGGCTCGGCGGCCTGCGCGAGTACGGGGAGTGCTTCGGGGACGACGTGCCGGAGCGCGCGATCCAGCCCCGGGCCGCGAACGGGGCGCCCCTCTCCCACCTCCGCTCCCTCGTCGTTCCCCCCGCCCTATGGCACTTCCGCGCCGAGGCCGAGCCCGACCTCCTCTCGGCCCTGGAACGCCGGTTCGCTCGATAGGGCTCACTCGTACCGGATCGCTTCGACGACGGAGAGCCGCCGCAGCCGGGCGACCGGATAACCCGCCGCGAGGAGGGAGAGGGCGAGCGCTCCGAGGAGCGTCGCCCCGATCCAGACTCCGGGGAGACGGTGGGGGAGGTCGAAGGCGGAGAGCGCGCGCAGACCCGCGACGACGACCCAGGCGAAGGGGATCCCGAGGGCGACGCCGCCGATCCCCCCGAGGAGCCCCGTCGCCGCCGCCTCGATCGAGACGGCGCGCGCGAGCTGGCCGCCCGTCATCCCGAGCGCGCGCAGGACGCCGATTTCCTTCGACCGTTCGAGCCCCGCGATGAGGAGGACGTTCAGGAGCCCCACGCCCGCGAGGATGGCGACGAGGCCCAGGATGACGTCGAACAGGAGGAAGTCCCGCGTGAGGTCCCGGAGCTCGAAGTCGAGGATCTCCCGGCCGGTCCGCGCCCGGACGTCGAAGGAGGGTCCGAGCGCCGAAAGGAGCGCGCCCCCCACGCGACCGGGATCGGCGCCCGGGGCGCAGCGCACCGAGAAGCGGTCGACCGCGTCCGAGCGCACGCAGAAGAAGCGCCGCATGACCTCCGCGTCGAGGACGGCGAGGGAGCGCTGCGAGGGGGCCGGGTCGAAGCCGTAGGCGTCGGAGACGGCGACGACTTCGAGGAAGCGGGGGCCGGCGTCGGTGGGGAGGCTCAGGGGATCGCCCACCCGGACCGAGAGGCTCCGGGCGAGGCGCCCCGAGAGGATCACCCCCTTCTCCCGGAACCGCGCGGAGAGGTCGGCGTCCCCGGCGAGGGGCCCGTACCGGGCCGCGTCCTCGGTCTTGAGCGCTCGGATCAGGAACGGGGCGTGGACGGCGGGCGAGCAGGGCTCCAGGCCGGCGGCCCCGGGCAGTCCCGCGACGACCTCGCGGAGGCGCGCGTAGGGGACGGCGGGCCGCGCCGTGAAGAAGACCTTCCCCTCGAGCGCTTCCCGCCCCCAATCCTCCGTCTCCGCCCGGAGAGAGGCGGTCATCGATTTCAAGGCGAGGAGGGAGGCGCCGACTAGGGCGAGGGCCGCGACGGAGGAGGCGACTCGCGCGGGCGAGCCCTCGAGGTTGCGTCCGCCCAGCAGCCCCTCGAAGGGGAACCGGGCGCGGGCGGCCGCCGCGATCCGCCGGCAGGCCGGCGCGAGGAGCGAGGGCGCGAAGAGGATCGCGCCGAGACCGACGCCGAAGATCGCGGCGCCCTCCGCGAAGACCGCGAGCGTCCTCCCCCGCGCTTCGGCGAGGAGGGGGGTCATCGCGATGTAGGCGGCGGGAAGGATCCCGAGGAGCACGAAGAGGGCGAAGCGGTTGACGCCGCGGAAGACGTCCGTCGTCCGCCCGACGTCCCTCACGAGGAGGGCACGGCCGGCGGGGAGCCGCCTCGCGAAGGCGAGGGGGTAGGCCGCTCCGAGGAGCGCGACGGCCGCGCCGAGCCCGGCGACGCCGAGGACGATGCGCCACGGGACGACGAAGGCCTGGAGCGGCTCTCGGACGCCGAGCGTGGTCACCCCCGCGCGGAGGAGACCCTTCGCGAGGAGGAGGCCGAGCCCGATTCCGCCCGCCGCGCCCGCGATCGAGATCGCGGCGGCCTCGAGGAGAAAGGCGCGTCCGAGCTGGCCGCGCGTCGCGCCGAGGGCGTGGAGCGCCGCGAGGTGGCGGGCCCGCTCGACGAGCGCCGTCGTCAGGGTGTGGAAGATGACGAAGAGGCCGAGGACGAGCGCGAGCACCCCCGAGAACCGGACGCCGTTCCGGAACGCCCGCTCGTCGACCTCCTCGCCGGCGAGCGAGGTCCTCGTGCTCGCGACCGCGAACCCCTCCCGCAGCCGCGCCCGCAGCGTCTCCGCGGAGATCCCCGCCTCCTTCTTCACCCAGTAGACGGGGGCGACGAAGGCGCCCTCGAAGAGGCGAAGCCCCTCGTCGAACGCGACGACCGCGACCCGGCCGTCCGCGTATCGCCCGAGGCGTTCGGGCCCGAGGATCCCGGCCACGGCGCATTCGCGGAGGTAGGGCTCGGCCGGGGGCGCCCTCCCCGGTCTCGGCCGGATCTCGCCGTCGAAGCAGCCGGAGAGCGCCCCATCGGGGACGCGCTTGAGGGAGAGCCGGGCCCCGGGCCCGAGGCCCGTCTCCCGCGCGATGGCCTCGCCGAGGAGGACGGGGACCGGCTCCGCGCGCGCGGCGAGGGAGGCGGCCGCGTCGGCGAGATCCCTTCCCGCGGCGAGCCGGTAGGCTCCGAATCGTTCTCCCGCGCCGGGGTCGAGGCCAACGAGGGTGAGTCGCGCGACCTCGTGCCCCTCGTTCGAGGCGAGGACCTCGCCGAAGAACGCGCCCGCGGCGTCCGCGACGCCGGGGACCGCGCGCAGCCGCTCGCGCGCGCCGGGACTCTCGTCGAGGGGCCGGACCTCGAGGTCCGCCCGTGCATAGTCGGTCGAGCGGCGGGCGCGTTCGGCTTCGATCGTCGTCTCGTCGAGGACGAGGAGCGCGATCACCGTCGCGACCCCGAGGGCGACGCCGAGGGCCGCAAAGATGCTCCGGGCGGGGCGGTGGGTGAGCGCGCGGAGGGCGAGGAGGGGGACGATCCGCACCGTTGGATCTCTTCGCCGGTAGGCTAGCGCGCGCCCGCCGGAGGCGGGGGAAGGGGCGCCCACCCCCCCGCCGCCCCCGGCCGAACCGACCGCGGAGGGCCCCTTGCTCTTCGAGCTCTGCACCCGCCACCTCGCATCCCCAAAGCGCCAGCTCGAGCGTCTCGAGGGGGGCACCTGTCCGATGTGCCTCCTCGACGAGGTGGTCCGCGCCTCCGAGATCGTGACGCGGGCCGCCGAGAAGATCCGCCGCCTCGAGCGGGTCGCCGAGGCGGCGCGGCGACATCGCGCGGGTAAGCCTCGGAGCGTTGAGGACCTCGACGCGTCCCTCGCGAGCCTCGAGCGCCCGGAGTCGCCCCCTTCAGACGAGAACGCGTGAACCGGCGGCGGCCCGGTGACACCCCCCCGGGCGCGGTTAGCATGGCTGCCCGAAGCGCCCGACCCGGAGGTCGAGATGAGTGATCGAGAGCCCGCTTCGCTGGCGTCCCGCGCGCGCGGACTCGTCCGCGCTCTCCTTTCAGGCGCGCTCTCCCTCCTCGCCTGCCGCGAGTCGGCCGCGCAGGCCTATCCCCTCGCGACCTTCGGCGGAACGTCTCCCGGCGACCTCGCCGGGTTCGGCGTCGCGGGACCGGGCGACGTGAACGGGGACGGCGTCCCCGACCTGATCTTCGGGGAGCCTCAGTGTTTCTGGTACTCGCCCTGTCTGTCGGCCTGCGGCCCGGGAGTCGCTAGGGTCGTCGCGGGCGGCACGGGCGCCCGGATCTGGAACCTCGCCGGCACGGCTGCGGGAGAGATGTTCGGATGGAGCGTCGCGGGGGCCGGCGACGTGAACGGGGACGGGAAGGCCGACCTCGTGATCGGCTCCCTTTGCGCCTCCTCCGGGGGGATCGCCGGGGCGGGCAGGGCGACCGTCGTCTCCGGGGCGACGGGTGGCGTGCTCCACGCCTTCGACGGCACGGCGGCGGGGGACAACTTCGGCTGGAGCGTCGCGGGCGTCGGCGACGTGGACGGGGACGGCGTCCCCGACGTCGCGTCGGGCTCTCCGCCCGGGAACTACGTCCGGGTCTTCTCGGGGGCGACCGGGGCGCTCCTCCTCCAGCTGAACGGATCGGGCTCCTTCGGAATCGTCGCCGGCCTCGGAGACGTGAACGGCGACGGCCACGCGGACGTTCCCGTCGGCGCGTGGCTCGCGGGCCCCGGACAGGCCTTCGTCTTCTCGGGCGTCGGCGGCGCCATCCTCCACACGTTCAACGGCTCGTTCCCGGGCGACCGGTTCGGCGGCGCCCTCGCGGGGGCGGGGGACGTCGATGGGGACAGCGTCCCCGACCTCCTCGTCGGCGCGGGGACGGCCTCCCCGGGCGGATTCATCTGGGCCGGACAGGCGAAGCTCTTCTCCGGGGCGACCGGGGCCCTCCTCCGCGCCTTCGACGGTTCATCCCCGGGGGACGGGCTCGGCTGGTCTCTCGCCGGACTCCCCGACGTGAACGGCGACGGCGTGCGCGACGTCCTGGTCGGCGCCCACCAAGGGGGCAACGCCGGCTTCGGCGTCCCGGCGGGGCCCGGCTACGCCCGGATCTTCTCGGGCGCGAGCGGCGCTCCTCTCTACACGGCGACGGGGGGCGCGACGGGGGACGCCTTCGGCCGATTCCTCGCGGGCGCGGGAGACGCGAACGGCGACGGCGTCGGGGACTTCGCCGTCGGAGCCCACAGCGCCGATCCGGGCGGCGTCGCTGAGGCGGGGGAGGTCGAACTCCTCTCCGTCGTCGGGATCCCGCCCGGCTCGAGCCTCTTCGGGAGTGGCTGCCCCGGCTCGAGCGGAGCCGTCCCGCGGATCGCGACGGCGGGGGGAACGCCGAGCGCCTCGTCGGGGAACCCGGACTTCGCCCTCGTCCTCTCGAACGCGCGGCCCTCGTCCTTCGCCCTCCTCATCATCGGCGTCTCGAACTCGACCTGGCTCGGGCTCCCCCTCCCGCTCGATCTCTCGGCCTTCGGCGTGCCGGGCTGCTTCCTCCGGGTCGCGATCGACATCCCCCTCCTCCTCGCGACGACCGCCGACGGACTCACCTTCCAGTCCGTCCCCATCGCGGTGAACCCCGCCCTCGTCGGCGTGACGATCTACGCGCAGTGGTACGTCGTCGATCCAGGCCCGGCGCCCGTCCCCGGCGCGACCACCGCCGGGCTCGCGGTGCAGCTCTAGGGTTCCCGGTCGCGATCCCCGGGTACTCCCCGCCCTCGGGGGCCGGCCTTCATGCGGCCGGGCTGGTCGCCGCCTCCCGCTCCGGCGCGTGCCGGTCCAGATCCCGTGCCGCGGGCAGACTCATCCCGGGGGTCGATGGACCCACGTGGGTCATCTCTCCCACCGCATGGGTCGCGCTCCCCGACTGGATCATCCCACCGGAGTCGATCGCGCGACCCATCACGTGAGTCGTATGACCCGCGTCAATCGCGCGACCCACGTGAGTCGACCGCCCGATCTCGCGCCCCTTCCGTCCGAACCACCGCAATCTCCCCTCCTCCCCGCGCACGCTCCGCAGGCTCCCCTCGTGCACCAGCCCGTGGTGGCGGCTGCAGAGCGTCGCCAGGTTCCCCGCCTCGTTCGACCCGCCCGCAGCCCGCGGGACGACGTGGTGGACCTCG
>DASRRH010000032.1:0-118517 GCA_035695825.1 Planctomycetota bacterium | reverse complement strand
ACCCCCCTCGCACGGGCCCTCGCCCTCCGGCCCGAGGAGACCGAGGTCGCGGAGGCGCTCGGCAAGGCGAGGGGCGCGGCCGGGAAGTGAGGCTGTCGCCGAGGCCGCGGCGGCCCGCGGGATCCCCCTGCATCTTCAGCTCCGGCTCCGCGGTCATCCTTCTCGACCAGGCTTTCTGACGGGCGGTTGCCCCGGCCCCTGAGCCCCGCGCGCCTCTCTTGCCGTCGCGGCCAGCGCCGCCGGATCGACCGAACGCCGCCGGGCGACGCTCCTCGCGGGGCGGCCTAATTACTTCCATCCAGGCCGCGGATCCTCAAGTCGCGGAACCGCGCCGGGCCGGACACGCACCCGACGCCGAGGGGCGCAGGGGATCCCTCGACGTCCGCCTCGAGGACGAGCCGGCCGTCGATCCAGACGGAGGCGCGCCCTCCCTTCCGACGGAGCACGAGATCGACGGGTTTGCCCGTGAACTTCACCTTCTCGTCGAAGGCGACGCCACGCGCCTCGTTGTAGAGGAAGGAGCCCATCCCGAGGACCATCGCCTGGCAGCGGATGCCGAGCTGGACCTGCACGCCCTGACATCCCTCGAGGGGCTCGGCGGTCGCGCGGACCATGCCGTCGCCGAGGGGCTCACTTCCCACGCGACAGATGGACCAGTCCCCCTGGCTCTTCGCGCCGGAGACGCGGATCGACCCTCCCACCTCTCGCACGGCGGGGTCCCCCCCGCCGAGCGGCGCGTCGGCGAGCGAGCGCCACTTCTTCGGGTCGCCAAGCACGGCCTCGGTCAGGCGCTCCTCGGGCCCGACGTACATCGTGTACGACGAGGCCTCCCCGCCGCGCTCCTTGAGGAGCGCCTCGAGCCCGGGGCGCGTCCGGAAGGCGTCGAGACGGGCGTGCCACCCCTTCTCGATCTCGCGGAGGCCCTTCCCGAACGCCTCCTGCGCGGACACCCCGTGGACGTAGCGGCGGACCTTCTTCGCACCGAACGTGTCGAGGAGGTAGCTGAAGTAGCTCCCCCCCACGTCGTAGCCGTTGAACCCCGGGTGAGCCCCGAGCCAGGCGTAGAAGTCCTCGATCGAGTGCAACTCCTCGAGGGTCGGCAGGCGGCCGCGGCGCTTCTCGTACGCCGCGACCGCGTCGACGGGGACGCCGTGGACGAAACGGAGGATCGCGTTCGAGAGCCCCTCGGCGAAGAAGAGGTTTCGGGGCTCCTTTCCCTTCCCGTGCTCCGGCAGGCGCTCGGCGACCACGTGGACCAGCTCGTGGAGCCGCGTCTGGTCGTTGTCGTGCGGGACGTGGGTCTCGAGGGTCGTCGAGTAACCTCCCGCGGCCACCCCGGTGATCTTCCGCAGCTCCCCCTCGTCGTCGTAGAGGAAGAGCCGGATCGTGTCCTTGAAGTCGCGGAACTCGAGCGCCTCGAGGATGCGGGCGAGATCCTCCTCGACGAGGACGGCCACCCGGTCGACCGAGGCTTCCGCCCTCGAGCCCGGACGGAAGCGGATCTCGAAGTGGGCGGTCTTCTCGACGCCGGTGAGGGCCTCGGCAGGGGAGGGGCGGTCCTGCGCGGACCAGAGGAGGACGAGGAGCGGGACGGAATGGACGGGGGCCATTCCGGGGGAGGATAGCGCGCCCCACGCGGAACCCGCCGGCGCGGAGTCCGCGGGGAGGTTGCGGAAGCGGGCCCCGCAGTTAGGCTCCCCCCGCTTCTCACCGGCCCTGTCCAAGGAGGTTTTGGCATGCGCTGGACGAGGCTTCTCGCGACGGTCTCGGGGCTCTGCGTCCTCTCTTTCGCGGCCCGCGGCCAGGTCGTCGTCTTCTCGGAGAACTTCGAGGGAGGTGGCGTCGGAGCGTACGCCGAGACGGACGCGGCCGGCGTCCCGACCGCCACCCTCTGGCACGGCGAAGGCTCCTGCGACGTTCTCGTCCCGATTCCGGCCTCGATGGGGTTCTTCGCGGCCGCGTACAACCTCGGGGACACCGGCGTCTACGACTACGCGACCGGGGGGGCGAACGCCGGAGCGATCGAGTCCCCCGTGATCCCCTCCGCCCCCGACGCGACCCTGACCCTCACGTTCGACTACGCGAAGGAGACGGAGGGGGGCGGGACGGGCTCCTTCGACCAGTGTTTCGTCGAAGCCAAGTCGGAGGGCGCCGGCGCGTACGGGCTCGTCGGGCAGGTCCTCGGGAACGCGCCCTGCCCCTCGCAGCCCACGACGTTCTCGACCTTCGTCTGCGGGGTGCCGGGCGGTCCCTGGCGGCACCGGTTCCGGTTCGACTCGGTCGACGGGACGTCCAACGCCTACCGCGGCTGGACCGTCGACAACGTCGTCGCGACGCAGAACCCGGCCGCCCCCGGAAGTTTCACGATCCTCTCGACGGGGTGCGGCGGGCCCCCGTTCTCGACGCTGACGCCTTCCGGCGAACCCGTGCTCGGCGGGACGGTGACCCTCACGATGGGGGACCCGACGAATTCGTTCCTCTGGGTGGGCAACCCGATGGGGTTCCCGCTCTGCCCTCCCAACTCCTGCCGCCTGAGCGCGTTCCCCGGAGTGACCTTCGTGGGGCCCGATCTCACCATGCAGGTACCCTGCGACACGACCCTCCTCGGCTCGATGGGGTGGGCGCAGGGAGGAAACCTCTTCGCCCCGGGCGGATGCTCCGCGTCCCCCCTCGGGTTCTCCTTCACGCTCACGAACGCCGTCCAGGTCGTGATCGGGTAGGCGCTTCGCAGGCGCCGCTACGGCAGGCGCTCGAACTTCGCGACCGCGAACCCCTTCCCCTCGAGCGCGGCCCGCGCCGACGACTCGATCCGATCGCACGGCTCGCGGAGGAAGATGCGCGCCGCGCGCCCTTCCTCGAAGACCAGGGCCGCGAGGACCTTGTCGAGATCCTGGAGGATCCCGCGCACGGCCTCGCCGGCGCCCGAGCCGTTCCCTCCGCCGAGCGCGATCGAATAGGAGGCGGGGCTCGCCGGCCATTCCTTCGTCTCGAAGGCCGCGACACGCACCCCCTTCTCCTCGAGCGCTCCCGCGATCGTCCGCTCGGAGGCGGCCTTCCCCGGCTTCATCCGGACGAGCGCGCGCCCTGCGCCGTCCACGAGGACCCCCTGCGCGTCGGAGAGCCGATCCCGGAGGAGCCCCTCGATCTCCGAAGGCGCGCCTCCCTCCGCGCGGAACAGGTAGACCGCGGACGTCGACTCCGGGCCGGCCTCGAACCTCGTCAGCTTGAAGCCTTTCTTCGCGAGGGCTTCCCCCGCCGCGTCCTTCGTCAGCGTCCCCTCCTTCTTCATCGTGACGGTCGCCGTCTTGCAGTCGTAGGCGACCTTCGCGACGCCCGGAAGCGCTCCCAAGGTCTCACGGACCTTCTTGTTCGCGCTTCAGCCGCCTCCGGCGACGCCGATGCGGTAGACGGGCGCCGAGCCGGCAGAGGGCTCCGCGGAGGCGCAGGCCGAGGCGGAGAGGAGGACCGATGTCGCGAGGCCGACGATCCGGGCGATCCGGGTGGGGTTCATGGGGAGGGTCCGAGCGCGACCGGCTAGACGGTCGAGCCCCGCTCCGTGTTAGCGCCCGGCGCTTCCCGCTCCGCGAGCGCGGCCGCCGCGGCGAGGCTCCCCGTCGCGTTCACCGCCGTGCGGAACATGTCGGGGATGCGGTCGACCGGGAGGAGAAGCCACATCGAGGCGACGGGAGCGCCGACCGCCTCCACCACGGGCGCCATCGCGGCGAACGAGCCGAAGGGAACGGCCGGGACCGAGATCGAGGCTAGGGCGGCGACCGGGACGAGGAGGGCGAGGCTCCCAGCGGAGGGCTCGATCCCCTCGAGCCGCGCGACGAAGAGGGCGGCGACCGCCATGAAGACCGCGCTCCCGCACCGGTAGATCGAGGCGGCGAGCGGGAGGACGAGGTCCGGGACGCCGGAACGCAGGCGGAGCCCCTTCCCCGCCGCCTCGAGGAGGGCGGGGAGGGAGGCGAGAGAGGAGGTGGTCGAGAAGGCGACCGCCTGCGCGGGGAACGCCGCGCGCTCGAAGGACCCCACGGGGACTCGGGCGACGAACCGGACCGCAGGCGCGAGGCCGACCGCCGCGAAGACGGCGAGGGCGATGAGGACCACCGCGACGAACCAGCCGAGGTTCGCGAGGACGGAGGGACCGATCCTCGCCGTCGCGGAGGCCGCGAGCGCGAAGACTCCGATCGGGGCGAGCGCGAGCGCCCAGCCGAAGATCTTCCCGACGACCCGGAGCGTCGACTCGAGGAGCGCGACGAGGGGCTCGCGCCTCGACGCCTCGACCTTCGCGAGGCCGAGCCCGAAGAGGACGCAGAAGACGACGAGGGGAAGGAGCGTCCCCTCGGAGGCGACCTTGATCGGGTTGTCCGGAACGAGCCCGACGAGGAAGTCGGCGAATCCCGGAGGAGGACCCGCCTTGCCGGGGGCCCCTCCCGCCATCTCCCGGATCCGCGCGACGGTCTCCGGCGAGAAGGGGACGAGGGGGAGGAGGACCGAGCCGACCGCGACGCCGACCGCGGCCGCGACGAGGAGCGTCGCGCCGAGGAAGAGGAGGAAGCGTCCCCCGAGGCGGCCGAGGCCGGCCGCGTCGCCCAGCCGGGCGACCGCGAGAACGACGGCCGTCGCGACGAGGGGGATCACCCCCATCTGGACGAGGGCGAGGAAGATCCGGCCGACCGGCTCGAGGAGCCGCGCGAAGCGCCCGAGGAACCCGACCTCCCCCGCCCCGCCGGCGAACCCGAGCGCGAGGCCGAGGAGGAGGGCGAGCGGAGTGAGGAGCGTGCGCCGCACGGGGCGGCGCGAGCGTACGGAGTCGGCGGCCCCCGGACCAGCGAGGGGCGTTGCGGCGCGCCCCCCCTCCGCGCACGATCCCGCCGCCCCCCGACGAGCCCATGCGACGGATCCCCCTCCTCCTCGCCCTGGCCCCCCTCGCCTGCAGGACGGAGACGAAGGTGCCGGCCCCCACCGGCGGGCCGGCCCTCCCCCCCGGCCTCGCGATCGCGCGGCTGCGCGACTACGAGACGGTCCGGGTCTCCTCGAGCGACTCGACAGGAGGGAACGGCGACGCGCGGCGGATCGAGCCGGGGGAGGAGCTCGAGCTCGCCCGGTTCGAGGGCCCCGGCTGCATCACGCACCTCTGGTTCACGATCGCGATGAACGAGGAGGGCTACCTGAAGAAGCTCGTCCTCCGCGCGTGGTGGGACGGGGAGGACACGCCCTCGATCGAGGCACCGGTCGGCGACTTCTTCGGCCTCGGCCACGGCGGGGACAAGCGCTACTTCCACTCGAGCGCCTTCTTCGCGGTCGCGCCCCAGCTCGGCTTGAATTGCTTCCTGCCGATGCCCTTCGCGAAGTCCGCGCGCCTGACCGTCCGCAACGAGGGGAAGACGCGCTGCCACGCCTTCTACTTCTACGTCGACGCCGCGCGCCTCCCCTCCCTCCCCGAGGACGCGGCCTACCTCCACGCGCAGTACCGCCAGCAGTACCCCTGCAAGCCGGGCGAGGACTACGTCTTCGCCGAGGCGAGCGGGCGCGGCCACCTCCTCGGCGTCCACCTCGCCGTCGAGCAGACGGCGCACGGCTGGTGGGGCGAGGGGGACGACCGGATCACGATCGACGGGAACGAGTCCGGCAGGCTCCTCGGCACGGGGACGGAGGACTACTTCTGCGGCGCCTGGAACTTCCGCGCCGTCTTCTCCTCCCCCTACCTCGGGAGCCCGCGGCTCGAGGAGGACCGGCGCGGCTGCCGTCACGCGGTCTACCGGTTCCACGCGACCGATCCGATCCCGTTCCGCACCTCGCTCCGCTACGCCTGCGAGCACGGCCACGGGAACGACCGCTCGGACAACTGGTCGAGCGCCGCCTTCTGGTACCAGGTCGAGCCGCACGCCCCCTTCCCTCCCCTCCCGCCCGCGGAGGAGCGCCTCTTCGGGAACGTCCCCCCTCTCTTCGTCGAGAGGACGCCCGAGGGGGGATCCCTGGTCGAGGGGGAGTCGCTCCTCCAGGGTGCGAGCGCGACCTCGGGCGCCCTCTCGGAGCAGACGCTCGCCGGCCCGCCCGGCGTGAACTGGAGCGGCGAGAGCCATCTCTGGTGGCGGCCCGAGCGCTCCGGGGAGCGCTTGACGATCCCGTTCCAGGTGGCGACGGCGGGGACCTTCGACCTCTCGGCCTTCTTCACGGTCGCGAGCGACTACGGCAAGGTCGCGATCCACCTCGACGAGCGCGTGGTCCTCCCCTCGTGGGACGGTTACGCCCGGGACGTCGGCCGCTCGGAGAAGACCTCGCTCGGCCGCCTCGAGCTCGCGGCCGGGAAGCACGCCCTCGTCGTCGAGGTCGTCGGGAAGGACGAGAAGTCGACCGCGTACCTGTTCGGCCTCGACTGCCTCGTCTTCTCCCCGGCGCCGACCTCCCAGGAACCTCGTCGATGACGCGCCGGCGGGAGCCCCAACCCAGCGGGGTCACATCCGGCTACCCTCCCTCCGCTCGCGGGAATCCTCTCCTCAGGATCGGGCCGGAGGGGCGCCCGAACGGCCCTCCGAACAGGAAGTAGGGGATCTTGTACCGGTCGAAGGCGTCGGCGACCCGAAGGAGGAGGTCCTCGAGGGTCACTTCCTGCGCCGTCGGAGCGAGTTGCGCTTAGCGAGCGCGGCCTTCAGGCGTTCGACGACCTTCAGGATCTCGAAGGAGGTTCTCAGCCCCTCGGCGGAGGGAACCCTCCGGCGCGAGGCTGCGCGGCGTCGCCTTCTCGAAGGGGAAGGGTCTTGAACAGGGGGACTCGGACGCCTTCGCTTCGCCACGTTCTCCCGCGAAGATACTGCGGAGGATCCGACGCGACGAGATCCCGCGCGGACCGCGGAACCGGCGCCTGCCGCCGCGGTTTCATCGCTCGCGCCCGAGACCCCCCCGCAACCCGCGTTGATCCCCTCCCTCCTTATCTTCATCCTGGCCGCACAAGAGTCGGCGCCCACTTCGCGCCCGGCGCCGGAGAAGCGGCTCGAGGTCCGGGAGGTCCGCAACCTCCCCTACTACTCCGGCCCCGGCGCCGACCCGGTCCGAAACCGCCTCGACCTCTATCTCCCCGAGGGGGGGAAGAAGTTCCCCTTCCTCCTCTTCTTCCACGGCGGGGCGTGGATGTTCGGCCGCAAAGAGATCGCGACCCACGTGGGTCGCGCCCTCGCCGCTCGCGGGATCGGCGTCGCCGCCGCGAACTACCGCCTCTCCCCCGCCGTGAAGCATCCCGAGCACGCGCGCGACGCCGCCCGCGCGTTCGCCTGGCTCGAGGCCCACGCGCGGGAGTACGGCGGCGATCCCGCGCGCCTCTTCGCCGGCGGCCACTCGGCCGGAGGGCACCTCGCGGCGCTCCTCGCGCTGGACGGCAAGTACCTCGAGGAGGTCGGCCGCTCGAAGCGCGACCTCCGCGGCGCGATCGCGATGAGCGGGGCGTTCGAGCTTCCGCCCCGCGGGCTGAACCGCGTGTTCCCCGACGACCCGGAGAAGCGACGCGACGCGGAGCCGGCCTCGCGCGTCGGGGAGGACGCGCCGGCGTTCCTCGTCGTCGTGGCCGAAGGGGACCTGACGGACCTTCGCGAGCAGGGAGAGCGGATGCGCGCGCGGCTCGAGGAGAAGGGGGTGCCGGTCGAGTTTTTCCTCGCCGAGGGGAAGACCCACGTCTCGGAGTTCCGCGACGTCGGCGCTCCGGGGGACGGAACGACGGAAGCGCTCGTCCGCTTCCTCCTCCATCCGCCGGAGCGAAAGCGTCCCACGGCCGAGACGCGCCCCGCGGCGCGGTTCTGACGCCGACAAGGATCGCTTCTACTCCCCTTGTCGCGCCCACCCCGCTTCCGAGCGCCCCGACCTCACTCCCCACCCGCCAGCGGCGGGTTCCGGCCTCGATAAAACGTTCGATCCGTCGTATCGGGTGTGCACCTCGAAGCACACCGGCAGGTGGGACCCTGCGCACGCCCGTCCTGGTCCTGGCATTCCTCCTTCCCGCCCCGCCCGCGTTCGCGCACGGGCTCGAGACGCACCGGCAGATCGCGCGGGACGCGATCGAGCACTCGCCGCCGGAACTCCGGGAGTTCCTGAGGAAGCACGAAGCGGAGGTGGTCCGGGGCGCCGTCTGGCCCGACACGCACTGGATGGACCGGCCGAACCACGTCTGCGACCCCGGCGAGACGGCGAACCCGTGCACCGTGAGGGATCTCGCGGACGCCCTGGTCCGGATGTCGGAGAACGGCGCGCCGCCCGACCGCGTGGCCTTCCTCTATGGCGTCCTCTCGCACTACGCGAGCGACATCTCCCAGCCGCTCCACACCGTCGAGGAGCGGGGAGAGGGCATCCCGCACGTCGTGTTCGAGCACATGAACGACCGGATCCTCGGCATCTCCTGCCTCGCGCATCCGTACCGGTTCCGGTTCGACGGCCGGCACGACCCGATCCCCGACGTGCGCGCGTGGCAGGTGGGGAACGCGGAATGGAGCCGTGCCCGCGCCCCGCGGCTGCTGCGTGCGGCGTCTCGGCTGCAGAGGACCGCGCTCTCCGACCTCTGGGTCGAGTCGGTGAACGAGGGGACGAACGACGTGATCGACCTCTGGGCCGAGATCCACCGCAAGGGCGGGATCACCTCGGGCGACGCCCTCCGAGTGCGCGTGGACCGGAAGGGGAAGATGCACGTCGGGAAGGAGCGCGTCCGGCAGGTGGAGGCGGAGGCGGTCTACCTGGAGATCGATCAGCGGTACGGCGGGAGCGTGGAGAACGTGCGGTCGCGCCGCCTCTCGCAGGCGGTCCTCAACGGGAGGAGCCGGCTCTCGAACGCCTGCCATTGGGTGAGGGCGATCGTCGCCAAGGTTCCGAGTTAGGGGCGAAACGCCCGTCGGGCCTCCCTCCCCCGCGAGAGACGGGTTTCGGTCTCGATAGAGCGTCCAATCCTTCCCTGCGGCGGCGCGACCGGCAGACCGGCGCGCCGCCTTCCCGAACGATCCCCTCGGGGGCCCGGACACGGGGAACGGGAACTGTCCCTCTCCACCGGCCGTTCCTAGGATGCGACGTCCCGCCAAGTCCGCCGACGCGGGGGTGTCCGGTGCGACCTGAGCCGTTCTCGAGCCTGGGTGCGCTCGCCGAGAGCCTGACGGCGATCCGGCCGGAGGGGACGGCGTATCGTGCCGCCGGCCGCAGCTGGACTCGCCGAGAGATCGGAGAGCGGGCGCGGGCGCTCGCCGGCGGCTGGCTCGCCGCGGGGTTCGCGCCCGGGGACGTCGTGGCGATCGCGGGGGACGGGGGCGCCTCCTTCGTCCTCGCGCTCCTGTCGTCGGCGCGCGCCGGGCTCGTCCCCCTCGTCCTCGACACGCGAACAACGGCGGAGGAAGCCGCCATCGCCCGGACGCGAGCCTCGCCCAAGGCTCTGGCCGCGTGCGGCTCCCCGGCGGCGCCGCTCGCCGAAGGGCTCGAGGTCTTCGCGTTCGACGAGGAGGGATGCGGCCGCCTGTCCGCCTCTGCCGCGCCGCTCCCCCTCACCGGCGGAGCCGACTCGCCGGCCCTCCTGCTCCTCACGTCCGGGACGACGGGGCGGCCGGGCGTGGTGACCCTCACGGCGGGAAACGTCCTCGCCGACCTCGAGGCGGCCTACGAAGTCCATCCCGCGGAACCCGGCGACGTCTTCCTCTCCCTCCTCCCCGCCTCCCACGCCTTCGAGCTGGTGCCCGGCCTCCTCGGCGCGCTCTGGATCGGCGCGACGATCGCCCGGCCCTCGACGCGGATTCCCGGCCGGCTCCTCGCGCTCGCGAACGCCGAGGGGGTGACTCGCGTCTTCCTCGTACCCTCCCTGGTCCGGATGATGGCGGACGAGATCCGCGAGGCGGGGACCGCCCGCCGCATGCTCGTCGAGCTCCGCGGCCGGTTGCGTTCGGTCATCTGCGGAGGAGCTCCGATCGCGCCTTCGCTCGTGGAGAACGTCGTCGAGGCCGGAATCCCTCTCTGGCTCGGCTACGGGCTGACGGAGGCCTCCCCGATCGTCGCGCTCGGGCCCGCCGCCGAGATCCCGGCCGGATCCTCCGGGAAGGCTCTCCCCGGAGTGGAGGTCCGGATCGAGGAGAGGACCGGAGAGGTCCTCGTCCGCGGCCCGAACGTGATGCGGGGATACGCAGGAGACCCGGTCGGAACGGAGGAGGCCCTCTGCGACGGCTGGCTCCACACCGGCGACCTCGGACGGCTCGACGGCGGCGGCCACCTATTCCTGACGGGTCGCCGCAAGGACCTGATCGTCACGGCGGGAGGGGAAAAGGTCTCTCCCGAGGAGGTCGAGCTCGCCTACGAGTCGAGCCTGTTCGAGGAGATCTGCGTCGTCGGCATCCCCGATCCCGACGGGGGGGGCGGCGAGAAGCCCTGCCTCGCCGTCGTGGCGAAGGCGGGGGCCGGGGGGGGATCCGCCGTGCTGCGGGAGGAGTTCGTCCGGCTCTCGCTCCGGGCGGGGAGGCGCCGGGCGTTCGGGATGACCGTCCTTCCCGCTCCCCTCCCGCGGACGCGCACGGGGAAGGTGCGCCGCGATCTCGTGCGCGACCGAATCCGGCACGCGATCGAGGGCGCGCGCCCGTGAGCCCCACCGGCGTCGGGCGCCGCAACCGGCTCTTCGGCTGGTGCCTCCTCCTCGCGGGAATCCTCGGCGGCATCGCGCTTGGAACCTTCGTCTTCGACGGCCCGCTCCGGGCCCCCGCGAGGTTCGCGGACTACGGCGCGTTGCCCCGGCGCCTGATCCGCTTCGCGCACATCGCCGCGATGGCGCTCGGGATCCTGAACGTCCTCTACGGGAGGGAGATCGACCGCCCCTCCCTCTCCCGCGGCTCGCGGGCGGCGGGCTCGACGCTGATGATCGCGGCCGGCGCGGGGATGCCGGTCTTACTCGCGCTGGCGGCGTTCGACCTGCGGTGGAGGGGAGCGCTCCTCCTCCCCGCGACGGCGGCCTTCGTCGCCATCGCCATCCTCGTCCGCGGCCTCGCGCGGGGGGAGGCGGCGTGAAGATCGGGCTCATCGCAATGTCGGGGGTGCGCGTGAGGACGGAGGAGCTCGCCCGTCTCGGCGTGACGCTCCCGGGGTTCGTGGACCGGGGGAAGGTGATCGCGACCCTCCCCTCGCTCGGGCTCCTCGTCGTGGCGGCGCTCACGCCGGAGGAGCACGAGGTCGCCTACCTCGAGGTCGCCGATCTCGCCGACCTCCGGGAGACCCCCGAGTTCGACCTCGTCGGGATCTCCTCCTTCAGCGCGCAGATCGACGAGGCCTACGCCCTCGCCGACCGCTATCGAGCCCGCGGGACCCGGGTCGTCCTCGGCGGGACCCACGCCTCGCTCCTGCCGGAGGAGGCTCTCGAGCACGCCGACGCCGTCGTGTCGGGAGGGGCCGAGGGGGCGTGGGAGCGCCTCGTCGCGGACGCCGCGCGGGGCCGGCTCGAGCGGGTCTACCGTGGGCCCAACCGCGGTTTCTACGCGGCGGGGAGCCCGGTCCTGCCGCGCTTCGATCTCCTCGCCGGACGCCCCTACAACCGCCTCACGATCCAGACCTCCCGCGGATGCCCGCTCGACTGCGACTTCTGCGCGGCCTCGAAGATCTTCACGCCCCGGTTCGAGCAGAAGCCGGTCGCCGCAGTCGAGCGCGAGGTCCGGAGGGTCGTCGAGCTCTTCCCGCGGCCGTTCCTCGAGTTCGCCGATGACAACACCTTCGTCGACCGGCGCTGGTCGCGGGAACTCCTGGAGAGGCTCGCCCCCTTCGGGCTGCGCTGGTTCACCGAGACCGACGTGCGGGTCGCCGACGACCCCGACCTGCCGCGGCGGCTCTACGGCGCCGGCTGCTACCAGGTCCTGATCGGCTTCGAGAGCCCGCGCGAGGCGAGCCTCGAGGGGATCGAGCGCACGAACTGGAAGGCGAAGCGGCGCGGCCGCTACCTCGAGGCGATCGACCGCCTCCAGTCGGCCGGCGTGACGGTGAACGGCTGCTTCATCGTGGGCTTCGACTCCGACACGCCCGCGATCTTCGAGGAGGTGCGCGAATTCGTCCGCGCGTCGGGACTCCTCGAGGCGCAGGTCACCGTCCTCACCCCCTTCCCTGGGACCCGCCTCTTCGATCGCCTGAAGGCCGAGGGGCGGCTCCTCCAGGATCGCTTCTGGGACCGCTGCACCCTCTTCGATCTGAACTTCCGCCCGAAGGGGATGAGCGTCGAGGAGCTCGAGGCCGGGATGCGCTGGCTCTACCGCGAGCTCTACGGCGAGGAGTCGGTGCGGGACCGCCGCCGCCGCTACGTCGAGATCGTGAAGCGGCTCGGCGGCCCGGCGGTCGCGGACGAGGTGGGATAGCCGTGACGGACCGGGACGCCGAGCGACGCCTCCGCGAGATCGTCGCGCGGGTCGCGAGGGTCGCTCCCGATTCCTTCGGCCTCGACGACGACCTGCCGGTCGTGCTCGGGCTCGACTCCCTCTCCTCCCTCCGGATCGCCGCCGGGGTCGAGCGGGAGTTCGGCGTGACGATCCCCGACGAGCGGCTCCACGCGCTGCGGACCCTGCGCGCGCTCCGCGAGGCCGCGACGGCCGAGGTTTAGGACCGGCGCTTCCTCCACGGCGTCCTCTCGCACGACGTGAGCGACCTCAGCGGCGCGACCTCGCGAACCGACGGGTGGCGTCTCATTCGAACGCCTATCCCTGGGCGGTCGGATCCCGGCGCACCCCGGCGGCGCCGGAGGGGCGGACCGTGCGCACCTCCGCTTTCGCGCCGATCCGGCGCTCGTACTCGCGGGCGAGCGTCTCGACGAGACCCTTGGCGCAGTCGGGTTCGACGAGGGTCACCGTGCAGCCGCCGAACCCGCCCCCCGTCATCCGGCTCCCGAAGACGCCGCGGCACTCGAGCGCGATCTCGACGAGGAGGTTGAGCTCGGGGCAGGAGACCTGGTAGTCGTCGCGGAGGCTGCGGTGCGACTCGACCATGAGCCGTCCGAAGAGGGGGAGGTCGACGCGCGCGAGGGCGTCCGCCGCCGCCTGCGCGCGCGCGTTCTCCGTGACCACGTGCCGCGCCCGGCGCGCGACCGTGGCGGAGAGGTGCGCCGCGTGCGGGGCGAGGGCCCGCTCGTCGAGGTCGCGGAGGGAGCGGACGCCGAGCCCGCGCGCGCGCAGACGCTCGACCGCCTCCTCGCACTGCGCGCGGCGCGCGTTGTACTCGCCCCCCGCGAGGGCGTGGCGGACGCCGCTGTCGGCGACGACGACGGCGGCGGCGTTCGCCGGGAGGGGGACGAACCGGACGGAGAGGTCGCGGCAGTCGAGGAGGATCGCGTGGCCGCTGCGCGCGTGGAGGGCCGTGTACGGATCCATGATCCCGCAGCGGACGCCGCGCGCGACCCGCTCGGCGTCGCGGCAGACCTCGGCGAGGCGGCCCGAGTCCTCGAGCCAGGGCGGGATCGCCGCCCCGCCGAGGCGCGCGACCTCGACCGCGGCGAGGGCAGCGGCCGTGGTGAACGAGGCGCTCGAGGAGAGTCCTGCGCCGATCGGAAGGTCGGAGTCGACCTTGGCCCGGAAGCCGACGGGGGGGAGGCCGTTCTTCCGCAGGCGCGAGAGGACGCCGGCGACGTAGCGCGCCCAGGGTGGATCGACCGAGGAGGGCTCGTCGTCGACGCGGAAGCGCGCCGTCTCGCCGAGCGGGACGCTCTCGAGGAGGACGCGGTCGTCCTCCGAGGGCCACGCGCTCACCTCCGTGCCGAGGTCGACCGCGATCGGGAGGACGAACCCCTTGTTGTAGTCGGTATGCTCGCCGATCAGGTTCACGCGTCCCGGGGAGCGGGAGACGACGGGCGCGAGGAGGGGGCTCGGGCGGGCCCTCGGGAAGCGGCGCATGGGCGCATTGGCCGGGTCGCCCTCGGCGCGGTCAAGCCCCCCGTTTCCGGCGGCGGCGCGGCGCCGGTAGCCTCCCGCCCATGCGGGCGCTCCTCGTCCTCGCCGCGCTCTCCGGGCAGGGGCCGAGGATCCAGCCCTTCGACTTCGCCGTCGTCTCGGACCTCCACGTCGGCGCCCCGCGGAGCGAGGAGAATCTCGGGCGCTTCGCCGGGCACGCGCAGGGCCTCGGCGTCGCGTTCACGATCGCCTGCGGCGACCTCACCGAGACCGGCAGCCGGGCGGAGTGGGAGCGGCTCGCCACGATCGCGAAGCGGTTCGCGTCCCCCTTCCACCCCGTTCTCGGCAACCACGACGCCCGCTGGTCGCCCGAGGGGAAGAGGTCGCTCGCAAAACACTTCGGCGTCGAGAGGCCGTACCGCTCCTTCGACCACGGGGGCGTCCACTTCGCCCTCCTCGACTCCTCGATCGTCGGGGAGGCGCATGGGGGGATCGACCGCACCGAGCTCGAGTGGCTCGACGCCGACCTCGCCGCGCGGCCCGAGGGCTCCCCGGCGCTCGTCGCGCTCCACCACCCTCCGTTCGCGGGCGAGGAGGCCCGGTACCTAGCGAACGAGGAGGAGCTCCTCCAGGTGCTCCGCCGCCGCGGCGTGCGCCTCGCGCTCGTCGGGCACGGGCACTCGCACCGCCGCTGGTCCGTCGAGGGGGTCGAGATCGCGATGACCTCCAACCTCTACGGCGAGGGAGCGCGGTGGCGCCGGATCCGGGTCGAGACGGACCGGTTCCGGATCGAGACGCGTGTCCTCGGGTCCACGGAGGGGGTCGAGGAGGAGCCGGTTCCGTTCTCCCGGGAAGGGGACGGGGATGGCGGCGGAGAGCCGCCTCTCCAAGCCCTCGCCCGCGGCGAGTGGCGGGTCGACACGCCTTCCACTTCGCTGCGCGGGGCGGCCGCATTCGGGGAGCGCGTCTTCGTCGCGGGGACGGAAGGGCTCGTCGCGGCCCACGCGTGGGCGACGGGGAAGCTCCTCCAGACCCGGGCGCTCGACGGGCCCGCCTACGCCGCGCCGGTCGTCGCGGGGGAGCGCCTCGTCGTGGCGACCGAGGCGGGGACGGTCGCCGCCCTCCGCCTCGCGGACCTCTCGACCCTCTGGGAGCGCCGGCTCGGCGGAGCCGTGGTCGCCACGCCGGCGGCCGACGAGCACCGGCTTTACGTGGGGGGCGGGGACGGGATCCTCCACGCCCTCGCCCTCGCCGACGGCCGCGAGCTCTGGTCGTTCGCCGCCGAGCGCCACTTCGGCCCCCCCGCCGTGGGGGGGGACCGGGTCTTCGCCGGCAACTGGGACGGCCACGTCTACGCCCTCGCCGCCCCCGACGGCCGACTCCTCTGGAAGAGGAAGGTGAGCGAGGGCTTCTACTTCGCTCCCGGCACGACCCGCCCCGCCCTCGCGCGCGACCTCGTCGTCGTCACCTTCGCCACGCCGACGAAGCCTCCGGACGCTCCCTCGGTCCTCGCGCTGCGCGCCGAGGACGGCGAGGTCGCCTGGTCCCTCCGGATCGGCGCGGGGTTCTGCTCCCCCCTCTCCCTGGAGGAGACCCTCGTCTTCTCGACGGCTGCCGGCCGGCTCCTCGCGGTCGACCGCGCGACCGGCAACGTCCGCTGGGACCGTCCGCTCGGCGACCCGGCCTACGACTCTTCGCCGGTCGCCTGCGCCGGGACGATCGTCGCCGGGACGATCGAGGGGGACCTCGTCTTCTTCGACCTCGACGGCACCGAGCGGGGGCGGGTCCGCGCCGCCGACCCCTGGCTCTTCGCGACGCCGCTCCTCCTCGGCGAGCGCCTCTTCCTCCCCGACGGCTTCCGCCGCCAGCTCGTCTCGATCCGCGTCCCCCGATGAAGCGGGCCCCTCGCCCACCCCGGCGCGGCCGCGTGGTCCTCCTCCCGGTCCGCAGCCGCGCGCTGCGGGGCAACCCCCTCGGCGACCCGAGCGATCGGGAGCTCCCTGTCTACCTACCGCCGGGCTACGACGAGCGCCGCCGCTTCCCCGTGATCTTTTGCCTCGCCGGCTTCACCGGGACGGGGCGGATGCTCCTGAACGACCAGGCCTGGGCGCCCGGTCTCGCCACGCGGATGGACGCCCTCCTCGCGCGCGGGATCGCCCGGCCGGCGGTCCTAGCGATGCCCGACTGCTTCACGCGCCTCGGCGGCTCGCAGTACCTCAACTCGACCGCCCTCGGCCCCTACGAGGACCACCTCGTCGAGGAGCTCGTTCCGGCGGTCGACCGCGTCTTCCGCACGCTCCCCGCCCGCGAGCACCGCGGCGTCGTGGGGAAGTCGAGCGGCGGCTACGGCGCGCTCCGGCTCGCCATGCGCCGGAGCGACCTCTTCGGCGCCGCCGCCTGCCACAGCGGCGACATGGGCTTCGAGTACTGCTACCTCCCCGACTTCCCGAAGGCGGTCGCGGGACTCGGCCGCCACGGCGGCATCGCCGGATTCCTCCGCGCGTTCGACCGGGCCCCCCGCAAGACGGGCGAGCTCCTCGCCGTCCTCAACGTCCTCGCGATGGCGGCGGCCTACTCCCCGAACCGCAAGGCGAGGCCGCTCGGGTTCGACCTCCCCTTCGACGAGAAGACGGGGGAGCTCCGGGGCGAGGTCTGGACGCGCTGGCTCGAGAACGACCCGGTCCGGATGGTCGAGGGGACCGCCGACGCGCTCCGCTCGCTCGGCCTCCTCTACCTCGACTGCGGCACGCGCGACGAGTGGAACCTCCACCTCGGCGCGCGCATGCTCGCGCAGCGCCTGCGGGAGAAGCGCGTGCGGCACGTCCACGAGGAGTTCGACGACGGGCACCTGTCGATCCCCTACCGCTACGACGTCTCCCTCCCGCTCCTCACCCGCGCCCTCGCGCCGTGACGCGGCGAAAACGTTTGCGGGAGATGGCCGTAGAAAGCCCCTGCCCTACCGATAAACTGGCCGCCCCCGTCGGGCGCCCGCGGCCCGCACCGAGTCCCCAGCCTCAAGGAGAAGACGCCATGCCGAAGGTGAATCCGATCCCCGAGGGCTTCCATACCCTCACCCCCCACATCGTCGTCCGAGGCGCCGCGAAGGCCCTCGACTTCTACAAGAAGGCGTTCGGGGCCGAGGAGATCTTCCGGATGCCCAGCCCGGACGGGAAGATCGGTCACGCGGAGCTCCGGATCGGAGACTCGATCGTGATGCTCTCCGACGAGTACCCCGGCATGTGCTCCTCCCCGCAGACGGTCGGGGGGACGGCCACCTGCCTCCACCTCTACGTGACGGACGTCGACACCTCCTTCAAGAAGGCGACGGCCGCCGGCTGCACGGTGACGATGCCGGTGCAGGACATGTTCTGGGGCGACCGCTACGGGAAGCTGAAGGACCCCTTCGGCCACGACTGGTCGATCGCGACGCACAAGCAGGACCTCAAGCCCGAGGAGCTCACGAAGGCCGCGGCGAAGGCCTTCTCGCAGAAGACGGGCGGCTGCTCGATGTAGGAGTTTCGACTTCCCCTCTCGTCTCGGACGAATCCGCGCCCGGATCCGGTCGAAGGATCCGGGCGCGTCGTTTCCTCCCTCCTCGCGCCCTCTGTTTGCCGGGCACTCCCCGGCCGCTAGCGTGCCGGACGCGTCCTTCCGCCCCGACGGCGGGAAGGCCCTGCCATGCTCCGCGCTTACCTCCTCTCCGCGCTCGCGCTCGTCGCGCCCGCCGCCTTCGCCGGCGGCGAGGACCTCGTCGAGGCGCTCGCGCGCTTCCGGTCCGGCGACGCGAGCGCGTCCTCCGCGATCGTCGCGGCGGGTGAGGCCGCCGTCCCCGGCCTCGCCGCGATCCTGCGCGACGGCGCCCTGGAGGGGCCCGTTCGCTTCCAGGCGGCGAACGCGCTCGGCGACCTCCGCGCGAGGAGCGGCGTCGATCCCCTGCTCGAGGCGCTCCACGACCCCTACTTCAACGTGCGCCGGTGCGCCGCTCTCGCCCTCGGCAAGATCGGAGACCCTCGCGCGAAGCCCGCGCTCGAGGCGCTCGCGGAGAGCGACCCGTTCGAATGGACCGACGCGAAGACGGGAGAGGTCCACTACCTCGTCCGCGAGGACGCGCGGGCCGCTCTCGACCAGCTCGCCGGGAAGAGCCCCTCCCGAACGGCCGGGCTCCGGAGGGAAGCGGAGGTCTTCCTCGACGACGCGTCGAGGCTCCCCCCCTCGCCGGTCAAGGTGGCGGTGAAGCGCCTCCCCTGGCCGTTCCCGGGGAAGCTCCGCGACCAGAACCTCTTCAACAACTACCAGCAGGCGACCGACGAGTACGTCCACGCCGGCCTCGACCTCCTGCAGGAGGCGGGGACGGAGGCCCGCGCGGTCGAGGACGGCTTCGTCGCCGGGATCGCGACGAACTACCCCGAGTGGAAGACTCATCACTTCTTCGTCGTCACGCCGAAGGAGGGGGGCGAGGAGGGGTGGTGCTACACCCACCTCGATCCCGACACCTATGCCTTCAAGCCGGGCGATCGGATCCGGCGGGGCCAAGTCCTCGCCAAGGTCGTCAAGTTCTCCGTCGGCAAGAACCCCGGCGTCAACCACCTCCACCTGCACTACGTCCGGTTCGCCCGGAAGCCCGACGGGGCGATCGATCCGGAGACCGTCGCGAGCCTGGTCGACCCCCTCCTCTTCTTCGATGCGGAGGACGACGCGCCGCCGAGGATCGCCGAGCGATTCCGCTTCGTGAAGGAAGGGACGCTCGAGGAGTTCCGCGCCGGCTCCGACGGCATCCCCGTCGTCTCCGGTCCCGTCGACGTCCTCGTCGCGATCTCCGACGGCCCATCCCGCGACGCCGGCTGCAACTGGGGCGTCCCGGTCGTCACGCTCGAGATCCGGGGGGAGAAGGCGAAGCCCTGGCGGAAGCTCGTCCTCGACCAGCGCGGGGAGATCGCCGAGCCGCGCGCCTGCCCCGCCCTCTACCTGAGGAGCGAGGAGGCGAAGGCCTGGCTCGAGGCGCTCGGGCGCTACCCCGTCCCCCACTTCCTGAAGGTCACGAACACGGACGGCGACGGCGTCCTCGAGGCGGCCGACGAGCTCCAGACCTGGGACACCGCGGAGCGGGACGCGGCGGGGAAGCCGCGGTTCCCGAACGGGCTCTACGAGGTCGTCGTCCGCGCGTGGGATCTCGGGGGGAACCACGCCGAGCGGACCGCGAAAGTCCGCGTCGGGAATCCCTGACGCGGCTCCCCGCTTGATCGAGCAACCTCTCGGCCTCCTCGCGGTCCTCGCCGCCGCCGTCGGGATCGCGGTCCGCCTCGAGCGGGCCCATCGCCTCTTCGCCCAGGCGAGCGCCGGGCTCCTCGCGATCTTCCTCGGCGCCGCCGCCTCGAACCTCGGCCTCGTCCCGGCGGCGTCTCGCGTCAACGACGCCGTTTTCCTCTACGTCGCGCCCGCGGCCATCGTCCTCCTCCTCCTCCGCGTGCGCCTCGTCGCGATGCGCCGGGCGGGTCCCTCCGTCCTCGCGGCCTTCGTCCTGGCGTCGGCCGCCACGGCCGTAGGCTGCGTCGCCGGCTACCTGCTCCTCCGCGGAAGGCTCGGGCCGGAGGGGTGGAAGCTCGCCGGGATGTTCACCGCGACCTACATCGGGGGCTCGATCAACTTCGTCGCCGTCGAGCACGCCTACCCCCTTCCCCCCTTCGCCTTCGCCGCGGCGAACGCGGCGGACGTCGCCGCCACGGCCCTCTGGATGGGAGCCACGATCGTCCTCCCGCGGTTGCTCCGCCCCTTCTTCCCTCCCTTGCGGACCGCCGGCACCGACGATGCGTTTCCTCGGGACGACGCGCCGCGTCTCCCCTCCACAGAGCACCTCGCCGCGCTCGCCGCGATCGTGTTTGGCACCCTCCTCGCCTCCTCCCTCCTCGCCTCCCGGTACCCCGCGATCCCGGTCGTCCTCTGGGCGACGACGATCGCCCTCCTCCTCGCGCAGATCCCTTCAGTCGGCCGGATCCCCGGGATCGAGCCGGCCGGGACCTTCCTCATCTACCTCTTCCTCGCGACGATCGGCGTCGAGTGCGACCTGCCGAAGCTGCGCGACACCGGCATGGACGTCTTCGTCTACGCCTCGCTCGCGATCGGGATCCACGGCGCGATCGTCTTCGGCGCCGGGCGGCTCCTCCGGCTCCCCGTCGAGGCGCTCGCCCTCGCCTCGAACGCCACCGTCGGGGGCCCGGCCACGGCGATGGCGCTCGCCCGCTCGCAGGGGTGGAGCGGGCTCGTCCTCCCCGGCGTCCTCGCGGGACTCCTCGGCTACGCGGTCGGCACCTACGCGGGGGTCGGCGTCTGCGAGTTGCTGCGGCCGAGGTAGCGGTCGCGCGGCGATCCGGGAGGAGAATGGGCTCCGTGCTCGGCCTCCTGCTCGCCTCCGCCCAGGCCCCGAGTTCCTCGGAGGTCCGGCTCCCTGCGACCGCCGACGCGTCGATCTGCGTCCACCCCTCGGAACGATCGTTCAACACGGGGGCTGCGACGCGGATCCGGCTCAAGGGGAACGAGCACCTCCTCGTCCTCGACTTCGACGCGTCCTCCCTCGCGGGCCTCCGAGTCGCGGACGCGCGTCTCTTCCTCCACCCCGCGGGACCCGTGAAGTTGAAGACGCTCGGCGTCTCCACCGTCTCTTCTCGCTGGAAGGAAGGAGACGGGAACGGGAGGGAGAGGGAGGGCGCCGTCACCTTCCTCGTGAGCGGCGACGGACCCTGGCCCGGCGGGGACTTCCTCGCCGTCTCGTTCGGACGCGGCGGATCGGCGTGGGAAGCGGCCGACCTGCGCGAGGAGGCCGAGGGATGGATCTCGACCCCCGTCCCTCCCGCATTCGTCGAGGCGATGGCTGCGGGGCGTTCCTTCGGCCTCGCGGTCTCCGACGAGAAGGGACAGACGCGGTGGAACAACGACTTCTTTAGTCGAGAGGAGCCGGGGGCGGGGCCGTACCTCCTCGTCCGGACCGAGCCGGGAGAACCGCGGCCGTTCTCTCCCTCTCCCCGCGATCCCATGAAGCCGGAGGAACGGACCGCGGCCCCCTTCGTCCTCCCGCCGAGAGTCCAGCCCACCGGGGCCGCTCCCCTCCGCGCCGCCGGCGGTCGCTCCTGCGTCATCCTGTCCGAGGGCGCCACGGTCGATCCGACGGCCGACCTTCCGGACGGCCCCGCGCCGCAGGGTTGGGACGGGAAGACGCTCCGGCTCCGCGCGGCGCGCGGCGAGCACGTCGGGGTCATGATCGCCGTCGCGTGGGGGGAGGAGGGACGCCCCTGGGCGCGAGTCCTCCTCCTCGGAATGGAGGGGACGGCGCGGTCGGTGAACCAGGTCGTCTGGATCCCCGCGTCCCCCCGGGGCGTCGCCGATCCCCTCGTCCCGCTCGTGAAAGGGGTCGAGCGCGAGGACACCTCGCTCACGGTGGCGATGGTCCCGGGGCGGCGGCTGGCTCTCTACCACCTCGAATGGGGCGTCCCCCTCTCGACGCCGCCCGGCGAGAAGCGCGGCACCGTCCTCGTCGAGTTCGGCGGAGCCCACCCGGACGAGGCCGGTTCCCCCCTCGCCGAGATCCCCGTCTCGATTCGCGTCGAGGGCGCGTCGATCCCGGACCGCCCGACCTTCGCGGTCTCCCTCAACACCTACGGATCCCCGGGCGGGAACTCGACGGAGGAGCGCGCCTACTTCCGCCTCGCCCACGAGAACCGGACCACGCTCGCCCCCGTCCCCTACTCCCAATCCGGACGGGTCCACCCGGGCGCCGCCCCCGAGCTCGAGCGGTCGGGGGACGAGGTCCGCGTGAAGTCGTGGAAGGAGTGGGACGAGCGGTTCGGGCCGCTCTTCGACGCGTCGGCCTTCGAGGGGCTGCCGCGGGCGGGCGTCCCGATCGAGCACTTTCTCCTCCCGTTGCACGAGAACTGGCCGCTCCCGATCGACGAGTTCTACGCCTATCGCGGCCGGCTCGAGGACCACTGGCGCGACGCGCCGCCGGTCGGGCAGGCGTTCTCCCCGGCCTATCCGCGGGCCCTCGAGGGGATTTCCACCGCTCTTGCCCAGCATCTCCACGAGCGGGGGTGGACGGACACCCTCTTCCTCCCCTTCCTCAACAACAAGGTCGACTACCGAGCGCGCGGCTCGGGGACCTCCTGGTGGCTCCTCGACGAGCCCGCCTGGCGCGACGACTTCCTCGCGCTGCGCTGGTTCGGCGAGCGCTTCCGCGCCGGCCTGTCCCTCGCGAAGTCGAAGGCGAAGGTCGCCTTCCGCGTCGACCTCTCCCGCCCCGAGTGGCGGCGCGAGCACTTGGACGGCGTCGTCGGCCTCCTCGTCTGCAACGCCCTTCGCGAGTCGGGCGGGGTCGCCCTCGAGACCGCGCGGCGGAACGGCGAGACCGTCTGGTCCTACGGGGAGCCTCCGCCTCCCGGCGCCGGCCCGGATCGGACTCGCGCCTGGTGCCTGCGCGCCTGGCTCGACGGGGCCGACGGGATGGTGCCGTGGCAATCGGTGGGGACGGCCGAGTCGTGGCGCCGTCCGGAGGCGACGGCCCTCCTCTATCCCGCGCCTCCGGACCGCGGGCGCGGGCCGCTCCCTTCCCTCCGTCTCAAGATGCTCCGCCGGGCGGCGGAGGACGCGGAGCTCCTGAACCTCCTCGTCGCGCGCGGGCTCGCGACGCGGGACGGGATCGCCCGCGCGATCGGCGATTCGCTCGACTTCGAGACCTGTGAGAGACTTCGGAGCGCCGCGCTCGGTCTCCTCGCTCGCTGAGAAACTGCCCCGGTCGGGTGTTGATCTCGCCATCGCGAGGGGAGCCCCGATTCCTCGACCATGGGCTCGCCGGCGCCCTCTCCCCTCTCGCGGCCTGGCTGCGCTCGCCCCCTCTCCGCCGCCTCGGGCTTTCCCCCTCCTCCTACGCCGCGTCGAGGCTCCTCGAGAGAGCCCCCCAGTCCTGCCTCCACCCGATCAGCTCCCGGAGACTCAGCCGCCTCCCCCAAAGCCCCTCCTCCATCCCCGGGGTGCGCCTCACCTTGTTCGTCCTCCACCTCCAGCCGTTGTGCCAGCCCCAGTAGATCGCCAGATGAAGCGCCAGGCGCCGCCTCCTCTTGCTCACGCACCAGCTCCGCCGGATCAGCCGCGACATCCCGTAGCGCACCTTCGCCGCCATGTGGTTCACCCCGAAGAGCGGGCTCCTCGGCCCCTTCGTCCCCCGCCCGCTCACCGTCAAGTGCACCCCGGCCTGAGGCTTTCCCCGGGAAATCTCCTCCACCACGCGGCCGTAGAGGGGCTTTCGGTCCGTCACGAGCTCCCAGGGCCCCCCCTGCTTCAGCCTCCCCAGACACTCCCGCACGACCGCGCGGCTCTCGTTGGGACGGCGCCCCTCCCTCCCCTCGAACTGCGCCCGGCGCTCCTTGCTCCCGGAGGAGGCCCCCGCCCTCGAGCGCATCCGGCCCACGGCCGTCTCGACGAGGAACCCCGATCGGCCTGCCACCAGAAGCCCCACGGTGAGGGGCCGCAGCGTCCGGTGGCCCTCGAAGGTCTCGATCTCGTCGAACTGGAAGTTGCCCTGCGGCTTCCACGCGCGAAGGGCATTCCCCCGCGCCTGGAGGAAGTGGGCCCCGAAGCGCTCGAGACGGCGTTCAATCGTGTCGAGGCCCACCCCGAGGGTGCGCGCGCTCTGGCGAAGCGAGACCCCGGAGACCAGGTCGCGAAGCGCCGCCGCGTCGATCCAGGGCTTTCGAAGCCGGTACTCGACCTGGAAGGTCTGGAAGGAGAAGGTGCGCCGGCAGGCCTTGCAGCGAAAGCGCGGGATCCGGAAGGGCTGGCACTCGGCTCGGTAGGAGCCGTAGCGCACGTAGAAGCGCGGGGTGGGGCGTACGTGGCAGGGGCAGGAGCGCCAGGGGCAGCGCTCGGGCACGAACGCGATCTTTCCCGCCGGTCGAGCCATCGGGTCGGCCGCAGGGAATGACGCAGGATCCCGATTCCGTTACAGAAAGGGGCCTGATGGCGGAAGATCCCGCAGGCAGGGCGCGGCAAGATCCACACCCGACCGGTGCAGTTTCAGCCCCCCGCGGCGACGCGTCCCCACTCCGCGCGCGCCTCCGCGAAGTGCCGGATCGCCTCCTCGATCGACGCGACCGCCTCGGGCCGGTGGCCGTCCGTCGCGGCCGACCAGGCGCGGTAGAGCATCCGCTCGCCCGCGGCCCACGGGCCCGTGTGCGCGGCGTAGCCCGCGAACCCCTGCGAGGCGACGAGCGCGCCCTGGGCGTCGTAGACCGGGAAGAGATTTCGCTCGATCAGGGCGTCGAGTTGCCGGGCGAGCTCGCCGATCGGCAGCTGCACCGCCTCCGGGAGGAGCGCTTCGAGCTCGGACCCGACCCGAGCGATCGCATCCGCCGCCGCGACGACCGACCCGAGCGTCCTCGCGGTCGCCGGCCGCCGCCCGAGGCGCATCGCCCAGGCGACGGCGAGGAGGAGGACGCCGGCGAGGACGAGCGGCCAGCCGCCCGGGATCCCGCCGATCAGCTCGCGGTCGCGCGGGAACGCGCCCCCGAGGATCCCCACCACCGTCCCGAGCACCATGAGGAGGCCCCGCATGGTCAGCCCCCGACCATCGTCCGGAACATCTCCTTGAACCCATCCCAGCCGATCCCGTGGAAGGACTGCCCCACCCCCGCGAGGCTGTCGCCGACGAGGAGGCCCGCGACGACCGGAATGAAGAACTCCTCGAGCGCCTTCTTCCCGAGGCGCTTCTCGACCAGGACGGAGAGGAGGCAGCCGATGCCGAAGGGGAGGAGCGTCGAGAGCTTGAGGTACATCGAGAGGCCCACCTGGACGCCGAGCCCGCCTCCGGCCGCGAAGGTGAGGGCGAGGCCGAGGAGCGCGCCGATCCCGTAGCGCGTGAAGATGTCAGCGCTCCCCGCCCCGGTCACCGCCTGGATCGCCCCGTCGATCGCGCCGGCCTGCGGCGCCGCGAAGCGCTTCTGGAACGCCTTCCCCTCGCGGAGCGGCTCGACCTTCTCGGGCGGGGTCGCCTCCGTCACGACCTCCTCGGACGCGGCCAAGGCGCGGACCTCCTCCTGGAAGAGGGGATTGCTCGCGTAGTCCTTCCGGGCCGCGGTGAAGAGGGCGGTGAGCGTCACGATCGACACCGCGGGGCCGATCCACGCGACCCAGAGCTGGGCCACCTGCTGCTTGCGGGGCACGGCTCCGACCAGGTGGCCCGTCTTCAGGTCCTGCATCATGTCGGCCGCCTGGGACATCGCGACGGCCATCGCGCACCCCATCGTCACGCAGACGGGGACCGCGGCCTTCCCGGCGATCGCGAGGAGGGCCGCGATCCCGATCAGCGACATCCCGGAGATCGGCGACCAGTCGGTGACCCCGGTCGTCTGGGCCACGATGACGCCGGCGAGCCAGATCCAGAAGGAAGCGACGGCGCCGCAGACGAGGGCGGTCTCCCAGGGGAGTCCGCCGAGGTTCCCGGCGAGGGCGACCACGGCGAAGGAGAGGAGGGCGGCGACGACGATCAGGCCCACGGAGAGTTCCTGCGCCTTCGCCCCGGCGGGCCCCTTCCGGGAGAGGGAGGCGAAGGCCGCCTTGATCATCGGGGCCGCCATGAGGACCCCGGCGACCGCCCCTCCGACGAGGAGTCCGATCCCGAGCTCGCGGTTGATCTTCCGGATCGGGACCGCGGCGTCCGCCGCCGCCACCCCCTGCGGGAGCCAGCCGAAGTGGACGAGGGCCGGAGCGACGACCCAGGAGGCGAGCATCCCTCCGAAGATGACGACGATCGCGAAGCGCCCAGCGATGAAGCCCGCGGCGAGCCCGGTGATCGAGAGCTCGATCACCGGGGTCGTGTACGCGGGGATCCGGAAGCCGAGGAAAGAGAAGATCCCGGCGTAGCTCGCCTCGGCCTCGTTCGGGAGCGGCTCCCCCTCCGGCCGGATCGCGAAGCGAATCGCGAAGTAGAGGGAGAACCCGACGATCGACCCGAAGAGGAGGAGGAGCGCGCGCTTCCCGCCCCCCGCGGCCTTGAGGATCGTCGCCGTCGCGTAGCCGGTCGGGAACCGCAGCCGCTCGAGGTCGATCATCTGCTTGCGCAGCGGCACGATGAAGACGGTCCCGAGGAAGGATCCCGCGACCGCGGCGAGCGTGATCGAGAGGAGGTTCGGCGTCTCGCCGCGGAGGTAGAGGACGGGCATCGTGAAGATGACGCCCGAGCAGGTGATGTTGATCGCGGAGGCGACCGTCTGGTTGATGTTGTTCTCGACGATCGAACCGATCCGCATCAGGCCGCGGAGCACGCCGAGGCCGACGATCGCGGCCATCGCCGAGGCCGGCACGGTGAAGCCGAGCTTGAGCCCCGTGTAGGTCATCGAGACCGTGAGGAGGATCCCGACGACGATCCCGATCCCGTAGCCCGCGAGGGTCGCCTCGCGGTAGGGGCGCGTCTCGACCGAGGGACGCTCGATCGGGACGCCGGGGGAAGATTCCGGCATGACCGGAGGGGGGAGAGGCGCCGAAGGATGCCGGCGCGGGGGGTGGCCGGCAACGCCCTCCTTCGCGGCGGCCGACCCGGGGAAGGGACGGAAGGAGGCCGAGCCGCCGTCGAAGGGATCCGTCCCAAGGACTCGCGCCTCACAGGATTGCGCCCGGGACCGTATTCCCGGGGCCGCCCGGCCCGCCGATCGCAGGGCCGGCTCGGATCGCGCCCCCGCAGAAACGTAAGGAGGCCCGCCGTGACGAAGAGCCCGCGACTCGCCCTCGCGTGCACCGCGCTTCTCGCCTTCCCCGCCGCCGGGCAGCGCGAAGGCGCGAAGGGGGACTCGGTCGAGTGGGAGGGGGACTACGACGCCGCGCTCGCGAAGGCGGCGAAGGAGAAGAAGCCGATCCTCGTCTCCTTCACGCTCGACGGCGAGCCCGCCAACGAGAGGCAGTGGACGGACACCTTCGTCGACCCGAAGTTCGTCGCGCTCTCCCGCAAGATGGTCTGCCTCGCGGGGAACATCGCGGAGCACGCCCCCGCGGGGCAGCCCTGCCCGAGGTTCCCCGGGCTCACCTGCGAGCAGCACCAGGCCGTCGAGAGGAAAATCCGCGCGCGGTACCTGAAGACCGACCTCGTCGTCTCCCCGCAGCACGTCTTCTGCGCCCCGGGCGGCGAGGAGCTCTTCCGGAAGGTCTGGGAGCGCCCGAAGGGGGACCTGCTCCGCGCGATGGCGATGGCGATCGCCGCCCGCTCGGCCGCCCCGCCGGGGGCCGGGTCGGACGATGTCGCGCAGCTCGCGACGGACGAGCACGCCCGCGTCGACCGACTCCTGAAGGACATCGAGAGCACGAATCTCGAGGTGCGCGACGTCGCCTTCGCCGGCCTGGCGACGACGGAGGATCCCCGCGCGCTGAAGGCGATCCTGGCGAAGGCGAAGGCGGACAACTCCCCCATGGTCCGGTACGCGGCGATCCACGCCCTCGGACAGAAGGGGAACTACGCCGGGATCCAGCCGCTCCTCGGGTTCCTGAAGGAGCGCGACACGAAGATCTCGATCTACGCCCTGAACTCCCTGATGAAGATCGAGCTGCCCGACCCGGTCCCCGACCTCCTCAAGCTCCTCCTGCAGGAGCGCAACGACCGCGTCCGGGCCTACGCGCTCCGGGCCGTCGCGAAGTGCCACCCCAAGCACCCCGAAGTCCAGAAGGCCTGCCTCCAGGCGCTCAAGGGGGCCTCGGCCTCCCTCGAGGCCCCCGCGATGCTCGCGGCGTTCACCCTCGAGCCCGACCCGAAGATCGGCGCGGCCCTGAAGCCGAAGCTCTCCTCCGGCACGAGCGACGTGCGCGCCCTCGCCGCCTGGGTCCTCGGCAAGCAGCGCGATCCCTCCTTCGCCCCGCTCCTCGAGAAGATGGCGGCGGAGGACAAGTCGCTCGAGGTCCGGGAGATCGCGCCGAAGGCTCTCGCCTACTGCAAGGGGGAGGAGGTGGCCGGCTACGAGGACCTCGGCAAGCGCTTCTACTACGAGGAAGACCTCGCCGAGGTCGGCTCGGGCCGCTTCTCCGGCGGCCGCGAGCCGAAGGACTCCGGATCCCCTCCCCGCGCGAGGAAGCCGGACTAGAAGCCCTTCTTCCCCGCCCAGGACGGGGCCGGCCACGTCCCGTCGTGGGGAATCTCGTCGCCGGCGAAGAAGAGGAGGGCGAGGTGGTAGCCCTTCTCCGGGTCCTTCCCCCCCTCCGTCTCGAGGAGCGTGCGCGCGCCGAGGAGGAGGACCTTCACGCGGAAGTCGGTCTCCTTCTCCTCGAGCTTCTTGAGGCGCGCGACGTCCTCCTTCTCCCCGACGAGGCCGAGGGCGTAGATCGCGCAGCCCCGCACGTCGGCGGACTTGTCCGCGAGGGCCTTGCGCGCGGCCTCCCGCGCGCGGGAGACGTCGGCGAGGTCCGCGGCGGCGACGAGGGCGTTCGCGCGGAGGCGGTCGTCGGAATCGCTCGTCCGGCGCAGCACGAGGTCGGCGACCTCCTTGCGGGCCGGGGCGAGCTTCGCGACCGCGCGGAGGAGCTCCTTCAGGACGGCCCGGTCCCCCTCCTTCTTCGCCGCCTGGAGGAGCGCCTCGGCGGCCTTGTCGCTCCCCACGATCTCGAGCGAGACGATCGCGTGGCGCCGGAGCAGCGGCTCGCGCCCCCCGGCGACCCGGAGGAGGAACGGGACCGCGCGCTCGTAGCCCGGCTCTCCCATCGCGCGGAGGATCTCGATCCGGCCGTCCCGGTCCGCGCGCTCGAACTCCGCCTCGAGGAGGCCCTCCGCGTCGGGGTGGTCGAGCGCGACCATCCGCTCGAGCGCCTCGCGCTGCTTCTCGACCCCCTTCGCGTGCACGCGCTCGGTCCACTTTTCCCGGTCGAACTCCCCGGCCGGCGCGCTCGCGGCTCCCGCGCCGGGGTCGATCTCCGCCTCCTTGAGGGCCCGGGTCATCAGGTCGGCGAGCGCCTCGGCCGAGATCAGCCACTCGCGGCGGAAGAGGGGCGTCCCGTCGGGGGCGACGAAGAGGTGCTGCGGGGCGTTGACGAGCGTGCGGCCTCCGAGGAAGAGCCGCCGCGCGTCCTTCTCGACCTGGCGGTGCTCCGCGCAGGTGACCGACCCGAAGCGCGCGCACACCTCCCGGTCCCCCTCCCTCGCCGTCTCGTGCTCGTACTTGCTCGCGGCGAAACAGAGGAACTTCCGCGAGCGGCCGACGACCTTCGGCTCGCGGTAGGCGACCTCGACCGTCCAGTCGTTCGCCTGCTCCCCGTCCATGTTGAAGGCGATGAAGATCGGGATCTTCTCGGCCTTCGCCTTCTCGAGGGCGCCGGGGAGGTCCCCCCGCCAGGCGATCCGATCGGCGGATCCCCCCTGGGGGAAGAGGAGCGCGAGGAAGAGGGCCGCGAAGGTCAAGCCGCCCCTCGCTTCAGAAGGCGTAGAAGAACTGCCACGCCTCGAGGAAGGTCCGGGTCTCGACGGAGACCTCCTCGGGCCCCGACAGCCGGGCGCCGGGGGTCTGGGAGGCCCGGAAGGCCTGGTCGGCGTTCCGGAACTTGACCGAGAGCCGCACGGGCCCTTCGACCCGGAACGGCTTGAACTCCTTCCGTCGCTCGACCCCGCGCTTGACCCCCGCTTCGATCGCCGCCCGCGCCTCCGCCGGCAGCATCGTCCTCGCGGCGTTGCGGCCGATCCCCTCCTTCACGGCGACCGACTCGATCGGGCCGACGAGCTCCCTCGCCTGCTCGCACGCCGCCCGGTCCCCCGAGACGAAGACGACGGGCACGCCGAACTCCCCGGCGAGCGCCGCGTTCAGGCCCGACTCCCCGAAGGGCTTCCCGTTCACGACGACGTCCGCGATCGACTCGAACGACCAAGTGTGGTCGAGGACGCCGTTCTCCGTCCCCGCGCGGGGGTGATAGGCGACGAAGACGGCGGCGGCGAAGGAAGCGTCGATCCCCTGCATCATCCCCATCGGCTTCGGCCGGCCGGTGATCAGGGTGACGGGCACCATCTCCGGGTCCCTACGCGCGTTCGGCGCGGAGGCGAGCAGCTCGTCCGGGACGAGGTTGATCTGGCTCCAGTGGGCGTCGACGACGACGATCTCCGTCGCGCCGCCGAGGCCCGCGCCCCGGATCGCGGCGTTCGCCTCCGCGATCATCAGGCGCCGGCCGATCGCGTAGTCGGGTCCCTTCGGGTTCACCTGGTCGTCGTTCGTGAGCCCGGCGACCCCCTCCATGTCGACCGAGATCAGGACCTTGACGGGTCCCTGGGCGGCGAGAGACGCGAGCAGCGCGGCGGCGAGCATCGGTTCCTCCAGAAGAGGGGGGGAGGATGAAGCGGCGGCGCGGTCCTGTAAAGTGCGCCGCGCTTCCGAGTGCCCGTCCCGAGGTCGGCTCCATGGCCCGCGTTTCTCCCCTCCAGGACCTCCTCTTCGTCGGCATCAAGGGCTCCGTCGTCGCCCTGCACAAGGCGACCGGGGAGGTCGCCTGGTCGATCAAGCTCCGCCAGGGCGCGTCCTACGTCCCGATCCTCGCCGAGGGGGGCTTCGTCTTCGCCCTCTCGGGCGGCGAGGTCACCTGCCTCTCGGCGGCGGACGGGAAGCCCGTCTGGCACAACGAGCTCAAGGGCTTCGGCCGCGGACACTCCCTCCTCGCCGGCGCCCAGAACGCGGGGGTCGCTCCCGCCGCCGCCGCCGCGGAAGAGGCGCAGGCGCGCGCGGCCACGATCCCCGTCGGCTAGCCGAAGAGGGGACCGACGCGCTTGTCCCGGCGGAGAGAGGGTCTCCTCCTCGCCCTCGCCGCCTTCGCCCTCGCTTCGGCGTACGTCTTTCTCCCCTCTCCCCTCTTCTACGAGGACGCGAGCCGCCTCGTCCCGGAGCTCTACGCGGAGACCTTCAGCGACTTCTTCGTCCTGCGCCACCGCCTGATCCTCCCGATCGGGCGCCTCCTCCAGAGGACGACCGACCTCCCCCCCGAGGACGCGCTCGGCCTCCTCTCCGCGCTCTCCGGAGCGGCCCTCCCGGCCCTCACCTACGTCGGCCTCCGCCGGTTCCGATTCGACGCCCTCTCCTCGGCCTTCGGCGCGGTGCTCCTCGCCCTCGCCCCGACGACGGTCTTCTACGGCCGCCACATCGAGGTCCACGGCCCGAACGCCGCCGCGACGGCCGCGGCGTTCGCGGTCGTCTGCGGCCGGAACCGCGGCTGGAGCGGCCCCCTCTCGGTCCTCGCCGTCCTCGCGTCCTTCGCGGCGGCGGCCGGGACGCACGCGGCCGGGATCCTCTCGTGCCCCTTCCTCGGCTTCGTCGGAGCCTCCCGAAGCGAAGGCGCCCGCCGCTCGGCCCTCCGCCTGTTCGCGCTCGTCTCCTTCCTCGCCTGCGCCGCGGGAGGGCTCGCGCTCCTCGCCGTGAGGACGGGCCTCTACGCGCCGATCGAGAGGCACGCCTTCTTTCCCTTCACCGTGAACTTCCTCTCGGGCCCCTGGAGCTTTTCCCCGGCGCGAACCCTCGCCTACGCGGGGGAGACGGTGATCCCCCACGGCGCCCTCCTCCTCGCCGCCGGGCTCCCCGGCCTCTTCCTCCTCCGCCGACGCGAACCCCTCGTGAGCCTTGGCCTCTTCGCGTGGCTCCTCGCCTATCTCTACCCCTACGGCGCCTGGGGCTTCGGGAAGCTCGGGGGCTACCTGCTGCCGACCTACCCTGCCCTCGCGCTCGGCGCGGCGGAGGCCTTCCGCCTCCTCCGCGAGCGGAGACCTCTCCTCGCACCCACCCTCGGCTGCCTCCTCGTCGCCGGCCAAGCCGCCCTCGCCGTCCGGATGGCGGCCTCGGACGCCGGCGAGCCCCACCCGCTCGCGTGGGCCCGCTCGCTTCGCGACGCGACGGGCGACCGGGGCGTCCTCGTCACGGACTGGCTCGCGCACCGCACGCTCGCGCGCCTCCACACGAGCGTCGTCCCGATCACCGTCGGATCCCTGAACTTCCTCCCTCCGGCGGAGCGCCCGCGGGCGATCGGGCTCTTCGGGGACCTCCTCGAGCGGGAGATCGAGGCGGGGAAGGAGGTCTACCTCGACGCCGACCTCGAGAAGTGGCTTCCCGAGGCGCCGCAGTTGAGGCCCCTCCTCGACGCGGTCTACGCGCGCTTCGAGCGCGCCCCGGTCGGAGGCGGAGCCTTCCGCGGGTGGCGGCTCCGCAAGAAACCCGGGTAGGGCGATGCGGGGGGCGCGGGAGGAACCCCGGCTCTAGACTCGGGTTTCACTCCGTCCCCTACCCGAAGGTCCAACGCGATGCGCTCGCATCTCTTCCCCCTCGCACTCCCCTTCCTCGGATCCCCGGCCCTCGGCCAGGCGAACTGCGCGAACCCCCCGACCGGGATGGTGCCGGTCACCGACCTCGGGCCGCAGGCCTACCAGGGCTACCCCGGCGGCCTCTACCCAGGCGGGGTCAACATGCGCCCCGCCGCCCACGACGCGGCGGGCCTCGCGGAGGCGGCGCAGGTCGTCCCGCGGAACGCCTCGGGGCTGCCCGACCCGAACGGGAAGATCGTGCTCCTCTCGATCGGGATGTCGAACACGAGCGGCGAGTTCTCGACGTTCGTCCCGATCGCGAACGCCGACCCGGCGAAGAGCCCCGCGGTCCTCGCCGTGAACGGCGCGCAGGGGGGCCAGACGGCCGCGGCCATCTCGAACCCGAACGCGACCTTCTGGACCGTCGTCGACCAGCGCCTCTCCCTGGCGGGCGTGACCCCCGCCCAGGTCCAGGCGGTCTGGTTCAAGGAGGCGAACGCGGGACCGACGGAACCCTTCCCGCAACACGCGCTGACCCTCAAAGCGCAGTTCACCGCGATCATGGGGATCCTCCGAGCGCGCTACCCGAACGCGCGCCTCTGCTATTGCTCGAGCCGGATCTACGCCGGCTACGCCTCGACCCCGCTCAACCCCGAGCCCTGGGCCTTCGAGACGGCCTTCGCGGTGAAGTGGCTGATCGAGGACCAGTTGAGCGGGATCGCGGCCCTCAACTTCGATCCCGCGAACGGTCCGGTCGTCTCTCCCTGGATCGCGTGGGGCCCCTACACCTGGGCCGACGGTCTCGTGCCCCGGAGCGACGGGCTCGTCTGGATCTGCTCCGACTTCCAGAACGACGGGACGCACCCCTCCCCGTCGGGCCGGCTCAAGGTTGCGAACCGGCTCCTCGAGTTCCTCAAGACCGACGCGACGGCGAAGCCGTGGTTCCTCGCCAGCCCCGGTGCCGCCTGCGGGCCGGAGGCGGAGGTCGAGGAGTACGGGAGCGGCTTCGGCGGCCCGAACGGGATCGTCCACCTCGTCGGAAGTCGGCTCCCCACCGTGCCGACGCTGTCGCCGTTCAGGGCCCACGCCTTCGGCGGTCCCGCGAACGCGATCGGCGCGTTCGTGCTCGGAGGCTTCCCCCTCGCGGACGGCCAGGTCCCCTTCCTCGGCGGCTCCCTCCTCGCCGAGCCCGCGCTCGGGTTTCCCGCCGGGACGAACGGTCTCGGCATGGCCGACCTCGACTTCGGCCCGCTCCCCCCCGACCTCGCGCTCTGCGGCGGGGAGGTCTTCCTCCAGTACCTCGTCGCGGACGGCGACTCCCCACAGGGGGCGGACCTCTCGCGGGGGCTCCGGGTCCGAATCGGGCACTGAGAGGACGAAGTGGCGCCCCGAGGCGCCGCAGTTGAAGCCCCTTCTCGACGGGGTCTACGCGCGCTTCGAGCGCGCCCCGGTCGGAGGCGGAGCCTTCCGCGGGTGGCGGCTCCGCAAGAGACGCGGGTAGGGGGATTCGGCGGGCGCGGTAGGAACCGTGGCCCTAGACTGGGCCTTCTCTCCGGCCCCTACCCGGAAGGTCCAACGATGCGCCTGCACCTCCTCCCTCTCGCACTCCCCCTCCTCGCATCCCCGGCCTTCGGCCAGGCGAACTGCGCGAACACGTCGACCGGGATGGTCCCGGTCACCGACCTCGGGCCGGAGACTTATCAGGGCTACCCCGGCGGCCTGTACCCCGGCGGGGCCAACATGCGCCCCGGCTCCCACGACGCGGCGGGCCTCGCCGAGGCGGCGCAGGTCGTGCCGCGGAACGCGGCCGGCTTCCCCGACCCGAACGGCAAGATCGTGCTCCTCTCGATCGGGATGTCGAACGCGAGCCAGGAGTTCTCGACCTTCCTCCCGATCGCGAACGCCGACCCGGCGAAGAGCCCCGCGGTCGTCCTCGTGAACGGGGCCCAGGGGGGACAGACCGCCGCCATCATCGCGAACCCGACGGCGACTTTCTGGACCGTCGTCGACCAGCGCCTCGCCCTGGCCGGCGTGACCTCCGCACAGGTCCAGGCGGTTTGGTTCAAGGAGGCGAACGCGGGTCCGACGCAGGCTTTCCCGGGCCACGCGCTCACGCTGAAGGCCCAGTTCGCCGTCATCATGGGGATCCTCCGCGCGCGCTACCCCAACGCGCGCCTCTGTTACGCCTCGAGCCGGACCTACGCCGGCTACGCCTCGGTTTCCCTCAACCCCGAGCCCTGGGCCTACGAGTCCGCGTTCGCGGTGAAGTGGCTGATCGAGGCCCAGTTGAACGGGGTCCCGACCCTCAATTTCGATCCCGCGAACGGCCTGGTCCTCTCCCCCTGGATCGCGTGGGGCCCCTACACCTGGGCCGACGGCCTCGTGCCGCGGAGCGACGGGCTCGTCTGGGCCTGCGCGGACTTCCAGAGCGACGGCACGCACCCCTCCTCCTCGGGCGCGCTCAAGGTCGCGAACCGCCTCCTCGAGTTCCTGAAGACGGACGCGACGGCCAAGTCGTGGTTCCTCGCGAGCCCGAGCCCCACCTGCGGGCCGGAGGCGGAGATCAAGGAGTACGGGACCGGCTTCGGAGGCCCGAACGGGACCGTCCACCTCGTCGGCAGCCGCCTCCCCACCGTGCCGACGCTCTCGCCGTTCAGGGCGCACGCGTTCGGGGGCCCCGCGAACGCGATCGGCGCCTTCGTCTTCGGGAGCGCTCCCCTCGCGGACGGGCAGGTCCCCCTCCTCGGCGGCTCGCTCCTCGCCGCGCCCGCGCTCGTCTTCCCCGCCGGCACGGACCCCCTCGGCATGGCCGACCTCGTCTTCGGCCCGGTCCCCGCCGACCTCCTGCTCTGCGGCGCGGGGATCTTCCTCCAATACCTCGTCGCGGACCCCGACTCCCCGCAGGGGGCGGACCTATCGCGGGGGCTCCGGGTCCGGATCGGGCACTGAGTCGACTCGTAAGATCCCCCCCCCAGCTCAGGGAGGAAGATTCAGGTTCGTAGGTAGTGTGGGCCGATCCCTGACCGGGATCGCACCGACGCCGGGGAGTGAGTTCTCGGGAGGCCGGAGGGAATCGGTCGAAGCTCCTCCCTCCAGAACGGTCCCCACCATGCGCTTCGTAACTAATTACTCGGATTAGGCTTCGACCTACGACGATGGTCACACTCAGTCGGGCCCGGGACGCGAGTCCCCCTGGGCGCGCGACGCGCCCGCGCCAGATCGGCGTTCCCTGCCCGCGAAGTCGTCGTGGGTGATCGCGTCGTCTCCGGAGAGGTCCGCCACACGCCGATTCGGGGGCCAACGCGAACCCGGGCCGGTCTCTGCGCAAGACGATGGCCGCACGCTCCGCGGAGAAACGCCACGCTCGCGAGAGGCTCCTCCTTTCCCGCGCGGCCCCTTGCGCCCCGCGACCGCCGGGCTAGTCTCTGCGACCGCACCCTCCACGGGGTTCCGCGCGGGCGGAGTGGCGAACCCGAGGAAGGAGCAGGAGAGGACTTGGAGGTCGACCGGCGATGAGGACCGAGGCGGCGCAGGCCTACGAGTCGGGGGTCGCGTTCGGCCCAGCCACGTATCGCGCCTTCGCCGGAGCGCACTCGCTCGTCCGCGACTCCCTGCCTCGTCCCTGGTCCGGCTCTCCGTTCTTCCGCCGGCTGCGCGAGCCGATCCGAGCGCGCCACTACAGCCCGAGCACCGAGTACGCCTTTCTCGGCTGGACCCTCCGGTTTGTTCTGTTCCCCGGGAAGCGCCACCCGGAGCGGATGGGCGCCCCGGAGATCACGGCCTTCCTGTCCGACCTCGCCGTTCGAGGCCGCGTCAGCGCCTCCCCCCAGAACCAGGGCCTCAGCGCCCTCCTGTTTCTCTATCGCGAGGTCCTGCGCCGAGAACCGATCTCCCTCGAGGGAATCGTCCGCGCGAAAAGGCCGCAGCGGCTCCCCGTCGTCCTCACCCGGGAGGAGGTCCGAGCCCTCCTTGGTCACCTGGACGGCGAGTGCCGGCTCATGGCTTCGCTCCTCTACGGATCCGGTCTTCGGTTGATGGAGTGTTGCCGGCTCCGGGTCAAAGACGTGGACCTCGAGCGACGGGAGATCGTCGTGCGCAGCGGCAAGGGAGAGAAGGATCGGGTCACCGTCCTCCCCGCTCGCCTGCACGACCCCCTCGAGTCACACCTCGAAAGGGTGCGGGCGCAGCACCAGGAGGACCTCCGTCGCGGCCTCGGGAAGGCGCCGCTCCCTTACGCCCTTGCTCGGAAGTACCCGAAGGCGGCGCAGGAATGGGGCTGGCAGTGGGTCTTTCCCGCGACCCGCTTCTACCTGGACGTCGCGGCAGGCGAACGCTTCCGCCACCACCTGCACGAATCGGTCCTCCAGAGGGCCGTGAAGGAGGCCGCGCGCAACGCCGGCATCGCGAAGCGAGCCACCTGCCACTCCCTACGCCATTCCTTCGCGACCCACCTCCTCGAGGACGGATACGACATCCGGACCATCCAGGAACTCCTCGGTCATAGCGACGTGACCACGACGATGATCTACACGCACGTCCTCAACCGCGGCGGCCGGGGCGTTCGAAGCCCGCTCGACCTCGCCCCGTGACCCCGAACCCCTTTCCGACCGCCCTTCCGCTACCCCCTTCCCGAGCTATGCCGCGAACTTCCGCGGCCTATCTCTCCTCCTCCGACGACTCGTGCCCTCCCAAGCGTGCCTCGCGCGCAGACCTACAACGCCACCCGCACTTGCGGATCTCGGAGTAGGCCGCGGGCCTCGCGACCCGATCGGACTATCTTCGCCAGATACTACCAGTTAGACGCCCCTGAACCACGCCCATGCACGATCGTCTCGTGAGGTAGACGTTGGCGAAACGGAAGAACAACGCGCAGTCATCCGACGCCACCGGCGCTACCGTTGGCTACGAAGCCGAGCTGTGGCGCATGGCCGACGCGCTACGCGGCAGCATGGACGCCGCCGAGTACAAGCACGTCGTCCTCGGGCTCATCTTCCTCAAGTACATCTCCGACGCCTTCGAGGAGCGCCACGCGAAGCTGGTGGCGGAGAAGGCGAAGGGCGCCGACCCCGAGGACCCCGACGAGTACCGCGCGCAGAGCATCTTCTGGGTCCCGCCCGAGGCGCGCTGGTCGCACCTGAAGGCCCAGGCCCGCCAGCCCACCATCGGCCAGCTCGTGGACGACGCCATGGCCGGCATCGAGCGCGACAACCCGGCGCTCAAGGCCGTGCTGCCCAAGGACTACGCCCGCCCGGCGCTCGACAAGACGCGCCTCGGCCAGCTCATCGACCTCATCAGCAACATCAAGGTCGGCGACGAGGCGAGCCGCGCCAAGGACGTGCTCGGCCGCGTCTACGAGTACTTCCTTTCGCGGTTCGCGAGCGCCGAGGGCAAGAAGGGCGGCGAGTTCTACACGCCGCGCTGCGTGGTCAAGCTGCTGGTCGAGATGCTCGAGCCATACCGCGGTCGGGTGTACGACCCCTGCTGCGGTTCCTCGGGCATGTTTGTGCAGTCGGTGGAGTTCATCCGCGCACACGCCAAGGGCAACGGTAACGGCGGCAAGGCGAAGGCCGACATCTCGATCTACGGCCAGGAGTCGAACTACACCACCTGGCGGCTCGCCAAGATGAACCTCGCCATCCGCGGCATCGACGGCCAGATCGCCCACGGCGACACCTTCCACGGCGACCGCCACCCCGACCTCAAGGCCGACTTCATCCTCGCCAATCCCCCGTTCAACGTCTCCGACTGGGGCGGCGAGCGCCTGCGCGACGACAAGCGCTGGAATTACGGCGTGCCCCCGGCCGGCAACGCGAACTTCGCCTGGGTGCAGCACATCGTGCACCACCTCGCACCCGCGGCCGTGGCGGGCTTTGTGCTCGCCAACGGCTCGATGTCGTCGAACCAGTCCGGCGAGGGCGAGATCCGCAGGAGCCTGATCGAGGCCGACATCGTGGACTGCATGGTGGCTCTACCGGGCCAGCTCTTCTACTCCACGCAGATTCCGGCGTGCCTGTGGTTCCTCGCGCGCGACCGCAAGAAGGGCAAGTTCCGCGACCGTCGCGCCCACGTGCTCTTCATCGACACTCGCAAGCTCGGCCGCATGGTGGACCGCACCCACCGCGAACTGACCGATGAGGACATCGCCCGCATCGCCGCAACCTACCACGCCTGGCGCGGCGAGAAGGGGGCGGGTGAGTACGCGGACATCGCAGGCTTCTGCAAGAGCGCGCCGCTAGACGAAGTGCGCAAGCACGGCCACGTGCTCACGCCTGGCCGCTACGTCGGCGCCGAGGCGCAGGAGGATGACGGCGAGCCAATCGAGGACAAGATGAAGCGGCTCACCGGGACGCTGCGGGAGCAGCAGGCCGAGGCCGCGAAGCTTGACGCCGCGATTGCCGCCAACCTGAAGGAGCTCGGGTATGGCGGGTGAGTGGCGAGAATGCGCACTCGGTGACGTGATCGAGCTGAAGCGTGGGTACGACCTGCCACAGCAGAACCGACGACTAGGAGCCGTGCCGCTCGTATCCTCCTCGGGAGTGACGGACTATCACGCGGAGGCGATGGCGAAAGGGCCAGGCGTCGTAACCGGCCGATATGGAACGCTTGGCCAAGTGTTCTATATCGACAAGGACTTCTGGCCCCTCAACACGACACTCTACGTTCGCGACTTCAAGGGCAATGATCCGCGTTTTGTTAGTTACTTCCTTCGCGGTTTGGACTTTCTTGCCTACTCAGACAAGGCGGCGGTCCCTGGCCTGAACCGCAACCACCTGCATCAAGCTCGTGTGTCTGTCCCCACCGATCCAAACGAACAACGCGCCATCGCCCACATCCTCGGCACGCTGGACGACAAGATCGAGCTGAACCGGCGGATGAACGAGACGCTTGAGGCGATGGCGCGGGCGCTCTTTAAGTCGTGGTTCGTGGACTTCGACCCCGTCCCCGCCAAGGCCGAAGGCCGCGACTCCGGCCTCCCCAAGCCCCTCGCCGATCTCTTCCCCGCCCGCCTCGTCGACTCCGAACTCGGCGAGATTCCGGAGGGGTGGGGGGAGGGTCATTTCGGCGATGTGGTCGAGCAGCTTCGCGACCAAGAGAACCCGCTCTCGTCGCCGGATGTGCTCTACCACCACTTCAGCATCCCGGCCTTCGACGAGGGGCAGAGTTCGAAGCCCGAGTACGGGGAGGGCATCAAGAGCCTCAAGTCGCGCGTACCCGCCGGGGTAATCCTGCTCTCGAAGCTCAACCCCGAGATCGAACGGGTGTGGCTGGTTGACGTACGCCCGGGTGGGCGAGCGGTTTGCTCGACCGAATTTCTGGTGCTGCGCGCTCGGACTCCGTTCACGCGAAGCTATGTCTACTGCCTCGCCCGGTCGCCGTTGTTTCGGCAGCAGATCGAGGGCCTCGTGACTGGAACCTCGAAGAGCCATCAGCGCGCTCCAGTCGATTCGATTCTCAATCTCGCAGTAGTCACGCCCCCTTCGTCCATCGTCGCGGCGTTCGATCGCTCAGCGGACAGCCTACTTGCGCGAACGCTCGAGTGTCGGAGCGAATCCCGCACCCTCGCCGTCCTGCGCGACACGCTGCTGCCCAAGCTCATCTCCGGCGAGCTGCGGCTGAAGGACGCGGACCGGTTGCTCGCGGAGGCGAGGTAGCCATGCCCACCCTTCGCACCTACGCCGTGTTCATCTGCCACGACTGGGAGTACAGCGACGAGTACTATCGGATCTGCGAGTTCCTTGATGGCGCCCCGAACTTCTCGTGGAAGAACCTGAGCGTCCCGGAGCACGACCCGCTCGACACCGATGACATGCTCCAGAAGAACCTGCGCGATCAGATCCGCCCAGCCGACGTGATGCTTGTCCTCGCCGGCATGTACACCGCTCGCAGCGAGTGGATGGACTGGGAGATGGCCTTCGCGCGGCGCATCGGCAAGGGCATCATTGGCATCAGACCGTGGGGCAACGTGCAGCTACCCGTTGTCGTGCAACAGAACGCGGATGAGATCGTCGGCTGGAACACGGACACGATCGTTGCCGCAATCAGACGTTACGCGCCGCGCCAGTGAGGAGCAACCGATGGCCATGAAACGCGCGTTCATCAGCTTCGACTTTGATCACGACGAGGACCTGCGCACCTTGCTCGCGGGGCAGGCGAAGCATCCGGACTCGCCATTCGAGATCAAGGACCGTTCTCTCAAGGAACCGCTGACGGGCGACTGGAAGGAGAAGGTGCGGCGACGGATGGATAACGTTGACGTAGTGATCGTCATCTGCGGCGAATACACCCACACAGCCGCAGGTGTCGCGGCCGAGCTCACCATCGCACGCGAGGCAAACAAGCCGTACTTCCTGCTCTGGGGGCGTAGCGGCAAGACCTGCACGAAGCCGAAGACCGCCCTCGATTTGGACAAGATCTACGAGTGGACCTGGGAGAACCTCAAGAACCTCATCGGCGGAGCGAGGTAGCTCATGCCCGACACACCCGTCCCGCAACTCATCCGGCACACGCAGGAGAGCTACGGCGAGTCCTTCAAGGCCGACCTCTTCGAGCAGTACAAGCTGTACGTGGAGTCGGCGGAGAAGATCAGCGAGCGCCGGGTGTCGGCGAACAACTACTTGCTGACGGTAAACGCCTTCCTCGTAACGCTCTACGGGCTGCTGGCGGCGAGTCCGTACAAGGGCGGTTGGGCGGTCCTGGTGCCCGTCGCCGGCGTCCTCGTATCGTTGACCTGGCACCGGATCATCACCTCATACCGGGACCTGAACACGGTCAAGTTCAAGGTTATCCACGAGCTTGAGCGGGAGATGCCGGCAGCCCTTTATGACTACGAATGGCACAAGGCGGGGGAAGGCCGGGGCAAGGAATATCACCCGCTGACCCATCTTGAGCGCTGGGTGCCCGTCGTCTTCATGCTCCTCTATGTCCTGCTGGCGATCATTGGTGTGGTGGGGTGGGTGAGATGAGCACCTTCACAGAATCCACCGTCGAAGAGGCCGCCCTCGCCTGGCTGGAGAGCACCGGCTGGCAGGTCGCGCACGGGCCGGACATCGCGCCGGACATGCCCGCGGCCGAGCGGCGGGACTACGGCGAGGTCGTGCTAGCCCAGCGGCTGCGCGATGCGCTCGCGCGGCTGAACCCGCAGCTTCCCGCCGAGGCGCTGGAGGATGCGTTCCGTAAACTCACGCGACCCGAAGGCACCGATCTCATCTTTCGCAACAGCGCTCTGCACCGCCTGCTGGTGGATGGCGTGACGGTGGAGTACCGCGACGCCGAGGGTGGGATCCGCGGCGCGCAGGCCCGGGTGATCGACTTCGACGATCCGGCGGGCAACGACTGGATGGCGGTGAACCAGTTCAGCGTCGTGGAGAACAAGCACTCGCGCCGGCCGGATGTGGTGCTCTTCGTCAACGGCCTGCCGCTGGCCGTCGTGGAGCTCAAGAACGCGGCCGACGAAGACGCGACGATCTGGAGCGCGTTCCAGCAGCTCCAGACCTACAAGGCCGAGATCCCGGCGCTCTTCGCAACCAATGAACTGCTCGTCGTCTCCGACGGCGTGGAGGCGCGCGGCGGCACGCTCACCGCCGGGCGCGAGTGGTTCAAGCCCTGGCGCACCATCTCCGGCGCGGCACTGGCCGATGCGCACATACCCGAGCTCCAGGTCGTGACCCAGGGCCTGCTGGCGTCGCGCCGCTTCCTCGACCTGATCCGAGACTTCATCGTCTTCGAGGACGACGGCGGCGGGCGCGTCGTCAAGAAGATGGCCGGCTACCACCAGTTCCACGCCGTGCAGGTGGCGGTGAGGGAGACGCTACGCGCCGCCCAGCTCAGAGACGCCCGGAAGCTTGCTGCCGGGAGGAAGACCGGCGTCACCCCATTCCGACCCCGAGTGGTCCGGCCGGCACCCGAGGAGCGTTACTCGAATTGCGTCCCGCTCGTGCCTCTACAGGCCGCTGCCGGGACCTTCGGCGACCCGAAGCACATCCCCGAGGACGACCTCGAGTGGGTCGCCATCGAGACCCGCCATCGACTGCGACCGGGCATGTTCGTCGCCGAGGTCGTGGGCCGGTCCATGGAGCCATCGATTCCCGACGGCGCATGGTGCCTTTTCTCCGCGCCCGTCGAAGGAACGCGCCAGGGCAAGACCGTGCTCGTTCAACTTCGCGACGAGGTCGACCCCGAGACCGGCCAGCGCTACACCGTGAAGCGCTACGAGAGCGAGAAGGCCGCTGCCGGCGACTCATGGCGCCACACTCGAATCACGCTCAAGCCATTGAACCCGGATTTCGACCCGATCGTACTCGCGGCCGCGGACGAGGGCCGGCTGCAGGTCGTGGCGGAAGTTGTGGAAGTGCTCGGTACGAGCGACGCAGAGTCATCTACCGCAGGCGACCGGCGCGTGGGCGTGGTGTGGCACACGCAGGGCTCGGGCAAGAGCCTGACGATGACCTTCTACGCCGGCCGCATCATCCGCGAGCCGGCGATGGAGAACCCGACCCTCGTCGTGCTCACCGACCGCAACGACCTCGACGACCAGCTCTTCGGCACCTTCTCGCGCTGCGCGGAGCTGTTGCGCCAGCCGCCGGTGCAGGCGGAGAGCCGCGCCCACCTCCGCGAGCTGTTGAGCGTGGCGGCGGGCGGCGTGGTGTTCACGACCATCCATAAGTTCTTCCCGGAAGAGAAGGGCGACCGGCACCCGATTCTCTCCGAGCGGCGCAACGTCGTGGTGATCGCCGACGAGGCGCACCGCAGCCAGTACGATTTCATCGACGGCTACGCGCGCCACATGCGCGACGCGCTGCCGCATGCCTCGTTCATCGGGTTCACCGGCACGCCCATCGAACTGCAAGACGCCAACACGCGGGCGGTGTTCGGCGACTACATCAGCGTCTACGACATCCAGCGGGCGGTCCAAGACGGCGCGACGGTGCCGATCTACTACGAGAGCAGGCTCGCCAAGCTCGCGCTCGACGAGGCGGAGCGCCCGAAGATCGACCCAGACTTCGAGGAGGCCACCGAGGGCGAAGAGGTCGAGCGGAAGGAGAAGCTCAAGACCAGGTGGGCGCACCTCGAAGCCGTGGTAGGCGCCGAAAAGCGGCTTGGCATTGTGGCGCGCGACATCGTCGAGCACTTCGAGAAGCGGCTCGAGGCGATGGACGGCAAAGCGATGATCGTCTGCATGAGCCGGCGTATCTGCGTCGAGCTCTATCGAGAGATCGTCAAGATGCGTCCCGAGTGGGCGAGCGAGGCGGACGACCAGGGCACGATCAAGGTCGTGATGACCGGCTCCGCCTCCGATCCGCCGGACTGGCAGGAGCACATCCGCAACAAGCCGCGACGCGAGGCGCTCGCCAGCCGCTTCCGCGATGCCGCCGATCCACTGCGCCTCGTGCTGGTGCGCGACATGTGGCTCACCGGCTTCGACGCGCCGAGCCTGCACACGATGTACGTGGACAAGCCCATGCGTGGCCATGGCCTCATGCAGGCCATCGCGCGCGTGAACCGGGTATTCAAGGACAAGCCCGGCGGACTGGTGGTCGACTACCTGGGCCTGGCGCACGAGCTCAAGGCGGCGCTCGCCGCCTACACCGAGAGCGGCGGCATCGGGCGCACCGCACTCAACCAGGACGAGGCGGTCGCGGTGATGCTGGAGAAGTACGAAGTCTGCTGCGGGCTCTTCCATGGCTTCGACCGGTCCAAGTGGACGACCGGCACATCGCAGGAGCGGCTCGGACTCCTCCCGCCCGCTCAGGAGCACATCCTGGCGCAGGACAACGGCAAGGATCGCTGCGTGCGCGCAGTGCGCGAGCTGTCGCAGGCGTTCGCCCTGGCGGTGCCTCATCTCCAGGCACTGCGCATCCGCGACGCCGTGGCTTTCTTCCAGGCCGTGCAGGCGGTGCTCGTCAAGCGCGCACCGGGCGACGCGCGCCCCGAAGAGGAGCTCGACCACGCGGTCCGTCAGATCATCTCGCGGGCGGTGGCCCCGGAACGTGTCGTCGACATCTTCGCCGCGGCGGGCCTCGCGAAGCCCGACATCTCGATTCTCTCGGACGAGTTCCTCGCCGAAGTCCGCGGGATGCCGCAGAGGAACCTGGCGGTCGAGCTGCTGCAGAAGCTGCTCAAGGGCGAGCTGGCCATGCGACGGCGCAAGAACATCGTCCAGGCGCGATCGTTCGCCGAGATGCTGGAGCAGACCATCCGCCGCTACCAGAACCGCGCCATCGAGGCGGCGCAGGTGATCGAGGAACTGATCGACCTCGCGAAGCAGATGCGCGAGGCGAATGCCAGGGGCGAGACGCTGGGGCTCTCGGAGGACGAGTTGGCGTTCTACGACGCGCTGGAGACGAACGACAGCGCGGTGAAGGTGCTGGGCGACGAGACCCTGCGCGGGATCGCGCGCGAGCTGGTCGAGACCGTGCGCAACAACGTGACGATCGACTGGACCCTGCGCGAGAACGTGCGGGCTCAGCTACGGGTTCTGGTCAAGCGCATCCTCCGCAAGCACGGCTACCCGCCGGACAAGCAGGAGAAGGCGACACAGACGGTACTGGAGCAGGCTGCCTTGCTCTCTGCGGAGTGGGCGGCCGCATGAAGGGGGCGTCTAACAACCGGTTCCAGCGGACGGCGCTGCGCACCGCCGCTGAACCGGAGCGTTAGACGGCCATGGGAGCGGAATGACTAAAGCCTACGTCGATTCGGCCTCCATCCATGCTGCCCTGAGCGCGCTGTTGATCGGGAGAGAGCGCCTCGGCGAGTCCCCTTGGGAGCAGCAGAGCCTGCTGGAGGCCACCTATCTTCTGATGCACGCGAATGTGCACATTGTTCCGGGCTTAGGTCACTACGCTGGGCCAAGCGGCCCGTATCAACATGTCCTGGCCAGATTCCCTCAGCTAGAAGAATTACCGCCGCCTGATCGCCGGAAGGCCGCTCGCCTGACGAAGAGCTGGGCTGCCCGCAACGCCGGTGTCTTGCGTGAAGCTTTGGATGAACTGCTAGTCAGGGACCCCATCGCCCAGGTCTACTCCAATAATTCCGTAGAGTGTTTTTGGCTTCACCACGTTCAGATGTACGGGTCTTTGTTCAACCGTGACTTTATACCCCAGAGCGCGCGCGTCCTCGGTTGTACTCAGGACGAGCTTCTTAAGATCTGTGAGAGAAGTACCGACGTAGAGCGCGTTCGGAAGTGGCTACGCGATGGACGCCGGAGCGAAGAGGCAGTACTGGCCGAGCGCGCCTATTGGCTGGCCTCGCTTCTTCGTGGGCGACTCCATGAGCACTTGGCCAAAGCGGCGTCCCTGCAACTCTTAGCGCACCCGTTTCGACGCGGCGTCCAGCTGGATCTGCCCGAGGGCCCCGGCAAGCCAGTGCTTAGATCCGAGGAGTTGTTTGCGAGGATGATAATTGGCGCGGCTCTTACCCGGCGAGGGCCGGAGCAGCGAGTTCTCTCGTGGGTACAGGATGTCCGGACAGCGCGAGATGCCATCCGCAGTGGAGCCGTGGCTCTGCCGCAAACCGTTCTCGAGACGCACGCGGAAGGCTATGCCATCCGCGCCGCGGAGACGCTTCGCATCGGCGGACATTCGAAGCTGCTTGCCCGATCGATAGACGTGACCGTCTCGTTGGGATTCCCAGTTTTGTTTGCGCTTACCGTTTCGCCGTGGTGGCTGGGGGCAGCGGGTCCCGTTGCGACGCAGACTTACCGCTACTTCGCGGGCGTGAGCGCCGGCGACCAACTGGCAAGGGTCGCACGCTCTACCCGTTCGCACTTTCGGGCCTTGGCGACACTCGTCCCTGGTCGTCTGGAACGGCACCTTCGAACCAAATAGGACCTGCATGAAGCATCGTGGAAAGTGGCCGTCTAACCAGGCACTCCACCCGTCGGCGCGGGGCGATCGCACGCGCCGCGGGTGAGTGCCGATCGTTAGACGCCAAGTCCTCGAATAGGAGACAACTGATGACTGAGACGAAGGATGATCAGGAACTTCGCGCAATCCTGCAGGTCATCGCTGCGCTCTCGGATCTGGACTCCGAGGCGAGGGCCCGCGTGATCAACTACGTCTTCCAGCGCCTCGGGATCGCATCTCCTGCTGTGCTGGTGGAAACGGGGGCGTCAGGAGCTACTCCCCCGCGCGGGACGGAAGCAGCCGCGCCCGTGACCCAACCGGGGCGCCGGCACGTCGACATTCGGACCTTCGGTCAGGAGAAGAGCCCGCGGAGCGCCAATGAGCGAGTGGCCGTCGTCGCGTACTACCTCTCCGAGCTGGCACCCGCCGACGAGCGCAAGGCCGAGATCTCGGCGGCCGACATCATCAAGTACTTCAAGCAGGCGGACTTCCCACTTCCGGGGGCTTCGCGAATGACCCTCGTGAACGCCAAGAACGCGGGGTACCTCGACGCAGGGGCCGAACGGGGCACGTACAAGCTGAATCCAGTCGGCCATAATCTGGTGGCCCACAGCCTTCCTGCAGCAAGCACAACGACCCGGCGCACATCGGGCCGCGGGAATCGTAAGCGCGCGCGGAAGACCAAGAAGCCCGGATCGCGCCGGTAGGGCCTTCCCAATGGCTCCCTCGTCCGAACCCGACTGGAATGCCTACTGGAGGAAGGCTGAGTCCACGCGGTCGACCCTCGGCAGGACGAAGTCCGTCAACGTCAATAAGGAGGCGCTCCGGACCGAGGTACGGGAACTCGTGCAAGAGTACTTCCGGTCCTTGCGGCCGATTCTGGTCAAGCTCGGCCTGAAGGATGCTGTGCTCGCGGGCCTCGACGGTCCTGCGCAAGAGCTCTTGCGGCTGGCAACTGGGCGAAATGCGCGGGCGTCGTACCTTCGATCGTTTCGTGCGCTTCACCACGCACGCGTGGCCGCGGAGACAGAACGTGAGCTGAAGTTGGGGCATGCTGCCGCCGGGCCCCACGTCGATATGGTTACTTCCGGTGTGGAGACGCAGATTCTCACAACTCTGCGCAATCTCCTACCATCGGCGGGGCTATCCTACGAGCAAGCGCTACGTGATCTGCGCGGTGCACCCCGGTTGTCGTATCGCGGCACGTCCGTTGAGTTCCGAGAGGCGCTTCGAGAGGTTCTCGATCATCTGGCTCCCGACGCAGATGTCATGCGGTCACCCGGATTCAAGCTCGAGAGGGACGCGGCACGACCCACCATGAAGCAGAAGGCTCAGTTCATCCTGAAGGCGAGGGGCGTTGTCTCTGGTGCGCTCGCCACCCCGAAGGATGCGATCCAGCGCGTGGAGGACGCTTCAGCTTCGCTCGCTCGGTCCGTCTATACCCGAGGGTCGGTGTCTACCCATGTTGCGACTACACGCGAGGAGGTCTTGACGATGAAACCCTATGTCGATGGTGTCCTGGCCGAGCTTCTCCAGGTCCACCATGGCGTCTAACAACAGCATCCAGCGGTCGGCGCTGCGCGCCGCCGCTGATGCCGAGCGTTAGAATGGCACGGGTCCGCATTCGTACTGCGGCGAGATTTCCTACCCAAGTCAGTATGATGAGGTTTCTATGAGCCAACCCGCAAAGAAGGGCACGCAGAAGTCCGCCAAGAGCACCACCGCGATCAACAAGACGTTCAAGGGATTCACGGACGAGGAACGAGCCGCGATGAAGGAGCGCGCCCAAGAGCTGAAGGCGGAAGCGCGCCAGAACAAGAACAAGGCGGACGGGGAAAGCGCCGTGCTCGCGAAGATCGCCGAGATGCCCGAACCGGATCGCGCCAGGGGCAAGCAGCTCCATGCTATCATCAAAGCTAGCGCGCCAGCCCTCTCGCCGAAGCTCTGGTACGGCATGCCCGCGTATGCCAAGGACGGAAAGGTCGTCTGCTTCTTCCAAAGCGCGCAGAAGTTCAACACGAGGTACTCAAGTCTCGGCTTCAGCGACGCGGCGAACCTCGACGAAGGCGCCCTGTGGCCGACCGCCTTCGCGCTGAAGGAGTTGACTGCCAACGAAGAGGCAAGGATCAGCGCGCTCGTGAAAAAAGCGGTGAGCTGAGGGCTGACAGGAGAATCGCAATGCCCTCCAATCGATCTCCTTCGAAGAAGCATCTCCAGTACCACCGGGACGGGACGGTCTGGGCGAAGGGACAGACTCTCAACGGACTTGCCACCGGGTACTGGGAATGGTTCCGAAAGGATGGTACCAGGATGCGTTCGGGCTACTTCGAGGACGGCGAGCAAGTTGGAGAGTGGACGACCTACGATCAGCAGGGCCGCGTTTACAAGGTGACTACCATGAGGCGGAAGACCGAGGCTGAGCCCAGAAGAACGAAGAGGAGGTCGACGGAACACTTGAAGGACCGTGCGGCCATGCGATCCATCGCGGCGTACGATGCCGCGCAGTCGCCGGTTGAGGCAGCCGTTTGCGGAAAGGTCCGCGACGAGATCGAGCGCGCGCTTCCCGACGCAACGTCCAAGGTTTGGCACGGGTCTCCCGTGTGGTTTGTCGGGGACACGCCGGTGGCTGGCTACAACGTGACGGCCAAGGGCGGCGTGGTGCTGCTCTTCTGGAACGGTCAGGCTCTCGCCGATCGCGCGCTGGAGCCGATCGGCAAGTTTAAGGCTGCCCAGACCCGGTTCACGGAGGTATCGCAACTCAAGACGGCACCGCTCCGACGCTGGTTGAAGAAGGCCGGGACGGAACTTTGGGACATCAGCTCGGTTCGCAAACAACGGAAGCGGGCCACGTGACTGGGGTTGGCCCCGAAATAGATGCAGAGGTCATGATGGAGGATCCAAGGCCGCCTAACAACAGCATGCAGCCGACAGCGCTTCGCGCGGCTGATGCGGAGCGTTAGGCAGGTACTAACGGAGGGAAGTCATGAGCGCAGATCGCTGGGGCTTGCTCGCAGGCGTGGCTGTGGTTCTTGTCCTCGTGGGGTTCGCGCTCCTCATGTGGCGAGTGGTGTTGGCGCGTCGATGGCGGCTGAGGGCTTCAACCGTCGGCTTCGTCGTTCTTGTGGTTTTCATTGCCGGCTTTTGGGGATACAGATGCGGCTACTACTACGCTCTTCGTGGCGGCATGGCGCAGGGCGCGGGAGACTTAGATGGGGCCATTCGCTGGTTCGAGCGGGCCTATGCCAAGAATCCTAGCGCATTCATGGTCGCCCATGACATCGCGTGCTGCTACGCGCTCAAGGGGGACGAGGAGCAGTGCTTCAGGTGGCTGGAGAAGGGGCTAAACAGCAGCTACGGAAACTACGCACGAGAGTATGCAAGGTCGGAAGAAGACTTCAAATCCGTCCGGGACAGCGCCCGCTTCCAGGCGTTGCTCGCTGCCGGCGAGGCTCGGTAAACTGCCTAACAAGGCGATGCAGCCGACCGCGCTTCGCGCCGCCGCGGAGCGCCAAGGCGTAAGGCCGACCTGAGCATGGAACACCTCAGCCTCACCGTCCTCGACTCCGACGAGGCGAAGGTCGTCGCGCGGGAAGTCCTGGAGGTGTAACGCCTCGAAGATGGCGGGTACAGATTGCTCCACTCCCCCACATTCATCTGGGGCATCGCTGCCGGTGACACCATCGACCTCGACGCCAGCACAGTCTCCGGACTCCGTCTGCGATCGCGAGGCGGAAACGTAACGGTCGTGGTGGTGCTCAAGGACATTGCCGGGAAGAAAGCGCCTCTCGTGCGCAAACTCATCGAGGACGTCCCTACGATCGGGGGGACTTGTGACGGGGGACCCATGAGGATCCTCGTCTTCGCGATCCCGGCCCGTGCGGGCTTCGGCCCGAGGGTGCATTTCACCTTCGTAGGTGCCCCGAGGGCAGCTCGGGCTTGAGCTGAGAGACGCGGCTCCCCCAGATGTTCTCCAGAAACGGGAATGGCGGCCGAGGCGTGGCGGCCGGTGCCGCCAGGAGGCCTCGTGCGCCAACGTGGATAAGGACGACATCTACATCAGTCTGCGGTTCTGGGGCAAGGGCCTGGTCACCTCCCCTCCCCCGGAGGTCCGGACGCTCCTGCGCTTCCTCGGAGAGCGGGGCCGGGGAAAGGAAGGCTGGCGAGATCTCGACGGGGTCCTTCGGGAGGCAGGCCTCGCGATGATGGCGGGGTTCTTCGAGGGGGTCGCCGAGCATGTGCTGGAGCGGGGTTACGAAGGATCGGTCCGCGAGGTCGAAGGCGAGCGCCAGCGGTTCGTCGGTCACCGAGAGAAGACCTACCGCACCATGGTCGGGCCCGTCCCCCTCCGGCGGGCGGCCTACCAAGGGGAGGGGAAGCTCCACTTCCCCCTCGACGAGACCCTGGGGGCCAACCGCAGGGGATGGACCGAAAGGCTGGAGGCGCTGGTCGTGCGAGCGGGCGTGGAGCACGACTTCGAGTCCGCCGCCGACTGGGCGACTCTCGCGGGGGTGGACGTCAGCGACACCACCGTCTGGAGGGTCTGCAACGAGGCGGGGGCGGCGGTCCGGGAAAGGAAGACGGAGGAGTCTTTCCCCCTCCCAGCCTCCTCGAGACGATCGGTCGATCTGGCCGTCGAGGCCGACGGGTTCAAGGTGAACACGGAAGAAGGGTGGAAGGAGATCCTCGCCGGGCTCGTGGGTCGCGTTCCCTCGGGGACGAACCCCGAGCGGCTCGTGGACAAGACCTTCGTGGCCACCTTCCACGAGCGAGGAAAGTTCTGGGCGCAACTGCAGAGTGAAGCCCTGGCCCGGGGATGGAGCCGTGCCCGCTCGCGCATCTTCCTCAGCGACGGCAGCCACGCGCTGCAGGAAGACGCTCAGATCGTCTTCGAGGACGCTGAGCTGAGCTGATCCTTGACTTCTACCACGCAGTGGAGCACCTCGGGGAGGTGGCCGAGAAGGTGTTCGGTCCCGAAAACCCCGCCGGCAAGCCCTGGGTCGCCGAACGGCGTCATCGGCTGCGACGCAGTCAGGGAGAGTTGGTGATCGCGGCCATCAGAGCGCTCGCTCCCCCCGGTCGAGCCGCGCGCCGCGCCTGCCGCGAGCAGGTGGAGTACTTCACCCGCAACCTCGAGCGGACGCGCTACCTTCGGTTCCGCCGCAGGGGCTGGCCCATCGGCAGCGGGGCCATCGAAGGGGGAGGCAAGCACCTCATCACGTCGCGCTTCAAGGACAATGGCCGGAGGTGGAAGGTGGCGAGCTTGCGCAACCTCCTCGCGCTCCGGGTCCACGTCTTCCACCACCTGGATCACCCCACGCTCAGGCTGCGGAATGTGGCCTGAATCCACCTACGAACGTGAAATGCACCCTCGGCCCGATCGAGGCGGTCTTCGACGGCTTCCGCGAGCGCCAGAACGGTGCCTCGTGGTGGTACGGAAACGTTCTGGATCGCAAGGATCAGGCCCTCGGGTGGTGGAAAGAGCCTGGGCGCGGCCTAGCCGCCCGATGAGCGGGACGGTCCGCTTGCGCGGCCGGCAGCCGATCGGCACGATCGTCGATCGCCTCGGACCACCGCGAGTGAGAGCCTTCAGAGCTACGCCCCGGCCGCGGCTGAGCCGCCCTCCCTTAGGACTCGCGCAACGTCGACGGGGAACGAGTCGTTGATCTCCCAAGGAGCACAAGCCATGGCAGGTAAACCCAAGACCGACGCGAAGACCATCGACGAGTACCTCGCAGCCTTGAGCGATGACAAGCGAGCCGCGCTCGAGAGGCTTCGAAGGACCATCCGGGCTGCAGCGCCGAAGGCGGAAGAGTGCATCAGCTACCAGCTCCCCGCTTTCCGTCAGAGAAAAATGCTCGTCGGCTTCGGCGCGACCGCGAACCACTGCGCCTTCTACCTCATGAGCTCTTCCACGGTGAAGGCCCACAAGGACGAGCTCAAGGACTACGACACCAGCAAGGGCACCATCCGGTTTCAGGCGGACCACCCCCTGCCGGCCGCCCTCGTGCGGAAACTGGTGAAGGCTCGGATCGCGGAGAACGGCGGTTGACGTACAGGATGACGAGTTCGTGACCCTTCGGCGATCTTCCGTGTTCGTCGTCGCAAATCCAACGGGGACCTGGCTCCCTTCGCCGGGCCCCGCTCCTAACCCATCGTTCGAGCCGGCCAGCCCTGCCGGGGATGGTTCGGTGATCGGCAGCGGTCACGCGGGCGAGCCGGGGCCTTGATCCTGTGTTCGACGCCGAGGAGGACATGAGCGAATTCGCCGCGATTCTCGATCCCCTACGACGAGACCTCGACGGCGTCCTGAACGCGCTCGGGTTTCGCGTGGAGCTCGACCGCTATCACCCGGAGGCATTCGGAAGCCGGACCTGCGAATGGCGCCGCGGTGCCGAGGCGATCCGCGTCCTCTGGGATGGAAAGGAACGTTGGCTACTCGTCGAATACGCGGCGAATCTGCTCGCGGAGCCCATGCCCCCGTTGCAGGACATCCTGCTCGTCCGCCAGGAAGGTCGCGAGGGCGCTCAGGATCTCCTCCGCAGGGCAACGCCTCAGATTCTGGCGGCCGTCCAGGCCTTCGCGACGAGGCTCGGCATCAGGAGTTCATGAACCGAGGACTTGAGCGCTCCTCGCGAAGCCGTCTCCTCCTTCTCTTTTTCGCGCTCGCGGCTCTCCTCTCCCCGTCCCACGCCGCGGGTGCCGGTCTCCCCGGACGCGAGAGGCTCGAGGAGGTGCTCGCCCGAGTGCGCGGCGCGACGGGCCACGAGGCTCTGGGGAGAAGGGCCAAGGGGATCCTCGTCGAGGGCAAGGTCTCCTTCGTCGGGACGGACGCCGCGTTCACCCTGCGCTTCACCCCCGCGGGCGAGTTCGTCGACCGGATCGTCGGCCCCCTCTCCCAGACGACGGGGTTCGACGGAGCGAACGCGTGGACGGTCGACTTCTCGGGGATGCCGAGGACCCTCGCGCTCCGCGACCGGGAGGTCGCCCTCGTCGTCGCCTGAGTCGAGACGGGACGATGGCTCGCCGCGGACGGCCCCTTCGCGCTCTCCCTCGCTGCGGGGGGGAGCGAAAGCGGCCCCCTTCTTCTCGAGTTCCGCTTGAAGGGGGGCGTCGCCGCCGGGCGCATCGAGGTCGATCGCGCGACGTCCCTCCCTTCGCAGATGAGGGTCGGCGAGGAAGGGAACGAGGAGAAGGTGCGGCTCGAGGATTGGCGCGAGGCCCTCGGATTCCGGTTCCCCCATCGCGTGGTCCGTACGGACCCGGAGGGGACGGAGACGCGGTACGAGGCGACCAGCGTCGCGCCGGCGCCCCCCTCGCCGGCCCGGCCGTTCGACTCCCCGAGGGACCGGCCCGCGGACGCCGCGTTTGATCCGGCCATCCCGCCGCGGCTCGAGGTCCGCGCGTCGAAGACGGGCCACCTGCTCGTCCGGCCCCTCCTCGAGGGGGAGTGCCGCGGATCCTTCATCCTCGACACGGGGGCCGGAGGGACGATCTTCTCGAGGAAGGCGGCGGAGGCGGCGCGCCTGAAGACTCTCGGGCGACTCCGCGCGCGCGGAGGGGCGGACGCCAGGGTCCTGCGGGGGAAAGCCTTCTCCCTCGGACCGATGACGATCCGGGACCCCCTCTACGCCGAGATCGACCTCGACTTCCTGACGGCGCCCCTCGGCGAGGAGGTCGCCGGGAACTGCGGCTTCGACCTCTTCGCGCGGGCGCTCGTCGCGATCGACCTCGCCGAGGGGTCGGTCGAGGTCCACGACCCGCAGCGCTTCGTCCCGCGCGAGGGGGAATGGCGGGACCTCCTTCTCCACGAGGGGCAACCCTGCGCGCGGGCGCGATTCGAAGGGGATCGCGAAGGCCTCTTCCGGCTCGACACCGGAAGCCCGAGGAGCACCGTCACTTTCCACGCCCCCGCCGTCCGGGCGATGAAGCTCCTCGATGGGCGCGAGACCTCTTCCGTGGCCGCGCGCGGCGTGGGGGGCGAGGCCGAGGTCCGGGTCGGCCGACTCGCGTGGTTCGAACTCGGCGGCGGTTCGAAGGGCCGAGGGTCGGCTTCTCCCTCGCTCGAGAGGGCCCGCAGACCGACGCGTACACGCTCGGGAACGTCGGCGGAGGGTTCCTCTCCGCCTTCCGCCTCGTCCTCGACTACGGGAACGGGAGGATCGCGTTCCTCCCGCGCGGACCGCGAAAGTAGCCGGGCGAGCCGCGCTCGGCCGTGCCGGTCAGCGCCCGCGGGAGGAGAGCTTCTCGACCTGCTCACGGAGCTCCGCGATCTCCCTGCGGAGCGCGCGGATCTCCTCGAGGATCTCCCTCGTCGTCCCGTCGTCCCTCTCGGCGCGGGGCTCCGGCTCGAGGCGAAGCCTCTGCCCGGGGATCGCGAGGCGGGGCTCGACGTGGACGCGCGGGACCTGCCCGATGCGCGGCAGGGCGAGGAGCCGAGCCTCCTTCTTCGCGAGGACGACCTCGAACACCTTCTCCTCCTCCCCGCGCTTGACCTTCACCTCGACCTTCTCCCCCGGCTTGCAATCCGCGATCGTCTCGTAGATCTCGCTCCCCGGCTTCCCCTTGAAGAGGAGGATCCGGTCCCCCTTCTTCATGCCCACGCGGCGGGCCGGGCTCCCGGGGAGGATCTCCTGGACCGCGACGTTCCCCTCCTCGTCCGTCTCGAGCTGCACGCCGAGCCAGGCGCCCTTTGCCTCCTCCTCGTGCGACTCGCTCGCCTCGCCTTGCTCCTCGTGCTCCCCCTCCTTCATGGGCTCGTTCGCCTCCGGCTCCAGCCCGGCCGGCGCCTCCCCCAGCTCGACCTCGATCGTCTTCTCCTTCTTGCCCCGCCGGTAGACCAGCTCGACCTTCTCGCCCGGCTTGTGGGCCTGGACGGCGGCGGCGAGAGCCTGCTGGTCGGCCGGCTCCTTCCCGTCCAGCTTGAGGAGGACGTCCCCGACCTTGAGCCCCGCCTTGGCGGCGGCCGAGTCGTCGGTGACTTCCTGGACGAGGAGCCCCTTTCCCCCCTTGGCGGGCTCGACCCCGACGCCGAGGAAGGCCCTGTCGCCGGCGAAGGCCGCCGGGGCGCCGAGGAGGAGGAACGCGACAACGCTCGGGAAAAGCGACTTCATGACTTGTGCTCCAGGCTCCGCCTCGGACCCGGACCTCCCGGCGGGGCGGCGCGAACGGTTTAAGTACGGTCCGGGGCCTCTGAAGTTGGCTCAGCGGGAGCTCACCTGGACCGGCGGGAAGCGGTCGAGGTTCAGGAGGTAGTCCTTGATCGCGTCGAGCTGGACCCCGATCGGGGCGTCGTGGAACAGCTCCGGGAAGCCCTTCTGATTGCCGAAGGTCGGCATGCTCGTCCCCGGGACCCAGCGCTGCGCGTCCTCGATCCAGGAGCGGATCCAATCGGGGCGGAGCCGCTCCTTCGCTCGCGCGAGGTCCGGGGCGTGGGCGAGGGGGTCCTCGCCCGGGGGCTTCGCGTTGCCGCGGTAGTGGCACTTGAAGCAGTTGAACCCCTTCTCCCCCGCGAGCCGCCCGCCCCCCTCGAGGTAGCCCGGGTAGGCCCTGTTCCTCTCGTCGAGGTAGGCGTCCTCCCGCTCGACGAGGTGCTCGAAGGGGAGGCCGGGAGGCGGGAGGAGGGCCACCCCCTTCCGCGCCGCGAACTCCCGGAGCTTGCGCAGCGCGTCCCCGGCGCCGAAGCGGCTCGACTCGAGCGCCTCGAGCATCCGCGCCGCCTGGTCCGCCGCTCCCGCGACCTTCGCCTCGCGCCCGAGCGCCTCGACCGAGGTCCCGCCGAGGGCCTCGCGGAGGTTGCGGGAGAAGGTGCGGCCGTAGTTGCGGTCCTCGTCCGCGGCGAAGTACTCGGCGAGGACGCGGGCCTCGGCGTCCGCGAAGCCGAACGTCGGCATGCGGACCTCGAGCCAGGGGCGGAGCGTCACCGGCTTCTTGAGGAAGGAGAAGAGCCAGGGGGGCTGGACCTTCCATCCCTCCCGGATCAGGAAGGGGGGAGAGAGGACGCGCGCTTTGTCGGGCGCCTCCTCGGGAGGCCACCCCTTCTCCTCCTCGAAGTGCTTGGCGAGCGCCGGCAGGATCCCGCCTCCCTCGGCCGGGACCTGCGCGATCCTGCGGTCGTAGGGGATCACGACCTTCTCGGAGGTCTTCTTGTGCCCGGGCCAGGTCTCCCAGAGCTCGAAGTAGATCTCCTTCGCGTCCGCGTCGTCGAGGGACGTGCGGCCGTAGGCGACGGCGGTCGAGCCGTCCTCGGCGCGCCACGTCCGCTCCTCCATCCGGAACACGTGGCAGCCGGCGCAGTTGTTCCGGCGGACCGCGGCGAGGCCGTCCTCGAGCAGCCGCTCGCGCGGGGCGGGACGGTGCTTCATCGCGACGGGGATCTCGTCCTTCACGAATCCGAGGACGAAGGTCGCGATCGCCCGGATCTCCTCCTCCGCGAAGTCGAACTGCGGCATCCGGAAGACGTCGAGCGGCTCGCGCGCCTTCTCGAAGTCGTAGGAGCGCGGCGCCCGCAGCTTCTGGGAGATCCAGGCGTGGCGCGCCGGGGGGAGCGCCGGGCGCGCGGCGATCGCGGGGGCGACCGGCTCCCCGATCTCCGCCTTGCGGGCCACCCAGCGCCGCCAGGGCGCTTCCCGGTCGAGGAAGCCGAAGTCGAGCTGCTCGAAGGGCTTGCTCGCCCACTCGGTCAGCTCGACGCCGATCGGCTGCGTCCGCTCGAAGCCGGGGATCTCGTGGCAGGAGTAGCACCCCTGCCGCTGGATCAGCTGGTGGCCGACGAACTCGAGCAGGGGGTCGTCGCTCGCGAGGGGGCGCTGGAGCTGCTCCCGCAGGCGGGCGAGGACCTCGGGGTCCTTCCGGGCGAGCCCCGCCGCGACGTCGTCCGCCTCCTGGAGCGGCCGGGACGAGGCGAGGAAGGTGACGGCCTGTTTCACGAGCGTCGGTCGGTCGACGGCGGGCACGCCCGGGCGGAAGCGCTCCGGCGCCTTCGCCAGGGTCATCAGGTACGCGGTGACGTCCGCCGCCTCCTCCGGGGTGAGCCGGAGGTCCGGCATCTTCGTCTCGGGCCACATCGACTTCGGGTCCTGGATCCAGGCGAAGATCCACTCGGGCTTGAGCTTCCCCGCCGCGCCGTCGAGCGCGGGGCCGAAGTTCGACCAATCGTGCCCGGAGCCCTCGATCCCGGAGACCTCGTGGCAGCCGAGGCAGCCGCGGACGGTGAAGAGCTTCTTCCCGTTCTCGGCGTCCCCCGCCGGAGGAGCGGGGAGTTCGACCGGGACGGCGTTCGCGAAGAGGTACTGGGCGACCGCGGCGATCAGGTTGTCGTCCCAGGCCTTCGAGACCTGGTTCTCGAGGTGGAAGAACCGCGGCATCGGCGTCTTCGGACGGAAGGACTTCGGATTTCGGAGCCAGCCGCCGGCCCAATCCTTCGTCGTCTTCGAGGCGAGCTTCGAGAGGGTGGGGCCCGGCTTCCGGGTGACGGGGAACCAGGCGAGCTTGTGGCAGGCGTAGCACCCCGAGCGCTCGAAGAGCTCGTGCCCCCGCCGCAGGGTCGGCGCCTCGCGGCCGGCGGTCTCGAGCGTGTCCTTGTGGCACTGCACGCACCCCGACTCGACGTGCGGGGCCGGGTGCATCGGGAAGTCCCAGTGGTGCTGCTTGTGCCAGTGGCGGCGCTCCTCCCACTCTCTCGCCTGCGCGTCGCTCCCGGGGGAGTGGTCGACGCGGACGAAGTCGAGCGCCTCCCCGTTCCCCCGGTGGCAGATCGTGCAGCCGAACTTCTCCTTCGGGTGCGGGGCGCTCGCGGAGAGGAAGAGATCGAGCCGCGGGTGGGTCTTGAGGGGGTTCTTCCCCGCGGGGGAGTCGGGGATCTTCGGGTCGGGCGCCTCCCACCCCGTGCGGTCGACGGGCATGTGGCAGGTCTGGCACATGTCGACCCGGCGCTTGCGGGTGTTGGCGAAGTTCAGGTCGAACCAGAGGTCCTCGAGGACGACCTTCTCGACCCGGAGCGAGGGGGCCATGAAGTCGAGGCCGGGGAAGTCCCGGACCGCGTGAAGCGCCTTCTTGGAGAGGGTCGTCGGGCGGACGAGCTCGAGCTTCTGGAGATAGGGATCGAGCCTCCCGTCGAGCTCGGTCTTCGCCCTCTCCGCTCGCGTGCGCGCCTCGACCGCCTTGTTGTACGGCTCCTCCGCCTTCTCCCGCGCTGCCTTCGCCTTCTCCCACGCGCGCCGCTCGTCATCGACCTCCTTCGCCTTCTTCGCCAGGGCTTCCGCCTCGTAGGAAGGATCGCCGCGGCGCACGCGCTCCTCCTGGACGCGCCAGAGGAGCGCCTGGTATTCGGCCCGCGAGATCCGGAAGGCCTGGTCGGCCGCGTACTCCTCCCCGACTCTCTTGCGCCACTCCTTCTCGAGGGGCTCCACCTCGGCCGCGCGGTCTCTCAGCGTCGCTTTCGCCTGCTCGAGCTCGCGGGAGATCCGGTCATGCTCCGCCTGGAACTCCGGGGTCCTCGTCTCCGCGAGGGCGCGCTCCGCGCGGTCGGCCTCCTCGACCTGGTAGGCGCGCTGCCACCCCTTCCACTCCCGCGACCAGTCCGCCAACATCGCCCAGACGACCGATCCGAGGAAGGCGATGCTCGAGAGGGCGAAGGCGCGGTTGAGGCCGCGGATCGTGTAGTGCGTGTGGCCGGGGTCCGCCAAGGCGTCCTCTCAGATGTTGAGGAAGATCTCCGTGAAGTTCACCACGTACTTCAGGTTGAAGGTCCAGCGGCAGATCTCCTTGATCGGCACCGCGAGCGTGAACAGGAACATGGCGACGAACAGGCTGAACCGCACGAACCCCATGTCGGCGCGGAAGCGCCGGAACGCGGTCCGGGCGAGGATCCCCGGGAGCACGAGGAGGTATCCGAGGACGAGGACCAGGCCCGGCGCCTCGCGGAGCACCGGGTTCTGCGGGAGCGGCGAGCCGAGGAGCCGGATCCAGAAGAGGTCGGAGACGTTGACGTTGACGATCGCCTCGACCTTGTTGTGGTCCCAGTACTCGTAGGGGCCGAAGAGCGACTGGTTGGGGCCGCGGAGGAAGGTCCCGATGACGATCGGGACGATCCAGAGCACGATGAACCCGGAGAGGAAGAAGAAGACCGCGAACTTGCGCTCACGGAAGGTGAAGTAGCCGTTCCCCCGGGGGTTTCGGTCGAGGAAGGGGACCGCCATCAGCCCGACGATGATGAAGCCCGGGACGACGACCCCGGCGATCCAGGGGTCGTAGTAGATCAGCAGTTCCTGGAGGCCGAGGAAATACCAGGGGGCCTTCGAGGGGTTGGGGGTGCGGGAGGGGGAGGCGGGCTCCTCGAGCGGGGCCTGGAGGAGGATCGACCAGACCGTGAGGACGACCGTCAGGGCGACGAGGCAGATCAGCTCCCCGTAGACGAGGTCGGGCCACACGAAGACGCGGGACTTCGTCTCCTTCGCCTCGAAGGTGGGTTCCCCCCGCCCCGCCGCGGCGTCGTTCCGCTCCATCTTGCGCACGGCGAGCCAGGTGAAGAACCCGACGAGGAAGAGCATCGCCGCGATCGGGACGTTGTCGGGCTTCCCCACGATCAGGCGGAAGTCGGGGTCGGTCAGGCTGAAGACGAAGAAGGCGACCGCGAGCGCCCCGAGGATCAGGCCCGCCCGCGTCGTCGTGAGCGCGCGGCGGTACTTGAGGAGAGCCGCCACCGCCCCGAGCGAGAGGAGGACCATCACCTCGGGGCGGGCGAGGACGTGGTCGACGAAGCCCTTGAACGCTTCCGCGATCGAGGTCACGGCCCCTCCCCTAGAGCGGCCCCGAGATGCCGCCGTCCTTGCGGACCCGCCAGAAGTGGATCGCCATCAGCGTCGCCGCGACGAGGGGGAGGCCGACGCAGTGGAGCACGTAGAACCGGAGCAGCGAGGCCTCTCCGACGAAGCGGCTCGCGAGCAGCCCGAAGCGCGCGTCGTCCCCCGCGTGGATCAGGGGGACGCCGCCGAGGGAGAGGAGGGTCGATCCGGGCCCCTCGTGGCCGAGGAAGGGGGTCGCGCGGGCCATGTTCGATCCGATCGTGACGGCCCAGATCGCGAGCTGGTCCCACGGCAGGAGGTAGCCGGTGAAGGAGAGGAGGAGGGTGAGGACGAGGAGGATCACCCCGACGTTCCAGTTGAACTCGCGCGGCGGCTTGTAGGAGCCCGTCAGGAAGACCCGGTACATGTGGAGCCAGACCGAGATCACCATCGCGTGCGCGCCCCAGCGGTGGATCTCCCGCATCACCCCGAGCGGGACGTGCTCGCGCATCGCGAGGATGTCGGCGTAGGCGAGCTCCGCCGTCGGGCGGTAGTAGAACATCAGGAGGAGCCCGGTGATCGTCTCGACGAGGAAGAGGAAGAAGGTGATCCCCCCCATGCACCAGGTGTAGGAGATCCGCAGGCCCGAGCGGCGGATCTTCACCGGGTGGAGGTGGAGGAAGAAGTTCGTCAGGACCGCGAGGGTGCGGTTGCGGGGCGTGAGCGGCGCGCCGTGCCGGAAGATCGACTTCCAGATCTGCGACCGGCGAACCCCCTCCCAGATTCGTCCCATCGTCGTCGTTCTCCGCGAGGCGGAAGCGGCGCCTCAGGCGAGGGGGATCGCGAGGTAGGCCCCCGGTCGATCCCACTCCCCCTTCTCCTTCTGGAACTTCGCGTTCTTGTCGATCAGGAGCTGGCCGTCCTCGGCGAGCGCGATCTTGTAGCGCTCGAGCGGCCGGGGCGCCGGGCCCTCGAAGTTGACCCCCGTCACCATGAAGCCCGACCCGTGGCAGGGACACTTGAACTTCGACTCGGCCGTGAGCCAGTTCGGCGTGCATCCGAGGTGCGTGCAGACCGTCGAGAGGGCGTAGAAGCCCCTCGACTCCCGCACGATCCAGACGCCGTAGCGCTCCTTGAACTTCTCCTCGACGCCGAGGCCGTACTCCGTCGGGAAGCCCGCCTTGAAGGAGAGGGGCGGCTCGTAGGTGACGTTCGGGAAGAGGAACCGCTGGAGCGCCCCGAGCCCGGCCACGGAGGCCGCCGAGAAGGCGGCCCACCCGATCGTGAACCAGGAGAGGAACCCCCGGCGCGTCGTCCCCGCCCCGACCGGGGCGAGGGGGTAGGGGTGGAGCGGGGTCCACCCCTCTTCCTCGCCGCCCGCGCCGTGGAGGGTCTTCGGTCCGGCGGCGGGCTTCGAGGGCGCGCTCGGCGCCGCGGCGGGCTTCGATCCGGAGGGCGCCGCCGGACTCGCGGGCGGCGCGGAAGGGGTCGCCGGACTCGCGGCGGGGGGAGGCGCCGGAGCCGCGTCCACCCCCCCCGCGGGCTTCGGCGCCGCCCCTCCCGCCGGCGAAGCACCCGCCCCCCTTTCGGCGGGGGTCTTCTCCGGAGCCGCGGGGGCGGGAGGAGTCTCGCTCATCGACCGACTTATCGTGCGGACGCGCCGTTGCGTCCCTGGCGCCCGGCGATCTCGCCGGGGAGGGACCCGTTCGACGCCCGCGGGGCCCGCTCGACGGCGAGGGCGGTCGGCGCGGCCGGGCATCCGAACGACCCGCGGCCCCCGTCGGACGGGGCCGCCCTTCCCCGAGCGGGGGCTGGGGCGGGCCAGCCTATTGCGAGGGGATTCGGATTCAAGGGGATGGGCCGCTCAGTTCCCGCGGAGCTCGCGCTGCGCCCGGAGCGCTTCGTTCTGGACTCGGGGGTTCGGGTCGGACCTTGCGAGGGCCTCGATCCGGGGGGCGGCCTCGGCCACTCGCAGGCGCGCGAGGGCGCGGATCGCGGAGACCACCGCCTCCTCCCGCAGATCCTCGACGCGGGGGCCCGTGAAGAACGAGAGGTTGGCGCGCTCGAGCATTTCGAGGAGGTGTGGCACCCCCTCGCGCCGCCCGTGCGCGGCGAGGGCGAGGGCCGCGTTCCAGCGGACCTGGACCTCGCCGTCCCGGAGCCCGGCGAGGAGCGCGGCGACGGACTCCTCCCCCGGGAGGCTCCCGAGCGCGTTCGCCGCGCCCATCCGGAGGCCCCGGTCGGCGTCCCCCCGCAGGACCCTCGCGATCGGCGCGACGGCGGCGTCGTCGCCGATCGCCGCGAGCGCGCGCAGCGCGGCGAGGCGGACCCTCCCGGAATCGTCGGAGGGCGCGTCCTCGAGCGTCGCGAGGAGGGCCGGGACCGCCCGGGCGCTCCGGAGGCCCCCGAGGGCCGAGCCGAGGAACTCGCGCACGCGCGGGTCGTCGTCGCGGGCCTTCTCGTAGGCGCCGAGGAGCCGCCCGAGGAAGGCCGCGTCGAGCTCCCCCGCCGCCCCCGGGTCCTGGAGCTGGCGCTGCAGCTCGAAGGCGGCCTGCCATCGCTCGTTCGCCCCGCCGTTCAAGACGCGCTCGAGGTTCTCGCCGGGGGTCCGTTCGCGGGCGACGAAGAGGAGGAGGAACGCCGCGGAGAGGACGACGAGCGGCCCGATGATGACGAGGGGCGTGACGAAGAGCGGGAGGATCGATCGGGCGAAGCCCTCGCCCCCTCCCCCCTCCGCGGCCGGTCCCTGCGCCGCGGCGGCTCCGTCTTTCGAAACGGAGGGGTCGTTCATGTCCGGGATCCCCGCGCGCGCCCCCGCGCTCGAATCGTGGGACTACTGGAACCTCAGGCGGACGTCGAAGGCCCGGAGCGTGGCCGCCGTCTGCGTCCCGATCCCCTGGAACTCCGCGCGGAGCGACTGGCCCGAGGGGGGGAACGAGAAGGAGTTCAACATCCCGAGCATCGTGGTCGGGGCTCCGCCCGTCCCGATGAAGGTGAGGGCCGGGGAGGAAACCTGGACGAGGACCGTCGCCGGACTCCCCGTCGTCCCGCCGAAGGGGTCGGCGGGCTCCACCGACGTGTTGAACGTGCAGGCGAAAGTCCCCGCCCCCGCGTTGACGCCGGTGACCGTCGAGGTGGCGACGCGGCCGGGGAGGACCCCGAGGCTCGAGGCGGCGATCGCGGTCGGCGAGAGAAGGGAGCCCCGGATCCGGACGCGCTGGCCGACGAGGAGGTCGGAGTCCCCCGGCGTCGACCCGAGGTTCAGCGGAGGCGAGCCGTGGAGGAGGAGCGTGGGAGTCCCCGCCCCGCTCAGGTCCACGGCCACCGGCCCGGACACGATGAATCCGAGGACCTGCGGGTCGTCCGCGTCGAGCGTCACGCCGAGGGCCGCGGGGAGATTCGTCCCGTCGCTGATCGTCCCCTCGAAGTCGACCTCGAGGCGCTCGATCTCGACGGAGGCCGCAGGGAAGGGGGAGCCGCCGAAGGAGGCGAAGCGCACGCGGACCTCGTGACCCACGAGGAGGTCCCCGGAGGTCGCCGTCGTGGGGGGATCCTCGACGTGGAACCGGGTCGAGGGGGTGGTGCCGACGAGGATGGCGCCCGGATTGCCGAGGGCGAGGAGGGGGGGCTCGGCGACCGCCAAGCCGCTCTCGACGGCGCCGACCTCGAGGGCGAACTGCGAGAGAAAGGCGCTGTTCGAGACGACCCGCCCGGTCATCTCGACGAGGATCCCGGAGCCCGTCTCGATCTTCGCCGAGGAGGCGTCGACGAACCCGGCGGCCTGCCACGTCCCCCTCACGGAGACCCGCTCGCCGACCGCGAGGGCGGTGAAGAACGCGGCGACGGAGCTGAACGGGAGGCCGTTCGCCCCGAGGAGGAGGTCGCCCGCCTCGACCTCGACCTCGATCGACCCGAGCGCCGTCTCCGAGTCCTGCGGCACGAGGTCGGCGCGGAACGTCCGCTGGGAGGGGTTCTCCGACGTGACGACGGCGTCGAACTCGGCGAGCGCCGAGCCCGCCGGCAGCGTGCGCGCGACGACGAGGGGCGCGAACACGAGGAAGCCGCCCGAGAAGATGAGGCTGCGCGTCAGATCGACGTCGAGCTGGACGGCGACCTCGTCGCCGTTCGCGAGCGAGACCGACGAGGCGAAGGCCGCCGTCGTGCTTCCGATCGCCGTCTGGACGGGGACGCAGGTGAGCGGGCCTCCGCACGCGGGGACGCACGGCTGGGGCCCGCAGGCCCCCGATTCCGCCCGCGCCGTGAGCCCGCCCGGAGCGAAGGCGAGGAAGGCCGAAGTGTAGGTCCCCGCGGGAACGCTCGCGCTGGCGAGGGGGAGGCTCCGGTCGCGGAGGGAGGCGAGGTCGACCGGGACCGCCGTCGGGAGGAGGTCTCCGGTGTCCCCCCCCTGACGGAAGAGGACGAGCGCGTCGAGCGACCCGACGAGGGAGAGGAGATCGTCCCCCGCGGAATCGGAGAGGAAGATGGTGACCGCCGGGGGAGGGAGGCTCGGGCCGCCGCCCCCCCCCCCGCCGCCGCCGCCCCCTCCGCCGCAAGCGAACACGAGGGGAAGGAGGGGGAGGCAAGCGAGGCGGGGGCTCGGTCGATCCATGGGGGGGCGCGCAGGCGCTCGGATGAGGAGCGCGTAGTTTAGCGCGCCGGACCCGGCGGCGCGCAGTCAGCGCTTGACGAACCGCCCGCCCGAGTCCGCGGCGAGCCCCTCGAGGAGCGCGCTCGAGGTCCCGATCGAAACCGTGTGGATGACGACGCGCCGGAAGCGGTTCCACCCCCGCACCTCGGCGCGGAGGAGCGCCGGGTCCGTCACGAGCCCGGCGCTCGGCTCCCCGTCCGAGAGGAGGTAGATCGTGTCGACGTCGGGGTCCTCGAAGGCGCGGGAGAGCGCCTCGTGGATGTTCGTCCCTCCCGAGGGCGTGCGCTTCGAGGCGAACCCCACCGCGAGCTCGACCGAGCGCTCGTCCAGAGGCTGGAGCCTCTCGTGCCAGGCGTCGGCGTTCCCGGCGAAGAGGAAGAGGTCGAAGCGCGCCCCCGGCTCCCCCCGCCGGCCGTCGAGGGCGTTGCGGAGCTCCCGGAGCGCGACCTCGTAGCGCGACTCCGCCCTCCCCCCCGGCGCCGCCGTCCCGGTCCGCTCCGCCATGCTCCCCGAGGCGTCGAGGACGAACGCGGCGCGGTCGGAGAGGAACTCGATTCCGTAGAAACTCGCCGTCCGCGCCTGCGCCCGCGCCTCCGCGAGCGCCTTCGCCTTCGCTTCGACCTCGCGGAGGGGCGGCACGGCGAAGCGCTCCCCTTCCGCGACCCACCACCGCTCCCAGTCCGCCGGCTCGCGCCCGAACGCTTGGCCCGTGATCCGGCGCAGCGCCGCCGCGAAGTCCTCGCGGAGCCGCCCCTGCTCCTTCCGGAGCCGGGCGAGAAGAATCGGGACGGCGGCCTTGAGGCGGCCCCTCGCGAGCCCTTCGATCGCGGCCGCCCGGACCGACGCCTCGCGGTCGAAGAGCATCCGCTCGAGGACCGGCAGCGCCTCCACGCCTCCGTTCCCGCCGAGGGCGAGCGCGGCGGCGACGCGGACCTCCCGGTCCCGGTCCTCCGCGAACTGCCGGAGGCGCTTCTTCCAGTCCTCGTCCTCCGGCAGGAGGTCCGAGAGCGCCCCGACGACGGCGGCGCGGGCCGCGGGGTCGGAGACCGACGTCTCCTTCCGGAGGTCGGGGGCCGCCTCGATCTCCCCCCGCGCGCCGAGGGCGTCCGCCGCCGCGGCCATCACGACCACGTCGGAGGACTGGAGCAGCCGCCGGAGCGAGCGGCCCGCCTCGGGGTGTTTCAGCCCCTCGAGGACGCCGACGGCGAAGAGGGCGGCGCTGCGGTCCTTCCCCCCGAGCGCGGCGGCGGCCGCGGCGACGACCTGCGCGCCGTCGAAGTCCTGGAGCGCCTTCCGCGCCGCCGCGCGCAGGCCGGCCGCGGCCCGCGAGCCGATCGCGAAGAGGAGGGCCGCGTCCTCGCCCCCCTTCGCCTCCCGCAGGACGGCGATCGCCCCCATGCAGGGGGACCACTCCTTCACCTTCGGGTCGGCGGCCCATTCCCGCGCGAGCGCGATCGCCGCCGGATCCCGCCGCTTCGCGCGCGCCTCGAGCGCCGCTCCTCGCACCGTCGGGGAGGGATCGCCGAGGGCCCGGCGCGTCGCCTCTTCTCCGCGAGGGTCGGGGCCGATCGCGCGGATCGCGGCGGCCCGCAGCGCCGGCGCGGCAGGATCCGAGCGCGCGAGCTCGAGGAGGAGGGGGAGGTCCCCCTCCTGCCGGTGCGGGACGAGCCTGCCGATTGCCTCGGCGCGGACGAGGAGGTCGCCCCCTCCGCGCGCGATCGCGCGAAGCGCGTCGGCCCCCGCCTCCTCGAATGCCGCCAGCGCCCCGACGGCCTCCTTCCCCTCGTCCGGGTCCTTCGGGGAGAGGCCGACCTCCCGCAGGTGGTCGATCCCCCGCGACGCGAGCGGAGTCTTCGCGAAGTGACGGTACTCGTGGACGACCTGGCGGCGCTTCGCGGCCGTCGACATGAGGCCGTAGAACTCTCCGAGCGCGTCGAAGGCCGTCTCGTTCTGCCAGACCGCGATCTGGTGGAGGAGGTCGTCGGGAACGAGGTCCGACTCCTTCCGGACCCTCTCGATCATCTCCTCGAGGGTGGGCTTCCCGCGCTGTGCCGGGGGCGCCGCGGCAAGGGCGAGGAGGAGCGAGACGACGGACATGGCCCCGGGGAGTCTAATCCCCCGCGTGCCTCGACGAATCCCGAGCCGCCTCCCGAGCGCGCGCTCTCTCCTCTCGCCCGCGCGGCGCTCGCCGCGTTCTCCGCGGGGTGCGCGATGAAGCTCCGCCCCGTCGACACCCTGTCCGGCGCCCCCGGCCCGGCGGCCCGACCCTCGGAGGCCGAGGGACGCCTCCGCGCCGCGCTCGATCCCTCCACCCTCGAGCCCGACGTCCGGCGCCTCGCCTCTCCCGTGCTCGAAGGCCGCCGGCGAGGGAGTCGCGGGAGCGCTCTCGCTCGCGAGCACCTCGTCGCCCGCCTGCGCGCCGGGGGCCTCGAACCCCTCTTCGGCGGCTCCTTCGAGCAGCCGATCGATGCGCGACCCACGGGAAGGACCCCGCACGCGACGAACGTCGGTGCGCTCTGGCGCTCCGCGGCTCCGCGTCCGGGCTGGGTCGCGCTCGTCGCGCACTACGACCACCTCGGGATCGTGCGCGGGAAGTTGCGGCCCGGAGCGGACGACAACGCGAGCAGCGTGGCGATCGTCCTCGCGATCGCCGGGGCGGTCGCGCGCGCGCGCCCGGCGTACCCCAACCACCTCGCGTTCGTCTTCCCCGACGCCGAGGAGCCGCCCGACACGCTCACGGCCCGGATGGGGTCGACCCGGTTCTGGAGGAGTTCCCCCTTCCCGATCGATCGGCTGCGGTGCGCCCTCGTCCTCGACCTGATGGGGGGGATCGCCGACCCCTCGATGCGGGAGGCGGGGCTCGGCGGCCTCCTCTTCGCGCTGGGGACCGAGGCGAGCCCCGGGCTCGTGCGCCTCGTCCGCTCCGTCGCGGAGGAGCCGAGCGTCGAGCCGGTGCTCCTCGGCCTCCCGATGATCGAGACCCTCCCCTACGTCCCCGGGCGCCGCTTCTCCGTGAGCGACTACCACGGCCTGCGCCCCTTCCGGCGGCCGTTCGTCTTCCTCTCGACGGGGCGGTCGCACCGCTACCACACCGCCGAGGACACGCCCGATTCGCTCGACTACCCCGGCCTCGCCCGGCGCGCCCGCTGGTGCGCGGGCCTCGCGGCCCGAGCGGCCGACGGAACGGACGACCTCGGCTGGGAGGACGGGGTCGTCGACCCCCTCGCCGACGCGCGGGCGACGGCGCGTCTTCTCCGAGGGATCGGCGCGGGGGAGCGGTTCCCGGCGATCCTCCGCCGGGCGCTCCTCGCCGACCGGCGGCGCGTCGAGGCGATCCTCGAGCGCCTCGAGGGAGGGGAGCGCCCGGAGGGGGGAGACTACCGGGCGCTCCAGCTCGCGTGTCTGCGGCTCCAGGCCGCGATGTGGCATCCGCCGGGGTGGTGGTTCGCGCTCTGGTGATCAGCGCTTCCAGCTGACGGCCGTGTCGGACTTCCGGAGGAGCTCGACCGTCGTGTCGAGGTCGACCGTCCCGCCCGCCGTGACGACGGAGATCGTGACCGGCAGGTCGTGGGAGAGCGCGCTCCCGAGCACGGCCGCGGGAATCCCCGTCCCCGCGACCTCCTCCGTCGCGAAGGCGAAGGCCCTCTTCGCGTTCGCGATCGTGAAGCTCTTGAGCTCGGCGACGGACCCCGTCGGGAGCGTGACGAGCGTCTCCGCCCCCGTCCCGGTCAGGACGAGGGAGGCGAAGGGGACCGTGATCGGGGCGGCCGACCCGATCGCGATCGTGACGTCCCCGGTCGGGACCAGGGGCCCGCCGCCCGTGTCGACGAGGGGACCCGCCGCCCGGACGAGATGCCCGCCGCCCGGCTGCTCGACCGCGTTCGTGCGCAGGGACTGGAAGACCCCCGAGAGGGAGTCGTTCGTCTTGAAGGAGAACTTCCCCTTCGTCGCCTTGTCCAGGGCCGTCGCGTAGACGAAGCGGAAGTCGCCGGAGACCTTCGCGACGTTCAGCCCCGCCCCGACGAGGGAGACCTCGAGGGTGACCGGCACGCCCCCGAACTCCGTCGTGTTCGTGAGGCCGAGCACGGTCGAGAGGTCGATGCCCCGGAGAGCGAGGGCGAAGGCCCCGTTCTTCGGCGAGAACTTGCACCGCAGGGACGGCGAGGCGCCCGACGCCGACGCGAACGTCCCCGCGGCCGTGAGGGCCACCGTCGGGACGATCGGATTCCCGTTGACCCCGATCGTCACCGCGGCGCCGGTCAAGTCGCTCGAGAAGTCGGCCGGATTGAGGACGCCCGCGATCGCGAGGGTGTCCGCGTCGATCCCGAGGTTGTGGCCCGCCCAGTTGATCCCGAAGGCCGCCTTCCGGACGAAGGCCCTCGACTCTCCTCCCAGCCGGACGTTCCGGCCCGTCGAGGCGATCGAGAGCTCCCAGGAATCGAGCGATCCCGTCTCCAGGGCCGTGTCGTCCGTGATCGTGAGGGTCCAGGTCCCGTTCGGGTCCTCCCCCACGAAGGCCCCGAAGGCCTCCTCCGGAACGAGGGGCGTCGCCGTGACCCCGTCCGCGTAGACGGCGTCGGTGACGGGCGTCACGCCGCCGTCGTCCCAGACGGTCCCGTTGAACACGTCGTCGTTCGTGCCGCCGTTGTCCGTCGTGATCGTGACGACCGTCCCCTCCGGTGAGGTGAGGGTCAGATCGAGGTCCGCGGCGTTCGTGTGGGTCAGGAAGGTGGTGAGGTCCAGGTCGAGGAGGAAGGGAGGGGCGCCCGACACGTCGAGCGTCGCCGTGACGGTCCCCGCGTCCGGGATCGCGACGGGGGTGATCGTGTTCACTCCCGTCGTCGTCGCCACGGGAGCGCCGTCGAGCGTCGCGATCGAGAGGGTCCACTTGTGGAGGGTCCCGACGTCCGCGCCGAGATCGTCCGTGATCGTGAGCGTCCAGAGGCCGTTCGGGTCCTCCCCCTGGAGCGCGCCGAAGGCCTCCTCCGGAGCGAGCAGGGGCTTGACGACCCCGTTCGTGAAGGTGGCGTCGGTCACGGGGACCCCCCCGTCGTCGTCCCAGACCGTCCCGTTGAAGACGTTGTCGTTGCCCGATCCGTTGTCCGTGGTGATGGTGACGACCGTCCCCGACGGAGAGGTGAGCGTGATGTCGAGGTCGGCGGCGAAGGTGTGGGTGATGAACGTCCGGAGGTTGACGTCGAGGAGGAAGGGGAAGGCCCCCGAGACCGTGATCGACGAGCTCACCGTGCTGACGTCCAGGATCGTGACGGGCGTCGAGTTCGTGTACGACGCGCCGCCCCCCGCGGGGCTCTGGAGCGCGGGAAGGGAGGGAGCGGCGAGGAGCAGGAGGAGAGACGTGGAGAAGGCGAATCGGGGGCGCGGGAGCATGTGCGATTCTCCGTCGGGCTCGAAGGTGCTTCCTCGAGCCTCTTGGGCCTCGGGTCGGGGACTTGCGGGCGCCCTTTATCGGAGCCCGTCGGTCGCCGCCTGAACCCGTTGCAGGTCGACCCGGGGCTGGAGAGAAGTCGCGCGTGCGGAGATCCCGAGGATCTCGCCGGCGACCTCCTCCCCGAAGGCCGGCGCGAGCGCGAGCCCGTCTCCCCCGAAGGCGCAGGCGACCCACACCCCGCCGCGGCGACCCACGATCGGGCGCCGGTCCGCGGTCATCGCGACGAGGCCGGCGCGCCCGGGGCGGGGGGGACCGCACGCGCGGAGCGTGCGTCGAAGGGCGCCCGCCGTTTCCACCAGGAATCCTCGCGTCACCGCGCTCGCCCGAGGGCCGGGCCCTGCGCTCCACCGCGCGTCCCCGTCCCCGGCGAGGAGGAAACGCCCGTCGGGCCGCGCGTAGAGGCCCGTGTCGAGAACGTGGAACATCGCCGAGATCGCGCCGCGCGCCCGTGCCGTCTGCGCCCGCCGGAGCTCGAAGCGGAGATCCGGGAGGAGCCGCCGAGCCCAGACCCCGTTCGCGACGACGACGGCGTCGGCGGGGATCGCTCCGCGGTCGGTCTCGACGAGCCCCTCCCGGACCGCCCGGACGCGGGCGCGGACGATCCTCGACCCGCGGGCGAACGCGCGAAGGACCTCCCGCGGCGCCACCCAGAAGGTGCGGGGGGACCAGACCGCCCTCGCGATCCGGCCGAGGAAGTCCGGCGCGAGATCCCGCCGCAGCGCCGCGGGCAGGCCGGGGCGCGAGCCCTCGATCCCGCCGAGGCTCCCCGCGCTGCGCCCGGAGAGGGCGATCTGCGCCATCGGGCACGCATGCGCGGTCACGCTCCTCCGGAGGACCTCGGCGCTCCGCCGGGCCCTCGCCGCGAGGAGCGGGTCCGCGAACTGCTCGCTCACGATTCCCGCGCCGGACGGGGTGAAGCCGTGATCCGGAGCGACGACCGTCGGCCGGCAGCCGCGCGCCACGAGGGCGCGCGCCACGGAGATCCCCGCGATCCCGGCCCCGACGACGACGACCCGCACCGGTCACTCCTCGATCTCGAAGCGAAACCCCTCGAGCGCGCGGCGCGCGAGGGCGTAGGCCTCGCTCGTATCGGTCGGGTGCGAGGCGAGGGCGTAGGCGAGGTGAGGGGCGAAGTCGGGGTGCGAGGGGGAGCGGAAGGTCGACCCCGGCCGGACGAGGACCGTCGCGCCCCCGGCGGGCGGGATCGACTTCACCGTGCCTCCCGCGTAGCGATTGAGGTACGCGAGCGCGTGCGCTCCGACCGTCCGCCTCGGAGCCTCCTCCCGGCGGACCCACTTGAGGATCGGATAGGCGCCCAGGCCGGCCCGGAAGAGCTCGGGAAAGCCGTCGTCCTCGCCGAGCCGGCCGTTGACCTCGATCAGGGTCTCGCCCCGGAACTCGACGGAGAAGCCGGCGTCGCGCAGGCCGTGGGCGCGGAGCGCGGCCTCCGTCCGCGCGCGGAGTCTCCCTTCTTCCACGGGGAAGAGGTACCCCTCGAGGTGGAAGCGCGGCGGCGCGGAGACGACCTGCCCGGTGGCGCCGAAGAAATCGAGGCGGCCGCCGAAGAGGAGTCCGTCCGTCTCGAGCGGCGGACCCTCGACGTACTCCTCGACGAGGAACTGGCGGGTCGGCTCGCACCCGGGGTCGAGCCCCGCCGCGCGCGCGAAGTCGAGGAGCCGCGCCACGTCGGGCGCCGAGGGGAGGAACGCGCGGATCCGCCCGACGGCCCCCTCGATCTCCTCCTCTCCCACGACGAAGAGGATTCCGCGTCCGAGGGTCGAGGCCACCGGCTTCAGCACGACCGGGTACCGCTGGACGAAGCGGCGGACGTCCCCGGGCGTCTCGGCGAGAGAGAATCGGGGGACCGGGATCCCCGCCTGCGCGAGCGCCCGCCGCGAGAGCCACTTGTCCGTGCAGAGGAGCGCGGCCTCCGGGCTCGGAGCGGGCTCCCCCCTTCGCCGCGCGAGGAGCGATCCCGGGAGGAGGGCGTACTCCGTCTGGACGACGAGGCGGTCGAAGGGGAGCCGCTCGAGGATCCGGAGCGTCTCGGCGACGCGCGCGACGGGAGGCAGCCGGACGCACCGGTCGTAGACCGCCTCGTCTTCCTCCGTCACCTCGTCGCTCGCGAAGAGGAGCCGCCCCGGCCGCTCGCGCGCGAAGACCGCCCGGGTCGGGCGCTCGGTGTAGAGGAGGAGGAAGGTCTCCATCGCCGCGGGGCCTCCCCCCCCGCCCCGCCGTCAGCGGCCGGGGCCTCTCTTCCCGGGCAAGCCGCGGAGGTCCTTCGCCGCCGCGTCGGCGGAGGGGGTCCCCGCGAAGTCCCGCACGATGCGCTCGAGGAGCTTCGCCGCTTTCGGGACCTCCCCCTTCTCCGCGAGCGCGCGCGCCTCGCGGAGGAGCCCGGCCGCCTCCTTCTCGCGGCGGTGGGCGTCGATCGCGTCCCGCGTCTGCGGGGACTCCTCGAGGCGCGCGCGCGCCTCCTTCGCCTCCTTCTCCTTCGGGGTGCCCGGGACGGCGCGCTCGACCTCGAGGTAGGCGTCGTAGGCCGCGCCGAGGTCTCCCTCCGCTTCCCGCTTGGCCGCCCAGGCGAGGAGGGTCGGGGCGCGCTTCTCGACCTCCTCGAGGCCGGCGCGGGCCCGGGCGAGGAAGGGCCCGGTCTTCACCGCCTCCGCGACCTCCCGGAAGAGCGCGCGCGGAGAGGCGAGCTCGTAGCGCTCGAGCGCCAGCTCCGCCTTCGTCAGCTCCTCGGAGAAGCGGACGTAGAGGGCCCGGTCGAGAGCCGGCCCGGCGGCGGCGACCGCCCGCTCGGTCGCCTTCACGATCTGCTGGTCCCTGACCCCTTCTTCCTCGCCCTGCAACTTCGAGTTCTCGACCCGGTCCCGCTCCTTGCCGTCGGGGTCGAAGAAGACGTGAAGGGGGGCGAGGATCCCTCCGTCCTTCGCGAAGCGCTTGAAGAGGGCCCGGGCGATCTGGACGTGGTCCGCGCAGGCGATCGTCGGGAAGTGGGGGCACCTCGATGCGTTCCCCCCCTTCGGGACGGGGTGCTCGGCGTCGACGGCGGCGACGCAGATGCAGCGCGACGCCGGCCCGAGGAAGAGAGGGCTCCGGTAGAGGCCGTCGCGCACGCGGGCGAGGCGCACCTCCTCCAGGGGGAGGAAGACGAGGACGATCGGGGCGTTCCTCGCGGCGGCCTCCGCGAGGATCGATTCCCAGGAACCGGCCCTCCAGTCGACCGGCGGCGGGGCCTTCTTCCCCGCCGGAGCCGGCGGGCCCTTCTTCTGCGTCGGCCAGGCAAGGGAGGGAGGGAGAAGGAGGGCGGCGAGGAGGATTCTCAAGGGGGGGACAGGGGGCGGAACGGGCCGAAGACCAAGGGAAAGTGAACCGCACCGCGCGCGCCCGTCAAGGCGCGCGCTGCGCGGGCGCCCGATCCCCCCCGTCACCCGGAGGTGTGGTCGTGGACGATCCTCCACCCCTCCGCCGTCTTCCGGAGGAGGAGGGTGAAGAGACCGGTCGCCTCCTCGTTCGAGGTCTTCAGGCGGTACCGGCCGCGGACCAAGGCGGCGTCGGGGGAGACGACGTCGACGACCAGGTCCTCGAAGGTGAGGGCCCCCATCTGCCGCCCCTCGGTCCGGTAGCGCCTCCGGTAGCGCTCGAGCACCCGGACGTGCCCTTCCGTCACCGTCCCGCCGCTGAAGAAGGTCAAGGCGGACGTCCCGAGGTAGCCCCGCATGTACCCCTCGAGGTCGCCCCGGTTCCACGCGTTCACCTGCTCGGAGAGGACGGCGCGGATGTCGGCCGCGTCCGCCGGCCGGCCCGGAGCCGCCGCGCAACCCCACGGCAAGATCGCGAGGAGGAGCCCCGGTCCCCGCTTCAGCGGACCGCCCTCTCCTTCCGGCGCACGAGGAGGCCTCCGAGAACGAGGAGGGCCCCGAGCGGCACGAAGGGGAACGCCGGCGCGTTCGCCTCCCGGGCAACGAACCGGGCGTAGGGGTAGACGCCGAGGGCCGTGAGCCCGGAGAGGAGGAGGGCGTGGTAGAGCGAGCGGGAGCGGGGAGGGGCGTCCCCCGCGGCCGCGGCGCCGAGCGGTTCGAGGGCGCGCCGGATCCGATCCCGGTTCGAGGCGACGATCCCGAGCTCCCTCACGAGGGCCCAGACCGTCACGCCGAGCGCGAGGATCGCGAGGGCCGGATGGAGGCCCCTGCGGACCCACGGCGCGTCGAAGCCCGAGACGACCGCCGCGGCCGTCACCGCGAGAACGCCCAGGCCTCCCGGGGCGACGGCCCGCGCGAGGTCCCGCCTCCACTCCTGGAGGAACCCGGCCTCGAGCCCCCGCGACTCGACCGCCTCCTTGAGGGTCTTCCCCGTGCCGATCAGGTAGATGAACAGGAGGGCGTGGCAGAGGACGGCGAAGATCGCCGCGGAGAGGCCGAGGAGCGCGTGCGTCTCCCCTCCGCGCAGCGCAGTCGACGCCGCGCAGAGGAAGAGGGCGAGGCAGGCGAGGAGGAGCGAGGAAAAGATCCGCGGCATGGGCCCGGCGGGCGGCGGATTCTCCCACAACCGGGGGGGAGGCGGTGGAGTATCCTTTTCCGTCCGTCCCCCTCTCGGGGATGGGATGCGCGGAGCAACGGATGGCGTCGAGGATCCCCCGAATCGTTTCCCTGGCCCTCCTCGCCGGCTGCACGGCCGAGGGGTATCGGCGGCAGGCGGACGAGGCGACGTTAGGCGTCGTCCGGGAGAAGCAGCGCGAGGCGCTCGGCGCGGAGCGCCCCTTCACCATCGAGCCGAAGCAGGGCTCGCTCCGGGAGCAGGTGCTCGGCCCGCGGACGGACCCCGTCCCGCCCGGCCCCCGCTCCCCGGTCGCGACCGAGCCCCTGGCGCTCACCCTCGCGACGGCCCTCGAGATCGCGGCCGAGAACAGCCGCGGATTCCAGGACGAGAAGGAGAAGGTCTACCGCGCGGCCCTCGACCTCACCGGCGCGCGGCACAACTTCGAGTCGCGCTACTTCGGCACGGTCTCGGGGGACTCCGCCTCGAGCGGGCTCCACCGCGCGGACACGAAGAGCGCGAGCCAATCCTCGAACCTCGGCTTCACCCGGATGCTCAAGACCGGGGGGAGCGTCGTCCTCGCGATCGGGAACAACCTCTCCCGCGTCTTCACGGGGACGAACCCGACGAACTTCTCGACCTTCTACTCCCTGGCGATCTCCCTCCCGCTGCTCCGGAACGCGGGCCGGGACGTCGCCGAGGAGGATCTGCGGCAGGCCGAGCGCGACGCCCTCTACGCCGTGCGGACGTTCGAACAATTCAAGAAGGAGTTCGTCGTCACGGTCGTCTCCGACTACCTCGAGGTCCTCCGGACCCTCGACGAGGCGACGAACGAGGAGAACAACCTCCGCAGCGTCGAGCAGACGCGGGAGCGCAACGAGGCGCTCGGGCTCGCGGGCCGCCTCTCCTCGGTCGAGGTCGACCAGGCCCGGCAGAACTCCCTCAACGCCCGCAACCGCGCCGTCCAGGCGCGCGCGCAGTTCGGGACCAAGCTCAACGAGTTCCTCGAGACGATCGGCCTCCCCCCGGACCTTCCGGCCGAGGTGCCCCGCGCGGACCTGGACGACCTGCCGCGGCCGGGGGGGGAGCGCTTCGCGCTCGAGGAGGCCCGCGCGCTCGCGATCGCATTCCGCGACCGCCTCGACTTCGCCAACGGCGAGGCCGCGGTCGCCGACGCCCGCCGGAAGGTCGTCGTCAAGGCGAGCGCGCTCAAGCCCGGCCTCGACCTCGTCGCCAGCGCGGGGGACGCGGCGGCGCGGCCGGCCCCCCTCCGGTACGAGCGCAACAACGTCGACACGAGCCTCGGCGTCGACCTGGACCTCCCCTTCGACCGCGTCTTCGAGCGGAACGCCTACCGGAAGGCGCTGATCGACCTCGAGGCGGCCCGGCGCGAGGCCGCGCGGCAGGAGGACAGGATCAAGATCGACGTCCTCACCCGCCTGCGCGACCTCGAGAAGACGCGCCAGACCTTCGCGATCCAGGATAACGCCGTGGCGCTCGCCCGGCGCCGCGTGGAGAGCGCCCGGGACTTCCAGGAGGCGGGACGCGCGAGCACGCGCGACCTCCTCGAGGCCCAGAACGCCTTCGTGGAGGCCCAGAATGCCCTCACCTCCGCCCTCGTCGACTACACCGTCTCCCGGCTCTCCCTCTTCCGGGACCTCGGGGTCCTCCAGGTCTCGCCGGAGGGGCTAAACTATGAGGCTACCGATGCGCTCCTCCGCGAGGACTGAACTCGGTCTCCTCTCTCTCGCCGCGCTCCTCGCGGCCTGCGGGGGCTCCCTCGAGGGGACCGCCGGGGACCTGAAGGTGCCCGTCCGCCGGACCGACCTCCTCGTCACGGTCGTCGAGGGGGGTTCGATCGAGTCGGAGTCCCCGGGGAAGATCTTCAACGAGATCGAGGGACAGGTCACGATCCTGAAGCTCATCCCCGAGGGGACGATCGTGGAGCCGGGCGAGGTCCTCTGCGAGCTCGACGTGAGCGGCGCCTCCGACCGCCGGACCCAGCAGGAGATCGTGATCTCGCAGGCCGCGGCCGCCCGGGTCCGCGCCGACAACGAGTTCGAGATCGTCAAGAACCAGCAGGACAGCCTCGTCGCCGAGGCGACCCTCGAGGTCCAGTTCGCGGAGCTCGACCTCGAGAAGTACGAGAAGGGGGACTACGTCCAGGCGCGGCAGGAGGCCGAGGCCGAGCAGACGATCGCGGAGGAGGAGATCAAGCGGGCGAAGGACCGGCTCGAGTGGAGCCAGAAGCTCGAGGCGAAGGGGTTCCTGACCCGCACGGAGCGCGAGGCGGACGAGTTGAACGCGCACAAGACGCGCCTCGACCTCGAGCTCGCCAAGCGCAAGCTCGAGGTCCTCGAGAACTACACGGCGAAGAAGCAGCGGACCCAGCTCCAGGCGGAGCTCGTCAACCAGCGCCGCGACCTCGAGCGGACCAAGGCGCGGGCCGCCTCCGCCATCGCGCAGGCGGAGGCGGACAAGGCCTCGAAGGAGGCGACCCTCAAGCTCGAGAGGGACCGGTTCGCGAAGATCGTGAGGCAGATCGAAGGGGGGGTCATCAAGGCCCAGCACGGAGGCCTCGTCGTCTACGCGCGCGAGGGGGGGGGGATGCGCGGCAGTGAGCGGCCGATCGAGGAGGGGGCCCAGGTCCGCGAGCGCCAGGCGATCCTCAGCATCCCGGACCTCTCGCGGATGATGGCCAAGATCTCGATCCACGAGTCGGCGATCGACCGCATCCGGGTCGGCCAGCCCGCCGTCGTCCGCATCGACGCCTTCCGGAACGACGCCTTCCCGGCCGTCGTGAGCAAGGTCGCGGGGGTCCCCGACTCCCAGAACATGTGGATGAATCCCGACCTCAAGGTCTACACGACCGAGGTCCGGCTCCTGCGCCAGGACGCGGAGCGGCTTCGCCCCGGGATGTCCTGCAGCGTCGAGATCCACGCGGGGGACTTGAAGGACGTCCTCGCCGTCCCCCTCCAGGCGGTCCGCGACAACGGGATCGACCACTTCTGCCTCGTCGAGGAGGAGGGAGAGCCGAAGCTCCGCGAGGTGAAGATCGGGCTTCACAACGACAAGGCGATCGAGCTCCGCGAGGGGGTGAAGGAGGGGGAGGTCGTCTACCTGACGTTCGAGAAGGCTCCTCCCCTTCCGTCCCCGCGCGCGCTCGTCCCCGCCCCGGCGGCCTCCGCCGCGCCCCCGAGCGCCGCAGAGGGCGCCCCCACCGCCGAGTCCTCGCCCGCCTCGCGCCCCCGCCGGGAGAACCGGGGGAATCTCTCCGAGGAGGAGCGCCGGAAGATGCGCGAGGGGTTCGAGTCGATGAGCCCCGAGGAGCGGGAGGCGGCCCGAAAGCGGATGCGCGAGTTGCGAGGGGAGGGGACCCCCCCGGGAGGCGAGGACGCCTCCCCGCCGCGGCGCTGAGGTCGCTGCCGCGCGCGTAGGCCCAAGATTCACCGGGATCCTTCCCATGCCCCGACCGATCGTCGAGTTTCGAGGTGTCACCCGCGCCTATTCGATGGCGGGGGAGACCGTCTACGCCCTTCGCGACGTCTCCTTCACCGTCGAGGAGGGGGACTTCTTCGCGGTGACGGGCGCGTCGGGCTCGGGGAAGAGCACCCTCCTCAATGTGCTCGGCTGCCTCGACCGCCCGAGCGGGGGGACTTACCACCTCGGCGGCCGCGACGTCTCCCGCCTCTCCGACGACGAGCTCTCCGGCATCCGGGCGAAGGAGATCGGGTTCGTCTTCCAGTCCTTCAACCTCCTCCCGCAGCTCTCCGTCCTCGACAACATCGAGGTCCCGCTCTTCTACCAGGGGATCCCCCCCGAGGAGGCGCGCGCGCGGAGCCGCGAGCTCGCGAGCCGCGTCGGCCTGGGCGACCGGCTCGGCCATCGCCCGGCGCAGCTCTCCGGCGGCCAGCAGCAGCGAGTCGCGATCGCGCGCGCCCTCGTGAACGAGCCGCTGATCCTCCTCGCGGACGAGCCGACGGGGAACCTCGACTCGGCCTCGGGCGCGGAGGTCCTCCGGATCTTCGACGAGCTGAACCGCGCGGAGCGCACGATCCTCCTCGTCACCCACGACGAGACGGTCGCCGCCCACGCGAACAAGCGGCTCGTCCTCGGAGACGGGCGGGTGCTCCGCCTCGAGGAGGGGATCCGTGCATAGGCTCTGGCGGACGGTCCGCCTCGGCCTCGGCAACCTCCTCCTCCACCCGCTCCGCTCGACCCTGACGGTCCTCGGCATCTTCTGCGGGGTCGCCTCCGTCATCGTGATGCTCGCCTTCGGCGAGGGGACCTCCTACACGGCCCAGCAGCGGATCCGGGCGCTCGGGAGCACGAACGTGATCGTGCGCAGCCAGAAGCCCCCCGAGAGCGCGCGGGCCGGCGCCGGACGCTCCTTCGTCATCGACTACGGGCTCACCTACCTCGACGCCGACCGCATCCGCGAGTCGTTCCCGACCGCGCGGGTCCTCGTGCCGATCCGCGAGATCGTGGAGGACGTTCGCTTCGAGGAGCGGAGGGCGAAGGGGACGGTCGTCGGCACGGTCCCCTGGTTCCTCGAGGTCGCGAACCAGAAGGTCGGCGTCGGCCGGTTCCTGACGGCGGTCGAGATGGAGCGGCAGGGGAACTCCTGCGTGATCGGGCCCCGGATCGCCGCGGACCTCTTCCCGTACCAGGACCCGATCGGCCGCACCGTGAAGGTGCGGAGCCTCTACTTCCGCGTCGTCGGCGTGATGGCGGAGGGGGGGGAGCGCGAGATCGAGGGGGTGAGGATCGCGGGCGGGGAGAACGCGGTCTACATCCCCGTCACGACGGCCCGCTCCTGGTTCGGGGAGACCCTCGTCAAGATCGGGTCGGGGAGCCGGGAGATGGAGCGGGTCGAGCTGCACGAGCTCGACGTCCAGGTCGCCTCCCTCGAGGACGTCCTCCCGACGAAGAGGGCGATCGAGGAGATGCTCCGGCGCACCCACCCGAGGGGGGACTGGATCGTCAAGGCCCCGCTGAACCTCCTCCAGGCCGCGGAGCAGACGAAGCGGGAGTTCAACCGCCTCCTCGGCTCGGTCGCCGCCGTCTCCCTCCTCGTCGGGGGCATCGGGATCATGAACATCATGCTCGCCTCCGTCACGGAGCGGACGCGGGAGATCGGGATCCGCCGGGCGCTCGGGGCGCGCCGGCGCGACATCACGCTGCAGTTCCTCGTCGAGTGCGTCGTCCTCGCCGCGACCGGCGGGTTCCTCGGCACCCTCGTCGGGGTCGGCGGACCGATCCTCTACGAGGCGCTGACGAAGACGATCCTCATCGTCACCCCCTGGTCCGTCGGGATGGCCCTCGGGATCTCCGTCCTCGTCGGGATCGTCTTCGGCCTCTACCCCGCCCAGCGCGCCGCGCGGATGGACCCGATCGAGGCGCTCCGGCACGAGTAGCGGGGCGGGGAGCCACCGACTCCTCCTTCCTCTAGATCCGGGTTTCGAATCCCCCTCTCAAATGGACGCTCCGAGGCTGCACCGGAGCGAGGCGGAACGACCCGTCGACCCCCCCCGAAGTCCACCAAGTCCCCTCCAAGTCGAACGCGAGAGCCATCGTCCGCCCCGGACCGATCTCGCCGCTCCGAAGGTAGATCACCCCCGCGAGGCCCTCGAGCGAGGCCGGATGCGGTGTCACGGCGTCCGATTGATGTTCGGCACCCACGCGCAGGAGGAATCCCCTACCCTCGCGCGGCTCGAATCGAAAGCGCGCGAACCATCCATCGGAAAGGAACAGCGTGCGACCCACGACGGCCGTGATGCCCCCCGACGCGTCCGGTCGGATCCAAAGGTAGAGGGGTTCCTGCGACTCCCTCCCGTCGTCGAACCAGGCCTCGCCGACCTTCAAGGACGGATCGATCTCCACTCGGACCGCGGGCTCCTCGACCGAGATCGGACCCGAGTTCTCCGCAGGCCGGGACGAGGCCGCTCCAGGGGGCCGTGGTGCGGACCCGCACGCTGCCCCTACGAGGGCGCACGCCGCACACGCGAGGAGCGTCCACGAGCGAACGGAGGGGATCGAGACCATTCGTCGGCAGGATCTTCTACCAACCCGCATGCCTCGGTCTCGACTCTTCGACCTCCGATGGCCCTCCTCCTTCCCCCGCCAGCACGAGTCCGGCAGACGACCCCGAGTGACTCGCTCCGGGGACGACGTTCCCCCGGTGAAGTCCCGCCGCTGGACGCCGAGACATGCGCCTCGCGCCCTGCGTCCCACTCAAGTACTTGTTGCGCCTGCAGGATCCCGGATCCGGAAGGGAAACCGTCCGTCGGCCGACCCATCGGTCCGGCCATCTACACGGCGCCGCCCGCCTCGCCGGGCGCCGCGGGGAGGCTAGAAGTTCGTGAAGGTCGTGATCTCGAGATTCGTCAAATAGAAGGGAGCCCCCACAAGCGCCTGCCAGTCAAGCGTCGCTCCCACCAGGGCCGGGTTCTGCGGAACCGCGAAGGTCACCGACGCCCGACCCTGTGCGTCGAGCGGGCCCGACACGAGGACGAAGAGGGAGGTCGGATTCAGACGCACGGTACCGAGGGGGGGCAACGGGATGCTTGCGGTCCCGAGGGAAAACGCGAGGAGCCACGCGCCGGAGGGTGGGCCGAAGAGGTCCAACGTGAGGGGCTTTCCAATCCGCGGGATTCCTCTCCACGCGAGCTGTCGGGTCGGATTCATGAGCAGCCGATCCTGCCCGTCGTTGCCGATCCAGGCGTCGAGGTCCCCGTCCCCGTCCAGGTCCCCGAGCGCGATGGCCTGGATCTCCTCGGCGATCTCGGGGAGTTGGGACGTGGCGTCCGCGAACACCCCCGAGCCGTCGTTCAGGTAGAGAAGGGCCTGTTCCTCGTAATTCCCGATGAGAGCATCGAGGTCCCCGTCCCCCTCCACGTCCCCAAGTGCAACGGCCCGAGTGTGGTCGACGACCGCAGGGAGTTGGGAGGTGGCGTCCGCGAACGTCCCCGAGCCGTCGTTCAAGTAGAGCCGATTCTGCTCCGCGCTGTAGGAACCGTTCCCGACCAGTGCATCGAGGTCCCCGTCCCCGTCCGCGTCGCCGAGCGCCACGGCCTGCGTGTTGCCGACGAGCGCAGGGAGCTGGGAGGTGGCGTCCGCGAAAACCCCCGAGCCACCGTTCAGCTGGAGACCGTTCTGCCCGTGGTTCCCGATCAGGGCGTCGAGGTCCCCGTCCCCATCCACGTCGCCCAAAGCAACGGCCCAAGTGCTGTCGAAGCTCGCGGGGAGCTGGGAGGTGGCGTCCGCGAACGCCCCCGAGCCACCGTTCACGTAGAGACGGTCCTGCCCGACGTTTCCGATCCGGGCGTCGAGGTCTCCGTCCCCGTCGACGTCCCCCAGGGCTACGGCCGTGGTCTGCTGGAGGATCGCGGGGAGACTGCCCGTGGAGTTGGTGAAGACGCCCGACCCATTGTTCAGATAGAGACGGTGTTGCTGGAAGTAGTTCCCGATCAGGGCGTCGAGGTCCCCGTCCACGTCGACGTCTCCGAGGGCGACGGCCGTGGTCTGGCCGAGGATCGCAGGGAGCTGGGCCGTGGCGTCGGCGAACACCCCCGAACCGTCGTTCAGGATGAGACGGTCCTGTTGGGGGCCATAGCCGCTCTGCCCGAGCAAGGCGTCGAGGTCCCCGTCCCCGTCGACATCCCCCAGGGCGACGGCATAGGTGTCGTCGACGACCCCGGGAATCGGGGCGGTGGCGTCGGTGAACACCCCCGAGCCGTCGTTCAGAAACAGTCGGTTCGGCTGTCCGTAGTTCCCGACAAAGACGTCGAGATCACCGTCCCCATCCACGTCCCCGAACGAGACCGCTCGGGCCTCATCGAGGATCGCAGGGAGCGGGCCCGCGGCGTTGGTGAAAACCCCGGAGCCGTCGTTCCGATAGAGACGGTTCTGCCCCGTCGCCCCGACCAAGGCGTCGAGGTCCCCGTCCCCGTCGACGTCCCCCAGGTCGACGGCCGTGGTCTGGCCGAGGATCGCGGGGAGCTGGGCCGTGGCGTCGGTGAACAGGCCCGAGCCGTCGTTCAGATAGAGACGGTCCTGTTGGGGGGCATAACCGCTTTGCCCGATCAAGGCGTCGAGGTCTCCGTCCCCGTCCACGTCTCCAAGGGCAATGGCGGTCGTCTGGCTGGGGATCGCGGGGAGCTGGACCGTGGCGTCGGCGAAGACGCCCGAGCCGTTGTTCACCAAGAGGCGGTTCTGCCCGGCTGCCACGAAGAACCCCCCCGCGTTCCCGATGAGGGCGTCGAGGTCCCCGTCCCCGTCCACGTCCCCGAGGACGACGGCCCGAGGGTAGCCGAACATCGCGGGGAGCTGGGCCGGGGCGTCGGTAAAAACCCCGGACCCGTTGTTGAGATAGAGACGGTTCTGTTCGATCGGGACCGTGAAGCCGCTCCAGTTCCCGATCAGGGCGTCGAGGTCCCCGTCCCCGTCTACGTCTCCCAAGGCGACGGCCCAGGTGTTGTCGACGAACCCGGGGAGCTGGGAGGTTGCGTCCGCGAACACCCCGGAGCCGTCATTCAGATGGAGACGCTCCGTCTGCCCGGCGTTGCCGATCAGGGCGTCGAGGTCCCCGTCCCCATCCACGTCTCCCAGGGCGACGGCCCGGGTGGCGTCGACGAACCCGGGGAGCTGGGAGGTCGCGTCCGTGAAAACCCCGGAGCCGTCGTTCAGAAGGAGCCGGTTCGGTTGCCCCTCGTTCCCGATCAGGGCGTCGACATCCCCGTCCCCGTCCACGTCTCCCAGGGCGACGGCCGTCGAGGAGTCGGCATCCCAGGGGACCATCCGGCGCAGGTCGGCGAATCGCTGGGGCTGCGCACGGAGGGGAGTCGGAAGGACGAGCGCGAGGAGTGCAGAGGCCCCAAGAGCTGCAGACATCCGCATCGGCGTACCTCCAGCCGGAATTGCCGGCATGATCCCCGGCCCCCCTCACGGGATCAAGCCTGGAAACCGCACGAGAATCGATGGAGGTCATTTGCAACGTGCCCTCCGTCCGCCAGGCGCGCGCAGGAGGATTGAGGCGACGGGCCCGTGTGCGGGTCGTGGGGCGAGTCCCACTCCCGGGGAGGACTGTCTCCCTCGTCCGAACCTCCCTTCCGGGTCCCGAAGTCGAGGACGCCTCCGAGCTCGAAGCCGCGGCGGCGCTCGCGCCGGTGTCTCCACGAAGAGGGACGAAGCGGCTAGAACCGAGCCATGCCTGCAGTCGCCCTCCTTCTCCCGCTCTTCTCCCAAGCGATCGACGCCGAGGCAGGACGGTGGGCGCGCGAGACCCTTGCCCGGATGCCGCTGCGCGAACGGATCGGGCAGATGTTCATGGAGTTCCAGTTCGCGCGGTTCGCGAATCGAGAATCGCCCGAGTTTCAGCGTCTGCACCACCTCGTGGCCGACCTCGGCTTCGGCGGTATGTGCCTCTCCCTCGGCACCCCCTCCGAGTGCGCCTCCCTCGCGAACGAACTCCAATCCCTCGCCCGCGTCCCCCTCCTCGTCGCGGCCGACTACGAGGCCGGGGCGGGCTTCCGCATCGAGGGGGCGACGCGCTTCCCCTCGAACCTCGCCCTCGGCGCCGCGGGCTCGGAGGAACTCGCGCGCGAGGAAGGGCGGATCACGGCCCTCGAGGGGCGCGCGATGGGCGTCCACTGGGCCTTCGCCCCGGTCCTCGACGTCCAGCGCGACCCCGACAACCCGATCGTCAACGTCCGCTCCTACGGCGAGGACCCCGCCCTCGTCGCGCGCCTCGGCGCCGCATTCATCCGAGGCTGCCAGGAGGGAGGGCTCCTCTGCACGGCGAAGCACTTCCCCGGCCACGGGCCGACCTCCGTCGACTCGCACCTCGACCTGCCGGTCATCTCCGCGCCCGCCGACGAGCTCGAGGCGATCGACCTCCTCCCCTTCCGCGAGGCCGTGAAGGCGGGCGTCCGAGCCTTCATGCCCGGTCACCTCGACGTCCCCGCGCTGACGGGGGAGCCCGGCCTCTCCGCCTCTCTCTCGCCCCGCGCCGTCACGGATCTGCTCCGTCGCAAGATGGGCTTCGACGGCCTCGTCGTCTCCGACGCCCTCGACATGGGGGGGGTCACGAAGCGTTTCTCCCCCGCCGAGGTGGCCGTGCGGGCCGTCCTCGCCGGGAACGACGTGCTGCTGATGTCGGCCGATCCCCCCGCTGCGATCGACGCGATCGTCCGCGCCGTGGAGAAGGGAGCGATCCCCGCCGAGCGGATCGACCGATCCGTCGAGCGGATCCTCCGGGCCAAAGCCTCGCTCGGGCTCCAACGCTCGCGGAGGGCGGACCTCGACGAGGTCTGGCGCGTCGTCGGCAAGCCGGAACACCGAGCCGTCGCGGATCGGGTCGCGCAGGAGTCGATCACGGCGCTCCGAAACGAAGGGAATGCCCTCCCCCTCGGAGCCGGGAGCGCACCCTCCGCCCTTCTCGTCACGGTCCGCGACGCAGAAGGGGGAGAGGAAGGGAGGACCTTCGAGCGCGAGTTGAGGAAGCGGACCTCCCGTCTCGAGGTCGAGCGCATCGGGCCCGACGAAGCCCCCGCCCGGCTCGAGGGGCTGAAGGAGAAGGTCGCGCGAGCGGAAGGGCCCGTCCTCCTTGCGGTCTACCTGCGACCGCGCGACCGGCGCGGGACCATCGGACTTCCCGGATCGGTCGGTTCGTTCGCGGACGCGGTCGCCGCGCGATCGATCGTCATTCTCTTCGGCAGCCCCTACCCCGCGGCGAGATTCGCGTCGGCGCGGGCGATCCTCTGCGCGTTCTCCTCGGGGGACCCCTCCGAGCGCGCGGCGGCCCGCGCCCTCTTCGGCGAGTTCGCCGTCCGGGGCCGCCTCCCCGTCACGATCCCCGGCTTCGCAAAGCGGGGCGACGGAATCGACGTCCCCGCCCGGGAGGAGCGGCGAGCCTCGAACGACCCGGTCGCGTCCTCCGACGGCCCGCTCGCCGAGCTCTTCGCCGCGGTCGAGAGTGGCGTCGCGGAGAAGGCGTTTCCCGGCGCCGTCTGCGTCGTCGGGATCGGCGAGACGCTCGAGGGACCGCGCGCGTTCGGAAGGCTGACCTACGAGGCCGACGCGCCGTCCGTCCAACCCGACACGGTCTACGACCTCGCCTCCCTGACGAAGGTCGTCGCGACGACGAGCGCGGCGATGATCCTCTTCGAGGAAGGGAAGTTCCCGCTCGAGAGACCCGTCCGCGAGGTGATCCCGGAGTTCGCGGGGGGACAGAGAGACCGCGTGACCCTGCGCCATCTCCTCTCCCACTGCACGGGTCTCCCCGCCTACGGACCGCTCTGGAAGAGATGCCGCGGCAAGGATGCCTACGTCGCCGCGATCTGCGCCGAGCCCCTCGAGTACGAGCCGGGGGCGAAGGCCGTGTACAGCGACTACGGCGCGATCCTCCTCGGCGCCGCGGTCGAGCGGGTGGCGCGCGAGCCCCTCGACGCCTTCTGCGAGCGGCGCGTCTTCGAGCCGCTCGGCATGCGCTCGACGCGTTTCCGGCCGCCGGAGGACTGGCTGCCCCGGATCGCGCCGACCGAGGTCGACCCGGCCCGGGGCGGAGCGCTCCGCGGAAGGGTCCACGACGAGAACGCCGACGCGATGGGCGGGGTCTCGGGAAACGCCGGCCTCTTCTCGACGGCCGGCGACCTGGCGAAGTTCGGCCGCGCCCTCCTCGCGCCGGAGGGTGCCGCGGCGTCGCGGTTCGTCCGCCCGGCGACCGTCGCGGCGTTCGCGAAGCGCGCGGGGCTGGTGGAGGGCTCCACCCGGGCGCTCGGGTGGGACACCCCTTCGGAGAAGCACTTCGCCGCGGCGCTCGGCCCCGGTTCCTTCGGGCACACGGGGTTCACCGGAACCTCGATCTGGTGCGTCCCGGAGAAGCGCGCCTTCCTCGTCCTCCTGACGAACCGCGTCCACCCCACGCGCGAGAACCGGGGGATCGACAAGGTGCGTCGCGACGTCCACGAGGCGTTCGCCCGCGCGCTCGGCCTCCGTTAGCCGCCTTGCGCGCTTGGGTGGTGGATCGGTTCGGGGGGCCGGAGCGGCTCCGTCTCCGGGAATGGCCCGAGCCGGTGCCGGGCCCCGACGAGGTCCTCGTCCGCGTGCGCGCGATCGGCCTCAATTTCGCCGACGGCGCCGTGCGAGCGGGCGTCTACCCGAAGACCCCCCGGCCCCCGTTCGTCCCCGGGCTCGAGGTCGCCGGGGAGGTCGAGGGAGGAGGCCGGGTCATCGCGATCCCCCTCTTCGGCGGCCACGCCGAGAGGGTCGCCGTCGCCTCCTCGCGCGTCTTCCCCATCCCGGACGAGGCCTCGTTCGAGGAGGCGGCGGCCTTCGGCGTCGCGTTCCTCACGGCGGACTACGCGCTCCGGGAAGCCGGACGCGTCCGCCCCGGCGAACGCGTCCTCGTGAACGCGGCGATGGGCGGGGTCGGAACGGCGATCCTCCAGCTCGCGCGGTCCCTCCGCGCCCGCGTCCTCGCCGTCGCCTCGACCGAGGGGAAGCGGCAGGGGGCGCTCGCTCTCGGGGCGGAGGCGTCCGCCGGGTACGACGACTGGCCCGCGGTCGTCCGCGAGAAGTTCGGCGCGCTCGACGTCGTCCTCGACTCGGTCGGGGGCTCCTTCCTCCGGAAGGCCTGGCGCCGGCTCGACCGCGGGGGCCGCTACGTCCTCTACGGGTTCGCGAGCGCCTTCTCGCGACGCGGGTTCTCCCCCCTCCGCGCGGCGCGAGAGATCCTCTCCGCCGGCGCCGTTCTTCCCTTCACGCTCCTCTCCTCGAATCGAACGCTCTGCGGGTTCAACCTCTCCTTGGCGCCGGGGCGGGTCGAGGCGCTTCGCCTCGCCGCCGCGCGCCTCGAGGAGATGTGGCGGAAGGGGGAGATCCGGCCCGTCCTCGGCGTGCGCCTCCCCTTCGAGCGCCTCCCGGAAGGGCACGCGGCGCTCACGAGCCGTTCGACCGTCGGCAAGATCGTCGTCGCGGTCCCCTGAAGGCGGCGGAAGGTTCTGGAGACCGGCCCGCCTCCGGGCTATGGCAGGCGCTTCCCGCCGCCAACTCCATGAAGCCGAACCTCGGTCTCTCCGATGCCCTGCGCAACGACGTCGTCGGGATCCTGAACACCCTCCTCGCCGACGAGTTCCTCCTCTACACGAAGACCCGGAACTACCACTGGAACGTCGTCGGCCACCAATTCCACGATCTCCACAAGTTCTTCGAGGCGCAGTACGAGGCCCTCGACGAGATCGTCGACGAGGTGGCCGAGCGCGCCCGCTCCCTCGGGGGTCCCTCGGCGGGGACGCTGAAGGAGTTCCTCGGCGCGACGCGCCTGAAGGAGAGCCCGGGCGAGACGCCCGACGCCCGCGGGATGGTCGGCAACCTCCTCGCCGACCACGAGGCGGTCGTGCGGAGCCTCCGCGCCGACCTCGAGGCTTGCACGAAGCTCGGCGACGCCGGGACGACCGACTTCCTGACGGGGCTCATGGAGCGCCACGAGAAGACGGCGTGGATGCTCCGCGCGACGCTCGAGGGGAAGTAGCGCCCTCGGCCGCCCCCTCCCGGCGGGAGGGAGTGCTCCCGCCCGCGGCACGCGGATCCGGAGAGGTCCATCCTCCGGACCCCCCTCACACAGGGTGGGCCCGCCGATCGACCGGGAACGATCGAGCGGCTCCGTCCGTGGCAGAGAGGACCCCGGTCGCTCGGCCGCCGTCCTGCACCACGGATCCCTTGAGTCCCGCGTCTGATCGAGATACATTCTGATGTCCGTCATCTTGCAAATGACAGACATCAGAACGTATCTAAGGCCTATCCTCGAGGACCAGAACCCCTGGTGGACGGACCCCGGAGCCCGTCGGGCGATCGCCTATCCGAGACGACGCGACCTCCACGAGCAGGTCCTCCGCCAAGTCGGCCGCCTCGAAGACCGCCGCGCCGTCGTCGTCGTCGGACCTCGCCAGGTCGGGAAAACGGTTCTCTTGCTGCAGATCGCCGACGCGCTGCTGCAGAGCGGGTGGCCCCCGCGAAACATCACCTACTTCGACTTCTCGGACGACCGCCTTCCCACCCGCAGCGAGATCGGCCCGCGCCACGTCGTGGAGGCCCGCCCGGTCGGGGCGAGGACCGATCGTCCGCACGTCTTCCTCCTGGACGAGATCGGTCGGTCGATCCAATGGGCGTCCTGGTTGAAGCAGGCCGTCGAGCGGACGCGCGACCGATTCGCCGTGACGGACTCCGCGGCGAGTCGCCTCCGCGAACGATCGGTGGAATCGGGACTTGGCCGCTGGGACGACCACGTCATGGAGGGGCTCTCCTTCCGCGAGTACCTGCGGCTCCTCGGCCGAGACGGCGAGCGAGAGGAGGAGACTCTTCTCCGATTGGTGAACCCCCTCGACCGTTACCTCGCCGTGGGTGGATTCCCGGAACATGCCGGCAGCGAAGCGTTCGACGAGGTCCGCAGGAGGATCCGGAGCGCGGTCGCGGAGAAGGCGATCGGCAAGGACCTTCTCCTCGCCGACGTCGACATCCCGAGGGTGAAGGATCTGTTCGTCTACCTCGTGCAGGACTCGGGCGGCTTGTTCGACGCGGTCGTGCGGGCGCGGGACCTGGGAGGAGCGGACCCACGATCCGTGCGGCGGTGGACGGAGCGCCTCAAGGAGACGCTCCTGCTCGTCGAGCTGCCCCGCCGCGTTCCGCGCGCGACCGCGCGCCTGCGTTCGAAACCGAGAATCTACGCCGCGGACCACGGCCTCATCGTTTCCTTCGCTCCGATCCACGCAGAGGAGGGCGTCCGCGGCCGGGTCTTCGAGGCGGCCGTCTTTCGACACCTGCGGGACGCGGCGCGGGCGATGGGCGGGGAGCTGGGCTACTTCCGCGCGGAGGAAGACCTCGAGGCCGACTTCGTGCTCGACACCCACGACGAGACCATCGCCATCGAGGTCACGAGCAGCCCCGGTCCCGAGGAGCGGAAGCTTGAGCGACTCCGCCGGGCCGGCCAGAGACTGGGCGCCGGCGTCCTCCTCCTCGTCTACGGCGGCACCATCGAGGAGACCCGAGGGAACGTCCGACTGGTTCCGTTGCAGCGCCTCCTCTTGGACACGTCCGTGCTCCTCACGAGGAAGTCGACGTGAGTCGAACGATTCCCCTCGGAAAACCGGAAGGCATGCGTCTCGAGTTCAAAGGGCGGGAGGCCCTCCAAGATCTCGCCTCGATTTCCCGGGAGGTCGTGGCGCTTCTGAACGCACGGGGAGGAGAGGTGTGGATCGGAATCGAGGAGCGCGACGGGCGCGCGGTTGCCGTCCAAGGGATCCGCGAACCGGAGCGCGAGCAGCGACGCCTGCGCGACCACCTCGTCGACTCCATTGCCCCTTCTCCCCTGGAGGACGAGGTCGGCGTGACTCTCCACTCGGACGAGGCGGGGAACGCCCTTCTCGTCGTCGAGGCGAACCCGCGGAAGGACCGCAGGCCGTACGCGTTTCTGAAGGGAGGGGGATGGCACTTTCTCGTACGCGTCGGGGACCGTGTCCGACCGATGTCGCGGGAGGAGATCCTCCGAGCCGAATCCTCCTCCGACGACGAGAGCCGAGCGATCCGGACTCTCCACGAGGAGAAGACGGCGCTGCAGAAACAGAGGACGGGTCTGTTCTGGGTCCGCATCCAGCCTCTCGTCCCCATTCAAGTCCCCCTTCGCGAGACCTGGATCGAGGAGCTCCTGAAGGATCCTCGCCGGTCGGGGAACCGTCCCATGGGTTGGAACTTCGCCTATCCCTCCCGGACCCCGACGCGCAAGCCGGATCGGCTCGTCCACGGGGAAGGGAGCTCCCGACACACGGAGATCCTCCGGGACGGAGGTCTTTCCTTCCGGACGCCGGTCGAGAACCTCCACTGGAAGGGATCGGAGCGCGAGATCTGGCCCTACGTGCTCCTCGAGCTGCCCGTCTCCCTATTCCGACTCGCGGCCGCGATCTACAAGAGAGTGAAGGTCCCCCCGGAGACCGAGGTGGCGGGCGATCTCGCGATCTTCGGACTCCGCGGGTGGACCCTGCGACCGGGATCTCCCCAATCCCTGATCTACCGGATCGGGGATGCCTCCCGCTTCGAGGACTCCGTTGATTTCGTGCGGGAAGACCCGCTGGAGCTCCGATGTCGCGAGATCCTGGAGGAACCCGACAAATGCGCGGTCCGCCTCGTGGCTCGCGTGTACGAGGCCTTCGGATACGGCAACGACGACGTCCCGCGCGAGTTTGACTGGGATTCGGGTCGCCTGTTGATCCCCGAATAGCCCGCGCGCGCCGGGGGACCCGATTCAGCCGAGGTGGAGGCGGTCCGGGTCGAGCGCCCGGATCACGGCGAGCTCCTCCTCCGTCGGCGGCGGGGTGACGGCGAGCGGATCGGCGACGGCGACCTCCCAGCCGATGTTCTCGCGCACCTGCTCGAGCGGGACGCCCGGGTGGAGGGAGACGAGCCGCATCTCGTGGTTGCTCGTCGCGAAGTCGTAGACACCGAGGTCGGTGATCGCGACCTGCGGCCCCGCGCCCGGAAGTTCGCGGGTCCCTCGATCCCCGGCGCCGTGCCCGGGGCTCGTCTTGAAGTCGACGCGCTCGGGGAACGAGCGCGCCTTCTGCAGGCCGACGACGACGACGCGCTTGCTGTGGATCGCGATCTCGCAGGCCCCGCCGCTCCCGGGGAGGCGGACCTTCGGGCGCGCGTACGCGCCGATCACCGTGGTGTTGAGGTTCCCGAACCGGTCGACCTGCGCTCCGCCGAGGAATCCGACGTCAATCCGTCCCCCCTGGAGGATCCGGTGGAAGGTGTCCGCCATCGAGAGGATCGCCGTGCATCCGGCCGCGAGGGCGGGGTCCCCGATCGAGACGGGGAGGCGCTCGGGGACGGCGCCGACGGCCCCCGACTCGTAGATCAGGACGAGGTTCGGGGCGTGGGTGAGCCGCGCGAGGTTGCAGGCGAGGTTCGGGAGGCCGATCCCGACGAAGACGACCTCGCCGTCGCGCAGCTCCCGCGCGGCGCGGACGATCATCCGCTCGGCGGTCGAGGCCCCGCTCACTTCGGAAGCGGGGGGAGGATCCGCTCCAGGGCCGCGCGGTCCATCCGCTCCGCGATCGCCGCGGCGAGCCGGATCGCCGCCTCGACGTCGTCGCGGTGGATCACGCCGTTCGCGGCGTGGTAGGAGCGCTGGGGGATGGCGAGGTCGAGCGTCGGAACCCCGAGGCCGTGGCGATGGATCGGCCCGGCGTCCTCCTCGAACCCCGAAGGCCCCGGCGCCTCGGAGAGCTCCTGGAGCCAGGTCTCGAGCTCGTCGGGGGGCTGCGCGAAAGCCGGCCCCGCGCACGCGGCGGGCAGCGCCGTGGCGAGCCGGGCGACGGAGAAGCCGGCGACCGTCCTGACCTTCCTCCCCATCTCGTGGCTGCCGGGCTCCTCTCGTGGGCCGTCCGGCCGGTCCGGCTCCGCCGGGTCCCGCGTCCGCTACTTGCCCCTGCCCGGGGAGGTCGACGTCTCCAGGCGCGGCGCACGCGTGCGCTGCCCCTCCATCCAGAGGTAGATCTCGAGGAGCTGGTTCGCGAAACGGTACGAACCCGGCTCCCCGTCGCGGTCCGGGAGGAGCACGCCGAGCTTGCGCATCCTCCCGAGGAAGTTGTCGAGCACCTGGTTCTCCTCGTCGGTCAGCCTCGCCGCGAGATCCCGCCTCCGGATCGAGGTGACGAGGCCCGCGGAGGCCATCTTGAGGAGGATCGCGCGGTACCGGCGGCTGTGGATCTCGCGGATCACCTTGGGCTGGACGTACTTCCTCCCGATCCGGTCGGCCGCCTCGAGGACCCCCGCGTAGGCGTCCTGCTCCGTGACGAGGTCGTCCTTGTCGAGCCAGAAGACGGCGTCCCCGAGCTCGTGCAGAAGGGCCGGGAAGCCGCCGCCCGCCTGCACGAGGACCTGGAGGGCGGCCGGCTCCACCCGAACCCCCGCCCGGTCGAACGTGCGGCGGAAGAACTCCGCGCTCTCCTCGGGGGAGAGCGTCCGGATGTCGACGACGTCGAAGATCCGGGCGACGGAGGGGTGGATCTGGATGAGCGCCTCCCGCCGCTCCTCCATGGCGATGAGGAGGAGCAGGACGGGGAAGGGCTCTCCCGAGACCGCCATCTCGTCGACGATGCTCTTCAGCCAGTTCGTGAAGTCGGGGCGGTCGGCGAGGCCGTTCACGTCGTCGAGGGCGAGGAAGAGCCCCCGCCGCTCTCCGCGCACCTTCTCGAGGATCTTCCGCAACGTCGGGACGAAGGCGCGGACGATCTCGTCGAGCTCCGTCGAGGGGCTCTCGAACGTCAGGGACACCCCGAAGAGGCCGACCTCGCGGATCCGTTTCCCGAAGAGGTCGGTGATCCCGGCGTACCACGACTGCCCCCGGCTCTCGTTGATGAGGCGCTCGAGGACGCGGCGGACCATCTCCCCGAGGTCGGACACGCCGCCGAGGAGGACGTGGACGCCGAGCAGCCCCTCGTCCCTCGCCGCGAGGAAGCGGACGAAGGAGGCGAGGGAGGACTTCCCGATCCCGCGCTCCCCGGCGAGGAAGACGCTGCGCTGGTGCCCCTGCGCGACCTCGCGCGCCGATCGCAGGAGGCGCTCGATCTCCGCCTTCCGCCCGACGAAGAAGTCGAACGGGACCGGAACGCCCGGCGTGAACGGGCTCGACTCCTTGACCATTCCCGCGCTCCGAACGCGACCCGCCTCATCGGTGCCGCGCCCGCGCGCATCGCCGGGACGGGCCGCAACCGGGGCGAGAGGGTACCGCCGGCGCCCGGGGGAATCGACCCCGGCCAGGGGGAGGGGAGGGCGCTAGGATCGGCCCCTCTCCAGGCGGAGGGTTCGTCCATGAAGCACGTCCTGCGGCTCGGCGCTTTCCTGCTCCCCCTCCTCCCCGGCTGCGTCGGCCTTGTCTTCGACGAGCAGGAGATCCGCCTCCGGTTCGACCCGGAGCGCGACCGGCTCGACGCCCTCGTCGTCTACCGCGGCCTCTACGTGAACGAGGAGCGGTCCTTCCTCGGCGACGGCCCCTCCCTTGCGAGGAAGCAGCTCGATCGGATTCTCGAGGGGCACCGCTCGGTTGCGCTGGTCCTCCCCTTCTTCCTCGACTTCGACGAGAAGGAGGAGCCGGGGGACGAGACGACCGCGCGTCTCGCTGCCCACCTCAAGGCCAACGTGGTGGTCGAGAACGGCCGTTTCTTCCGGGACACGGAGGGGCGCGTCTGCTGGTGGCAGCTCGCGCGCCGCGGGGGCTTCACGGAGTTGCTCGACGTCGCGAACGAGGGGCTCCGGAGGGTGCTCTCGGACGAGAAGAATGGGCGCGTCTTCCGGAAGGGTCTTCGCCTGACGGACGAGGAGAGCGGGCGCCTCCTCAGGCGGGCGCTCGAGGCGAAGGAGCCTTTCCTCCTCCGGCGCGGGAGCGCGCTCGCCTTCCGCCTCCCCGCGAGCCTCGAGGGTCACCGGAACATGGTGCGGGGCCTCCTCGAGGACCTCCGCGAGGAGGCGGTCAAGGATGCGAAGGAGCGGGATGCGGCCCGGAAAGCCGAGGAGGCGGGAGAGGCCCCCGTCGCGTCGCGGCCCTCCTCTCGCCGGCTCTCCGAGTTCGAGTTCGGGCTCCGCTTCTTCAGCGGCCTCGAGCTCTCCCTCGTCCGCTCCGGCGATTGGACCGAGCTCGCCCTCGGCAACCCCGAGCGCGTGGAGCAGGTTCTCCTCGCCCCGCGGTTGGGCATGTACAAGGAGAACCTCGCCCCTCTTCTCGCGCAGCGTGAGCAGGCGATCCACGCGGACGTGACCGACGAGACGATCCTCGCGGAGTTCCGCGCGTTCGGGGCTCGATGAGGCGAGGGACGAGGGGGTCGAGAGGTTGAGCCCGGTCGACGCGACGATCGGCCCCCGGCGTCGAGGAGGGGATCAGAGCCCTAGCTCGTCGACCGCGCGCGAGAGAGGGACCACGGAGGCGACCCTTCCTCGACAGGCCTCGACGAGACGCTCGTCGGCGGTCACGAAGACGGCGCCGAGCCGCTCTGCCAGGGCGAGAAACGCTCCGTCATAGACACCCTGCCCGGTCCTCCGGGCGAGGGCGAGGCCGGGCGCGAGAAGGGGGGAAGCGGCGGCCCAGACGATTCGCAGCTCGACAAGCTGTTCGAGGATGAGGTCGACTTCCGCCGACGAGAGCCCGCCACGGCGCTCCTGCTTCCAAAGGACATTCGCGCACTCGAGGAGACCGAACTCCGGGGCCGCGAACTGGAGCTCCCCCTCCGCGCGGGCCCGGAAGAGCGCCTCCGGTCCCTCGGCTCCGCTCTCCGCGAGGAAGAGTTTGAGGAGAACGCTCGTGTCGACGACGACCGGCCTCAACGCTCCCGTTCCTCGCGGACCATCCGTTCACTCGGCGGGAACCGACGACCCGAGCGGCGGATCTTCTCGCGGGTGCGGGCGATTCTCTTGAGGAGCGCGAGCATCCGTGGATCGGGCACCGGGGCGTCGGCGAGCGCCCTCTCGAGGAGGAGGATGGCCTGGCGGGAGACCGGACGCTGCTCCGTGCGGGCAAGATCGCGGAGTCGCCGGAGGAGGGCGTGCGGGACGTCGCGAAGGTAGAGGGTCGGCATCGAGGGAACCGAAGAGTGTCGCAGAATGCTAGCACTCTGCAGCCGCCCCGCAAGCCGGGGATCGGGGGGAGGCCCCGATCCACGGGGCGGGACGCTTCTCGGTCGCGGCTCAGAAGCCGTAATTGACCGGCGCGGCGAGGCGCGTGTCGGCGCGGAGCGCCTCGACGTGCTCGGGTCCCAGCTTCTCCGCGTACGCGCGCCGGTCGGGGACGCCGCGCACCCACTCTTCGAGGTAGCGCTCGAAAGAATCGCGGTCCCGCGAGAGGGCGTCCCACTTCACGTAGAAGTCGTTGTCCCGGTCGTAGTACCCCTGCGCGTAGGAGGGGTGGCAGCCGAAGGGCTCGACGACGACGGCTTCGACGAGGAAGCCGGGGAAGATCGTCCGGTTCGGGTCCGAGCGGACGACCGACTCGGGGACGAGCTCCTCGCAGACGACGATGACCCGCTTCGCCGCGAAGGCCGCCTCCTTCTGGACGCCGAGGAGCCCCCAGATCTGCGCGTCCCCCTTCGCGTCCGCGCGCTGGCAGTGGACGATCGCGACGTCGGGGGTGAGCGCGGGGACCGTCGCGAGCGACTCGCCGGTGTAGGGACACTCGACCGCGCGGATCCGCGGGTTCACCTCCGGCAGGTCCGAGCCGGCGTAGTCGCGAAGGTGCATGAACGGGAGCCGCGCCGCCCCCGCCTGGAACCGAGCGACCATCCCGAAGTGGGAGTACTCCTCGATCTCGAGGGGAGCCGGGACTCCCCTCTCGACCGCCCGGCGGAACGCGTGGAGGGGCCCGACGCCGGGGTTGCCGGCCCACGAGAAGACCAGCTTTCGCGCGCAGCCGGCCCCGATCATCTGGTCGTAGACGAGGTCGGGGGTGAGGCGGCAGAGCACGAGGTCGCGGCGCCCCTGGCGGATGATCTCGTGGCCCGCCGCGAAGCAGATGAGGTGGGTGAAGCCTTCGATCACGACCGTGTCCCCGTCGTGCACGAAGCGCCCGATCGCTTCGCGCATCGGGAGGACCTTTCCGCTCACCGCGTTCCTCTCCTCCTCCGGCGTCCGACGGCCGCGAACGACTGGTCGAGGATGTCGAGCGCGCGGTCGCACTCGGCCTTCGTCACGACGAGGGGCGGGCAGAACCGGATCGTGCTCCGGCCGCAGGAGAGGAGCACGAGGCCGCGCGCGAACGCCTGGCGGACGACCGCCGCCGTCTCCTCCGTCGCGGGCTCCTTGGTCTCCCGGTCGCGGACGAGCTCGACCGCCTGCATCAGGCCGAGGCCCCGCACGTCCCCGATCCGGTGGTGGCGCGCGGCGAGCTCCTCGAGGCCCCGGCGGAGGTGGGCGCCGGTCCGGGCGGCGTTCGCGACGAGGCCTCCTTCGAGGAGATCGAGGGTCGCGCTCGCCGCGGCGCAGGCGACGGGATTGCCGCCGAACGTGCTCCCGTGCGAGCCGCGCGCCCAGTCCATGAGGGAGGCCCGGGCGATCGTCGCCGAGAGGGGGAGGCCCGAGGCGATCCCCTTCCCGGCGACGATCACGTCGGGCGCGACCCCGAAGTGCTCGATCGCGAACATCCTCCCCGTCCGCCCCATCCCCGTCTGGACCTCGTCGGCGACGAGGAGCATTCCGTGCTCGTCGCAGAGCCTCCGGAGGCGGCGGTGGTACTCGGGGGGCGGGACGACGTATCCCCCTTCTCCCTGGATCGGCTCGACGAAGATGGCGGCGACCTCCTCGGCGGGCGTGTGCGTCTTGAGGACCGTGTCGCGGAGCCCTTCGACGCAGGCGACCCCGCAGGAGGGGTAGGTGAGGTTCAGCGGGCAGCGGTAGCAGTTGCCGTAGGGGACGTGCGTGACCCCGGGGACGAGGGGGCCGAAGCCCGCGCGCTGGACGGGCTTGCTCGCCGTCAGGGAAAGGGCGCCGAGCGTCCGGCCGTGGAAGGCCCCTTCGAACGCGAGGAGTCGAGGCCGCCTCGTGTGCGCGCGGACGAGCTTGATCGCCGTCTCGACCCCCTCGGCCCCCGAGTTCCCGAGGTGGACGCGCTTTCGTTCCCGGCCCGGGGCGAGCCGGGCGAGGCGGGACGTCAGGCGCGTCCACTCCGGGTCGTAGAAGTCGGTCGCGCAGACGTGGAGGTAGCGGCGCGCTTGGGCCTCGATCGCGCGGACCACCTTGGGGTGAGCGTGCCCCGTCGAGAGCGTGGCGATCCCGGCCGCGAAGTCGAGGAAGCGGTTCCCGTCGACGTCCTCGACGGCGCACCCCCGTCCCCGCGCGACGACGAGCGGATGCTCCTTGATGTAGGAGGGGGAGGCGACGGCCTCGTCGCGGCAGATCGCCGCGCGCGCCTTCCGGCCGGGGACGCGCGTCCGCAGCCGCGGCGCCTTCATCGCATCCAGGTCCGGCTCTGCTCGCGCAGGAACTGCTGCACGTAATAGGGGCCGCAGGCGCCGCGCCCCGTATTGCCCGAACCCTTCCAGCCGCAGAAGGGGTTGACGCCGGGCCACGCGCCGGTCGTCGCGCCCGACCGGCGGTTCGCGTAGGTCACCCCCGCCTCGACGTTCTCGAAGAAGAACTCCACTTCGGCGGGATCCTCGCTGAAGATCCCCGCGGTCAGCCCGTACTCCGAGTCGTTCGCCAGGGCGACCGCCTCCTCGAGCGAATCGACCGTGGTCACGGGCAACACCGGCACGAAACGCTCCTCGCGGAAGAGGCGGTGGCGCTTCGGGAGGCCCGTGACCACGGTCGGCTCGACGTAGAAGCCGTGGGCGTACTCCCCTCCGCCGAGGAGGCGCCCGCCGTGGAGGATCTCCCCGTCGGCCGCGGCCCACCGCACCGTCTCCTCGTAGCGGCGCCGCGCCTCCTCGTTGATCAAGGGGCCGAGGAAGACCTCCCGCCGGATCGGGTGGCCGATCTTGATCGCGCGGGTCTTCTCGAGGAGGCGGTCGAGGAAGGCCTTCTCGACGTCGCGGTGGACGTAGACGCGCGAGCAGGCGCTGCATTTCTGGCCGCCATATCCGAAGGCCGCCCGCATCACCCCCTCGGAGGCCTTCTCGAGGTCCGCCTTCGCGGTGACGATCGCGGCGTTCTTCCCTCCCATCTCGACGATGCAGGGCTTCGGGAACTCCCGCCCGAACCCCTTCCAGAGGCCCATCCCGACCTCCTTCGATCCGGTGAAGACGATCCCCGCGACGTCGGGGTTCGAGAGGACCTCCTCGCCGAAGACGCCGCCCGACCCGGTGACGAAGTTCACGACCCCTCTCGGGATCCCGCCGTCGACGAGGGCCTTCCACAGCTCCCCCCCGATCGCCGGGCCGTCGCCCGAGGGCTTGAAGACGACCGTGTTCCCCGCGAGGAGCGCTCCGGCCGCCATCCCGGCGGGGAGAGCCGCGGGGAAGTTGAACGGCGCGATCACGGCGAAGGGGCCGTAGGGGCGACCGACGCTGCGCGTCTCCTCGTTCTCCGCGAGCCGCCCCATCGGCCGATCGTAGCCGCCGTTCTCCTCCACCTGTCGCGCGTAGTAGCGGAGAAGATCGGCCGATTCCTCGACCTCCCCCATCGCCTCCGTCCGGCTCTTCCCCGCTTCGAGGACGAGGAGGGCCGCGAGCCGGAACCGCCGGTCCGCGATCGTTTCCGCCGCCGCGCGCACGCGCGCGACGCGCTCGCCCCAGGGCGTCCTCGACCAGGCCGGGTAGGCGGCCTTCGCCGCCGTGAACGCCGCGCGGAAGTCCTCCCGCGTCCCCTTCGGGAACCGCCCCACGAGGAGGCGCGTGTCGCAGGGGGAGCGGTCCTCGAAGAGCCCCGCGCCGGTCCGCGACTCCGCGCCGATCTCGAGCGGGTGGGCCTTCCCGAGCCCCCGCTGGACTTCGATCGCGGCCTCGTCGAACGCGCGGTGGAACTCCTCGAGGTTCGCCCCGAGGGTCGTGTAGGTGATCTTGAATCCCGCCGTCACGTCCGGGCCCTCGCCCCTCCCCGCGCGACCTCCACCGCGTCGATCGCGGCGCCGAGGCGCTTCGCGACGGCGGCGATCTCGAAGCGCGTCACGGTGAACGGGGGAGCGAGGAGGATCGCGTCCCCGTCCTCGCCGGCGAGATCGCCCCCCTGCGCCCAGACGACGAGGCCTCGCTCGAGGGCTTCGTCCGCCACGCGCTCGCAGAAGCGCGCCTCGCGGGGGAAGGGCCTGCGGGTCTCCCGATCCGCGACGAACTCGATCCCGGCGAGGAGGCCCTTGCCGCGCACGTCCCCCACGGACGCGAACCGCCGGAGCCCCTCGAGCGCGGCGAGGAATCCCTTCTCCATCCGCGCGACCCGCTCGACGAGCTTCCTCCGCTTCAGGACGCGGATCGCCGCCCGCCCGGCGGCGCAGACGAGGGGAGTCTGCGAGAAGGTCTGCTGGTGCTGGAGGTCGTGGCCCGCGCGCCGGATCGTCTCGACGATCTCCTCGCGGGCCATCATGGCGGAGAGGGGCGCGTAGCCTCCCGAGAGCCCCTTCCCGAGCGTCAGGATGTCGGGGACGACGCCGTAGTGGTCGACGGCGAACCAGCGGCCGGTGCGCCCCATCCCGGAGAGGACCTCGTCCGCGATCCAGAGGACCGAGTGCCGGTCGCAGATCGCGCGGATCCGCTTCCAGTAGTCCGCCGGCGGGACGGCCGCCGCGCCCGAGGCGCCGAAGACCGGCTCCGCGATGAAGGCGGCGATCGTCTCCTCCCCGAGCGCCTCGATCGCCTTCTCGAGCTCGTCGGCGCAGGCGACCTTGCAGAAGGGGTAGGTGAGCCCGAGCGCGCACCGGTAGCAGTACGGGCCCGGAATCCGCGCCACCCCCCGCACCCAGTCGCCGAAGAACCTCCGGTACGTCCCGCGCGAGCCGAGGGAGAGGGTCGCGAGGGTGTTGCCGTGGTAGGCGGGCCTCCGCGCGAGGATCCGCGTCTTCCCCGGGACCCCGCGGTCGATCCAGTACTGGAGCGCGAGCTTGACCGCCGCCTCGTTCGCCTCGGAGCCGCTCGTCAGGAAGAGCGCGCGCGTGAGCCCCTTCGGCGCGATCGAGGCGAGGTCGTCGGCGAGCCCCTCGAGCGGCTCGCTCGTGAACTGCGTCCCGTTCGCGTAGGCGAGGGTCGCCGCCTGCCGGCCCATGGCGCGGGCAATCGACGCCAGCCCATGCCCGAGGCTGACGACCATCGCGCCGCCGGAGGCGTCGAGGTAGCGCTTCCCCTCCGCGTCCTCGATCCACGCGCCCCTCCCCCGCACGGCAAGGGGGTATTCGCGGTGGAGTCGGCGGTGGAGGACGTGGCCGCCGGAGGCTTTTCGGACGGCCCGGGGCACAGGACGGACGCTAGCGCCGCTTCGCGCGGGGGGTCAACGGGTCCGGAGCTTCACTCCCTCTCGCCCAGCTCGCGGAGCATCCGGTCGTTGACGGGCGTGCGGAGCCCACGCTCCCGCGCGTTGCGGACGATCCAGAGACTGCGGAAGTCCCGCGCGCCCGAACTCCCGCCGTAGTCGGGGAGCGCGGACGCCATCTTCCGGAGGGAATCGAGGAGGTCGGAGACGTCGACCTCGACGGCGAACACTGCAGCCGAGACCTCCGCGCACTCGCGCGTCAGCGCCTCGACCTCGGCGCCGAACCGGCGGAAGAGCTCGCCGACCGGGACCCTCTTCCACGCCGCGAGGATCGAGAGGACGCAGGACCAGAGCGCCTTCCGGATCACCTCGATGCGAAGCCGGTCCATGTCCGGCTCGTAGCGCGCCGGGATCCCGCCCTGCTCGAGGACGAGGCCGGCCTCCCGGGCCGCCTCCCCCCCGCCGAAGACCGAGGGGAGGAGGACGCGAACGGTCCCGTCCTTCGCCGCATTGAAGTGGAGGAGGCCGCGCCCCGTCGCGCCGGCCCGGTCCATCCACTCCCCGATGAAGCCGTTCTGTACGAAGACGAGGCGAGGCCCCTGGGACGCGTGGATGCGGGGGACGAGGTCGGGGAGGTGCTCCTCGCGGACGGCGACGACGATCGGCCCTTCCCCCCCCGGCTCCTCGATCGCCGCGCGCCCCTCCTCCCGGGTCACGAGAGCGACCTGGCCCCCTGCCCGCCGCGCCCCCTCGGCGAACACGTGGCCGATCCGGCCGGCCCCGACGACCGTCAGGTCCACGGGAGGACTCTGCCGCGGGGGCCCCCGCGCCGCCAGAGCCGGCCGCGAACCGGCTCCTCCCCGAGACGGTGACCGCGGGACGGCCCCGGACTAGTTTCCCCTGGTCTGCGCCGCCCGATCCGCGGTCGCGGGTTCCCGTCCGAAAAGCGCAGGCCCCTGGCCTCCGGGGAGGCCCCCGATGATCCGACCGATCTCGCTCTGCGCGGTTCTCCTCGCCGCCCCCCTCGCCCGCCTCGCGCCGCCCGCGGGTCCCCTCGTCGTGACCGGGATCGTCCAGCCCGTTCCCGGTCCGACGATCTGCATGCAGGGGGGAACCCACTTCCTCGAGTGCACGCAGGTCTTCCTCAAGTCGAGCGTCGTCAACCTGACCGCCCTCGTCGGACAGAACGTCCGCCTGACGGGGTCCGACGTCGGCATCACCTGCCACGTGATCCAGGTCGCCTCCGCCCAGCCGGCGGACCCGACCCTCGAGTGGTGCGGCACGCCGGCGCCCGGCTGCTCCGTGAAGCTCAAGGTCTGCCCCGGCGCGATCGGGCTCGCCTTGCTCCTCCTCTCGACGGGTCCCTCGTTCGTCCCGGTCTCCCTCCCCCTCAACCCGACCCCCGAGGTCGTCCTGGTCGCGCCTCCTCTGATCCCGATCCCCGTCGCGTTCGGGGGCACGGGCTGCTTCGACAACACGATCCCGATCCCGCCGGACCCGGCGCTGGTCGGGGCGAGTTTCTGGCTTCAGGGTGGGCGGATGGACATCGGTCCGGCCGGGCCGTTCCAGCTGACGAACGCCGTCTGCCTCACCATCCTTCCGCCGCTTCCTCCCTGCATCGTCCCCGGCTGCTGAAGCGCGACCGCCCGGGAGGACGGCTCGCGGCTCCGGTGCTAGGATCGCCGTTCCCGAATCGGTGCGTCGGAGGTCCAGGCGATGAACGGGTTGCGCGCTCGATCGACCCGCTTGCTATTCCCGTTGCTCACTCTCGCCCTCGCCACGCCCCAGACCTATCCGATCGGGTCGTTCGGCGGACCCGGAGGGGGATTCCCCTTCGGCGCTTCCCTCGCCTCCGCCGGCGACGCGGACGCCGACGGCATCGGGTTCGTCGTCGACCCCGGCCCGGCCCTCCTCCCGGGCGCCACGACCGCCGGGCTCCAGCTCGTGATCCTCTGAATGGCGTCCCGGCCGCTAATCGGGATCAACTGCGAGTTCGACCCGGGCCCGGACGGAGGACGGCCCCGGCTGAACGAAAAGCACGCGGCCTACGTCGAGGCGATCCTCCGTGCGGGCGGCGTCCCGGTGCTCCTCGCCCCCTTCGGCGGGCCGGAGGCGGCGGCGGAGGCCGTGTCCCGCTGCGACGGCGTCCTCTTCACGGGAGGCCGTGACATCCACCCGAGTCGCTACGGCGAGACGGTCCTCCACCCGAAGACGGAGGTCCTCCCCCGGGAAAAGGAGGACTACGACTTCGCCCTCGCCCGCGCCGCGCGCGAGCGCGGCCTTCCCGTCCTCGGCATCTGCGGAGGGATGCAGCTCCTCAACGTCGCCTTCGGCGGCGCGCTCCACCAGCACCTCCCCGATGCGTTCCCCTCCTCCGAGGTTGAACACGGCAAGGGGACTCACGCCGTCCGGGTGGACGCAGACTCCCGGCTCGTCGACCTCGTCGGCCCGGGTCCGATTCAGGTGATGACGAGCCATCATCAGGCCGTCCGTCGCTGCGGCGAAGGCCTCCGTCCCGTCGCGAGGACCGCCGACGACGTGATCGAGGCGGTCGAGGGGACGGGGCGGAGCTTCGTCATCGGAGTCCTGTGGCACCCGGAGCGCACGCCCGACGCCGCCGCCTCGCGGGCCCTCTTCGCCGCCCTCGTCGCGGGGGCGCGACCCCGCGGCTAGGCGCCCGCGGTCCCGGGGCGCGCTCCCGGTTGACGAGGAGGGCTCCGGGGCCCCGAATGCCCGCGCCCGCGCCTTCGCGTGACCTCGCGATCCGCCGCCCCGCCCCCCGACCGCTCCGAGGGGCAGCTCGTCCGCGCCCTCGGGCTCCTCGACGCGACGATGCTCGTCGCCGGGATCGTCATCGGATCGGGGATCTTCATGCAGACGGGGAAGATCGCCGCGGCGACGCCGTCGGTCCCCCTGATCCTCCTCGCCTGGATCGTCGGAGGCGCGATCTCGACCGCCGGGGCCCTCTGCTACGCCGAGCTCGGCGGGATGATGCCCCACTCGGGCGCGCAGTACGTCTTCCTGCGGGAGGCCTTCCACCCGCTCTACGGATTCCTCTACGGCTGGGCGGGCTTCCTCATCATCCACTCGGCCTCGATCGCGGCGGTGGGCGTCGGCTTCGCCACCTACTTCGGGACCTTCGTCCCCGCGGTGGGTCCGGCGAACGCGCTCCTCGCCGTCGACTGCGGCGCCCTCGGCACCTGGCGGCTGAACGCGGGCCAGGTGACCGCCGTCGCGCTGATCGCCCTCCTCACGTGGCTGAACGTCCTCGGCGTGAAGGTGGGGGGGAGGGTGCAGACCGCCTTCGGCCTCGCGAAGATCGGGGGCGCCGCGGGGCTCGCGGTCGCGGGATTCCTGATCGGCCGGACCGCGTCCCCCTCCCTCGCGACGACCGCGCCCGTCGACCCGGCGACCGGAGGCCTGCTCGCCGGATTCGGCGCCGCGCTGATCCGCGTCTTCTGGGCCTACGACGGCTGGAACGACACGACCTTCGCCGCGGGGGAGATCAAGAACCCGCAGCGAAATCTCCCACGGGCCCTCCTCCTCGGGATGGGGATCGTCACCGCGTTCTACGTCGGGATGAACGTCTTCTACGTCTACGCGGTCCCGATCCCCGAGATGACGCGGATCGATCCCGGCGACGGGACGCCCGGGATCCAGCGGATCGCCCACCTCGCCGCCGAGCGTTCGCTCGGACCCACGGCCGTCGGCCTCGTGTCGGCGGCCGTGGCCCTCTCCACCTTCGGCTGCGTGAACGGGATCATCCTCACCGGCGGGCGCCTCTACTGGGCCATGGCGCGGGAGGGGCTCTTCTTCCGGGGGATCGCGGCGACGCACGGTCGGTTCCGGACGCCCCACGTCGCTCTCGTGTGGCAGGGGGTCGTCTCGGCGCTCCTCGCCATCTCGGGCTCCTACGACCAGCTCACGACCTACGTCATCTTCGCCGCCCTCGTCTTCTACGCGCTCACCGTCGCCGGCGTGATCGTCCTCCGCCGGCGCAATCCCGACTGGCCGCGTCCCTACCGGGTCCCGCTCTACCCGTGGCTGCCGATCCTCTACGTCGCGGCGTCCGCCGTGATCGTCGCGAACACCCTCCTCTCCCGTCCCGCGGAATCCCTGATCGGCCTCGGGATCATCCTCGCCGGCGTGCCGCTCTACTTCCTCTGGCGGAGAAGGGGGGCGAGCGTGGAGACTCCCGGGTGAAGCGTCGCCGCGCGAACCCTCCAGGAGGACCGATGCGCCCCGCCCTCGCCCTTCTCCCCCTCGTCCCGCTCCTCGGCGGCTGCATCCCCCGGCTCGTCCCGCACGTCGAGGCGAGCGTCGCCGCCTTCGCCCCCGTTTTCGCCGGCGACGCCTCGCAGGGCGCCGGCAATCCCCCTCTCGAACTTGACCGGGAGCTCGGGCTCGACGACCGCGAGCTCGTCCCCGCCGTCGGGGCTGCGGTCGAGTGGGTGGGCCTGCGCGTCGAGGCGTCGGGGTTCCGATCCCGGATCGACGGGGACGACACCCTCGCCGCCGCGTTCGGGGGCCTCCCCGCCGGAACGGCCGTCGACACGGAGGGGAAGTTCACCGTGGTCCGGGGAGCGGTCCTGATCAGCGGAATCGACGCGGGAATCGTCAAGATCCGGCCCGGCCTCGGCGTCGACGTCGTCTACCTGGACCTCGAGGCGAAGAGCGGGGTCCTCGGCGCGACCGAGAAGCTCGAGGCGCAGGGGGCGGTGCCCCTCCTCGTCCTGAACGGCGAGGTCGACCTCGGCCCGCTGCGGGGCCTCGTCGACGTCTCCGGCATCCGGGGGGACTACCGCGACGTCACCGGCACCTTCCTCGACGGGGAAGCGACGCTGCGCCTGAAGGTCGGCGGGCCCGCCGAACTCTTCGCGGGATACCGCTACCTCCGCCTCGAGCTCGAGGGGACCTCGAACGGCGCCGCCTTCGACTCGAACTTCCGGTTCCACGGCCCCCTCGCCGGGATCGCGGTGCGATTCTGATCGAGGGGACGGGGGAGGGTCGAGCGGGGACGGCGCGCTCCCGTGGACAACCTCACTCACACGCTCCTCGGGGTCGCGCTCGCCGACGCCGGCCTCTCGCGCCGCTTCGGCCGGGGGGCGACCCTCGCCCTCGCCCTCGCCTCGAACCTCCCCGACGTCGACGCGCTCGCGGCGCTCGCGCTCGGCGAGGACCTCGTCCTGGTCCGGCGCCGGCTCACCCACTCGCTGATCGGGATCCCCCTCCTCGCCGCCGCGGGAGCCGCGGTCCAGCGACTCGGAGGGAGCCGCCTCCGGTGGAGGACGCTCCTCGGGCTCTACCTCCTCGGGATGGGCGTCCACCTCCTCTTCGACCTCGTCAACTCCTTCGGGGTCGTCCTCCTCTCTCCGCTCGACGGGCGGCGGTTCGAGCTCGCCTGGATCTTCATCGTCGACCCCGTCCTGCTGTCGATCCCCCTCGCCTCCGCGCTCCTCGTCCGGCTCCGGAGTTCGAAGGGAGCGGCCCGGATCGCCCTCGCGGCCGTGGGCGCCTACGTCGGGCTGTGCGGGTTTGCGCATGCGGCCGCCGTCCGGATTCTCGAGCGGCGGGCGCGGGAGGAGGGCGTGCATCCGGACCTCTCCTACGTCTTCCCCGAGCCGCTCGGGCCGCACCGATTCCGCGGAGTCCTCCGCGCGGAGGGCGAATACCGGACCTATCTCCTCCACGTGCTCGGGGGGCGCGCGGAGCCGCGCGGGAGGTTCCCGACCGACGCGGGGGACCCGCGCGTGCAGGCGGCCCGCGCGACGCGGGCCGGAGCGGAGCTCGACGCCTTCTTCATGGCGCCCGTCTGGAGGTGGTTCCCCGAGGCCGAGGAAGCCGAGGTCTTCGACCTCCGGTTTCGCCCGATCGTCCTCGAGCGGCCGAGCGTCCCCTTCGTCTACCGGGTCCGCGCCACGGCCGACGGCCGGGGACAACGCCGGAGGGTGTCCCTCCTCCGCCGCTCCTCGGCCCCGGACCGCGCGGCTAGAGTGCCCGGCCGTGAGGGCACGTGCCTGTCTCGCCTGCGCCTTCGTCGCCGGCGCCTGCGCCGGGGCAGCCTCTCGCGGACCGGAAGGCGGGGACGCGGCACCCTCGATCGAGGGATTCCACCTCGCGCGGGTCGGGGCGCAGCGCGCGCTCGAGGCGAGGTTCGCGCGCCTTCCCGATCCGGAGGCCTGTGAGCGCCACCTTCGCCGCCTCGCCGCCGAGCCTCACGTCGCCGGGACCCCCGAGAACGAGCGGGTCGCCGCCTACGTCGACGAGCAGTTCCGGGAGGCCGGCCTGGAGACGAAGTTCGGGGACTACGAGGTCCTCCTCTCCTATCCGAAGAGGATCGAGGTCGAGCTCCTCGCTCCGGAGAGGGTCGCGCTCGCGCGGCCCGAGGAGGGGTTCGCCCATCTCCCTCCGTGGCACGCCTACTCTCCCTCCTGCGACCTCGAGGGGGAGGTCGTCTACGCGAACTACGCGCGGCCCGAGGACTTCGACCGCCTCGCCTCGCTCGGGATCGAGGTGGGAGGCCGGATCGTCCTCGCGCGCCATTCCCAGGGATACCGAGGGGGGAAGGCTCTCGAGGCGCACCGGCGCGGGGCCGCCGCGCTCCTCACCTATTCCGACCCCGCCGACGACGGGTGGGCGAAGGGGGACCCCTACCCGCGCGGCCCCTGGGGGCCGCCGGACAAGGTGCAGCGCGGGGCGACCGCGCACGACTTCCTCGTCCCGGGCGACCCGCTCACGCCCGGCTGGGCCTCGACGCCCGGCGCGAAGCGGACCGCTCCCGAGGAGGCGGCGGCGCTCCCGAAGATCCCGTCCTGCCCGCTCGCTCCTCGCGACGCCTCCGAGATCCTCTCGCGGCTCGGAGGTCCGGGCGCCCCCGAGGGCTGGCGTGGCGCGCTCCCCTTCCCCTACCACCTCGGACCGGGACCCGCCCGCGTTCGGATGCGGCTCGACGTGACGCGCGAGACGCGGCGCATCCGGAACGTCCTCGCGCGCATCGAAGGGGCGGAGCTTCCGGGCGAGATCGTCCTCCTCGCGAACCATCACGACGCCTGGGTCTTCGGCGGGGTCGACCCGGGTTCCGGAACCGCGGCGATGCTCGAGGTCGCGCGAGGCCTCGGCGCTCTCCTTCGATCCGGGTGGCGGCCGCGGCGGACGATCGTCCTCGCGAGCTTCGACGCCGAGGAGTTCACGCTCACCGGATCGACGGAGTGGGGAGAGGAGCACGCGGAGGAGCTGCGGCGGGGGGCGATCGCATGCCTCAACGTCGATTCCGCCGTCTGCGGGACCGCGTTCGGCGCGACGGCGACCCCTTCGCTCTGGAACTTCGTCCGCGAAGTCGCCGCCGCGGTCGACGATCCGGCGACCGGAAGGAGCGTCCTCGAGGCCTGGTGCGAGCGCGAGCGTTCGGGCGGAGCGGTCTCGGGGGTTCGATACGTGGAGGGGGAAGAGTCCCTGGACGCGGGTCCGAAGGTGAGCGTCCCCGGCTCGGGCTCCGACTACACGGTCTTCCTGAACCACCTCGGGATCCCGATCGCCGACCTCGCCTTCGAGGGCCCCTACGGCGTCTACCATTCCGCCTACGACAACGCGGACTGGATGGCCCGATTCGGCGATCCGGGCTTCCGCTACCACGCGACGGCGGCCCGGCTCTGGGGGATCGCCGCGCTCCGGCTCGCCCAATGCGACGTGCCGCCGCTCGACTTCGCGCCGTACGCGGCGGTGATCGAGAGGGCGCTCCCGGAAAACCGTCCGGAGCTGGAACCCGCGCGGCGCGCCGCGCGAGCGCTCGGCGAGCAGGCGCGCTCCTGCAACCGCCGGATCGCGGTCCTCCTCGCGTCGAGGGCGCCGGACCGCGGGGCCCTCTCGCGCGCGGCGAGCGGCCTCCTCCTCGCGGAGCGCGCGTTCTGCCGCGAGGAGGGGCTCCCCGACCGTCCCTGGTTCAAGCACCAGATCTTCGCGCCTCTGCCGTCCTACGTGGCGGAGACCCTGCCGCGGATCGGACGGGCCCTGCGCGGGGAGGGCTCCCTCGTCGAGGAGGCGCAGCGACTCGCGGGGACTCTCGAAGCAGTCCGAGAGGTCCTGGACCTCGGCCCCTCGCCTTGAATGGAGCTCGACCGGATCGCTCTCGCTGCCGGCGCCCTCCTTCTCGGCGGGTGCACGAACATCTCTGGATCTACTCCAACAATGATTGGGACTGCCGCCATCCGGAAGTGTTGAAGAGAATGCTCCTCGAGGACGTCCTCCCGGATCTCGAGGCCTTCGCGACGCGCGCCTCGGCGTCCCCTCGCTCGTGATGCTCCCCGTTTTCCTCGCTCTCCTCGCCCCGCTCCTCCAGAAACCGAGCCCCACGGAGGTCGACAAGCTCGTCCCCCGCTACTTCGAGGCTCCCGCGAGGGAGCGGGTCGAGATCCTGAAGAAGCTCGAGACCCTCGACCCCCTCACCCCGGACGGGGTGAAGTCCTGGTCGAAGAGGCTCCTCGCGCTGGCGGCGAAGGGGCCGAAGTCCCCGGCGAAGGGGAGGAACTTCCTCTACGACGAGAAGGCCGGGCGCGGGCTCTACCTCCTCGGCGGGAAGAGGCCGGGCAGCGGCTCCCTCTTCCTCGGCCTCCACGGCGGCGGAGCGGGGGCGGGATCGGCCGACGAGGCGATGGGGCCCTGGAACGGCGCGATCTCGGGGAAGGGGTGGCTCGCCGTGTATCCCGAGGTCCTCGAGAAGACCGCGGCGGCGTGGGGGGACGAGCCGACCGAGAAGTTCGTCCTCGAGCTGATCGAGACGATGAAGCGCACGTTCAAGGTCGACACGAACCGGATCTTCCTCGGCGGCCACTCGATGGGGGGATACGGGACCTGGACGATCGGCGGACGCCACGCCGACCTGTTCGCGGGGCTCCTCGCCTTCTCCGGGGCGCCGACCCCCTACGTCGACGCGGACAAGAAGGTCGTCGCGATCAAGGAAGGGGTGATCCCGAACCTCCGCAACCTCCCGATCTGGTCCTACCACTCGAAGGACGACCCCAACGTCGGGGTCGAGGCGACGCAGGCCGCGATCGCGGAGCTGAAGCGCCTCGCCGCGGAGCACGGCGGCTACGAGCACACCTACGACGAGGTCGACCTTCGGGGGCACGAGTTCCCGAACCCCGTCCCCCCGCTCGAGTGGATCGCCAAGCGGGTGCGCGACCCGCGACCGAAGAAGGTCGTGTGGCAGCCGGCCCCGGAGCGTCCCTGGAAGAGGATGTTCTACTGGCTCCTCTGGGATCCGCCGAAGGCGAACGAGATCGTCGTCGCCGAGCGCGTCGCGCCGAACGACTTCGCGGTGAAGGTCGCGACGGGCTCGACCGGGCTCTCCCTCCTCCTCGACGAGCGCCTCGCCGACTTCGGGAAGGAGGTCGTCGTCCGCGTGAACGGGACGGAGAAGTTCCGCGCCCGCGTCGCTCCTTCGCTCGCGACGATGCTCCTCACGGCCGCGGAGAGGAACGACCCCGAGATGCTCTTCCTCGCGCGCGTGGCTCTCTGAAGCCGCGGTCCCGGGGCGAGGCGAGGAGGGTCCATCCGGAAGAGCGTGAAGCGGCTCCGCCCGCTCGGCGCGTTCGGCCTGGGCCTCCTCGGGGCCGCTCTGGCGGCCGAGCTCCTCCTCCGGATCGCGGCCCTCTTCGCGCCCGGGCCGCGGGCCGCCGCCGCCCTGCCCGAAGGCGCGCCGACGGTCCTCTGCGTCGGGGACTCGCACACCTACGGACTCTTCGTGGGAGATTCCGAGTCCTACCCCGCCCAGCTCGGCGCCCGGCTCGCGGGGGCGCGCGTGCGCGTCGTCAACGCGGGACGGCCGGCCCTGAACTCCTCCCTCCTCGTCCCCCACGCGCGGGAGTGGATCGCCCGCACGCGCCCCCGGGTCCTGGTCGTTCGGGTCGGGATCAACGACTTCTGGAACGACGCGCGGCCGGACGGCTCGCTCCTCGACTCCCTCCGCGTCGTCCGCCTCGCCCGCGTCCTCTTCTCCCGCCGCGCGGCCGGCGGCGCGGATCTCCCCCCGGCGGGCGACCGCCTCCCGACCGCGCCGATGCGCTCGGACCTCGAGCGGCTCGGGGAGTGCGTGGGGGTGCGCGGGGCGCTCGAGGCGAACGTCCGTTCGGCCGTCCGCGAGGCGCGCGCCGCGGGCGCGGCCGCGGTCCTGCTGGCCTATTCGCTCGATTTCCACTACTACGCCGTCGTGAACGAGGGGCTCGAGCGGATCGCGGGGGAGGAGGGCGCCCTCTTCGCCGACCCCTCCCCGCTCGCGCGCCGGGCCGCCAGCGCGGAGGGGTACCCGTCGGTCTTCCTCCCCGACTTCCACCCGAACGCGCGCGGGTACGCCCTCGAGGCGGGGGTCGTCGCGGAGGCGATCGCGCGCGCGGCGCCGGCGCTCCTTCCCCGGCCGACGACCCCGGAGGCGGGAGCGGACGGGCTCCCCCCTTTCCGGGGCGGCGCGGACCAGGATCTCCGCGACCTCGAGGCGGCGATCGACGTCGCGGAGAAGGAGATCGTCCTCCTCCGGCGGAATCTCTCGCCCGACGCCCTCCCGATCCTCCGCGGCCACGGTCGCCGGCTCCTCGAGGCCCTGTCCCACCCGGCCCTCCGCGAGGTCCTCCGCTCGCACCCCCGCCGCGCCGCCTTCGAGGAAGCGGCGCGCGCCTTCGACGAGGCCGCCGCAGGCGGCGACCTCGAGGCGGCCCGGCGGGCGGTCGAGGCGCTCCCCCGGACGATCCGAGCGAAGTGAGGCTCCTCGCGCCGGAGACCTCCCGCCGCGCCGGTCTGTTCGTCCTCTCCGCCTCGACGCTCGCCCTCGAGATCCTCGAGACGCGGATCTTCTCCGTCGTCGCGTGGCACCACCTCACCTACCTCCTCGTCACCGTCGCGCTCCTCGGCTTCGGCGCCGCGGGGGCGTTCCTCACGCTCTTCCGCCGGAGGCTCCTCGCCCGTCCCGCCGACTCCCTCGTCGCCTGCTCGCTCCTCTTCGCCGCGACGGCGGTCGGGACCCTCGCCCTCCTCGGACGCCGGCCGCCCGACACGGCGCGGCTCCTCGAGGGACCGCTCCGGGCGGCGTTCGCCTTCCTCGACTACGGCTACCTGGTCCTCCCCTACTTCTTCGCCGGGCTCGCCGTCGCGATCGCGCTGGCGGAGAGCGGGGCCCCCGTCCCCGCCCGCTACTTCTGGAACCTCGCGGGCTCCGGCCTCGGCTGCTGGCTCTTCGTCGCCGCGATCACGCCGCTTGGCGCGGCGGGAAGCGCGCTCCTCTGCGCCGGCCTCGGGATCCTCGCGGCCGCGTGCTTCGGCCAGGCCGCCGCACGACGGTGGCGCGCGGCGGCCCACGCCCTCCTTGCCGCCGGGATCGCCCTTCTCGCCGCGACGGGACCGGAGCGATGCGCGAGGGCCGCCGACGCGCTCCTCCCCTTCCCTTTCGCCGCGACGAAGACCGCCGCCCGGGCCCTGCGCAGCCTTCCCGAGGCGCGCATCGTCCACACGGAGTGGAGCCCCCTCTGCCGGCTCGACGCGGTCGACTTCGGGGTCCAGCGGCCGGCGGACTCCTACCAGGTGTTCCAGGACGGCGACGCCCCGACGACGATCTTCCGCGCGGGGTTCGCCGCGGGGGACGACGAGGGCGCCGCGGGGAGCCCGGGGCCCTTCGCCGAGGCCCTCCGGAGGAGCCCCCGGTTCGGGCTCCTTCCCGGGGGGATCTCCCCCATCTACGCGCTCGCCTACCTCTTCGTCGAGGAGCCGAAGGTCCTCGTGATCGGCGCCGGGGGAGGGCACGACCTCCTCACGGCGGTCCACCACGGCGCGCGATCGGTCCGCGCGGCGGAGATCAACCCGGTCACGGCGGGGTGGATGCGCGGGCGCTTCCGGGCGTTCGCGGGGGACCCCTACCGGCTCCCCGGCGTCGCGGTCGAGGTCGAGGAGGGGCGCTCCCTCCTCCGACGCACGAGGGAACGCTTCGACCTGATCCAGATGACGGGGACGGACACCTACGCCGCCCTCGCCTCGGGGGCCTACGTCCTATCGGAGTCGTACCTCTACACGGCCGAAGCGATGCGCGACTACTTCGCGCACCTCGAGCCGCGCGGCGTGCTCGCGATCCTGCGCCCCGACTTCGAGCCGCCGCGCGAGAACCTGCGGCTCTTCGGCCTCGCGCTCCTCGAGCTGCGGTCCCGAGGCGTCGCGGCCCCTTCCGGCTGCGCCGCGGTCGTCCTCCACGACGCCGTCGTCCCGCTCGAGGGGCGCGAGGCGAGGGCGCGCTTCGCCGTCTCGCTCTTCCGGCCGACGCCGTTCGCCCCGGCGGAGGTCGAGCGGCTCGAGCGGTTCTGCGATTCCCATCGCGAGGACCGGATCGGGTTCGCGCCCGGCCGCGGAACGGACGGCGCCTACTCCGCGCTCGCCCGCGCGGTCGACGAGCGGAGCGAGGGGGCCTTCTTCGCTCGCTACCCCTTCGACGTGACCCCCGTCCGCGACGACCGGCCGTTCTTCTTCCAATACCACCGCTGGGGCGACCTGCGAGGACAGGAGGGGACGATCTCGGAGGAGGCGAGGGACTGGCTCGCGATCATCGGGGAGAAGCCGGTCGGCCTCTGGATCCTCCTCGCCCTCCTGCTCCAGGCCACGGTCGCCTCGTCGCTCTTGATCCTCCTGCCGCTCCTCGCGGTCCGAGCGGGGAGGGATCCCTCCCGGTCTCGGGGAACCGGAGCCCCCCTCCTCTACTTCCTCTCCCTCGGGATCGGGTTCATCGCGCTCGAGATCGCCACGATGCAGCGGACGGCTCTCTTCCTCGGCCACCCGATCTACTCCCTCACGGTCACCCTCTTTGCCTTCCTCGCCTTCCCGGGCCTCGGCTCGCTCCTCTCCGTCCGTCTCGCGCCGTCGCCCCGGACGGCGGCGCGCGCCGCGGTCGGCGCGATCGCCGCCGCGGCCGTCCTTCACGCCCTCTTCCTCGACCGGCTTTTCGCCGCGGCGCTCGGAGCCCCCTTCGCGGTCCGCGTCGGGCTTTCCCTCCTCGCGCTCGCGCCGCTCGGAGTCGCGCTCGGGATCCCCTTCCCGTCCGGGCTCCGGATCCTCGAGGCGGAGGCGCCGGACCTCTTGCCGTGGGCGATCGGGGTGAACGGGACCGCCTCCGTCCTCGGGTCCGTCGCGACGCTGCTCCTATCGATCTCCCTCGGCTTCCGCGCCTGCGGCCTGGTCGCGGCCGGGATCTACCTCCTCGGGACGGCGCCGCTCCTTCGCCGTCGGGCCGTTCCCCCGGAGCGGATCGTTCCCGACGCCTCGCCCGTCAGTTCCCGCCCCTGACCGCGCGGGCGATCCGCGAGCCTGCCGCGAGCAGCTCGGCCGCCTCGGCCGGCGTGAACTCCCGCTCCTCCTCGCAGCCGACGCCGAGCGTGCCGACGAGCTCCTCTCCGTCGAGCATCGGGACGCAGAGCGTCCCCCGGAGACCCGTCTCCCGCGCCCGCGGGCGCGCGACGCCGCTCGCGTCGGTCTGGAGGTTGCAGGTCGAGACCGGGGCGCGGCGCTGCGCCGCGAGGCCGGCGATTCCCTTCCCGAAAGGGATCGCGCGGGCGGCGTCGAGGACCGCCGGCGGGAGCGACCCGAGGTGCGCCCGCAGTCGAAGCGTCGCGCCGTCGGCGTCGAGGAGGTGGAGCGTCCCGACCCGCGCGCCGAAGCGCTCGGCCACGGCGCCGAGCGCGCCGGCGAGGCGGGGGTCGAGGGGGCCGGGGGATCGAAGGGTCTCCTCCAGGCGCGCGGCGAGCGTTTCCATGGTCGGCTCGGAGGGACATTGTGCGGGCTCCCCCGTCGGGCCGGCAACGGACGGGGGGAAAGGCCGTGCTATCCTCGTCGCCGTGAGTCGGACGGTCCGCACGACCTGCAACCGCGACTGCCCCGACGCGTGCGGGATCGTGGCCGAGGTCGAGGACGGCCGGGTTCTGCGGATCGGCGGCGACCGGGAACACCCCGTCACCCGGGGATTCCTCTGCGAGCGGACGAGCCGCTTCCTCGAACGGCAGTACGACCCCGACCGGGTCACGACCCCGCTCCTCCGGAGGGACGGCGCCTTCGCGCCGATCGGCTGGGACGAGGCGCTCGACTTCGCCGCCGACCGGATGCTCGCGTTCCGGGGGGAGTCGGGCCCCGCCTCGATCTTCCACTACCGGAGCGGGGGGAGCCTCGGCCTCCTCAAGCACCTCTGCGACTACTTCTTCGAGCGCTTCGGGCCGGTCACCGTCAAGCGGGGAGACATCTGCTCCGGCGCCGGGGACCTGGCGCAGGAGACCGACTTCGGGCTCGAGGACTCGAACGACCTGTTCGACCTGCGGAACTCCCGTACGATCGTCCTCTGGGGGAAGAACGTTTTCGTGAGCAACGTCCACGTCCTCCCGCTCCTCCGGGAGGCGAAGGCGCGCGGCGCGAGGCTCCTCTTCGTCGACCCGGTCTGGAACCGGACGGCGACGCTCTGCGACCGGGTGCTCCGCCCGCGGCCGGGGGGGGACTTCGCGCTCGCGATGGGGACGGCGCGCGTCCTGATGGAGGAGGGACGGATCGACCCCGAGGCCCCCACGTACTGCGACCACTTCGAGGCCCTCCGCACCCTCGTCTTCTCTCGTCCTCTCGAAGCGTGGGCGCGCGAGGCGGACGTCGGGACCGAGGAAGTCGCCGGCTTCGCCCGCGACTACGCCGAGGGTCCGGCGGCCATCCTCGTCGGCTGGGGGTTGCAGCGGCGCGCGAACGGATCGGCCACGATCCGCGCTCTCGACGCCCTCGGAGCGATCTCGGGGAATCTCGGGGTCCCCGGGGGCGGCGTCTCCTTCTACTTCCGGCGCCGCGGGGCCTTCGACACCTCCTTCATCCGGGGGCTTCGGGCCGCGCCCCGCTCGATCTGCGAGCCGCTCCTCGGACCCGAGGTCCTCGCGGCCGACGACCCGCGGATCCGGATGGTCTGGGTCACCGCGGGCAACCCGGTCGCCATGCTCCCCGAGTCGGAGACGGTCGCTCGAGCCCTCGAGACGCGGGAGTTCGTCGTCGTGGTCGACTCGTTCCTGACCGACACCGCGAGGTGCGCCCACCTCGTCCTCCCGACGACGACCCTGCTCGAGGACGACGACCTCGTCGGCGCGTACGGACACCACCTGCTCGGCAGCGTCCGCCCGGTCGTCCCCCCGCCCCGGGGCGTCCGCAGCGACCTCGAGATCCTGCAGGGCCTCGCCGCGCGCGTCGGGCTCGCAGAGGCGATGGAGGGGAGCGCGCGCGATTGGAAGCGGCGGTTCCTCCACTCGGCCGAGCGCGAGGGGGCGACGCTCGAGGCCATCGAAGGGGGGTACGTCCGCAACCCCTTCGCGCCGAAGGTGCTCTTCGAGGGGAGGCGGTTCCCGACCCCGAGCGGACGGGTGAACCTGATCCATCACCTCCCCCCGGAGGTCCCTCCTCCCACGTCCGGATTCCCCCTCTTCCTCACCTCCGTCTCGACGGAGAAGGCCCAGGCCTCCCAGACGACCGCGAAGTTCCAGCGCGGCCCCGCCGACGCCATCGTCCATCCCGAGGCGGCGCCGGGGATCCGGGACGGGGAGCTCGCCCGGCTCGAGACGATCCTCGGCTCGATGACCGTCCGCCTCCGGCTCGATCCCCGCCAGCGGAGGGACGTCGTCGTCATCCCGAAGGGAGGATGGCGGAGCGCGGGCCGGTGCGCGAACGCTCTCGTCCGCGCGCGCCCGACGGACGCCGGCGAGGGGGCCGCCTACTACGACGAGCACGCGAGGGTCGCGCCGCTCCGCTGATTCCCGCCGCGATCGGCGAGGAGAGGAGAAGGGAACCCAGCCGGGGCGAGACCGCCCACCCGTGTGGAGACCACGCCGTGCGAGGCGGTCTTTACGCCGGGGGTTTCGCGACCCCGGCCGAGTTCGCGAATCGTTCCGAGCGCCCGCCCGCGCGATTCTCGACCGGCGCGGGCCCCTCGCACAAGCGCCGGCTCCGGTTGACAGGCCCGGCAGCCCCGATTATTCCTTCGCCCTGGCGTTCGACGGGCGGGTGTAGCTCAGTGGTAGAGCGCAACCTTGCCAAGGTTGATGTCGTGGGTTCGAGCCCCATCACCCGCTCCAAGCCTCTCGGTCGCGCTTCTAAACTCCCACGCTGGATCCGGCGCGGGCCCGACCCGGCCACGGCCGAACCGACCGCTCCTCAAGAAAAGAAGGAGGAGCCGCCGCGAGAGAGAGTGGTAGGAAAAGGAGGATAAGGAGGATTGAGGATGTCTAGCGGCGGCTCCTGTGGGGAAGGTAGTGATTCATCCTCGAAGCGGTTTCAAGGGCCGGGTAAGGTCCCCCCAGCATGTCGCCGCCGCCGGCCCTCCTGCGGGAGCCCCCCCCCATGAGCGGGATCGACGGGAACGGGGTCACGGGGATCCTCGCCGCCGCCTTCCTCGGGTACGTCCTCGGTTCCATCCCCTTCGGGTACCTGCTCGTCCGACTTCGGGCGGGGATCGACGTCCGGAAGGTCGGCTCCGGGAACATCGGAGCGACGAACGTCGGCCGCGTCCTCGGCCGCGGCGCCTCCTTCGCCGTTTTCCTCCTCGACGCCGGCAAGGGCTTCGCCGCCGCCCGCCTGGTCCCCCTCCTCCTCGGCCTCGATCCGCGGCTCTCCCCCGTGCTCGGCGGGCTCGCGGCCATCGTCGGCCACTGCTTCCCGGTCTTCCTCGGCTTCCGGGGAGGGAAGGGAGTCGCGACCGGCTCGGGAGTCCTCCTCGCCCTCGACCCGGCGGCCTTCCTCGCCGGGGCGCTCGTCTGGATCCTCCTCCTCGCGCTCACACGGATCGTCTCGCTCGCCTCCATCGGGATGTCCCTCGCCTATCCGCTCTCCTTCCTCGCGCGCGACCCGGTCAAGGCGGTCGGGGAGCGCCTGCCGGTCTTCGCCGGCTCCGTCGCCCTCGCCGCCCTGATCCTCCTCCGGCACCGAGCAAACCTGAGGCGCCTGTTCGACGGCACCGAGCCGAGGATCGGCCGTACCCTCGGAAAGGACCCATGCGGACCGGCGTGATCGGCGACGGAGGGTGGGGCACGGCCCTCGCCCTCGTGCTCCACGGGAACGGCCACGCCGTCCGCCTGTGGGGGGCGTTCCCGGACTACGTGGCCGAGACCCGCCGGCTCCGCGAGAACCGCCGCTTCCTTCCGGGAGTCCCCCTCCCTCCCGGGCTCGAGGTCACTTCCGAACCCGCCGAGTGCTGCGCCGGGGCCGAGCTCCTCCTCTCCGTCGTCCCGACCCCGTTCCTGCGCAGCGTGGCCGGCCGGTTCGCGCCCCACCTCCCCCAGGGGATCCCCCTCATCTCGGCGACCAAGGGGGTGGAACAGGGCTCGCTCGCCCGACCGACGGAGGTCCTCCGGGAGACCTTCGGCCCGGCCGCTCGCCTCGTCGTCGTCTCCGGCCCGAGCCACGCCGAGGAGGTCGCCCGCGGTCTCCCGACGACCGTCGTGGCGGCGAGCGCGCGGGGGGAGGACGCGCGTCTCGTCCAGGCGGCCCTCCGGAACGACCGCTTCCGCGTCTACACGAACGCGGACCCCGTCGGGGTGGAGCTCGGCGGCGCGCTGAAGAACGTGATCGCCCTCGCGGCCGGGATCTGCGACGGGCTCGAGACGGGCGACAATGCCAAGGCCGCCCTCCTGACGCGCGGGATGGTCGAGATGGCCCGGTACGGGGCGACGCGGGGCGCGCGGCGGGAGACGTTCGCGGGGCTGAGCGGCATGGGGGACCTCATCGTCACCTGCTACTCCCGCCACAGCCGCAACCGGTCCGTCGGCGAGCGCCTCGCCCGCGGCGATCCCCTCGCGCGCATCCTCGAGTCGACCGCGATGGTCCCCGAAGGCGTCTTCACGGCGCGCGCGCTCGGGGCGGGGCGGACGGGCGTCGAGATGCCGATCACGCGGGAGGTCCACGCGGTCCTCGAAGAGGGGAAGGACCCGCGCCGCGCCGTCGTCGACCTGATGACCCGGGATCCGCGCCCCGAGCGCGACGAGGAGGCCGGCCCGCCGCCTTGCGGGGAGACCCCCGCCCGCTAGAATCCCCCCCCGAATCCCACGGTCGGGGCGTGGCGCAGCTTGGCTAGCGCGCTTGAATGGGGTTCAAGAGGTCGCTGGTTCGAATCCAGTCGCCCCGACCAGCGATCCTGACCTGATGATGCCCCTCCGGGTCGTCCT
>DASRRH010000031.1:0-180026 GCA_035695825.1 Planctomycetota bacterium | reverse complement strand
CCGCCGAGCCCGGCCTCGACCACCGCGACGTCCACGCCGGCGTCGGCGAAGGCGAGGAGCGCCGCCGCGGTGAGCGTCTCGAACTGGGTCGCCTGCACCGCCTCGGCGTCGGCCCGCACGCGCGCGATCGCGCGCTCGAAGTCGGCGTCCGCGCCGTCGACCTGGATGCGCTCGCTCCAGCCGGCCACGTGCGGCGAGACGTAGCTGCCCACGGAGAGCCCTTCGGCGCCGAGGAGGGCGGCCGTCATCCGCGTCGTCGTCGACTTCCCCTTCGTGCCGACCACGTGGAGGGCGTCGTAGGCCCGCTCGGGGTGGCCGAGCCGCTCGAGCAGCGCACGCATCCCGCCCAGCCCGAACTCCTCGGGCCACGGGCTCAGGGATGCGATCCAGGACTCAGCCGCCGACGAGGGCCTTGAGCTCATCCCGGTACTGGTCGAGCTTCGTCCGCTCGGCGTCGACGACCTCGGCCGGCGCCTTCGCCACGAAGCCGTCGTTGCCGAGCATCCGCTCCGAGCGGGCAATCTCCTCGCGAACCCGCCGGATCTCGGCGTCGACGTCGCCCTGGCCGTCCTCCTGCGGGCGGACGACGGCCTCGAAGATGCGTCTCGAATCGCCCAGCACGTTCACGCGGACGCCGCTCCGTCGGTAGATCCGCGCGGCGAGCTGCGCGTTCCCGAGCGCGTCGCGGGCGTCGTCGAAGCGCGCCTCGGGCTCGGGCCACGGCGAGACGATCAGGCGGGCCTCCCGCGCCGGCAGGTTCGACCAGATCTCCTCCGTCACGTGCGGCATGATCGGGTGGAGCAGCGCGAGCAGCCGCTCGAGCGCGGCGAGCGCCGTCGCGAGCGCGTCCGGGTCGCGCGCGTAGAGCCGCGGCTTGATCGCCTCGGCGTACCAGTCGCAGAAGTCGTCGAACGTCAGCCGGTAGAGCGCCTGCGCCGTGTGCGAGAAGTCGAACTCGCCCAGCAGCCGCTCGACCTCGGCTCGCGTCGCCTCGATACGGGCGAGGATCCAGCGCTCCTCGAGCGCCTGCGGCCGCAGGTCCGGGGTCGCCTCGGCAGCGGCGCCGAGGATGAGCCGGCTCACGTTCCAGAGCTTGTTCGCGAGCTTGCGCCCCTCCTCGACCGCGCCGTACGAGAAGCGGACGTCCTGCGTCGAGGACATCTTCAGGAGCCCGTAGCGCGTCGCGTCCGCCCCGTGCTCCGCGATCACGTCGAGCGGGTCGATGCCCGTGCCGAGGCTCTTCGACATGCGCCGCCCGTCGGGCGCGAGCACGGTCGAGTGGATGATCATGTCGCGGAACGGCACCGCGTGGAGTAGCTCGAGCCCGGCGAAGATCATCCGGTTCTCCCAGAGGCGGATGATCTCGCGCGCCGTCGTCTGGAGGTGTCCCGGGTAGAAGTGGCGCAGGTCCTCGGTGTCCTCCGGCCAGCCGAGCGTCGCGAAGGGCCAGAGTGCCGAGGAGAACCAGGTGTCGAGCACGTCCTCGTCACGGGTGAGCTCGCTCGAGCCGCATTCCGCGCAGGACTCGGGCTCCGTCTCGGCAACGGTCACGTGCTCGTTCGGGCAGTACCAGATGGGGAGCTGGTGTCCCCACCAGAGCTGGCGCGAGACGCACCAGTCGCGGACGTTCTCGAGCCAGTCGAGGTAGATCCGCTCCCATCGAGGGGGATGGAACGAGATCTCCCCGGCCCGCTGCGCCGCGATCGCCTTCTCCGCGAGCGGCTTCATCCGGACGAACCACTGGTCGGAGAGGGTGGGCTCGACGATCGTGTCGCAGCGGTAGCAGTGGCCGACGGCCGAGACGTGGTCCTCGACCCCCTCGAGGAGCCCCTCGCGCTCGAGCTCCTCGACGACGCGTTTCCTCGCCTCGAACCGGTCGAGCCCGCGGAAACGCTCGGGGACGGCGTCGCTCATCGTCGCGTCGGGGTTCATCGCGACGATCGCGGGGAGATGCTGGCGCTGCGCGATCGCGAAGTCGGCCGGGTCGTGCGCGGGCGTCACCTTGACCGCCCCCGTGCCGAACGCGCGGTCGACGGCGGCGTCGGCGACGACCGGGATCTCGCGGAGGGCGAGCGGCAGGACGAGGGTCTTCCCGATCAGGCTCCGGTACCGAGGGTCGTCCGGGTGCACGGCGACGCCCGTGTCGCCGAGCATCGTCTCGGGACGCGTCGTCGCGACGACGACGTGTCCTCGGCCCCCCTTCAGAGGGTAACGGACGCGCCAGAGATGGCCCGGGCGCTCCCTTCGTTCGGCCTCTTCGTCGGAGAGCGCCGTGCCGCAGCGCGGGCACCAGTGGACGACGTACTTTCCGCGGACCATCAGGCCGCGCTCGAAGAGCCGGACGAAGGCGACGCGCACGGCGCGCGAGAGCCCCTCGTCCATCGTGAAGCGGGTGCGCGACCAGTCGCAGGAGAACCCGAGGCGCCGCAGCTGCCCGAGGATGCGGGCCTCGTAGGTCTCCTTCCACTTCCAGACCTCGGCGACGAAGGCCTCGCGGCCGAGCTGCTGGCGGGTGAGGCCCTTCTTCTTCAGCTCCCGCTCGACGACGTTCTGCGTCGCGATCCCCGCGTGGTCGGTGCCCGGGAGCCAGCACGCGACCTTCCCCCGCATCCGCTCGAAGCGCGTCGCGATGTCCTGGATCGTGTTGTTGAGCGCGTGCCCCATGTGGAGGACGCCCGTCACGTTCGGCGGCGGGATGACGATGGTGAAGACCGCCCGCCCCGGAGCGGGCTCGGCGCGGAAGAACCCTCCCTCCTCCCAGAACCGGTAGATGCGGTCCTCCACCGAGGCGGGCTCGTAGCGCGGGGGAAGCTCGGGCCTCATCGCGTCCAGTGAAACGGGGAGGGAGCGCGGTTTCAATCGGCCGTCCGGTGCGCCCGAGCGAGCCCCTCGCGGACTCCCCGGGGGGGGACGCGCAGGCGGAGGAGCGCTTCCGCGCAGTCGAGGGAGAGGTCCTCCGGCCGCGGCGCGCCCCGGTGCTCGAGCCGGGAGGCCTCGCGGACGGGGGTCTTCTCGAGGAGGCCGGCAACGCGGAGCACCTCGCGGCCGAGCTCGAGCCGGCTCACCCGGTCCGGTCCGCCGAGGTGGAGGGTCCCGCGGACCGGGGCTTCGAGGAGGTCGAGGAGCCCCTCGGCCGCGTCGCCGACGTCGAGCGGCGTCCGCCACTCGTCGCGAAAGAGGACGACCTCCTCGCCGCGGCGCGCCGCCGCGATCACGCGCTCCGAGGCGCTGCGGTCTCCCGTCCGCGAGCGTCCGTAGAGGAGGGGAACGCGGACGACGAGGGCGTCTCCTCCCGCCGCCAGCGCCGCGCGTTCGCCGAGCGCCTTCGAGCGCCCGTAGGTCGAGAGCGGCCGCGGCGGATCGTCGGGCCGGTAGGGAGGCGCCGTCCCGTCGAAGACGAGGTCGGTCGAGACGTGGACCAGGCGGATCTCCCCCTCCGCGCAGATCCGCCCCATCTCCGATGGCGCGCCCGCGTTCAGGGCCCAGGCGCCCGCCGGATCCCGATCGCACCCTCCGATCTCCGCCCTCGCCGCGCAGTGGAGGACCGCGCGGGGGCGGAGTTCGCCGAGCAGCCTCGCGGGCTCCCCCGGAATCGAGAGGTCGGCGCGGGACCACCCGATCCCGTCCAAGCCATCGGGCCTCCCTCCGCGCGCGCTCCCCGCGACCGCGAACTTCCGGGCCTGCGCGGCGCGGACGACGTTCCAGCCGAGGAGCCCCGAGGCCCCGGTGACGAGGAGCGAGTCCGTTCGGTCCGGCGGCATCGGGCGACCGGCGCGGTCTCAGGCCGGCGCCCGCCCCCCGTCCTCCCCGATCCTCCCGAGCAGGCGGAGCATCCCGTCGAGGAGGGTGATCGGGTGCGGGGGGCAGCCCGGGACGTAGAGGTCGACCGGAAGGATCCCCTCGACCCCGTCGTGCACCTCGGGGCTCCCTCGGAAGGGACCGCCGCTGATCGCGCAGGCGCCGACGGCGATCACGATCTTCGGGGCGGGCACCGCCGCGTAGGTGTCGAGCAGCGCCGCGCGCATGTTCTCGGTCACCGGCCCCGTCACCACGAGGCCGTCGGCGTGGCGCGGGGAGGCGACGAACTGGATGCCGAATCGGGCGAGGTCGAAGACGACGTTCGAGAGAGCCTGGAGCTCGAGCTCGCAGCCGTTGCAGCTTCCGGCGCAGACCTCCCGCAGGCGCAGCGACCGGCCGAAGAGCCGTCGCATCTCCTTCCCGAGAGCGCGCGCGCGGTTCGGTTCGGCGCCCCGCAGGACGAGGTCCTCTCGGGCGCTCGCCGCCATCCGAGGATCGGTCGAGAGGCGAATCGAGCCCGCCGGACAGGCCGCGACGCACTCCGCGCAGAAGACGCACCGGCCGAGGTCGAGGGTGAGCCCGGAGCCGGTCGAGATCGCCTCCGTCGGGCAGGCCTCCACGCACGGCGGGCTCTCCCCGAGGCACTTCGACGTGTCGAGGACGGGGCGCCCGCGAAACCGCTCCGGGAGCGGCGGCCCCGCGGCGGGGAACGGCAGCGTCCGACGCCCCTGCGCCAGGCGCGTCCGGAGGAGTTTCCACATCGCTAGAGGTCGTGCCCCGCGTAGGAGAGGTTGAAACTCTTGTTGCAGAGGGGGAAATCGGAGATCTCGCCTCCCCGCATCGCGAGGGCGAGCCCGAACCAGTTGTGGAAGGACGGGTCGACCACCTTGTAGCGCGCGACCCCGCCGCTCGCGTCGGTGAAGACGGCGTGGAGGATCTCGCCCCTCCATCCCTCGACCGCCCCCACGGCGAAGTGGCTCGCCCGCGGCGGGCCGCAGGCGACGCGCGGATTCCCCCCGGGCATCCTCGCGAGCTGCTCCTGCACGAACTCGAGGGACCGCTCGACCTCGAGTCGGCGGACGAGCGCCCGGGCGTACACGTCCCCCGTGTCCGCGCGGGACACGGGGACGTGCGCGAAGCGGAAGATCCCGGAGGGATGATCCACCCGTACGTCCCGCCCGCATCCGCTCGCCCGCGCGGCGGGGCCGACGATCCCCAGGTCCTCGACCGCCCGGAGGGGGAGCTTCCCCGCCTCCTGGAAGCGTTCGAGGACCGAGAAGGTGGAGAGGAGGAGGTCGGCGATCCGGTCGCTCTCGGCGAGGAGCCTCTCGACGCGGACCCGGAGCGCGTCCGCCGCCTCGGAGGAGAGGTCGCTCGCCACCCCGCCCGGTCGCACGAGCCCGCGGCCGTAGCGGTTCCCGCCGATCTCGAGGAGGAGGTTCAGGGCGTCTCCGCGAAGACGTCCGAACCACGCCGAGGTCGGCAGGAACCCGACGTCCTGTCCGAGCGCGCCGAGGTCCCCGAGGTGGTTCGCGACGCGTTCCAGCTCGAGGACGATCCCGCGGATCGCGAGCGCCCGCGGGGTCACCCTGCAGCCGGCGAGCGCCTCGCGCGCCTCGCAGTGGGCGAGGGCGTGCCCGACCGAGGTGTCCCCCGCGATCGACTCCGCGAGGACGACGGACCGGAGGCCCGCGACCCCCTCGAGGAGCCGCTCGACGCCGCGGTGTTGGTAGCCGAGATGGATCTCGAGGTGGAGGACCTCCTCCCCGTGGCACTGAAACCGGAAGTGCCCCGGCTCGATGATGCCGGCGTGAACGGGTCCGACGGCGACCTCGTGGACCTCCTCCCCCTCGACCGCGAAGAACGGGTGGCCCGAGGGGATCGTCCGGTCCCGGTCCGGCCAGAGATCGGGAACGCCGCGGCCGTTGCGCACGTGCCGGAGCGGCTTCCGCCACGGGTGCCCTTCCGGATTCACCGCGAGTCCCTCCGCGATCTCGCGCTCGAACGCGTGCGCCTGCGGCCAGGCCGGGGTCAGGGAGGGGAATCCGAGGGCCTCCCCCTCGAGGTCGGTCGCGGCGACGGAGAGGATCCCCTCCCGGTCGCGCGCGAGGAGCGCGACGAGTCGAACCCTCCGCGGGCCGAGGACGCGCCCGAAGAACCCCGCGAGACGGGCGCCGTCGGCCCCCGCGCCGAGGACCCCGTCGCGGAACCGATCGATCGGATGGAGGGGGATCTCCGCCTCGGGAACGGCGTCCCCGTTCCTCAGGTCGAGGAAGGCGAGGCCCCTCGTCCGCGCGGGAGCCCGAGCCCGACCCTCCACGCCCCTATCCACCGGCGATCCGGGCCGCCTGCTCGAGCAGGCGGTCGAGGAACCCCGGGACGAAGACGCCGAGGGCGAGCGCGGCCGTCGCGAGGAGGGCGGGCGGCCCGACCGCGACGGGCGACTCGCGCTCCCGTGGGGTCCCCTCGGGCGGCGCGCCCTGGACGAGGCCGAGGATCCCCTTCGCCATCCCGATGAACACGATCGAGAGGAACGCGAGGAGGAGGAGGGCGACGACGCCCCGGCCTTGCGCGAAGGCGGCGTTCAGGATCGTGAGTTCGGAGAGGAAGACCCCGAAGGGGGGCAGCCCCGTGATCGCGAGGAACCCGGCGAGGAGGAGAACGCCGGAGGCGGGGAGGCGCCGGAGGACGCCCCGCACGGCGTCGATCGACCTCGTCCGATAGGAGAGGACGACGTTCCCGGCCGCGAAGAAGAGGAGGCCCTTCGCGAGGGAGTGGTTCAGCCCGTGGAGCATCGCCCCGTAGGCGGCGCCTCCGCCGAGGCCGACGCCGAGGGCGAGGATCCCCATGTGCTCGACGCTCGAGTACGCGAGCATCCGCTTGAGGTCGTTCTGACCGACGATGCAGGCGGCGCCGATGCCGACGGAGACCAGGCCGAGGAGGACCAGGAGCTCGCGCGCGAACCCCCCGGCGCCGGCGGCCGCGCAGACCTGCGCGCCTCGAAGCACGCCGAGGAAGGCGCAGTTCAAGAGGGCGCCCGAGAGGAGCGCCGAGACCGGCGCGGGCGCCTCGCTGTGGGCGTCGGGGAGCCAGGTGTGGAGCGGGGCGAGCCCCATTTTCGTCCCGTAGCCGACGAGGAGAAGGAGGAAGCCACCCTTGATCCAGGGCGCGGAGAGGGTCGGACCCCGCGCGAGGAGGCTCTCGAGGAGGAGCGGCGTCGGCTCGGGAGGGCCGTAGGCGGCGGCGATCGCGACGAAGAAGGTCCCGAGGAGCGCGACGGCGATCCCGACGGAGCAGAGGACGAGGTACTTCCACGTCGCCTCGAGGACCCTCGGGTCCGACCGGTGGAAGTAGACGAGGGGGGCCGTCGCGAGCGTCGTCGCCTCGATCCCGACCCAGAGGAGACCGAGGTGGCGGCTCGAACAGACGAGCGTCATCGAGGCGAGGAAGAAGAGCGAGCACGCCGCGTAGATCCGCAGGGCCCGCGGGTCCGCCCGGGCGAAGTACCCTCCTCCGTACACCGCCGTCAGGAGGAAGAGGACGCTCGCGATCGTGAGAAAGAGGAGACCCGGGGCGTCGAGACCGAGCATGCCGCCGAGCTCCCCGGACGGCGGATGGACCCAGCAGCGGACGACGCCGAGGAGGTGGAGGGCCGCCGCGACGAGCGAGAGGGCATCCCGTCGGAGCCTCGATCCGGCGGCGAGCGCCGCGAGACCCGCGGCGACGGGGAGGAGCACGAGGAAGGAGATCACCGGTCCCGGAGGGCCGTCAGGTTCCTCGTGTCGAGCCGGTCGAACTCCCGGTGGATGTGGTGGAGCATGATCCCCATCACGAAGACGGCCGCGAACACGTCGAGCAGGATCCCCATCTCGACGAGCATCGGCGTGCGGTGCACGAACGCGAGCCCGAAGAGGAAGATGCCGTTCTCGACCACGAGCCAGCCGATGACCTGGGCGAGGGCCTTCGCGCGCCCGACGAGCAGGAGGAGCCCGATCAGGACCGTCGAGAAGGCGGCGGGGACGAGGAGGTCGGAGGGGGGCGGGCCGGGGAACGGCAGGCGCGCCGCGAGGGCGAAGGAGACGAGGACGAGCCCGCCGCCGAGCACGAGGGAGAGGCCGTAGCCGATCAGGGGCTCCATTTCCCTCCGGATCGAGGCGTCGCGGATCGCCCGGAAGAGGAGCCGCGGGATCAGGACGACCTTCACGGCGAGGACGCCGAGGAAGAGGAGGATCGGGTGACCGAGACTCCCGTCCTCCCGCGCGAGGAGCGGGAGCGCCGCCAGCGTCGCGGCCTGCATCGCGCTGATCCGGATCGAGGCCCCGAGGTCGCCGATGCCGAGGAGGAGGAAGTCGAACAGGACGGCGAGGACGAGGAGGGCGTCGAGCAGGCTCCTCACCGCACCCCCCTCGCGACGAGGACGGCGAGCCCGCAAGACGCGAGCACGCAGGCGGAGACGAGGAGATGCGGGACCCGATCGAGCCGAAGCCGGGCCAGCGTCGATTCGACCGTGCCGACGAGCCCCGCGAAGAGGAGCATCCACCCCCCGAAGAGGGCCCCGTCGAGGACCGGATTCCCGAGGGGGGACGGCAGGAGCACCCGCCCGAGGATGGCCCCGAAGAGGAAGAGCTTCAGCGCCCCCGCGTAGAGGAGGAAAGCGAGGTCGGGCCCCGAGTGATCGAGCACCATCGCCTCGTGGATCATCGTCAGCTCGAGGTGGGTGCTCGGGTCGTCGACGGGGATCCGGGCGTTCTCGGCGAGCGCGAGCACGAAGAGGCACCCGGCGAGGAGGAAGACCGCGGGGGGGCCCGCGATCGACCACGCTCCGGCGGCGGCGGGATCAAGGAGACTCCGGAAGGAGGGGGCGCCGCCGACCCTCGCCACGGCCGCGAAGACGAGGAGAAGGGCCGGCTCCGCGAGGCTCGAGAAGGCGGCTTCGCGGCTCGCCCCCATCCCTTCGAAGGAGGAGCCCGTGTCGAGGGCGGCGGCGAGGAGGGCAAAGCGGGCGAGCGCGAGGAGGTAGGCGAAGAGGACGAGGTCTCCGGCGAAGCCGAGCGGCGCGCGCGCCCCGACGAGCGGCACGAGCAGCGCGGCGGAGAGCGTCGCGGCGAGGGAGACGGTCGGGCCCGCCCGGAAGACCCAGGTCGTCGTCCGGCTGTAGACGGCGCCCTTCCGGAGGAGCCGGGCGAGGTCGGAGTAGGGCTGGAGCAGGGGAGCCCCCCGGCGGCCGGCGAAGGCGGCCTTCACCTTCCCGATCCCCCCGACCAGGAGGGGCGGAAAGAGGAGGAGGAGGGCGAGGTGCAGGAGAAGCGGCCCCATCAGAAGGCGAGCTTCCAGAGGAGGAGGGCGAGGAGGGTCCCGAAGATGTAGAGCAGGTAGAGCTGGAGCCGGCCGTGCTGGAGGCCCTTGACGGCCCCCAGGAGGCGCCCCGCCGCGCGGAAGGACGGAGCGAAGATCCGCTCCTCCGCGGCGTCGCCGGTGTGGGTCGCGAACGACGCGCGGGCTGGGAAGTAGCCGACGGGATCTTCCCGCCGGATGCGCGTGTCGAGGATCGGGCCGAAAATCCGAGCGAGCGGCTGGACGAAGGAGGAGGCCGTGTACTGCATCCGGGGGGTCGGCGCGGGAAAGCCGCAGCCCCACGTCGCGGCGCGCGTCACGGCGCGACCCCCGAGGAGGAGCGCGCGGAGCCCGGCGATCCCGAGGGCGATGCCGACCAGGACGAGGGCGACCCGACTCGCCGCCCCGAGCCCGACGAGGACCCCCGACGACGCGGCGGCCGTCTCCGCCGGGGAGAGCCTCGCCAGAGCGCCCGCGACCGGCAGGACGAGGCGCGCCGCGTGCGGGCCGAGGACGCCGAGACCGAGGCAGAGGAGGGAGAGCCCGACCATCGTCGCGGTCATCGGCCTCCCGGCCTCCCGGGCCGCGGCGGCCGGCGCGGACCTCGGTTCGCCGAGGAACGCCGCCCCGAACGCCTTCGCGAAGCAGGCCGCGGCGAGGCCCCCGATGAGCGCCAGCCCCGCGACGCAGCCGATCGAGGCGATTCCCGCGGCTCCCGGCAGCTCGGATCCCGATCGGAGGAGGCCGCCGTAGAGGATCCACTCGCTCACGAACCCGTTGAGGGGGGGGAGGGCGCAGATCGCGAGCGACCCGACGCAGAAGGAGAGGCCGGTCCAGGGCATCCGCCGCAGAAGCCCTCCCATCCGATCGAGGTCGCGGTCGTGGAGGGCCCCGACCACCGCGCCCGCTCCCTGGAAGAGCAGTCCTTTGAAGACGCCGTGATTCCAGACGTGCAGGAGGGCCCCGGCGAACCCGAGCACGGCCACCGGACCGTTGGCGAAAGCGAGGCCGAGGAACCCCGTCCCCAGTCCGAGCGCGATGATCCCGATGTTCTCCACGCTGTGGTAGGCGAGGAGGCGTTTGAGGTCGTGCTGCGCGATCGCGAGGAGGACTCCGAGGAGCCCCGACGTGACGCCGATCCCGAGGAGGAGGATTCCCCACCAGGGGGGCGGAGTCCCGAGCCAGGGGACCGTCCGGAGCAGGCCGTAGATCCCGATCTTGATCATCACGCCGGAGAGGAGCGCCGAGACGTGGCTCGGCGCGGCGGGGTGCGCCCGCGGGAGCCAGACGTGGAGCGGGACGAAACCCGCCTTCGTCCCGAAGCCGACGAGCGCCAGCCCGAAGAGGAGGCCGGCGAGTCCCGGCCGCCCTTCCCCGAAGGATCCGAGCCGATCGAAGTCGAAGGATCCGGCCTCCCGCCCGAGCAGGAGGAAGAACGCGACCAGGAAGGCGGTGCCGAGGTGGGTCGCGACGAGGTAGACGAACCCCGCTCGTCGAACCTCCTCGCGCTCGTGCTCGAACGTCACGAGGAAGAACGAGGCGATCGACACGACCTCCCAGGCCACGAGGAAGAGGACGGCGTTCCTCGCGGCGACGACGAGCGCCATGGCCCCGACGAGCAGGGGGAAGAAGAAGTGGATCGCGCCGAGGGCCCGTCGGCCGCGCTCGGGCCGGAGGTAGCCGTGCCCGTAGACGGCGCTCGCGACGGAGAGCACGAAGATGGGGAGGAGGAAGACCGCGCCGAGGCCGTCGATCGCGAGGTGGAACTCCCCTTGCGGGACGGACCACGGAGCGCGCAGCGCGAGCGGAGCCCCGCCGAGGAGCACCTTCAGGGCGGGGACCGTCCCGAGCGTGGACCCCCCGAGGACGGCCGCGAGGGCGAGCCGGGCGGAGAGGCGCGGTCGCCCGCCGGCGAGCCCGGCGAGCAGGCCTCCGGCGAGGAGGACGAGAAGCCCGAGCAGGAAGAGGCTCACCGGGCGCCGCGATCCGAACCGGTCCGGGACGAAACGCTCGCTTCGATCTCCCGGAGCCGGGCGAGGAGGGCCTCCGGCGACCCCCGGCCCTGGAGGAGGCGCGCGAACGCCTCGTCCAGGAGGGCGAAGGCGAGCCTCGAGAGGAGTTGGAGGTGATCGCGGATCCTCGGCGAGATGACGGTGAACAGAATGGAGACCGGCTTCCCGTCGAGCGAGCCGAAGTCGACGGGACGCGAGAGGAAGCAGAGCGTGACCGAGGGCCGATCGACGTGCAGGACGATCGGATTCCTCGGGTGCGGAATCGCGATCCCGTTCCCGACGCCGGTCGAGGCGAGCGCTTCGCGCGCGAGCAGCATCTGGTAGAGGGTTTCCCGGTCCACTCCCGCCGGGACGGGGAGCACCCCGACGATCGACCGCAGCGCGCTCGGCTTGTCGGATCCCTCGATCCCGGCATGGATCCCGCCGGCGCCCAGGGCCTCGGCGAGCGAGGAGGGAGGGTCGCTCCCCCCGTCGTCGAACATCTCGGGAGAGACCTTGATCCCCCGTTTCGTCGCCCACTCGAGGAGTTCGACGCGGTTGAACCGGATCTGCTCCCGCCTGCGGTAGGCGGGGAGCCTCCCGGTCCGGACCCAAGCGGTCACCGTCCTCTCGGGCACCTGGAGGAGCGCAGCCGCTTCCCTGAGAGAGAGATCCATCGGGGGATGCGCGTCCTTTTCGCAGAGAGGGCGGCGCGGGGCAATCCCGAGGCCCCCGCTCTCCACGGGAACGGACCCCGGGACTAGAGGTCGAGGTCGAAGATCCCGAGCTCGGGTCGGTGGCGGCGCACGACCTCGACGCCGGAGACGGAGGTCACGAAGACCTCCGCGGTCCCCGACACCTTCCCCGAGAAGAAGTGGCCGCCGACGACGCGGAACTCCCGGTTCGAGGCGACCACGTGGGCGTGGAGGAAGGAGCGCCCCTCCTTCAGGCTCGCGTTCCCGGTCAAGGAGAGGAGCTCCATCTCCTCCGGGAAGGACTTCCTCACGTACGTCTTCTTCGCCGTGTCGATGAAGCCGAGCTCCAGGTCGCGCAGCGCCCCGATCCCCTGGACCGACCCGCAGCGGATGCGGTTCTCCTCGAGGAAGCGGTTGAGGGTCGCCCCGATCTCCTCGCCGAGGTCGAGGCGGAGGAGCCAGCGGTCGCCGAAGAGGGAGCGCGCTTTCATCGGAGGAGGAGGGGGCCGACATCTTGCCGGGGCGCGCCGCGCGGGGCTATCGTCGCCGCGGATCCCGGGATGAAGGTGACGCTCATCGTGAACCCGATCTCGGGGCGCGGCCGCGGGGGGGAGGCCGCGCGGCGGCTGCGCGAGGGGCTCGAGGCCCGCGGGGCCGCCGTGGAGACGCTCCTCACGCGGAGCAAGGGGGAGGCCCGCGCCCTCGCCGCGGGGCTCAACGGGGAGACCTCCCTCGTCGTCGGGATCGGGGGGGACGGCACCCTGAACGAGATCGCGAACGGCCTCGGAGACCGGCCGGTCCCGCTCGGGGTCGTCCCGACGGGAACGAGCAATGTCCTCGCAATGGACCTCGGGCTCCCGCGGCGCGTCGAGGAGGCGATCCCCGCGCTCCTCGCCGGGAGGACGAGGGCGATCGACGTCGCGCGGGTGAACGGCCGCCTCGCGATCCTCTTCGTCGGCGTCGGCTTCGACGCGATGGTCCTCGAGCGACTCGAGCGGCGCCGGCGCGGCGCCATCACGAAGTGGACCTACCTCCCCGCGATCGCGCGCGCCCTCGCCCGCTACCGCGGTCCGGACCTCCGGGTCGACGTCGACGGGGAGCGCTTCGAGGGGATCGCCCTCGCCCTCGTCTCGAACGTCGGCCGCTACGGCGGGCCGTTCTTCCGCCTCGACCCCACGCGCGAGGTGAACGACGGGCTCTTCGAGTGCTACCTCTTCCGCGGCCGGTCGCGCGCCGCCCTCGTCCGGCATGGGCTCCGGGCGATGGCGAGACGCCTCCGGCCCGGGCGCTCCCTCGCCGTGCGCCGCGCCCGGCGGGTCCGGATCGAGTCGGACGCGTCCGTCCCCTACCAGGTCGACGGCGACCTCGCCGGAACCACGCCCGTCGAGATCGAGGTCCTCCCTCGGGCCCTCCGTCTCGTGATCCCTGCATGACCTCCCCCTTCCCCCCCGTCCGCTCCGTCCGCGTGGGCTCCCTCGAGCTCGGCGGAGGCGGTCCTCTCTTCCTCCTCGCGGGACCCTGCGTGATCGAGGGGCGCGACTTCGCCCTCGAGACCGCGAAGCGCCTCGCGGCGATCGCGAGGGAGCGCGGGATCCCCTTCGTCTACAAGTCCTCCTACGACAAGGCGAACCGCACCTCGGGATCTTCCTTCCGCGGCCCGGGCCTCGGGGAGGGGCTCGGAATCCTCGCCGAGGTCCGCGCGAAGGTCGGGGTGCCGGTCCTGACGGACGTCCACACGGAGGAGCAGGCGCTCGCGGCGGGGAAGGTCGTCGACTGCGTCCAGATCCCGGCGTTCCTCTGCCGCCAGACCGACCTCCTCTTCGCGGCGGCCTCGACGGGGAAGGCGGTCAACATCAAGAAGGGGCAGTTCCTCTCTCCGGAGGAGATGAAGAACGCGCTCGAGAAGGTGACCTCCCGGGGGAACGAGAACGCGCTGCTCACCGAGCGCGGGACCTTCTTTGGCTACGGCCGCCTCGTCGTCGACATGACCGGGATCCCGGCAATGCGCGCGTTCGGCCACCCCGTCGTGATGGACGGGACGCACAGCGTGCAGCGGCCGGGGGGGCTCGGAGACCGGACCGGCGGCGACCGCCGGCTCGTCCCGACGCTCGTCCGCGCCGCGGTCGCGGCGGGGTGCGACGGCCTCTTCCTCGAGACGCATCCCGACCCCGACCGGGCCCCCTCGGACGGCCCGAACATGGTCCGCCTGGACGACTTGGCCGCCCTCCTCGACGAGGCGCTGGCGATCCGCCGCGCGCTCGGGCTGCTCTGAGCCCCCTCAGCGCCCTCCGGACGGGGCGGCGCGGATCTCCGCGAAGCGGCTCTTCCCCTCCACCCCCTCCGGGATGGTGACCCCGAGCGCACCGGCGAGGGTCGGCGCGAGGTCGAGCGCGTGCACCGGCTCCGCGCGCCTCCCCGGCGCGATCCCCGGCCCGGCGAAGAGGAGGGGAACGGCGCGGTCGTAGAGGTAGGGCCCTCCGTGGGACGTGCCCGTCGGGAGAGGCCAGAGGAGCGCGTTCTCCGCGTGGCGGAGGAGGACGTCCCCGCTCCGGTCGCGGTGGAAGGAGTGGAGGAACAGCGGGACGAAGGGGTCCTTCGGCTCCGCGGCGAGGAGGTCGGCGCGGGTGTAGGCGGCCGCGACCCACTCGAGGGGCCGGAACGCCTTCGCGACCTCCTCGGCCGCCTTCTCGGGGGAGACGCCCTTTGCCGCGCAGGTGGCGCGGTCGAGATAGATCGAGCGGTAGTCGTGGTAGGCGATCCACTCTCCGGGCCCGAGGGAGGCGGCGATCCGCTTCTTCGCCTCGGCGACCCCGAGGTCGTCTCGCCCCGCGTAGGTGTAGCGCTTGGCCGCGATTCCCTTCTCGACCAGGCGCTCCGGGAGGTCGAGGGCGCCGTGGTCGGAACCGAGGGCGAGGAGGACCCGCCCCTTCCCCGCCTTCTCGTCGAGAAAGGCGAGGAACGCGCCGAGCATCCCGTCGAGCTCCCGGAACTGCTCCGCGGACTCGCGCGACCCGCTCCCGCAGGCGTGGCCGACGTAGTCGGACGCGGAGAGACCGACGCAGAGGAGGTCGGGGTGCGAGTCCTCCCCGAGGCCCTCCCCGGAGATCGCCTCCCGTGCGACCTCGAGGGTGAGGGCGTCGAAGTACGGGGTGAAGGGAAGGACGGCCGCGGCCCATGTCGCGCCCAGGGTCGGGACGCGATGGGGAAAGAGGCGCGTCCCGAGGAGCCGCTCGCCGGCCTGGTTGTCCGCCCCGACCCGCATCCTCCGGAGGAGCTCGTCCGCGAGCCTTCCCTCCCAGACCTTGCCGGAGTAGCTCTCCCACGGCCGCCGCGCGTTCCAGGCAGCGAGCCACGCGGGGAGCTCGGGGCGGTAGTAGGTCGAGGTGGTGAAGCCCCCCTCGCTCGCCCAGTAGGCGCCGTCGGGCTTCTTCCCCCCCATCAGGACCGCCGCGCGGTCCTTCCCCGAGATCGAGACGACGCGGGAGAGCGGGTCGGATCGCTTCATCCAGTCGCCGAAACCGTCTCCGAGGAGGTTCGCCGGCGAGAAGCCCGCGCCGGACGGCACGCCCTTGGCGGAGGGGTCCCCGACGCAGTAGACGAGCTCGCCCCGGGCCCCGTCGAACCACTGGTTCTCGACGATCCCGACGGTCCCCGGGTGGCGCCCGGCGAGGAGCGCGGCGTGGCCCGGCCCGGTCTCCGTGAAGGCGTGATCGTGGGCGCAGGAAGCGAAGACCGCGCCCTCGCGGAGCAGCCGGGCGAACCCTCCCTCGAACATCGGGGCGAACCTCTCGAGGAGCTCGGCGGGCATCTGGTCGACGGAGAGGACGACGACGAGGCGGGCTCGCTCTTCGGCCGCCGCGCGCGGCGGGCCGAGGAGGAACGGCAGGAGGGCAAGGTGGAGCATGGGGGGAGGGATCAGATCGCAGGGGAAAGGAGGGGCTCGGCGAGATGCGCGAACCGCCCCCGCCCCGCCCCGCCCTTCCGCCGTCGGGGGCACGCGGGACAGGGGTGGCCCGCCGAAGGACGGGGACAGCGCGCGAGCATCCCGAACCGGCAGAGGGCGAAGTCGAAGCGGAGGGGATCCTCCGGGTCGAGCCTCCGCAGCGCCGCCGTCGCCTCCTCGGCCGCCTTCCATCCGGGCGTCCGGTACCGGGTCAGGCCGAGGCAGCGCGCGAGGCGCCCGAGATGGACGTCGAGGGGGAGGACGAGCGCCGAGGGGCGAAGGCACGTCCAGAGCCCCAGGTCCACGCCGTCGTCGGGGCGGACGACCCAGCGGAGGAAGAGGCACAGGCGCTTGCAGGCCGAGCCGCCCGCGGGGGAAGGAAAGAAGAAGCGGAGCCCCCCCCTTCGGCGCAGCCCCCCGTCGTCGAGCGCGAGCGCGCGGGTCGAGAAGGACACGAGGCCCTCGCGCAGGGCCGGCGCTCCGCCGGAGGCCCCTTCCCGAAAGAACCCCTCGAGGGTCCCGGAGCGCCGGATCATCCCCGCGAGGGTCCACGCGAGGGAGGCAAGGTCCTCGGCGCGGTGGAAACGGTGGACGAACCCCTCGAAGGCTCGCCGCGCGCGGCCGGGCTCGAGCCGCTCGAGGAAGATCCTCGGCCTCCCGTCCATCCGGCGCAGGACCTCCTCGACGCTGCGCCGGATCTGGACGACGTTCCCGTACGCGAGGGCGGAGGCGAGGAAGGCGGCGATCTCGCGGTCCCCGCCGTCGGGGAGCGCGCGGACGAGCTCGACCGGGTCGGAGGGGAGCCAGCGCGGGCCGAAGGCGGCGCCGATCGCCTCGAGGCGCCGGCGCAGGGCCTCGCCCCTCAAGGCGCTCCTCCGAGGGCCTCGAGAACGGCGCGGCGCACGACGGAGGGGGCGTGCTCCTTGCCGGGGGGGACGCCGCCCGCCTCCGCGACGAGGGAGGCGACGTCGAGGCGGGAGGCCTGCTCGATCGTGCGTCCTTGGAGGGAGTCCGCGACGAGGGAGGCGACGGCGATCAGGGCGCTGCACCCCTGCGCGCGGAAGGCCGCGCGCTCGATCCGACCCCGTTCGACGCGCAGGCGCAGCCACAGGAGGTCGCCGCAGGCGGGGTTGTCGGCCCTCCCCACGTGGGAGGCGCCGGGGAGGTCCCCTGCGTGGCGGGGCCGCTCGAAGTGCGCGCGGAGCCTCGGGGGGAGCACCGCCGCAACCTACGCCCCCGCCCCCCCGTCCCGCAAGCGGGCGCGCGATTTGACAAATTGCAACTCTGTAGTACACTCCTCTGCCTTCGACGCTGCGGCGAACGGGGACAGCCGCCCGGAGGCGCCCGCGGAGCGATCGGGCGGCGCACCGCGGAGCAAGGGGATACGCCCGAACAAGAAAGGGGTTGCGGGCCGCACTTCGGCCAACTTCGGGGACTCCCTCCAGGGACTCGGGATCGGGACCGGCCGACCGCGCACCCGGCCCACAACCTCACCTCAATGGGCCGCGGGTTCTCCCGCGGCCCACCTTCTTTTCACGCCCCGCCCGGATCCTCTCCGCGGCAGAGGTCCTCGACGCTCTCGCGGCGCCGGACGGTCCTCCAGGTCTCCCCGTCGACGAGGACCTCCGCCGCGCGGGGGCGCCCGTTGTACTGGCTCGACATCGAGAACCCGTAGGCGCCCGCGTCGAGGACGGCGAGGAGGTCGCCGGGCGCGAGGGGGGGCAACTCCCGGTCGAGGCCGAGGAAGTCCCCCGACTCGCACACCGGTCCGACCACGTCCGTCCGCACGCGCCTCCCCTCCGGCTCGACGACGGGGACGATCCGGTGGCGGGCGTCGTAGAGGGCGGGGCGGAGAAGGTCGTTCATCCCCGCGTCGACGACGGCGAGGGCCCGGCCGCCCGCCGTCTTGACGTCGAGCACCCGGGCGAGGAGGAGGCCCGAGGGGCCGCTGATCCAGCGCCCCGGCTCGAGCGCGAGCCTCGCGCCGAGGCGGCGGAGGCCCGGTCGGAGCGCGTCGGCCAAGGCGCGGAGGTCGAGGCCCGGGCCTTCCTCCTCGTCGATCGCGAAGCCCCCTCCGAGGTCCGCCGACGGGAGGCGCCCTCCCGGGAAGGCGTTCGCGAGCCCCTCGAGGACGGCGAGGGCGCGCACGAAGGGGGTGACGTCGCGGATCCGGGAGCCGATGTGGACGTGGAGGCCGTGGAACTCGATCCCCTCCCAGCGCGAGGGCTCGGCGAGGAGGGCGCGGGCCCGCTCGGGGGGCATCCCGAACTTCGCGCGCGCGTGGCCGGTCGCGACGTACGCGTGGGTCGCGGCGGCGACGTCGGGGTTGACGCGCAGCGCCACGCGCGGGCGCTTCCCGGCCGCGCGCGCGAGCGCGTCGAGCCGGCCGAGCTCCCCCTCCGACTCGACGTTGAAGGCGTGCACGCCCCGGGCGAGCGCCTCGCGGAGCTCGGGGTCGGTCTTTCCGACGCCGGCGAAGACGACGCGGGAGAGGTCCCCTCCCGCCCTCGCCACGCGGTGGAGCTCCCCTCCCGAGACGATGTCGAACCAGGCCCCCTCGGCGGCGAGGAGCGCGAGCACGCCGAGGTTCGAGTTCGACTTGACCGAGTAGCAGACGAGCGGGTCGAAGTCGGAGAAGGCCGCGCCGACCGCCCGGTAGCGCCGGCGCAGCTCGTTCGCGGCGTAGACGTAGAGGGGGGTCCCCGCGTCCTGGGCGAGGCGCTCGAGGGGGACCGACTCGGCGTGGAGGCGGCCCCCGCGCCGGGAGAAGGGCTCCATGCGCGGATTCTAGGCGGCGGCGGCCGCCCCTCTGCGCGAGGGGCTACGCCGCTTCCCAGGCGCGCGACTTCAGGCGGGCGCGGAGCCGCGCGAGGGCCTCCGCGTGGATGCGGCAGACCCGGCTCGCGTGCAAGCCGACCCTCTCTCCGATCTCCCCCAGCGTGCGGTCCTCGAGGTAGCGCAGCCGGAGGATCGTCCGCTCCCGCGCGTCGAGGAGGGAGAGGGCGAGGTCGAGGAGGTCGCGGCGCGCGAGGGGTTCGAACGGCCCCTCGAGGTCCGTCGCGGGCGCCTCCTCCCCCTCGGTTTCCTCCTCCGTCAGGAAGCGCGGAAGGAAAAAGAGCTCCCGTCCGCGGAGGCCCGCGTACAGGGCCCGGTACCGTTCGGCGGAGACCGACAGCCCCCCCGCGAGCTCTTCGTCGGTCGGCTCGCGGCGATGGCGGTCCCGGAGCCGGGCGATCGCCGACTCCATCCGGGCGGAGCGCTCGCGCCACCGCCGCGGCCAGGGGTCGGCCCGGCGCATCTCCTCGAGGATCGCCCCGCGGACCCACCTCCCGGCGAACGTCTCGAACCGGACGCCGCGGTCCGGATCGAATCGGTCGACGGCTCGGAGGAGGCCGAAGACCCCGGCCGACTCGAGGTCCTCGCGGTCAAACCCGCGGGGCGGCCGCAGGTGGCGCAGGGTCTCCCGGACGAGGCCGAGGTACGACTCGACGAGGAGGTTGCGGAGCGCGAGTCTCCTCGTCCGGACGTAACACTCCCAAAGGGGCGCCCAGGGGACGCCCCCTTCCGGGCGGCGCGGATCCCGCCCGCTCGCCCCCGGGATCGCCGTCCGCGACCCCGGCCAACCGCCCTCGTCCATTGGTTCCGCCCCTCCCCGCCGCGGGCCGGACGGACCCCCGGTGGAGACCGGGGACGAATCCGTCCCGTCCTACCCACCCGACCTCGCGGCGGCGGGCGGAAAAGGTACAGGGACCGGGACCCGTTACAAGGGGGGAGACCGGTCGAAGCGGTGGGGGATCCCGACCCGGCGGAGGGCCTCCGCCTCGGCCCGCCGCATCGCCCGCGCCTGCCGGGGGGTCCCGTCCCGGAACCCGCAGAGGTGAAGGCAACCGTGGGCCACGTAGAGGGCAATCTCCTCGAGGAGGGCGTGCCCGCGCCGCCTCGACTCCGCGAGCGCCCGGTCGGCCGAGACGACGACCTCGCCCCCCGAAGGGCCGGGGTCCCCTCGGTAGTCGAACGCCATCACGTCGGTCGGCCTCGGGTCGCCGAGGAACCGCCGATGCAGGCGACGGAGCGTCCGGTCGTCGACGAGCGTGACTTCGACCGTTCCGCCCCGCCAGCGACCGTGGCGGAGCACGGATCGCGCCACGCTCGCGAGCCGGCGGGCGGGCGGGAGGAGCCGGCGCTGGCGGTCGAAGACGCGGACCTCCGGAGTCGGGCCCCTCACTTCGCGCGACCGTACGCCTCGACGATCGCCTGGACGAGCGGGTGGCGGACGATGTCCGCCCTCGTCAGCTCGACGAGCGCGATCCCCTCGAGTCGCTCGAGGCGCTTCCAGGCGTCGACGAGGCCGGAGACCGCGCGGTCGGGAAGGTCCGTCTGCGTGACGTCCCCCGTGACGACGATCTTCGAGCGCTCCCCCATTCGCGTGAGGAACATCTGCATCTGGCGGGGCGTCGTGTTCTGCCCCTCGTCGAGGATGATGAAGGAGTGGTTGAGCGTCCGGCCCCGCATGTAGGCGAGGGGGACGACCTCGACGACGTCCTGCTCGAGGAGGCGGCGCAGGCGGTCGGGCTCGAGGAGGTCGCCGAGGGCGTCGTGGAGCGGGCGGAGGTAGGGGTTGACCTTCTCCTGGTAGCCGCCGGGGAGGAAGCCGAGGCGCTCGCCCGCCTCGACGGCCGGCCGCGCGAGGACGATCTTGCGGAACTCCCCCTTGCGGAGGGCCTCGACCGCCATGGCGACGGCAAGGTAGGTCTTCCCGGTCCCCGCGGGACCCACCGCGAAGGCGATCGCGTGCGACCGGATCGCCTCCATGTAGCGGCGCTGCCCCGGGGTGCGGGCCCGGACCCCTTCGGGGGTGACCCCCCCCCCTTGCTTCTCCCCCTCCCCCCCCGAGCCCGCGATCATCCCCTCGATCGTCTCGCGGTCGACCTCGTGGCCGCGGCGGAACTGTCGGAGGACCTCCTCGAGAACGGCCCGCACCGTGCGGACCGCGTCGCGCTCCCCGATCAGGCGCAGCCCCCCGCCGCGCGAGACGAGCGCGACGTCGAGGCGCTCGCGGATCAGGCGGGCCGTGCGATCGTAGGGGCCGAGGAGGAGACGCTCCTCCTCGAGCGAGCGGAGCGGGAGGCGGTCGTCCCCCCCGCCGGGGTCGGAGGACTTCTCCTTCAAGCCGTCCGGAGGCGGCCCAGGGCCGCAGCGTAGACCCGAAGCGCGGGGGCCGCGAAGAGGAGGCTGTCGACGAGGTCGAAGGCCCCGCCGAGGACCGGGATCGCGGCGCCAGAGTCCTTGACCCCGCAGCCCCGCTTGAGGAGAGACTCCGCGAGGTCGGCGAACTGGGCGGCGACGGCGACGAGGAGCCCCGCCCCGAGCGCCTCGGCGGGACCGAGCCCTCCCGCGTTCCCGGTCGCCCCGAGCGCGGCCGCGAGGACCGCCGTCCCGAGGAGCCCCGAGACGGCCCCGGCCCAGGTCTTCTTCGGGCTGATCTCGGGGATCAGGCGCGCGCGGCCGAGCGCGATCCCCCCGAAGTAGGCGAAGGAATCGCACGCCTTCGCGAGCCCGGCGCAGAAGACCGTGAGCCAGGGATCGGGAGAGAAGACGCGGATCTCGATCAGGTAGCCGAGGAGGAAGGGGACGACGACGACTCCGAGGAGCGTCGTCGCGCTCTCGACGGGCGCGCTCTCGGTCCGGCGCCGGAGCACGCCGCGGACGAGGATCGCCACCGTCACGACCGCGAGGTGGGCCCCCCCGTCGTAGGCCGCGGCGACGGCCTTCCCGTCGAAGAGGACCGGCAGGAAGCGGGTCGCGAGGAAGTACGCCCCGCAGCCGAGCCCGAAGCCCGAGGCGACCGGCAGCCCCGCGCGGCGGATCATCCCGTAGAGCTCCGCCTGCGCGGCGAGCGCGAGCCCCGCGAGCACGAGGCCCGTTCCCCAGACCGGCAGCCATTTCCAGTCGACGAGGACGACCCCGACGGAGGCCGCGACCAGGCTCGAGCCGAAGAGGAGGCGGGTCCGGAGGACCCCCGCGCGGGTGGGCTCGCCCGAAGCGCTCACCGCGCTGCGGCCCGGAGGGGGGAGCCGTGGGGCGCCTGGGGGAGGGGGGTCAGGCCGCCGAACTTGCGCTCGCGGCGCCGGTACTCCTCGATCGCCTCGTGGAGCTCCCGCTTCCCGAACTCGGGCCAGCACTTCGGAGTGACGTAGAACTCCGTGTAGGAGATCTGCCAGAGGAGGAAGTTCGAGACGCGCATCTCCCCCGCCGTCCGGATGAGGAGGTCGGGGTCGGGGAGCGTCGCGTCGTAGAGGTGGGCCCGGAGGACCTCCTCCGTCACCTCCCGCGGCTCGATCTCCCCCCGCGCCGCCTTCTCCGCGATGCGCCGGACGGCGTCCGCGATCTCCGCGCGCCCCCCGTAGGAGAGCGCGAGGCACAGGCGCATCCCCCCGTTCCCGGCCGACATCTCCTCCGTGCGACGGAGTTCGCGGCGGACGTCCTCCGGGAGGTCCTCGATCCGCCCGATCGAGGTGAGCCGGATGCGGTTGCGGGCGATCTCCTCCCGCTCCCCGATCAGGAACCTCTTCAGCAGGCCCATCAGGTACTCGACCTCGCCCCTCGGCCGGCGCCAGTTCTCGACGGAGAACGCGTAGAGCGTCAAGGACTCGACGCCGAGGCGGGCGCATTCGGTCACGACTTCCCGGACCGCGCGGATCCCGGCCCGGTGACCGAGCACGCGCCGGAGGCGACGGCGCCGCGCCCAGCGGCCGTTGCCGTCCATGATGATCGCGACGTGCCGGGGAATCCCGTCCGCGGCGGTCATCGCCCCTCCCGCCCTGCGGTCCGCTCCCCTCGGGGGATCACCTGGCCCCGGTCCGGACCCACGGAGACGACCGAGATCGGGACGCCGAGCGCCCCTTCGAGGAAATCGACGTAGGCCCGCGCGGCCTGCGGCAGGCGGGCGAAGTCGGTGACGCCCGAGATGTCTCCCTCGAAGCCGGGGAAGTCGCGGTAGAGCGGCTCGCACCCCCCGAGGTCGGCCCGCGCCGCCGGGAAGGCCTCGACGAACCCCCCGTCGCAGCGGTACGCGACGGCCACGCGGATCGGGTCGAAACCGCGCAGCACGTCGAGGTTCGTCAGGGCGATCCGGTCGACGCCGTTCAACTCGATCGCGTAGCGCCCGGCGAGGAGGTCGAACCACCCGCACCGTCGCGGCCGCCCGGTCGTCGCGCCGTACTCCCTCCCCTGCTCGCGGAGGCGATCCCCGAGCGGCGGGGCGAGCTCGGTCGGGAAGGGGCCCTCCCCGACCCGCGTGCAGTAGGCCTTCGCGATCCCGACGACTTCCCGGATCCACCGCGGCGGGAAGCCCGTCCCCCCGGCGATCCCCCAGCAACCCGTCGAGGAGGAGGTGACGTAGGGATAGGTCCCCGCGTCGAGGTCGAGCATCGTCCCCTGCGCCCCCTCGAAGAGGATCTTCCTCCCCTCGCGGTGGGCCCGCCGGAGCAGCTCCCCCGCGTCGCAGGCGAAGGGGCGCATCCGCTCCCCGAGGGCGGCGTAGGTCTCGAAGACCGACTCGAAGGGGATCTCCGGCTCCCCGTAGACCTTGCCGAGCACCTCGTTCTTCTCGGCGAGCGCGGCCCGCAGCCGGGTCCCGAGCCGATCCCGGTCGAGGAGGTCGGCGACCCGGAGCCCGGTGCGGGCCGCCTTGTCCGCGTACGCGGGGCCGATCCCGCGGCCGGTCGTCCCGATCCGACCCGCCCCCTTCCAGCGCTCCGCGCGCGCGTCGAGAACGCGGTGGTAGGGGAGGATCAGGTGGGCGCGCGCGCTCACGCGGAGGTTCGCCTCGACCCGGACTCCTCGGCGCTCGAGCTCGTCGATCTCGTGGAAGAGCTGGACCGGGTCGATCACGACGCCGTTGCCGATCACGTTGACCGTGCCGGGACGGAGGATCCCCGAGGGGACGAGGTGCAGGACGAACGTCTCCCCGTCGACGACCACCGTGTGGCCCGCGTTGTTCCCTCCCTGGTAGCGGACGACGAAGTCGACCCCCTCCGCGAGGACGTCGATCACCTTTCCCTTCCCCTCGTCGCCCCACTGGACGCCGACGACGCAGACCGCGCTCATGCAGGTGGGGAGTTGCGGTCCATCATGCGCGTGGGGAAGGGGGGCGATTCTCGGGATCGGCCCGGGAGGGGGCAAGGGTCCCCCGCGGCCCGATCCCGCAGGAAACCGGGCGGCGTCCGGGCCGGAGGCGCGGTTTCGGGATTTGTAGGGCGGAGGGGAGCTCTCCGCGGCGGGACGAAGAGGGTGCGGCTCCGCGGCTTGCGTCCCGGATCCGCCGCCCGCGCGCCTCGGAACCGGCGTTGCTCCGACCCGAACCCCCCGATCGCGAGGCGCCCCATGGAACGAGCCCTCGAGCCGATCCTCGGCCCCGCTTTCCCCTCGCTCCTGCGCGCTTCCCTCCGGAGGCGTCGCCTTCCGGCGGCATTCCTCCGGTCGGGGTGGGCGGAGGAGGTCCGGCAGGCCGCCGCCCTCGCGCTGCTCGAGGAGCCCTCCTTCCCCGACGATCCCGGCGAGGCTCGGCGACGGGCGAGGTGGGCGATCGGCCGAGCGTGCTGGAGGCTGATCGAGCGGGAGAGGAGGCTCTCGCATCGGAGGATCCCGATCGAGGAAGCCTCCGACGCCCCGGCGAGGGAGGACGGGACGCTCGGAGAGTGGGAGTGGGAGGAACGGGTGGCCGGTCTCTCGCCGGAGGCCCGGGCGCTCCTCGAGACCCTCCTCTCCGCCCCCTCCCTCTCCCGGCGCCGGGGGATGCCGGGCCTCGCGCGCGCGGCCGGGATCCCGAGGAGGCGCCTCTTCCCCCTCATCGCCGATCTCCTCTCCCTCGCCGGGGGCGCCTTCCTCGAGGAGGCCGCCGTGCTCCTGCGCGCCCGGCTGGCCGAGCTCGAGGGGGGACGCCCCTCGCTCGCCGAGCGGTCGCGCCACCGCGCCCGCAGGATCGCGCGCGTCCTGCGCCACCTCCCCGTGGGGTGGGGACTCCGGGAAGCCGCCGCGCGCGTCACCCGCCTCGAGCGTGGAGCCGAGGGCCGGCGGACGGGGGAGAGGCGGTCGCGTTCACGGACCGTCGGTTGAGAGGCGGGAGAGGGCGCGCTCGATCTCCGAGGCGAGTCGCGCCTCGTGCCGACGGTCCGCCTCCCGGGCCCGCCAGGAAGGGCTCTTGCCCGGGAAGGGGTAGAGCCTCTCGCGCGCGACGGAGACCTCGAGCTCGAAAGGAGCGCCCTCCGCGCGGCCGGGGAGGAGGCGGACGTAGCCGCGCAGGCGCGCGCGGGGGTCGAGGGGGTCCGGGCGCGGCTTCGAGACGAACCGGCCCCCTTCGGCGTCGCGCTCCTCCAGGCCCGGGAATTCCCGCGCGAGCGCGTCGGCGACGGCACGACCGACGAGCGCGCGGGAGGGCGCCCGGAGCGAGAGACGCGTCGGAACGTAGGCGCAGCCGGCGGCGAGGAGGAGGAGGAGAGGGGGAGCGGCGCCCCGCGCGCTCCTCACTCCCTCCGCTCCCCGAGCCGGACCCGGAGCACCATCGCTTCGACGCGTTGAACCGTGAGAGCGACCTCCTCGTTCGGCCGGCGCCTCCCGAGCGCCTCGCGCAGCGCCTCGAGCGTCCCGGTCGGCACGCCCTCGAGCGCGGCGAGGAGGTCTCCGACGCGCACCCCCGCCGCGGCCGCGGGCCCCCCTTCTTCCACCTCGATGACTCGCAATCCCGCCGCTCCCTCCTCCAACGTGACCCCGAGGGAGGGGCGCCCCGGCCCCGGAGCCGTCCCACGTTTCGCCCGCTCCCGGCGCGGCTGCGGCCGAGGGGGATCGGCGTAGACGGGTCGCGCGGCCGCGTTCGCGAGCGAGAGGACCGTCCGGCAGGCGAGCCGCGCGACGAGCGCGCCCCCCTCCGCGTTGACTTTCTCCCAGTCGTCGCCCGGGCGGTGGTAGTCGGGATGGAAGCCGGTGAAGAAGAGCGCGACCGGGATCCGCTTCTCGTGGAACGGGAAGTGGTCCGAGTCGTCGGGCACCTCCGGAGTGAAGCGGAGGCGCAGTCCGAGCCCCTCGTTGTCCGCTCCGATCGTCTCCTCCAGTCCCCGGGCCGTTCCCACCCCCCCGACCTCGCACTCCTCCCGCAGCCGGCCGATCATGTCGAGGTTCACCATCGCGACGGTGTCCGCGAGGGGGAACAGCGGATGGGCGCAGTAGTGCCGCGATCCGAGCAGCCCCATCTCCTCCCCCGAGAACGCGAGGAGGAGCACCGACCGCTTCGGCCGCGGCGCCGCCGCGAGGGCCTCCGCGACGCAGAGGAGCCCCGCGGTTCCCGAGGCGTTGTCGTCGGCCCCGTTGTGGATCTCCCCCTGCGGAGTTCCCCCCCGCCCGACGTGGTCGTAGTGCGCGCCGAGGACGACGACCTCCCGGGAGAGCGCGGGATCGGCGCCTCGCAGGAGGCCGGCGACGTTCTCCGTCGGCAGGCGTCCCCCCCCCTCCCGTCGCAGATCGACGCGGACCTCGGCGCTCACGCCGTCGATCGCGCGGGAGCGAGGCACCAGGTCCGCGTCGATGCCGCGCTGCTCCTCGAGGAGGTCGAAGCCTCGGGCGCCGAGGAAGTCGAGGAGCGGGCCGCGGGCGAGCTGCGCGACGGGGATCGGGGCCTTCTCCTCCGCCCGCCCAAGGAGGCGAGGCATTTCGTCCTCGGGGTGATTCAGGGGATCGTGGACGAGGAGGAGAGCGACCGCGCCGGCCGCGGCCGCAGCCTTGGCCTTCGCGGCGAAGGCCCCGAGCCGCGTCCGGGAAGGCTCGAACTTCGAATCCTCCGCCCTCTCCTGCGGCGTGTGGCGGAGGGCGAGAGCGACCTTCCCGCGGCAATCGACCCCGGCGAAGTCGTCGTAGCCGAGCCCGGCGTCGGAGACGGCGTACCCGACGAACAGGATCCCCCCCGAGGCCTCGCCGCTCGGGGAGACGGGGAGCGGCGCGAGCTCCGGGGGGGGCTCGAAGCGCCGCTCCTCCCCGCCCGCGCGCAGCACCGCGACGCAACCGGGACCGGGCCGGAGTCGGAACGGGCGCTCGACCTCGAACGGTTGCAGGTAGCCGCCGCCGTCGCCGACCGGCTCGAGCCCCGCCTTCCGGAAGACCGCCGCGATCCGCACGGCGGCGGCTCTCTGCCCCTCGGAGCCGGTCGCCCGTCCCTCGAGTTCGTCCGAGGCGAGCCAGCGGACCTGCTCCAGGAATCGCCCGGCCCGGATCCCCGCGTCGGGGCCGCCGCGGGCGAGGAGGAGCGAGAGAAGGGCGGCCGCGCCGAGAATGCGGTTCATCGTTTCGTTCGTCCTCGGTTCCGGAGGAGGCGCTCTCCGATTCTTCTCGGAAGGGGCTCATCTCGTCTACGAGCCGCAGCGCGGCCGCCCCCCCTCAGCGCCGGAGCCTCTCGAGCACGTCCTCCGGGAAGTCCGGGATCGGGTAGCGGCGGTCGCTCCGCAGCTCCCAACGCACCAGCGGCAGGATCTCGGTTCCCGCGTCGGAGGAGCGCCGCAAGACGACGGCCCTCACGCGCCGGGTGAGCCCCGCCCGGTCCTCCTCCCAGCCCGGCTTGGGCAGGGTCTCGAAGGAGGTCTCCTCCTCTTTCGGAGGGATCCGCGCCGTGAGCCAGATCGTGAAGACCTCGCTCTGGGTCGTCAGGAGCTGCTTGAACCTCTGCTTGATCTCCGGGTAGAGATTCCCGAACTCCGGGATCTGGTCGAGCTCGTCGAGGGTCGTGAAGAACTTCTTCGGGGGCTCCTCCTCCTCCTCGAGCCCCAGCGTCTCGGACGGGCTCTCCCTCGCCGTCTCCTCCGTCTCGAGCTCCTCGTTGCGGAAGCGGAGGATCGCCTCGATCGTCTCCGAGGGGATCTCGGAGAAGGGGAGGAGGGAGGCGAGGACCGCGCGCGGGGCGGTGTTCACGTTGATCGCGGCCCCGAGGCTCGTCCCCGCGCCCCCTCCCCCCTCGCCCGCCTGCGCCGGCGCCGCGGGGCCTTGGGCCGCCGGAGTTCCTCCCGGAGAGCCGGCCCGCGCGCCAGGGACGGGCCTGCCTGAGGCGTCCAGCAGGGAGCCGGCGAGCCGAGGCCGGGAGGTCGCCTGCGCGCCGGACTCGCCGGCGCCCTCGGGAGCGACCTCGAGCGAGGTCCAGACCGTGACGTGGGAGAGGAGGCCCGGCACGACGAGGTCCCCCGCGCGGAAGTCGTTGAGGAGCCGGTCGTCGAACCCCTCGACGAGGAGGAGCTCGTCTCCCGTGACGGGGAGGGTCACCGTCGAGTTCTCCTCGTTCGACAGGAGGCGGGGGCGAGGGAAGTCGTCGTTCCGCGTCCGGCCGCGCAGCCACTCCTCGAGGCTCCGGACCAGGGTCTCCGCGGTCGAGAGGTCGAGGTCGAAAGGGGTCCCCTCGCGGAAGGTGTCGAGGACGCGGACGAGCCGGTCGCGCGACTGGCGCGCGAGCTCCTCGTCGGGCGCGAGGATCGCGAGGAGGTTCAACTTCCGGTTCTCGTCCTCGATCACGACGGTCACCTCGATCCCCTGCTGCGTCTGTCGCGCGGGCTTCGCCCAGGAGTCGTTGAAGCAGTCGTACGAGGAGTCCCCGCCCCCTCCGGCCCCCGTCCCCGCCGCTCCCCCGCCTCCCGCGCTCGCGCCCGCAACCGTACGCGCCGGCGCGCCCCCGGCCGCGCCCGCCAGGTTCCCGAAGGGGTTCCCTCCTCTCCCCCCGGCCCCCCCGCCCATCCCGAGGAGCCCGCCGAGCCCCCCGGCTGCGCCCCCGGCTCCCCCTTCGGCGTCGTCCTTGAGGACCTGCATCGCTTCCTCGAGCCCTGCCTCGAGCGCGCGGTCCATCCTGGCGAGGTTCGAACCCGCGAGGGCGGACTGGTAGTCGAGGCGCGTCGAGAGGGTGAGCTGGGAGACGACCGCGAGGAGGATCAGGAGGACGAGGAGCGTCAGGATGAGCGCGATGCCGCGCTCCCCCTCGCGCCGGACGATGCCGCTGCGGACCTTCACGCTGCCAGGAGAGTAGCCCCGCGACCGGGGAAGGCGAAGCCTCGGACGGCCGGTCCCGCCCCGTTCTTCCTACTTGGGGAAGATGAGGCCGGCCGGGCCCGCCTCCTCGGCGATCAGGCGAGGGGTGAGGAAGAAGAGGACCTCGCTCGTTTGCTTCTGCGTGAAGGTGGAACGGAAGAGCAGCCCGAGTAGCGGGATGCTGCCGAGCACGGGAACCCGGTTCTCCGTCTCGACCTCGTTCGTGGCGAGAAGCCCTCCGATGACGAAGGTGTCCCCGTCCTTCACCTGTACGAGCGTCTTCGCGCTCCTTGTCGAGATCACGGGACTCAGGATCGCGGGGTCTCCGCCGAGGTTCGAGAGCCCCGTCTGCGCGGACACCTCGACGTCGACCTCGAGGCTGACCGCGTCCGGGCCCGCGACATAGGGCACGACGTAGAGCTTCACGCCGACCACCCTGTACTTGATCCCCGAGACGATGTTCCCGCTCTGGATCGACTGGAACTCGAGGTACGGGATCTCGGTCCCCGTCACGATCTCCGCGCGCCCCCCGTTGCGGACGGCGATGCGCGGGTTAGAGATCAGGTCGACCCCCTGCTGGGTCTGGAGGAAATGGAGCGTCGCGTCGAACTCGTTCTTGTTCTGGACCGTGGAGAGGTCGAGCGCCCCGAGGATCCCCGTGGTGGCCGAGGACTGGTTGGGGAAGGTCCCGCTGAAACTCTCCACGGCGACGGGATCGGCCGTCGGGCTCCGCTGCATGTTGAAGAGCGCGCCGAGGTCGAGGGTGTCCGTGGAGCTGATCTCCGCGATGCGAGCCTCGATCTCGATCTGGGGGACCGAGGCGTAGTAGAGACCGTAGAAGCGGTCGACCCGCTCGATCTCCTCGCGCGACCCCGTGACGACGATCCAGTCGGAGATGTCGATCGGCTGGCCTTTCGCCTTCGCCGGGTCGGGCTCCCGGAGGTTGCGGATCTCCGTGACGTCGGCCTTGGGCAGCTTCTCGACCGCGCCCGCCCCGAGGTCGCAGTACCGCGCGATGTAGTCCCCGAACTTCTCGCCGCGCTCCGCGCGCACGGCGTAGAACTTCGAGAGCTTCCCGTCCCCCCGCTCGAGAATCCGCTCTCCCGGATGACTAGGCGGGAGGGTGCGGGATGGGACGGAGGTCGGCCGGCTCTCCGCGGGCGCCTGCGCGGTCCTACCGGGAGCGAGGGGGGGGGGCTCCGCCCGTGCCGGAGGCTCTTCCACACGGACGGCCGTCTCGAATCGCGGGAGGCGGGAGGTCGCTTCCCCCCCCAGGATCCGCGATGGAGCGTTCCCCGGCGCGCCCCCCTTGCACGAGACGAGGAACCCGCACAGGAGGAGCGCCCGGGCCGCGGTACCGGACAAGTCCGAGGTCTACTTCCCCTCGACCGCCTTCACCATCTTCTGCGTGACGTCCGGCACGGCGACCTTCGGATCGTCGGCCTTGATCGCCCCGACCTCCCCGACGAGATCGGCTTTCTCGTCCTTCGCGACCTGCGTCAGCGCCTTCCGGAAGACCTCGTTTGCCTCCTTCATGAGGAGGAAGTAACGCGCGGACTCGGGGGTGACCTTCTCCTCCTCGATCGTCTTGTACGCCTTGATGTTCTGGAAGACGGTCAGGCTCGTCACGACGGCGGGCTTGCTGAAGGCGTCGGGATTCCCGTGGTAGACCTTCGCGCGCTCGACCTGGTACTTCACGTCCCCGGCAGCGAGGGCGACGCCGGCCGCCAGGGCGAGGGAGAGGAAGACGCTCGGGACGGAAGCGATGGACTTCATTCGGGCCCTCCGGTCTCCGGAGATCCTTCGGTCACACGCATTGCGGCACCGGCGAGCGCAGGAACAAGCGCCGTACCGCCACCGGAACGATTTCGCCGCCACGCCGCAACCGATACGGGAGCAATCGATTGGCATCGACTCGCGCCTGGCCGACGGAGGGTCTCGGGCTCAGGCGGCCCCGGACTCGCCAGATTCCGACGTCCACCTGGCGGAGTCGGTGGCGGAAATCAGGGCTGTTCGGTCCCCGTTCCCGAACGTACGGCCAGCCGGTACGCGGTCCCGCGCCGGCTGCCGACGCGGATCAGGACCCCGCGGGAAACGAGGTCGCTGAGATCGCGGAGTCCCGTCCTCTCCGAGACGCCCGCGGCCCGGATGTACTCCCTCGTCGTGATCCAGCCCCGCGCGGCGAGGAGCCCGAGGGCGATCTTCTGCCGGGCCGTCACCGAGGGCTCGACCGGGGTGAGCGTCGCGGATGCAGGCCTCCCTTCCGGCGCGGGGGCACCGGCCTCGAGGGCCAAGTCCTCCGGGCGGATCTCCCCCTCGCGCCGGAGGACGCAGGCCCGCCCGAGGACGTTGAAGAGCTCCCGGACGTTCCCCGGCCAGGAGTGGGTGAAGAGGCGGTCGAGGGCCTCCGGGCTGAGCCCGGGGACGCGCGTCCCCTCCCGCTCGTTGCTGCGGCGGATCGCCGCGCGCGCAAGGACCGGGATGTCCTCCTTCCTCTCCCGGAGAGGGGGGACGAGGAGGGAGACGGAGTTCAGCCGATAGAAGAGGTCGGGGCGGAACGCCCCGCGGGCCATCTCGGACCGCAGCTCCCGGTTCGTCGCCGCGACGATGCGCACGTCCACTGGGACGGCGGACTCGGCCCCGAGCCGCGTGACCTCCGCCTCCTGCAGGACGCGGAGGAGCTTCGCCTGGACCGGGATCGGGAGCTCGGCGACCTCGTCGAGGAAGAGGGTTCCCCCGCTCGCGAGCTCGAAGCGCCCGAGACGGCGGCGGTCCGCGCCGGTGAACGCGCCACGCTCGTGGCCGAAGAGCTCGGACTCGAGGAGGGCCTCGGGGATCGCAGCGCAGTTCACCTTGACGAGCGGCCCCTTCGCGCGGTGGCTCCGGCGATGGATCTCCTCCGCGAAGAGTTCTTTCCCGACGCCCGTCTCCCCCTGGATCAGGACGGGGAGGTCGCTCGGGGCGATCCTCCCGACGGTCGAGAGGAGGTCCACCATCGCGTCCGCGCGCGCGACGAGACCCCCCTCCTCCTCGGCCGCGGAGGGTTCGGCCGCGGTCTCGCGGGGGAGCGCGACGGGCCCCCCGGCGCCGCGGACGCGGCGGAGCGCGCGGTCGACCTCGTTCAGGAGGAACTCCGCGCTCGCCCCGTCGCGGGGGAAGGAGCCGGCGGCCGCGGCGATCTTCTCCGCGCCGGACGCGGGGTCAGCCTCCCCGAGCGACCGGGCCACCGCGCGCCGGGCCCGCTCCGCGAACCGGGCGGCCCGGCGGCGCTCGACGCCGGGGAGGACGAGGGCGAGCTCCTCGGGGCGCGTGCGCCCGACGGGGAAGCGCCCGCGGACGGCCCGCAGGAGGGCGCGCGCCGCGGCGATGCCCGCGGGGATCTCGCCCCTCTCCCCCGCCTCGGGGGGAACGGAGAACAGGACGACGGCCACCGGCCGGCCCGGCACGCGCTCGATCTCCTCCGCCACCCGCCGCCGGAAGGCGGAGGGGTGGAGCGCGCCCGTCTCGGGATCCTCGACGGCGAGGCGATAGAGGCGGGCGTTCTCGAGGGCGATCGAGACCTGCGCCGCCGCCGCGAGGAGGAAGTCCCGCTGGGCCGGCGGGGCGGCGTCGAACGCGAGGATCGCGCAGCCGAGGCTCCGGCTCCCGACGCGGAGGGGGAGGACGAGCACCCCCTTCGATCCTCGGAGGATCTCCCCCTCCGGACCCGGCATCCAGGCGAGGGGATCCTCCCCGTCGTCGAGGAGCGTCAGGACCTCCCCGGCCTCGACGGCCGAGCGGAGGAAGCCGCTCGCCGGCCGGGGCCCCGCGATCCCCTCGCCGTGGAGGAGCAGGGCGCTCCCCCCCTCGGGCTCGCGCACGGCGAGGAGAACGTGAGAGGCCGCCGCCTGGGTGCGAAAGACCCGGACCGCCTCCTCGAGGACCGCCTCGAGGTCGAGCCGGGAAGAGAGGTCCTGGAAGGCGCGGTTGAGCGCGGAGAGGTGGGTGAGGCGCCGGCGCAGCTCCAGCGCCATCCGGTTGAAGGAGCGCGTGAGGCGGCCGACCTCGTCCTCCGATTCGGCTTCGATGGCCGGGGCCTCGCCTCGCTCGAGGGCGCGGGCGCCGCGCTCCAGGCGCTCGACCGGCCGGGTGATCCGGGTGGTCAGGATGCGGGCGACGACGAGGGAGGAGGCGACGAAGGCGGCCGCAAGCGCGAGGAGGACGCCCCGCGATCGCACGCGCAGGAATCCGAGATTCCACGTCGGCTCGGCACTGCGGCCGAACGCGGCGAGCGCCGCGACGGGCCTCCCCTCCCGGTCGCGGACGAGGTCCACCGCCATCCTTCCCTCCACCCCTCGCTCGACCCAGGGCGCGCAGACCGGCCCCCCCTCCCGCTCGGCGCGCGCCGCGAGCCCCTGCACCGCGGCCGCCCGCGGAGGGTCCCCCTCGAGGTTTTCGACGAGCCGCGCGGGGGCGACGGGCCAGCCCTCCCGGGAGTAGAGCCGGATCCCCGATTCGCCGATCTGCGCCGCCTCCTCGAGCGAGGGGGGGAGGGGAGGCGCGCCGACGAGGAAGACGAAGGTGCGCTCCCCTTCCCGGACGCGATCGACGCCGATCCGGACATGTTCGCCCCACAGGCGATAGAGGTCGGAGACGGAGATCTCCGCCCCTTCGAGCCGCCTCCCCCCCTCCCCCTCGAAGAGGTGGAACCGGGCCGGCGACCGCCGCCGCGCGTCGACGACCTCGATCCCGACGAATGAATCCGGGGCCTCCCCGACGACGGCCCTCCGCGCCCTCGTGACGGCCTCCCTCCAGGCCTGGAGGTCGGGAGCCTCCGGCGAGCCGAGGGCCTCGCGCACGCGCGGGTCGGTGAGGAAGCTCTCCGCGAACCGGGCCGCCGTCCGATCGATCTCCTCGACGGCCCTCGCGAGGCGCTCGCGCGCGGCGGTCACCTCGGCCTCGAGCCGCCCTCGTTCGATCTCCTCCTCCCGGGCCCCGTGGAGGTCGGCGAAGCCGAACGCGAAGAGGAGGAGGGGCGCGACGGACGTGAGGAGGAGCGCGCCCGCGAGCTTGACGCGCAGGCGCCGCCCCCGCGCCAGGCGGTCGGCGGCCGCCACGAGGAGGAACGGGGCAGCGAGGAAGGCGAGCCCCGTCCGCACGGCGCCCGCCACGCGCCTCCAGGCGAATACCCGCCGCTCCGAGCGCGTGACGACGATCGCCCCGATCGGCCGTCCTCCCTCCCGCAGGGCGAGGAGGGCGCGCCAGGTCCCCTGGTCCCGGGGCTCCTCGCGAAGCTCGGGCCTCGGTCGCGCGCCCCCCGCGCAAGAGGCGAGCTCCTCGGGGGTGGCGCGGGGGACGGGGTGCCCCCCTCCCCGGCGCAGGGGCCTCCCGAAGAGGTCGACGAACCCGAAGCGCAGACCGAAGAGCCCGCGGGCCGCCTCGTCCCCGAGCTTCCTCCCTTCCGGGACCGAAGCGATCGGCGAGCCTGGGGCGGGGTCGGGCACCGGACGGCTCGTCGCGAGGACGACCTCGCGGACCTCGACGGGATAGCCGGTCGCCGGATCCGAGACGTTCTGGAGGAGCAGGCGGCGCACGGGGCGGCGGCCGTTGAGATCGAGGGAGCGGATGTCGAGGTGGCGGCGCTCGCCTCCTTCCTCCCAGACGAAGGCGATCTCGACGTTGCGCCCGGGGTCGGGCGCGTGGCGGGAGCGCTCGAGGTCGGCGGCGTGCAGGTCGACGCCATGGCGCAGGTCGAAGCCGAGCGGGGGCCCCTCCGCAAACTCGACCGTCCCCTGGACGATCGTCGTCCCGTACCCGCGGAAGGAGAGGGCTCCTCCGGCGCCGGACCCTCTCCCCTCGCCGTAGACGACGAAGATCCGCTCCGCCTCGCGCGCCCCGAGGTCCCACTCGGCCGGTCCGGCCTCCCCGGGCGCCAGAACGAGGGCCTTCCCCGGCTGCGGACCTCGGATGCGCGTCGGGACGCCGGAGGCCGTCGGCGCCCCGAGGAGGAGCGGGTCGTAACCGTCGGCGTAGGAGAGCGTGACCCCCTCGAGGACGACCGGCTCCGCGGAGAGGGACTCGACCTCGATCCGCGCGAGGGGGCGCGCGCCCCGGAGCACGCGCGCGAAGACCTCCGAGGGGAGGCCGGACCCGCCGAAGGCGGCGCGGCGCTCGCCGCTGCCGAGATCGAGCTCGAAGGTCTCCGCGAGTCCCTCCGCGTCCTCGAGGCGGAGCGCCACCGATCGGGGGCGCGCGGAGGGGGGAGAGGGAGCGCCCGCCGCGGTGAGGGCCACGTGGATCGCCCCCGCGAGCCTGGGGGGGAGGAGGTCGATCGGGACCTTCACCCCCTCCCGGAGCGGGATCCGGTATCGCGAGAAGGGGACGTCTCCCGCGCGCTCCGAGTCGGGCGCGCACGACTCGGGGAACGGCGGGAACGCGTACTGCAGGCGCGGGAGCGGCCGGACCGGCTCCCCCGAGAGGAGCCGGAGCGCGGCCTCCGCCCCGGAGGGGCCCTCGAGGGACCCGATCTCCCCCGACGAGGCCGCGGAGAGGATCGACTCCACCCTCTGCGCCGCTTCCCGGAACTCCCGCTCCCTCGACGACTCGAATCCGCGGAGGAGGGCGGCCGAGAGCGGGAGGGAGAGGAGGGCGAGGACGAGGAGCGCGACGACGCGCGCGGATCGGGAGATCGCGAGGCTCCCCTCCCGCGCCGCGAGGGCGAAGAGCCCAAGGAGGAGGAGCAGGACCCCGCCGGCGAAGCCGACGTCCTCGAGCAGTCGCGAGGGGGTTCCCCCGACCGGGGGGGGGACGAGCGTGGGGACGACGTCGAGCCAGCCCCGCGCCCGCATGTCGAAGGCGGGAGGGGGGCCGGGGTTGAACCAGACGAGGTAGGTCTCCGTGCCCGCGGTCGCCTCGTCGGCGTCGTCGAGGGCGACGTTGAAGCCGATCCTCCCCCCCCCGACCGGGAAGCCGGGGAGATTCACGAGGGGGATTGCGGCCTCGAAGGTGTAGCCGCCTCCCCCCGAGAGGGGCTTCGCCGCCACGCGCACGCCCACGAACCCCCCGTCCCCGGGGCCCCGGCGGCGCCCCTGGATCGCGACGCCCCAGGGCCGAGCGGCGCTGAGGGGGAGGAGGAAGATCTGGAGGTCCTCCGGTCCGGGAGAGGCGGCCGGGGCGGGCTCGGAGGAGAAGCGGAGGAAGAGCTCGATCGCGTCCCCCGCCCACCAGACCTGCGGGTCGTCGAGGTGGACGTCGTCCCGGACCTCCCCCGCGACGTAGAAGTGCGCGCGGTCGTAGGCGAACCAGAGGCTCGCCGACGCGTCGCCGGGTCCCCGCCACTTCTCGGCGGGAAGGGTTCCCGCGACCCGCAGGAGGGCCCCCTCCGAGCCGATCAGCGTCGGCGGCGCTTGGTCCCACTTCTCCTGCGCGAGCGAGCCGTCGACCTCGACGGGGACGAAGATCTCGCGGCAGGAGACCGCGGGGCGCTCGGCCCCGGCGGCGAGGAGGGAGGCGAGGAGGAGGAGGCTCACGCGGCCAGACCGGCGTCGACGCCGGAGGCCTCCATTAGAAACCGCGGGGGGCGGAGAGGGGAGTCGCCGGCTCCTCTCCGCCCCCGGGAACGAGAAAGGCCGACCTCCCCGGGGAGGTCGGCCTTCTCTCGCGCCGCAGGCCTCAGGTCTTCGGCGTCCTGCGGACGTTCAGGGCGTAGAGCCCCTTCTCCCCCTGGGCGATCTCGAATTCGACGAGCTCGCCGTCCGAGAGGGTCTTAAACCCGTCCCCCTCGATGTTGCGGTAGTGGACGAAGACGTCCTCTTCGCCTTCCCGCTCGATGAATCCGTAGCCCTTGCGGTTGTCGAACCACTTCACGCGTCCCATGGCCATGGGAGAGTGCTCCATACCAGCGGCCTTGCGCCCCCCACCTTCCGGTTGGGCTCCCGTCCGGGCGCCCATCCCCGCGGGGGCGGCATCCGCGGGGAAACCCTCGATCCGATCGATTTCCGTGCCTCCGGGCTCACTCATCGGCGCGGCCCTCCGTGGCCCCGTCCGTGGTGCGAACCGCCGCCGGGCCGGCCGCGGTCCCGATCCCCGTAGCCGCCCCTCCTCTCCCCCTCGCGGAAGCCCCCCGCGGCGACCTCCTCCCGCGGCGGCGCCCCGGCGGGCGGCTCGAGGAGGACGCGCCGGGACAGGCGGATCTTGCCGTTGACCTCGTTCACCTCGACGACCTTCACCTCGACGCGGTCGCCCGGCTTGACGACATCGCTCACCCGCTCGACGCGCTCGTGGCTGAGCTCGCTCACGTGGAGGAGCCCCTCGACGCCGGGGAGGATCTCGACGAAGGCGCCGAACTCCTTCACCGACTTCACGGTCCCCGTGTAGACCCGGCCGACTTCCGCCTCCTGCGTCAGCGCCTCGATCCGCGCGACGGCCTCCTTCAGTCGTTCGAGACCCTGCGCGGAGACGTGGACGAGGCCCGTGTCGTCGACGACCTCGATCTTGCAGTGGAGCTCCTCCTGGAGCGCCTTCACCGTCCGTCCCCCCGGGCCGATCAGCGCGCCGATCTTGTCGGGCTTGATATGGATCTGCTGGATCCGCGGGGCGAAGGGGGAGATGTCGGCGCGCGGGGAAGCGATCGCCCGTTCCATCGTCCGCAGGACGTGCAGCCTCCCCTCCTGCGCCTGCGCGAGGGCGCGCCGCAGCAGGTCGCGGGTGATCCCCTTCACCTTGATGTCCATCTGGAGGGAGGTGATCCCCTCGGCGGTGCCGGCGACCTTGAAGTCCATGTCCCCGTTGTGGTCCTCGCTCCCCTGGATGTCGGAGAGCACCGCGACGCGCTCCCCATCCTTGACGAGCCCCATCGCGATCCCCGCGACGGGCTTCTTCGTCGGGACCCCCGCGTCCATCAGGGAGAGGGAGCCGCCGCAGACGGTCGCCATCGAGGAGGAGCCGTTCGATTCGAGGATGTTCGAGACGAGGCGGATCGTGTACGGGAAGACCGACGCGTCGGGGAGGATCCCTTCGATCGCCCGCTCGGCGAGCACGCCGTGGCCGATCTCCCGGCGCGAGGGGCCGCGGATCGGCCGGACCTCCCCCACGGAGAAGGGGGGGAAGTTGTAGTGGAGGAGGAACTTCTTCGTGTACTCCTCCGTGAGCCCGTCGATCCTCTGCTCGTCGTCGACCGTCCCGAGCGTCGTCACGACGAGGGCCTGCGTCTCCCCGCGCGTGAACAGGGCCGAGCCGTGGACGCGCGGGAGGGGGCCGACCTCGATCGAGATCGGCCGGATCTCGTCGTGGCGGCGCCCGTCGAGCCGGCGCCCCGCGAGGACCTCCTCCCGCTCGATCTCCCACTCGAGGTCCCCGATCGCGCCCTTGAGCTCCCGCAGGAGCTTCGCGCGCGCGAGGGGCTCGGCGTCCGCGGGGACGAACGCCTCCTGCGCCTCCTCGACGAGGGCCTTGACCGCCGCGCTCCGAGCGCCCTTCCCCGGTGTCCGCAGCGCCGTCGCCAGCCTCTCGCGGAACCGCGTCCCGACCTTGCGCGCGAGCTCCGCGTTCGTCTCGGGGGGGACGACCTTGATCTTCGGGAAGCCGGCCTTCTGGCGGAGCTCGTCGCAGGCGAGGGCGGCCTCGCGCGCGGCGGAGGCCCCGAGCTCGAGAGCCTCGACCATCGTCTCTTCGTCGATCTCCTTGGCGCCCGCCTCGACCATCGTGACCGCCTCGGGGGTCGCCGCGACGACGAGCTCGAGCCGGGAGTCGGGGCGCTTGAGGTCCGCGTAGGTCGGGTTGACGACGAGCTTTCCCCCGACGTGCCCGACCCGCACGGCTCCCATCGGCCCGAGGAAGGGGGCCTCCGAGAGGTGCAGCGCGGCGAACGCGGCGATCATCCCCGGGATGTCCGGGTCGTTCTCCTGGTCGGTCGCCCAGACCTGGATCGCGACCTGCACCTCGGCCCGGTATCCCTCGGCGAACATCGGCCGGATGGGCCGGTCGATGAGGCGCATCGTCAGGATTTCCTTCGTCGTCGGCCGCCCCTCCCGCTTGAAGAACCCCCCGGGGAACTTCCCGGCCGCGGAGGTGAACTCCCGGTAGTCGATCGTGAGGGGGAAGAAATCGATGTCCTCCCGCGCCTTGTCCAGGCAGACGGCGGCGAACACGACCGTCTCCCCGTACTGCACGACCACGGAGCCGGCCGCCTGGCGGCCGATGGCCCCCGCGCGCAAGACGAGCTCGCGACCGGCGAACGTGCGCCGCACTTCGTGACCGGAGGACTTCAAACCCCTTCTCCTCGGCGGCCGGCGCCGGGGACGCCCCCGGCGCGCAGCGCCCGTCGGCGCACGCAAGCGCCGCCCTGGTGGGCACCCGGGATCGGACCCGGAGCTGGACTCACGCGCTTCAACTCTAGTGACGGAGATCGAGCCGCTGGACGAGGGTGCCGTACCGCTCGGGGCTCTTCCCCTGCAGGTAGCGCAAGAGCTTCGAGCGCTTCCCCACCATCATCAGGAGCCCCCGGCGCGACCCGAAGTCCTTGCGATGGAGCTTCAGGTGCTCGCTCAGGTTCTGGATCCGCTCCGTGAGGAGGGCCACCTGGATCTCGGGAGACCCGGTATCGCTCGCGTGCGCCCGGTACTGCTCGATCAGACTGCGCCGCCGTTCGACCTGGACCATCATGACTTCCCCGAGGTTTGGGCGCCCTCGCGCCCCTTCCGCCACCCGGTTCGGGGCCCAGGCGGCGCGTGCCCCGGGAACGAAACCGCGGGGCGTCGGAGGTAGCGGACAGGGTAGCGTCCGCAGCGGCGAAGTAAAGCGTCTCTCACCGCTCCTCCGCGGAGGGCACGCGCGGCGGCAGGCCCTGGAGCGCGTACTCGACGAACCGCTCGACGGCCGCCCGGCGGAGGAGGGACTCGTCCCGCAGGACCTCCGCTTCGCGGCGGAGGACGATCCGCCGGTCGGCCTTGGCTGACCAGAGCATCGTCCCGGTCTTCCCGTCGTTCAGGAAGAAGTCCGCCGCGATCCGGACCTCCCCCTGCGGCTCCAGGCGGGATGTGTCGAACCGGTTGACGCGGATCCAGAGGTAGGCGTCCTCCCCGCACATCCCCTTCCCCCCCGAGGAGGCTTCCGCGGCGCGCCAGGCCCGGTCGACGAAGTCGAGCGCCAGCGGGGCGTAGCGGCGCTTGAGACACTCCTTGTACGCGACCTGCTGGAAGCGCTCGAGCGGGACGGTCCCCGTCCGCGCGGCCTGCCCCGCCGCCCCCTCCGTCCCGTCGATCGGGCGGAGGATCGCGATGTCGGAGGGGTTGCTCGCCCGGATGGCGTCCACCGGCGAGGACCAGTAGTAATCGCTCTTCTCGGCCTGCGTCGCGCAGGCGGCGAGGAGGAGCGGCCCGGCGAGGGCGAGCGGCAGGGGGGTGCGCATTCGGAAGGCCTCCGGAAAGAGGGGCGGATTCTAGGAGGCCCGATTCCGCTCGGCTACTGGACGGCGACCGTCACCGAGGGGGACCTCGCGAAGGAGACGGCCCGGACGTCGAGGTCGCCGAACGAGGCATGGTTTAAGTCGAACCCGGGGGAGGCGGGGAAGCCGTACGCCTCGGCGGAGATCGTCCAGTTCGAAGTCGCTCCGGAGGCGAGCCCGGGGAATCCTCCCGGGGGGCTCGTGAACTGGGAGACCACCGGCACCTGGACCGTGACGGCGGCCCCGCCCCCGTCGGGGACGAAGAACCTCCAGGTCCGAGCCGTCGGGGCGCTGTCGACGATCTGGGCGAGGAAGATCCCCGGGCCCGGGAGGGGATCGACGAAGGTGAAGGAGAGGCTCGGCGGGAAGGTCCCCGGGGGGGACGGGGCGGTCACCGTGGGGACCGCAGGGAGCGGGACCGTCCCCGTGAGGGAGAGGACGGGGACGCGCGCCTCCGAGACGGCTCCCGCCGTGTCCTTCGCCTGGACGGCGAGGTGGGTCTCGGCGATCGGAACGAGCAGCCCCCCGAGCGGCGACGCGTCGGCGAAGGCGGTGAAGGTCGAGGGCCCCGCCGAGACCGTGAACCCGAGCCCCACCGCCACCAGGCCCGGGAAGCCCCGGGTCTCTCCGTTCAACAGGACGGAGGGGTCCGAGACGAGGTTCGAGAGGTCGAGCCCGCTCGTCCCCGACAGATCGACCGTCTGGGGCGGATTGACGGGGAGGGGATCGTCGAAGGGATCCGAGGTGAGCGAGGGGGGCGTCGGGAAAAGGAGAGGGACGAAGGAGGAGGCGCCGGGGTTCGGGGCCGGGAGCGCGGGGCCGAAGGTGTAGTTGAAGAAGGTCCCCGTCGGCGGGAGGGAGGCCGAGAAGGCGGCGAGGACCTGCAGGCGTCCGGCCTGGATCGCCGTCGCGGGGATCGCCCCGGGCGTCACCGGATCGAAGTCGAAGACTCCGAACGAGGCGCGGTCGGGGAGCGTGTTCGAGACGAAACGCAGCCCGAGCCCGCTCGTCCCCCCCGAGATCGATCCCGTGACCGTGGCCGTGGCGCCCGGGCTCCCGAGCGGCTTGAGGCCGATCGAGAGGAAGGTGGCGCCCGTGCCGACGACCGTCGCGAGCTCGTAGCCCGGCGCCCCCGCCGTGATCGTGTGCGCTCCGGGCGCGACCGCGGCGAACCCGTAGACCCCGGACGAGAACACGGTCCCCTCGACCACCGCCACGGGAGGGTTCTGCGAGAGGCCGGGCTCGAGGAAGACGCGGGCGTTCGTCAGGCCGCGGAGGGTCGCCTCGTCGTAGACGGCGACGAGGACCGTCCCCGCGGGCTGGGCCGCCGGAACCTCTCCCGTGAACCCCCGAGCGAGGATCCCCCCGCCGATCGCGCTCGTCGCGTTCCCCGCGAGGTCGGTGACGTCGAGCGTGAAGGGGAGGAGGTCGATCCCCGCCGGGAGCGGTCCGGAGAGGATCGGGTCGAGGTCGATCGCGGGAGCGAGGAAGAACGCTCCGTTCGCGATGGCGGGACCGCCCGTCGAGGCGGGGACCACCCCGAGCGGCCCGTTCACGGTCACGCTCGCGAGCTTCTCCGTCGCCGTGCCGCAGATCGCCGGGCGCCGGAGAGGGGTCGCGAAGGTCGAGGTGCTCGGCTGGTTCGGCGGGCCGAACTGGAGGACCCCCGGCGCGACGGTGTCCTGTCTCCCGTTCGGCCCGAGGACGATCACGGAGTTCTCCCCCCCCCGCCGGACGAACGCGCCGACGACGAGGCCGCCGTCCGCGAGGATCGGGGTGAGCGGGCTCGACGACTCCTCCAGGTCGGCGGCGATCGCCACCGTCCCCGCCGCCGCCGTCGCCGCCTGCGTGAACTCGAGGCCTTCCGGCCCGCTCGCCTCGTGGACGAGGAGGTGGACCGCGTCGCTCGCGAGCGAGCCCGCTCCGACGTCGACCTCGAACGGGACGGCCCCCAGGTTCGCCCGGTTCACCGTGTCGGGGGGGATCGAGGCCGTGCGGACCGCGAGAGGGGCATCGAAGGTCGTCACCCGGAACTGCGTGACGAGGCAGGGGGTCGGGCCCGGGCAGAGCGCGCTCGGGGAGAAGTCGTCGTTCTGGATCGACGGGGCGAAGGTGAGGGAGACGAGCTCCCCCTCGGGGGCGATCGGGAGGGGGGCGAGCGGCCGCAGGACGGCGATCCGGTTCCCCCCCTGGAAGTCGGGGAGGGTGGCGACGGGGACGACCGGCGGTCCGACGAGGGCGGGGACGAGCCCGAGGGGCCAGACCGTGGCGGTGTTCACCGGCTCCGCGAAGACCGCGACGATCTCCGTCTCCCTCGGGAGGTTGCTCGCGCCCGCGGGAGGGAAGACGGCGACGACCGTGGGCGTCGTGTTCGTCGAGGCCGTGGTCTCCGTCGTGAACGTGGCGACGACTCCCCCCGAGGGGACGGGGAGGCTCCTCCCCTCGAGGTCCCGGATCCCCGTCGCGAAGACGACCTCGATCGAGCTGTTCGGGGCGAGGGGCCCGCTCGGGAGGAACACGACGAGGCGGTTCGCCGCGAAGAATAGGAGGGTGCCCGCAACGGGAGTCCCCCCCTGCAGCCGGACCTGGAAGGAGGCGAGCGTGATCGTCGCGGCGTCCATCGTCTCGGAGAAGACGGCGGCGACCGGGGTCTCGACGCTCACCCCCGCGTCCTGGTCCGGCGAGACGAGGACCAGCTCGGGGTCCCCGGAAACGATGAGTCCCCCCTCGACCGGCGCCGCGCTCGCCCCGCCGCCCCCCGGGCCTCCTCCCGGGGGCGCCCCCCCTCCGGGGTCGAAGACCGAGCCCACGTTCGCGTCGCCGCACGCGGCGAGGAGAGGGAGGAGGAGGGCGGGGATGGGGCGCATCGCGCGGCCCGGGCCGAGCCGGTTGGACGGGGCCCGGTCTGGATTATTGCTCCCGATTATCTTTCGGGAACGGAGGGGGAGGAAGCCGGCGCGGTGGCGGCCTTCCCCCAGGGGATCGAGCCGAGCGCGTCCCCGAGCGCCCCCAGCAGGGCCTCGACGACGCGCGCAGGGTGGCGCCCGCCCGCCCGGCGCTCCCCCCGCACTTCCCCCGACCAGAGGACCCGCCCGCTCCCCGCGTCGCGGAGGGCGACCTCGAGGACGGCGACCCCCCACCATCCGTCGAACCGGTCCTCCTCCTCGCACGTCCGCACGTACCCCGAGAGGGTGAGGTCGGGCCGGGCGCCCGGATCCTCGCTCCGCACGACGGCGGCGAACAGGCCCGCCTCCCGGAGCCCCTGGAGCACGGCCTCGGCGAGGATCTCCTCGAGCGGAGCGGCCCACCGGTGTCCGGCGTAGTACTCGAGCTCGACCGGCGAGATGCGCGCCGCCAGTCGGTCCCCCTGCAGGTGAGGAGCGAGGGCGAAGGGGCGGACCTCGAGCGAGAGGGGAGCGCGCTCGGCCGCGGCGGGCACGGGAATGGTCGAAAAGTGGTAGAGGCGATCGGGGGGCACGCTCGAGGCGCAGGAGCCGGCGGCCGCGGCGACGAGGAGGAGGGCGGGCCTCACTGGCCCCGCCCGTCGGGGATCGACCGCTCCTCCCTCCGCCGGGAGAAGAGGAGGGCGGAGGGGTCGTCCCGCAGCCGGTCGACCAGCTCCTTCACGTTGCGCACCGCGTGTCGGACGGCCCCGAGGGCCTCCGCGAGGAGGGGGCGGCTCCCCTCGAGGGTGCCGCGGAACGCGTCGAGCGTGCCGCGGAAGTCTCCGAGGGTCCGGTCGACCTGCTCGGAGAGGCGCGCGAGGTTGTCGGCGAAGACCCGCAGGCGCGCCACCGCGCGGGAGATGTCCTCCCCCGCGACCAGCGCGCTCACGTCGTGCGCGGCCTTCGACACGTCCGCGCCGGCCGAACGGATCGGCTCCCCCCAGCTCGCCGACTCGGCCGCCACCCGCTCCGACAGCCGGGTCCACGCCTCCCGCGCGGCGCGGATCTCCTCCTTCACCTGGCGGGCGTCCTCCCGGAAAGCGGCGGCCGTGCTCTCGACTTCCCCCGCCGTCCTGCGGAGCGGCTCGAGGACCTCGGGGAGGAACCCCTCGCGGAAGTACCGGACGTCCTCGCGCACCGAGGCCGCCGTCCGCCCGACCTCCGCCGCGGCCGAGGCGAGCCCGTCGAGGGCGCCCCGGAGCTTGTCCCGGCTCGCCGCGTCGAGCATCTCCCGGACCGCCTTGGCGGCCTGCGCGAGCTCGTCGAGCGTGTCGGGCATCCGGGTGAGGACCTCGGGGAGCCTCTTGCCGATCTGGGAGATCAGCGACGAGCCCTCCGGGATCGTCCGATCGGGGGGAAGCTCGCGTCCCTGCATCTCCCCCCCTTCGAGCTCGACGCTCCCGAGCCCGGTCAGGGGGTTGAAGTGCAGGGTCGCCCGCGTCCCCTCCTGGACCGGGATGTCGCTCCGGAGCCGCATCGTGACGCGGATGCGGGGGAAGCCCTCCTCGTCGAAGCCGATCCGCTCGACCCTCCCGGCCGGCACGCCGAGGTAGCGCACGGGGGAGCCCTCGTCGAGCCCGGCGACCGAGCCGCTGAAGACCGCGTGGTAGACCTTCTCGCGGCGGAGCCACCGCTGCCCGAGGACCGCGAACAGGAAGGCGACGAGGACGAAGCCCGCCACGGCGGCGAAGATCCCGACCTTGGCCGCGTCGACGCGCCGCCCGTTCACGCCCCCTCCTCCGGCGCGAAGAGGTCCGCCCCTCCGGCGGAGGGACGCGGGCGGAGCCTCCGATGGACGAACTCCGCGATCGCCGGGTCGGCGCTCTCCTCGAGCTCCGCGGGCGGCGCGAGGGCGGCGATCCGCCCCTCCCCGAGCAGGGCCGCGCGGTGGGCCGCCGCGCGCGCGCTCGCGATGTCGTGGGAGACGGCGACGACGGTCACCCCGAAGGCCCGGTTCAGCCTCGAGACGAGATCGTCGATCCCCGCCGCGGTGATCGGGTCGAGGCCCGTCGTCGGCTCGTCGAGGAAGAGGACCTCCGGGTCGAGGGCGAGGGCGCGGGCGATCGCGGCACGCTTGCGCATCCCCCCCGAGAGGGAGGCCGGCAGGAGGGAGGACGCCTCCCCGAGCCCGACCATGGCGAGCTTGAGGCGCGCGATCGCGAGGATCTCCCCGGCGGGGAGGGGCGTGCGCTCCCGGAGCGGGAGGGCGACGTTCTCGATCACGGAGAGGGAGTTAAACAGGGCGCCCCCCTGGAAGGCCATCCCCATCCGGAGGCGGAGCCGGTCGCGCTGCGCCTCCGCCACCGCGTGGAGGTCGACGCCGTCGAAGAGGACGGACCCCCGCGTCGGCGGGAGGAGCCCGCTCATGCACTTCATCAGGGTCGTCTTCCCGCACCCGCTCGGCCCGAGGAGGAAGAGGACCTCCCCCCGGCGCACGTCGAGGTCGATCCCCCGGAGCACGGGCCGGCCGTCGAACTCCACCTCGATCCCCTGCGCGCGCAGGAGGATCCGCTCCTCCGCCCCGGTCATCGCCCGTGGAAGAGCGCCGTGAAGAAGGCGTCCGCCAGGATGATCGCGAAGATGGAGACGACGACCGACCGCGTGGTCGCCCGGCCCACCCCGTCGGGGCCGCCGCTCACGCCCAGCCCCTCCCCGCAGGCGATCGTCCCGGTCAGGGTCCCGAAGACGGCGCCCTTCACGAGCCCCGAGGTGATGTCGCTCGCGACGAGGGCGAGGCGCGTCTGCTCGAGGTAGAGGCTTGCCGGGAGCTCGAGGGAGGCGGCGGCGAAGGCCGTCCCGCCGAGGATCCCGACCGCGTCCGCGAAGAGGGTGAGGCAGGGAACGGCGAGCGCCAGGCCGAGGACCTTCGGCACGACGAGGAACCGGACGGGGTGCAGCCCGATCTGTCGCAGCGCGTCGATCTCCTCCGAGACGACCATCGTCCCGAGCTCCGCCGCGCTCGCCGACCCCGACCGCCCCGCGACGAGGATCGCGGTGAGGAGGGGGCCGATCTCCCGTGTGAGGGAGACGGCGACGAGGTTCGCGACGTAGATCGACGCGCCGAACTGCCGCAGTTGCGCGGCCGCCTGCATCGCGAGGATCACGCCGAGGAGGAGGGAGATCACGACGACGATCGGGAGGGCGTCGACGCCGACGGAGGAGACCTCCCGGACGAAGCGGTCCCCCCTCGGGCGCTCCCCGCGGAAGGGGCCGACGACGGCGGAGTCGAAGACCTCGACGAGGAGGAGGAAGTCCCTCCGGAGCAGTTCGAGGAGCGGGGTCGCCGCATCGCCGAGCCGCTCGAGAGGCGACCTCGGGGGCGGAGGGGGCGGGGCGCGGAGCCACGCCTCGGCGGGGACGAGGGAGAGGGTCTCCGAGAGGGCCCGGGGGACGCGCACGAGCCGGACCGGCACGCCTCGGTCGCGTCCGGCCCGGATCGCCTCGAGGAGGTCGACGAGCGCCACGGAATCGAATCGCTCGAGCTCCCCGAGGTCGATCCGGACCTCCCGCGCCCCCTCCTCGAGGAGGCTCGCGACGAGGGGGCGGACGCGTTCGCGGACCGTGCGATCGAGCGCCCCGGCGACGCGGACGCGGGCGGCCCCATCGCTGCGGGAGACCTCGAGGACCATCGCGGCACAATCTCGGGGCGGGCGCGGGGCCCTGTCAAATCGCTCCCCCGCGTTCGCGGCCCGCCGGTTGCAGTCCTAGAATGACCCCGGCGCGGCCATGGTCCGGATTCTGCGAAGCGGCTCCTGCCTCCATTTGGGAGCGGCGTTCCTCCTCCCCGCTTGCGCCTCCCTCGCGGACGGGTCCGACCCCAAGGAGCCGGGTCCTCCCCCCCTCGTCCGCGAGGGGTGGACCTTCCTCGCCAGCGGCCGCCCCGAGGCCGCCGTGGCCTGCTTCGAGCGGGCCCTCGCCTCCGACCCCGCGAGCGGCGAGGCGCGTCTCGGACTGGGGCGCGCCTACGAGGGGCTCCTCGAGTCGCGTTCCGGTTCCGGAACGGATTCGGGGGGGGACCTCGCGAGAAAGGGGATCGAGGCCTACCTCGAGGCTCTCCGCCTCCTTCCCGCCGATCCGCTCCCCCGGCTCGGGGCCGCGCGCCTCGCCCTCCGAGGGGGAGAGGTCGAGGACGCCTCGCAACGCGCGATCGAGGCGCGCGCCCTCGCGGAGGCGCGCGGGGCCCCCGGGGAAGAGTTCGAGGCGAACCTCCTTCTCGCGCGGGCGACGCTGCGACGGCTCGGCTCCGCCGCGAGCCCCCCGGCCGGGAGCGCGGACGCAGGGGCCCTTCGCCGGCGGGCGGCGGCCGCGATCGAGCGCTCTTCCCGCCTCGAGCCGCTGCGCCCCGAGCCCTTCGAGCTCGCCGCCGACTTCGCGGCGGCCTCCGGGGACGTCGACGGCTGCCGTACGCGCTTGCGCCGCGGCGTCGAGACCTGCCCCGAAGCCTCCTCCCTCCACGAGAAGCTCCAGGCCGCGTGGGCCGCGGGCGGCCCCCTGGAGAATCCCTCCCTCCTCGAGGTCTACGACTCGCTCGCCTCGGCGCGCCCCGACAGCCCGGCGACGCAGTGGTACCTCGGCGTCGCGCGCCGGACGGACGCCGACGGCAGGCGCCGCGCGCAGTCTTGGAGCGAGGCCCTCGCGAAGTACGCGGCCGCGATGGGGGCCTTCGAGAGATCCGCCTCCCTGGATCCCGGCCGGAATTCGGCTGTGCAGGTCGCCGGAGCGTCGTGCGTCGCCTCGCGCGCCTGGTGCCGGATCGGATCGGGCGACCTCCCCGGCGCCGCGCGCCTCTTCCTCGACGCGCTCCGTCGCTCCCCCTCCCTCCTCGCGCTCCCCGACGCTTTCGGGAAGACGCCCCGCGAGGGGATCGAGGGAATCGTCGACGCCTGGAAAGAGGGGAACGAGCTCGCGGCGGCGCGCGACCTCCTCGAGAAGGCCCTCGCGATCGCCCCGGGCCCGCCCGAGTGGCACGCGCGCCTCGGCCGGCTCTGCCGGGAGACGGGGACGATCGCCGAGACCTCCCGCGAGGCGGAGCGGGCGCGCGCCCTCTACGAGGAGTCGTTCGCCGCCTATGCGAAGGCCCTCGAGTCCTCCCCGGAGGACCCGCGGCTCCTCGTCGAGTGCGCGGCCGTCCTCCTCCACCACCTCGGGCGCGACCTCGACCGCGCCGAGGAGATGCTCCGCAGGGCCTGCGACGCCTCGGAGCGCGCCCTCGCCGACTCCTCCCTCCCCGACGCGCGGCGCGACGCCCTCTCCGAGTCGCTCGGGGACGCCTGCGAGGACCTGGGGGTCCTCTACCACGACCGGCGACGGGACCCGCAGGGAGCGCGGGCGTTCTTCGAGAAGAGCCTCCTCCACGCGCTGCGGCCGCGGCCGCGCGTCCGCTGGTACCTGAGCAAGATCGAGGGGGGCGCCGCGACCGCCGAGTCCGCCTCCGAGCCCCCCCCCCGATGAACCGGACGCTTCGCCTCCTCTCGCTTTTCCCCTTCCTCCTCGCTTCGGCGCCCCAGGATTCGCGCCCCGACCCTCAAGCGCTCCGCGCGGAGGGGGAGAGGGCCCTCGCCCGGGGCGACGCCGCGGGCGCGCTCCACGCTTTCGAGGCGGCCCTCGCGGCGGACGGCTCGCTCCCCTCGCGTCTCGGGCGCGCCCGCGCCCTCCTCGCCTCGGAGCGATCGAACGACGCCCTCGACGAGCTCGACCGGGCCGAGAAGGACTCCCCCGACTCGCCCGAGGTCTCCTTCCTCTTCGCGCGCGCCTTCTTCGCGAAGGGGGAGAAGATGGTCGCCGAGCGCCCGGCCGGCGCGCGCCCCCTCCCCTTCGAGGACGCGGCGCGTCGCGACTGCTTCGAGGAGGCGACGCGCCACCTCTCGGGCCTCCTCGAGAAGGAGCCGGAGAGGGCGGAGGCGGCGGCCCTCCTCGCCCGCGCGCGGCTCTCCCTCGGGGACTTCGACGGGGCGGACGCCGCGCTCGCGCGCGCGCGGGAGGCCGACCCGAAGCTCCCCGGCCTCGCGCGCCTGCGCGGGGACGCCGCGTTCTTCCGCTTCATCGACATGAAGCAGCGCGGGGACGGGACGGAGAAGGAGCGCGAGAAGGCCCTCCAGGCCGCGCGCTCCGCCTACGAGGAGGCGATGCGCGCCGACCCCGCCGACGCCCGCGCCGCGAGGAGCCTCGGCGACCTCCACCTCTGGCGGGAGAAGCCGGAGGAGGCGGCCTCGGCCTACGGGGCGGCGCTCGCCCGCGACCCGACGAGCGTCGACCTCTCGCTCCTCGCCTCGCGCCTCCCCGACCCGCTCGCGCGCAGGCTCTTCGAGACCTGCGCTGCGAAGTGGGACGCCGCGCACCCGGACAAGGCCACCGCCTCGGCGTCCCTCTGGTGGTACGCCGGCTTCTACGCCTACAAGGCCGAGGACTGGAAGGCTTCGCGGGCCTCCTTCGGGAAGGCCCTCGCGAAGAATCCCGCCCTCACGAACGCCCACTACTACCTCGCGAAGGCGGCCTACATGCAGAAGGACTTCGACGCGGCCGAGGCCTCCTTCGCCGCCCTCTCCCGGGCCGGTTACGAGGGCTTCGCGGCGACCGTTCGCCAGTCGACCCAGGCGGCCGCCGACCACGACATCGTCCGCTTCCTCGCCGACCAGGCGGCGCGCGAGGGGCGGGAAGACGCGGCGCGCGACCTCTTCCGGGGGCTCGCGGAGCTCGCCCCCGACGACGCGGACCACTGGAACAACGCCGCCTTCTTCGCCCGCAACTCCGGGAAGAGCGAGGACGCCTACGCCTGGTACCGAAAAGCGCTCGAGATCCGGCCGGACGACCCGCAGCTCCTGAACGCCGCGGCGATCATCCTCGACTACAACCTCCGCCGCGACCTCGAGGAGGCGAAGCGCCTCTACAAGAAGGCGATCGAGTGCGCCGAGCGCATCCTCAAGAACCGTGACGCCTCCGAGCAGGCGAAGAGCGAGGCGCGGACGGCGAAGACCGACGCGGAGAACAACCTCCGGCGCCTCGAGACGGGCGGGAAGCGCTCCTCGAGGTAGGCCGGATGGACCGGCGCGAGTTCCTGCGGACCGGCACGGTCGCCCTCGGGGCCTCCCTCCCCTCCTGTTCCGCGCCGCTTCAGGCTCCTTCCGCGACCCGAACCTCGCGCTTCGGCCGCCTCGCGGGGCTCGCCGACGGCCTCGAAGCTCCCGGCCCGAGCGACTTCGCCGAGCGCCGCGAGCGCGCGCGGCGTGCGATGCGCGAGACGGGCCTCGCCGCCCTCGCGATCGAGCCCGGGCCGACGATGAAGTACTTCTCGGGCGTCGAATGGGGCCGCAGCGAGCGCTCCTTCCTCCTCCTCCTCTTCGAGACCGGCGACCCGGTCTGGGTCTGCCCCGCGTTCGAGGAGCGGACCGCCCGCGAGCGGATCCCGGCGAACCAGGACCTCCGCATCTGGCAGGAGGACGAGTCCCCTTTCGGGATCGCCGCCGACGCGGCCCGCGCCCGCGGCCCCGTCGGAATCGAGCCGACGGTCCGCACCTTCGTCGCCGCGGGCCTCCGGGAGTCCCTCTCCCCGACCCAGGTCTCCCTCGGCGCCGAGGCGGTCCGCCGCTGCCGGATGGTGAAGAGCGAGAAGGAGCTCGCCTTGCTCCGCCGCGCGAGCGAGATCACGAAGCGCTGCATCGCCGCCGTCGCGCCGCTCGCGACCGAGGGAGCGACCGAGGCGGAGATCTCCACCGCGATGGGCGAGGCGCACCGCGCGGCGGGGATGACCTCGCCCTGGGCCCTCGTCCTCTTCGGCCCGAACGCCTCCTTCCCCCACGGGACGAGCCAGGCCCGCCGGCTCCAGCAGGGAGACGTCGTCCTGATCGACACGGGGGGCTCGCTCCAGGGCTACCAGTCCGACGTCTCGCGGACCTGGGCCCTCGGCCGCCCCTCCGACCGCGTCCTCCGCGCCTACGACGCGGTCTTCCGCGCGCAGGCGGCCGCCCGAGCGGGCGTCCGGCCGGGCCGTCCCTGCGGCGACATCGACGCCATGGCGCGAGCCGTGATCGACGCGAGCGGATTCGGCACGGGCTACGCCGCCTTCACGCACCGGCTCGGCCACGGGATAGGGATGGAGGGGCACGAGGAGCCCTACCTCGTCCGCGGCAACGCGACGCCGATCGCGGCGGGGATGGCCTTCTCCGACGAGCCGGGGATCTACGTCCCGGGCGAGTTCGGGATCCGGATCGAGGACATCCTCGCGGCCACGGGGGAGGGGTCCGAACTCCTGGGACCCGATCCCCCTCCCGAGCCTCGATTCCCGGCGTAGACCCCGACGGGGACCCCGCTCGCACCTCTCATCCAGCCTTCCTCACGAATAGCCAGCGGGGCACCCTCGCGCAGTAGGAAGCGCAGGACATGCCGAACCGACGGCGGAGAGTGGGTTCCTCGTACAGGAGGACGAACGAGTAGAAGACGGCCAGAAGCAGCGCGGCGTACGCCAGGAGCCGACCGGAGGCGAACAGCAGCGATTCGCCGAGGATCACGAGGAGGACGGCGAGGTACATCGGGTTGCGGGTGTACCGATAGGGTCCGCGGACGACGAGCGTCTTCGGGGGATCGATGGGCGCGGGCGTGCCGCCCCCCGTGCGGGCGAAGGCGACGATGCTCCAGAGATAGACCGCGCAACCGACGAGGATGGGAACGAATCCCAGGAATCGGAGCACTCCTCCCTCGCCGAGACGCAGTTTCCCGGAGGAAGCGAGGATCCGGTACGGGACGAAGAGCGCGACCGTCCCCGGCACGAGGGCCGTGAACAGGACGTCCTCCAGGATCAACACGATCGAAGCGCGGTTTCCGGGGTCCATGGCGGCTACGGAGCGAGAGTCAATTCGACTCCGGACTTGCAGAGGGGACAGTCGCCCGGAGGCCAGATCCTCCAGCGCATTCGGTGAAGCGCCTCCACGGGAATCCCGAGACTCTTCCCCATCCGCTTCCCCGCCCCCTCGCGGACGATCAGGCTCGCCACGGCGACCCCCTGCCCGCCGAGCGACTCGATCTCGCGAAGACAGGCGAGGACGGCCGAGCCGGCGTTGATCGCGTCGTCGACGACGATCGCCCGCTTTCCGACGACCGCCGGGCGAAGCTCCCGGGGAATCGCGTAGCGCCTCCCCCGAAGATCCCTCGACTCATGCTCGGCGTAGACGAAGCGGACTCCGAGCGCGCGGGCAACCCACTGCCCGACCAGCGCCCCTCCGAGGAGCGGCCCGCAGACGAGTTCCGCGCCGTGGCTGCGAAGCGCCTGCGCGAGCCGCGCTCCCGCGCGCTCGAGACGCCCGGGATCGCCCACCAGCAGCTCGAGCGCAAGCCAGGTGTCCCCGTGATCGCCGGACTCGTAGTCGAAGTGCCCGCGGCGGACGAAGCGACCGGCCTCGGTCTTCCCGAGCAATCCCGAGCGAGCGACCGGGACCCCGGGGCGAGGGCGACTTCCGCCCGCCCGCCGATGGCGCTTGTCGGAGAGTGGGCCCCGCCCGCTCGATCCTCGGGCGATCCGGCCGCGCCAACGCGCGACCGCCCACGATTCGCTCCCGTGCGAGAGGAGCCCGGAGGCGCGGTCGGGCGCGATCCAGAGCAGTTCGTGACCCGGTTCCGATCCGGCCGAGGGCTTCCCATGGATTCACGCCTCGAAGAAGGTGCTCCTCTTCTCGAAGTGCGTTCCCTCCGATTCCGAGTAGACGAACTGCACGGCGCGCGTCAGGAAGGCGCCCGCGAGGAAGGCAAGCCCGCACTTCTCGATCGCTTCGCGCGCGAGGGCCGCTGCCGGCGTCTCACCGCGTTCGATCCCTCCACCCGGAAGACACGTCCCCTCGGCGGTTCGAACCACCGCGAGTTCACCCCGATCGTTCAGGAACAGCCCGTACGCGCTCGGCCGAGCGGCGCACGGCGCGGCCTCCGGACGCGCTCCGAACTCGGCAACGTCTCGCCAGTCCTTCATCGCCGATCCACCACCATCCTACTCAGGGCCTGTCGCTCACCTGGGCGCGTCGGCGCCGCGCCGTGGCACGTTCCTTCGACCTCGCTCCGAAGAACAGGCCCGGTCGCAAGAGGCGGGTCCTTGTCATCGAGCGGTCTAACGCTCAGCATCAGCTGCGGCGCGGAGCGCCGTCCGCTGCATGCTGTTGTTAGCCAGCGCCCCTGGTCTTCTTCGGCGATCGCATTGGTCTCTAGGGCAACGGCGGCAATGGCGTGCTCAGCAGCGCCTCGAGGCTTCCCGTCACGAGGTTCACGACAATGAGCCGCGTCTTGTCGGCGGTCATGGTCGCGTGCGCGAAATCGGCAGTGAGATCCGGCCGCCAGCCGGCGAGCTCGGGGAATACCTGACGAACGCGATCCAGCATCGCCGCGTGATCGCGTGAAATCACGATGAGCTTCGACATTCGACTAGCCTTGAGCTCGCGAAGCGACGCGTCGGAGAAATCGCGCAGGTACTTCTGTGCGTTCCGGTACGGAAACTTGCGGTCGACGAGATCGAAGTCCGCCGGCCGCTCCGAGAGGACGGCCCGACCCGTCATCAGGAACTCCCACTCCGACAGCCAGCCGCGGAAGTTGCGCTCGAAAAGGTTCACGTACGCGTCCACGAGCGCGCGATCCATTGGCCGGCCCGCCTCCAGGTAGGGCCTCATCAGCGGCAGCACCTGCTTCGCCATCTGACTGATGTACTTCTGGCCATACCAGGAACCCGGATTGAGCGTGCCGGTGAGGCGCTCTTGAAGGAAACCGTTCCCGACAGCAGTGGCCCAGGATTCCTGCATCAACCCCTTCGCGTAGTGGCTGGTGGTGGCCTGACTCTCGGAATACCACCGCTCCATCTCCCACGCGGCGTCGCGCTGCTGTTCGTCGAGCAGGATGTGGGCGGCCTCGTGCAGCATGAGCACGAGCATCACCGCATAGTCTTTCATATCGGACGGCAGCTCACTCTCCGCCACGTTGCCGTACGCGGTAGCGCTGAACCCGCCCCCAGCAGGACGCGGATAGAACGCGAAGAGAAACGGGATGGATGGATCCCACGACGCCCGATAGAAGACGCGAATGCCGTCAAAGAGCGCCGCGGCCCGCTTCTCCGTGAGCAGTGCCTCGATTTCATGAAGCTGTCGCTCGAAGGTGGCACGACTCGACTCGTAGATCAGCGAGTCGTAGACGGGCGTGAATGCCTCCAGTGCGGATACGATGCGATTCAGGTCGCCGCTCGGGAGCACGACGATGGAACGCGTTCGGAAGTCAGCCAACGATGACGCGAGAATCAGGTTTCGCTTGAGGATGTACGACGTCGACCCTTCGATCTTTCCGTCCGGGTACGCCGGATAGCTGTATTCGTAATCGGTCTGGATCGAGTCAAACGAGCCGAGGAGCGCGAGATTCGCGGGGGTCGCAAACCGTGAGGCCGCAAACTGGGCCTTATACGGATTCGGGCCTGCCTTCGGCGTGAGTTGCCGGAGGTAATGGAAGACGGCCAGTAGTTTCGAAAACCTGACCTCGAATCGCACGACCGGTTGCGCGTGCGCAACCGCGAGGGCACAGCTGAGGCCTGAGAAGAGAAAGCCGAATCGCATGCGTGACGGTAGGAATGTCATTGCTGCGGCATCCTGAAACCTGGGCCGAACGGGGGGCGGCGCTGGACGGGCCGCGGATGAATCGTTCCGATCCAAACCTCGGCGCGCGCGGCGCGAGTGGATCCACTGGACTTAGACATCCGTCACGAGAACAACGTTGGAGAACCCGTGCGGGACGATCGGCAGGTCGCCGTTCGATATCCGTCCATCTGGCAAACGGCTGCGCATCACCTGCAACGGCGCCTCAGAGTACCTCACGGCGTCTGAAACCTTTCGCGGCGCCGTTGTCAGGTGCATGCGCATGTTAGGCGTCCCCGGTTCTCCTTGGTCTCCGCTTCTTCGACTCCGACTTGATGATCATGCGGCTCGAGCGGGTGCGCGGGAAGATGACCCCGGAGTGCTTGATCGCAGCCTTGATTAGTACCTGGATGTCCCCGTGATCGAGGTCTGATGCGGCCTTGAGGGTAACGCTGCGTACTTTGGCGCCAGAGCCCTCGAGAAGACCTTTAGGGTCGGGAAGGGACTTGTCGAAGTACAGCCGGAGCCAGCGCGGAAAGATAGCAATGGCGACGATGGCCTCGTATCCGCGCTCTGACATACCGAACGCCACCACGAGCGAGTTGGAGTAGTCGTAAACGAGCTGATAGGAGCCGGGGAAAGCGCGGCGGAGTTTGGGCAGACACCGCTTTACCAGCGCGACGATCTCGGGGGGGAACCGCGACAGGAAGGCGGAAAACTGTGCGTTGGGGCTGGGCTGGCGAGTGTTCACGAGTTGACGCCACCTCAAGAAAGGGTGGGCACGGCTAACGTGTATTGGACTGATCTGCCTAATCCCCCTGAACGCAGTGACGCCATCTGCCTAATGCGGCCCGCATCCGACTCGTCCCCGGCATCAAGTACGCGTCACCCGAGCATTTGTGCTTGATCCGTTTCACCGCCTCTCCAGGGTTAGGCAGATCTACGTTCGTCTCCGGTCGGCAAGGCAAGGCGACGGACTCCACCACCCGCCAAACCGCCGCCCGTGTCGCGACCCACCGTCCGCTCACGGCCCGTCCCCCAGCAGCCGGTCCGCCGGGCTTCGCACCCCCGCCGGCCCCCGGTTCAGGACGCGCGTGTAGACCATGGTCGTCGCCACGTCCCTGTGCCCGAGCAGCTCCTGGACGGTGCGGATGTCGCTCCCGTCCTCAAGGAGGTGCGTCGCGAACGAGTGGCGGAACGTGTGGCAGGTGGCTCTCTTCGGGATTCCCGATGCGAGGACGGCCCGGCGCACGGCCTGCTGAACGACCGTCTCGTGCAGGTGGTGGCGTCGCCTCTCCCCGCCGACCCGCTCGACGTAGATGCGCGTCGCCGGGGAAGACCCACTGCCAGGGCCACTCGCGCCCCGCGGACGGGAGCTTGCGCGCCAGCGCGCCGGGGAGCTCCACGAAGCCCGCCCCCTGCGCCAGATCGCGCAAGTGCTGCTCTCGAGCCCGTTCCAGGTGCTCGGCCAGGGCGGCCCTCACGGCGCACGGCAGCATCGTGACGCGGTCCTTGTCGCCCTTCCCGCGCCGGACCGCGATCTGGTTGCGGCCGAAGTCGACGTCCTTCACGCGCAGGCGGCAGCACTCCAGGAGGCGCAGGCCGGAGCCGTAGAACAGCGTCGCCATCCGCCGCGGCGCGCCTTCCATGCGCCCGAGGACCGCCAGCACCTCGTCGCGCGAGAGAACGACGGGGAGGCGCTCGGGCGTCCTCGCGCGAACCAGGCCCTCGAGCCACGGCAGGTCCAGGCCCAGCACCTCGCGGTAGAGGAAGAGGAGCGCGGCCAGCGCCTGGTTCTGCGTCGCGGCGGACACGCGCGAGCGCGTCGCCAGCGCGTTCAGGAAGGAGGTGACGTGTTCCGCGCCGGGTTGCGAGGGGTCTTGCCGTCCGTGGAACGCGTGGTGGCGCAGCAACCAGCCCACGTACGCGTCCTCCGTGCGCGGGCTCATTTGACGTAGTCGCATCGTGGCGCGGGCCCGGTCGCCGAGCCGGACGGTGGGCCGTGGACGAGGGGGGCCGCTCCCTTCGGTTTTCCAGGTCTCCTCGCAGACGAGGGAGGCGCCGCCGAGCTCCCGTGCGGTAACGCTGGACGCCGGCGAGCCGGGATTCCGCGAATCGCCGGATCGGCGCAGCGCCGTCGCCGTCCCCGTGTCGAGATCCACTTCCCTCAACACACCGCGGAATCTAGCGCAGGTGTCCAGAGCGGGCAAGCGAGCGCGATCGGGGGAGGGGACGTAGCGGGCGCAACGGCCTTCGGCTGGGGCCCCTCGACAGAGCGCCGCGGATCTCCGGATCGGGAAGACCTCCTCGCCGGGGGGGCCGACGTGGACTCGGCCAGACCCGCCGCTCGAGTCCGCCGGGCTCCATTGCAGGGCCCCTCGTGAAGCTAGGAGGAACTCGTGGCGATCGGGTACCGATCGCCGTTCCGCACGGGCGCGAGCGGAAGCTCGCCCGTCCTGCGCGCGCGCTCCGGCTGGGAGACGACCGTCGCGAGGCTCGCCGCGGTCTTCGGCCGCGCGGGGGACGATTCGACGCGGTAGGAGCCGCAGCGCCGCCCGATCTTGAGGGAGAGGACCGCGTCGACGAGGCGGACCCGCTCCTGCATCGCGACCATCGGGACCGGGAAGTACGGGATCCCGTACATCTCGAGGAAGAGCTTCACCATCCCGTCGACGACGAGGACGTCCTCCCATGCGATGCCCCCGCGCACGCCGTCGGCCGCGAGGAGCTCGCGGTGCGGGCGGAGGAAGAAGACGATCCCCTCCCCCACCCACCACATGTAATCGTCGAGGATCGGGTCGCGGAAGACCTCCGCCATGATCGTCGCGTGGTTCGCGGCGTTGGAGAGGTTGCAGAAGGCGCGGTCGGAGACGAAGCCCCCCTTCTGCGCCTGGGCCCGCTCGCCCTCGATCTGGCGGAAGAAGACCTCGCGCTGGTAGGGCGAGACGGCGTCGACGTCCGAGCGCAGGCGGTCGAGGCTCGTCGCTAGCTTGCGGATCGAGCCCTCGGATCGAGCCTCGCGTCAGCCCGCCCTACGGCGAGGAACCCTCGGGAAGTCCGCCACCGCAACCCGCCGCTTCACCGCGAGGCTGCGACGGTGGATCTTGATCCGTTCCAGCTCGCGCGCGGTCTGCGCCGTGACGTAGGTCTCCCCGCAGTGGGGGCAGCTGATCGTCGGGATGTTGCGGATCAGGAACTCGGAACGGCCGCGCCCGTAGCTTCGGGTGGCACGACGGACGCGGACTCCCGTCCTGCCGCAGAAGTCGCACACGATCTTCCGGCGGCTCATGTTTCACATCCTGTAGACGGTCAGGACGGCCATCCTACCCGCCGGGAGTCGCTTCACCACTACCGCCGCTCCCTCCCCCTGGACCGTGCGTCCTCGAATGAGGAACTTCTTCTCGCCGGTTCGGTGATCGAGCTAGCGTTCGACGATCGAGCCCGTCAGCACGCAGGACTCCACGTCCAGCACGGAGAGACCGTCGTCCTCCATCTCGTCGAGCCCGTGATAGGTGACGACGTACTCTCCGATCCGGACCGCTTCCCGGAATCGTCGCAGCTCACGATCGAACACGACCGCACCGCTGCGCTCGACCGTCGACCGATTCCGAAGGAGATTTCATGCGAACGAGCGTGCCGCGGGCCGGCTCTCGTCTGGGAGGGCCGGCCGGGGACCCTCCCGAGCCCCCATCCCCTACCCGCACCCAGGCTCGCTCGACCTGCCGTTCCTAACTCGACGAGAGACCGGCTCGATCAAGTGCCAGAGCCCTCCAGGCGGATCAGGGAGAAGCAACCACCACCGGGTAGCGATCCCCGTTGCGGACCGGCGCGAGAGGTAGCTCGCCCGTCCTGCGCGCGCGCTTCGGCTGGGAGACGACCGTCGCGAGGCTCGCCGCGGTCTTCGGCGGCGGGGCGGAGGGGGCGATGCGGTAGGAGCCGCAGCGCCGCCCGATCTTGAGGGAAAGGACCGCGTCGACGAGCCGGACGCGCTCCTGCATCGCGATCATCGAGACGGGGAAGTAGGGGACTCCGTACATCTCGAGGAAGAGCTTCACCATCCCGTCGACGACGAGGACGTCCTCCCACGCGAGGCCCGCACGCACGCCGTCGGCCTGGAGGAACTCGCGGTGCGGGCGGAGGAAGAAGACGATCCCCTCCCCCACCCAGCGCATGTAGTCGTCGAGGATCGGGTCGCGGAAGACCTCGGCCATGATCGTCGCGTGGTTCGCGGCGTAGGAGAGGTTGCAGAAGGCGCGGTCGGAGACGAATCCCCCCTTGCTCGCCTGCGCGCGCTCGGCCTCGATCTGGCGGAAGAAGACCTCGCGCTGGTAGCGGGAGACCGCGTCGACATCGGAGCGCAGGCGGTCGAGGTTCGTCTCGAGTTCCGCGAGCACGGCCCGCGCCACCTCGCTGATCATCGGGAGGCCGTAGTGGTCGCGGATGTATCGCGCGAGGGTCGTCTTCCCCGTCGCGTGCGCGCCGACGAGGTAGACCCGTAGGTCCTTCGTGTTCTCGCTCATGGCTCCCGGTTCCGAGGCTTCGTGGCGCGAGATCGCAGGATATTGGGGGAGGATCGAACTCGCAACCCAACATCTCGTGGCGAATGAAGACCTAACAGGTCATTCCTCTCCCTCTCGTCGCAAGGCCTGGGAGGGTCCGGGCTGGAAGTCGCGCCGTTCGCGAGTCCCGGTCCGCCAATCGGCGCGCGCGTTCCTCCGGCCCTTACAATCGCCGCGCGCCACGAGGAGGCACGAAACGAGGCCTCCCCATCCTCCGCGTGAATCCGTCCTCGCGAGGAACCGGAGCGGACCTGCGGAACCCGCGGAGCGTCCCAGCGGGCGGCCGCGCGAGAACACTCCTCCTCCTCGGCGCGTCCGCGGCGGCGATCGCGCTGTTCGCCGCGATCTTCCTCGGAGGTGATCGCGCGGCGCCGCAGGTCGGGACCGGAAGTCCCTCCCCTCATGATGTGCGTTTATCGCCGGCGGCTCCCGCGCCCGCGACGGCCCCCTCGGCGCCCTTCGCCGCCGAGGCCGCGGCCCCTCCACGCGAGGCAGTCAAGGCGCGGGTCGCAGGAAGGCTCGTCACGGAGGACTCCCGGCCCTTCGAAGGGAACGCGCTCGTGCGCGTCCTCCGCGACGACGGGAGAGCGGAGTACTCGGCCGAAGCCTCCGGAGGCACCTTCTCCGTCGGGGTTCCGCCGGATCTCCCGGCGTTCCGGCTCGCCGTCGAAGCGGACTTCGCGCGCTACCGGAAGGAAGAGTGGTTCGCGCTCGGGACTCCCGAGGTCGAGGAGGGACTGACGCTCGTCCTCGAGCCCGCGGGGTCGGTCGAGGCGACTCTCCGAGGCCCAGACGGTTCCGTGCCGGAGACGGGGCGGCTTTCGCTCCTCGTGGTCTCCCCTCAATTCGGGTGGAGGTCACGAGCGCTGCCGGCGAGGGGAGGGAAGGCCCGGCTCCGCGGCCTCCTGGCCGGGAAGTACGCGGCCGTCGCCGACGCCACGGGCTTCGGCCCCTCGTCGCCGAAGGAGGTCGAGGTCCGCGACCGGGAGACCTCTCGCCTCGACCTCGTGCTCTCCGAGGATTCCTTCCTGGCGGGTCGCGTCGTCGACTCTCATGGCGCCGGCGTCGCGGGAGCAGGGGTCACCGCGCATCCCTCAGGGGGCTTCCTCGATCCAGCCTCGGCTCTCGGCCCGTTCGCGACGACTACGGACGGCGCGGGCGCGTTCCGGCTCCGGGGGCTGCGCGGGGGCGCCTGGACCCTGCAGGCCTCGAAGCCCGGGATGCTCAACAAGGACCGGGACGACCGGACCGTCCAGGTGCCGACCCGAGGTGGCGTCGAGGGGATCGTCTTCACGCTCGACGTCGGCCGATCCATCGCGGGTCGCGTCGTCGACCGGCGAGGCTCGCCGGTTCGAGGGGCGAAGGTCGTGACGGAGGACGACTTGACCTCCGAGAAGCGGCGCTGGCGCACCGGATCCTGGCGCGCCCTCTCGGGCAGCTCGGTCACCGACGAGCGGGGGGCGTTCCGGATCAGCGGTCTCGACGAGGGGCCCTTCGCAGTCGAAGCGAGGCGCGAAGGGAACGGGGTCGCCCGGATCTCCGACGTCGGGCCTGACGCAGAGGGACTCGAGCTGGTCCTTCCGGGACCGACGGGCGTCGCGGGGGTCGTCCGAGAGGAGGGGACCGCAGCTGCCGTCCGGGCGTTCAGGGTCCACTTCGACTCGGTTCGCAGGAATGGACTCATGCGGTCCGGCGGAGTTCTTCCGCTCACCTTCGTCACCCAGGACGGCGCGTTCGAACTCCTCGACCTCATGGAGGGCAGCTACGACCTGCGAGTCGAGGCGCAGGGGTTCGGGCCGCAGCGCGTCGCAGCGGTCGAGGTGAAGGCCGGGGAAATCCGGCGCGATCTCGAAGTCCTCCTGCGCCGGGCGGCGACCGTCCGAGGGACCGTCGTCGAGCGCGAGACCGGGCTGCCCGTCCCGGGAGCCAGGGTGAGCGTCCTCGACGTCGACGGGAACGACGGGCTCGGCCGGACGACGGCCGCGGACGCGGCGGGGAGGTTCGAGGCCAAGGGTCTGAAGCCCGGCCCGCATCGGCTCCTCGCCCGGCTCGAGGGCTTCGTCGACAGCCCCCATGTCCCCGTCGAAGTGGCGGAGGGGGGAACCGTCGAAGGGATCGTGATCGAGGTCTCCCGGGGCGGAGCGGTCGAGGGTCGCGCGGTCGGCACGAATGGACTCCCCTTCGCGAGGGGATGGGCCACGGCGAACCCGGTCGACTCGGGAGGGGACAGCGAGAAGCACTCGAACATTGGGCCGGACGGCTTCTTCCGGATCGAGGGGCTGGCGCCCGGCAAGTGGTCGATCCTCGCGAGTCGCCCGCGGATCGAGCAGGGGTCGATCCAGGTCGTCGTCGCCCCGGGCGAGGAATCGGTGAAGGAGGGAGTGGACTTCCTCGGCGCCGTCGTGCTCGTCGAGGACCGGAAGACGACCCGGGTCGACTTCGAGAAGGCCGCTCGGCCGCAGTCCCGCGTGCGCGTCCGCGTCCGGCGCGGCGAGGAGGCGGTCGCGGGGGCGTTCTTGAAACTGTGGGACGGCCTCGGGGGGCAGGTCTCGGAGCTCTGGTCGCTCCTCGGGAATGGGCTCCAGGGTGAGACCGGCGAGGAGGGCGTCTTCGTCTTCGAAGGGGTGCCTCCCGGCCCCGCGCGCCTCTTCGTGTCCGGGGGGGAGTCCTCGGCGGAGAGCGAACGCAAGGTCGAGGTCCCCGGGTCGGGCGAGGTCTCCGTCGAGATCTCGCTCCCCGGCGGGGAGATCGGCGGCCTCGTCTTCAAGGCGGAGGACCGCTCGCCCATCGAGAAGATGTTCGTCCAGGTCGAGCCGGAGGGAAAACTCGCCGCCGACGCCTGGGCCGGATCGCGGGCACGGTTCGAGACGGACGCGGAGGGGCGCTTTCGAGTCCGCGACCTCCCGCCCGGGTCGTATTGGGTCATCGCGGGCCAGCTCCCCGGCAACAGCCGGTTCCCGAAGCCTCCGGCGGACGACTACTTCGCCGCTCCCGTCGGGCCCGTCGAGGTGGCGGAGGCTTCAGCGGTGACCGTGGAGATCGCGGCCGTCGCCGGCGGGCGCGCGGCGGTCAGGGTCGTCGACTCCGCCGGGAAGCCGCTCGAGGGAGCGGAAGTCCGCGTGCGTCCGCTCGAGGCGAAGGGGCCGGGGCAGTTCCTGTGGGGCCCGGGGGGCACGACCGACGCACGAGGGATCGCTCGCATCGCGGGGATCACGCCCGGGCGGCACTTCGCCTCGGCGAGGGTCGCGGGCTACCCCGAGTGCGCCTCGGCCGAGCGGGTAGTGAAGAGCGGCGAGGAGGCGGCGTTCGAGATCGCGATGCTTCGCGGGACCCGAGTTCGCATCTCGTTCGTCGCGGAGGGCGGCCGCGCCCTCGCGCCCGGCACACCGCCGGTGCGCGATGCGAAGGGGCGGGAGGTCCTCGCGTGGCCTCCGAAGCCGGGCGAGGGGCCGCCCGAGGAGCAGGGGAAGGCGATCGTCCACCTCGTGCCGGGGGACTACACGGTCGGCGTGTGGGCAAACGGCGGATTCGCGCGGTGGGTCGCCTTTCGCGTCGGGGACGCGTCCCCCCAGGAGGTCGTCGTCCGGCTCGAGCCGGGCGAATTGCGGAGGTGACGCCGCTGGGGTCGCCGTTCTCCGCCATCAGCCGCCCGGGGAGCGCCTCCTCGCGAGCGGGCGATCCGGACCGCCCCCGGAACGAGGCGTGGGGCTGTTCCGGGGGTTCCGCGAGCCGGGACTACGAGCGCGCCCCGGGCCGGGGTGAGCGTCGAACGCCGCGTCCCACGCGAACTCGGGCGACGCGCCGAACCCGCATCCCGTAGGCCCGGGAGCGGCGGGCCGCCTTCTGTTCGGCGAGGAAGTGAGCCGTGTTGCGGGCCCCGTACGAGGTCAGGATGAAAGGTAGGGGTCTCTTGCCGTAGAGCTCGGAGGCGAAGTCGTCCCCGAAGATCTCGACCGAGACCAGGTCCCTCTCGCGGACATGGAGGACCCGGAGCCAGAAGCGGACGGCAGGGTCGTCGGGGGTCCGGTACGGCAGGGCGACGACGCGGGTGCCCGCGTAGCGGGCTTCGATCGCCCGGATGACCGCGTCCATGAAGGGATCCCTCATGTGGTCACGTCGCCAACGAACCTTCCGACGTCGTGCTTCCAAGATTCGACCTTTCGACGATCGACGGGTCGGGAATCGTAGTCCGCGATTTCCCGCAGGTCGCGCATTCTTCGGAAGAGTCGACCATCCTCGTGGAGACCTCGCACGGAAACGATCCGGTCGCCCACGATTCGGTGGTCCCAGACCTTGGCGCCCGGCCGCGCCTCCCGCGGCGTCCTCCCCGCCCTCTCAAGGCCGAAAACTGCGGCCTGGAAGAGGGCGTAGTAGAGGCGATTCGCCGCCCCATCCGCGAGTCCACGCTCGAGGAGTAGGATCCCCGCCTGCAGGTTCTGAATCGCCTTCCACTTCAACGGTCGCCCGGTGCGGCGGCCCCCTCGCATCGCACGAGGGAGACTCCCGCGAGTCAAAGACGCGCGGGATCCGTTCGGTTACGCGAAAGGGAAGATTCCCCCACTTTCCCGACCGTGGAGTGAAACCCGGCGAAAGACTCCTTGCGGGAGGGGTCGCCGTCGCCGTCCTCATCGTCGGGTGGCTCGCGTCGCGCCCGGGGCCGGGATCGCGGCAGGCGGATTCGACCCTCGACGGCGCGGGCGTCGCCGAGGATCGCGGAGACCCGGTGGCGGCACGCACGTGGACCGAGACGGCGCGTCGCGAGATCCCGGCGCCCGAAGCGACCGAGCCTCTCTCGTCTCCCGTCGCGCGGGGAGCACCGGATTCGGACCACGATCTGCACGGACGGGTGATCGATCCTGCCGGCACGCCAGTGGGCGGCGCACGGCTGGAGGTGCGCCGAGTGGAGGGCCGCGAGTTCCCCGTCCTCGACCTCTCCTACTCGCGCGAGGAGCGGACCGTCGCCAGGGCGGAGACCGGCGCGGACGGCGCGTTCGCGATCCCCCTTCCCCGCGGTCGCCCTTTCGACCTCCACGCGACGGCGGAAGGCTTCGCGCACGAGATCGTCCGGAATCGGTACGCGGGGGAGTTCGTCCTCGTCGGGCTTCACCGCGGCGCGATCCTCCTCGGCAAGGTGACGCGGTCGAAGGACGGAGGCCCTGTCGCGGGCGCGCGCCTCCACGGGTTCCGGCTCGGGATGCCTGCGGATCTCTTCCGGGGAGAGACGGGAACCGACGGCTCGTTCCGACTCGAGGGGCTCGTGCCCGGCGAGCTCGTCCTGGAGGTGCTCCCGCCCGAGGGAGCGTCCCCGGGGTGGATGCGGATCCGGCTCGAGGACGGCCAGGTCCTCCGGAAGGACGTCGTCGTCGCGCCCGGCGTGGTCGTGACCGGTCGAGTGACCGAGGCCGGAACGGGCCGTCCGATCGAGGGGGCGGAGGTGGGAGAGGGGTGGACGTTCCGGCGGACGGCCCGAACGGACGCGTCGGGACGCTACGCTTTCCCGGGTTTCGGAGGAGAGGGGGTTTCCGACCTCCACGTCCGCGCGCCGGGCTACGGCCGGACGAGCAAGGAACTCCAGGAACCCCTGCGCGATCCGCTGGACGTCGACTTCGAGCTGCTCCCCGCGCAGCGCGCGAAGGGCCGCATCCTCGACTCGGAAGGGAATCCGCTCCCGGGAACCTACGTGGCTGCCGTCGCGAGCCAGTGGCACGAGGAGGGCCAGAAGATCGACTGGTGCTCGAGCCGCACCGGACCGGATGGGAGATTCGAGATCCGCGACCTCCGCCCCGACGCCCCCCATGCGCTCTTCGTGAAGCGCGACGGCTACGGGACGGCCGTCTACGACTTCCCTTTCGGGGGGACCCCGGAGACCGCGATCGACCTCGGCGACGTCCGCCTCGCGCGTCCAGCCACGATCGCGGGCATGGTCACTCGTCCCGACGGAACGGCGCTCCCGAACGTCGAGGTAGTCCTCGAAGGAACGAACGGAGACCGTCAGCGCCTCTCCGGTATCTCGCAGCCGTGGGGGGTCGACGACTACGTCGCGCATCGGAGGGGGCGGACGGACGACCGTGGCCGTTTCTCGTTCGCCGACCTCGCGCCCGGAACCTACCGCCCGAGACCCGAGCTCCCCGACCGCCCCCGGAGCGACGGGGCTCTCCTGGCCGTCGGACCGGGCGAGACCCGCGAAGGAGTCGTCGTCGTCGTCGAGGGGGGCCTCTCGATCGAGGGGCGAGTCCTCGACCCGGAGGGGAGAGGCGTCCGCGAGGCGTACCTGAGGGTCGAGCCGGAGGTGCCGACGAAGGGCGAGACGGCCTACGGAAGGACCCGGGACGACGGATCGTTCCGGATCGAGGGGCTCGGCGAGGGGACCTACACCGTCTGGGCGCACCCGCCCGCGAGGGACGAGGCGGGGGATCGCTCGGGGCGGCTCGTTCAGGTGGTCGCGAAGGGGATCCGCGCCGGCGCGACAGGCGTCGCCCTGACTCTCCCGAAGGGGTCCGCCATCTCAGGCAGGGTCTTCGACGAAGAAGGCCTGCCGCTTCCGAAAGCGTGGGTCCTCGCGCGGGACGGGGAGGGTGAATTCCTCGGCTCCGCGACCACCGACGCCGAGGGGAAGTTCGTGCTCCACCTCCGCGAGGGGGCGGGGGCGGACCTGCACGTTCGGCCTCCCCCTCGAAGTGGAGACGGCCGCCCGATTCCGCCACGGGAGTCCGACAAGCCACTCCTCACAGGCGTGGCGGCCGGGACCGAAGGGGTCGTCCTCGAGCTCCGTGGGGTGCGCCGATGAAACTGCACCGGTTGCGTGTTGATGCGGGCCGCAGGGCCCCGGCGTCGGCGAGGCTTACGACCGGATCGCTCGTCCGACCCCCGTACCTCTCCTATGCCAAGAATGGCTAGGGACTTGTGAATGAAATCAACAGGAAACTGTGACAGTTTCCCGAATCGATTCCTCGGCCCGCGGAGACTCTGGTGTCGGAGCGATGACCTCGACCGAAACGCCCTCCCTCGAGACGCTCCTCGCGCACGAGCGGTTCGTCCGCGACCTCGCGCGGACTCTCGTCCGCGATGCCGCGCGCGCCGACGACCTCGCGCAAGACGCCTGGCTCGAGGTCCTCGCGAAGCGTCCCGGTCCTCTCCACTCTCCGAAAGCGTGGCTTGCGGCCGTCCTGCGCCACCTCGCCTGGCGCTCGGCTCTGGGCGAGTCGAGGCGCTCGAGGCGCGAGCGTGGGGCTGCCGTTCCGGAGGCGCTCCCCTCCGCCTCCGACATAGTCGAGCGCGAGGCCCTACGGCAGGAGGTCGTCCAGACCGTCCTCGCCCTCGAAGAGCCCTACAGGTCGACGATCTTCCTCCGATTCTTCGAGGGATTGCCCCCGCGCGAAACAGCCCGGCGCTTCGGAGTCCCCGTCGCGACGGTCCGCACCCGGACCTCGCGCGCCCTCGACCAGCTCCGAAGGAGGCTCGACGAGCGCCACGGCGGGGACCGGAGGGTGTGGGTCCTCGCCTTCATCCGTCTCGCGATACCCTCCTCGTCGGGACCAGCCGGAGCGGGGGTCCTCCCCGGGTTCGCCATCAAGTCGGGCGCGAAGGTCGGACTCGTCGCCGCTTCCCTCGCGGGGGGCGTCCTCGTCTGGCAGGTCGCCTTCTCGAGAGTGGACGAGGCCCCACCGACCCTGCTCGCTTCCGGGGGGGCGCATCCTCCCACGCTCGGGACTCCTTCTCCCCAGGCGCCCGACCCACCGGAGCCCCCCTGGGGGGATCGAGACTCCCCGGGAGTCTCCACCGCGGCGCACGGCGCTCGGGTACGCGGATCGCCCGGAGGAGACGGTCGTCACGGGGACGGTGGTCGATGACCGGGGGCTCGCGCTCGCCGACGCCAAGGTCGAGGCGGGAGGGAGCTCGACCGTGACCGACGGGAGGGGTCGCTTCCGGATCGAATTCGCGACTGCGGACGTCGGAGATCTCCGGGCGACGCACCCCGCTCACTTCGCGGCGTCGACCCCCCTCGCGCGGCTCGGGACCTCGGGAGCCGACCTCTCTCTCCGGCTCGACCGCCGGCTCGCGGTCACCGGGACGGTGCTCGACGCGCTCGACAAGCCCGCAGCGGAAGCCTCGATCCGCGCCGTCGTCCTCGAGCCCGGTCTCGGCGGGCCGCCGGAGGGAGCCCCCGCGCAGGCGGCGCTGTCTGGGAACCCGTGGCATGCGACGGACCTCGTCGCCCAGGTCCAGGCGCGCTCCGACGGCAGTTTCTCCCTCGCCGACCTCCGGCCTGGAAGGTACCTGCTCCAAGGAGACGCTCCGACCGGGCCGGTCCAAGATCTCCCGCTCTCCCTCCACGAGGACCGACACGACGTCTTGCTTCGCGTGCTCGGCGGAAGGCTGAGGGTCCGGGGGACGGTGAGGGACTGCGCGACGGGGGAGCCGCTTGACGCTTCGATGGGGATCGGCAGCTACGCGGCCGGAGATCCGAACGGGTGCTCGACCTTGGGAGGTCCCACGGACGGCAACTTCGGCATGGCGTTCTGGTCGTCCGCGTGGCTCAAGAGTCGGCCGTTCCGGGTCCTCCTCGGGTTCGCAAGGGAAGGGTACGAGCCGAGGTTCGTCGAGGTCTCTCCACGGGCCCCCGACCTCGAGTCGCTGCGCGTCTGCCTCGATCGGCGCAGGGCAGGAAGCGGTTCCCTCGTGGGGACGATCCTCCTCGACGACGGCGCCCCGTTCGAACCCCCCTGCGAGGTGAGGGCCTGGAGGCCCTTCGACGAGCGGCCGGGCCGGATCCAAGTCGGGGCCGACGGATCGTTCCTCGTCGAGGACCTCGAGCCGGGCGACCTCGCGATCCAACCCGACATCCCGGGCCAGACGTATCCCGGATTCGAGGAGATGAAGGTCGTCCGCATCGATCCGGGGACGGCCGTTCGCGTCAACTGGGCTCTCGCGAGGGGAGGCGGGCTCCGCTGCGAGGCGACGGACGGGGCAGGAGGCCGCCTCGAGGACTTCGAGGTCACTCTCGAGGACCCCCCGAAACGACGGATCTTCGGCAAGAGCGACGCGGGAGCCGTTCACTTCCGCCACATCCCACCCGGCCTATACCGGCTCCTCGTCCGCGCGGACGGGATCGGCGAACACGATTCGATCGTGAACGTCGAGGGGGGGCATGAGACGGGGTTCGTTGCCGTGCTCCGGGCCGCCGGGCCCGCGGAGAGGTAGCGGACCCCCGCGCCCCTTCCGACGTCTCCCTCGGGCAGGAGAGACGCCGGAACCGAAACCCGAGGAGAATCGTCCGGGAGAGTCCGGTGCGCGCGTCCCCTTGCCCGAGTCTCGTCCTTTCCCTGTCGAGCTGGCGGATGGATCGCGGGACTGGATGCGCCCGCCTCGCGCGGGCTCGTTCGCGCCCGCCGGGACCGACATGGATTGGACAGACCTCCGCTCTGCCCGCTCCCTCGAGCCCCTTCACGCCTTCGCGAGCTCGCGCGCGACCTCGAGGAGCGAGTCGACCTGGGCGGGCGAGACGTAGACGTGCGTGCTCGTCCGGGCCCCCCAGACGTCGCTCACGGAGCGGATGCGGATCCGCCGCCGCCGCCACATCTCGTCCATCAGCGCGCGCGGGGAGATCCCCTCGATCTTCCAGGTCGTGATGCCGCAGGCGAGGTCGGGGTGGACGGAAGAGGAGATCGCGACGCGCGGGATCTCGCGCAGGCCCGCGCGAAGGCGGTCGCCGAGGTAGCGAATCCGCCGCTCGATCCGGGGCATGCCGATCCGATCGAAGAAGTCGAGGGCGACCTCGAAGCCGCGGACGAGGCTCGCGTTCACCGTCCCCCACTGCATGAGGCGGTAGAGCCCCTCCTTCGCGTTTTCCCACTCGCTCGAGGCGAGGGTGGTCCAGATCCGCTCCTGCGCCTCGCGGCGGACGTAGAGGATCCCGTTCCCCTTCGGCGCGAGGAGCCACTTGTGGGGGGAGGAGAAATAGGCGTCGCAGCCGAGGTCGCGGAGGTTCACCGCGAGGTGGCCGACGGCCTGCGCCCCGTCGACGGCGGTGAAGATCCCGCGCGCGCGGGCGGAGGCGCAGAGGCGCTTGACCGGCATCACGAGCCCCAGGGCGCTCGTCACATGGGGGATCGCCCAGACCTTCGTGCGCGAGTTGGTCGCCGCCTCCCAGCGCCGGACGATCTCGTCCGGATCGTTCGGAGGGACGGGGATCTCGACCTCGCGGACCTGGATCCCGAGGCGCTTCCCCTTGAGGTCCCACCCCTTCCGGCCCCCCGGGTGCTCCATGTTCGTGGTGACGACCTCGTCGCCCGCCTCGAGGTCGATCCCGTTCGCGACGAAGTTCATCCCGACGGTGGCGTTCGGCGTGAGGGCGACCTCGGAGCCCTCGCAGCCGAGGAAGGCGCCGAGCCGGTCACGGAGGTCCCTCTCCGGGGAGTAGCCCCCCATGCGGTTCGGCTGCTCGGGCGTGTAGTCCCACTTGGGAAGGCCCTCCTCGACCCACCGCAGGTGCGCGATCGTCGCCTCCGTCACGACCTTCGGCGAGGCGCCGAGCGTCGCGGTCTGGCAGTAGGTCTCCTCCTCGGGGAACGCGAAGTGCCAGCGGAGGGAGTTCCAGTAGGACTCGTCCTCCCCGACGTCGGCCGGGAGGCGCGGGGGAAGGGCCGGCGCCGCCCCCGCGCGGGAGGGGAGGACGCGCGCGCCGACCGGACCGAGGAGGGCGAGACGTAGGACGTCGCGGCGCGTGACCATGGGGGCTGCAGGGGCCCGGAGAGCATGCCGCGCGAGGGCCGGGAACGGAACCGCCGGCGAATCAGGAGCCGAAGTCGAACCCCTTCTCCGCGATCGTCTCGGCCCGGTCCGCCCCCTCCGGGGCCGCGTACTTCGGCGAGGCGAGGAGGCGGTGGACGAGGCGGACGGTCGCCTTCCCCTTCGGAACCGGAAGGGGGAACCGGAAAGTTTCCGGGCGGTCGGGACGGAGCGGGCGTTTCTCGAAGTCGAATCGCTCTTCCCTTGAGAGGACCTCCTTGCCGGTGGGATCGAGGACCCGGACGAGGAGCGCGACGATCCGTCCGTCGCCTCCCCCGGGAAGGAAGTGACCCGTCTTCGCCTCGACGCGGACGACGAGCTCGCTCCCCTCGACGGAGACGGCGAGGTCGGCCGCCTTCGCGAGGAACCTCGGGTCGTGCGCCCCGGGGAAGTCGTGCCGCCCCGAGAGGCGGGGCTTCAGTCGGCCGACCTGCCGGCGGGTCTTCTCCTCCGCCTGGGAGAGGACGCGCTCGACCGCCTCCATGTGGCAGGAGGCGCAGCTGTTCCCGGAGGAGGCCGAGGTCGCCTCGAAGGCCGCCTTCTGGTCGTGGACGGGATCGCGCTCGCTCTGGCCGTGGCAGGCGTAGCAGAAGGAGGGGTCGCGGTAGCGCTCCTCCTCCTTCGAGCGGTGGTACTTGGTGCCGTGCGGCCCCGACATCCCGCGCGTCCCGACGTGGCAGGCGAAGCAGTCGACCCCGACCTCGAGGTCCCCCTCCCGCGCGCGGGGGAACTTCCCGAGGCCGGAATCGAGGAGGGGAGCCGGGGCGTGGCAGGGGACGCACGAGGCCGCCCGCTCGGGGTCCTTCCCCCGCTCCGCCGCGTAGGCCGCCCGGAAGATCGGGTCGGTCCAGGCGCGGCCGTGGAGGCTCCCCTTCCACTCCTCGAAGATCTCCCGGTGGCAGCCCCCGCAGTACTCGACCTTCTCCGCGAGGGTCTTCCCCTGGACCTCCTCTTCCTGATGGGGGACGCCCGCGAGGGAGACCGCCCCGGCGAGGAGGGCGCCCGTCGAAAGGCAGGGGAGCAGGCTCAAGCCCGGCGCTTCTCCCACGCACGGCGGAAGGCCTCGACCATCTCCGGCACGAGGTCGCAGAGGACGACTTTCTCGAGACGCCGGCCGTGGAAGGAGCCGACCGCCTCGACGATCGCTTCCGCGGCCGCGTCGGGATCGACTCCCCCTACCCCCGTGCCGAGGCCGGGTACGCCGAGGGAGCGAAGCCCCGCTTCCTCGGCGCAACGGAGGGCGGCGCGCGCCGCGAGCGCGACCTTCTCGACGCTCGTCCCCATCGCAGGCCGTTCCATCGTCGGCGCGTGGACGACGAACCGGTAGGCGAGGCGCCCGGCGGTCGTCGCGACCGCCTCCCCAACGGCAATCGGCGCGCGGGCCCGCGCCTCGCGCTCGATCTCCCCCCCCCCCGCTCGCCGGAGCGCGCCCGCGACGCCCCCCCCCATCACGCCCTGGGAGTTCGCCGGGTTAACGACCCCTTCGACCGGAAGGGCCCGGAGATCGCCGAGGACGATCTCCACTTCCATCGACGCTCTCCTGCTCTTCCTCCGACCCGGGCTCCCCTCGCCCGCCGAAGTCGCGGTTCGCCTGGCGATCCTCGGCCGAGGCGAGGTGGCGCGCGAGCTTGCTGTGGTCGCGGAACGCGGTCGCGCAGGGGGTTCCCTCCGCGTGGAGGAAGAAGGCCCCCTCGAGGCCCCGGCCGGAGACCGCGACGAGCGTCGAGGAGAGGGTGCCGCGGTCCCCCCCGTGACGGCAGAAGACGTGGGCGCCGCGCGCCGTGTGGTCGCCGAGGAAGGTCTTCAGGTTCTCGAAAGCGTCCTCGACGCGCTCGACGTCGCCCGCGTTCGCGAGCCCGTCGACCGGGAGGGTGTCCACGTCGTGGAGGTTCGTGAGAATGTGGACGCCCGCTTCGAGGGGCCGGAACTCGCTGCCGCCGGACTCCCCCTTCGGGACATGCGCGACGGTCGAGCCCACCTCGTCCGCGAGGAGGACGTTGAAGGGGTTGTAGCGGGCGCGCCGCAGGTCGCGCTCGAGCCACTCGAGGGCGCCGGCGGCCGATGGCTGCGCGAGGAGGTCGAGGAGGAGCTGCCCCCTCGAGCGCATCCCCGGATCGACCGGGCCGGGACGGTTCGTCACGGCCCCGACGAGCCCCTTCTCGTTCATCCCGATCCACGTCCCGCCGGCTCGGCGGTCGCGGGGACAGAGGACGGCGAGGCGCCTCCCCCGGAAGATGGCCGGCGAGAGGCCGCCGCGGTCGCGCAACTCGTCTCGGTTCGCGCCGAGGACCGCCGGGTACCCAGGGACGCGGTGGACGATCGCGATCAGGGCGCACACGGGAGAGGGCGGGCGGCGGGCGAGGGAGGGTGGGATTGAAGCATTCGCGACGGAAGCACGCAAGCGCGCCCCTAGCGACGTCGCCGGGCGAGGGCGGCGAGGATCATCAGGCCGCCCCCGATCGGGAAAAGGAGGCGCACGTCGAGGACCGCGGCGAGGCACCCGCCGGCGATCGGCGCCACGGCGCCCGCGAAGACGAGGCTCGAGAAGACGAGCCCGAAGGCGGCTCCCCTCCTCTCCGCCCCGGTCGCCGCGGCCGCGAGGCCGTAGGCCGAAGCGAGGATCCCCGCGTAGAAGAGGCCCGAGACGAATCGGAGGGCCGCGAGGAGGGGCCAGGAGGGGGCAAGGGCCTGCGGGAGGAACGCGATCCCGGTGCAGAGGCTCGCCAGCCGCAGGACCCGCTCGGCGCCGGCCCGGTCCCCCCACCTCCCCCACGCGGGGAGGGAGAGGAAGTTCGCGAGGGCGTGGGCCGTGAAGGCGGTGCCGGTGATCGTCGAGAGGTAGCGCACGTCGACCCCCTCCATGCGCTCGACGACGAGCTGGAGCACCGGCTCGACCATCGCGGCCCCGAAGCGGACGGAGAAGAGAGCGACGAGGAGGGAGCGAAGCCGAGGGTCGGCCGCCGTCGCGCGCAGGTCGCGGAGCGCCGCTCCGAGGGCCTCGCGGACGGACGACCCCCCCGGGGGCGCGTGCCGGACGTTCGAGGGGGGATCGACCTCCACGGCGAAGGCGACGACGAGGAGGAAGGCTACGAGGGCGAGCCCGGAGCAGGCGAGGAAGACCGCGCGGAACCCGAAGTGGTCGAGGACGAGCCCGCCGAGGAGGGGCCCCCCGATCGCGCCCCCGAACGCGGCCGACTGGAGCGTCCCGGCGAGCCGCCCCTGGCGGTCGGCGGGCGCCCCGACCGAGACGAGGGTGAGGGAGGGGGGGATGTAGCCGGAGAGGACCCCCTGTCCGAGGCGAAGGAGGAGGAGCTGCCACGGCCTCTGGACGAGGCTCATCGCCCCCGTGAAGAGGGTGATTCCGGCGAGCGCCCGGAGCACCATCGCCTTGCGGCCGAAGCGGTCTCCGATCGCACCCCAGACCGGCCCGAGGAAGGCTGCCATCACGGGGGCCCCGGCGAGGAGGAGGCCCGACCAGACCTTGACCGCGGCGTCCCCCGTCACGCCGAGCGCGCGGACGATCGAGGGGAACGACGGGAGGAACCCCATCATCCCGACGGAGGCGAGGAGGTTCGCGGCGAAGACGACGGAGAGGTTGCGGCGCCAGGGCTCCATCAGGGGGCCGCGCGGAGAAATGGCGCGGAAGGATAGGGCCGCGCGCTCCCTCGGGAAGGGCCCGCCTACTGCTTGCTCGGCTGCGAGGCGGGGGCGGGGAGGAGGATGTAGAGCCGGACGGGAATCCAGGGGCGCGCGGGGGGAATCGCCGCGGCCTGGCTCGCGGGGGCCGGCGAGTCCGGGCCGGACGGGGTAGGCCGAGCGGGGGCTCTCTCACCCCGCGCGCCATCTGCCACGACCCGGGCCACGCGCCCCTCCTCCCGCGCCTCCCTTTTCCGGGCCTCGCCTCCCCCGGCTTGCCGCCGGCTGGCGAGCCCCTCGACCACGCGCGCGAGGGATTCCACCTCCCGGTCCGCGGCCTCGTCGTTCGACCTCTTCGCGAACCCCGCCGCCGGCTCGAGCCGCTCGAGGACCGGACCCTGCCAGACGGAGACCCCGGGGATCGCGCGGAGGACTCCGTCGAACCCCGCGAGCTCGTTCCGGTCGACGAGGCAGTCCAGCAACCGCGAGTCCGAGGCATGGAACGCGACGGCGGTCTTCGCCGGCGCCGCGGGGGCGGAGGAGGGGAAGCCGTCCCTCGACGCGACCTCCGACTGCGAGATGCCGAGGTCGACCGAGGCCTTCGGAGACGCGTAGCGAAACGCGAGCTCCGCGAGCCGCTGCCGCGCCTTCTCGTCGCCGACCTGGACGGAGTAGGAGACGCAGGCGGTCGAGGTTGCGGCGCCATCGATGCCCCCGATCGTGGACATCTCCTTCTCTTCCACGGCGACGCGGTCGGCCAGGCCGTCCGCGGCCGCGAGCTTCCGGAGCCGCTCGTCCGCGTCCTTCCTCGCGCCCGCTCCCCCCTCGGGGCTGGACGGAGGAGGCGCCGTCGGCGCCGAGGGAGCCGGGACGGGCGGCGCGGGCTCGGCGAGGTTCTTCCCTTCACCCGCGCCCGCCTTGCCTTCCCACTTCCCCTTCCCCCCCTCGTAGCCGAGTCCGGAGAGGGGCTTTGGCGCCTCGACCTGGTCCTTCTTCTGATCCTCGAGGAGGAGCGAGTCGGGGCGCTCCTCCAGGCGTCGCGCATCCGCCGGAGGGAGGGCTTCCTCCGAACGGGCGACCCTCAGGGGGGGCCCCTCCTCCTCCGGAGAGAAGAGCGAGCGCCAGGCCACGTACCCGCCGACCGCGACCACCGCGACGGCCGCGGCCATCCGGAGGGGAAGCGGCACGAGCCGTCTCACCGGGGCGGCCACGCCGACGGGAGCCTCCGCCGAGATCCCCCCCATGACGCGCTCGACGAAGCCGGGCGGCGGCTCCTCCTCCGGCGTCCCGCGCACGAGCGCGACGGCCGAGCCGATCTCGCGGGCGAAGGCCGCGCACCCCGCGCATTCCCGCAGGTGAGCCCCTCCCTCGGGAGGGAGGGGAGCGCCTGCCGGCTCGTCGAGCCGCGCCTGGATCTCCTCGCGGAGGCGCTCGCAGTTCATCCGAGGTGACTCCGGAGCCGCTCGCGCAGGATCTCCCGCGCCCGGTGGAGCCTCGAGCGGACCGTCCCCACCGGCACACCCACGCAAGCGGCGATCTCGGGGTAGGAGAGCCCCTGCTGCTCGAAGAGGACGACGAGGACGCGAAGGTCGTCCTCGAGCGAGGCGACGGCCTCGCGGACGGCCTCGCCGATCTCCCGCCCCGCGGCCCTCCGCGCCGGGTCGTTCCCCCGGTCGGGGACCTCGATCGGCGCCCTCTCCTCCCCCGCTCCGACGGGGCCGTCGAGCGAGATTGCTTCCCCCCGCTTCGCGGCGGAGCGCCGGCGGATCTCGCTCACGCAGTGGTTCACGGCCACGCGGTGGAGGTAGGTCGAGAAGCGCGACTCCTCCCGGAACGCGAGGAGCCCGCGGTACGCCTTGAGGAAGATCTCCTGGGCGTGGTCGGCGGCGTCCTCGCGGCCGCCGCCGAGCGTGCGTCCGGCGAGCGAGAAGATCTTTCGCTGGTACTTCTCCACGAGCGCGCGGTACGCGTCCCGATCCCCGGCTCGGATCGCCCGCAGGGCGAGGAGGTCGGGGTCTTCCCCGGCCGCCGCCCCGGCGGGCCGTCCGTCCGAGAGCGCGAGCGGACGCGGGGGGTTCGGACGCGAAGCGGGGCGGTCGGTTCGCCCGGGCGGCTGCGACCCCGGCCGCAGACCGGCCACGGGAGGGGGGGGGCCCGGAAGGGCGGCATCTTCGGCCAAGGCGGCTGCGCGGGCGGGGGCGATTGTAGCCCGCCGCGGAGGCGGCGCCCCTCCGCTATAGTGGCGCCCCCCGGGAGTCGATGGAGGGCCCCCCGCAACCCGCCGATGGCCGAGAACTGGGTCACGTCCGAGCAGTACCGCAAGCTCGAGGAGCAGGTCCGCGCGATCGAGGAGAAGCTCGCCGACGCCGCGCGCAAGTGCGGCGAGGCCGCCGACCACGGCGACCTCTCGGAGAACGCCGAGCTCGACGCGGCCCGCGAGGAAATGCGCTTTCAGGAGGCGCGGCTCATCGACGCGCGGGAGCTCCTCCTCCGCTCGCGGATCCTGACGAAGCTCCCCCCCGACGACGGGACGGTACAGATCGGGATGACGGTCCGCGTCCGGGACCTCGACCGGGGGAAGGAAATCGTCTACCGGATCGTCGGGGGCGGAGCCTTCGACCCGGACGCGGGGGAGATCCCCTACACGGCGCCGCTCGCCGCGGGCCTCGTCGGCAAGACGAAGGGGATCGTCGCCGAGGTGCGCGTGCCGGCGGGGCTGCTCCGGCTCCAGATCCTCGACGTCCGGCGCTCGGCGTGAGCCGCCGGGGAAGCCCCTAGAGGTTCCGGAAGGAGAACTTCCGGGCCGCCTCGGCCGGCTTGCCGTCCACCTCGAGGTAGGGGTAGACGAGGAAGTTCACGGGCGGGCCCGCCTGCTTCGGCTCGAACGTGAGGTCGCGGCCGCGGGAGAGGACGATCCGGTCGGGGGTCAGGCGACCGAAATAGTACTCGCGCATCGGGGGGTTCTTGGACGCCTCGGAGATGTCCGTCGGCACCCACACCTCCGCGGCGTTCTCGAACTCCGCCCAGCAGTGGTAGCCCGCGACCTCCCCCTCGGTCTTGTCCGTCGGGATGGAGAAGCCGATCTCGAAGAGGGCGGGGATCGCGCTCGCCCGCGCGAGGCCGATGAACATCGCGTGGAAGTCGGTGCAGTTCCCCTTCCCGACCTCGCACGCGTACTGGAAGTCCCCGCGCCCCCACCCCTTCCCCGACTTGTCGTAGCTCATCCTCGAGAGGACGTGGTCGTAGAGGGCGCGGGCCTTCTCGCCCGTCGAGCGGGCGCCCGGGGCGATCGAGGCCGCCAGCTCCTTCGCCTTCCCCTCGAGCGGAACGAGGAGGTCGGGAGCGAGGAGCCGGGGGCGGAGCTTCTCCCTACCGGGGGCGGGCGCCGCCTTCTGCTCCGCGCGGTTCGCCTCGAAGCGCATCGTCACGGCGAAGGGGGCGGCGGGCTCGGCGAGGACGTGGAGCAGGCGGTTCCCGTACTCCTTCTCCGTCGTGAAGGCGTGGGGGACGGGGCACTCGACCTGGAGATTCGCGATGGTCTGGAAGGCGTCGTCCGGCGGCACCGGAATCCAGAGCTCGACCCGCTTCGCCCCGGCGGGGAGTTCCTTCACCTCGGCGCGGTAGGTGAACTCGAACTTGCGCGTCGCCTGCAGCCCCGGGGCGGACTTCGCCGAGGCGTCGCGGGGAACTCCCGAATCCGGGGACTGGGCCGGTCCCGCGAGGAGGGCGAAGAGGAGGGGGAAAGACGGCTTCAAGGGATCGGTTCTCCTTCGCCCGGGAGGGCGAGCTAGGGAGTTTCCGCTCCGAGGGGCCGATCGGGAGAATCGAAAATCCGAATGGGCCCGCCGGGTCAGGATCGGGGCGCGCCTCCGAACGGGTCGCCCCTCCCGCGGGAGCTCCCGCACCCTCCTCCGGGGACCTCTCGCCGCGGGCCTCGGTCCTTCACCGGATACCGCTGCGCCCTCCGGTCCTCCCGCAGACCGTGGACGCGGAAGGGCGCGCGCCCCTTCCCCTCCCGATCGGCGTGGGGGCAGGGAACAGGACCTCGCGCGAGCGGCCTTCGCCCCGGTCGCGACCGATCCGAGTCGAGCGCCGACACCGACGGAGCGGGGAGGCGGTCACTCGGAGGACGCGGGCGAGTCCTCCTCCTCGGCGATTCGCCTTCTCGCCTCCTCGACGGAGAGGACCTTTAGGAAGTCGAACCTTCGGAAGTCCGCCGCGTTTTCGGTGACGATCGTCCGGACCCGTGCATCCTGCATCGTGGCGGCAAGGTAGAGGTCGTACCATCCCGGCCCCAGGATCCCCCGAGCGGCCCCTTCGCGGAAGGCGCGGAGCACCGTCCCGCGCTTGGGATAGATCTTCGCGAGCGTGCGGGAGCGGTACAGCCCCCACGCCCTCTCCGCGCACGCCTTCGGGTCGAGGGGCGGATCCACGAAGCGGGGCCGCGTGACGACAGCGGCGAACTCGACGAGGTTCTGCGGCGAGATGCAGAAGGCGCCCCTCCTCGTCAGCCCGTGCTCGACCAGCGTCGCGGCGGCCCGGTGCAGGGGGGAACCCCGGTAGACGGCGTGGACGAGGACGTTCGTGTCGAGGAGGGCCCGCTCCACGGTTCACTCGTAGATGTCCTCGCGCCGGATCGATCCGAGGACCCGCCCCTCGATGGCGCGCAGCGGATTCGGGCCGCCGCCGCTCGCACGCCGCCGCTTCCAGATCTGGTTCTTCACAGGAACCTGCTGCTGCTTCCGGTACTCCTCCAGGCCGAAGACGCGAGAGGGCCTCCCGCGTTTGAACACGACGACGACGGCCTTCTCGCCCTGCTCCGCGCGGCGGAGGATCCTCCGCGCGACGTCCCGAGGGAAATCAGATCGAGTCATAGCGTGTTAAAACATTAGTGAAAGTGTGTGACATGATACGGAGCGAACGCCTCCCGTCAACGCGGGAGGGGCCGGCGCCACGACTCCCGGCGATCCATCGCTGCCACTCGTCCCTCCTCTACGCGAGCGGTTCGAGGCCACGGCCGGAGACGCGGTAGACGGTCCGCCTCCCCCCCTCGATCTGGACGAGGTAGGTCCCCTCCTCGGCCGGGAGCCGGGGCGGCTCCTCGAGAGGCGGATTCGCCGCCACGACGGCGCCCGGCGCGCCAGGGACGACCTCCGGCGCAAGCAAGGAGGCACGCCCTCCGACGTAGAGGACGGGGATCCCCTTCTCGTGGGCGAGGTCGAGCGCGGCGGGGGTGATCAGGGTCTCCTCGTCGACCCGGATCGGCTCGCGGCCGATCCAGGCGCGGACGTCCCGCTCCGTGACGAGGCGTTTCACGGGGCCGCGCTTGCGTCAGCCGAGGTAGCGCGCGAGGTCGGCGTGGGGGCGCGGGATCACGACCTCGCGGACGAGGAGGCGCCGCTCCTCGGCCGCGCGCGCGCCCGCCTCGACCGCCGCGCGCACGTCCGAGACCTCCCCCGTCAGCGTGACGACGCACTTCCCGCCGAGCCCGTTCGCGAGCCGCAGGCGGAGGAGGCGCACGGTCGAGCGCTTCGCCGCCCGGTCCGCGGCGAGGAGGGCGGAGGCGACCGTGAAGGTCTCGATCACGCCGAGGGCGTCGAGCGGCCCGCCGGCGGCGCCCGCCCCGACCGCGGGGATCACCCCGGGATGGAGATCGGGGATCAGCGTCTCGTCGAGGAGGTCCTCGGCGGCCGCCTCCGCCCCGCGGCGGAGGGCGCTGCGGACGTCCTCGACATCCCCCGTGAAGAGGCTCACGTACTTCCCCGGGTGGACCGGCTCCGAGAAGAGCATCTCGACGCTCGCCTCCTTCAGGATCGCGTCGGCGACCTCGATCCCGCGCGCGATCGACCGGTGCTCGAGGATCCCGATGCAGGGGCGCGGGCGGACCTTCGCGTCGACCGCCGGGTTCTCGTCCACTACCCCTTCCCCTCGTTCGGCCGCCCCTCGATCGCCTCGAGGGTCGCGTGGACGGCCCTCGACGCCTCGTGGATCTGCGCCTCCGTCCCCGAGAGGTAGAGGCGCCCGACCGCGCCGAAGGACTGGAGGTCGAGGAGCCGGATCGGGGAGGTCTTCTCCGCCTCGTTCGCCGCGATCGTCGCGTAGCCGGCCGGGTGGACCTCGAGGACGTAGAGCGTCTCCCCCGCGAGCATCATCTGCCCGAACCGGGCGCGGTTGATGAGCATCAGCTGGTAGTCCGAGACGTTCGTGATCGTCTCGCTCGTCAGGATCCGCGGCGCGAGCCTCTCCCCCTCCCCGCACCCGAGGAAGGAGAGGATCTGGCGCCCCGCCTCGCGGACCTCCGACTGGGAGGAGGAGTGGACCTCGAGGAGGCCGAAGGTGCGCTCGACGACCTGGATCGCGGGGCGGACGTCGGTCTTCTTCAGGGCGACGTCCGTGATCCGGTTGATCGCGATCCCGGGGGCGACCTCGACGAAGAGCGCCGCGTCTCCGGTGATCGGCAGGTAGCCGCGGGCGGTGGTCGCGACGAACGCCGTGAACTGGGGCTGCATCGCGTCGAGGAAAACGAAGGTCCGGAGCTCGATCTTGGCGGCCACCGGCGGGGGTCGCGGCGCGTCCCGCTAGAGCGGGGCGGGCTCCCCGGCGGTCTCGGCCCGCGGGAGGATGTGCTCGACCTCCGGGTGCGGCCGCGGGATCACGTGGACGGAGACGAGCTCCCCGACGCGCCGCGCGGAGGCCGCCCCCGCGTCGGTGGCGGCCTTCACGGCGCCGACCTCCCCGCGCACCATCACGGTCACGTAGCCCCCCCCCACCTTCTCGCGGCCGATCAGCGTCACCTTCGCCGCCTTCACCATGGCGTCGGCCGCCTCGATGGCGCCGACGAGGCCCTTCGTCTCGATCATGCCGAGCGCGATGTCAGGCATTGCGGGTCACCTCGGGTGAGGCCTCACGGGGCGAGGACGAACGGAGGGTTGCCGCTCCCCCCCGGCCCCGCGGGGAGGAACTTCCGGGCCGGGTGCTCCGGGTTCGCCGTGTACGAGTAGGCCGGCGGCTCCGGGAACGCAGGGACGAGGACGGGCGGCGGCGACTTGCGCGGGGAGGCGGCGGCGGGACGCTCATGCTCGGGGAAGGACGCGGGGACCGCCGTCCCCCACCCGATCCGGAGCAGCCCGCGGCCGGGATTCTCCGCCTCCGCGCGCGCGCGCGTCTCCCACCAGTCGGGCTTCAGGTAGGAGACCCGCTTCAGCGTGATCATGTGGCGGACGGAGATGTTGTCGCTCGTGATGTTCCCCCCCATCGCCCCGCACCCGAGGGTCATCGACGGGTCGAGCGCGGTCGCCCAGCCGACCGCGCCTTCCGAGGTCGGGGCGTTGACGAGGATGCGGCTCGCGGGCTTCTCGAGGGCGAAGGCGGTGATCACTTCCCGGTCCTTCGAATGGAGGACGAGCGTGTGCCCCATCCCGCCGAAGCGCAGCACCTCGATGCACCGGCGGCACCCCTCGCGCCACCCCTCCTCCGTGTAGAGGGCGAGGACCGGGGCGAGGATCTCGATCGAGACGGGGTGCTCGTAGCCGACCCCTCCTTGCTCCGCGAGGAGGACGGTCGACTCGGGCGCCACGCGGAAGCCCGCCATCGCCGCGATCTTCGCCGCGGGCTGGCCCACGATCTCGGGATTCATCAGGCGGCTCCGCATCGCGACCTTCTCGAGGAGGCGGGTCTCCTCCGGGGAACAGAGGTGGGCCCCCGCGCGGGCGAACTCCGCGAGGGCGGCCTCCCGGATCGGCCGGTCGAGGATCAGGGCCTGCTCCGAGCAGCAGAGGGTCCCGTAGTCGAAGGTCTGGCTCGTCACGACGCAGCGCACGGCGTGCTCGATGTCTGCCGTCCTCTCGATGAAGCAGGGGACGTTTCCCGGCCCGACGCCGTAGCAGGGCTTGCCGCTCGAGTAGGCGGCCTTGACGAGCCCCGCCCCCCCCGTGGCGAGGATCAGGTCGACGTCGCGGTGGCGCATCAGGCTCTCCGTCGCCTCGAGGGTCGGGGCCGTGAGCCAGCCGACGCACCCCTCGGGCGCCCCGGCGCGCAGCGCCGCCTCGTAGACGACGCGGCAGGACTCTCCGATGCAGCGGGCCGCGCGGGGGTGGGGGGAGACGACGATCGCGTTCCGCCCCTTGAGGGCGATGATCGCCTTGAAGAGCGCGGTCGAGGTCGGGTTCGTCGTCGGTACGATCGCCGCGACGACCCCCTGCGGAGCGGCGACCTCGAAGAGGCCCGCTTTCTCGTCCCGGCGCACGATCCCGACCGTCGGGAAGTCCCGGATCGACTCCCAGAGGACCCGGGTGCCGAAGAGGTTCTTCAGGACCTTGTGGTCGACCCTCCCGTAGCCCGTCTCCTCGACGGCGAGCTTCGCGAGGTCGAGCGCCGCGCGCGCCCCCGCCTCGACCATCGCCTCGCAAACGGCGTCGATCCGCTCCTGCGAGAACGCGTGGAGAGCCTGCGCCGCGCGCCTGCCCGCGGCGACCGCGTCGCGGACTTCCTGGAGCGCCCGGAGGTCGGCGTCCACGGCCTAGGACTTCCCCCTCCGCCCCGGCCGCCCCTTCGCCGGGGGAGGCTCCGGAGCAGGGGGCTCCCCCTCCGGGCGCGGGCGAGGGAGGAGCGCCTCGACGTCGGGGTGGGGCCGCGGGATCACGTGGACGGCGACGAGCTCCCCCACCCGCCGGGCGGCGGCCGCGCCCGCCTCGACGGAGGCCTTCACGGCCCCGACCTCTCCGCGGACGAAGATCGTCGTCAGTCCCCCTCCGGCGCGCTCCTTCCCGAGCAGGACGACCTTCGCGGTCTTGACCATGGCGTCGGCGGCCTCGACGGAACCGACGAGGCCGCAGGTCTCGACCATGCCGAGCGCGACGTTGGGCATCCGGGGCGGCGAGCGAGGGGGCGCATTCTAGATCCCTCCCCCTCCCTCACAAGTTCACGCGAACGCGTCCTCCGAGAACTCGAGCTCCCGGCGCGCGAGGGCGTTCAGAGCGAGGCCGAGCGCCCCCGCCGCCGCGATCGTCGAGGAGCCGCCGAAGGAGACGAAGGGGAGCGTGAGGCCCGTCGTCGGGACCGTGCCGATCGCCACCCCGACGTTGACGAAGAGGTGCGTCCCGAAGAGGCAGGCGACCCCGGTCACGAGGAGGCGGTCGAACGGCTCGCGCAGCCGCGAGGCCGCCCCGAAGAGGAGGAGGACCAGGCCGCCGTAGAGGCCGACGAGGAGGGTCCCGCCGAGGAAGCCCGTCTCCTCCGCCACCACGGCGAAGACGAAGTCGTTCGCCCGCTCCGGGAGGAGGTCGAGCCGATTCTCCGTGCCCGCCCCGATCCCCTGGCCGGCGATCCCCCCCGCCCCGACGGCGACCTTCGAGTGGAAGAGGTGGTAGCCCGCCCCTCGCTTCTGATCGGCCGTGAGCCGGTCCTGCTCCCACCAGGTGACGACGCGCTCGCGCTGGTAGGAAAGCATCGCGAGGAGGCTCCCCGCCGGAAGGGCGACGAGCCCGAGCGCGAGGAGCGCCGCGAGGTGGCCCCGCCGAGCCCCTCCCGCGTAGAGGATCCCGAAGAGGAGGGGCACGAACACGATCGCCGTGCCGAGGTCGGGCTCCGCCGCGACGAGGACCGCGGGGAGGACGGCGAGCGCGCAGGGGAGGACGAGCCCCTCGATCGTCTCGAGCCGGCGTCGGGCGCTCGCGTACTTCGCGAGCGCGAGGAGGAGGCCGAGCTTCGCGAACTCGGAGGGCTGGAGCTTGAAGCCCCCCGGCAGGTCGACCCAACGGCGGGCGTTGTTCGTCGCGCGCCCCGCGAGGAGCACCCCGACGAGGCCGAGGAGCGCGAGCCCGTAGAGGAGATAGGAGTGGCGCTTGAGGAACCGGGACGGCGCGAGGAGGCACCCGAGGCCGAAGAGGAGGGCGACGGCCAGGCGCAGCGCCTGCCCGCCGAGGGAGCCGGTCGCGCCGTGGCCGGTCGCGCTCGCGACGAAGACGAGCCCGAAGACGGCGATCCCTCCCGCGAGGGCGAGGATCCCCCGGTCCGCCCGGCGCAACCGCGCCAGGCTCACCGCGGCTCCTCGGGGACGCCGCCGAGGAGCCCCCGCTCGCGCGCCGCGCGAAGCACGCGCTCCGCGATCGGGGCGGCGAGGTCCCCCCCGTGGCGGCCCGAGCGCTCGCAGTACACCGCGACGACGACGCGCGGAGCCTCGGCCGGAGCGTAGCCGGCGAACCAGGAGTGGTCGGGGATGTCCTTCCCGACCTCGGCCGTCCCCGTCTTCCCGACGGCCCCGAGGGCCCCGAGGTCGAACCCCCCGTCGGGGCGGGCGGTCCCCGTCCTCACGACCCGGCCCATCGCCTCGCGGAGGAAGTGGAGGGTGCTCGGCGAGATCGGGAGGGAAGGCGCCTCCGCGGGGGTCCGCTCCGCGTCCCCGACGCGGGCGACGAGCCGCGGCCGCACGAGGCGGCCCCCGTTCGCGAACGCCGCCATCATCCGGGCCACCTGGAGCGGGCTCGCGTCGATCAGCGTCTGCCCGATCGCGAACCGGCGCGCCGAGTCGCCGTCCGTCAGGTCCCCGCGCACCGTCCCCGCGATCTCGCGGACCTCGATCCCGGTCTTCTCCCCGAAGCCGAAGGCGCGGGCCCAGCGCGCGAGGCGCTCCGATCCGAGCCGCTCGCCGATCTTGTAGAAGGCGACGTTGCACGACTTCTCGATCGCTTCCCCGAGGTCGATCGTCCCGTGGCCCGACGCGGCGTTGCACCGGAGGCGCCCCTCGATCCCCGCGCACGTGAAGCGGGAGCCGGGCTCGATGAGCCCTTCCTCGAGAGCCGCCGCGGCGACGACGACCTTGAAGACGGAGCCCGGCGCCGGGGGGTAGTAGGGGTCGTAGGCGCGGGGGTGGAGCGGGAAGCGCGGATCGTCCTTCAGCGCCTCGAACGCGCCCCGGTACTCCCCCTCCGAGTAGGACGGGTTCGAGACGAGAGCGAGCACGTTCCCCGACCCGGGCTCGAGGAGGACGACGGCGCCGAAGACGTCGGAGATCCCGACGTACCCCTCGCGGAGCGCCTGGAGCGCCGCGCGCTCGAGCTCGAGGTCGATCGTGAGCGCGACCGCGCGGCCGTCGACGGGGGGCTCGTCGAGGACGGTCGTCGCCGACGCCCCCTCCGTCGAGACGACGCGGCTGCCGCGGCGTCCCCGGAGCGCCCCGTCGAGGAGGTACTCGATGCCGAAGCCCTTCCCGCGCGGATCGTCCGCCCCCGCCTCGAACTCCCCGACTCTCCCCTCGAGCTCCCGGAGCCTGCGCTCCTCCGGCTCCGACCTCTCGAAGGTGCGGGCGAGGGTCCGGTACTCCTCCCCCAGCCGGGCCTCCCTCTCGATCTCCTCCCGGGTCGGGCGGCCGACGAGCCCGAGGAGGGGGACCGGCGCGTCGGGGTGGAGGGCGCGGCGCGTGGTCGCCTCCGGAGCGAAGCCGGGGAACCGATCCGGAGCGAGGGCGAGCCGCAGCGCCCCCTCGAAGGGGAGCGGGGTCTCGATCCGGACCGCGCGCTCCTCGTGGTCCCTCCGCACCGCGGCGATCCCTCGCCGCTCCGTCGCTCGCTCCTCGACCTCCGCCTCGATCTCGGCGCGCCGCCGGTCCGCCTCCTCGAGCAGCCTCCCGGAGGGGAGCGCGCAGGCGCGCTCGAGCGCGTCAAGGTCCCCGAGGGCGCTCCTGAGCAGCGCCTCGAGGGCGGCCGTTCCCGCCCCGACCCGCTCCGCGAAGGGAGCCGCCTCTCCCCCCGTCGCCGTCTCCTCGAGGATCCTGCGGGAGAGCGCGTCGGCCTCCCGCTCCCGCGCGAGGGGGGAGCCGGGGGCCGAGCCCTCCGCCGGATCGCGCGGCCTCGCCTCGGCGAGGAGGCGGCCGAGGTAGAAGGCCGCGTCCTTCCTCTCGAGGGAGGGGCGGCCGAGGAGGTGGCGGGGGCCGACGCGGGAGAGGGCGCTCGCGAAGCGGCCCGGATCCCCGGCGACCTCGCTGAGCCCGACGGTCCGACCGGAGAGGGTTCCGAGGAGGTGGGCCGCCTGCGCGAGGGGGTTTCCCCTGCGGAACGCTCGGTAGCGGAACTGGAGGTCGTAGGCTCCCCGATCCTCGGCGAGGACGACGCCCGCCCGGTCGAGGATCGCCCCGCGCCGGTACGGGATCGACCCCCGCCGGACCCGGAGGCTCTCCGACTCGCGGGTCCACCGCTCCCCCTCGATCACCTGGAGCTGGAAGAGGCGCCCGACGAGCAGCGCGCACCCCGCGGCGAAGACCGCGCCGAGCCGGAGAATCCTCTCCTGCGAAGTAGCGGCCGCCACGGGCGCCCAAGTTAGCGGCGCGCCCGGGCCGCGGTGAAGACCCAGCGCGCGAGGACCGCCGCGACGAGCCCCGTCCCGCACGCGGAGAGGAGGAGGTCCCCCGACGGGGCGAGTGGCGTCCCTCCGGGGACGGCGCAGCGAAGGAGCGGGAGGAGGATCGCGGACGCGGCGGCGCAGAGCCCGGGGACGAACGCGCGCTCCCCGAAGAAGGTCCCCGCCGCGAGGGAGGAGCCCTCGGCGATCAGGAGGAAGCCGCCGAGCGTCGGGAGGACGGGGTCGACCGAGAGGGAGGCCCGGACCCCCCCGAGGAGGACCGCGCCCGCGGCGAAGGAGTCGCGGCGCCGCGCGGCGAGCGCGACCGCCGCGGCGAGGAGGAAGTCGGGAGAGGAGGCCCCGAGGGGGCCCGCCGCGGGCAAGGCGAGGAGGAGGGCCACGATGCCGGCGAGCCGGAGGGACCCGAAGAGGAGCCGCCTCACCGCTCCTCCTTCCGCAAGACCTCGAGGGAAGGTATCCGCGAAGCGTCGAAGTCCCCTTCGAGCGTGAGGACCTCCCCCACGAGATCCCCCCGGCCGACGACGAGCCCGCGGGCGAGGCCTTCCCCCGCGAAATGGACGGAGCCCCGGAGGCTTGCCTTCACGCCGCCCGTCCGGAATCGACCCGCCCTCTCGGGAAGGACGACGCCGAGAAAGACCGCCCCTTCTCCCTCCCGTCGAAGGGAGAGCGGCAGGGCGAGCCCCGGGTCTCCGACGAGCCGGACGCGGCAGGACCAGGGGCCGACCCCTGCGGCGAATCCGAAGAGCCGGGGTCCGAGGGAGACCGGGTCCCCTTCCCGGACCCCGTCGCGGACCCCTGCCATCAGGAGGAGGGAGCGCCGGCCCGGAGAGACTTCCACCCCGAAGGCGCGCGCCTCGAGGGAGGGCGCGCCCGCTCCGGACCTCGAGAGTCGGACCTCCTCCCCGCCGCCGAGGAGGAGGAGCGCGGCGCTCGCGCGCGAGGGGTCGGCGGCGGGTCGCACGCGGGTCGGCCGACCGCGCCCGGCCTCGTCGACGGTCCCGAGGACGAAGCCTTCCGCGAGGGGCCCGGGGAGCCCCTCTTCCGCGGGGGGGAAGGGGGACGGGGCGCAGAGGACCGCGTCTCCCGAGCGGACCTCCTCGATGCGCTCGGCGACGGCGATCGAGAGGAAGGGGCCCCCCGTCCCGGCCACGACCAGGGAAGGCTCCCCTTCCCCCTCGCGCGAGATCCGGGCCGCGGCGCGGAACCGCGGGGAGAGGACCGTCCGCACGCGGCAGGCGCGCGGGGAGGCGGACTCGACGAATCCGAGGAGAGCGTCCCCGAGGATCGCCGGGGTCCCGACGGCGACGCCGTCCTCGGTCCCCGCTTCGAGAACGAGGATCCCCCCCCGCTCCGCGCGGCGGGAGACGCCCGCATGCAGGAAGGAGTGCGCGCGCCGCGCGGGGTCGGCGGGAAGGAGAGAGCGCGCCTCGTCCCGGAGGAACCCGGCGACGGGATCCTCGGCGGAGGCGGGGGGAGCGGAAGGGGGAGGGCCGCTCGACGGCGCGAGGAGGGAGAGAAGCGCGGCGACCGGGATGCCCGCCGTCGACGCCGCCGCCCGCGCCCCGCGCTCGGCCGCCGGGCAGGTGCCCAGGGCGAGGAGGGCGAAGGACGCCGCGAGGCGTGCGGCCGCCGGCCTCACGCCACGCGCGGGCTAGACGGAGTCCTCCCCCGTCTGGAGGACCCTCGAGTAGAGCTCGAGGTTCTCGAGGAAGACTCCGGTGCCCCGGGCGACCGCGCTCATCGGGTCCTCGGCCACGCGGGCGGGGAGCCCGACCTCCTCCGACACGATCCGGTCGATCCCGCGGAGGAGGCTCCCTCCTCCGACGAGGTGGACGCCCGTTTCGACCAAGTCGGCGGCGATCTCGGGGGGGGCCTTCTCGAGGGTCTCCTTGATCGCCCCGATGATCGCCCGGACGGGGAGGAGGAGCGCCTCCCGCACCTCCTCCGAGGTCACGCGGACGCGCCGCGGCAGCCCTCCCAGGGCGTCGCGCCCCCCGACCTCCATCGCGAGCTCGGTCTCGAGGGGCCAGGCCGACCCGATCTCGATCTTGATCCGCTCCGCCGTCTGCTCGCCGATCAGGAGGTTGTAGCGCTTGCGGAGGTGGTTGATGACCGCCTCGTCCATGTCGTCGCCGGCGACCCGCAGCGAGGTCGACGAGACCATCCCCGCGAGCGAGAGGATCGCGACCTCCGAGGTCCCCCCGCCGATGTCGACGACCATCGAGCCGCGCGGCTCCGTCACGGGGAGCCCGATCCCGATGCCGGCCGCGAGGGGCTCCTCGATCAGGAAGACGCGCCGCGCGCCCGCGCGCTCCGCGGAGTTGATGACGGCGCGGCGCTCGACCGCCGTGATCCCGGAGGGAACGGAGACCACGATCTGCGGCTTCACCCACTGGCGGCCGTCGTGCACCTTCGTGATGAAGTAGCGCAGCATCTTCTCCGTCACCTCGAAGTCGGCGATGACGCCGTTCTTCAGGGGACGGATCGCGACGAGGTTGCCCGGGGTCTTGCCGAGCATTTCCTTCGCCGCGACGCCGACGGCCCGCCCGCCGAGGAGCACCTCGTTCGTCCCGCGCTTCACCGCGACGACGGTCGGCTCGTTCAGGACGATGCCGCGGTCGCGGAGGCAGACGAGGGTGTTCGCCGTCCCGAGGTCGATCCCCATGTCGAGCGAGAAGCGCCCGAGGATCCACTCGATCGGCTTCAACATTTGCGCGAAGGACCCGTCCCGATCCGCGCGGCGCAGGAGCGCGCGCTCGCACGCGGAGATCCGCCCAAACGGGGCGGTAATGTACGAGTCGAGCGCGCAAACACAAGGTCGCGCACGATCCGGCGGACGGGAAGCCGGAAGGGGGGCCGCGCTCGGGTGATCGCGCCGGGCGTCAGCCGGCGAAGGAGCTGGCCAAGGGGCCGGCGCCGTAGTGGCCGCCGAGCTCCTTCAGGATGAGGACGATCGCGACGAGGAGGAGGAGCGCCGTCGTGAGGACCATCCCCGACTCGACGTCGATCCCGGGCTTCTCCTCGCCGACGGCCTCGGGCTCCCCCGCCTCGGGGGCGACTCGACCCGCCCCGGGCCGCCGCGAATTGCGTTCTCGCGCCATGGCTCTCTCCCCCCTCCCCTACGGAATCCGCGTCGCGGCCCGGTCCCCCTCCTCGATCGTCTGGTTCGGGGCGAGGAACTTGATCTCGCCCGAGGAGAAGCCCTTGTCCACGGAGCTGACGACGACGCGCCCCTTGAAGGTGCCGCCCCGCCACACGTCGAAGGTGAACCCCCGCTTGACCCCCTGCTCGGATCCGACGTTGAGGGCGACGAGCCCCGCGTCCCGGAGGACCTTGAGGACGTTCGCCTGGATCAGGGGCTGAGCGACCAGGTCGCCGATCGAGACCCCCGTCTTCTCGACGATCTGGTCGAACCGGAACTTCGACTCGTCCCTCTCCTTGGTCAGCGCGGCGACCTGCTCCTCGAGGCTCGCCAGGGTCTCCTTCGAGCGGCGCACCGCCTCGACCGCGTCGTTCTTCTCGGTCTCCGCGGCGGTCTGCGCCGCGACCGCCTTCTCCCGCTCGTCCCGGAGCTTGTCCCGCTCGCGGTCGAGCTCGGCGATCCGGTCGGCGGACTGCTTCAGGTTCTGCTGGAAGTCGCCGAGCTTGGCGTCGATCGAGCCGACCCCGGCCCGCAGTTGCGCGTTCTCCTCCTTCGCCGCGGCGAGCTCCTTCCCGAGCCGGTCCGCGTCCCCCTCGAGGCGCCCCCGCTCTTCCCGCACGGCCGCGAGGGACTGCTTCGTCTCGTCCCGCTCCCCCTTCACCCCTTCGATCTCCTTTTTCAGCGCCGCCTTCGTATCGCTGTGCGCCTTCTGCTCGTTCATGAACTTCGTCTTGAACTCGTCGCTCTTCGCGAGCACGCCGCCGGCCCACCCGAGGAAGGCCGCCGACAGCACGAGGTTCACGACGATGAAGATCCGGCCGATCGGGCTCATTTCCTACTCCTGAAGGGAGCGAGGGGGAGGCGGGCTTGCGGGGAAAACAAGAGTGCACCGACTATAGGGAGGGGGTCATTCAAGTCAAGCCGAGCAAGGGGATTCCGCCGCGCCGCCTCGTCGCCGGAGGAGACCCGCGAGGAGGAGGGCGACCGCGGTCGCGCCCGCGGGGAACGCCTCCCCGATCCGGAGGAAGAGGGAGCCCCGCTCGGCGACCGGGACCCGGACGGTGAGCGTCCCCGCGACGTCTTTCCGCCTCCCCTCCCGCTCGAGGACCGCCGCGACCCTCCCGTCGGGGGTGAGGAGGGCCGTGATCCCCGTGTTCGTCGCCCGCACGACCGCCCGGCGCGTCTCGACCGCCCGGAACGCGGCGTGCGCGAGGAGCTGCTCCATCTCGTAGGAGTCGAGGAAGTGCGCCTCGTTCGAGAGGACGACGTGGAAGTCGACCCCCTCCCTCGCGTTCGCGCGGAAGAGGTCGGAGTAGGCGTTGTCCCAGCAGATCCCGACGCCGAACCTCCACTCCTTCCCGTCGCGCGCCCGGAACGTGAACCTCTTCGGCCCCCGCCCCCCGGCCAGGTCCGGGAAGTAGCCCGCCCACGACTCGATCCAGCGCCCGACGGCGTCCGCGAAGGGGAGCGCGCGGCGCCAGGGGAGGACCTCCCCTCCCGGGACGAGGTGGACCTTGTGGTACCAGTCGATCCGCTCCCCCTTCGGTGAGAAGAGGACCGCCGTGTTGAAGAGCCGGAAGCGCCCCTCGAGCCGGTCGTAGAAGAGCGCGCCGACGAGGAAGTGGGGCTTGCGCTCGCGCAGCGCCTCGATCACCCCCCGGCGCACGAGCTCCTCCTCCGCCGCCTGAGCGTCGGCGACCTCGTAGTGGAAGGGCCCTCCGGGGAGTTCCCCCGCCTCGACGAAGACCTCCCCCGGCTTCCCGTTCCCGAGGGGGAAGGGGAGCATCGTCTCGGGCCAGACGAGGAGGTCGCCCGGGTCGGCGGCGGCGAGGGAGAGGCGCCGGTGGGCCTGGTAGAGGCTCCGCGCCCACTCCTCGGCGTCCCCCCCGCCGGTCTGGACCTCGCGCTTGCTCGCCTCCGAGACGTTCGCCTGGACGAGCGTCACGACGGGCCCCTCGACCGTCGGCGTCGGCCCGCGCGCCCCGCCGTAGACGGCCGGTCCGAGAAGGGCGAGGAGGCCGCAGGCCCCTTCCACGCGAAGGCCGCCCCGGGGCCGCAGGCCGAGGCGCGGGGCGAGGAGCCCTGCGAGCGCCCCGTTCACGCCGGCCACGAGGAAGGAGACGAGGAACATCCCCCCGAGGTCGGCAACCTGGAGCAAGAGGGGGACGCGGTAGAGCCCGGCTCCGAGAATCCCCATCGGGAATCCGCCGGGAGGACAGAGGGAGCGCAGGTACTCCCCCGCGGTCCACGCGAGGGCGACCGCGAGGGAGACGGGCAGGCGCCGGGCGAGCCGGCGCAGCGCCCATCCCGAGACGACGAAAGAGAGGGCGGAGACGGGGATCACGATCGCGGCGGCGACGAAGGCGACGTGCGAGAGCCAGCCCGCGCTCGCGGCGAAGAAGACGAGGCCTCCCGCGTAGTCCGCGAGCCACGCGCGGGCTCCTCCTCCGGGGCCGAGGCGGGCGAGCGTCCAGGGGACGAGCGCGAGGAACGTGACCGGCGCGAGGTCGGGGCCGGGCTGGGAGAGCGCGAGGAGGAGGGCCGAGGCGAGCGACGCGATCAGCGGCCGCAGGAGGGAGGGAGAGCGCCCGCCGCTCACCCTAGATCTCGAAGAACCGGACCGTCTCCCCCGAGGAGGGGACCGTGTCTTCGGGAACGAGGAGGAGCGCGTTCGCCCGCGCCAGCTCCACGAGGTCGGCCGAGGAGGACCACTCGAGCGCGCGGATCTCCGAGCCCCCTTCCCTCGAGCAGGCGGTGACCGCCGGGACGAGCTGGAGTCTCGGGTTCCTCTTCACCGCCCCGCCGCCGAAGCGGCCGAAGTGGAAGGGATCGCGAGGGGCGCGCCCCTGCCGCTTCTCGATCGCGACCCGGACGAGGACCTCGAAGCCGACGAACGCGGAGACGGGGTTCCCCGGGAGCCCGAAGACGGCGGTCTCCCCCCTCGTGCCGAACCAGATCGGCCGGCCGGGCTTCATCGAGACGCCGTGGAAGTGGTTCTCGACGCCGAGCGATTCGAGCGCCTCCGCGACGAGGTCGTAGGCGCCGACCGAGACCCCTCCCGTGAGGAGGAGGAGGTCCGCGCCGAGCCCCTCCTCGATCCGCGCGCGGATCGCGCCGCGCTCGTCCCGCACGGTCCCGAGCCGGAGCGGCTCCGCGTCCGCGCGGATCGCCTGGCCGAGGAGCGACCAGGTGTTGCTCTCCCGGATCTCGCCGGGGCCGGGCCTGCGCTCGGGCGGGACGAGCTCGTCCCCCGTCGCGAGGATCGCGACGCGGGGGCGGGGGCGGGCGTTCACCCGCGCGCGCCCGAGCGCGGCGAGGGCCCCCATCTCCTGCGGCCGGATCGCCGTCCCGGGCCGGAGCACGACCTCCCCCGCCTTCAGGTCCTCTCCCTTCCGACGGACGTTCTCCCCTTTCTTGACCGCGTCGAAGACGCGCACGAAGGCCCCGTCGCGCTGGGTGCGCTCGACGATCGCGACGGCGTCGGCCCCTTCGGGGAGGGCGGCGCCCGTGTAGATCGCGACCGCGGTCCCCGCCCGCACGCGGCCGGGGAAGGGCTTCCCCGCCTTCGATTCCCCGACCAGGCGAAGCGCAGCCGGAAGTTCCCCGAAGTCGGACGACAGGACCGCGTAGCCGTCCATCGCCGAGGCGTCGAAGGGGGGCAGGTCGAGGTCGGAGGCGACCTCCTCGGCGAGGGTGAGGCCGAGGCTCTCGGCGAGGAGGACTTCCGCGGGCGGGGAGGGCCCCGGCACGCGCTCGGCGACGATCCGGCGCGCCTCTTCGAGGGAGATCACCCGGGCGAATATACCGGCGGGCGAACGGCGCCCTTCGGGAGCGGACCTCCCCCTGCGGGCGTGCCGGTAGAATCGCGCCCTTCCATGCGCGCGTTCTCGGGCTCCCTCTCCGGATCGGGACGGCGGATCGGCGTCGTCGTCGGCCGATTCCACGGGAACGTCGCGCAGCGCCTCCTCCAGGGCTGCCTCGACGCCCTGAAGAAGAACGGGGTCGCCGAGGACGCGATCACCGTCGCGAGCGTGCCGGGGGCGTTCGAGATCCCCCTCGCGGCGCAGCGCCTCGCCGCTTCGGGCACGTGCGACGCGATCGTCGCCCTCGGCGCGATCGTGCGCGGGGAGACCGAGCACTTCGACCTGATCGCCCGGGAGTGCGCCCGCGGCTGCGCCGAGGTCGCGCGGCGCTTCTCGGTCCCCGTCGCCTTCGAGGTCCTCGCCTGCGAGTCGATGGAGGACGCCCTCGCGCGCGCGGGAGGCCCGAAGGGGAACCGCGGATTCGACGCCGGCCTCGTCGCGCTCCAGATGGCGAACCTGCTCCGGGAGCTTCCGGCGGGAGGCGGGACGTGACCGCCGTCCTCCGCCGGCGGACGCGCGCGCGCGAGTACGCGCTGCACGTCCTCTACATGGCCGACCTCCGCGGGGAGGAGGCCTATGGGGACGCCGAGGCCTACGTCGGGGGGGAGGCGCGCGATCCGGAGATCCGCGCCTACGCGCTCGCCCTCGTCGGGGGGGTCCGCGCCCATCGGGAGGAGATCGACGGCTGGATCCGCCGGACGGCGAAGAACTGGGACCTCGAGCGGATGGCGGTCCTCGACCGGAACGTGCTGCGGCTCGGGATCTACGAGCTCCTCCACTCCGAGGAGGTCCCGCCGAAGGTCGCGATCAACGAGGCGATCGAGATCGCGAAGCGCTACTCGACGACCCAGTCGGGGGCGTTCGTGAACGGGATCCTCGACCGGGTGCGCATCCTCGCGGGGGTGAAGGGGGACGAGCCCCCGGGCGCCGACGCGGGCGTCCCCGCCCCCCACGACCCCGGCGGGGCCGTCCCCGCCGATCCCGCCTCCCCTCCCCGATAGCGACGCTTGCTCCGCCGCCTCTTCGACGGCCTGCGCAAGACCCGCGAGATCTTCGGGGAGGGGCTGAAGGCGCTCCTCGCGATCGGGCGCGACCTCGACGAGCCCTTCCTCGACCGGCTCGAGGAGGTCCTCTACACGGCCGACCTCGGCTCCGCCGCCTCCCCCCTCGTCGAGGAGGTCCGGCGCGCCTACAAGCGCCGCGAGATCAAGACGACGGGGGAGGTCCTCCCCTTCCTGCGCGCGGCGCTCCTCCGGAGGCTCGAGGGGTGCGGGGGCGGGATCGCGTTCGCCTCCTCGGGCCCGACCGTCGTCCTCGTCGCCGGCGTGAACGGCTCGGGGAAGACGACGACGATCGCGAAGCTCGCGCGCCACCTCCAGGCCGAGGGGAAGTCCGTGATCCTCGCCGCCGGGGACACGTTCCGGGCGGCGGCGGTCGAGCAGCTGACGATCTGGGCGGAGCGCCTCGGCGTCCCGATCGTGAAAGGGGCGCCCGGGGGCGACCCCGCCGCCGTCGCCTTCGACGCCGCGGAGGCCGCCCTCGCCCGGGACATCGACGTCCTCGTCGTCGACACGGCCGGCCGCCTCCACACGCAGAGGAACCTGATGGAGGAGCTCCGGAAGATCCGTCGCGTCCTCGCCGGGAAGGTCCCGGGCGCGCCGCACGAGACCCTCCTCGTCCTCGACGCGACGACGGGGCAAAACGCCCTCGTCCAGAGCGAGGTCTTCCGCGAGGCGATCGAGGTGAGCGGGATCGTCCTCGCGAAGCTCGACGGGACGGCGAAGGGGGGCGCGGTCTTCGGGATCCGCGAGCGGCTCGGGGTGCCGGTCAAGTTCGTCGGCCTCGGCGAGGGGCTCGACGACCTCGAGCGCTTCGACCCCGCCTCCTTCGTCGAGGCGATCCTCGAGCCAGCGGTCCGCGCGGCGGGATGACCCCCGGGAGGGGCCTCGGCGTCGCCGCGGGCGCCCTCCTCGCGGGGACGGCGCTCTGCTTCGACCCGGTGCTCCCGCGCTTCGGCGCTGCGAAGGCCGGGCTCGCGACCCTGCTCCTCGTCGCGTTCCTCCTCCGTTTCGGGGTGGGGCCCGCCCTCGCCCGGGGCGAAGGGATCGCGATCCCCTTCCGGGGGCCCCTTCTCGCCCTCCTCGCCGCGATGGCCTTGAGCCTCCTCGCCGCGACCGACCTCTTCGCCGGCGCGCGAACCCTCCTCGCGCTCGGGGGCGCCGGGCTCTTCGCCGGCGTCCTGAGGAAAGAGGGGAGCGCGTCCCGCGCGTTCCTCGCGGTCGCCGTCGCCTCCGGACTCGCGGTCGCGGCCTACGGCCTGCTCCAGCGCGCGGGGGTCGACCTCTCCGCCGTGCTCCGCGTCTACGAGAGCCGCCGCTATCCGGTCTCGACCTTCGGGAACACCAACGCCGCGGCGGAGTACGTCGTCCCGTGCGTCGCCGTCGCGCTCGGCGGGCTCCTGCACGGAGGGCTCCCGCGCGCGCTCGCGGGCGCCACCCTCGTCGTCGGCCCCCTCTACGCGGGCGCGGCCGGGACCCGCGCGGCCGCCGTCTCCCTCGCCGCCGCCGCCCTCTTCCTCGGGCTCCGGGACCGCTTCCTCCGCGCGCTCGGAGTCGGCGCGGCGGCGCTCCTCGCCTGGGGGATCGGCTTTTCCTTCCGCCCCGTCGGGGCGAGCGAGGCCGCGCCTGCCGCCCCGAGCTCCGAGGGGGGGGCCGTCCCCGACTCCTTCGAGGTGCGCGCCCGGATCGACGTCTCGACGCTTCGGATGTTCGCCGAGCACGCCGCGGTCGGCGTCGGCGCGGGGAACTTCGCCGCCGCCTTCCCCCCCTATCGGGACCCGGAGGAGGCGCGGATCTCCTCGCGTGGATTCGCCGTGGAGTCCTCCCCCGAGACGGCGCACTGCGACCCGCTCCAGATCGCGGCCGAGACGGGGGTCCCCGGCCTCCTCGCCCTGCTCGGTCTCCTCCTCGCGGCGTCGAGGGCGTGCTCCCGGACCCCGGCGATCCCCGCCGCGGCCGGAGCCGTGGCGATCGCCGCGAACTCGCTCTTCCGCTCGCCCCTCCTCGCGAACCCACCGACCCTCCTTCTCTTCTTCGGTCTCCTCGCCCTCGTCGAGCCGGACCGGGGGAAAGCCCCTTCGCCCCGCGCGAGCCGGCTCGGCGCCCTCCTCCTCCTCCCGGTGCTCGGCCTCGCCGCGTTCGACGGGGCGAGGGGGATCTCGTCCGAGCTTCGCCTCGCGCGCTACTTCGCCTCCGAAGAGCGCGACCGGGCGCCGCTCGAGCAAGCCGTGCGCCGAAACCCCTTCGACCCCTTCCTCCTCGCGACGCTCGGGCGCGACTGCCGCGAGCATGCCCCCGTCGACCTCGCGAGGGCCCGGGCGTGTCTCGACCGGGCGCTTCGGCTGCGACCGAACGAGCCGGCGTGGCTCCTCAACCGCGGGATCGTCCTCGCGGAGCTCGGCCTCCTCCGGGACGCGGAGCGCGATTTTTCGCGGGTGCGGGTCCTCTCCCCGCTCGACCCGCGCGGACCCGCCAACCTCGCCGAGCTCGCGGCGCGCGGGGGGCGCGACGAGGAGGCGATCCGGCACCTGCGCGAGGAGGCGGCCCTTCGGCCCGGATCGAACCCGCTGCTTCGCGCCGCGTCGGGTCTCGCGCGGAAGGGAGAGCGCTCCCGCGCGGAACGCTTCCTCCGCGCCCACCTCGAGGACTTCCCGCAGGATCGCGGCCGGCTCGAGGTCGATCCGCTCCTCGGCCCCCTCCTTCCGCGCTAGCCGCGACGGGGGAGGAGCGCGAGCGCGAAGATCCCCGCCGCCGCCGCGAGCGAGAGCGCGAGCCCGATCCGCAGCGAGAGGGGGCGGTAGGCGAACACGACCTCGTGGTCCCGTTGTTCCCCCCCCACGAGCTTCACGCCCCGGAAGGTCGTGAAGGTCCGGAGCAGCCGCTCCCGCTTCCCGTCGACCTCGACCGTCCAGCCCGGGAACCAGTTCTCGCAGAGGGTGAGGATCCCCTCCCCGTCGAGGCTCGCCTGGACGACGACGCGGTCGGGGGAGTGGGAGACGACGCGCGCCTCTCCCTTCGCGAAGGGGGACTCGAGCGCGACATCCTCCTCGACGAGCGCGGCGCGGGAGGGGTCGACCTGCTCGGCCGAGGTCACCTCGGAGGCCCGCTGCACGCCGGGGGAGAGGATCGCGAGGCCGCGGAAATCTCGGTTCCGGTAGACGTGGACGTTCTCCCCCTCCCACACGAGGAGGAACCTCGGGTTCCGGTAGACATGCGGCGTCGCGACGACCTTGATCCCGAGGAGGTCGAAGGCGGGGAGGTCCGTGCGCAGGTCCCGCAGGGTGCGGAACGCGATGAAGAGGCGCGGGTTGCGCGAGAGCGCGTCGAGGAACAGGTCGAATCGCGCGAGGTCGATCGCGTCGTAGCCGCGCACGTCGAGGAACCCGAGGCGCGTCGCCACGTCGGGGGGAAAGACGCCCGCTTCCGTCCAGACCCTCCCCTGCTTCTGGTCCCCGAACAGGTCGGGGTCCTCGCGCAGGAACTCCTCGAGCTTCGTCGTCGGATAGACGCGCGACGCGTCTCCCGCCGGGTTGAACCCGTTCCCGAAGAGCCAGAGGTCGAGCCCGACGAGCGCCGCGATCGCGCCCCGCGCCAGGGAGGGGGATGCGCGCCCCGCCGCGGCGAGGCCGAGGAAGAGGGCGAGGCCGGCCGCGAGCAGTCCCGCGCGCGCGGGGAACTTCCCCCGGGCTCGAAGCGCCACGACGCCGCCGTCGAAGACGCCCGCCTCGCGCCCGGCCGCGTCGAGGATCCTCCCGACGATGCGGTACCGGCCTTCCGGGACGAGGAGGGGCTCGAAGGCGCCGGAGAAGCCGCGCAGCCCTGCTTCGCCGGCAGCCCCCTCGACGGCCGGCGCGTCGAGCGGGGCCGAGGCGCGAGCCCGCACGCCCTCGCCCCGGTCGAGGTCGACTTCGATCCGGTCCCCTTCGTGGAGACCGACGACCCACCCCGCGAGGGGGAACCTCGTCCCTCCGATCGTGGACCCGTCCTTCGGCTCTCGGAAGCCGAGAAGCCTCCCGCCCGGAACCCAGGGCGCCGGGACCGGGGCAGGCCCGGGGAGAGTCGGGGAAGGCACGACCAGGGCCGCCCCTCCGGCGACGAGCGCGCAGGCCCCGAGCCCGGCGAGGGCGTGGCGCAGCGCGCGCCCTTCCCCGAGGATCCGGTCGAGCGCGAAGCCCGCGAGGAGGGCGCTCGCCAGGTTCGCGAGGGGGGCGGCCCGGCTCGGCTCCGCGATCGAGAGGCCCGGCAGGAGCCGGAGGAGCGGGGAGAGAAGAGGGATTCCGCCGATCAGGGCGAAGGCGGCGAGGAACGTCCCCTTCCAGAGCCTCCTCCCCGGGACCGCGACGAACGAGACGAGCGCGAGGAGCGCCGTCGCGAGCCCCGCATAGGGGGCCGCGGCCTGGAGGTAGGCCGTCCGCCCCTCGTACGCGGGCCCGAAGACCGGATTCCCGTAGAAGTCGGGGAGGAGCGCGGGGACCAGCCGCCCGAGAGTCGCCGGGCCGAGGAGGAAGAGCCCGAGCGCCGCGAGGAGGACGCCGAGGGCGCCGCCCCATCCGGCCGCCCGGGAGAATCTCCCCGCCCCCCGGATCTCGCGGGCGATGCGGAGGAAGAGGAGGACGAAGATCGGGAGGCCGAGGAGCGCGAGGAGGTCCTTGCCGCCGAGGCGGACGGGAGGGAGGCTCGCCGCGCGGAGGTCCTTGGCGACGCTCTCCTTCAGGTACTCGAGCGCGGGGAGGGCGGAGATCGAGGCGAGGAGCCCGCCGAGCGCGAGCCCGAGGATCGCCCCCCCCGCGCTCCGGACCACCGCATCGGCGCCCTGCGAAAAGCGGGCGAGTCCTCGGACGAGCGCATGCGCCCCCGCGCACGCGCCGAGGAAGAACGCCGTCTCCGGATGTCCGCCGAGCGCGGCGAGCCCGAAGGAGGCCGCGATCGCGGCGAGAGCGCGCCGCGACCCGACGGCGAACCACCGCTCGAGCGCGAGGAAGACGGCGGGCGCGAGGAAGGAGACGTCCGAGAGGGGATAGAGGAGCCAGAGGACCTGGTAGCCCCCGAGCCCGAACCCGAGCCCCGCGAGGCCCGAGGCCGCGGGGGAGAGGCCGAGCCGGCGGGCCAGCAGGTAGGCGGAGAGGAGCGCGACGAAGAGCTTCGCCGCGGCCTGGAAGGCGAGGGAGCGCTCGACGGGGAACGCGTGGACGAGGGAGCGCACCGGGGAGAAGTGCCCGAACTGGGGGTTCCCCGCCGCAGGGACGCCGCAGAACTGGTGCGGGTTCCAGGCGGGGAGCCCCTCCCCGGCCTGCACCTCGCGCCGGAGGAAGTGGAGGAACGGGTCGAAGACGATCGCGGGATCGGAGAGCTCGGGGTTCCTCGGGGGGTTCGAGGGATAGCGCGCCGACCAGGGGAGGTGCGCGAGCGGGTGGTCGAGCGCTCCGAGGACCTTCCCCGGGTCGAAGAGCGTCTCGCGCAGGAAGGCGCAGGCGAGGAGCGCGGCCGCGGCGGCGGCGAGGAGGACCTCCGCGAGACGGGCGCCGCTCCTCGTCGGATCGGGGCTCACGGGGGGCGGGGAGTATAGAGCCCCGCGCTGCCTCTCTCCCACCCCGCGTAGAATCCCCGGCTCCCCCGCGCGTGATCAGCGTCGTCGTCCCCGCCTTCAACGAAGAAGCCGTCCTCGCGCACTCCCTCTCCCGGCTCTGCCGGTTCCTCGCGGAGAGAGGCGAGCCCTTCGAGGTGCTCGTCGTCGACGACGGCTCCGCCGACCGGACGGCGGCGGTCGCGGAGGCGCGCGCCCGGGAGGACCCGCGCCTGCGACTCCTCCGCCTGGCGCGCAACCGCGGGAAGGGCGCCGCCGTCCGCGAAGGCGTGCGCGCCGCGCGCGGCGACTTCGTCTTCTTTCTCGACGCCGACCTCTCGACCCCCCCCGAGGCGATCGAGACCTTCCTCCCGGCGCTGCACGACGGCGCCGGGGTCGTGCTCGGGAGCCGGCGGATCGCGGGCTCCGTGCTCGAGCGGCGCCAACCGCGCGCGCGGGAAGTGCTCGGCAAGGGGTTCACCTGGATCGCCCGCGCGCTCGTCGCGCCGGGCGTGCGCGACTTCACCTGCGGGTTCAAGGGCTTCTCCGCGGCCGCGTGCCGCGAGATCTTCGCGCGACAGACGGTCGACCGTTGGGCGTTCGACGCCGAGATCGTCGCGATCGCCCGCGCGCGAGGGATCCCGATCCGCGAGGTCCCGGTCCGGTGGACGAACGACCCGGACACGAAGGTCCGCCTGGGGCTCGACCTTCCCCGCTCCCTCCTCGAGATCCTCCGGATCGCCGCGCGGCGCCTCCTCGGCCGCTACCGCCGCTAGCCCGTGGACGCCCGCGAGGTCGAGGCGATGGCCCGGGTCGAGGAGCGCCATTTCTGGTTCCGGGGCAAGCGCGCGCTCGCCGCGCGCTTCCTCCGCGAGGCGAGGCGCGCCGGCGTGCGCGGGCCCGCCCTCGACCTCGGCTGCGGGACGGGCCAGACGCTCCGCACCCTCCTCTGCGACCTCCCCTCGATCGGCGTCGACGGCAACGCCGCGGGGCTCGCGTACTGCCGGCGGCGAGGCCTCGCCCGACTCGTCCGGGGCGACGGGGCGAGCGTGCCGGTCCGGGACGCCTGCGTCGACCTCGTCACCGCCTTCGACCTCCTCGAGCACCTCGACGACGATCGGGGCGCTCTCCGGGAGATCGCCCGGGTCCTGCGCCCGGGGGGCTTCCTCCTCGCGAACGTGCCCGCCTACCCCTCCCTCTTCTCCGAGCACGACCGCGCCCTCGGCCACCGCCGCCGCTACCGCCGGGGCGAGCTCGAGACGCGCGCCCGGGAAGAGGGGTTCACGGTTGCGCGCTCGACGGGGTGGGGGCTCCCGCTCGTCCCGCTCCTCGCGATCACCCGCCGATTCCGCTCCCGCGGGGGGGGCTCGGACGTCCGCGAGGTCCCCGCTCCGGTGAACGCGGCCCTCGGGCTCCTCCTCTCGATCGAGCGCGCGATCCTGCGCCTCTTCCCCTTTCCGGCGGGCCTCTCGTGGATGGTCCTCGCGCGCCGGCCTTGACCCCCCCGTTCGTCGGCGTCCCCCCGCCGCGCCGGCGCCCCCGCGCCTCGGGCGACCCGCGGCTCGAGGCGATCTGGCGCGCCCTCCACGAGCGCTACGGCCCGCGGTTCTGGTGGCCCGCCGCGACCCCCTTCGAGGTCCTCGTCGGAGCGATCCTCACCCAGAACACTGCCTGGAAGAACGTCGAGCACGCGCTCCGAAACCTCCGCCGGGCCGACGCCCTCTCCCCCGGGGCGATCCTCGGGATGAAGAACGGCCGCCTGGAGCGACTGCTCCACCCTTCCGGGTATTTCCGCCTCAAGGCGCAGCGCCTCCGCTCGGCCGTCCGATGGCTCGCGGAGCGCGGCGGCGGGAAGGTCGAGCGCCTCCGCCGTCTTCCCCTCGAGCGGGCGCGCGCGGACCTCCTCTCCGTCCGCGGCGTCGGCCCGGAGACGGCCGACTCGATCCTGAACTACGCCGCCGGCCGCCGGACCTTCGTCGCCGACCTCTACTCCCGCCGCGTGGTCGTACGCCACGGCCTCCTCCCGCCCGGCACCGGCTACGAGGGGACTCGACGGTTCTTCGTCGAGCGTCTCCGACGTAGCCTCTACGTGACCCAGGAGTTCCACGCCCTCCTCGTCGCGGTCGGCAACCGCCACTGTCGCGCGCGTCCCCGCTGCGAGGGGTGTCCCCTGCGTCCGCTCCTCCCGCCCGGAGGCCCGCTTCCCGACTAGCCATGTTCCGGAACTGGAAGGTCTCCGTCGTGGTCCCCGCCTACAACGAGGAGGCGACGATCGGCCAGGTGGTCGCCGACCTCCGGGGAAGTCCCTTCCCCGACGAAGTCCTCGTCGTCGACAACAACTGCAGGGACAAGACGGCCGAGATCGCCTCCTCGCGCGGCGCGCGCGTCGTGAAGGAGTCGGCTCCCGGCTACGGCGCGGCGCTCCGCGCCGGCCTAGACGCCGCCGCCGGGGACATCCTCGTCCTCGTCGAGGCGGACGGCTCGTTCAAGGCGAAGGACCTCGAGAAGCTCCTCGTCTACCTCCCCGACTGCGCGATGGTCCAGGGGACGCGCACGACCCGGCAGATGGTCGAGCAGGGGGCGAACATGGGCTTCTCGCTCCGCTGGGGAAACGTCGCGATGGCGAAGATTCTCGAGCTCCTCTGGTACGTGCCCCACGAGCCGCGCCTCACCGACGTCGGCTGCACCTACCGCGCGCTCTGGCGCGAGACCTGGCAGAAGATCCGAGGGGGGCTCCGCGAGCGCGGGCCCCAGTTCTCCCCCGAGATGATCTGCGAGGCCTACCGCCACCGCCTTCGCGTGATCGAGATCCCCGTCCACTACTTCCGCCGGCTCGGAGGCGTCTCGAAGCACTCGGAGTCCTTCCCCAAGGTCGCGAGGACGGCGCTCCGGATGTTCCGGACGATCCTCCGCAAGCGCCTCGGGATCGCCTGAAGCCCCGCCCCGTGGACGTCGGCCCGACTTGACGACGTCCGTATCCTTCTACGAGTCCTCATTCAGGGCAAACCGCCCGCAAGGGCGGGACGCAAAGCCAAGGGCCCGCGACTCATGGGGATGCGGGCAGCCGGTTGCTGGGGGCTCCATGGGGAATCTGGAGCTATGGCAACCGGAATCGAACGCCTGCCGTCCCTCGCCGACCGCGCGCGAGACTCCTTCGACGGCCGTCTCCCTCGCCTCCGGAAGCCGACCTCCTGCCGCCCCTCTCCGGGGGCGGAGATTCCGCATGAAGGGCGGTCCTGCGTCGGGGAAGCGCAGTCGGGGAGGGTGCCGTGGAGCAGAAGGGCTCTCGCAGGTCGGAGCGGGGAATCGCGCTCGTCGGAATGACCGTCTCGGTCGCCCTCGTGGCGGCCGTGCTCGGCGCCTCGATGTTGGTCGAGCAGGTCCGGGGACGGCGCGTGGTGGAGGAGGCGCGGGCGAAGCGCACCCTGCAGCTCGCCGAGGCGACCGTCGACCAGGCGGCCGTGCTCCTGAGCGCCGGGACGCTGAACGAGAACGGGTCGATCGACTGGAGCGGCGACGCCGCCGACAACGACGGGGACGGGCGCGTCGACGAGGGGGACGAGCAGGTCCGGGCGACCCTCTCCTCCTGGCACACGGACGGGGTCGACAACGACGGGGACGGGAAGACCGACGAGGACGACGAGGCGGTCGTCCGGGTGACGAGCACCGCGACGGTCGGCTCCGTCGCCCGAAGGGTGACGGGCTGGCTCCAGAGGAGCGCCGCGACGCTCCCCTCCCCGGAGGCGGCGGTCTACGTGAACGACCCCCTCGCGACCACGCAGTTCCAGGGGAACGCGTTCCAGGTGGACGGCACCGACCGCAACCTCAATGGGACCGCGGGGCCGGAGCCTGCGCGCTACGGGATCGCGATCAACGGCAGCCCCCTCCAGGTGATCAACCAGCTCAGCCCGGTGCAGCTCGACAACGTGAAGGGGAAAGGTGGCTTCCCGAGCGTCACGAACTGGGCCCCTCCCGACCCCGACCTCATCGACGACGTGATCGCCGCCTTCACCTCGAGGGCCTCGATCGTCTTCAACCACTACTCGGGGGTCTACACGGGGAACCTCGGAAACTCACAGATCAACCAGTACGTCGTCACGAAGTCGAACGGCGACCTGAAGATCGGAGGAGGCTCGACCGGGGCGGGGATCCTCCTCGTCGAGGGGAACCTCGAGATCTCGGGGAACTGGGAGTACGTCGGCTTCGTCTTCGTCACGGGGAAGGTGACCATGCAGGGGGGAGGGGGGACGAAGCGTCTGCGGGGGACGATGTTCGTCGACGGGGACGTGATCCAGTCGAGCACGGTCCTCCTCTGGATCAACGGGACGGTCGACCTCCTCTACTCCTCGCAGGCCCTGGACCTGGTGCGGAACGCCTTCGGCACCTACTCGGTGAACGCGATCGTCGAGGGGTGAGCGGGCCCCCGGCGCGCCTCCGCCTCTCGAAAAGCGGCCTGACCCCGGGGAACCGATCGGTCGGCCGGGCTCCACGCGAGGAGGCGAGGACCCGCGGTGGCGACTCCGCGCGCCCCGTGGGCCGGAGGGGGGAGCGGCCCGGCTAGACGAGGTGGCTAGATGTGACTACCTTGTGGCCATGAAATCCGTGGGCGTCGCGGAGTTGAAGTCCCGCCTGAGCCAGTACCTGCGTCGGGTCCGCCGTGGCGAGACGATCGTCGTCCTCGATCGGCAGACGCCGATCGCTCGCCTGGTTCCGTACGAGTCCGGGGGCGAGGGGCTGCGGGTCCGGCCTCCCATCGGGAAGTACGGATCGATCCACCGCGTTCCCCTTCCGCCGCCTCTTCGACTCAAGAAGGACATCGTCGAGTACCTGCTCGAGGAGCGCCAAGGGGACAGATGAACGCGTACGTCGACGCGTCGGTCGTCCTGCGCTTCGTCCTCGGCCAGAGGAACCGCCTGGCCGAGTGGGAGGAGATCGAATCCCTGGTCGTGAGCCCCCTCGTGCAGGTCGAGTGTCTGCGGACTCTCGACCGCGCCCGGCTCCGAGAGGGCGTTCCCCCGGAGGAGGTGGCCGCGCGACGAGAGGCCGTTTTCCGGCTCCTGGAAGAGGCGCAGATAGTCGACGTGACGAAGGCCCTTCTCGATCGGGCCTCCCAGCCTCTTGCGACACCCCTCGGAACCCTCGACGCGATCCACCTCGCGACCGCCCAGGCCTGGCGCGAGGCCGCGGACCCTGGGCTCGTCCTCGCGACGCACGACGCCGCACTGGCCCTCGCGGGCCGATCCTCGGGTCTCCGGGTGATCGGGGTCGGACCAACCAAGTCGACCGGCCCCGATACGCTGCGGCTCCGCGAGAGGGTATCGAGGCTCCAATCGGTGCGTGGCCCCACGGCGGAGAGTCTTCCGCGGCGCCGGCCGGGAACCCGCCGACGAGGAGCCCCGCGGAAAGCGAAACCTCCCGCCCGAGCCGGCCTCTAAAGGGCGTGAAGAAGCCCCGAATCCTCGCGATCCTCCCGCTCACGCTCTTCGCCGGAGCCTGCAGCCGGCCGGAGGGCGCCTCCGTCCCTGCCGCGGAACCCTCCGGACCCTCCCCCACCATGAGAAAGCCCGCGAAGACCGAAGAGGAGTGGAAGCACACGCTGACGCCCGAGCAGTACGCCGTCCTCCGGAAGAAGGGGACCGAGCGGGCCTTCACGGGCAAGTACTGGGACCACCACGAGGAGGGGACCTACAAGTGCGCCGGCTGCGGCGCGCCCCTCTACGCCTCGGAGGCGAAGTTCGACTCGGGCACGGGCTGGCCGAGCTTCACGCAGCCGATGGACGAGAAGAACCTCGCCTACGAGGAGGACCGGAGCCTCTTCTCGAAGCGGACCGAGGTCCTCTGCGCGAACTGCGGCGGCCACCTCGGGCACGTCTTCGACGACGGCCCTGCCCCGACCGGCAAGCGCCACTGCATCAACTCGGTCTGCCTCGCCTTCGAGCCGGCCAAGAAGTGACGGGAAGCCGAGCGGGCGCCCCCCTCCGCGTGTAAGGGGGGCGCCCGCTCGCGAGTCGCGCGAGGAGGAAGCGGCCTAGGCGCCGTCCTTCTTCTCCCCGTCCCTCGGCTTCTCGGGCTTCTCCCCCTCCTTCTCCCCCTTCTCGCGCTCCTTCGTCCGCTCCTCGCGCATCTTCTCCACCTTCGCGCGCTGCTCCTTGATGAACGCCTCGGCGAAGGCCTTCCCCTTCACCTTCTCCGCGCGAAGCTTCTTCACGATCCCCATCGCGGCCTCGCGCATCGCCTTGCGGTGCGCCTCGGCACGCTCGCCTCCGCGCCCCCCCATGGGGCCCTCGCCCCCCGGCCCCGCCTCGGCGCGGCGCCGCTCCGTCTCCGCCTTGATCGCCGCCGCGAGGTCGGCCCCCTTCTTCCCCTCCACGATCTTCGCCTTGACGAAGGTCGAGATCGGCTCGGGCCTCGGGCCCGCGTCACCGGGGGCGCCCTCGCCTCCCGGCCCGCGAGCGCGGCCGCGCATCCTCTTCGCCGAAACCTCGAGGACGAGGAGCTCGCCCGTCGTCTCGTCGTCGAGCTCGGCGGCGGCGAGGCCGTCGGCATAGACGCCGATCTCCTCGAAGTCCTTCGCCTCGAAGTTCGCCCCGAAGCCGCGCCCGTCCGGCGCGCCCCCGGGCTTCTCCTCCCGCTTCCCCTTCTCTCCTTCCTTCTGCTTCTCCTTCTCCTTCTGGTCCTTCGGTTCCTGCTTCTCTTTCTGGCCTTCCTGCACCGGGAACGCGAGAGCGGCCGGCGCGAGGACGCCCGCCGCGAGGATGCATGCAAGCAGTCTCATGGGCTTCTCCTTTGCCACCGACCGCGTCGGAGGCGCGAACAGGCCGGAATGGAACCGCGAGAATACCCCCCGGTAGCGCGGAGGCTACCGGCGGGGGGAGACCTCGGCCCCGGAGGGGAGCCTCGGCATCGGCGTCGAGGGGGCCCCCCGGTAGGGGTAGGACTGGAAGAGCCTCCCCCACTTCGTCTGGAGGCCCCACTTCACCCACTTCCGGCCGTGGACGTTGTACCAGAACCAGTCGTGGTAGGCGCGCGAGGCGAGGTAGGACCAGGGGACGAGCCAGGTCTTCATCAGGAGATTCTCGACCGGCTTCAGGAACCCCCCGTAGATCGCCTTCTGGCCGCGCGAGGCGAAGTTGTCGCCGTCCGTGAAGCCGAAGTTCACCTTGGAGACGTCGTCCCCGACGACCTCGATCTCCCTCGGGTCCCCGACGCCGAGGCCGCGCTCGTGGGCGAGGCGGATGAACCGGATGGACATCGGGTCGAACCCCATGAGCCTCGAGGCGATCGCGTCGATCGCGACCTGGTCCCCGGAGGCGAGGATCACGTCGCACTCGTGCGGGACCATCGTCCGGGGACCCGCGCCGGAGCCGGCGAGCGTGCCGTCCATCACCGCGAAGATCCCGGAGAAGATCTCCTTCTGCTCGGCGAGGAGGTCGACGAGGGTCTCGTGGATGCATCCGTGCGCCCAGTGGCGCTCGTGGTGGAGGAGGGCGCCGAACGCGTTCTTCATCGCCCCCGTCATCGTCGTGTGGACGTGGGTCTTGAGCGTCGGGAAGTGGAGGATGTTCTCCCCGTAGAAGCGCTTCGGGATGAACTGCCCCTGCGGGAAGGTCTTCCGGAGGACGGCGAGGTTCGCCTTCGACTCGTGGCGGACCCACTCGCCCCGCTCGATCGCGCGGCGGAAGTCGCGGAGCTTCTTCGGCTGGACGTGGACGTTCTCGAGGCCGTACTTGTCGACGACGACGGCCCGCTGCTTGTTCAGGACCTCGCCGACCTCGCCGTCGACGACGACGGTCCGGTTGTGGCAGCCGTAGAGGAGGTCCTTCCGGTACCCCTCCTCGAGCATCGCCTTGAGGACGCCGTCGAGCTGCCAGGGGGTCGTCGAGCAGCCCGGGTACCAGAGCTGCCAGGAGACGTTGATCTTGAGGCAGGTGCGGCGATCCTTCGGGAGGTGGCGCGCGATCTCGGCGAGGCGGATCAGCCTCCCGTAGTCCTCGAGGACGGTCTCGGGACGGGTGCGGAGGACGGCGACTTTCGCGCGGGTCGTCATGGGGGTGGCCGGTCTTCCCTCCGGCGCAGGAGCCGCTCCTCCGATCGGCCGGCCGCACCGGAGCGCGGAAGGCCTGGAAGGTAGCCCCGCCGTTCCGGAGCGTCAATCGAGCCCCCGGGTCCGCCCCCGGCGGGGGCGATATACTCCCCTGCGAATCCGACTTCCGGCGCGGGCGTCCCTGCAGCGTCGGGTCGCCCGTCCGCTCCACTCCCATGCAAGTGCTCGTCCTCGGAGGGGGCCTCGCCGGCCTCGCTTGCGCGTACGAACTCGCGAAGGCGGGGCAGTCCGTCGTCCTCCTCGAGAAGGAGCCGCAAGCCGGGGGGATGGCCCACTCGATGCGGGTCGGCCCCTTCACGCTCGACCACGGGCCGCACCGGTTCCACACGAGGGACGCGCGGCTGTGGGCCCACCTCGAGGAGGTCGTCGGCGCCGAGAACCTGGTCCTGCGCGACCGCCTCTCGCGGATCTACCTCCGCCGCCGCTTCTTCCACTACCCCCTCGTCGCGACGAACGTCCTCCTGAACCTCCCCCCCTACGTGCTCGCGAAGGCGATCTTCGACTACCTCGCGATCCGCGTCCGCAACCGCTTCCGCCCGATCCCGGACGACTGCTTCGAGAACTGGGTCCTCAAGCGCTTCGGGGCGACGCTCTACCGGATGTTCTTCGGGATGTACACGGAGAAGGCCTGGGGGATGTCGTGCCGGGAGATCTCCGCGGACTGGGCGAGCCAGCGGATCACCCTTCTCAATCTGGGGGACACGATCCGGAAGACGCTCTTCAAGCCGAAGGAGGCTCCGCGGACGCTCGTCTCCGAGTTCAAGTATCCCCGGGAGGGGGGGATCGGGACGATCGCCGAGAGCTACGCCCGCCACCTCGAGCGCATGGGGGCGCGCTTCCTCCTCGGGACCCCGGTCGACGCGCTCTTTCACAAGGACGGGCGGGTGACGGCGGTCGCCTACCGCGAGGCGGGGGGAGAGACCCGGGCGCTCCGCCCCGACTTCGTCGTCTCGACGATCCCTCTCCCGCGGATGATCGAGCGGCTCGACCCCCCCGCTCCGCCCGCGGTGCTCGAGGCGATGGGGCGCCTTCGCTACATCGGGATCGTCTTCGTCTACCTCGAGGTCGGCAAACCTCAGGTCTCTTCGGACCACTGGCTCTACCTCCCCGAGAAGCACCTCACGATCCACCGGATCTCGGAGTTCAAGAACTTCTCCGAGCGCACGGCCCCGCCCGACCGCACGGTCGTCTGCGCGGAGATCACCTGCAAGTTCGAGGACGCGATCTGGAACCTCTCCCTCGAGGAGGCCGGCGCGGTCGCGATCCGCGACCTCGAGACGATCGGGCTCCTGCGCCCCGGCGAGGCGCGCCCCCTCCACCTGACGAAGCTCCGCTACGCCTACCCGGTCTACGACCTCACCTACCGGGAGAACCTGCGCCGGGGGCTCGACTACGTGAAGACCTTCGCGAACCTGCAGACGACGGGGCGGCAGGGGCTCTACCGCTACAACAACATGGACCACTCGATCGCCATGGGGCGCAAGATCGCGCGCTCCCTGCTCCAAGGCGAGGAGATGGACCACCACCGGATCGCCGCCGGCCACGAGTACTTCGGCTAGGCCGTGCCGGGCGAGGCCGGTTCCGCCTCCCCCCTCGCCCCCCCCGCCGAGGTCGCCTGCCACCTCTGCGGCGGGAGGCGCGAGCGCCTCCTCTTCGCGGACCCTCCCTGGCGGGTCGTGCGCTGCGCCGACTGCGGCCTCGTCTACACGACCCCCCGCCCGGACCCCGCGGCCCTGCGCGACCTCTACGGGGAGTCGTACTGGAGGAGCCCCTCCGCGGGCGAGCGGGGGTACACGGACTACCTCCGCGACGAGCCCTACTACCTCCGGACCTACCGCCGCCGCCTCCGCCTCGTCCGCCGGCACGCTCCGGTCCCGGGGCGCGCCCTCGACGTCGGGTGCGCGGCGGGCTACTTCCTGCGCGTCCTGGGTGAAGCGGGATGGGACGTCTCCGGGGTGGAGGTCTCCCCGTTCGTCGCGCGCTTCGCGCAGGAGCGCTATGGGATCTCCTCGATCCGGGTCGGCACGATCGAGGAGGCGGGCTTCCCCCCCGCCAGCTTCGACCTCGTCACCTTCTGGGACGTGATCGAGCACCTCCCCGACCCGCGCTCGGCGCTTCGGGCCGCGCGGGCGCTCCTCAAGGCGAGCGGCGTCCTCCTCCTCGAGACGCAGAACGTTCGCTCCCTCGCCGCGCGCGCGCTCGGCCGGCGCTGGCAGCACTTCAAGCAGCCCGAGCACCTCTACCACTTCGACCGCCGCACGCTCGCGCGCCTCCTCGGAGAGGCCGGCCTCGAGGTCGTCGAGAATCGGCCGTTCTTCGGGGGGAAATACGTCCCGCTCGCCTTCGCGGTCGAGCGCTCGGGCCGGGTCTCCCCTCTCCTCCCCCGCCTCCTCCGGTTCTTCGCGCGATCCCGCTTCGCCCTCTACGTGAACCTCTTCGACGAGATGGTCGTCGCCGCGCGCCCCCGCTAGCCCGTGGACCCCGCCGCCTACCGCCAGTTCGCCGAGCTCGAGCGGAACCACTGGTGGTTCCGCGGCCGCCGCGCCGTCTTCCGCGGGCTCCTCGGCTCCTTCCTCGAGCCCTCGCAGAGGCGCTGGATCCTCGACGTCGGATGCGGCTACGGCGGGATGGGGGAGGTCTGCGCCCCCTTCGGGAGAGTCGTCGGCGTCGACCTTGCGCCCGAGGGGCTCGCCGCGGCGCGGCGGCGCGGGTTCGCCGGGGTCGCCCTCGCCGACGCGCTGCGTCTCCCCTTCCGCAACGACGCCTTCGACGTCGTCTGCCTCTTCGACGTCCTCGAGCACTGCGAGGACGACGCCGCGACCGCGCGGGAGTGCGCGCGCTGCCTCCGGCCGGGGGGCCTCTTCTTCGCGACGGGGCCCGCCTACGGCTTCCTCTTCGCCCACAACGACCGCGTCGCCCGCCACCGCCGCCGGTACACGGTGCGCGGGCTCCGCCGCGTGCTCCAGGGGAGCGGGCTCCGGGTCGTCAAGGGGACCTACGTGAACGCGCTCCTCTTCCCCGCGATCCTCCCCGCGGTCCTCGCCCTGAAGGCAAAGGAGCGCCTCTTCCCCCCGAAGGCGGACACGACGAACCTCTCTTACCGGGTCCCCCGCGCCCTGAACGGGCTCCTCGCCGCCGTCTTCTCCGCGGAGGGCCCGCTCCTCCGCCGGATCTCCTTCCCGGCCGGCCACTCCCTCGCCCTCCTCGCGCGGAAGGACGGGGGGGCCGACGGAGCTACGTCCCGGGCCGCGGACTCTCCCGCGAGAACTGGAAGGCGAACTTCTCCTTGAGCGCGTCGAAGCTCGCGACCTTCTCGTAGAACTCCTCGACCCGGTCCCTCCGGGCCGACTCCCAGGCGCTCCGGTACTCGAAGGCGCGCATCCCCGAGGGGTCGGGCTCCGTCCGCTCCGCGACGCGGACCACGTGGAACGTCCCCTTGTCCTCCCCGAGGTCCTGGCGGAACGGGCCGGCGAGCTTCCCCGTTTCGACCTCGGCGTAGAGGTGGGGCGCCCCTTCGAGGAACTTCTGCGCCCCCTCCGGGAGCTTGGCGTACTCGGGGAGGCGGCGGGCGTAGAGCGGGACGGGACCGATGCGCGCGGGGGGGAGCCCCTTGGCGGCGGCCTCGAGCGCGAACGCGTCGGGCTCCTTCCGTCCCTCGACCGACTCCTTGAACGCCTTCGCCGCCTTCTCCGCCGCCTCCAGGGCCTTCGCCTTCCTCCAGTCCTCGAGGAGCCGGTCGCGGATCTCCGAAACGCGGGGCTGCCCCGCCTCCTCCCGCCCGACGATCCGGACCATGTAGGCCGACTCCTCGGAAAAGAAGGGGCCGGGGAGGACCTGGCCGACCGGTCCGGTCTGGATCGAGATCCTCGCGACGGGATCCGAGAACCGCGGGAGGGCCTCGAGCTCCTTCGGGGTGACGGAGGACTGGACCAAGGTCTCGAGTCCGAACTTCCTCGCCACCTCCGCGAACGGCGCCGCGCCCTCGGACCCCGCCTCCCGCGCGACCTTCTCGAAGAGCTTCGCGGCCCGCAACTCGGCGAGCACCCGATCCCGCACCTCCTCGATCGGCAGGAACTCCTCGGCGGGCGCGGAGGCGGGCTGCGTCGAGGCGGGCTCCGAGGCCGGAGACGGGGCGGGCTTCCGGTAGCGCGCGCGCTTGGTCGCATCGTAGCGCTGGACGATCTCCTCCTCCGCGAACGCGATCCCGGCGAGGGCATCCGCGAGGGGGCCGGGGTGAGGCTTCGCGAGGTCGGCCTTGGCGGCGGCCGCCCCCTCGAAGGACGTCCGCGCGTCCCGCTCGTAGCGCTTCTTGCGGTCCGGGGGGAGGGCGTCCCGCCAGGCCTCGAGGTCGGCGTCGCTCGCGAGGAGGCGCTTGCTTTCCTCCGCCTGCGCGTCGGAGGAGAAGGAGACCACCTCGAGCGTGAACCGCGCGTGCTCCTTCCTCCACGCCGCCTCGACGTCCTCCGGGCCGGGGATCGCGTAGGCGCTCCCCGCGAAGGAGAGGTAGCGGTCGACGACGAGGAAGCGGCGCACGTACTCCTCGTAGACCGGCGCCCGGATCCGGTAGCGCCGCAGGAACCGGTCGTATTCGTCCCGCGTCCGGAAGTAGAACCCCATCCCCGCCCGGAGGTACTCGGCGATGCTCTCCTTCGAGACGTCGAGTCCCGACTCGAGGGCGAGCCGGTGGAGGAGGAGGAACCGGTAGACGTCCGCCTCGACGAGCCGGGTCCGGACGAACGGGAGGAGCCCGAGGGTGAGCTCGCAACCGTAGGCGTAGTCCTGGTAGGTCGGCCGGTCGACGACGAAGGTCTTCCCGGAGGGGAGGCGGAAGCTCGCGATCCCCAGGTCCTCCGCCTTGTGGAAGGCGAGCAACATCGTCCCCGTGATGCTGAAGGTCAGGAGGACGAAGACGGTGACCCCGATCAGGATCGGGCGCTGATAGCGGCGGAGGACCTCGAGGGCCATCGCGGGAGAGGATCCCCGGAGACGGGAGGGGCGAGACGGCGGAGTCTATCGGGGTCCCGGAGGCGTCACAAGCGACGCGCGCGCGGGCCTCCTAGACGCGGGTGAGCTCCTCGGGCCTCGGGAGCTCCTCGATGGCGCGCAGGCCGAAGCGGTCGAGGAACTCCTTCGTCGTCCCGTACTGGAGCGGCCGGCCCGGGACGGGCGCCCGGCCGACCACGCGCGCGAACCGCCGCTCGAGCAGGGTCCGGAGGATCGGGGCGACCTGGACGCCGCGCACCGCCTCGATCTCCGCCTTCGTCACGGGCTGGCGGTACGCGACGATCGCGAGGGTCTCGACGGCCGCCGCGGAGAGCTTCTCGGACTTCCGGAGGCCCTGGAGCCGCGCGATCCAGGGCTCGTAGCGCGCGTCCGTGAGGAGCCTCCACCCCCCCCCCACCTCCGACAGCTCGAAGGGGAACGCGCCCTCCGCGAGCCGGCGCCGCGCAAGATCGAGCGCCCCGCGGAGCGCCGCCCCGTCCGCTCCGAGGGCGGCGGCGAGACGCCGGGGAGGGACCGGATCGGGCGAGGCAAAGACGAGGGCGAGGGCCGCGCGGGCGAGCTCCTCCCCCTCCAGAGGGGGGGGGGATCCCTCTCCCTCCTCGGCCGGACGCCCGGGGGGACCGTCGCGCTCCTCGGGCGTGCTCGCGGCCGCGACGAGAGACTCTCCCCCCGGCACGACCTCGACCACCGGGAGCGCCTCTCCCGGGAGGGGGAGGGCCTCCCCGTCGATCCCGTCGGGGTGGGAGGGCTCTCGCTCGCGTTCGGCCATGGGGACCCGCGGAGGGGGGGGCCTTTTACGGGGCCCCGGGGGCGGGATCAAGCGCCCCCGGAGGGGGGGAACTCGACCTTCCAGCGGCGGGAGGCGGCCTCGACCCACCGCTCGTACTCGAAGCGCTCGACGGGGCGCGCCCGCAGCGATTCCGCCACCTCCTCGTCGACCTCCGCGAACGCCGCCTCCCGGGCGGGGAGCCTCTCGAGGAGGCGGACGAGGTGGAAGACGGTCCCCTTCACCCCGGGCTCCTCGACCGGTCCCCCCACGTCTCCGGCGTTGAGCGCGAAGGCCGCCTTCGCGATCGGATGGTCCCACCCGCGGCCGAACGGGGGGAGCTTGCCCCCGTCGGCTCGGCCGGGCCCGACCGAGCGCTCCCGGGCGAGCACGGCGAAGTCCGCGCCTTCGCGGACCTTCGCGAGGAGCGCCTCGGCCTCCTCCTTCCGGGCGGTCGTGAGGACCCGGACGACTGCTCGTTCCTCGAGGAGCCCGGCGTAACGCACGACGAGGCCGAGGAATCGGTCCGCCAGCGCGCGCCGCTCGAGCGCCTCTCGCCACGCCGCCTCGGTCATCCGGAGCTCCCGCCGCAGGAAATCGGCGAGGGTCCCTCCCTCCCGCTCGACCTGCCGGCGAATCCCCTCGACCTCCTCCGCGATTCCCCGCTCGACGTCCTCTCTCCGGACGCTCACGCCGAGCCGCGCGGCCTCGCGACGGACGATCTCGCGCACGGCGAGCGCCCGAACGAGGTCGCGCGCCTCCGAAGGGCGCTCGGCGAGCATCGCCCGGGCGAGATCGGAGAGGCGGAGCTCGAAGTCTTCGACGCGCGCGACCGCCTCGTCCCGAGGATCGGGCGAGGCGAGCGCCGAGGGGGGGATCCGTGCGCCGCGCGAGGCCGGCGCGGACTCCTGCGCGCGGAGAGCCCCGGCGAGGAGCGCGGCCCCCAGCGCCAGGCTCAACGGAACGTCACGTACCTGTGGACCTGAAGCGCGTGGCAGTCGGGGCACCGGTGCCGGACGACTCCCGCGGCCTGTCCTCCTTGCCCTGCCTGCCCCCCTCCCTTTGCGCCCCCGCGCCCCCCCCCCCCTTGTTGTCCCCCTCCCTGCCCGCCGGCGCCGCCGGCGAGCTCCTCGAGGTACCCCTTCCCTCCGCAGGTCCGGCAGACGTCGGCCCACGCCTTGATCTCCTTCATGTCCCCTCCGAACTCGGCGTAGTAGGCGAGGAGCCACTGCCCTCGGGCGCCGCTCGGGGCCCGGTCCCACCAGGCGCCCGGCTCTTCCTCGGTCGCGCCGGCGGACGGGCCCGTGGAGCTCTGGAGGGCCTTGAGGTACCGGCGGATCTTGTTCTCGAGCTCCTTCTTCTGGGGATCCTCCGTGGGCTTGCTCTCCGCCTCCTTCTTCTGCTCGATCCCCTTCAGGGCCTTCTCTTTCCCGAGGGCGAACGTCCCCTGGTCGTAGCGCGCGCGCTGCCAGCGCTGCTTGCCGACCTCGCGGCCGTCCCAGAGCGCGCGCGCCGCGTTCTCGTCGACCCCCTCGTCGACCTTCTTCGCGCGCGCGAGGTCCCGCTTCAGGATCTCCTTCGACATCTCGCGCTCCGCGAAGGCCTGCGCTTCCTCGAGGGTGACCTTCCGGTCGCCCGCCTTGTCGAGGGCGACCTTCAGCGCGAGCTCGTACCAGCCGAGGAGGACGGTCTTCGTCACCTCGTCGGACCTCCCCTTGACGATGCGCTTCCTCAGGTCCTCGAGGTCGGGGAGGAGCACGCTCGACGGGAAGGCGGCCTTGAACTTCTCGCACCTCTCGAGCGCCTCCCCGAAGCGGCCGCGCGAGCGCAGGATCTTGATCTCCTCGATCCCCTCCTCCTCCTTCTCCCGCCCGGCCCGCTCCTCGCACCGCGCGATCTTCGCGGCGACCTCGCCCGGGTTGAGCGTCGGGTCGAGCTCCTTCACCTTCCGGTAGTGCTCCGCGGCGCGCCGGAAGTCGCGGATCCGTGCGAGGAAGCGCGCGAGCTCCAGGTGGCCGGCGGCGCTCGAGAGGTCCGAGGCCGCCCGCCGCTCGTTGTAGAGCTGGTCCTTCGTGTAGACGGCGAGGGCGTCGACCTCGGTCCGGTCGATCGGGGGAACGATCCGGGCCTTCGGGACGTTCACCATGTTCTCCCGGACCCGGACGACGAGGACATCGGGGCGGTTGTCGACGAGGATCCCGACGACCTCCGTCCCGTCGGCGATCCGGATCCGGTCCGCGAGGACGCGGTACCCCTCCTCCTCCCGGTCGAGGTAGCCGAAGGCCTCGCGCAGGCGGTCGGCCTCCTCGGGGACCAGGTGGTCCCAGCGCAGGTCGACGACGCCGCCGCTGTCGAAGCGGCGGACGCGCATCCCCGTCTCCTCGTGGGAGAGGACCTCCCCGAAGAGGAGGGTGCCGTCCCGGAGCCGGAGCGTCTCCGCGCGGGCGGCCCCCGCGAGGAGGAACGAGGCGGCCAGGATCGCTCGCTTCATGTCCGATCCGCTCCTTCCATCCTATCCGTCCCTCCCTCCCCCCCGCCGCCGGGCGGCCATCCGCCCCTCGAACGGGACCTCGCGGAGGAGGATCGTCCGGTAGACCTCCCGCCGCGCGCGCCCTTTCTCCCGGAAGACGATCTCGATCTCGGCGCCGAATTCGCCCGGCAGCTCGGGGCTCTCGCGCAGGACGGCCGAGTACTTGAGCCCGGGGTCGTTCGGGACCGGCCGGTCCTGGACGGGAGGGGGATCCTCGATCGTCCCGTCCTCGCGCAGGGTCCAGAGGCGCTCGGCGAGGTCCGCCCGGACCGCCTCGACGGCGAGCGCGCCCCGCTCCCGCTCACGGGCGGTCCTCAGCATCGCCGCGCCGAAGGAGAAGAGCGCGAGGACGGAGGCGAGGCCCGTCGTCAGGATCCCCATCGCGATCAGCATCTCGAGGAGGGTGAACCCGCGGGCGCGCCTCATCCCCCGTCCTCCCGTCCCGCCTCGAGGGGGAACTCGGCCCGGAAGGTCTGGCCCGTGTGGACGAGGCTCCCCGCCAGGTGGGCGCTCGGAGGCGTCTCCCGCGCCCCTCGCCTCCCGAGCGCGAGCGCCTTGCCGGAGACCCCCGACACCTCGACCCACTCCCCTTCGACCTTCGCGAGGAAGGGGGTGACCCGGGGGAAGCCGCGGGGGTCGTCGACTTCGAGGGCGCGGTCCGCCGGCCCGACGGGCTGGACGAGCTTCGGGAACCGTCCAGGCCCGGAGCGCTCGAGGACCAGGGTGACCAGGGCGCGCGAGGGGAAGACGTCGTCCTTCGGGTCGGCCGCGGAGGCCTCCCCCTTCTCGAGCGCGAAACGGTTCGCGGCGTGGACCCGCAGGTCGAGCGCGAGCCCGCGCGTCGAGTCCCAGCAGGGGCTCGCCGAGGGGGGAGGGCGGTCGGCGTCGACCTGCGACCACGCCCCCGCCCCCGCGACCGGGAAGAGGAACGCGAACTCAAGCACCCCCGCGGCGACCTCGCGGAGATCGCCGCCGAGGGTCGCGGGCGCCGCGAAGAAGCCGTCTCGGAAGAACGATCCCGCCGGGTCGAGGAAGAGGGGACGCGCCCCGCGGTAGAGGGAGAGGAGCGCGGGGTCCTCGCTCGAGCGGTCGGGCGCGCTGGCCCAGGCCACTTCCCCCAGGCCGTCGCCGGGGAGCTCCGCGAGGGCCTCCGCCCTCGCGCCGGGCCTCCCCGGGTCGCGCGCGACGATCGCCTCGAGCGTCCGCCACTCCTCGGCCGCCTCGAGCGCCCGCACGAAGCGCAGGCGCCGCAGCACCGTCTCCGGGACTCGGTCTCCGTTCCGGTCGACCGCCGCGAGCTCGGCCTGGAAGCGCGCGCGGTTCGGCCGCGGCGACTCGTGCACCCGGAGGGGGTGGAGGGCGCGCAGGTCCCGGGAGAGGAGCTCGAAGATCGCCGTCGACTTCTCCCCGAGCTCGCGCGTCGCCTCGGAGCGCCTCCAGACCTCGAGCGACCCCGAGACGAAGCGCAGGAGGAGCGCCCCGAACGCGACGAGGAGCGTCATCGCGAGGAGGAGCTCGATCAGCGTGAAAGCCCTCCGCCTCATCCGTCCGTCTCCTCCCGGCGGAGTAGGCGCTCGGGGGCGAGGTAGTCGAGCACGATCGTCCGGATCCGCGGCGCCGACCTCCACCCGTCCGCGAGCCCCTGGATCGGGTCGAAGGCCCCGGGGAGGTACTCCGTGAAGAACCGCACCTCGAGCCGCGAGCCACGCCGGCCGAGCTCGACGGGGAGCCCCTGCTCCTTGGGGTCCTTGAAGAGCCGGAGATCCTTCTCCTTCTCCGGATCGGCGTCCCACGGCACGGCTTCGTCGACGCGCGCGAGGGCGACGACGTCGAGCCCGCTCGCCGGGATCTCCTCCTCCCAGAAGATCCGCCGGTAGAACGCGTCCTCCGCCCGGACCTCCGCCTGATAGAAGGAAAGCTCCGGGGCGTCGGCCATCGGCCGGTAGCGGTCCCAGAAGCGGAAGGGCCAGAGGAGGACGACTTCGTTCGCCGGGTGGTTGGCGGGGGTCGTCCCGAATCGCCCCCGGAAGAGGCCGCCCCCCTTCTCGTCGTCGGCGCCGGGCTCCTCCGACCTCCGGGGCATCTCGAGGTTGTCTCCCCGCAGGCGCGTCCAGTGGACGAGCTCGTCCCCGAGGCGCGCCGTCCCCTCCGGCGGGAACCCGGCCGGATCGACGAGGGAGAGCGTCGACGCGGAGGGGGAGGCGCCTCCCGCGAGCCGCGAGGCGACCCAGTGGTCGAGGAAGACGACCGAGGTCCCCTGGCCGTGCCTCGACTTCTCCGAGGCGAGCGCGGCGCGGCCCGTCGAGGTCGGCTCGATCGTCACCTCGCCCGACCCGGGCGTGACGAGCCGGTAGACCATCAGCTCCTCGTCCACCTGGAGGACGCCCGCGTCGAGGGGGAGCTTGTCGAGGGGGTTGGCGCCGTTCGGCAGCGTGAAGACCCCGTGGGGGAAGATGACCTGGCTCGTGTGCAGCCGAAGGCTGCGCTCGGTCTCGTCGAGTCCGCCCGTGTTCGCGAGGATGAAGCGGCCGAGCGAGAAAACGTCGTACGGGTCGCCGGGGGCCGTCGCGGTCGTGAAGGCGACCTCGTCGACGACCCCGTTCAACGTCCCTCCCGCCCCGTCGAACGAGCCTCCCGCGGCGAAGCGGAGCGCGGTCGTCGGGAGCTCCCCCGAAGGGCTCTTCAGGAGCCTCGCGTAGTTGCGGCTCTCGTAGACGGCGTTCCCCTGGAGGTTCGTCGTCATCGCGAAGAGGTTTCCCGTCTGCTCCTTGAAGGCGACGAGGACGGTCCCGTCGGTCTCGTCGTTCAGCGCGGCCCAGTTGACGGTGTAGCGCGCCGGCGACCCTCCGACGCCCGGCTCGAGGACGGCGACGCGGTCGTGGCGCCCGGGGTGACCCGATCCGAAGGACGTCCGGAAGACCGGAATGAGGTCCGCCCCCGCCGCCTGCGCGTGGGTGGAGGTCCCGTGCACGCCGCGCATCCCGAGCGCGCGCGCCATGTCCTTCACGGCGGAGGCCGTCTCGTCGGTTCCGATCTGGTAGGCAGCGCTCGACTGGGAGGGAGGCGGGGAGGGGGGAGCCGGGGGAGGGAGGAGTGCGGAGACCTCGAGGATGTTCGGCTGTCCTGGGGTCGGAGGGTTGGGCACGACGTTCGTCACAGGGAGCGCGGGGGAGGCGTCGATCATCGCCCTGAGACTGCGCGTCCCCGTCGGCCGCGTCCGGACGAACGCGCTCTCCAGGATCTCGTCGTAGCGCACCCACTCCGTGAGCGCCTCGTTGGTCCGATCGTAGATCTGGACGTACTCCGAACGCGCCGTCCCCGTCGCGCCCGCGGGAGGAACGAGGTAGGCCGTCCCCGACGCGTTGACGGCGCCGTCCCCCGGGATCGAGAGGGGGACGACGTAGATCCGCCACTTGGCATCCGACCACATATTGGCGGGGGGGGCAGGGTAGTTTGTGAAGTACCACCCGGTACCCTGGAGCACGAAGGCGTGCTGCTGACCTGCCGTCCCGATGAATCCCTGGTTCTGGCCGGGAAAGAGCGCCGCGACCTTCCCGCGGCCGGTCGCCGGCACGTTCAGCTTCTTCCCGCTCTTCCCGCCATAGCGAATGAGTTCCGGGGCGAAGACCGGGTGCTGATCCGACGTGAGGAACCGAGGGTTCGTGCTCCCCGGGAAGTGCTTGAACTGGAAGACGAGGGCGTACCCCCCGTTCTGCTGGAACGCGTCCATGAACGTGCTGGTCTCGCTCGCGTCGACCGGCTCGAGCTCCCACTGCGTAGCGTTCTTGTAGATCCCCGTTCCCCAGGTGAGGCTCCCCCCGTCGGCCGTCCCCGAGAACGTGTCCGGCGGAGTCGCGGTCTTCACGTAGGCGACGGTGAACCGCCCGACTTTCTCCGCGAGCCTTGCGCCCCCGAGCGGCAGGTTCGAGGCGAGCGTCGCGGCGTACCCGCAGAGCTCGACCTTCTCCCCCCGCTCGTGGATCCGTGCCGTCGACCCCACCGGGTCGTAGGCGGCCGGGATCCCCGCCCCCGAGGCGGGGAGGAAGGCGCGCGCGCCGCGGCCGCCGGCGTAGTTCTGCGTCGCGTTCCCCTGCGCCGACCACGTCGCGGCGAGCGTGTGCCCGTCGACCCTCACCTCCGCCAGCTCGCCGGTCCCGGGAGCGTTCTCGTCGCCTCCGATCCGGACGACGAACGTGCCGGAGGCGGGGAAGCCCTTCGTCGACTCGACCGGGATCACCGTGTCCTCCGCGCTGATCCGGCTCGCGAGGCGGGTGAGGCCGTGCGTCACGGTCCCGGTCCTGCGGACGCCGTCGACTTGGAGGAGGAGGTCGCTCGGCCGCGTCCCGCGGAAGGAGGCGAGCAGGTGGTGCCAGGTCGTGTTCGGCGCGAGCCCGGCCGTCGGGAGGTGGACCTCCGCCGCGTCGCGGTCGGGCGTGAAGGAGTCCTCCCCCCCGGCGTCGTAGGCCCGGAGCACGAGGTCGGGCCCCTCGACGAGGAGGCTGATCCGGTTCCTCTCGGTCGCGTCCGCGCCGAGGTCGAGGAGGATCGAGCCGTTCGCCGGCGCGCCGTCGAACTTGAACCACCCCTCCATCGAGCCGGGGAAGAGGACGCCCCTCGGATCCGCGAGGGCGACCGGGTTCCCCACCGCGGGGTGCAAGGCCGGCTTCTTCCGCGGGTCGCGCCCCTCGGGGTCGCGGTCGTAGTCGAAGTGCTCGACCCGATTGAGGTAGGGCCCGATCTCGAAGCGCCGCGCGGGCCAGAGCTGGAGCCAGGACTCCTCCGGCACCTCCGAGGGGAAGGCTTGGGTCTCGAGCCCGGCGAGGCCGAGGAACGGGATCGCGCGCGAGGGGGGGACGTCGGGATGGGCGGGGTTCTGCTTCGAATCCCACATCGAGGTGTTCGAGGGCCCCGTGCACCAGTGCCGGGCGGCGCGCGAGAGGCGCAGGTGGTCGTCGAAGGCCACCTGCGTGCCGAGGGCGAGGAAGAGTTCCTCCTGCGGCCGGACCGCCCGGATCTCCCGGACGGAGAGCCGCGCGCGCTCCACTCCCGAGCGGGCGTTGATCGAGGCGGCGGACTCGATCGCGTAGACGTCCCCCGAGGCGAAAGTGAAGGGGACGGTCGAGAGGAGAAGCCAGGCGTCGTTGGCGTTCTCGGCGTTACGCAGGACCGTCTCGACGTCGGTCTCCGCGATCGCCCCCGCGACCCCCGCCGGCTCGAGGACGCGGTGCACGAAGTCTTCGAAGCCCGCGATCGGGCGCTCCGCGCGCGCTGCGACGATCCGGTCGGCGAGGGCGCGGGCCTCGGACGCGCTCACGGACTCCGACGATCCCCCCGCCCGCCGCCGCAGCCCCTCGAGGCAGAGGCGCAGCACCTCGGGGGAGGCGCTGTTCGCGTTCACCGGGTGGCGGACGAGCGCGGAGATCGTCGCGCGGAAGGGGTCGGGCACGGTCGGGAGCCCTTCCTCGAGGACGACGCGCCCGTCGCTCGGGTTCGACTCGAGGACGAGGGCGTGGAAGACGCTCTTCCCCGAGGCGATCCGCACGGTCGCCCCCGCGGGGAAGTCGTGCGCGTTCCCGGTGCGGAGGACGCGGTAGACCTCGTCGGCGTCCTTCTGGAACTCGTGGATCCGCACCGGCGCCGTCCAGTCCCCCGCGCCGAGTCGGTCGGACCAGACGGTGACGAAGGAGGCGATCCGCTCGAAGTCGCGCCGGGTGTAGGGCTCCGCGGGCGAGGCCCCCTCGAGCCCGGCGACCCCCGAGGGGGAGTCGAACGGGTGCCAGCGCCCGTCCGAGGTCTCGCCGATCCGGTGGAGCGCGATCGCGCGCGCGCGGTCGTCGAGGACGAGCGCGCCCGAGGCGTGGTCGCGCGCCTTCGCATAGCGCCCGTCGCCCGCGAGGACCCCGCGGGTGCAGCCGGTGAGCTTCCCTGCCGCCTTCCCCGTGTAGTGGACGAGCTCGTTCCCGAGCCAGACGATCCCCTCCTCCGGGAGCCCCGAGGCGTCGTCGAGGAAGAGCTCGGCGTCGTCGGCCTTGACGTCCCGCGCGAGGAAGGCGCGCCCGCCGAAGAGAGCGGCGAGGAGCGCGGGGGGGGCGCTGTTCAGGTGGATCTTCCCCTGCTCGTCCTCCGCGCGGACGGAGAGGATCGTCCCGCGCGGGTCGCGCGCGTCGAGGACCTCCTTCGGGATCGGCGGGACCGCGAGCTCCGCGGCGCCGTCGGAGAGGGGGGAGGCGTCGCGCGAGGGGTAGGTGTCGTGGAGGAAGCGGCGCGCGTGCTCGATCCCTCCCTGCGCGGCGAGGCGCGCGCGCGCCTGGGCCGTCCGGTGCACGGCGACGCGGTCCCCCGCGCGCATGGAGAGGAGGAAGGGGGTCGCCACCGCGACGAGGGAGGCGAGGACGAGGAGGACGATGATCAGGGCGAAGCCGCGCGGTTCCCTTCGGCTCATCGGAGCGTCCCGTAGGTGGTGACCTCGATCCGCCGCGAGGCGCCGCGGTCGAACTTGAGCTCGACCGCGAGCGGTCCGTCGTGCCGCGCGGGGTCGAGGTTCCCCGCCGCGTCGAACCAGAGGTCGGCGTCCGCCGCGAACTCGACCCCCTCGGGGAGGAACTGCGGCTCCTCGACGACGAGGGCGGCGACGGAGACCTCGTCGATCGCGCCGTGCAGCGTCCGCTCCGGGTCGGAGAGGCGCAGCGCCGCGCGGTCGAGCCAGAGGGGCTCGGTCGCCCGGGGGCTCCGCGCGCGCTCGATCCCGTCCACGGAGAGGCGGAGGTGGGTCCGGTCGTAGAGGAAGGAGAGGCGCGCCCAGCGCCCGGGCCGCACGAGGCCGGGAGCCGAGTCGACGCGGAGCCTCTCCCCCCGCGCGCCCTCCCCCTTCGTCGGGGAGACGAGGGCGACGTCGACGGAGACCCCGCCGTCGGCGCGGACCTCGACCCGCCAGGACTCCCCTCGCCGCGCGACGATCCCTCCTCCGCGCTCCAACCGGACGTCGGCCTTGAAGGCGAGGCCGTCGCGGGACTCCCACGAAGGGAGGGAGGAGACGGGGCACTCCGCGTAGCCCCCGTCCTCGAAGGCGAGAGCGGAGCCGATCCGGCCATCCTCGACCGCCCGGGCGGAGCGGAGGTCGAAGGTGAGGCCGAACGCCCCCTCCGCCCCGCTCCCCTCGAAGTGCCACTCCCCGATCGTCCGGAAGCCGAGCCGCTGGATGGAGCGCCCCTCGCGGCTCGCGACGACGCGCGCGAGGCTCCCCTGGGTCACGGCGAAGGCGCGGGCGGCCTGGAGGACCCCCTTCACGGACTCGACGGCGGCCTGCCGGGGAAAGGTGAGCCGCGCGGCGAAGCCGACGCCGATCCCGAGGAGGGCCCCGATGAGCGTGAGGACGACGAGAAGCTCGAGGAGCGTCGTCCCGCGGTCAGGGCTCTTCGCCGAACACGACGTCGTCGGGGGTGCCAAACTCGCCATCGCGACCTGCCGAGATCAATTGAAAGTCCTGCGGCCGGAGAAAGTTACCGGTCTTCTTGCTGCGCCGCGCATCGACGTCCTGGTCGCCCCCCGGTCCGGCCTCCCCCTCGCAGCGGTAGGTCTGCTTGCGGTCGTACTCCGCGCTGTGGAAGTAGGCGAAGGGGTTCCCCCAGGCGTCGTGCACCTCGAAGGCGTCGTCGACCGCGTACTCCGTGACCTTGCGCGGGAAGCGGTCCTCGTCGGAGTTGAGGAGCATCCGTTCGACCGGCTTCGGCCCGTCGTAGGTCGGCGAAGCGAGGAAGGCGACGAGGCTCTCCGTCCCCGTGTTCAGGTCGTTCGGGGGCTGCGCCGGGAGACCCTTGTAGGAGCAGGAGGGGAAGTCGCCGCTCTCGTTGTTGTAGGCGTCGATCATCCCCGCGAGCTGCTGGGCGAGGGCGCGCGTCTCCTGGACCTTTCCGCGGCTCAGGAACTCCCCGAATCGGGGGAGGAGCATCACGAGGAGGAGGGAGAGGATCGCGAGGACGAGGAGGATCTCGATCAGCGTGAAGCCGCGGCGGGAGCCCATCGCGTCACCCCTGCCGGTAGACGAGCCGGACGGAGTCGAAGGAGACGTCCGCTCCCCGACCGGCCCCTTCCATCTGGACGAAGACGCCGATCCGGTAGTAGCCGGAGACGCCGCGGAACTCGCGGACGGGCTTGTCGAAGATCGGCTCGCCGTCGACGGTGATCCGGAGCCTGGGGTCGTCGGAGGTCCCCGCGCGCTCGATCGAGAGCCGGACGGGGGAGCCCTTCTTCCAGGTGACGCCGGGGGGGGCCGGGATCGGCTCCGCTCGTTCGCGGGGATTCGTGGTGAGACGGCAGAGGACCTCCCCATCCCGGGTTCGCGCGACGTCGGCCCGGAAGTTGACCCCCACCTTTCCCCCCCCTCCGGAGGACTCCGAGGAGAGGAAGATCCCGCAGGCGGCGGACTGGTCCTCCGTCCCCACGAGGAGCGTCGCCTCGAAGGAGACGAAGTCGCGCGTGGCGATCTCGCGATAGACGCGGGCCTCCCCCTCGCGGGAAGCGCTCCCCTCGAACGAGACATGCCCGTTCACGGGGCGGATCGTGAGCCCCGCCTCGGCCTCGACGATCCAGCCGTTCCGCAGGTCCGCCCGCTCGAAGTCGTCCACCCACTCGACCTTCTTCCAGTGGTCGCTGATCCGGTCGAAGGTCTCCTTGGCGTAGCGCGCATGGGGGGAGTCGGGGCGGTTCTTGAACCGGTCGATCACCTCGGAGAACTGCTTCAGCGCGGCGGGCGTGTCCCCCCGCGCGTAGGCGCAGACCCCGAGCCCGTTCCGGGCCGCTCCGGAGTCGCGCTCGATGGCGACCACCTGCCGGAAATGGTCCTCCGAGACGGCGTTCTCCCCCGCCAGCAACGCGGCCGTGCCGAGGAGGAGCCGGAACGAGGGCTCCTTCGGGGCGAGGGAGGCGGCGCGGGCGAGGTAGCGGCGGGCGTCGTCCGTGCGCCCCTCCGAGAGCGCGACCATCCCCCGCTCCGCGAGCGCGTCGGGGAAATCGAGCTCGTGGTCGAGGGCGGCGGCGAGGGACTCCTTCGCCCCGTCGATCTCCCCTCGCTCGCGGAGGAGCCGCCCGCGCAGGTAGAGGGTGTAGGGGTCGGTCGGGTCCTCCTCCAGGGCCTCTTCGAGGGCCTGGAGCGCCTCCTCGTTCCGTCCCGCCATCTGGAAGAGGAACGCGAGCGCGGCGTCCCCCTCCCCCGTCCGCAGGGGATCGAGGGCGCCCGCCGCGCGCAGATCCGTCTCCGCCTCCCGCAGGGGGGGTCCTGACTCGCCCGCGGGGCGTGCGAAGGCGAGGCGCAGACGCGCGAGGCCGCGCGCGAGGTAGAGGTCGACCGTCCCCGTCCCCGCGGAGATCCCGCGGGAGGCGTCCTCGATCGCCGAGGCGAAGTCCCCGACCGCGTAGGAGCATGCCGCGCGCCCGGCGAGCGCGGAGGGATCTCCGGGGACCGCCTCGAGGGCCTGCTCGAAGGCCCGCCTCGCTCCCGCCGGATCCCCCGCGGCGAGGCGCGCGCGGCCGAGGAGGGAGCGGATCCTCGCCTTCGCCGCCGCGGCCGTGGGCTCGAGGCGAAGCGCCGATTCGCACTCGGGGAGAGCCTCCTCCACCCGCCCGTCCGCGAGGAGGAACTCCCCGAAGCCCGCGTGGGCCTCCGGCACGGTGGGCTCGAGGCGCAACGCCTCGCGGAACTCCTCCTCGGCCCGCTCCGGCAGGTCGAGGCGGGCCGCGAGAGTCCCGAGGCGCGCGTGAGGGGCCGCGCGCTGCTTGAAGGGCCCCTCCGCCATGGACCGGTAGTGATCCCACGCCTCCTCGAGGCGGAACGCCCGCTCGAGGAGGCGGCCGAGCCCGAGCGCCCCCGCGGGGTCGCCGGGGTCGAGCTTGACGATCTCCCGGTAGACCTGCTCCGCGTGGGCGAAGGCCTTCGGCTCCTCGACCCCCTTCTCGAGGCACCACTCGGCGAACGCGAGGAGATCGGGGATGTTGCCCGAGTTGTAGCGCAGCGTGACGAAGCGCTCTTCGATCCGGTTCGCGAGCGTGTCCGCGAACCCGAACTCGATCGCCTGGCCGTTCTGCTCGCGGGGGACCTGGATCTCCCCGGAGATCGGCTTCCCCTTCGCGGGGTCGACCGGCACGAAGCGGAGCGGCTCCGCCGCGCGCGCGGAGTCCCGCAGCCGGAACCGGTCGGGGTTCAGGATGTGGCCGAACTCGTAGCCGAGGGCCACGCGGTGCCAGTCGTACTGCCTCTTCCACGCCTCCACGCGCGAGGCGCGGTCCTCCGGCTCGGCGGGGAGAGGGGCCGTCGCGGGGGAGGCTTCGCCCGCTTGCCCGCCGGCGCCGTCCTCGGGAGGGAGGGAGAGCGGAGCGTAGGGGATCCGATAGAAGTCGCCGAACCGCTTGACCGCCGCGTGGGGAAAGCCCGGCGGGACGAGGATGGGGAGGGGGTCGAGCGGGGGGGGCTCGAGCGGAAGCGGCGGCAGCGGCCGCGTGTCGCGGGGCTGCGCGAAGGGAGACCTCCCCTCCGGGACGTACCCCTCCTTCCCGACGGCGGACCTCGCCGGGTCGAGGGTCCGGAGCGGGGGGAGGTCGCGCCCCTTCGGCGACCCCGCGCGCTCGGATCCCCGGTCGCCGAACCAGCCGCGGCCGAGGAACGCGACGAGGACGAGCACGACGAGGAAGAGTCCCTGCTCCCGGGTCAGTTTCATCGACGGCGGGTTCCCGAGGGCCTCCTAGGGCTCCCGCTCCGGGTGGACCTCGATCGCCGCGAACTCGAGCGTCGCGACGACCTCCCCCTCCCGCTCCGCCGAGCGGACGAGCGCGGCGGACGCACCCAGAGGGACGATCCTCTCCCCGCGCTGCGTGTCCTCGAGGAACCGCGCCACGGACGGCGGCGGCCCCGAGACCTTGAGGGAGATCCGGACCTCGTCGAGGAACCCTCCCCCTCCCTTTTCCCCGCTCTTGCGCCGGCCGCGCGCCTCGGCGGGGCGGATCTCCTCGATCCGGCGCACGCGCGCGTCGATCGCCTTGTCGACGAGCCGGTGGGCGAGGTCGAGCGCGCGCAGCGTCCGCCGGATCTCTTCCTTCGTCGGAGGGGAGAGGGGGGGGAGGCCGAGTCGTTCGTCGATCTCGACGTCGGCCCGCGCCGACTTCGCCCGAAGCTCCTCCTTCGCCTTCGCGGTCGCCTCGAGGTAGAAGACCGACGGAGAGGAGGCCCCCTCGGGGAGGACGAAGCGCGGGTTCGGCACGAACTCGACGCGGGCGCGGAGCGCCTCGAAGCCCGCCGCGAGGCCGTCGCGCACCTCGCGCGCCTTCTTCAGTTCCTTGGGGCCGTAGCGCTGCTCCCGGAGCTTTCGCCCCTCCCGGCGGATGTCGAGGAGCGCGGCGTCGAGGGAGTCCCCCACCGTCCGCGCCGTCACCGTGCGGCCGACGAGGAAGACGACGGCTCCGAGCGAGACTCCGATCAGGAACTTCCGGTTCTGCTGGAGGAAGGCGGTCGGGTCCAAGTCACTCCCCCTCCGGGAAGAGGTTGAGCTCGACGGAGAACTGGAACGCTCCTTTGACGCGGCCGGCGCCGCGCGTCACGACCGACACCTTCTCCGCCCCGAGCGCCTCCGCGAACTGGCCGAACGTCCCCTCGATCCCGGAGGCCCCCTCGCGCCCCTGCCCCTCGACGAGGACGATCGGACGAGGGTCCTCCCCCGTCTTCAGGCCCGCCTCGGCCTTGCGATCGAGGGCGACCCGCGTGACCCAGAGGTCGGCGGGGAGGTGGCGCTGGAGGAGGGCGTGGGCCCGCACCAGCCCCGCGCCCGCCTGCGCGCGCTCCTCGAGGATCCGACCCTTCTTCCCGAGGGCCTCCGTCTCGGCGAGGACCGCCTCCGCGTCCGCGTTCGCCTTCTCGCGCGCCTTCCCCTGCGCGACGAGGACCTTCGCGTTCCCCTCGTACTTCGAGGCGTCCTTCCAGGTGAGGGCGAAGTCGCCGACGAGGAACGCCCCCGCGAGGACGCCGGAGGCGATCGCGAAGGCTCCCCCTCGCGCGAACGCCCGGCGGCGGCGGACCGACTCGGGGAGGATCTCGAGGGAGTAGGCCGTCGGGTCCGCGCCGAGGAGGGCGAGTCCGAGGGCGCACGCGGCAGCGGGCCCGCTCGCCTCGAGCGCGGCGTCCTCCCCGGCCGGGAGGCCCGAGACGTCGAGGGCCCCGAAGGGGTCGAAGGGCGCGACCGGGACGCCGAGCGAGGCGGCGAGGTACTCGGAGAGCCCGCGGAGCCTCCCCCCTCCGCCCGAGAGGAGGACGCGCTCGATCTTCGCCTCCGCGACCTTGGCCTGCGTCCGCGCGAGCATCGGCACGGACTGGAGGAGGGCGTGGACCTGGCCCGCCGCCGAGAGCGCGGCGTGGCTCACTTTCTCCTCCTGGCTCGACGCGTAGCGGTCCTTCGCGCCCGGGTCGACGTTCCCGAGCTCGACCTTCAGGCGCTCGGCCCTCTCCGCGGAGACGTTGAAGCGCTGCGCGATCGCATCCGTGAAGGCCTTGCCCCCCCCCGCGAGATTGCGGGCGAAGGCGAGGTCCGTGCCGTTCGCGAGGGCGACGTCCGTGTTCTCGTCGCCGAGGTTCGCGAGGAGCGTCCACCCCTTCGGGTCCCCGCCGTGGAGATAGGCCGCGTAGAGCGCGAGGGCGTTCGGGGCGAAGGAGCCGAGCTTGAGAGGGCTCTTCCCGAGGGCGCCGAGCAGCTCCTCGAGCGCGGCGGAGCGCGCGACCGCGAGGAGGACCGTGTCCTCCCCGCCGAGCCCCCGCGGCACCGGGAGGAGGTTGAAGTCGGCCGCCACCTCCCCTCCCGGCTGCGCGGCGAGGGAACCGACCTCGATCTTCATCAGGTTGCGCAGCTGCCACTCCGGGACCGGGGGGACCTGGAGGTAGCGGTAGATCACGTCGCGCCCCGTGAGGCCGACCCGGGCCCCCTTCCCCCGGAGCTTCCCTTCCTCGGCCGCCTCGCGGAGCGTCTCCCCCGCCGAGGCTCCGGCCTTCCGCGGGCGCTCGAGGAAGCGGGTGACGCGGAAGACCCCCGCCTTCCCCCGGACCTCGACGATCCGGACGGCCTTCGTGCCGGCGTCGACGCCGATCCCGATCACCGGAAGAGCCCCGCGAGCTTCTTCCAGCCGACCTTCTCGAGCTCCTCGACGACGCGCGCGCGCCGCTGCCGGTCGCGGCTCGCGAGCGCCTCCTCGGCCGCCCGCGCGTCCTCCTCGATCTGGCCGAGGAGGCTCTGGGCCCGCTCGCCTGGCTCGGTCCCCCGGTAGGAGGCGGCGAGCCTCGTGGCCGCCTCCTTCGCGGCGCGGAAGGCCGCGCGGATCCGGAAGAAGCGAGCCTCGTCCGCCTCCGTCTGGACCGCCGCGACCTTCTCGAGCCCCTCCCGCAGGAGGCGCGCGCGCTCCTCGCGGGCGCGCCCCAGGCTCTCCTTCTCGAAGGGGAACAGGGAGACGACCTCGCCGTACTTCGCGATCGCGTCGGCGGGCCGCGCCGTCGCCTCCGCATCGGCCTCGCGCACGAGGTCGCGCGCGCGCCGGCGCTCCTCCTCGAAGGAGACCTGGAGCGTGACTTCCACCGCCTTCGCGAAGGGAGCCTCGACTTCGAGGAAGCCCCCCGAGCGCAGCCTCCCGACGACGGGGAGCGGGGCGTCGAAACCGACGCGCAGGCGGCTCGATCCCTCTCCGAGCACGAGCCCGGCGACCCCCTCCTCCCGGAAATCGCCCGCGTACTCCGGGGCGCCGGCGGGGCCGAGGAGCGCGACGCCGTTCTGCGCGAGATACTCGGGATGGACCTCGAACGCGACGGCCGGCTGCGCGCCCCCCCCCGCGGGCTCGAACGCGTACCGGATCCGGATCCCCTCCTTCGCGGCCTCGGGGGACGCCGTCAGCCTCCCCGCCGGGCCCGAGGGGAGGAGGACTTCCCCCGACGAGGGGGAGAGGACCGACGCTCCGTCGTACTTCGCCCCGCCCGCCGCGAACGACACGCCGAGCCGCCGCAGCCAGGGCTCGCGGATGCGCTTCAGGGAGGCGTCGAGGAGGTCGAAGGCGCACTCGACCTCGCGGACGGAGAGGACCTGCGACCGCGCCGGTTCCGCCGCCCGCATCTCGAGGTCGTCGAGGGCGAGGCTCCCGCGCGCGCCGACGGCGACGACGAAGAGGCGCGCCCGGTCCGCTCCCGGCGGCGGGACGACGCGCGCCTCGACGCGGGCGAACTCCCGCCCCCCGCCGACGAAGTCACCCCCGCGGACCGAGACGAGCTCCGGGTTCTGCGAAGAGGTGAAGAGCGCCCGCAGGGCGAGGGAGGGACCCTCCCCGCGCGCGTGGGCCGCGAGCACGTAGCCACGCCCCTCCTCGACGGCGACTTCCTCCGCGTACTCGAGGCGCGCGACCCCCGGGCCCGCGAACGAGGCGGAGGCCCCCGCGACGCCCGAGCGTCTCCCCTCCCCTCCGATCGCGAACCGTGCCCCCCCTTCCCCGGAGGTCCAGTACCTCCCGGGCTCCTCCCCTTCGAGCGGCTCGAACGACGCCGCCCGCAGCAGATTCCCCGGGACCTCGGCGACCGCGGTCGCTCCTTCCGCGGCGCCGCGGCGCCCGAACTGGAGGTAGGCGGCCCCCGCTCCGGCGACGACGAGGAGGAGCGCGAGCGGCAAGGCGAGGGAGCGGCGCGCGGGCGCCGGGGCCTCGACCCGCCGGGGCGCGGGCTCCGCTTCCCGGTCGAGGAGACGGAGCCGCGTCTGGCCGACGACGAACTCGTCGCCCGGCGAGAGCGTCACCTCCTCGATCCGGCGCCCCTCGAGAAAGGTCCCGTTGGTGCTCCCGAGGTCGCGGAGGACGCAGCGCCCCCCCTCCTCGACGACCTCCGCGTGCACTCCCGAGACGTGCGTGTCCGCGAGGACGATCGCGTTGCCGGGCTTCCGGCCGATCGTCGCGCGCGCTCCCTCGAGCGGAACGGTCCGCTCCTCGACACCTCCGGCCTCGAGGACCTCGAGAGCGAAGCGTTCGGGCATGCGGCGGGTGGGGTGAAGAAGCGACCGGGGGGATTCCCGGGGGCTGTCTAGGCGGGGCGAGGCGCCAAGTTACGCCCGGCTGCGGCGAAGCGAAGCACGATAGCCCTCGCCCCGGAGCGCGTCAAAGAGGGCCCGCCGGGTCGTCCCGATCCTGTATGCTCCCTCCCCGATCGGCCCGAGAGCCGTTTCGATTCCACCGAGGCGGGACCGGCGAGCCGCAGGCCCGGCGGTCCCCATGGGAACGAGAGGTGACGCGATGAAGAGCAGCGGAGATCCGGATCGGGGGAAGTTCCTCGGACAGAGGCCGGCGGCAACGATCGTCGGCCCCGAGCCTCCGAGGACCTCGCGTCTGGGAGCCGGCAAGGCGACGTCGACCGCGGATTCCGGCCCGTCCCACGCGGCGATCGCTCGCCGCGCCTACGAGATCTTCCTCTCGCGGGGGGGCGGACATGGGTCGGACCTGGAGGACTGGCTCCGCGCCGAGAGGGAGCTCGCCGAGGAGCGCCGGCGCTCCGAGCGGTAGCCGTCCGGGCCCGCTCCCTCCGCGTTCAGAGCCACCCCTTCTCGAGGAAGGAGACGTACGCCTCCTCCCCCACGACGACGTGGTCGAGGACCCGGATCCCGACGATCTCCCCCGCCGCGCGGAGCCGCCGCGTGACCTCGCGGTCCTCGGGGCTGGGGGTCGGGTCGCCGCTCGGGTGATTGTGGACGACGATCAGGGAGGCCGCTGACTCCCGGACCGCCGGGGCGAAGACCTCGCGCGGGTGGACGAGGGAGGAGGTGAGCGTCCCCTCGGAGACCCGCTCCTCGCGGAGCAGCCGGTTCTTCCCGTCGAGGAGGAGGGCGTAGAAGGTCTCCTTGCGCAGCCCGCGCAGCCGCGGCCGGAAGAACTCGAACACCTCGCGCCCGCACCGCACCGGGTCGGCCCGGGACCACTCCGCCCGCGCGGCGCGCCGGCCGAGCGCGAAGGCCGCCGCGAGCGACGTCGCCTGGCGCTCCCCGACCCCCCCGGAGGTCCGCAGCTCCGCCGCCCGGGCGCGCGCGAGGGCCCGCAACCCGCCGAAGGAGGCGACGACCTCCTCCCCGCGGGCGCCTCCCCCGTTCTCGGCCTTCGTCCCGAGGACGAGGTCGACGAGCTCGGCGTCCGTGCAGGCTTCCTCGCCGAAGGTCCAGAACCTCTCCTGCAACGCGTCCATCCCCCGCCGGCCTCCTCCGCGCTTGCCCCCCCTACTGACGCAGCGATTCGATTCGGTTACATGGAAGGCGCGGGCGTTCAGAAAACTCGACGCGATTCGACCCCGCGACGGACTCCCTCCGGGTGGTTGCCCGGGAGCCCGCCCCACCCCCCTCGCACGGTACGGGGCTTGCCCGTATTCCCCGCGTGACCTCCGCTCTTCCTGTCCCCCACGAGCGGCGAACCAGCCCCCGGCTGCGTCTCCTCGTCCCCGTCGACATCCTCCGGACCGGGAGCGCCTACGAGACGGCCCGGACGGCGAACGTGAGCGCGAGCGGCCTCCTCTTCCTCACCCGGTCCGACGGCCTGGTCCCCGGGACGGGGGTGGGCGTGCGCATCCGCGGCGTCGGACCCTTCGTCGCCGTCCTCCCGAGGCACGTCGTCGCCTTCGGAGGGACCGCGCGGGTGGTCCGCGTCGCCGAGGGGCCGGATGGCCTGCGCGCCGTCGCGGTCCGGTTCGAGCGGCCGCTCGAGCCCGAGGGGTGGGCCGGCCCGATCGCCGCTCGCGCCCGTTAGAGATTCGTCGCGGTCGTGACCTCGAGGTTCGTGAACCTCGCGGGCCCGGCGAGATCGCTCGACAGACCCCCGGCGGTTACGGGGAGAGGACCCACATGGGTCGTCCGGGCGGAGGGACCCCGGCCCTCGGACGGAGGCGAGATCGCCCGAGGGAAATGAGGCGCCTCGGGCCTCCCTCCTCCTTCCGCGGCCTGCTAGATCCCGAGCTCCTCGCGCCAGAGCGCCAGGGCTTCGACGAACGAGAACCCGAACGCGTCGGCGGAGGCCTTCTCCTCCCCCGATTCTCGGATTCCGCGGACGTAGCGCAGGAACGCCTCCCGCCCTCGCGTGCGGTAGAGCCAGTCCGTGAAGGAGAGGCTCATCGCGTAGGCGAGGCGGATCCGCGTCGGTTCCTTCAGCTCGAGAAACGACCCGCGCAGCTCGGCCGCGCCGAGCAGCCGGTCGCGGGCGGCGCGGACGGCCCCGTCCGCCATCCTCGCGTCGCGCCCCTCGAGCCGCTGCGCCAGGCCCTCGCCGGCCCAGGTCGGGAGACCCGGGGCCATCCGGTGGAGGAACGCGTGCGTCACCTCGTGCCGGAGGACGGGCGGCAGCGCCTCCCGCTGCGAGAAGAGGGAACCGATCGGGACCCGGATCCGGCCGTCGAAGAGGCCGCCCACCCACTCCCCCGTCCCCGTCACCTCGCGGAAGGCGTTCCCCGCGTAGAGCACGACCTGGAAACGCTCCTTCGGCCACTCGCCCAGCTCCAGGGCGACGTCCTCCCAGGCCCGATCGAGCATCTCCCCGAGGATCCCCGCCCCGCGCGCGAGGTCGGCGCGCCCGACGTCGTATCGGAAGTCGAAGTGCCCCGAGCCCTCGCGCGCGTACCCGGCCTCCAGCTCGACGTCGCGCTTGGCCCGCTCGAGCGCCTGGCGCAGGCGCGGCCGGTCGGGATCGAGGGCGAGAGCCTTCTCGAGGGCGGCGACCGCCTCCTCGAGTCGGCCCTCCTCGAGATCGAGGTCCCCGAGGAGCTCGAAGGCGGAACCCTCCTTGGGGAACTTCTTGACCGTGTCCTCGAGGATCTGCCGCGCCGACTCTCCGCGCCCCGCCGCGCGCTCGGCCGAGGCGAGGTGCACGCGGAAGCGCGGGAAGTCCGGATCGAGGTCGGCCGCGGCGCGGAACGCCGCGGCGGCCTTCTCGACCTCCTTCGCCTCGCGCGCCTTCTCCCCGATCTTGAACTTCGCGACGGCGAGGTTCTTCCGGATCGTCGCGTCCTCCGGGCGGAGCGCCCGAGCCTTCTCGAAGGCCTCCACGGCGGCCCCCAGCTCCTCCTTCTCGAGATGGTCGATCCCCTTGCGGTTCCACTCGACCGCGTCCTCCTGCGGGAGGAGGGCGAGGAGGAACGCGAGGATCACGGCTCCCCGATCCCCCACCGCTCCGCGAGCGCTTCGGGGAAACGGCGGTAGCGATGCGCGTAGCCGGCCCGCGCGGCGATCGCGCGGATCTCGGCGTAGGCGCTCTCGTGGAGGTCGGGCATCTGCGGGGCGTAGGCCGGATCGCAGAAGTAGACGCGGCACCCGAGGGGCCTCCCCTCCCGAGCGGTGCAGAGTCCGGCGCGGTGATGGGGGCAGCGTCCCGGGGCCTCGGGCGGCGGGGCCTCGGGGTGAAGGGCGGCGGCGTAATCGACCTCGAGGTCCGTCGCGAAGAGCTCGTGCCCCGCCTCCTCGAAACGACAGCAGAGGCCGCGGGTCCGGCAAACCGGGCCGAGCCGCGCGATCGCTTCCCCGAGCCGCTCGTAGAGCGCGCGGAGCGCCGCGAAGGCCTCCTCCCGACCGCGGACCTCCGGAAGGGGGGCCTCGGTCAACTCGCCCTCCCCGGACCCGTCCCCCGCGCCCGCGGAGAGCCGGGCCGGCCGCTCCCGGAGTCGGGTCCGAGGAGGTCCCCGGCGGGCCGCACCCCGCCGTCCCCCTTCGCCGTCTCGAAGTCGAGGGACTTGCGCCCGGCGATCTGGACCTCGATGTCGGCGATCAGGTCCGCGGGGGACTGGTAGCGGATCTCCCGCTCCTTCGCCATCATCTTCTCGATGAAGTAGTGGACGTGGGGGGAGATCCGCCTCCCCTTGAGAGCCGCGGACGAGAGGGCCTCCCGCACCTGCTTGCGCATGACCTCCTCGTCGTCCGCCCCCGTGAACGGGAGCGAGCCGACGACGAGGTGGTGGAGGGTCACGCCGAGGGAGTAGATGTCGCTCCGGACGTCGAGGGCGTCCTCGCCCCGCGCCTGCTCGGGGGAGAGGTAGGAGACCGTCCCCGATGTCGAGCCGCGGCGGACGTCGCCGGCCGGCGCGTCCGGGCGGCTCGCGAAGCCGAGGTCGATCAGCTTGACGCGGTTGCCCGGGGCGACGAGGACGTTGCCCGGCTTGACGTCGCGGTGCACGATCCCCTTCCCGCGGAGGTACTCGAGGGCGCGCGCGACCTGGAGCACGACGAAGAGCGCGTCCTCCTCGGGGAGCGGACCCCGCTTCTCGAGGAGCTCGAGGGCCGTCGGCCCCGGGATGAGCTCCATCGCGAAGAAGTAGAGGTCCTGGGTCGTGGGCGCGCCGGCCAGGGCCGCGACGCGGGGGGTCGGGACGCGGGCGCGAGCGACGCGAAAGCCCTTGACGACGTTTTCGTGCTCGAGCTCGAGGAGGAGGCGGGCCTCCCGGACGAACCGGTTCCGGGCGGGGGTGTTCTCGGCAAGGTGCGGGTGGAGGACCTTGAGCGCGACCGCCCGGCCCGCGGGCTTCTCCTTCGCGCGGAAGACCTCGGACGTCCCCCCCACGCCGATCCGCTCCTCGAGGGCGTACCCCGGGATCTCCGGCAGCCCTCCTCCCCGCGTCCGGCGGAGGCGAGCGACTTCCTCCGGGGCGAACCAACCCTCCGCGACGAGTAGCTCGTCGAGCGACGCCACGCCCCCCCGAAGCCGCGCGAGGCAGCGCTCCGCCTCCTCGCGCGTCACATGTCCGCGGTGGACGAGCGCGGCGAGGAGGTCGACGTCCGCCGGGCGGGGAGCCACGGGTTTTCTTGCGGGGTGGCGATCGGAGGAGCCCGTCAGTCTAAGGTCCGGCGCTCCCCTTTTCGACGCGGCGGAGCGGGCGCTTCAGGCCTTCGCCGGCGCGGGCCCCTCCTTCCCCGAAGGCGGGGCGCCCGGATAATCCCGCCCCGTGGCCGGACTCCGGAGCGGGGCGCTCGCGCTCCTCCTCCTCCCCGGGGGCGTTCCGCCTGGGGAGCGGGGGGGAGGGGAAAGGCTTCCCGCCGGGATTGCCGCGCGCCTCGGCGACCGGGTCCTCACCTTCGCCCAGTTCCACGCCTACCTCGTCGAGCGCTTCGCGGACCGGGAGGAGGGAAAGGCGGCACTCCTCCAGGTCGCCCGGTGCCGCATCGTCACGGAGGAAGCGCATCGCCGGGGGCTCTCCGTCTCCCCGGAGACCGTCCGGATCCGGCGCGCCGAGCTCGAGCGCCAGCTCGGGGCGAGCGGCGACCGGGGGATCGAGAGCCACCTCCGCGAGCAGGGGATCGAGTCCGAGGCGTTCGACGAGCTCCTCCGGCTGACGCTCCTCCACGAGTCGGTCGTCCGCGCGGATCGGGGCCTCCCCGAAGGGACCCCCCTCGCGCAGGAGGATCTCACGAAGTGGCTCGACGCCCGCCTCGAGAAGATCGAGACGCGTCGCCCGGGTCCCGCAGCCGGGGGGGCCGCCACCGTCGCGGGGGCGCCCGTCGACGGGGAGGAATGGGGAAGGAACATCCGCCACCTCCTCCCCCCCGAGCGCCTGAAGGAGTTCCTCCTGGAGGCGATCGGCGCCCGCCTCGTCGAGGAGCGCGCGCGCGCCCAGGCGATCGTTCCCCGCCCGGAGGACTTCGAGGCGGAGATCGGGAGGCGCCGCGCACGGGTCACCGAGGACCCGAAGTACATGGGCGCCTCCCTGGAGGACCTGCTCCGCGCGACGGGGAGCTCCCTCGAGGCGGTCCGGCGGGACCCCCGCACGAGGATCGCCGTCCTCCTCGACCGGCTCGTCGACCGGGCCTTCCCTCCCGAGCGCCTCGCCGAGCAGTTCGGACGAGAGCGGGGCCGGCTCGAGGCCGACGGGGAGGGGCGGAGGATCTCCTACCTCTTCCTCCGCACTGCGGAGAAGCCGTCCGGAGACGTCGTCCGCACCTTCGAGCAGGGAGAGGCCGAGCTGCGCCTGCTCGCCGCCCGGTGCGCCGACCCCGCCGCGTTCGCCGAGACGGCGCGGATGCGCTCGGAGGACGACGCCTCGAAGGATTCGGGAGGGGACCTCGGCGTCCTGCACCGCGGGGACTCGAATCTCGACCCGGCGCTCCTCGAGGCGGGGTTTCGCGCCGAACTTGGGAAGGTCGAGGGGCCCATCCGGCTGGGGGCCGGCGTCGCCCTCCTCCTCGTTCGCGAGAAGGTCCTCCCCCCCGGCGAGGCGGCCCTCCTCGAGCGGCTGCGCGAGCAGCTCCGCACGCGCCTCTACCGAGAGATCGTCCCGCAGGCCCCTCTCACGACCTACCTCGACTGACATGCAGATCGGGCGCGTGATCGGCACCGTCGTCGCGACGCAGAAGGAGGAGAAGATGACGGGCCTGAAGCTCCTCGTCGTCCAGCTCTGCGACGCGAGGGGGAAGCCCCTCGACGGCTACACGGTCGCCGTCGACGCGGTCGGCGCGGGGCTGCGCGAGATGGTCCTCGTCGCGACCGGCTCCTCCGCCCGCCAGACGAAGGCGACGGAGGGGAGGCCGACCGACGCGACGATCATGGCCATCGTCGACTCTTGGGACGTCGGCGGGGAGATCGTCTGGGACAAGGAGCGGGAATGATCCTCGCGCGGGTGCTCGGACGGGTGGTCGCCGTTCGACGGGCCGAGGGGCTCGAGGGGGAGAAGTTCCTTCTCGTGCAGCCGCTCGACGAGGCGCTCGCGGCCTCCGGCACCGCGCTCGTCGCCTGCGACGTCGCCCAGTCGGGGACGGGCGACCTCGTCCACCTCGTCGACGGGCGAGAGGCGGCCCTCGCTCTCCCGGAGCGGTTCGTCCCCGTCGACGCGACGATCGTCGGCCACGTCGAGCAGGTCGAGGGGCCCTACCCCTCGGCCGGCCGGAAGCCTGGCCCTTGATCCTCGCCGAGGTGATCGGGACGGTCGTCGCGCCCGTCCACCCTCCCGCCTACGACGAGCGAACGCTCCTGCTCCTGCGGCCGCTCCGCCCCGACGGGACGCCGAAGGGGAGAGCGCTCGTCGGCGTCGACCGGGCGGGAGCCGGCGCCGGCGACCGGGTGCTCGTCGTCGACGAGGGATCGAGCGCCCGGGATCTCCTCGGCGACCCGCTCGCGCCGGTGAAGACCGTCGTCGTCGGCGTCGTCGACTTCGTCGAGGTCGAGCGGCGCCTCGTCTACGACGCGACCGCGCGGTGAACCCCCGCTTCGATCCGCGGGAGCTCCTCCCCGCGCCCCCCCCGGCCCCGTCCCCCGCGGAGCGCTCGAGCCTCCCTCGCGCGCCGACTCCCTCCCCGATCGACGAGGAGGATCGTCTCCGCCGCGAGATCGCCTCGATCTGCGCGCGGATGGTCGCGAAGGGCTTCGTCACCTCGGCCGACGGCAACGTGAGCGCGCGCCTCTCCGACGGCGACCTCCTCATCACCCCGACCGGCGCGGGCAAGGGGACGCTCGACCCCTTGAGACTGCTCCGCCTCGCCCCCGACGGCACGCCCCGTGGGCCCGGCCGCCCCTCGAGCGAGCTTTCCCTCCACCTCTGCGCCTACCGCGAGCGCCCCGACGTGCGCGCGGTCGTCCACGCCCATCCCCCGACGGCGGTCGCGTTCACGATCGCGGGCCTCTCGCTCGCCCTCTGCACGGTCCCGGAGGTCGTCGTCACGCTCGGGACGATCCCGACGGCCCCCTACGGGACGCCCGGGACGGACGAGCTCCCCGAGTCGGTCCGCGAGCTCCTCCGCTGCTCGGACGCGATCCTCCTCGAGCGCCACGGCTCGATCACGCTCGGCCGGACCCTCGAGGAGGCCTTCACGCGGCTCGAGGTCGTCGAGCAGACGGCACGCATCACCTGGATGGCGCGCACGCTCGGCCAGGTGAGGGAGCTCGCCCCCGAGCAGGTGGGAAAGCTCCTCGAGGTCCGCCGCGAGCTCGGGATCGGCGGAAAGAACACGATCTGCACGAACTGCGGCGCGCGGCCGGTCTGCCCGCGCCCGGACGGGGTCCCCTACCCGCTCGCGCGCTGAAGGCGCGGGGGCCGGAGCTCCTGCGCTTCAGCGGACGCCTTGCGCCGGGTCGTATCGGAAGAAGCGTTCGGTCGCCTCGCCTCGCGCCCGATACGCGGTGCGGGTCCCCCCCGGGATGATCCGTGGCTCGATGCTCAAGACGAGCTCTTCCCCGCCGCGCTGGACGTCGAGATGCGCGACCTTGGCCCCCGTCGCGATCCGGTTCAGTCCGAAGCGGTAGGGCGTCGTCACCTGGTCGGCGACGCGAGGTCGTTGGGAGCGCGTGGGGGAGGTGCCGAAGATCCGGTCGCCGACCGGGAAGCCGGCACGCGCGGCCGGGCCGTCCGGATCCAAGGCCACGATCCTGCCGGGCGAGTCCCCGCTCTCGACCTGGATGCCGAGATACGTCAGGTTCGCCTCGCGCTCGAACGGCTCGAAGCCGATCTCGCGCAGCGCCGGCTCCAACTTCGGCAGCGCCGCGGGCTGGGCCACGTAGCTTGCATAGAACGCGGCGAGCCCGTGCGACTCCATCCACGCGCGGAACGCGGGCAAGGTGAGCCTCCCGTCCCCCTCCCGCAACAGGTCGGCGACGAGTTGCATGAGGCCGGCTCGACCCTGGCGGCGAAGCTCGAGATCCGCGAAAAACGCGAGCATCGCGCCCCCCTGGTACCCCAGCGTCTCGTTGGATCCGTCCCCGTCCCGCCAGCGAACCTTCGGATCCGCGAAAGCGACCCGACCGAACGCCTCCGACTCCCGGGCGCGGTCGTCCGACGCGGCCAGGCGCTCGGCGAACCACTCGCGGCCGAGCAGTCCCGACGCCGCGACGTGCCAGTACGTGAAGTATTCGGTGAAGCCCTCGTGGAGCCAGACGAGCGATTCGTCGTCGGGAGGGTCGAGGAGACCTCCGAGCCAGTGGTGGAACAGCTCGTGCGCGACGACGCGGATGGACTCAGGGGGGAAGCCCGCGTCGAGCTCGTCGGCGGCATAGCCGACGATGCAGCCATGGTCCGTGTGCGTCCCTCCGGAGGCGAGCGGCGTGAGGAAGAGCCGGACCGGCTCGTCGTACCGACGGCCCGCATGCCGGCCGTAGAGCGGCACGAGCGCCCGCGCGATGCGAAGCACATCGGCGGTCCGGTCGGCGCCGGAACCGAACTGGGCGATCTCGTAGAGGGAACCGTCGGCTTCCGCGGTCGAGAGCCCTGTCGCTCGCCCGAAAACCAGCGGCACGTTGTCGATGGGGTGATGGAATCGCACCTCCTGGAGGCCGGTGGAGACACCCCCCCAGCCCGTGGCGATCGTCGCGTCGGGGGGCGCGACGAAGCGGATCGTCCGCACCGCGTCGAGCCGCTTCTCGCCTTGCGACACGTCGAAGAGCGTGTTGATCGAGAAGCCGGAGGCGTCGCAGTCGTCGTGCGTGGGGAGGAGACCCTTCGACTGCTGGACGTGCGAGCCGGAGCGCGCAAGGGGAAGGACGTACTCCGCCTCGAGCGTGCCGTCCCAGTCCGGAGGTGGGTCGAGCGAGAAGCGGCTCCGCGAGTCGGGGTCCGGACGCACGTTCGGGCGCACGCGGAACTCCCGGAGGTAGTACGCATCCACGTCGGTCCATTCCCCCCAGTCCTCCAGCACGAGGCGGACCCCCCCCGCGGCGGCGTCGATCCCGGTCGCCCGCAACCGCACGCGCCAGCAGGCCGCGGTCGGGTCGTGGGCCAGCTCGTATCGAATCGTCGGCGAGGGCGACGAAGCAGACGGCGCGGCCGAGGCCGGGCGATCCTTCGGTCCCCCCCGCTCCGAGCGAGCGCCCGGCGCGGTCGCGGGGCGGATGCATGCCGCCAGAGCGAACGTGCCGCCGACGAGACCCGCGACGAGCCCGCGCGTCCTCAAGCGTCAGCGACCGGACGGTCCTCCGAGCCTCCAAGGGGACTCGCGCTTCGCGAGCGCCTCGATCTCCGCGCGACGCTTCTCGGTTCCCTCTCGGCCGAGGAGAGCGCGCGTCGCGTCCTTCGCCGACTCGACGCCCGGCTGGTTGAAGGGGTCGACGCCGAGGAACCGGCAGAGGAGGACGACGGCGACTTCCATCAGGTGGACGTACTCGCCGATCGCCTCCGGCGAGACGGAGGGGAACGTGATCCGGCAGGTCGGCCGCCTCGCCTCGAGCAGGGCGAACTCGGTCCCCGCCCGCTCCGCCTCGAAGAGTTGCGCGAAGGTTTTCCCCCCGAGGTACGCGAACTCGGCGAGGTCCCCCCACCGCGGCGGGATCGGGAGGTCCCGCGCGAAGCGCTCGGCCCCGATCATCGTGAAGGCCTTGTCCTTCGGCCCCTCGACGTAGAGCTGCTGCTGGCTGTGCTGGTCGGTGACCCCGATCGAAACGACGGGCGTCGCGCCCGCGAACCCGCCGGAGGCGGGCTTGCCGACGGACTCCCCGATCAGCTGTCGCGTCCACTCCCCGAGATCCTTCAGGCGCTCCGCGTAGACGTACTGGACGAAGATCGTCTTCGCGCGCTTCGTGAGGAGGAGATAGTGGAGGCTCGCGTGGAAGAGGGCGGGGTTTCGCTCGAGGCTCTCGACCTTGCAGCGCGCGTCCATCGCCGCCGCACCCCGGAGGCAGGCCCGAACGTCGATCCCCGTCGCGGCCGCGGAGAGGAGCCCGACGGGGGAGAAGACGCTGAATCGCCCGCCGACCCCGGGCGGGGCGGGGAGCGTGCGGTACCCCTCCCGGACGGCGATCGCGCGGAGCGGCCCGCTCGCCGGATCGGTCGTGACGACGAGGTGCTCGGCGTGGCGGGGTCCGACGCTCCTCTCGAGGAGGTCGCGCACGAGGAGGAACTGCGCGATCGTCTCCGCCGTCCCCCCGGACTTCGAGACCACGTCGAAGAACGTCTCCCGCGGGTCGCACAGGTCGAGGATCTCGGCGAGGTGCTCCGGGTCGACGTTGTCGAGGACGAAGAGCCGCGGGTGGCCCTTCGGCGTCGCGAGGTTCCAGTTCGGGCCGCGGAGCGCCGTGTGGAGCATCCGGCTCCCGAGCGCCGAGCCGCCGATCCCGAGGAGGACGAAGTTCCGGAACCGCGCCCGGACCCCCTCGGCGATCGCGAGGACCTCGTCGACCGAAGCGTCCTGGTACGGGAGATCGAGGTAGGGGTGGGTTCCGGCCCTCCGCTCGTCGGCGAGACGCGCCAGCTCCTGCAGGGCGCGACCCTCGAACGACGCGACCTCGTCGGGATGCAGCCCCTCCTCCCCGACCCGGGAGGAGGAGAAGCCGCTGAAGTCGAACCGGAGGCGGGCGTCCACGCGGGGGGGGAGAGGGACCGGAGTATCCGCAGCCCCGCGATCGGGCGTCAACCGCGGGCGCCTTCCCCCCCGGCGCCTACGACTCGTCGTTCGAGCGGCCTCCCCCGCCGAAGCGGAGGACCAGGTAGAGGAGCTGCAGGATCGCGCCGGCCGCGGCCGCGACGTACGTGAGGGCGGCGGCCTGAAGGACTTTCCGGACCCCCTCCTCCTCCTCCGGCGTCGACACGATCCCCTGCTGCGTGAGGACGGCGACCGCCCGGCGGCTCGCGTCGATCTCGACCGGGAGCGTGATCAGGGTGAAGGCGACGACGAAGGCGTAGAGGCCGATCCCGGCCCACACGATCTTCTCCTGGAGGTGCGGGACGACGAGTTTCGTCCCGAGCACGGGCCCGAGGAAGATCCCGAGGAGGATCACGAGGAAGGAGAACTTCGACCCGAATCCCGCGAGCGGCACCCACGCGCTCCGGACCTGGAGGGGGAAGTAGGCGCGCGCGTGCTGGATCGAGTGCCCCGCCTCGTGGGCGGCGACCCCGACCGCGGCGATCGAGTCGCTCCCGTAGACCGACTCGGAGAGCCGGAGCGTCCGCGTGCGAGGGTCATAGTGATCGGTGAGGTCCCCTTCGACCGGCTCGATCTTCACCCCCTGCATCCCGCTCGAGGCGACGACGACGGCGGCGGCCTGCGCGCCGGTGAGGCCCCGGCGGGTGCGCACCTGCGAGTAGCGCGCGAACGCGCTCTTCACCTTCGCCTGCGCCCAGAGAGCGAGGGCGAGGGCGGGGAGGGCGAAAAGGAGCTGGTAGGGGTCGAAGAAGCCGAACATTCGCTGACCTCCGGACGCTCCGCCCCTTCGAGGGCGGAGGCGGCTCTCTTTCTAGCGCCGGGCCCGCGGGAATAAAGGAGGGCGCCGCCCGGAGTCACACCAGGGTCCGGACGACGAAGGCGACGATCCGGTCCCGGTCGCGTGCGAGCATCTCCCGGAAGCGCACGCCCATCCGGCACTCCTCCACGGTTCCGCCGACGGCCTCCGCCCAGACGACCCGCGCCACCCCCCGGACGGGGTCGGGCCCCCCCTCGGGGAGCGCGAGCTCGAAGGCGAGCGCGGCCCGCCCCTGCACGGCCCGCGCGAGGACGTTCTCCTCCGGGAACCGGGCGTGGATCAGGAGACCCCCCGCCGAGAGGTTCTGGGTCACCCCCTCGCGCGTCGGACCGTCGACTTTCCCGTCCTCGAGGAGGCGGAAACGGACGGGCACGCGCACTCCCACGCGGACGAACTCCCGGGCGTCGAAGGGAAAGGGAGATTCCACGGCCCCCCCCGTATCGGCAGCGCAGGGGCCGGCTCCGGAGCGCTCAGGAGAGGCCGAGGATCGCGCCGTCGGGGCCGACGTCGACGCGGCGGAAGGAGGGGTCCGAGCCGAGGCCGGGCATCGTCAGGATCTCTCCCGCGAAGACCGTGACGTAGCCCGCGCCGACGCAGGGGCGCACGTGGACGATGGGAAAGTCGAACCCCTCCGGCCTCCCCTTGAGGTTCGGGTCGTGGGAGAGGGACCACTGCGTCTTCGCCACGCAGACGGGGAGCCTTCCCCACCCCCTCCCCTCGTAGCGCTCGAGTGTCTCCTCCACCCCCGCGCCGAAGACGACCCTCCCCGCGCCGTAGACGCGGCGGGCGAGGAGGACGACCTTCTCGCGCAGGGGAAGGTCGAGGGGGTAGAGGTGGCGGAAGCCCGAGGGGGACTCGGCGGCGCGGACGACCGCCTCGGCGAGTCCCCGCGCCCCCTCCGAGCCGAGCGCGAACACGTCGGAGACCTCGGCGGCGCAGGCCCCCGCCGCGAGGGCCCGCTCCCGCACGATCCCGATCTCCTCCTCCGTGTCGGTCGGGAAGCGGTTGATCGCGACGACGACGGGCACGCCGTGGAAGCGGACGTTCTCGATCTGCTTCTCGAGGTTCCCGCACCCGGCGGCGACGGAGCCCGGGTCGGGCCGCGCGAGGGCGGGGTCGAGCGGCCGCCCCGGCACGACCGGGATCCTCCCGGCGTGCACCTTGAGGGCGCGCACCGTCGCGACGAGCAGCGCCGCGTCCGGGCGCAACCCCCCCGCCCGGCACTTTAGGTTGAAGCACTTCTCCGCCCCCATGTCCGCGCCGAACCCCGACTCCGTCACGACGAACTCGGCGCTGCGCAGCGCGAGCCGGTCGGCGATCACCGAGGAGTTCCCCGTCCCGACGTTCGCGAACGGGCCCGCGTGGACGAGGGCGAGCGTCCCCTCGCTCGTCTGGACGGCGGTCGGTCGGATCGCGTCCCGCAGCAGCGCGGCCATCGCCCCTGCGGCCCCGAGGTCCTGCGCCGTGACCGGGTCCCCGGCCGGCGTCTCGGCCACGACCATCCGGCGCAGCCGCTCGCGGAGGTCCCCGAGGGAGGTCGCCTGCGCGAGGAGGGCCATCGTCTCCGAGGCCGCCGTCGCCTCGAAGCCCGTCTCCCGGACGACGCCCCCCTTGCCGAGCCCGATCCGGATCCGGCGCAGCGCCCGGTCGTTCACGTCGAGGCAGCGGAGCCAGAGGATGCGTTCGGGGTCGATCCCGAGCCGATTCCCGTGGAAGAGGGAGGCGTCGATCGCCGCGGCGAGGAGGTTCGTCGCGGCCGCCACGGCGTGGGCGTCCCCCGTCGCGTGGAGGTTCAGCTCCTCGGCCGGGACGAGCCGCGCCCGTCCGCCCCCGGTCCCGCCCCCCTTCAGCCCCAGCGCGACGGCGGTCGAGGGCTGGCGCAGGGTGCAGATCGCGCGCCGGCCGAGGGCGCAGAGCGCCATCGCGACTCCGATCGTGTGGACCGTCTTCCCCTCGCCGAAGGGGGTCGGGGTGATCGAGGTGACGACGACGTACTTCCCCGCCGGCCGCCCGGCGACGCGCTCGAGGGTCTCGAGGGAGACCTTCGCCATCCGCGGGCCGTGGAACTCGAGCTCGTCCCCCCGCAGGCCGAACCGTGCGGCGACCTCGGCGAGCGGCGGGGACATCGCGCGGGGGGAGGGAAGACCCAAGGAACCGGAGGAATAGAGGCCGGGGAGCCCCGTCCGCAAGGGCGCGCCTTGATGGGACCGGTTCGTGTACCTATAAGCGCCGGATGATGGGGTCGCCCGGGGAACACCTCGTCCGGATCGGCGAGTTCGCGCGTCTCGCGCGGACGAACCACCGGACGCTCCGCTACTACGAGGAGCTCGGGCTCCTGCGCTGCACGAAGCGGAGCCGGGGGGGGTTCCGGTACTACGAGCGCTCGGCGCTCGAGCGCCTGGGGATGATCCGCCAGCTCCAGGAGAGGGGGCTCCCCCTCTCGAAGATCCGGGAGACTCTCGAGCGGCCTCGGAAGGGGGCGTGCGACCGAGGCGGCATGCTCCACGGGGTCGCCCGGGCGCTCGAGGAGCAACGGCGGCTCCTCCGCCTCCAGATCTCCCGCCTCGGCGAGGAGATGAAGGAGCTCGACGCGGCGCTCGGTCAGGTCGAGGAGTGTCGCTCCTGCCCGATGCTCCCCCCGCTCGGGGACCCCTACTGCAGCCCCTGCCGCGTCCACGGGAGGGACCTCCCGGGCCCCTTCCGCGCGCTCCTCGGCTAGCCGCGGGCCCCCGGCCCCTCCCTCGGATCACTCCCCCTTCAGCCGGTAGATCCGGATCGCGGGACCCGCCTTCGTGCACGCGCGACCCGACACGCCGAGACCGCTCCACTCTTCGCGGGGGATGCGGCGATCGGGCCTCCCCCCCGGGTCGAAGACCGCGAGGAGCGGCGCCCCCGCGAGGTCCTTCGAGAACGCGGCGTAGTCGGGGTAGAGCCCCGGCTTCGCCTCGAGGAGGGGATCGACGAATCCCGTCCAGACGTAGACGTCGGCTTCCCTCGAGGCGGCGTCGAAGGCGAGCCTCGACCGGCGGTCGGAGCGGTGGGCCAGGTTCTTCCACGCGAATCGCTTCGCGTCCGCCGGGGGGTAGGCGAAGTCCGGGAGGAACTCGAACCCCGGGACGTAGACGGGGACGGCGGTGAGGACGCGCGTCCCGGCCGGCAGGTCCTTCTCCATCCACTCCATCGCGAGACGGCGCGTGTCCGGTCCGGCGATCGCGCGCGCGCGGCCGATCTCGTCGAGGAGCGCCCCCCCGAACGCCAGCGCCCCGAAGGCCGCGATCCCCGCGCGGGCCGGGAGCCGGCCGGGGACGACCGCCGGCAGCGCGCGCACGATCCCGGCGGCCCCGAAGACGGCGAGGACCGGAACGAGGGGGAGGAGGTAGCGGGCGTAGAGGATCCGGTTCGTCCCGACGACGAGGTAGTAGGGGACCGCGAAGGCGAGGAGGACGAGACACCGGCGCCGCTCGTGCCGGAGCGCCCACGCGAGGCCGAGCGCGGCCGCGGCGACGAGCAGAGGCCCGCCGAGGGACCAGGGGATCGTGCGGAGCGCGTGATAGAGCCAGCCGCGGGGCTCCCCCTCGAACCCGAGCCACTCCCACCCGGTCGCCTCCGCGTGGACGCCGAGCCAGCGGAGGTACGCGCTCGGATGGAGGAAGAGCGAGGGAGCCGCGAGGAACGCGCCGGCGAGGAAGCCCATCCCCGCGAGCGCCGCCGCCGCGACCGCGCGGCTCGGTCCCACGGGACCGCGGAGGGCCGCGAGCGGCGCGAGGAGGGCGAGGGCGCCGAGGTACTTCGTCGAAAAGGCGACTCCGGCGAGCGCCGCCGACCCGAGGAACGCCGCGCGCCCCCCAGAGCCGAGGTGCACGAGCGCGAGGAGGAGGGAAGCGGCCGCGGCGAGGGCGTGCGGCGCGTCGGTCAGCGCGTAGCGGGAGTAGGCGCAGGCGAGCGGGGAGATCGCGACGCCGAGCGCGGCGAGGAGTCCGGCCGACGAACCGGCGATGCGGCCTCCGATGGCGTAGGCCGCGGCGATCAGGCCGAGGCCGCAGGCGATCGAGACCGCGCGCGTCTCGAGGTGGAGCGCTCCGGGTCGCCGGACCCAATCCTTCGCGAACTCCTCCCGCACCGCGTCGAGGGAGGGGTGGACGCCGAGGGCGATCCCCGCTCGGATCGCCCCTCGGAGGAGGGAGTAGATCGCGGGGGGCCAGTTCGCGCTCGGCGGGACACCCTCGCCGGTCGTCTCGAGGTAGATTGCCGTCGCGACCGCCTGGCTCTCGTCCGCGACGGGGAAGGCCCGGAGCCCCGCACCGCGGAGGGCGGCGCCGAGCGCGAGGATCCCGGCGAGGAGGAGGCGGCGGAGGGGGGGCGCCACGGGCGCGGAGGGGGGCGCGGATCTTAGTCCGCGTCCTCCCTCCGGCGCCCGCGCGGGCTCCTACGGGGCGAGGATCGTCAGCGCGAGGTAGTTCGTGACGAAGAGGACGAAGGGGGGCGCGATCTCGACGTTCTGCAGGTTCACGGTCCCCCCGAGGAACGCGGGCACGTTCGGCACCGGAACCGTCGTCGACAGGTTCCCGTTCGCGTCGGCGATCCCGGCCGTTCCGATGACGTCGGGGTTCACGTAGAGGAAACAGACGCCCGGCGGCACGGGGAGGCCGAAGAGAGCGAAGTCGATCCCCGGGAGCGGGGTCGAGCTCATCACGAAGAGCACGAGCCCGCCCGGAGCGAGCCCCGCCTGCCGCCACGTGAAATTGAGCCCGATCCGCGGCGGATCGTCGGCCCAAGCGGAGGGGGGAGGGCCGCCGGAGGAGTTGCAAGGGGTCCCCTGCTGGAGGGTGAGGAGGTAGTCCTCGATCTCCCCGATCGCCCCCGAGGCGCCCGCGGCGAGCTCGGCCCCCTCGAGGATCCCGCCCGCGCGCGCGAGCTTGATCCGGACCGGGACCTGGTTGACGCTCCCCGCGGGAACGGCGAGGGGCCCGAGCGTGAAGAGGGTGCCCGTCGGACCGATCCCGATCGGGGCGACCTGGAGCGCGGTCGACTCCCCCGCCTCGTCCCAGTTGCCGTCGTTGTCGAAGTCGAGCCAGGCGCGGACGGCGTCGACGGTCGACCCCGCCGGGTTCGTGCCGCGGACGAGGAGCGTCGTCGATCCGCCGGGCCGCAGGCCGCTCAACCGGACGATCCCGTCGTCGTCGGAGCCGTCGTCGTTCCAGGCCGCCGCCCCCGCGGTCGGGAAGCCGACCGGCGCGTTCGCGTCCCCGTCCACCGCGCTGCCGAGGCGCTCGTTCAGGATGTTGCGCATGGCGGCGGGCGGGTAGGGAAGCGGCGCGTCCCCCGCGTCCGAGCCGACGCTCGGGGCGAGCGGGGCCGTGTTCGCCCCGCCCGATCCGGTCAGGAGGTGGTCCTCGCACTCGCCGAAGGAGGCGGTCGCGAGGATCGAGGTGACGCCGGTCGCGTTCCGCGACAGCCGGACCCGGACGCCGGGGGAGGGGGCGCCCGTCGCGCTGTACGTGAACGGACCGAAGGTGAAGTTCACGGAGCCCGCCCCGACCGTGGCGGTCTGGGAGGGGAGGGCGTCCGTGATGCCCGACCACCCGAGGTCCGTCGAGGCGCGGCGCACCCAGAGGCGGCAGAAGTCGGCCTGGGTGGAGGCGGGGCTCACCGCCGACACGACGATCTGGGCGCTCGTGCTCCCCGGGAAGAGGCTCGAGACCGAGACGACGCCGTCGTCGCCGGAGTCGCCGAACCAGGCCGGGGTCCTCGTCGCCGCGTCGGCCGTGACCGTCGCGCCGAGCCGCTCCGCCAGGGGGCCCGTGTGGCGCGCGACGAATCCGCCGGGCGCGTCCCCGAAGTCGTCCGTCGCGGCCGCGTCCGCGGCGCAGGAGAGGGTCAGGGTGAAGGTTCCTTGCGCTGTGGCCGAAGCGCTCGCGACCCGGATCCGGTAGGTCGTCGCCGCGCTCGCGCTGAACGTCGCGCTCGAGGACCCCACGCCGCAGCCCGCGACGGTGGAGTTGTCGCTGCAGGCGAGCTCGAACCCGCCGCAGGCGTCGTACACCGTGAGCAGCGTGTCCGTGAGCGTCGTCGTCCCTCCGAGCGTGTCGCACGTGTTCACGGTGACCGCGCCCGTGCAGGTCGCCGCGTAGGAGAACCAGAGATCGCGGTGTCCGGGCGTCGAGCCCGACCCGCAGCTCGCCGCCGTGGAGCCCGAGCTCGCGGTCGTGTTGTCGAAGGGGCCGTTCAACCCGTCGACGACGGCGGTCGCCGTCGCGCACTCGTCGTTCGCGGGGGGCGCCGCGCAGGCGACGTCGATCGCGTAGGACCCCGTCAGGGAGCAGGCGCCCACCCCTCCCACGCGGACGAGGTAGGTCGTCCCGGCCGTCGTCGGGACGGAGACCTGGGGAGCGGTCGCGCACGCGTCGTTGCTGCAGCCGAGGAGCGTCAGCGCTCCGCACCCCCCTCCATAGACGGCGACCATCGCGTCGTAGGGGCTCGTCGTCGAGCCGCAGAGCGAGAAGGTCGTCGCCCCCGTGCAGCTCGCCGTGTAGGCGTGCCAGGCGTCCGATCCGCCGAGGGCGCAGGGGAAGGGGGGATCGGCGGGGTTCGTCGTCGCTCCGTCCGAGGTGAGCCCGGCGTTCGGCCCGTCGACGATCGGCGTGGCGCCGGCGCAGTCGTCGTTCGGCGGAGCCGGAGGCGGGGGGGAGCAGACGATGGCGAGGGTGAAGTTCCCCGTGTCCCCCGAGCCCGCCGGGCCGTACCCGCCCACGCGCAGGAGGTAGGTCGTCCCCGCCTGGACGCAGTAGACGGTCACCTGCGAGCCGGTCGCAGCCGTCTGACAGAAGTCGTCGTTGCACCCGACGGATGTGAGGGCGCCGCAGCTCCCCGTGTAGACGTTGAGCATGGCGTCGTAGTCCCACGTCCCCCCGAATCCCGGGCACATCGAGAAGACGATGGAGCCCGAACAGGAGGCGGTGTACGTGTACCAGAGGTCGATCCCCCCGTCGCTGCAGGAGAAGGGGGGATCCGCCGGGTTCGTCGTCGCCCCGAGGTTCGTGAAGGGCCCGTTCGGCCCGTCGACCATCGGAATCGCATTGACGCACTCGTCGTTCGGGGGGGCCTGCGCGAACGCGGAGCCCGGAGCGACGAGGACGAGGGTGGCAAGTCGGGTCCAGGGGATGCTCATCGTTCCTCGCGCCTCACCCCGGCGCACCGAGAGTCGAGCCGCGGACCGGGCGCCGGGGGTCCGGCCCGGGGCGCGAGGGGAGCCCGCCGCACGAACCGAAAGCGCGGTCGCCGCTTCCCATCGCCGTCAGGGGGTACGCGATCCGCCCCTCGAACGCCGCGTCCGTCCCGCGCGGGGACGGCCGGCTCCGAGGAGCGCGATCCGTAGGAGCGAGGCTACGCCCCCCCGCCGGAGCGGGCAAGGGGGGGGCGCGCCGGATCCCCTGCGGGTCCTACTTCCGAGCCGCCCACGCGGGCATCTTCGCGAGGTGCTCGCGCGCGGCCTTCTCGGCCTGCGGCCGGGGCATCTTCTTCATGTCCATGAAGAAGCCCTGGATCGTCCCCTCGAGGACGACTTCGTAGGGCTTGAGCTTGCCGGCGTCGTCCGCGCAGTAGCCGCAGTACATCTGCCCCGGCTTTGCGTCCTTGAGCGGCATCCCGCACGACCCGCAGCTCTCCACCTTGACCGGCGTGTGGAACGAGACGCGGTAGCCGTTCGGGTCCTGGATCATGAACTCGCGCAGCCCGTAGAACTGCGTCTTCGGCTTCGTCGTCGGCTTCGCGCCCCGCTTCGAGATCGTCGCGTGGTACCCGTCGACGTCGGGAACCTGCAGACAGAGGATCGTCCCGATGCCGGGCTGCCCCCTCTGGAACTCCTCGTGGAGGGTCTTGTGGATCGCCTCCCTCTCGGCGTCTCCGGCGCACATCTTCGCCGACTCCTCGGGAGACAGGAGCGCGCCAAACATCACCGACTGGCGGTCGAGCATGAAGTTCACCCACTTCGGGTTCTCCGCGTCCGGCCACGACTCCGCCATCTTGAACCCGAGGGTGTCGCGCCAGTAGGCGACGGTCTTCCTCATGTCCTTCGTCGTGAAGCCGATCGTGATCGGGTACTGGCCCGTTTCTTGGCTCATGGTTCGCTCCGATGGTCGCTTCCGCCCGAAAGGACCCGGATTGTGTCCGGCCCTCCGCGCGGCGGCAAGGGACCGCGGAGATAATCCGGGCTGATCCTTCCGCGGCGGATCCGCGACATGTCCCTCCTCGCCTCCCTCTCCCTCGCGCTTCTCCCCGCGACCCCCGACCCGCCGGGGTTCCTGGTCGTCGCTCCGGCCGCGTGGGAGCCCGTCCTCGCGCCGTTCCTCGACGCGCGCCGCCGCGAGCTCCGCGTCGAGTTCGCGCCGTTGGAGGACGCGCTCGAGGCCTCGCCGGGCGTCGACCCTCCCGAGCGGCTGAAGCGCCGCCTCTACGGAGCGTGGAAGGAGCGGGACGTCCGGTTCGTTCTCCTGGTCGGGGACGCGGACGCGCTCCCCGTCCGCTTCATGGTCCTCGACCGCGTCACCCCCCCCGCCTTCGACTACGGCTTCTACGCGAGCGACCTCTACTACGCCGACCTCGCCGACGAGACGGGGGCCTTCGACTCGTGGAACGCTTCGGCCGAGGGCTTCCACGCGCGCTACTTCGGCGAAGTCCGCGGGGAGAAGAACAAGGGAGGCCCGATCAACGCCGACGCCGTCTCCTACCGCCCGGAGATCGCCCTCGGCCGTTGGCCCGTCTCCGACGCCACGACGCTGGCGGCGGTCGTCGCGAAGACGCTCGCCTGGAAGCCGACGGGCGCGAGCCCCCGTGTCCTCCTCGCCCACGCGGACGGCTGGGTCGACGCGCGCGCGCGCGCCGGGGCGATGGCGGAGGGGCTTTCCTCCGCCGGCTTCGCCGTGGAGCGGCAGTTCTACGGGGAGGGCGTCCCGACCCCCGCCAGCGTCTCCCGCTCTCTCCTCGCCGGCGTCGACCTCGCCCTCCACGTCGGACACGGCGACCGGGAGGAGTGGGCCGGCTGCCTCGGCCCGGCCGAGCGCGAGGCGCTCGCCGCGGCCCGCCCGGCCGTCTTCTTCTCGGTCGGGTGCGGCACCGCCCACTTCTGCGCGGAAGCGCCCTACGAGGCCTACCTCGACGAGGACGGGCGGCTCCACCGGGGGACGAACGCCGGAGAGGTCTTCCGCGCTCCTCCTCCCCCGCCCGCCCCGCTCCAGCCCGGCCCGCACAACACGACCGGCCTGGGGGAGCGGCTGCTTCGGATGCCGAGCGGAGGCGCGGTCGCGTACGTCGGATGCAACACGGGGTCGCAGCCCTGCGCCCTGACCCTCCTCGAGGGGTTCACGCGGGCGCTCGCGGCGGACCCCGCGACCCGGATCGGGGAAGCGTGGAGGGGCGCGATCGCGAGCTACTGGGAAGCCGAGCGCCTCGCCTCGCTCGTCCCGACGGAGGACTGGTATCCCCCGAGCGTCTTCTTCCAGGGGATGAAGTTCATGCTCCTCGGGGACCCGACGCTCCGGCTCCGGGAGGAGACGGCGCCTCGGACGGACCGCTAGATCGCGCGATCCTCGTGGGGGACTACTTCTTCGCGACCCAGGCCGGCATCTTGGCAAGGTGTTCCCGCGCGGCCTTCTCCGCCTCCTTGCGCGGCATCTTCTTCATTCCCATGAAGTAACCCTGGATCGTCCCCTCGAGGACGACCTCGTAGGGCTTGAGCTTCCCGGCGTCGTCCGTGCAGTAGCCGCAGTACATCTGGCCGAGCTTCGCGTCCTTCAAGGGCATCCCGCACGACCCGCAGCTCTCCATCTGGACGGTCGTGTAGAACATGAAGCGGTACCCGTCGGGGTCTTGCAGGGGGACCTCGCGGATCCCGTAGAACTGCGTCTTCGGGGCCGAGGCCTGGACCCCCTTCGCCGTGATCTTCTTGTGGTAGGCGTCGATGTCGGGGACCTGGATGTAGGTGAGGGTCCCGACGCCCGGCTTGCTCGTCCGGAATTCCTCGGCGAGCGTCTTCATGTAGCTCGCGGCGCCCGCGTCCCCGCCGCACATCTTCTCGGCCGCCTCGGGGGACATCATCGCCCCGAGCATCACGGACTGGCGGTCGAGGAGGAGGCTCGCCCACATCGGGTTCTCCGGGTCGGGCCACGACTCCTTCAGCTCGAACCCGAGCTTGTCCCGGTAGAAGGCGATGCTCTTCTTCACGTCCCTCGCGGTGAGGGAGACGGCGATCGGGTACTGGTTCGACGGTTTCTCGGCCACGGCCGCTCCCGTGGAGGGGGTGTCGCCGGTCTCCGGCGCGCGGGATCGATTGTGCCGCGGGGGGAGCGCCTCGCCAAGCGGGGGATCAGGCTTCGGGCCGCACGGCGACGCGCCGCCGCGCGGCCTCGAGCGCGCGCGCGAGGTCGCGGCAGATGTCCTTCGGGCTCTCGAGCCCGATCGAGAGCCGCACCCCCCCGCGCTCGAAGCCGAGGGCGTCCCCCCCGTAGGAGGAGTGGGTCATCGCGCCCGGCATCTCGAGGAGGGTCTTCGCGTGGCCGAGGGAGACGGCGAGCGTGACCGAGTAGGCGTCCGCCGCGACCGCGTCGGCGAAGCGCACCGGGTCGGCCTTCTTCTCGTCGAGGACGAAGTAGATCATGTTCCCCGGCGCGAAGTCCCCGTCGAAGTCGCGCATCTGGCGCGCCGCGAGGTCCCGCTGCGCGAAGGACTCGAGACCGGGGTAGACCACGCGGCGGACGAGGGGCTGCCCCTCGAGGAACGCGGCGACCTTCGCCGCCGTGTACTGCTGGCGCTTCAGCCGGAGCGTCAGCGTCGAGAGCCCGTAGACGAGGATCGCCCAGGCGCTCTTCGAGGAGAGGACCCCCCCGAAGTCCTTCCGGTACTGGAGGAGGCCGCGACCGTACCCCTCCCCCGTGACGACCGCGCCCCCCATGTCCGTCCCGAAGCCCCCGAGGTTCTTCGTGAGGGAGTGGACGACCAGGTCGGCGCCCTGCTCGATCGGCCTCTGGCAGAAAGGGGTCGCGAAGGTGTTGTCGACGACGAGGAGGATCCGGCGGTCGTCGGGACGCCCCTTGTTCGCCCGGTCGATCTCGGCGCGCGTCGCCGCGAGGTCGATCAGCTCGAGGTTCGGGTTCGCCGGGGTCTCGAGGTAGACGACCCGGGTCCTCGCGTCGATCGCCTGCCCGAGGAGCTCCCGCTGCTTCAGGTCGACCCGGCGGACCTCGATCCCGTAGCGCGGGTACCAGTTCGCGAAGAGGGAGTGGGTGCAGCCGTAGAGGACCGTGTGGGCGACGAGCGCGTCGCCGCTGCGGAGCACGCTCCCGAGCGCGGCCGAGATCGCCGCCATCCCGGTCGCGAAGGAGACGCAGGCCTCCCCCCCCTCGAGCTCCGCGAGCGTCCCTTCGAGGAGCCCCCGCGTCGGCTCGTTCAGCCGGTCGTAGACGTAGACCGGAGGCTCCCCCGTGTCGCGCACGAGGTCGCCGAACTCGGCGAACCCGCGGGCGCCGCGCTCGACCGAGTCGAGCCGGTAGGTCGTCGAGGAGGAGAGGGGGGGGACGACGTGGTGGGTGAAGTCCCACTTGGCCGAACGGGGGGGACCGTGGACGAGCCAGGTGGCGACGGTGTGGTCGTGGATGCGGCGGCGGCCTCTCATGGGACGCTCCTTCGCGGGGCCTCGGAGGCCCCTTTCTACAAGCAACGATCGGGCCGGGCGGAGGTTTCCGGAGGGGCGACCTCTCCGTACGCTCCTCCCCGCCTCCCCCACGAACCCCCATGCCCACGAGCCGCCGCCGGTTCCTCGGGGTCTGCGCCGCGACCGCCGCCGCTTCCTGCGCCGCGCCCCCTCGCCGAGGCAAAAAATTTCGCTGGCCCGACCTCGGTCCCTCCCCGCCGGTCGAAGGGCCGTTCCGGCTCCCGGTCGAGTGGCACCGCGGCCGGATCGCGGAGCTCCAGCGCCGCCTCGCCGCGAAGGGGATCGACGGGATGCTCTTCGAGGACCGGTGGAACGTGATCTACTTCACGGGCCTCTTCCACACCTCGACGGAGCGGACCTTCGCCCTGTTCGTCCCGACGAAGGGGGAGCCGACCTTCTTCGTCCCCGGCCTCGACCGCGACCTCGTCGGCTCCTGGTGGGTGAAGGACTTCGAGTGGTACTTCGACTTCCCCCACGCCGGCGCCTTCAACCACGTCGGCTGGGCCGCGGGGCCGAAGGCCGACCTGCGCGCGTGGATCCTCGAAGGCTTGAAGAAGCGCGGCTTTGGCGCCTCGAAGATCGCCGTCGAGAAGAGGGTCCACCCCGACGACCTCGCGAAGGGGAAGGAGACGCTGCCGGAGGCGACCTTCCTCGCGGAGGATCGGATCCCGATCGAGATGCGGCGGGTGAAGACTCCGGAGGAGATCGCGCTCGGGCGCAAGGCGATCGCGCTCCATGACCGGATGCTCGAGTTCGCCCGCGCCCTGATCCTCCGTCACGGGACCGACCTCCACGACTACGACGTCGCGGTCGAGACGGAGCGCTTCGCCGTCGAGGCGCTCCTCCCGGCCGTGAACCCGAGCGGCCGCCCCCACGACGCGGTCGGCCTTTCCCTCCACTTCGGCTGCCGCGCCGGCGTCGCGACCGCTTACCCGCACCCGAACCAGTTCTACTACCACCGGATCGCGAAGGGGGACGCGATCCAGATCGCGGCCGTGATCGCGATCGGCGGCCTCGGCGGCGAGGGGTACCGCGCGCTCCAGACCGAGCCGATGGACGACCTCCGGCGCCGGATGTGGGAGACGCACACGGAGATGACCCTCCTCCAGGCCGAGGTCTCGAAGGCCGGGGTCCGATGCAACGACGTCGCCGAGAAGGTCCTCGCGGTCGCGCAGCGGGCGGGGATGGAGCGATACGTCTACCACCGCCCCGCGCACGGCCAGGGTTGGGAGGGACACCAGGAGCCGTACGTCGCCCTCGGCGACGAGACGGTCCTCGAGGAGGGGATGACCTTCTCGAACGAGCCCGGGCTCTACGACCCCCAAGGGGGGTACGGCTACAACCACAGCAACTGGCTCCTCGTCGGGAAGGAGCGCGCGGAGAGGCTCAACCGGACGCCGCTCGCGAAGGAGTGGTGCTGGTTGGCCCTGTAGGTACACCCGACGGGGACTCTGCCACCTGCTTCCCCTGCGGTGGCCACCACCGCGCACTGACCCACCCCCGCGGAGCATCTCTCCTTCCCGAGGAGGCGCGGGTCTCGGCGACCGTGATGAAGATCGCCACGAGCAACCTGGCCCGCCGCGGGGACGTGGCTCCACGGAGGAGCAAGGAGGGGGGCGGAGGCCGGCCCTACGGCGGCCGCAGGGGGAGAGGTAGCCGCAGGCAAGGTCCTCTCCAGAAGCCGGATGCGCGACCGGGCTCCTGGCGAACCCCGTCGCGCACGCGCGTTTCCATCCCCGATCCGGATCGCGGTGTAACCGTTCTGCCTTCGTGCGTCAGTAAGGGGGACTCGAAGCAAACCGGCGGGCCGGAAGAGGGGAGTCGGTTCCCGCTCCTCGATCCCTCCGTCTTCACGAGGGTCTCCGGCCTTGCGATCGCTTCGGCTGGGGAACCGACGCCAAGCGCCTTGAATGGAGGAGTGACATGACTCGGACCGCCGCAATCCGGACCGCCCTCGCCGCCGCCTTCCTCGTTCTCGGGAGCTTCGCGGACCGCGCATCGGCGGGGTGGCAGCTCATCCGCAGGAGGATCGAGCCCGGTTTCGACCGCCCCGCTCCGCAGCTCTGCGTGGCGCTCCTCGGCGTCCTCGGGGAAGCTCGCGCGCAGGTCCACGCGTTCCCAAGCGTCGTCGTCGGGCTCGGATCGGCCTCGGACGCGTCCTTCAACTGCGCACCGCAATCCGCCGCCGTCGCGACGGGGCTCCGGGAGGAGACCTGGAGGCACAAGGCACCCGGACAGGGGTCGGTCGAAATGTGGGGGGAGGTTCGCATCAAGGGACGAGTCGACCTTCTCGACGCGGACTGCGCGGCGGCGGCTCTCGGGATGACGGAGTTGACCTACGGCCTTGGTTCCCAACCGTTCACCACGATCCGGGCGGAGCTTGGAAAGTCCGTGGCGCAGACCTCGCAGGGTCTGCTCGGCACGGTGAACACGAGCGGGTCAGGGCCGGGGTTCTCGATCCCCTTCTCGGTCGGACTCGGGGAGGGGACCTATCCGGACGAGGACCACGACGAGACCACCGGAGTCGAGTGCCCATGCAAGTCCTTCTACCTTAAGCATCGAACCCACGGCTCCATCCTCGTGTGGGCGAACGCCGGCCTCTTGAACGCGTATGCCGAGTGCGCAGCGAGAGAGGTCGGGACGGTCTCCACCCTCGCGTTCCTGGACACGGTCCTTCAGTGCCCGTGAGGCTCGACGATGACCCTCGCTTCACTCCGCAGGACTTTGCGTCGGACCGTTCTGCCCGTCGCCGGCGCGCTCCTCGCCTTCGCGGTCTCGGTTCGGCTCGGCTTGCTCCCTCCGTGGAGCAGCGAGCGGGCTTCTCCTTCCGCGAGAGGGGGCTCGCCGGTCCCTCCGGCGCGCGCCGGGTCGCACCCTGACCTTGAGGACGGGACCGGAGACGGCGGGACTCCAGGGCGGGAGCGGGCGATCGTCCCCGCCGGCCTGCCCGTGCTCGTGGTCTCCGCCGGCACGTCGAGCCCGATCGAGGGGGCCGAGGTCCGCATCTACCGTGCGGGGAGCGCTGCAGAGAAGGTTCGAACCGATGGGGAAGGAAGGGTGACCCTTCCCCGGCCCGGTTCCTACGACCTCGAGATCCGCGCTCCGGATCACCGGAGCTTGAAGGGTCGGTTCGAACTCGACCGCGAGCGGACGATCGCCCTTGAGCCCGCCGGGACCCTCGAGATCCGCTTCGTCGGCGAGAAGGGGGATCCCGTCTCCGACGTCGTCGCTCTCCTCCTCCCGCCTCCAGAGTCGGGGCAGAGCTGGGGAAGGGAGTGGAGGGCGGAGTTCGACTCCGTGCTTGGCCGAGTGGACCCCCTGGCGGAAAACCTCGAGCCCATTCCAGAGGAGATCCCCCCCGCTCGGAGCGAATCCGCCTCTGCGGCCGAAGCCGGGATCCGTGGGGCGAGAGGTATTGAGCTCGATGTCGAGCTGGGACCTCGGATCGCACCGAGGTTCCCCCGGCAGCAGACGCCGCGAATCGAGTGGAAGGCGATCTCGGACGCGGGGGGAATCGCGAGGTGGGAGGAACTTCCCGCCGCGGAGGGCTACCGGTGGGGCCTCCTCTCGCCCCACACCCTCGACCTCTTCCCTCCACACGAGGAGCCGGAGTTCGTGCCGCTCGACCGGGGCTTCCTCCAGAACGGGCGTGCCCCGCAGCACCTCTCCGGCTCGTTCGGCGTTCGGAGGGGAGAGACGACCCGGCTCGGCGTGACGGTTCACGACCGGACAGGGGTCGCCGGCCGCCTCGTCAACGAGGACCGGTCCGCCGGCCGCGGCGTCCGGGTTCGCGTCTTCCATCGCACCGAGCACCGCGACGGCACGGGCGAGAGCCTTGCGGTGATCGAAGAGGAAGGGGAGTCCGTCTGCGACGGGGAGGGCCGCTTCTTCGTGTCCGGGATTCGCCCGGGCCGAAAGAGGCTCTCCGCGGCGTGGGACCGCGGAGCCCAGGAGATCTATTTCGCGCTCGTCCCGTTCGACCTGGCCGAAGGGGAGATCCGGGATCTCGGAGAGGTCCTGCCGCTTGGAGGTCCAACGGCGCAGGGGATCGTTGTCTTCCGGACCGAGCGCGGAGATCCCCTGCTCGCGAAGGATCTCTTCGGGACGGGTCTGACCGCCCGTGCGCTCCTCTCGGTCACGAATCTCACGGAGGACGCTCCGCCGGAGACAGACCTCTGCGAGGTTGTCTCGGTGGAGTTCGAGCGCCCCTTCCTTCTCCACGGACTCGCCCCGGGCCAGTGGCTTCTGGCCGCGGATCGAGGATTCGAGCTCCCCGCCTTGCCCGAGTCGATGCAACTCCTCTCGCAAGATCCCCAAGTCCATCTGACCGTCCCGACGGCCTCCCCGGCGGTCCTCCCCTTCCTCGTGCGCCGCTCGATCCCCGTTCGACTCGTCGCCGTCTATCCCCCCGGAGCGCCCCGGTTTCCGATCCGGGTCGATCTCCTCCCGGAGAACGGCGCCTCTTCGGAACGGGTCCGGCTCCGGCCGCCCCGCGGAGAAGGGGAAGGCGAGACCTCGGAGGTCGTTCCGCTCGCGCCCGGCCGCTACGAGGCGCGATTCCATCCCGAAGGAGACGCGGCTTCGGCCCGGGAGACGAACTTTCGCGCGGCGGTCTCCTTCGAGGTCCGGGAGGGGCAGGGACGAGACGTGCGAGTCGCGCTCGAGCCCGGAGCTGCGCTGCGAGGCCTCGCGGTCGGCGGGGACGAGGGTCCCCTCATGGAGGCGACCGTGTTCTTCTCGCCCGCCCGTTGGAGGGCGCGGGGATCCGAGGTCTGGATCTACAGGGCCCGGACAGACCAGGAGGGACGCTTCCTTCTCACCGGCCTGGAGCCTGGGGACCGCCTCGAGATCTTCCGGGCGGAGGAAGGGGTCGCGGTAGGTGCGGCAAGATCGGAGTCGGATGTGGTCGTCCGTTCATCCGCGCGGGCCCGGGAGAGAAGGAGAAAGGGGGCCGAGGGGGAAGTCCAGGCCCCTGGCGCGACCCCTACGCCCCCACCCCCGCGGCGAGGGCCATGACCTTCTCCTGCGCCTCCTTCGTCGGGGCCATGCGCGGCAGCTCGCCCACGATCCGGCCGGCGCGGAAGACGAGGATCCGGTGGCTCATGCCGAGGACCTCGAGGAGGTCGGAGGAGGCGAGGAGGACGGCCGCCCCCTCGGAGACGAGCCGGGCGACGAGGGCGTAGAGCTCGGCGCGGGCCCCGACGTCGACGCCCCGCGTCGGCTCGTCGAGGAGGAGGACGCGCGCGCGGGTGAGGAGGGCGCGGGCGACGAGGGCCTTCTGCTGGTTGCCGCCCGAGAGGTCGGCGATCCGGGTCTCGAGGCTCGGGGCTCGGACGGCGAGGTCGCGCGCGAGGGCCCCCACCCGCTCGCGCTCGAGGCGGCGGCGCACGAAACCGAGCGCCGAGAGGGAGCGCAGGCTCGCCAGGCTCACGTTCTCGCGGACGGAGCGGTCCGGCACGATGCCGTAGCGGGCGCGGTCCTCCGCGACGAGGCCGATCCCGGCGGCGAGCGCGTCGGCGGGGCGGCCGATCCGGAGGGGCCGGCCGTCGAGGAGGATCCGCCCCTCCTCTGCCGGGGCCGCCCCGTAGATCGCTGAAAGCACGTCCGTGCGTCCGGCTCCGACGAGGCCGGCGAGCCCGACGACCTCCCCGGCGCGCACGGAGAAGGAGATCCCCTCGAAACGGCCGCGGCGGGAGAGCCCCTCGACGCGGAGGACCTCGCTCGGCCGCGGCGGGGAAAGCTCGGGGAATTCCTCCGAGAGCTCCCGCCCGACCATCGCCCGCACGATCTCCCGCGCGAGCTCCCTCGAGTCCCCGCCGATCCGGAACTCCGCGACCGTGCGCCCGTCGCGGAGCACGACGACGCGGGAGGCGATCTCGAAGACCTCCGCGAGGCGGTGGCTGATGTAGATCACCCCGACGCCGCTCGAGGCGAGCCGGCGCAGGACGGCGAAGAGGCGCTCGAGCTCGCGCGGGGTGAGCGCGGAGGAGGGCTCGTCGAGGACGAGGACCCTCGAGGAGATGAAGAGGGCGCGCCCGATCTCGACCATCTGGCGCTCGGCGACCGAGAGGCGCTCGACCGGAACGTCCGGGTCGAGCGGGACCCCGATCTCCTCGCGGAAGAGCCGCCCCACCCGCTCGCGCGCCTCCCGGCGGCGGAGGAACCCGAGGCGCGTGCGGGGTTCGGCGCCGAGCACGACGTTCTCGGCGACCGTGAGGGACGGGACCAGGTTGAACTCCTGGTAGACCATGTTGACGCCGAGCCGCCGGACCTCGGCGGGCCCGACCCCGGCGAGGGGCCGCCCCTCGAGGGCCACCTCCCCCGCGTCGCGGCGCTCCGCCCCGGCGAGGATCTTCATCAGGGTCGACTTCCCCGCGCCGTTTTCCCCGACGAGGCCGAGGATCTCCCCGCGGCGCAGTTCGAGGTCGACCCCGTCGAGCGCCTGGACGCCCGGGTAGCGCTTCGAGATCCCGCGCATCGCGAGGAGGGGGGCGTCCCCCCGGGGCTCGGGGAGGGGACCGGTCACGGCCCGACGAAGCGGACGCCCCGGAACCGCGCCGGGGCCGCCCCGTGGGAGACCTCCGCCAGCTGCATCGGGTTCCCTTTCCCGCACTGCGCCACCCCCCAGAGGACGAAGTGTTTCTCGGAGCCGATCGCGTCGCACGAGGCCCAGAACTCGGGGGTCGTCCCCTGGTAGGTCGGGTTCTTGAGGAGGCGGACGATCCGCCCGTTCTTGATCTCCCAGCCGACCTCCGTCGTGAACTGGAAGTTCAGGCGCATCTGGTCGATCGACCAGGTCTTCACCGTGTCGCAGAGGACCCCGTCCTCCGTGTCGGCGACGAGCGCGTCGAGGTCCCAGGTCCCCGGCTCGAGGGAGACGTTCACCATCCGGATGATCGGGAAGGACCGCCACCCCTCCGCGCGCGCCGCTCCCCGGGACGCCTCCTCTCCGATCGCGCGCGCCGTCTCGCGGTTCGTGAGGTAGCCGCGCAGCACCCCCTTCTCGATGAGGGGCCAGCGCCCTGCCGGAACCCCCTCGTCGTCGAAGCCGAAGGTGCCGAGCCCGCCGGGGGAGAGGGCGTCCGCGACGATCGTGACGAGCTCGGAGCCGTAGCGGAATTGCCCGAGCTTCTCCGGGGTGAGAAACGATCCCCCGGCGAGGTCGAGCTCGGCGCCGAGGACGCGGTCGAGCTCGCACGGGTGCCCGCACGACTCGTGGACTTGGAGCGCCATCTGGGACGACCCGAGGAGGAGGTCGCGCACGCCGCCGGGGCAGGGGGGGGCCTCGAGCAGCGCGACGGCCTCGTCGCGCGTGCGCTCGACGTGCGCGGGCAGCTCGAGGGCCTCGACCGCCTCGTACCCCCCCTCGACGAACTGCCCCCCGAAGGACATCGGGTAGGAGCGCGTCTGGACGTCCCCTCGGCCGGCCGCCCGAGCGAGGATCCCCCCCCCCGAACGCACGAAGCGCTGCTCGAGGAAGGCCCCCTCCGTGTTCGCGAACCAAGCGTGCTGGCGGAGAAAGCTCATCGTGCAGGAGGTCGCGACGACCTCGGGCCTCGTCCGGAGCCCCGCGTCGCACCGGCGCAGCAGCTCGACCTTCTCCTCGAGGGGGACGGCGAACGGGTCGCGCCGGCAGGGCCCCTCCCACCGGGCGACCTGCGGGGGGTTCGGCGCGAGCTCGATCGGGTGTTCGCGCCGCAGGCGCGCGAGCGCGTCGGCGGCCGCGGCGGCGCGCCCCGCCGCCCCGACGACCGCCAACCGCGTGAAGCGGGGGGAGGCCGAGAAGCCCCAGGCCCCTCCCCGGAGGACCCGCACGGAGAAGCCGGACGAGACCGGGGACTCGAGCGTCGCGAGCTCGCCGTTGCGGACCCCGAGGTCCTGACCCTCGCTGCGCACGATCCGGACCTCCGCGTAGGCGGCGCCGCGGGTGGTCGCGGCGTCGAGGGCGAGGAGGGCGACCTCCTTCGGCTCCATCAGAAGCTCGTCGCGCTCGTAAAGGCGAAGTCTTCGAGGGCGAGAGGCGGCACGACGAAGTCTCCGCCGAAGAAGGCCTCGACGAGCTCGCGGCCGCGCCCGATCGAGACGACCCGGCTCAGAGCGCCGACCAGACTCTCCGTGAAGCGGAGGTTTCGGACCGGGTAGGCGAGCGCGCCGTCCCTCACGTGGAAGGTCCCGCCCCGGGTCATCCCGGTGATCGTGAGGGTGCGCGGATCGATCAAGTTCGCGTAGTGGATCCGGGAGACGAGCACGGCCTCCTTCGAGGCGCGGACCATCTCCTCGACCGTCACGTCCCCGCCGCCGAGGAGAAGGTGGGAGGGGAGAGGTCCCCGCTCGTTCGGCTGGGGGAGAGCGTGTCCCGTCGAGGTCGCGCCGGAGCGCGCGGCGCTTCGCCGGTCGTGGACGACGCTCCGCGCGATCCCCGCCTCGACGAGCGCGACGCGCCGCGTCGGCACCCCCTCCCCGTCGAAGGGGGTCCCGATGTGGAGCGGATGAAAGACGTCGTCCTCGATCGTGATCCGGGGGTCGAGGACGCGCTCCCCGAGCCGCCCCGCGAGGAAGGAGGCCCCCTCCTCGACCGACCGCGCGCCGAAGGCGTGGGTCCCCGCGAAGAAGAGGAGGTTCGCGACGGCGGCGGGCTCGAGGATCACGCGCACGCGCCGCGGCGTCAGGTCGCGCGGCACGCGCCCGAGGGCCGCCTTCTCCGCCGCCCGCGCGGCGACTGCGCGTGCCTCGAGGCGCGCGACGTCGTGGTGGACCGTCTCGGACCACCCCTCCGAGTCCTCGGAGACCGAAGTCACCGCGAAGGAGGCGCGCGTCGAGGCGTGATGGGCGGCGCACCCCCGCGAGTTGAGGAGGGTCGTCGAGGTCGCCGCCGTGCGGAAGAGGCCGCTCGCCCGGAGGTTCCGCTCCCGGGCGACCTCGGCCGCAGACCCGATCGCCGCGGCCTTCGCCGTGAAGGAGTGCCGCGCGGTGTCCTGCGCGAAGGCGTTCTTCGAGACGTACGCAGCGGGGCCGGGGAACGGCAGCAGGTCCGGGTCGGGAGGACGTCCGCGGGCGCAGGCGAGGGCGCGCTCCGCCGCCCCGCGGATCTCCCCCTCCTCCGCCGAGGAGACGCTCGCCTTCCCCTCCCGTCCCCCGACGCGGACCCGGATCGCGAGGTCGACCTCCTCGACGCTCCCGTTTTGCGTCGGAAGCCCCGAGGCGAAGCGCACGAACTCGACCCGCCGGGAGACGAGGAGAACCTCCGCCTCGTCGGCCTTCGCAGCCTCGAGCGCGCGGTGGGCGAGCGGAAGCGCCTCTTCCTTCTCCAGCATGGTCCCCGAACGGGAGAACGGCGGATGATATCCGTCGCCGTCAGCCCGGCGGGACCCGCGCGAGCCGCCAGCCGGCTTCCTCCTCGCGCAGCGCGACCCACCCGCCGAGGTCGAGGAGGAGGTCGCGGCGGGGCCAGGTCTCGGGCCCGAGCAGGCGCGCGAGGATCGCGCGCACCGTCCCCCGGTGCGCGACGAGGAGGGCGCTCCCCCGGAACGCCCCCTCCTCCTCGAGCCGGTCGAAGGCGCCGACCACCCGCGACCGGAATCCCTCGAACGCCTCCCCGCCGGGGTAGCCCTCCGCGCTCCTCTCGAGGCGCCAGAGCCGGTAGAACTCGGGCTCCCGCTCCGCGATCTGCGGCTCCGTCAGCCCCTCGAGGCGACCGAAGTCGATCTCGCGGAAGTCCTCGACGACGCGCAGGGGGACGCCCCGGCCCTCGAGGAGGATGCGGGCCGACTCCCGGGCCCGGGCGAGCGGCGAGGTGAAGGCCGCGTCGAACTCCGTCTCCGCGAGGGCGTCGCGCACGCGGCGGATCTGCTCCCTCCCCTCCTCCGCGAGGGCCGTGTCCGTGCGGCCGAGGAAGTGCACGCTCGAGCGCCCTTCCGTCTCCCCGTGGCGGACGAGAACCAGCCGGCGCACGTCCCTAGCGGACGACGAAGTTCACGAGCTTGCCCGGCACGACGATCGTCTTCGCAACGGTCTTGCCGGCCGTCCATTCCCTCACGCGCTCGTCGGCGATCGCCCGGGCACGGATCTCCTCCTCCCCCGCACCCGCGGGGACGAGGAGGCGGGAGCGCACCCTCCCGTTCACCTGGAGGACGATCTCGACCTCGCGTGCGGCCGCGAGCCCCGGGTCGTGCTCGGGCCACGGGGCACGGAAGATCGAGCCCGATCCCCCGCTCGCGCTCCAGAGATCCTCCGCGACGTGCGGAGCGAAGGGGGCGAGCATCTGGACGCCGAGGCGGACCGCCTCCGCGAGGGCCCGGCGGTCCGCCGGAGTCCGCGCGAGGGGCGCGGCCTTGCCGACGTCGTCGAAGAGGGAGTGGAGGCGGGCGATCGCGGTGTTGAAGTGGAACCCCTCCTCGAAGTCCTCGGTGACCGACCGGAGCGCCGCGTGGGCGGAGCGGAGCGCGGCCTCGAGGGGGGGGCTCGGACTCTCGGAGCGCGCCTCCGGCCCCTCCGCGGCGGGCTTCCCGAGGGAGTGGACGAGGTCGTGGACCCGGCCGAGGAACCGGTACTGGCCGACGATCGCCGCGTCGTCCCACTCCGCCTCCTTCTCGGGGGGGCCGACGAAGAGGGTGTAGAGCCGGACCGCGTCCGCGCCGAAGCGCTCGATCAGCGGCTCGGGGGCGACCGTATTCCCCTTCGACTTCGACATCTTGTGGAGGGAGACGTGGAGCGGCGGAGCCTCGGCGGAACGCGCGTGCGTCGTCTCCGGGCAGACGCGGGAGCCCGACGCGACGTGGGCCTCGAGCGCGGGGCTCCACGCGAGCCAGCCGTGCTCGGGGCAGTGGTAGGCCGTCTTCGTGATCAGCCCCTGCGTGAAGAGGGCGGCGAAGGGCTCGTCGAACCCGACGTGCCCCAGGTCGTGGAGGACCTTCGTGAAGAACCGCGCGTAGAGGAGGTGGAGGATCGCGTGCTCGACGCCCCCGATGTACTGGTCGACGGGGAGCCAGCGCTCGACGAGGGCGCGGTCGAAGGGCCTCGTCTCGTCCCGCGGGGAGAGGTAGCGCAGGAAGTACCAGGAGGAGTCGACGAAGGTGTCCATCGTGTCCGTCTCGCGGCGCGCCTTCCCCCCGCACCTCGGGCACGACGTCTCGACGAACGCCGGGGAGCGCGCGAGCGGGCTCTCCCCCGTCGGGCGGAACTCGACGTCCTCCGGGAGGAGGACCGGGAGCGCCTCCTCCGGGACGGGGACGAGCCCGCATCGCCCGCAGGAGACGATCGGGATCGGAGCCCCCCAGTAGCGCTGGCGGGAGATCAGCCAGTCGCGAAGCCGGTAGGTGACCGCGCGCCGTCCCACCCCGCGCCTCTCCGACTCCTCGGCGATCCTCTGCCAACCCTCCGTGCTCGGGAGCCCGTCGAACGCCCCCGAGTTCGTCTGCCTCCCGGGACCGGTGTAGGCCTCCCGGAGGCCGCCTTCCGGCACCCCGTCGGGAGGCTCGATCACGACCTGCACGGGCAGGTCGTGCGCGTTCGCGAAGGCGAAGTCGCGCTCGTCGTGCGCGGGGACCCCCATGACGGCCCCGGTCCCGACCTCCGGGAGCACGTAGTTCACGACCCAGAGCGGGACGAGCCTGTCCGAGAGGGGCGTCCGGACCTTGACCCCGGTGTCGATTCCTTCCTTCGGGGCGTCGGCCGAGGCCCGCTCGAGGAACGACTGGCGGCGCGCCCTCGCCGCGAAGGCGCGGATCGCCTCGCCGCGCGGGCTGCCCTGGCACACGCGGTCGAGGAGCGGGTGCTCCGGGGCCATGGCGACGAAGGTGACCCCGTAGAGGGTGTCGGGCCGGGTCGTGAAGCAGCGCACGACCTCGGCGCCGGGGACGAGGGGGAAGTCGAGCTCGACCCCCTCGCTCCGCCCGATCCAGTTCCGCTGCATCGCGACCACGCGATCGGGCCAGCGGTCGAGGCGCCCGAGGTCGTCGAGGAGGCGCTGCGCGTAGGCGGTGATCTTGAAGAACCACTGTTCGAGGTCCCGCGGCTCGACTTCCGTCCCGCAGCGCTCGCACTGTCCGTCGATCACCTGCTCGTTCGCGAGGACCGTCGCGCACGACGGGCACCAGTTGACCGGAGCCCGCTTCCGGTAGGCGAGCCCGGCCTTGAAGAGCTGGAGGAACATCCACTGCGTCCAGCGGTAGTAGCCCGGGTGGCAGGCGGCGATCTCGCGCGTCCAGTCGTAGCCGCACCCCCAGCGCCGGAGCTGCTCCTTCATCCGAGCGATGTTCTCGAGGGTGGAGACGCGCGGGTGCTTCCCTCCCTTGATCGCGGCGTTCTCCGCCGGGAGCCCGAAGGCGTCCCACCCCATCGGCGAGAGGACGCGGTCCCCTCGCGTGAGGCGGTGGCGAACGAGGGCGTCGCCGAGGATGTAGTTGCGCCCGTGCCCGACGTGGAGGTGGCCCGAGGGATACGGGAACATCATCAGCGCGTAGAACTTGCGCCCCGGCCCCTTGAGCCGGGCGCGGAAGAGCTCCTCCTTCTCCCAGAGGACGCGCGCGCGCGCCTCGATCTCGGCGAAGGGGTAGAGGGGGCGGGCGGCCATGGCGCGGAGGGGCGCGGAGGATAGCGGCGGGGGGCGGGGCGATCGACGGAGCCGCTTCCCGCCGCGGCCCGCCGGGCGCTAGAATCCGCGCGACCGCGGGGGATTAGCTCAGCTGGAAGAGCGCTACAATGGCATTGTAGAGGTCAGGGGTTCGAGTCCCCTATCCTCCACCGCATCCTCCCCGCGCGCGTTCGTAGACGAGTCCTCTTCGCTGGCGCACTCCTTCGCGGGAGGAGCCCCTTCCAGTATCTTGCGGGGCCCTCCGGGCCGTGGGACGGCCCGGGACCGTGACGGACGACCTCTTCGATCCCGATCGCCGCAAGACCCTCGACCGCCTGCGCGCCGACGGGGTCGATCCCTACCCGCCGCGCGCGCCCGTCCCGACGCCGATCGAGAAGGCTCGCGGCCTCGTCGACGCCTCCGAGGCTCCCGAGACGACCGTCGCGGGGCGCGTCGTCGCCCACCGCCCGTTCGGGAAGCTCGCGTTCCTCGTCCTGCAGGACCGGACCGGACGGATGCAGGCGGCGCTGCGGAAGCAGGACCTCGACGCGAAGGCCTGGGCGCTCTACGAGCGCCTCGACCTCGGCGACCTCCTCGCCGCCCGCGGGAAGGTCGGGCGGACGAAGACGGGGGAGGTCACCCTCTTCGCGACGGGGATCGTCCTCCTTGCCAAGTCCCTCCTCCCCCCTCCCGAGAAGTGGCACGGCCTCGCCGACGCCGAGCTGCGGACGCGCCTGCGCTACGTCGACCTCTGGGCGAGCGAGGGGGTCCGCGAGGTCTTCGAGAAGCGCGCTCGCCTGATCCGGGCAATCCGCGCTTTCCTCGACGGCCGCGGGTACGTCGAGGTCGAGACCCCGGTCTTTCACGCGATCGCGGGCGGGGCGGCGGCGCGCCCCTTCACGACCCACCACAACGCCCTCGACCTCGACCTCCACCTCCGCATCGCCCTCGAGCTCCCGTTGAAGAAGCTCCTCGTCGGGGGGATGGAGCGGGTCTACGAGATTGGACGCGTCTTCCGCAACGAGGGGATCTCGAAGAAGCACAACCCCGAGTTCACGATGCTCGAGTCCTACGAGGCCTACGCGGATTACGAGGGGATCGCGCGCCTCGTCGAGGAGATGTTCGCGGAAGCCGCGCGGGCGGTGGTCGGGGGGACGGAGGTCCCCTTCCGCGGGAGGACCGTCCCGTTCGCGCCCCCCTTCCGGAGGGCGCTCTACGCCGAGCTCTTCCGCGAGCACGCCGGCTTCGACCTCTTCGACGAGAAGGCCTGCCGGGCGAAGGCGCGGGGACTCGGGATCCCCGAGGCGGGTCGCCCGCCCCTCGTCGTCGCGAACGATCTCTTCGAGAACCTCGTCGAGGAGCGGCTCGAGGGGCCCGTCTTCGTCCTCGACTACCCCGCCGAGGTCTGCCCCCTCGCGAAGCGCAAGCCCTCCGACCCCCGGTTCGCCGAGCGCTTCGAGCTGTTCGTCGCGGGGATGGAGCTCGCCAACGCCTTCACCGAGCTGAACGACCCCCTCCTCCAGGAGGCGATCTTCCGGGCGCAGGTCGCCTCCCGCGACGAGGAGGCCCCGCGCGAGATCGATGCCGACTTCCTGCGGGCGCTCGCCCACGGGATGCCCCCCGCCGGGGGCCTCGGAGTCGGAATCGACCGGCTCGCGATGGTCCTCACCGACCGCCCGAGCATCCGCGACGTGATCCTCTTCCCCCTGCTCCGTCCCGACCGGGGCTGAACCTTGTACGCGGGCCGGCTCGCGTGGCGCTACCTCTTCGCGCGCTGGATCCACGTCGTCGGGATCTTCGGGATCGCCGTCGGCGTCACGGCCCTCGTGGTCGTCCTGTCCGTCATGAACGGCTTCATCCAGGAGACGCGGCGGATGGCCCGCGGCTCGCTCGCCGACGTGATCGTCACCCCGCGACCGCGCGACGGGGAGACGCTCCCGCCGTACGCGGCCTACGAGAAGGTGATCCGCTCGACGCCGGGGGTCGGCGCCTGCGCGCCCCGCTTCGTCCACGTGGCCCTCATCTCGACCGGCCCGACCACGAACCTGCTCCGAACCTCCGCCTCCCTCGGGGCGCGCAACGCCGTCACCCTGGTCGGTCTCGATCCCCCCGCCGAGAAGGGGGTGACGAGCCTGGGGGAGGCCCTGCGCAACCCTCCCCTCGGGGGGATCCTCGAGGACTCCCGCGTCCCGGACCCCGAGAACCCCTTCGCGCCTCCCCTCGACGCGCTCCCTCCGGTGGATCGGGAGGCCCCTCCGCGCTCCGTCGTCGTCGGCGAGCAGCTCTACCGCAACCTCCGGCTCTACCGCGGCCAGATGATCGACCTCGCCACCGCGACCTGGAGCGCCGCCGGGAACAAGGTCCGGCCGATCAACCGGCGGTTCGCCGTCGCGGGGACGTTCCGGACGGGGGAGTACGAGTACGACCTCTCGACGATCCTCCTCCCGAGGGTCGTCCTCGCGCGCGACTTCCTCGAGGGGGAGGAGGACTTCTCCGAGATCGTCGTGCGCGTGGAGGACCCGAAGCGGGCCGACGCGGCCGCCGAGCGGCTCGGGGAGCGCCTCGCGGAGGCGGGGCTCCCCGGAACGACCGCCGAGGACGACGCCCACGGCTCGGTCCCCCTCGCCGAGGTGAGGGACGGGCCCGGCGGGAGCGTCCACGAGCGGAAGAAGGGCCCCTCCTGCGGCCGGCCCGTGCGCCGGCAGTTCCTCTACGTCGAGACGTGGGAGGAACGGAAACGGATCCTCCTCGGAGCGATCGACAACGAGCGGCGGATCATGGCCGTGATCCTCTTCTTCATCGTGATCGTCGCTGCGATCCTCCTGTTCGCGCTCCTCACGACGACGGTGAAGGAGAAGACCCGCGACATCGGGATCCTCATGGCCCTCGGCGCCTCGCGGGCGGGGATCCTCTCGATCTTCCTCGGGGTCGGCCTCGTGATCACCCTCCTCGGCGAGGCGCTCGGGCTCGCCGCGGGCCTCGCCATCACGAGCAACCTCTCGGAGATCGAGCGGTTCCTGCGCGAGCGGGTCGGCCTCGTCATCTTCCGCCCGGACATCTACATCTTCGATCACCTCCCCTGCGAGGTGGACCCGGCGGGGGTCGCCCTGATCCTCCTCTTCACCTCGCTCGCCGCGCTCCTCTTCACCTCGATCCCGGCGTGGGTCGCGGGCCGCAAGGATCCGGTCGAGGCGCTGCGGTACGAGTGATCTCGTGACGGCGCCGATCCTCGAGGCCGCGGCCCTGCGCAAGCACTACCGGGTCGGGACCCGGGACATCGAGATCCTCCGCGGGATCGACCTCTCCGTCGCCGAGGGGGAGATGGTCGCCCTCCTCGGCGCCTCGGGCGCGGGGAAGTCGACCCTTCTCCACTGCCTCGGCCTCCTCGACGTCCCGACCTCGGGCGCCGTGCGCCTCCGGGGCCGCGACGCCTCCTCCCTCTCCGCCGCGGAGCGGTCGCGGACGCGCAACCGCGAGATCGGATTCGTCTTCCAGTTCTACCACCTGATCCCGGAGCTCGACGCCCTCGAGAACACGCTCCTCCCCCGCTGGATCGGCCCCGGAGGAGGGCCGCGCCGCTCCGCGCGGGAGGAGCGGGAGGCGGCGGCCGCCCTCCTCGGGGGCCTCGGCCTCGCCGAGCGCCTCCACCACCGGCCCGCCCAGCTCTCCGGCGGGGAGCGCCAGCGCGTGGCGATCGCGCGCGCCCTCCACCCCGACCCATCGATCGTGCTTTGCGACGAGCCGACCGGGAACCTTGACTCGAAGACCGGGGCGGAGATCCTGGAGGCGCTCTTCCGACTGAACCGGGAGACCGGGAAGACCTTCGTGATCGCGACCCACAACCCGGAGCTCGCCCGCCGCTGCCCGCGGCGCGTGCGGATCGAGGACGGGAGGATCCTCGACGGGATGGACGCCGGAGGGGCCCCCTCGCCCGGCCATGCGGCCTGAAACGATCCTCCTCGCCCTAGCCTCGGCGGGCTGCGCGGCGACGCGAAGCCTCGAGACGGGCCTCGCCGTCCCCGTCCGCCAGGTGCGGGCGGACGCGCGGTCGACCGGGGAGGCCTTGGCCCACGGCCCGCGCTGGATCGCCCGCGAGGTCGGGCGCGACCTGCGCGACGCGGGGGAGCTCCTCGCCCGCGCGGGACGGGAGGTCGCCCGCGACGCCGAGGAGACCGCGGAGCGCGTGGTGGACCTCCCCGGATTCCTCGCCCGCGAGGTCGAGAGGGACCTCCCCCTCCTCGGCCGCGACTTCGCGCTCGCGGGAGGCCAAGTCCGCCGGGACGCCGCGGCGACCGGCCGGACGATCGGGGGCGCGCCGACCTGGATCCGGCGCGAGTTCGTGGACGGGTCTTCCGGCCTCGCCCGTTTCTTTGCCGCGGAGGGGTCGCGGGCCTCGCGGGACGCGAGGGAGTTCCCCGGCGCGCTCGCCCACCTCTTCCGGATGGGCCTCTGGTAGCCCCGATCAGCGGAGCCCCGGCGCGACCCCTTCGCCGGGATCCCGGAGCGCCACGGGACGCCCGAGGATTTCGCTCGCGATGAATGCCTGCGTCCATCCTTCGAGAGCCCCCGGGATCAGAGCGAAGGACTTCGCCTCCGCGGGGGTGGCCGCCGCCGGCGCGGAGGCGGGCTTCTCCTTGTCGAGGGAGCTCACCTCCGAGGGGCGCTCGAGCGCCGTCACGTCCGGCGACAGGTCCGGGGCGTAGACCGCGTCCTCGACCGTCTCGACCCGGCCCGGCTCGAGGGTCCCGACCGCCTCGGGCTCCTCCGCGTCGTCGTACGGCCGGATGTCCGTGAGGGGCGCCGCATCCGTGAGCGGCACGGCGCGCGTCAGGGGCGCCCGCTCGGGAGGGCGCGCCGCCGTGAGGGGCTCGGCCTCGGTGAGGGGAGACGCTTCGGTGAGCGGTCGCATCTCCGTGAGCGGCCGCCGTTTCCAGACCGGCCCCTTCTCCTCGTCGACCTCGGCCTCGAGGGAACGGGAGACGGGCTTCGGCGACGCAGGGGGCGGGGCCGACGGCCTCTTCTCGGGGGCCTCCTCGTCGGCTCTCTCGGCCTCCTCCTCCCCGCCGGCCCGCCGCTGCATCTGCTCCAGCCACTTTCCCCAATCGAACTCCCGGGGCCCTCCCGGGCGCCCGAGCGGGCCGCCGCGTCCTCCGTCCGCAGGCGGAACCTGCTCCCCTCGCGCCGATCGCTCGCGGGCCTCGGCCATGCGCCGGAAGATCGGGAGGACGAAGCTCGCGACCGCGACCGAGACGAGCGCGACCAGGTTGATGTGCTGGACGATCCAGTTGACGAGGCGCTCGAGGTCGGGGGGCACGCGCCCTACCCCTTCCTCTCGGCCGGGCCGCCGCCCCCGCCGCCGATCGACTCCCGCATCTTCGTGTCGGCCTGCACGTTCTGGAGACGGTAGTAGTCGAAGACGCCGAGCCTTCCCGCCCGGAGGGCCTCGGCGAACGCGCGCGGCACGTCCGCCTCGGCGAGGACGACCTTCGCGCGGTTCGCCATGACCTCGGCGCGCATCTCCTGCTCCGCGGCGACCGCCATCGCCCGGCGCTTCTCGGCCATCGCCTGGGCGACGCGCTTGTCCGCCTCCGCCTGGTCGGCCTGGAGGCGCGCGCCGATGTTGTGGCCGATGTCGACGTCGGCGATGTCGATCGAGACGATTTCGAAGGCGGTCCCCGCGTCGAGCCCCTTCGCGAGGACGTTCTTCGAGATCCGGTCGGGGTTCTCGAGGACCTCCTTGTGGGAGTTGCTCGAGCCGATCGCCGAGACGATCCCCTCGCCGACGCGCGCGATGATCGTCTCCTCCGTGGCGCCCCCGACGAGGCGCGCGATGTTCGTGCGCACGGTGACGCGGGCCTTCGCGAGGACCTGGATCCCGTCCTTGGCGACGGCGGCGACCTCCTCCTTCCCCTTCTTCGGGTCGGGGCAGTCGATCACCTTGGGATTCACCGAGGTCTTCACCGCGTCGACGATGTCGCGGCCGGCGAGGTCGATCGCGCAGCCCTGCTTGAAGTCCATCGCGATCCGGGCCCGGTCCGCGGCGATCAGGGCCGAGATCACCTTCAATACGTTGCCGCCCGCGAGGAAGTGCGCCTCGAGGTCGCGCGTCTGGATCGCCGCGAGGCCCGACTGGACCGCCATGATCTTCGTCCGGAGGATCGTCGCCGGGTTCACCTTCCGGAACGACATCCCCACCATCTCGAAGAGCCCGATCCCCGCGTGGGTGAAGAGGGACTGGATCCAGAGGTTCGCGTAGCGGAGGAAGACGACGAGGAAGATGAAGGCGACGAGGATCGCGACCCCGACGAGGACCTCGGCCCAGGGGAACCCCTCTCCCCGCGAGCGGCCGACCTGGACGAGGAAGGGGACGCAAGAGGAGAGGGCGAGAGGGGGGAAGGCGTTCATGTCTTCTCCGATCGGGGCGCGCTCACGCGGGCGAGGGGGCGCGGCCGTCGCCCGCGGAGGCGACGACGACGCGGTTGCCGGAGAACTCGAGCACGCGCACGAGCGCCCCGGGGTCGAGGAACTCCCCGCGCGTCACGACGTCGACTCTCCGGCCGTCGATCATCGCGACGCCGGCCGGCCGCAGCGGGGAGAGGGCGACCCCCTCCTTCCCCTCGAGGCCGAAGCCGCGCGGGTCGCTCGCCGAGTGCTCCTCGGCGGCGAAGGAAGGGCCCGTCGCGATCATCCGTCGTCCGAACGGCGTGCGGGGAAAGATCCGGTAGGCGAAGAGGAGGGTGGCCGGGACGAGGAGGACGGCGATCCCGAGGAACCACCATCCCGCCTCCGGCCCCTCCTTGAAGGCGAAGACCACGGACGCGAGCACGGAGAGGGCCGAGAGGATCGCGAGCGCGCCGAGGGAGGGGAAGAAGACCTCGGCGACGAGGAGGCCGAGGCCGAGCAGGAGGAGCCCGATCGGGACGATCACGCGCGCCTTTCCCTCTCCGGGGAGCGGGCGGGCATTCTAGGCGATCCCCTCGACGAGCACGCGGTTGCCGGAGACCTCGACGATCCGCACCCGGGACCCGCGACCGAGGAAGCCCCCGGTCGTCTGGGCGTCGAGGAGACGTCCGGAGGCCTCGACCTTTCCGGCCGGACGGAGGTCCGTGACCGCCACCCCCTCCGCCCCGAGGAGCCCCGCCGCGGCGGCCTCCCCGATCGCGGCCGTTCCGGTGAGGGAGGAAGGGGGCATGAGGACGAGTCGGCGCAGGACGGGGACCGAGGGGAGGAACCGCGCGACCGCCCAGACCCCGACTCCGACCCCGACCATGGAGAGGGCGAGCGTCCCGGTGTTCTTGCGCAGGACCGCCCAGTCCATCGGGAACCTCGGGACCCCGAAGTTCTGGAAGGAGAGGAGGAGGCCCGCGACGACGCAGAGCGCCCCGAGAATCCCGAAGACGAGGGAGCCCGGGAGGAGGAAGAGCTCGATCGCCAGGAAGGCGAAGCCCGCGAGGACGAGGAGGAGGTCGAAGGCGTCCGCGAGGCCGGCGAGATAGTTCCCGAAGAGGAGGAGCCCGAAGGAGACGATCGCGAGGAGCCCGGGGACGCCGAAGCCGGGGACCTTCATCTCGATGTAGGCGAGGACGCACCCGGCGATGAAGAGGAGAGGGCCGGCGACCGCGAGGAACCGCACGAACGCCTCCGCCCAGCTCGCGCGGACCTGCACCACGGCGGCTCCCGGGACCCCGAGCACCTGGAGGAGCCCCTCGCGGTCCGCGACGATGCCGCTGATGAAGTCGAGCCGCAGCGCCTCCGGGGCGGTGAGGGAGAGGATCTCCCCCTTCGCGCAGAGGGTCTTCAGGATCCGCACGCGGGTCCCCCGCTCGGGGAGGACTTCGACCTCCTCCCGGGTCAGGATGCGACGCTCCCCGTCGACCTCGACCTCGAGCAGCTCGAGGTCGGGGTCGACCATCGCCTCCGCGAGCCGAGGGTTGCGGCCCCCCGCGTCCGCCCACGCCCGGAACTCCGCGCGCAAAGCGCTCGTGATCTTGGGCCGGATCCCCTCGTCGAGGGGCTGGATCCCCGTCGGGCCCGGCTGGACGGGCATCGCGGCGCCGATCGACGCCGCCCGCGTGGCGTAGATCTTCGCGCACGAGAGCGCGATCAGCGCCCCCGCCGACCAGGCGTGCCCCGTGACGAAGGCGACCGTGGGGACGCCGGCCTTGAGATCGTTCGGAGGGCCGATCGCCCGGGCGATCTTCCACATCAGCTCGAACTCGCCGCCCGGCGTGTCGATCTCGAAGACGACCGCCGCCGCCCCCGCCTCCCGCGCGGAGCTCACGCCGCGCCGGACGAGGGAGAGCATCGCCGTGTCGAGTTCCCCCTCGATCGGGACGAAGTAGACGGGGGCCGAGACGGACGGCTCCCCGGGCTCCTGGCGCGGGACGGGCGGGGCGGGGACGAGGAGGAGCGCGGTCGCGAGGATCATCCGGCGGGGTTCGCCCGCGCGCGTGGGCCGCGGCGGATCGGGCGGGGGGGGCATGGTACTCACGGAGGGCGCCCCGCGCTTTCGGTCCCGTCCGGGGGGGCGGGAAAGGCTCCGGCGACGACCGTTCGCCCCCGGAATTCGTCCCGGACGGCCGACCATGGGCCGGAGTGCGCCGGACGGAAGGGGAGCCCGGGGGAGAGAGGGAGAAGGTCTAGGACCGCCGCGATCGGCCGAAGTCGAACTCCGCGCGCACCGCCTTCTCCCGCTCGTTCGGGGAGAGCTCTCCGAGCAGCTTCTCCGGGAGCCGGGCGAGGTACTTCCGCCTCCGGAGAAGCGCCCGCCGCGCGAGCGCGGGGAACGGCTCGGGCGCACGCCACTCGAGCCCGGCCCCTTCCGCGCCCTCCGTCGGCGCGAGACCGTCCGGTCTCCAGCCGAACAAGCGCTCGGCCCGTCCTCGGAGCGCGAGGCGCGCGGCGAGGGAGACCTCGAGGAGCGGGGAGATCGAGGCCGGGAGGGCGACGAGGTTGCCGATGCAGCTCGCGTAGCGCGCGTCGGAGGCCGTGTCGGGCCAGACCGTCCGCACGGAGAACCGGGCGGGGGAGAGCCGCGGCGCAACGAGGCGGAGGAACTGGCGCGCGAGCGTGCGCTCGTCGAGGAGCTTCACCGCGACGGGGGCGAGGTTCGTCGGATCGTCCCACGCGGGGTGGAAGACCCGCGGGCCCCAGTCGAGGACCGTCGATCCCGGGCGCTCGTCCCCCCGGGCGAGGCGGCTCCAGGGGTTGAGGGCCGGGAGGACGTAGAAGGCCTCGGGGTTCGCCCAGAGGGAGGCCCGCGCGACGAGGGCCGAGACCTCGCCACGCACCTTCCCGAGGGCGTGCTCGCCGATCGCGGAGGCGTCGACCCAGTTGCGGCTCCCCATTAGACGAGGTCGGTGTCTCCGAGCGTGTAGAACCAGCGGCGGCGCAGCCAGTCCATGTCGTAGCGGGCGTCGAAGGGGCGCCCCACCATGTAGTAATCGGTCGGAGCGACCAGGAAACCTTCGCGCTGGAACCAGCCGAACCACGGGCTCGAGTCGGGGAAGACCGCCCCCAGGACGGGAACCCCCTCTTCCCGCGCGCGCGCCGATGCCCATGCGAGGAGGGCGCGCGCGGCCTCCCCATCCGCGCTGGGGACGAGCCAGTCGCAGAGGACCCCGGCGTCCGCCGCGAGGAAGGGGGCGCGCCGGAAGACCGCGAGCCCCCGAGGTTCCCCTCCCCCCCCGCGGGCGAGCGCGAGCCGGTAGCGGAAGGACGGGGGCGCGGCGGCGTAGCGCCAGTCGAGGTGGAGCGAGTCCCGGACCGTCGCCGCGGCGAACTCGGGGCCGACGCGGGCCCACAGGGCGTCGGCCTCCGGCCCGAACCGGCGGACCTCCTCCACGAGGAGGCCCGGCGGAGCGGGAGAGACGGGCTCCGGCGGCTCCCGGAAGAGCACCGTCTCGGTCCGCACGATCTCGTAGCGGAGGAGCGCCGCGCCGATCCTCCAGGCGATCGGAACCGGATAGCCGTACATCACGACGTCGCGATCGGGTCCCCCGAACGCGTCGAAGAAGGGCTCCGCCGTCCGGACGAACAGCCGCCCCCCGCGGTGCGCGGGGTCGACCATCGAGTCGACGATCTGGCCGAACGTCGCGCTCCGTCCCTCCAGGAGGACGCGCACGGGGATCGAGGCGTACTGCGAGACGATCTCCTCTCCCCGGAGCCCGACCCACACGCGCGTCCCGGCGGGGTTCTCGAGGAAACGCCAGCGCCACTCCGCCTCCGTCCGCGCCGGGAATCCGGGGCGGCCGGCGGCGAACACCCGATCGAAGAGCGAGAGGATCCCCGCCTCGTCGCCCGGACGGTACGGGCGGGTCGCGTAGGTATCCGCGCTCACGCGAGGTCGAAGTCCCCGAGGGTGTACTCCCAGTGCTTGCGGAACCAGCCCGCGTCCTCGCGGCCGATGTAGTTCCGGCCGACGAGCACGTACTTCGTCCGCTCGACGAGGAAACCCTCCCTCTGGAAGAAGAGGAACCACGGGGAGGAATCGGGGAGGACGGCCGCGAGCCGGTCGGCTCCCTCCTCTCCCGCGCGCCGGATCGCCCACCCGAGGAGGGCGCGCGCCGCCTCCGGCTCCGCCCGCGGGACGAGCCACTCGACGAGCAGGCCCTGGTCCCGGTCGCTGAAGGTGCCCCGGCGGTAGGCGGCGAGCCCGAGGAGGGCCTCCCCCCCCGCCGCCCGGACGACCGCCCATCGATATCGGAACGAACGGTTCTCCTCGTACCTCCATCGGAGGTAGGGGAGATCGCGGACGAGGGAGGCGCGGAACGCGCCTGCGCACCGCTCCCAGAGCGCGTCGACCCGCGCGTCGAGCCGGTCGGGCTCCTCGAGGACGACGCCCGCCCCCGGAGGGGAGGGGCTGCGGCCGGGCGTCGCCCCCTCCACCGGGCGCCAGAGGAGGAGTTGGGTGCGGATCACCTCGTAGCCGAGGTGCTCCCGCCCGATGCGATGGGCGATCGGGATCGGGAACCCGTAGCCGAAGAGGTCGCTCCCGGAGAGGCCCCACCGCTCGACGAAGAACTCCGCGGTCCGCACGAAGAGGCTCGTCGGCCGCCTCCCCTTTTCCCTCCCCTCCCTCGGGAAGAGCGAGCGCCCGTGGCGGGGATCGGCCATCGAGTCGACGGCCTGGTGGAAGGTCACGCCCCTCCCCTCGAAGAGGGCCCGAGCGGGGAGAGCGCAGAACTGGGCGACGACGTCTCCCGACCCGCGGACGGCCAGGGCGATCCGCCGGCCGGCGGGATTGCGCTCGAACTCCCACCGCCATGCCTCGAGCGTGCGTGGGACGAAGGAGGGATTCCCCGCCGCGAAGACCCGGTTGAAGCACTCGACGATCGAGCCCTCGTCCCCGGGGCGGTACTCGCGAACGGTGATCTCGTCGGGGAGCCCGGACATCCGCGGCGGCCAGCCTATCGGACGACGGAGGAAGGCGACGGAGGGGACGGCCGAAGCGCCCGGTCCCCGCGGCCTCGGGCCCCTACCGCCGCCGGCCGCGGCGGGGGGCTGCCTTCCTCCTCCTCGGGGCCCTCGCGCGCGGCGTTCTCGGGAGCTTGCCGCGGCGGGGGCGAACGCGCGCCCGCGAGGTCTTCGCAGGCCGGCGTCGCGCCGCGGCGACTCGCCGCCGATCCTTGCTCGGGGCCTTCGCCGGTGCCTTCGGCTGGACGGTCTCCTTCCCCTTGGGCGGCTCCGCCGCGCGGGCCGCGGCGGCGGGCGCCGGCTTCTGCGGAGGCGTCGGGGCGGGGGCCGCCGTTCCCTTCGCCGCGAGCGCGAATCCCGCCGCCTTCGCGACCGGAGCGGACGAACCCGCCTTCCCTGTCGCGCGCGCCGGACCCGGCGCCCCGGCGAGCAAGGGGCGAGCCGCCGCGCCAGCGGGAGGCGCGGGCTTCTTCTTCTTCGGACGCGACCTCGACTTCGCCGCGGCCGCGCTCGCGGGCAACTCGAGAGGCGGCGGCTCCGTCCCTGGGGGATAGACGAGGCGACGCTCCGCCTCCGCCTTGACGAGGATGAACGTGAGCGTCTCGCGGAGGAAGGTCCGGAGCCTCTCCTTGTCGTCGCGCTTGCCGTCGCAGAAGAGCGGCGCGCCGACGATGACGCGTCCTTCCTTCCGCAGGACGAGGAGGCCGCACTCGTGGAGCCTCCTCGCGAGGTAGTCCTCGAGCTCCCCGCCGTTCAGCGAGGGGTGGAAGATCGCGGCGCCGTCCTCGCGGACCTCGAAGGAGGCCCTCCAGGCGAAGGCGTCCCCCTGCTTGTCGGAATCGAGGTAGACCGAGACGGTTCCGGGGAACTCATCCTCCTGGAAGAGGAGGTCCACCCGGTTGACCGACTGTTCCGGCATCCGCACGGTGATCAGGAGCCCCTGGTCCTCCCGCCCGGCGAACTCCTTCATTCGGTCCGTGGGCCTCACCTCGAGGACCTCCGCGCGGCGCTCGCGGTCGACCGGGACCGCCAGGCCCTCGT
>DASRRH010000030.1:0-57857 GCA_035695825.1 Planctomycetota bacterium | reverse complement strand
TCACGACGGCCGGCGTGCGGCTCGCGAGCGATCCCCCCTTCGACCTCGACGGGGACACCTCCTACCGGGTGATCCCGGGGACGGCGAGGGGGGAGGACCTCCGCTTCGACGACGCCCACTACGACCACGCCTGCGTCGACCGGGACATCAACTGCGTCTTCCCGATCGACCGGCTCCGGGAGCTGGCGGGGCAGAAGCGGATCGGCGGAGTTGCCGATAAGCACTTCTCGATGGGCTACACGATGGCGATCCGGCAGATGTGGGAGACGACGATCCCTCGGATCGTGAACGAACTCGACGTCGTCCACCCCGACCTCGTCGTCCTGACGGGGGGCTGACGGCTCTGCCACCGCGTGGTGGTCACCGCGCAGAGGGGGATCGAGATGATCGGGATCCCGACGGTCGTCGTCACCGTCGAGCCGAAGGAGACCGCCGACGCGCGGCCTCCCCGCGCGCTCTGCCCGAAGGGGTTCGCCGCGGGCCATTCGCTCGGCAGACCCGATCCGGCCTTCCAGAAGCGGATCCTCCTCGACGCGCTCGGGCTCTTCGCCGGGCCGCCGCGCCCGGGCGAGGTCGTCGAGGTCGATTATGAGTGAGCCGCTGACGCCCCTGGTGGATCCGCTCGCGGCTCCCGCCCGACGCACCCGGCTCGCCCTCGCGAGCCTCGCCCTCACGCTCGCCGGGCCCGTCCTCTACCTCCTCCTCCTCGGCGACCCCGTCCTGCGCTCGACCGGAGCGCCGGCCTTCCTCCTCATGGCCGCCGGAATCGCGCTCGGGCTCGTCGCGTCCCGCCGGGACCCGCGGCCCCGGATCCGCGCGTTCCTCGCCGCGAGCTCCGGGCTCACGGCCCTCTTCGCGTTCGGATTCTTCGTCCTGGCGGCGCTCCCCCGCGCCGCGTCGGCCGAGACGCTCGAGCACGCGCCGGAGTTCACGCTCCCGGACCAGGAGGGCCGGCCCGTCTCCCTCGGCGCCGCGCGCTCCTCGGGCCCCGTCCTCCTCGTCTTCTTCCGGGGCCACTGGTGAATGTCCTGCCGCGCGGAGCTCCGCGGGCTCGGAGCCGTCTACGAAGCGCTCGCCGAGAGGGGAGGGCAACTCCTCGCGATCTCGGTCGACCCGCCCGGGACCTCGAAGACCCTGATCAAGGAGCTGGCTCTTCCCTTCCCCATCCTCTCCGACGGGGATCGGCGCGTCGTTCGGGAGTACGGGCTGCTCCACGCCGGGGCCGCTCCCGACGGCGGCGACGTCGCGATCCCCGCTCACTTCCTCGTCGACCGCGACGGAGGGATCCGCTGGCGCCACGTCGCTCGCCGCGTCCAGGATCGCCCGCTTCCGGGGGAGGTGCTCGAAGCTCTGGCCGGGACCCCCTAGCGGGCCCGGCCACCCGAGGCGCCCGGGGAGTCCCCCGCTCCGGCGTGGCCAGCGGTTACCTCCGCCGACTTCCGCGCTAGCCTCATCGAGACCCGGATCGCTCTGGGCGGAGTCCCTCGATGAAGCGCGCCCTCCCCTTCGCCGCCGTTCTCCCCGCGGCCTGGTTCCTCCTCTCCCCCGCCGCTTCCGCGCAGTGCGCGACGCTCGGCACCCCGGGCTCCACGGGTTGCGGGCTCGGCGCGACCTCCGCTCCCGTGATCTCGTGCGGCGGGACTCCGAGCGTCGGGAACGGCTCCTTCGTCGTGACGGCCACGATCGCCTGCGTCTCCTCCCCCCCGCTCCTCCTCGTCGGGACCTGTCTCCCGGCTCCCGTCTCCGTGCCCGGCCCGTTCGGCACGAACGGATTCTGCGGGCCGAGCGGAGGCGGCTGCCTCGCCTACGTCGGGCCGAGCTTCTTCCTCGCGATCCCCGGCATCCCGACGGGCGGCGGGTTCTCCTTCTCCCTCGGGATCCCAAACGACCCCTCCCTCCTCGGGGCCACGGTCTGCGTCCAGGAGGCGAACCTCTGCATCCTGTTCGTCGGCCAGTGCGTCGGGGTGTCGCACGCCCTCTCGATCACCGTCCTGTGACGGGGCGAGCCCCCTATCCAGCGAGCGCGCTCCGATTCCGATAGGAAGGGCATGCGTCCGATCCCGAACCTCCCCCTTTGGATGCGGCTGAGCCGCTTCGCAGAGAAGGTCAGTCAGCCCGTCGCTCCCGTCCTCACGCGGATCGTGCTCGGAGCCGGGTTCTTCCGGCTGGGGATGGCGAAGTGGGAGAACCTCGGCCGGATCGCCGACTCCCTCGCGACGGCCGGGATCCCGTATCCCCAGACGACCGCCTCCTTCCTCGCGACCCTCCAACTCCTTGGCGGCGCGACGCTCGTCATCGGATTCAAGACCCGACTCTTCTCCTTCCTCCTCTCCTGCACGATGCTCGGGGCGCTCCTGACCGTCGACCAGCACGCTTTCCTGCTGGAGCTCTCCTTCGACGGAGGGAGAGGGCTCTGGGGGATCGCTTCGTTCGTCGCCCTCCTCCTGCTCGTCTGGCTCCTCGCCTCCGGCGCCGGTCCGGTCAGCGTCGACCGTTGGCTCCTCCGGAGATTCGTGGCCCGCAGGCTCGCCGCGATCTGACCTCCCCCGGTCTCGCGGGTCCCGCCTCGTGGTAGCCTCGTCCGGACGAACGGCGCCCGCGGCGCCGAGCGGCCATGAGGCGACCCGGGATCCTCCTCTCCGTGCTCCCTGCGGCCCTCCCCCTCGGGTCCCCGGCGCGGACGCAGTGCACGAATCTTGCCGTCCCCGGCCTGAACGGCTGCGGCGGCTTCACCCCCTTCGGGATCCCGACCATCGCCTGCGCCGGAACGCCGAGCGTGGGGAACGCCTCCTTCGCCGTCACGGCGGTCGTCCCCTGTACGGTCTCGTCCCCCACCCTGCTCGTGGGAACCTGTCTCGCCTCCCCGATCGTGGTTCTCGGCCCCTTCGGAGCCGGGGGGTTTTGCGGTCCGTCCATGGCGCGCTGCATCGCCTTCGTCGGACCGACGATCTTTCTCGCTCTCCCGGGGATCGCGACCGGTCTCACGTCGTTCACCTTCCCCCTCCCGATCCCGAACGACCCGACGCTGATCGGGGCGAGCGTCTGCGTGCAAGAGGTGAACTTCTGCAACCTCGGCGCCGGCCAGTGCGTGGGCGCGTCCCAGGGGATCTCGATCGCCGTCCTGTGATCCGGGGGAGAGCCTCCGCCTGAACTCGATTCCGATCCCGCGGCATCGGGACTCGCACAGGCCATGTCCGATCCCCTTCCCCTGCAGCCGGAGCGCGTTCTCGAGCACGCGGGGTGGGTCCGCTCCCTTGCCCGGCGCCTGACGCGCGACGCGTCCTCGGCGGACGACCTCGCGCAGCAGACCTTCGCGGCCGCGGTCGAGCACCCGCCGGGGACCGACCGCCCGGTCCGGCGATGGCTCGCGGCGGTGATGCGGAACTTCGCGCGGCAGACCCACCGGGCCGAGAGCCGGCGCGTCGCGCGCGAGAGGGCGAGCGCCCGAAGCGAGGCCCTCCCCTCGACCGCGGAGCTCGTCGAGCGCCTGAACGCGCAACGGCGGGTCGCCGAGGCGGCGCTCGAGCTCGAAGAGCCCTACCGGACGGCGATCCTGCTCCGGTTCTACGAGGGGCTCCCGCCGCGCCAGATCGCGCGGCGGGAGGGCGTTCCGGTCGAAACCGTGAAGACGCGCCTCTCCCGCGGGCTCGAACGCCTGCGGGTCAAGCTCGATCGCGCCTACGGCGGGGACCGGCGGGCATGGCTCTTGGCCCTGGCGCCGCTCGGGAAGCCCTCGTTCCTGGCGGCACCGCCGATCCTCGAGGCCGCGCTCATGGAAGCCAAAGCGAAAGTCGCCGTCGCCGCCCTCGTCGTCCTCGCCCCGCTTGCCGTGTGGGTTGCTCTGCCTGGCGGATCCGAGACGCCGCGGCCGACCGCTGCAGGGGCGCCGGATCCTCCGAAGCCCAGCCAAGCGGCACGGGCCTCCCCGTCCGAGTCCCCCCCGGTGGCGGCTCGCACGGAGGTTCGGCCCGCCTCCCCCGCAGCCTCGCCCCGGGAGGGCCGTCCGGCGGCGAGCGCCCCGGTCGTTCCCCCCGCCGCCGTCCTGCGCGGCCGGGTCCTCGGCGCAGACGGGACGCCCCTCCCCGGGGTCCGCGTGGAGGCCAGGTGGCAGGGGACCGAGGAGCGGGGGCCGCAGGCGGTGAGCGGAGCCGACGGCGGATTCGAGATGCAGGCGCCCGACCGGTCCGGCCAGATCCACGCCGTCGGCCCGGAGCTGACGACCGTCCTCGCGGGAGTCTACGGCGACCCCCGCAGGCGCGACCCGGTCGTCGTCGTCGCGCCGCGCATCGCCCTCGGCGGGCGCGTCGTCGACGAGGAGAGCCTCCCCGTCCGCGACGTGCAGGTCGCGATCGACGTTCCGGCGACCTTCCGCACGCGGTTCCGCGAGATCCTCGACGCCTCGGTCGCCGTCGAGAGCAGGACCGCGACGGACGAACAAGGGCTCTTCGCCTTTCCCGACGTCCCTCGAGTCGAGGGGGGGCGCCTCCTCGCCACGCGTCAGGGGTTCCAGCCCCACGAGGAGCCCTCGCCCGCCTTCGCCGACGCGAACCTCGTGATCACCCTCCGGCGCCCGAGATCCGCCGACGCGCTCGTGCGCGGCCGCGTCGTCGACGCCGACGGAAATCCCGTGGCCGAAGCGAACGTCTCCTTCGGCCTGAACACGACGCGCTCCGACGACAAGGGGGAGTTCGCCTTCAAGATCGAGGAGCCCGAGTCGTTCAACGCCCGCATGCGGAGGATCCCCACGGCGCTCCTCGCGCTGAAGAAGGGCTTCCTCCCCGCCCGCTACGACGCGCCCCTCAAGGACGGCCGGCCCTCCTGGCCCTCCTCGGTGACGCTCCGCCTCGGCGGCTCCCCGCTCGCGATCTCCGGGCGCGTCCTCGACGCGCGAGGCGAGCCGGTCTCCGGCGCTCGCGTGTGGCTCGCCGACCCCACCCTCTTCGGAGCGACCGAGCGCGGCCTCCGTCACGTCGAGAACCTGATCGTCGACGAGAGGAGCGACCACTGGCGCTTCGTCCAGACCGACGCGACCGGAGCCTTCCGGATCGAGGGGCTCCTCGACCGCCCCTACCGGCTTGCGGCGTTGGACCGGGAGACGCTGCTGCGCACCGAGGAGGGGCCGTTTCAGGCCGGGGACGAGAACGTCCTCCTCCGGATGCCCGCCGGCGCGCTCTACGACCGCGTCGCCGGCCGCGTCACCTCGCGCTCGGGCCGTCCGGTGGCGGGAGCGACGATCTTCCCGATGTGCGACGCCTTCCGCACGGCGTTGGACGGGAACGCCGCCTCGACGAGCCACGACGCTCTCGACGGCGTCAAGACCGACGCGGAGGGGCGCTTCGAGCTGCGCCGCGTCCCGAGAAGCCTCGTCTACCTCCGGGTCGAGGGGGAGAACCTGATCCCGCTCGAGTACGGCCGCGGGGGCGAGCTCCCGAAGAACCGGATCGAGGACCTCGAGATCGCGGTCGACCTGCGATGCCACTTCAAGGTCGAGCTCGCCGATCCGGCGAGCGCCGACGAGCTCTCCGTCCTCGACGCGGAGGGGCGCGCGCTCGTGATCAACATCTTTTTCGGCACCGGCCGCCAGGAGAACGAGCGCGTGCCGATCGTCGAGGGCCGGTCCCACTCGATGGCGGTCTCCGACGCGGGGCGGACGCTCGTCCTCCTCCGCGCCGGGAGAGAGGTGAACCGCGTCCCGCTCGACCTCGTGCCGGGGGAGCTGAAGGAGCTGCGTCTCTAGCCCGGCCTGCGGTTCCCGCCGCCGGACCGCCTCGAGCGCCGGCTCGCGCTCGGACGGCCGAGGGGTCGGCCCCGACGCCGCGCGCGCCCCCCGCGGCGTCCTTAGAATCTCGGCCCCCCCTCCCCCTCTCCCCGATGAAGAGGACGATCTACTCCCCCCACCCGAGCATCGCCTATGCCCAGGCGATCGTGGCGAGCATGAAGGTGAAGTCGGGGCGGACCCTCGAGGAGTGGATCGCGTTCGTCCGGAAGAGCGGGCCCGCGACCGAGGAGGCGCGGCGGATGTGGCTTCAGGAGAAGCACGGGCTCGGGATGAACTACTCCTGGTGGATCGCCGCGCGGACGGTCGGGAAGGGGGAGGAGGACACGGACCCCGAGAAGTACCTCGAGGCGGCCGAGCGATACGTGGAGGAGATGTTCGCGGGTTCCAAGGCGGGGCTCCGGCCGATCTACGAGAAGCTCCTCGAGACCGCGTTCTCGATCGCCGAGGACGTCAAGGTCTGCCCCTGCCAGACGATCGTCCCGATCTTCCGCAGGCACGTGATCGCCCAGATCAAGCCCTCGACGCGGACGCGGATCGACTTCGGCCTCGCGCTCGGGAAGCGCTCCGGCAAGCTCCCGAAGCGGCTGATCGACACGGGCGGCGCCGCGAAGAAGGACCGGATCACGCACCGGATCGAGGTGACCTCGGTCGACGACTTGGACGGCGACCTCGTCCGCTGGCTGAAGACCGCCTACGACCTCGACGCCTAGCGGCGATGGATCCCTCGATCTACGTCGACACCGACGCCGCCCCGTGGAGGGAGTCTCCCTACGCGGGCGTCCGCTGGAAGAAGATCCGTTTCGACGCCGCGACCGGCGAATCCGCGGTCCTCCTCCACTTCGATCCCGGCGCGGCGTACGGGACCCACCGGCATCCCGAGGGGGAGCAGTATCTCGTCCTCGAGGGTGCTCTCGAGGACGGCGATCGGACCTGGGGAACGGGGACCTACGTGTGGCATCCCCGGGGCTCGGTCCACACGCCGCGGTCGAAGAAAGGCTGCCTTCTCTTCGTCGAGTTGCCGAGGCCGATCGAGATCCTGGAGAAGGGCGAACCGAAGCGATGATCCGGAGCGCTCGACCTCCCGGTGGCGGGCGTCACCGTGGGTCGGCGCAGAAACCCGACGAGAGCCGGCGCGGCCGCTCGCCTCTTTTCCTTGCCCCTGTTCTCGCGATTTCCCTCGGCGCTTGCCGCGCCGCGGGAGACTACGTTCTCGAGCGAGCCCTCGACCTCACCGACGTCGTCGACGTCCAGGTCGCCTCGGGCGTCGGCTTGGGCGCGAAGGTGGAAGCGACGGACTACGTCGGGGCGGGCCTCGGATTCGGACAGACCCGCGGCTACGAGTTCTACGGTCGCCGGAGGACGGGCATCGAAGGCGTGTTCCTCCACGTCGGACTGCTCGGGATCAATGAATGGGCCTTCGACTGGGGCGGGCCCATCGAGGACGACCTCCTTCTGATCCAGAGGAAAAGCAAGCGACCTCCCCTCCTCTCCCGCGCGAGGATCGGGGCGAGCGTGATCCCCCTGTTCGGATGTCTGGGGATCTACCTGAACCTCGGCGAGATCGTCGACTTCCTCGCGGGGTTCGTCGGCCTCGATCCCGGGCGGGACGCGGGTGTGGCCAAAGGCGCGCCGATCGAGCTCCGCTCGAGTTTCCACGCGCCGGAGTCTGGTCCCGGCGAAACGAACGGGTCTTCCGAGGCGCCGCGGGCGTCGACGCGCGTCACGCCCGCTCGTTCGGGACCTCCGCCGGCAGCGCCGCCCGCGGCGCGGGCTCGATCTCGGCGACGGGCTCCACCTCGGGGAGCTCGGCCCGGGCGCCGGAGATCGCGCCCATCAGGTCGTTCACCTTCTCCGCCTTCTTCGAGGCTTCCTCGAACTTTCGGGCCGCGAGGTCGAGGTTCCGGCCGATCCCCTGGAACACCTCGAAGAACCGGACGAACCGCGCCTGGAGGTCGGCGACCTGGCGCTGGATCTCTCGCGCGCGCTCCTCGATGCGCATCCCCTGGAGGCCCATCACGATCGTCGCGAGGTAGGCGTAGAGCGTGTTCGGCGAGACGGGGATCACCTTTTTCCCGAGGGCGTAGGCGAGGATCCCGGAGTCCTCGTCCCGGACCACCACCTCGTAGTAGATCCCCTCCGCCGGGAGGTACATCAACGCGAAGTCGAAGGTTTCCTCGGCCGGGCGGATGTAGCGCGTCGCGACCTCGTCGATCCGGCCGCGGACGCTCGTCGCGAACTCCTTCCTCGCGACGGCACGCGCCCCTTCGTCGGAGGCCGACCGCATCCGGTTGAAGGCCTCGAGCGGGAACTTCGCGTCGACCGGCACCCACTGGCCGCGGAGCCGGATCGCCGCGTCGACCGCGGTGCCGTCCGCGAAGCGATGCTGCGTCTCGTAGGTCCCGGTCGGGAGGATCTCCGCGAGGAGCTCGCCGAGGAGGACCTCCCCGAGGTTGCCGCGGAGCTTTGGGGCGCGGAGCACGTTCTGGAGCTCGGCGATGTCCTTTCCGAGCGCCTGCATCCCTTTCGCCGCCTCCTCGAGGGCGGAGACTTGCGTCCGCAGGTCGCCCACGACCTTCGTCGTCTCCGCGAGGCGCGTGCCGAGGTGCTCCTGAGAGGAGGCGAGCCCCTGCTGGAGCGTGGTCGTGAGGGAGGCGATTTGCGCGTTCAGCGTCGCTCGCGCCTGTTCGAGCCCGAGACGGACCGTCTCCGCCGCCTCTCCCTGCCCCTTCGTGAGGCCCTGGGTGAGCTCCCCGATCCGGCCGTGGAACTGGTCGACCGCCGTCTGGAGCCGGCCTCCGACCTGGTCGAGCCCCGTCGCGTGCGCGCGGGCAACCTCGGTCTTCGTCGCCTCTTGCGCGGCGCGGATCTCGAGGAGGTCCCGGCGAAGCTCCGCCGCCCCCTCCTCGTGGGGCCGCCGGAGCGAGATCACGAGGAGCGCGACGAGGAGGAGGACGGCGAGGACGAGGAGCGCTTCGACCATCGTAGGGCTCGAGTCTAGTGGACCGTCGGGGAGGCGTGAACGGCGGCGCGCCACGCGTCGGCCCCTCCCGCCCCGCCTCGACCCGAGTAAGAGCCGAACCGCAAGCCCCGTCCTCGCAGGTGACGCGGTGGCGCCGGCGACCCGACCGGGTGGCCGGGTCCGAGGCCGGCCCAAGCCGCGTCGAGGAGGCGACCATGGCAACCCGAGGTGGAACGGCCTGCTCGTTCGCGGCGCTCCTCGCCGCGGTCGGCGGTCCGGCGGCGTCCGCCGCCGACGTGAAGATCGTCAGCGCGGTGAACTCGAGCGGAGCGTTCGTCTCCGATCTGACGATCGCCTTCGCGGGAACCGGCGGTGCGTTGTTCGTGGTTCCGGAGACGGTCGTCTCCCCCGCCGGCTGTTCGGCACCCATGGTCTCCATCGCCGTGGGCGTCGCGACGGTCGACTGGGGCGCCCCCTGCGTGCCTCCCGGCGCGGCGGTCAAGTTCGTGGCGTCGACGACGGCCGGCCCTCTCGCCTTCGCGAGCGGCTCCTGGACGACGGCGACCGGGGCGACCTCTCCCCTCGCCGCGACCTCCGTATCCCTCGCGGACACCGTCGGAGCGGCGGCCTCCCTCACGTACCCGGTCACGGCGACCGTGTCGCCCCCCACCGGTGGCCCGGCCGCATCGGCGGTCATCGGCACCGTCACCGTCACGACGGGCGCCCTGGGCCCGGGGATGTGTCACGCGCTCTCGACCGGCCTTTCGAGCAAGATCAAGGCGGAGTTCGACTTCGCGCCTGGCTATGGCTGGATCGACGCCGTCTACGACGTCAAGTGGATCAACGTGCTGACGGCCTACATCCCGATGCCCGGCTGTCCGCCCGTGCCGGTCGTTCCGAGCACGCCGGGCGTGCCGCTCTCCTCCTTTCCTTGCGCGAACTTCCTCGCCTTCCCGGCGATCGATCCGAATCCCTGCGGGACCCCACCGGCCGGGTGTCCGCCCGCCCCGGGCGGCTGCGTCCCGGGGGGGACGATCGGCGCGGACGACTTCCCCTACTACACCGGCGAGGCTTTCTGGACGAGCGGCACTCCGGCGGCGGACGTGGAGCACGACGAGTGCGCGCTCACGAGGTTCTGCGACTACCCGACCGTCTGCGTGGCGGTCTTCCGCCTGTTCCCGGTCCTCGACCCGCTCTCCGGGCCTTTGGCGCCCACGGAGTTCTGCGTCCTCGACGGCATTTCGTGGTTCGTCGGGGAGCCGAGTCCGACCGGAGGGATCCCGGCTGGAATCATCGGGACTGCCCCGGCCGATCCCGGGCTGATCGGTGCCGCGCTCGCGGGCGGTCTCGCCCCCTTCCCCGCGTGGTCGGCCCTCCCGAGCAGCGGCTGTCCGATCGCCTCCCCCACCATAGGGGTCGGCTGCAACAGCCTCCCCGGACCGGCGCCAACGATCTCGCCGGAGTGCCCGCCGGAGGTCGGGGCACCGTTCACCTGGAAGGTGGCCGGGCTCGTCCCTTCGACGCCGATTCCGCTCGCGAGCCCCGTCGGCAGCCCTCCGATCACGGCGATCTCCGCCGCGCCCCTCGCGGCCCCGGTCGATCTCTTCGGCCTCGGGATGGGGATCCCCTCCGGGGCTTGCTTCGTGTATCTGCCTCTCTCCCTACTCCTCGTCGGGGCTCCCGTTGGCCCGTCGGGCGTCTCGACCTCGACGATGGCGATCCCCCTGGACCCGACCCTCGCGGGGATCTCCTTCGACCTGCAGAGCTTCCAGCTCGTCTACATATCCACGGTCAGCCTGACCGCTCCTGCGGCCTTCCTCGCGACGCCCTACCTGGCCGTCACCCTCGTGCCCTGAATCCGCGAACGACCGCTTCGCGCGTGGCGGGGGCTCCCTTGCCGGCTAGGATCCGCCTCCCCCGCCACGCCCCGGAGGAGCGTTGGACGACCCGGGCTTCGCCCGAAAGGCATCGATCGCGCCCCCGGCTCCGGACGCCTCCGCGCCGGCCGTCGAAGAAGGCCTCGAGGAGGAGTTGCTCCGACGCTGGCGGGCGGGGGACCGCGAGGCGGGAGGACGCCTCCTCGCGGCGCAGCGGGGAATCGTCGATTGGACCTGCCGTCGCCTCGGGATCCGCGAGGAGGACGGGATCGCCGAGGTTTACCAGGAGGTCGTCCTGCGGATCGCGCGGACCCTGCCGCGCCTCGAGATCGAGCGATCTTTCGCCGGTTACATGCGCCGGACGACCGAGAACACGATCGCGCAGCTTCATCGGAGCGGGGGGCGCGCCCTCTCTCTCGAGGAGGTCGGGGAGCCCGCCGACGGCAAGCCCTCCGGGCCGGACCTCTCCCTCCGCGAGGCCCTGGAAGGCTGCCGCGGCCGCCTCACGCCGCTCGAGGACGCGGTCTACGAGCGGAGGTTCGTCCAGGGGTGCGACTACGCGGAGGTCGCACAGAAGGTCGGTAAGACGGTCAACCACGTCGGCGTCACGATCTTCCGACTCGTCCGCAAGATGAAGCGATGCCTCGAAGCGTCGGGCCATGGGATGAAGCCGTGAACGGGCACCCGAGCGAACCGGATCTCCTGCGCGCGAGCGAAGGGGGAGAGACGGAGGCGACGGCCGAGCACCTCGCCCGGTGCGGGGAATGCGGCGAGCGGGTTGCGGAGGTGAGGGCGTTCTCGGGACTCGCACGGCGCGCGTACGGTCCGACGCCAACCGGGGTTCCGTCCACCGCGCTCGAGCGCCGCATGGCCGACGCGGAGCGCCGCGCCCTCGAGGCCGCCGGCGGCGCCCCCGCCGCCGGGGCTCCCCGCTCCCGGCGATTCCTCTCCCCCCTCGTGGGGGTCTGGGCGACCGCGGCGGCGATCCTCCTCGCCGTCACGGTGGTCCTCTGGAAGGGGGAGACCGTCGGTTTCGTGGAGCTCCAGATCCTCGCCGACCGCCCCGCGGGCGTCCGGGCGGGCGCAGCCCCGATCTCGGAGGCACGCTCCGGAGACCGCTACCGCATCCGCTTCACCCTGGGACGTCCGGCGTACGTCGCCGTCCTTAACCTGGACTCGTCGCGGGAGGTCCATCTCTTCTTCCCCTTCGAGGAGGGGGCCGGACGCTTCGAGCGCTTCGGCCTGGCGGAGCCTCTCCCCGGGAAGACCTCCCTCGAGCTGCCTCCGGAGACACACGACGCCTACCGCCTCGATGCCAAGCCCGGCACGGAGTGGTCCTTCCTCGTCGCTTCCCAGCGTCGGATCGCCGACGCCGACCTCCTGGGCATCCGCCGGGAGCTCCGGGCGCTTCCACCGGAGGCGAGGACTCCCGAGGCCGTCCGGGACCGCCTCGGCGCGCGGTTCGGCCAGGTCCGCACGCTGGCGCTCGAGCACCGCCCCTGATGGGACCGACCGAGGGGGTCGCGGAACCTGGCGCTCCTCTGGCGGGTCCTACGGAACGCGGTAGCCTGCGGACCGAGAGTAAGAAGTCCGCCTGGATCGGAATCGACGGTCCTGCGCTGGGAGGCGTCCCTCCGGCGCGAAGCATGGGAGGAAGCCCATGAGAATCGTTCTCCCGTCCGCCTTGCTTGCGCTGCTCGCGGTCCCCGCGTCGCCCGCTCGGGCGACGCCCCAGCGAAACCGATGGGACACGGGATTCTCCCTTCAGACGAACTCCCCGTCCCTCTCCGGCCCACTCCCGACCGGCACCCCTGGAGACATCTGGATCCCCGGCCCTCCGCCCAAGCGCGTGATCGCGCGCGAGGATCTCGGCGTGCCCGCGACCGTGACCCCGACCCTCCCCCAGGGAGGGGTCGTCGACGCCTTCTCGGCGGGGCTCGACGCCTGCGGGACCGACGTCGTCATCTTCTTTTACTCCGTGGACGTCGCGAGCGTGGGGGCTGGCTACCCGATCACCCCCGAGGTGACGACCGACGGCGCGGCGGGGGACGTCTTCACTCTCGTGACGAAGGGGGGCTGCCCCGGCTTGCGCGGTCCGGCGCTCGAGACCGACGCGCCGGAGGTCGTCCTGTTCCCCCTCCCGGCTCCCTTCCCTTTCCCGAACCTGAGCCAGGACGAGCTCTCCAACGTCGACGCGCCATTTGCCTATCAGGTCCGGAAGGTGCCGGTCTACTTCAGCGTGGACACGGAGACCGCGGGTCTCCTGTCGGCGGCCTCGGGGATCCCGGTGACCGGCGGCGACATCCTCGTCTCCTACCGTCGAGGGGACTGGAGGATCGCCATGTCCCACACCGCGCTCGGGCTCTCCGCCGCCGCGGACGTGGACGCCATCGCCGTCGAGGAGTCCCTCCCCGGCGTGATCGCGAACGTCTACTTCTCCGTCCGCGGGCCGCTCGGAGCCGCGAGCGCGAGCGGCTTCCTCCCGTCGGAGGTGTTGCAGATCACGGTGGGTTCCGGCTCCACCCCGACCGTCTTCCTCTCCCCGTCCAAGCTGGGGTGTCTTCCGACGGACGACGTCGACGCGATGTCGATCCTGGACCCCGGATTGCTCTTCTCGACGAACTACTGCTTCGCCGCGGTCGGGACCGGCCCTTGCACCTCGGCGGGGACGCTCGAGGAGGACCCGGGGGGAACTCCTTCGGAGACGCTCTGGCATCCCGAGGGCTTCTGCTTCTGGGACGGAAACTACCAGGTCTCGGGTCCGTTCCCCACCGGTCCTTACGCTTCGATCGTCAACGGCCCGGGGGCCTTCCTGGTCTGGGGCTCCGGGCTCGACGACCCGATCTCGCAGCCGTTGCTCCTCCCGGGAGGGTTTCCCTTCTTCGGGTCGGCGACGTCGGACGTCCAGGTCAGCGTCAACGGCTTCGTCGCGTTCGACCAGAACCCCCCGCTCGCCTTCTCGTTCTTCTTCTCCGATCCCATCCCGAACTCGAACCCGCCCAACCATGTCGCCGCACCGTGGTGGGACGACCTGCACACCGGGTCCCTCGGATCCGTCTGGGCGCAGCCTCTCCCCTCCGGGGGATTCCTCGTCGAATGGGACTCCTTGGAGAAGTACCCATGGAATTCGAGCGGTGAACTCGCGAGCTTCCAGCTCGAGCTGTCCCCCTCGCCCGTCGCCGGGACGGTGAAGTTCCGCTACGGCCAGCAGACCTTCGGCTCGAATCCCTGGGCCGCCGCCGTCGGGATCGAGAACGCGACGGGGAGCGCCGGGATCGACGCGACGGGGCTCGGGGTCTTCAACTCCTCCTTCCCCGGAGGTTCGTTCACCGAGCTGCAGTTCACCCCGACCGGGAGCCCCGTCCCCTCGCCTTCCGGGGGCTGGGCCATGGCGTACAACCTCGGGGACCAGGGGCAGTACGACTACGACCAGCAGTCCGGCGGAGGCTCGATCGCGAACACCGGTGCCCTCGTGCTGCCGACCGGACTGCCGGCCGGCACGAAGAACCTCTCTCTCTCCTTCGACTACATGAAGGAGACGGAAGGGAGCGGGAATCCAACGTTCGACCAATGCTTCGTCGAGATGAAGCAGACCTTCCCGTCCCCGGCGCCGAACTACGCCGCGACCCCGCTCGCGCCCTCCTTCGCCTCGATCTCCGGGGCCGTGGGGGAGGTCGTCCTGCTCCTCCCCGTGACCGACGACACGACGACCCCGGCGACCCCGCTCCCCGCGCCCTTCTCCTTCTTCGGCGTGCCGAAGGGGAGCTTCCAGGTCAACAACAACGGCTGGATCGCGTTCGACCAGGCGCTCGGTGGAGGTTTCTTCACGAATGCCCCGATCCCGACCGCCGCCGCGCCGAACGACGCGATCTTCCCGTGGTGGGACGACAACTACCTCTTCGCCGGAGTCGGCTCGGTCAGCACCCTCGTGACGGGAGCGGGCGACCTGATCGTGCAGTGGACGAGCGAAGGGCACTTCGGCACGGTCGCGGGGAGCCACAACGCGACGTTCCAGGCGATCCTCCATCCTTCCCCCCTGGACACGATCGAGTTCCGCTACGACGGGGCGAGTTTCGTCGCTGGCCCCGCTTGGTCGGCGACGATCGGCGTGGAGGATGCGTCGGGGTCGTCCGGGCTCGACGTGACCGGTCTCGGGGCCGCAAACACCGGCCTGCCGCCGAACGGTTTCTCCCTCGCCCCGGCCCTGGTCACCCCGCCCGGATCCCCGTGGAACGATCTCCTCCCGTCCACGCTCCCGACTCCCATCGCAGGGAACTCGGTCTGCCCGCTCGTCACGACGGTCACCGAGACCGTCTCGACCCTCGGATCGAATCTCGCGAGTCTCCTCGGAAACGGGGGCTCCCTCCGGTTCCGCTTCGATACGCTCGACGCGGCCGCGAACAACTACGCAGGCTGGTACATCCAGAATCTCTGTCTCCAGGGAGGGCCCGTCGCGTTCTTCCAGCGGTACGGCGAGGGATGCGCCCCGGGCGGCGGCTCCGGTGGCTCGTTCCCCCGGATCGGGACGAGCGGCCCGCCGGTCTCCCCTTCCCTGATCACGATCACGCTGGCGAACGGACCGGCGGGAGGCGCCGCCTTGCTCCTCCTCAACGTTCCCTTCTCGATGCCCCTCCCCGTCCCCCTGACCTTGTTCGGGCTTCCCGCGGCGCCGACGTGCAGGTTCGAAGCCGGCCTCTTCCCCTTCCCTCTGATCCTTTCCGTGCCGATCTCGGCCGTCGGCGCGGCGTCGATCCCGGTCGCGATTCCTCCGGGCCTTCCGGCGACGGACGTGTTCGCCCAGTGGTTCTGCGTCTCGCCCGCTTCGACGTTTTTCATGTCCGACGCCGGAATCTTCGGCGTCCGGTGACGCGGGACGATGCTCGGCTGCCTCCTCCTCGCCGCGGCGGGGGACCCCTCCGGGCCGCCGCCGGCCCTCGCCGAGCGTGAGTTCGAGGCGCGGGTCGCCGCGGCGAGCGCTCGCGGGGACCGGGACGCGCTCGGGGCCGTCCTCGCGGAGGGGAAGGAGCTCCTCCCCGCGCTCCTCGACCGCTGGAGCCTCGCGGCTCTCGCGCACGAACCGGGAGACCGAGAATCGCTCGAAAGGGTCGAGAGGCTGGCGGTCGCGGCGGGGATCGATCCGCCGGCCCTGCACCGGATCCCCCGGGAGCGGCTCCCCGAGTGGAGAGAAGCGCTCGCGCGATACCGCACGGCGGAGGACGGGCCGGCTCTCCGGGCCCTCCTCGGGGCCTTCGAATCCCTCGGGGACGCGCGGCGAGCGGCTCTCGTCCGGCTCGGGCTCGGCCGGATCCTAGGTGCCGACCAAGAGGGGAAGGAGGCAACCGACTTCGTCTCCGCGGCGCGGCGGTGGGCGGAGGGGGCGAACGACGCGGCGTTGCTCGGTTTCGCGCTCGAGACCGAGGCCCAGGTGCTCCGCGATCTCCAACGCGGAGCCGAGGCCGTCGAAGCCTCCCGCCGCGCCCTCTCCATCCACCGCAGGCTCGGCGACCGGCGCGGGGAGGCCGAGGACGAGCGGGGAATCGCCGTCGCGCGCAGCTGGCTCGCCCTCGGGACGGAACGCTCGGATCGGGAAGCCGCGGCGGCCGAATGGAGGGAGGCGGAAGCGCGCTTCACCCGCGCGGCCGAGATCCACGAGGCGATCGGGGAGGAGAAACTCCGGGCGAAGGCCTTGCGCGGCCGGGCGGGCGTGCGCGCCCACCTCGGCGACGAGGAGGGTTCCCGCCGGGACTTCGAGGCCGCGATCGAGGTGTTCCAGCGACGGGGGGAGGTCGTCGAAGCGGCCGCCGTCCATTCGGGCTTCTACGAGTCCTTCAAGGAGACCGCGTCGAGGGAGGCCTTCGACCACCTCGTGCGCTCCGCGGAGTCGTTCGCGACGGCGGGCGCGAAGACTCGGCTCGCGGCACAGACCTTCCGCAGCTACGCGGAAGCGCTCGAGGGGCGCGCCCGCGTCGAGGACGCCCCCCTCCCCGACGCCCTCCGCTACGTCCGGCTCGCAGGCGAGATCGACGAGAGGCGAGGGAAGCCCGGAGTCCTCGCGCAGGACCTCCACTTGGAGGCGAGGCTCCTCCTCCGCTCCGGCGACCTCGAGTCGGCGGAGCGGGCGGCGCGTCGCGCGCTCGAGCTCCAGCCTCCGGACGCCGACCCGGAGGGCAGGAGAGCCGACACCCTCCTCACGCTCGCCGATCTCGCCGATCGGCGCGGGAGCTACGGAGAGGAGCGCGCGCTCCTGGAGGCCGCGCTCGAGAAGGCGCGGGAGGCGGGGAACCCGGACCTGCTCTGTCCGATCCTCACGCGCTTCGGCTGCCTCCTTGCCCACGTCGGAGATCGACCTCGGGGCCGGGAGTGCCTGCGCGAGGCGTCGCGCTTGCAGCCGCGGTCGCTGCGCTCCCGGCTCGATGCGCTCCTCGCCCTCGCCCCCCTGCTCTCGGAGGAGGGGGACGACGAAGGCGCCGCGCGGCACCTCGAGGAGGCGGTCGAGCGCGCGCGGGAGGGAGGCCTCGCGGACCTTGAAGGACGCGCATTCGCGTGCTGCGCGGCCCTCGAGCGACAGACGCATCCGGGTCGAGCGCGCGAGTCCATCGCTTCGGCCCGACGTGCGTTCGGCGAGGCGATCGGCCCGGGCATCCGCGCCTATCTCGCCTGGCTGGAGGGAGAGGTCGCCCTGGCGGCCTCCGAGTTCGAAGCCTCGGCTGCGGCCTTCCGCTCCGCGCTCGAGGTCGCGAGAGACTCGAAGCTGCGGGCCGCGTGCCTCTGCGCCCTCGCCGAGGCGGACCTGAGGCTCGGGCGTTCGCGGGAGGCGGCCGAGGTCTACCGCGAGGCCCTTGCGGCCTTCGCGGCGCTGCGACCGGCGACGCTGGAGGAAACCTGGCGCATCGGGCTCCAGGAGCGCTATGGGAGGGTTCCCCGGATCGGAGTCGAGACGTTCGTCCGTCTCGGCGACGACGCCTCCGCGCTCGCCGCCGCCGAAGACGGCCAGGGGCGCGCGCTCGCCGAGGCTCTCGAGCGCCGGAGCGGAGGCGCGCCGAAGGACTCGTCCCTCGCGGGACTCCGTGCCCTCCTCCCGGCGGACGGGGCCTTCGTCTGCTACGCGCAAGGCCTCGAGCGCCTCCACGCATGGGTGGTCCGTTCCGACCGAGTCTCGAGGTTCGACCTCGGGCCGACCGAGCGGATCTCGGAGCTCGCGAAGGGATTCCGCCGGCTCTGCGCGGAGCCCTCCCCTCCCTCCCCGGAAACCGTGCGCGCGTTCGCGGATGTCGGGGCGAGATTGCGCGATGGGGTCTGGGCTCCGCTCGCCGGCGCGCTCGCGGACTGCCGCGCGGTGACGATCGCTCCCGGGGCCACCCTCGCCAGCCTCCCTTTCGACGCTCTTCCGCTCGAGGTCCCCTCCGGAGCGGCGTCCTTCGCCGAAGTCTCCTGGGCAGCCGAGCGGTTCGCCTTCTCGTACGTTCCCTCCGCTCGCATCCTCGTGGCGCTGGCCGGAATCCCGAAGGGACGGGGGACGGGCCTCCTGGCGGTGGCGGATCCCGAGTACGGCGCGGGAGGAGGGGAGGGGTTCGACGGGGGAACGCGGGGCGTCGTCCTGGCGTCGGCCTCGAGGCCGGGGACGATCGACGCGGCGGAAGGCCGAAGCCTCCCTTCCCTTCCCTTCAGCCGCGTCGAGGCGACGGCCGTCGCCGGGCTGGTCTCCGAGAAGGAGAGAACCCTCCGCCTCGGTCTCGACGCGAACCTCCGGTCGCTGGCCCCGGGGAGCGCCCTCGAACAGGCCCGGTTCGTCCTCCTCTCCTCCCACGGGCGCGCGGACGAGGAGGAGCGTTCGGCGTGCGGGCTCTGGCTCTCGCCGTCCGCGCCCGGCCGAGGGGCTGCCTTCTTCCCGGCCTCCGAGCTCGCCTCGCGCACGATGCGGGCCGATTTCGTGGTGCTGTCCGCGTGCAGCACGAACCGCGGCCGGATTTCCGAGGAGGAAGGGGTCTTGAGCCTCGCCCGCGAGTTCCTCCGCGCGGGAGCGCGCGCGGTCCTCGCCTCCGAATGGCTCGTCGAGGATGCCTCCGCGGCCGCGGTGTCGATCGCCTTCCACGAAGGCGTCCTGCGCGACGGGCTCCCGGCCGGGGAAGCGCTGCGGCGCGCGAAGGTCCGCTTCCTCCGCGAAGCGAAGCTCCCGGTCTCCGAGGCCGCCCGCGGTTCCGACCCGCCCCGACCGAGGAGCGCCCTCGACCCCCACCACCCCTTCTTCTGGGCCCCGTTCCTCCTTTTCGGGCCGGCGAGCTAGGGATCGGCGCCCCCTACCGGCCGCCGGCGCCCTTCTCCGCCGACGCCGAGAATAGGACGGTCGCGACGAACGGCCGGTCGTGCACGCCGTTCGGGGTGATCCACCCGACGATCACGTCGTCGCGCCGGTCGCCGTCGAGATCGAAGATCCAGAGCGAAGGGGTCTCGTCCGCCTCCTCGGGCAGCGCCTCGGGGGGACGGAGCGCCCAGTCGGGTTTTCGCCCCTCGACCGCCCTGCGGACGGTCCTCCCGACGCGGCCCGCGAGGTCCGTGATCCGGTCGAGCGTGACGACGACTTCCGCCTCCGGCGAGCCCCAGCCGAGCTCCTTCAGGAGCCCGAGGAGGGTGCGCGGCTCCCCGATCGGCGTTCCGGCCGCCGCGTCCCGATACACCTCGAGCGTGCCGTCCGGCCGCACGAGGAAGAGGTCGTCCCGCTCGCCGTCCCCGTCAAAGTCGCCCCGGCTCGCAACCGGGTCGTCCGTCGCGCGGTCGCGGAGCTGCCCGGAGTCCTTGGCGAGGTTGCGGGCCGAGGGGAGGGAGATCGTGAACCGCTGGCGGCGGTCGGGACGCGGGGAGAAGGTCGCGCCTTCCCGGCCGCGGTAGACGAACACGTCCACGGAGACGCGGATCGGGAGGACGAACCAGGAGAGGAGCTCCGCGAGGGAGATGTCCTCGAGCCGCGCGACGAGGAGGTCGGGACGGCCGTCCCGGTCGTCGTCGTCGAGCGCGATCCCGAGGAGGTTCCCCGAGGCCTTGAGCACCTGGGTCGGCCGGGCCGCGAAGTCGACTCCCGAGGGGCCACCCCGGTAGACGGTGATCACGTTCCCGGCGCGGACGACGAAGTCCTCGCGACGGTCGCCGTCCACGTCCCGGCGGAACCACTCGACGCGGTTCGAGACGGCGGAGGCGAGGTTCTCGGGGTCGAGGCTGCGGCCCGCCGGGTTTCTCGGAAGGGTCTTGCGCAGCCGCCCGAGGTCGAGGCGGAAGGTGGGCTCGCCCGGGATCGAGCCGTCCCCCCCGACGAGGGTGAAGGAGACGGAGTCCTCCGTCTGCGCGACGAGGTCGCGCCGGCCGTCGCCGTTCAAGTCGGCGAGCTCGAACAGGGGAACTTCCCAGGCCGACTCGAACCTCTCCTTGAGGTCGCGGGCGCTCACGAGCCGCGGATCGCCGACGGCGAGGGTCGTCTCGACCCGGATCGGGAGGGATCCCGCGGCTGCGTAGCGCCCCTCCGACCGGGTGAAGAGGAGCGTCTCGGCCGCACCGGGAAGCGTGAGGTCGGCGTCCCCGTCCCCGTCGAGGTCGCGCGCGAGCCGCGCGCGGCGCAGGCCGAGCGGGGCGTGGGCGCGCGCGTCGGGGATCAGCGCGACCGGCTCCCCCGGGCGCCCGTCCGCTCCGACGGAGACGGCGCGCACGCTCTTCCCCCCGTCGAGCAGGACGATCTCGGCCTTCCCGTCCCCGTCGAGGTCGGCGACGTCGAAGAGGACGGCGCGGCCCGGCCGCGGGAGCGTGCCGGAGGGGGCCTCCGGAAAACCCGCGACGCCCTGCACGCGGATCGTGAGGTCGCTCCCCTCGGCCGCGACGAGGTCGGCGAGGCCGTCCCCCGTCACGTCCCGCAGGACGAGGCTCGTCGGCGCGGGGGCGAAGCGCAGGCTCCCCGCGCGGAACGCAATCGCCCCCGCGCCCGCGGCGACGAGGAGCGCGATCACCGGGGGAACACCGTCGTGAAGCCGTCGTCGTGGAAGACGACGGCGTCGGCCTTCGCGTCCTCGTCGAGCCGGAGGACGGCGAGGTCCTTCGCGGCCCGGTCGATCGGCACCTCGAAGAGGGGGGTCTCCTCCTTCTCGAGCTTCCCCCCCTTCGCGCGGAGGAGGCGGTACGCCCCGAATCGCCCGTCGGGGGCGACGCGCAGGAAGTCGGCGATGCCGTCCCCGTCGGCGTCCCCCCCGAACGTCGCGATCATGCCCATTCCGGCGATCGCGGCGGGCTCCCACTCCTCGACGAAACGGAGGGCGCTCTCCCGTTCGGCGCCTCGGCCCCGGGCGCCGCGGAAGACGTGGTAGGCCCACCGGATCCGGGTGCCGGTCGCGATCGTCTCGGGCGTCGCGGGGACGTCGAGGACGGAGAGCGCAAGGTCGAGCACCCCGTCTCCGTCGACGTCGACGCACTCGACGTAGAGGCCGTACCCGTCGAACTTGTAGCGCGCCGCCGCCGTCTCGAGCGCGGGGCCCGGATCGCCTCCCCGGATCACCTCGAGCGCCTGATCGCCGGAGAGGAGCCCTCCCTTCGCCGAGCCGAGGGGGAGGATCTCCGCCCGGCCGTCGCCGTCGAGGTCGCGGACGCGAACCTCGTCGGGCCACCCGTCCTCCTTGCGCAGGCGTCCCTTCCAGGTCGGCTCCTCCGGGAACCGCCCCGAGGCGTCCTGCGCGTGGATGCGGATCCACCCTCCGGCGAGCAGGTAGACGTCGGCGCGTCCGTCGCCGGTCGCGTCCGCCAGGACGGGGATGTGGAGGGAGCTCGACGTCGAGGCGAGATCGCCCCGCTCCGGCTCCGGGCCGGGCCCGACGAGGAAGGGGTCGTTCGTGTAACCGACCTCCGGTCCCCCGACGCCGAGGGAGAGCGTGACCTGCCGCCCCCGCCGGCGAACGCCGTTCCGGGGACCCCTCCCCTCGTCGCGGTCCCGGCGCGCCGGCACGGACCCGCGATCGAGCCACTCCCCCTCGGGCCTCGCCGGGTCGCGCCCGAAGGCGCGGATCCGGTCCCGCTCGGGGACGAAGAGCTCGGGGAGACCGTCCCCGTCGACGTCGAGGAGGTGCGGCCAGCGGGGCAACTCGCTCGGGGAGGGCGCCTCGAAGAGCGACTCGAAGGAGGCGATCCGCCGTACGTTCTCCCGGTACTCCGCGCCGCGGGGCACGAAGGCGAAGGCGGCGCTGCGCGTGAGGAAGAGGATCTCGCGCCCCGGCTCGGGGAGGAGGTCCCCGACGCTCCACGCGAGCACGTCCTTCTTGACCGGGATCCGCAGGTCGGGCGCCGCCGCGAACTTCCCCCCCGGCTTCTGGAGGAAGAGGGCGATCGCCCGGTCCTCTCCGGCCTTCTCCGGGACGAGCGCGAGGAGGAGGTCGCACCGCCCGTCCCCGTCCACGTCGGCCTCGGCGTGCCCGACGACCTTCGGCTCGACGACGACGCGCTGCGTCTCCGCCTTCCCCGGCGTCGGCGGGAGGAGGAGGAGGGGGAGGAGGAGACCCGTCATTCACCCCTCCTCGCCAAGCGTCCCCTCCCCCGTCGTCCAGCCGAAGAGGCCGAGGATCCGGACCTCCGTCTCCATCCCGCGCCGGTCGATGCGGAGCAGCGAGAGGAGGAGGAAGTCCCCGATCCACCAGCGCGTCCGCGCGCCGCGCGGGTCGCGCTCGTAGGAGAGGAAGGGGGGGAGACGAAGCCGCGTCAGGATCCGCTCCCCTCCGCGCAGGCGCGGGCTCACGGGGAAGCGTCTTCCTTCCCGAGCGGCCTCGATCCGGACCTGCTCGCCCGGCTCCTTCTCCTCCCGCAAGAGGGCGACGAACTCGGCGGCCGAGCCGAGCGGCCTCCCGTCGAGGGAGAGGAGGAGGTCGCCCGGGGCGAGCCCCGCCTCCTCGAGGGGGCTGCGCCCGACGAAGGAGACGACCTCGACGGCGCAGCGCCGCCGCCCGGCCTCCTCCACCCAGCGGTCGCGCACGCGGATCCCGGCCTTCTCCTCTTCGACGCGGGCGACCTCGGGGAGGCCCCGCCCCCCTGCGCGCGCCTCGACCGCAATCTTGGCCTCGAGGATCCGGTCCCCGCGCTGCACCTCGACGCGGAGCGTCGTCCCCGGCTCCGAGGCGGCCTCGATCGCGCGCAGGGCGCCCGCGTCGTCGACCCGCGCGCCGTCCACGGAGAGGAGGACGTCGCCCGCGAGGATGCCGGCCTTCTCGGCGGCGGAGTTCGGCACGACGGCGCTCACGCGCACGCCCGGAAGGAACGCGAGGTCCTCGAGGCTCCCCGACTCGTTCGCTCTCGCCTCGAGGCCGAGGAACCCCTTCCCCGGGGCCTCGACCGGGACGGGGGCGGGTCCCTCGGGCCGCCGCGGGAGGGGCCGCTCGTGCCAGGCGCACGCCCCGAGGAGGACCAGGACGGTCCCCGCGGACCTCACGCGTCCCTCCGCCGCGTGACGAGGACCGCCGCCGCGACGAGGAAGAGCCCCTCGACGGGGGGGACGAGGAGGTTGCGGACCCAGGTCGCCTGCTCGAACCCCGCGTCGGAGTACCCCTCGGCGAACTTCGCCACCTCCCCCAGGTAGGAGCGGTCGACGAGCGAGGGGACGAACGTCGCGAAGACCCACTCGCTCGCTCCGCCGAGGAGCCCCTTCATCGCGTCGAAGACGAGGTAGCCGAGCATCGCCCCGGCGACCGCGAGGCCGGGGGTGCGCGCGAGCGAGGAGACGAAGACGCCGAAGGCGAAGACCGAGAGCACGGCGAGCGTCCCCGACGAGAGGCCGCGCGAGATCTCGCGCAGGACCGCCTCGCTCGTCGCGATCACGTACCCCTGCTCCACGACCGGCCCGAAATGGTAGAGCGCCGCCGCCACGATCGCCGAGGCGAGGACGACGGCCGGCATGGCCGCGAGGGCGAGACAGAGACCCACGCAGACCTTCCCGAGGACCCAGGCGCCGCGCGAGACGGGCCGGACGAGCGCGGCGCGCATCGTCCCCGCGTCCCGCTCTCCGACGATCGCGAGCGCCCCGTAGGCAAGGAGGAGGAGGGCCGCGGCCCCGAGCCCCACGGCAATGCCGCGGACGAAGGGGGGGAAGGCGTTCGTCGACAGGGCGACGCCGGGCGCCTCGGCCCCCGTCCGCACGGCGTCCGCGACGGCCCGGGCCTGCCCCGCCCCCTCGAACGCCCGGCCGAGGAGGACGCGCAGCGCCGCGGCGAGCGGCGGCAGCGCCAGCGTGAGCCGGCCCCCGGGCGTCCCGAAGGCCCGGATCCACTCGGCGCGGAAGGAGTTCCGAAACCCCTCGATCATCCCCGTCCCCCGATCGTGCGGCGGTAGTACTCGGGGAGCGTGAGCGGCCGCGGGGCGAAGGCCGAGACCTCGAAGCCCGCACGCACGAGGTCGGCGTTCACCCTCGCCGCGTCGGCGGGCCCGACCTCGGCCTCGACGTCGGTCTCGTTCAGGGGGACGACGTCTCCCACCGCGGCGTGCCGCCGGAGGAACTCGGCCGCCTCGTCGCGCCGTCCGACCTCGATCCGCACGCGCCCGCGGTCGGGGCGCAACAGGTCCCGCAGGGCCCCCGCCGCGACGACCCGGCCGGCGTGGACGAGCGCGACCTCGTCGCAGATCCGCTCCATCTCCGCGAGCCGGTGCGACGAGATCAGGAAGGTCGTCCCCTCGTCCCGGCGGATCCGCAGGACCAGATCCAGGACCTCCTCGACGCCGAGCGGGTCGAGACCCGAGAGCGGCTCGTCGAGGACGACGAGCGCCGGGGCGCCGAGGAGGGCCCGGGCGAGGACGGCGCGCTGTTGGAGTCCCCGGGAGCAGGCCGAGGCCCGCTTCTGCCGGTGCGCCTCGAGCCCGAGGAGGCGCATCCCCTCTTCCGGCGATCGCCCGGCCGGCCGTCCGGCGAGCCGATGGGAGACCTCGAGGTTCTTCTCGACGGAGAGCGCCCGGTGGAGCGCGGGATTCTCGAAGGAGACCCCGACCCGGGCGGCGAGCCGCGGATACCTCCGCACGTCCTCCCCGAAGAGCCGCGCCCAGCCTGCGTCGGGCCGGACGAGCCCGAGGAGGCAGCCGAGCGTCGTCGTCTTGCCCGCGCCGTTCTCCCCGAGGAGGCCGAAGATCCTCCCCTCCGGCACGGCGAGGTCGAGCCCGGCGAGGGCGACCTGGGCCGAGTAGCGCTTCTCGAGTGCGCGGATCTCGACGAGGGGTTCCACGGGGCTTGCCGGACCCGACGTTATAAACGGGATGCGCCCCGGAGGCGTTCCCCGGCCCTCCGCTCCGGGCTTGCGCCCGGCCCGGAATCCCTCGCGGCTACCGATGGCGCGTGCGGGCGCGGTGGCGCGCCGCGTCGGCGAGAATCTCGAGGTCGATTCGGTCCTTCGCCCTTCCGGACGCCCGCTTGTTGCGGACCAACTCCCGGAATCCCACGTAGGTCACCGCCACGCCCATCAGTTTCGCCCGAAAGCGGTTCTTCCACGCGGTCGGGAAACGCACCCCGCTGATCGAGGTCATCACGTCGACCCGGTTCGGCGACACCCCGATCTGGAAGACCGTGTCCGGACGGGCGAAGTCCTCGAGCCGGACGGTCTCCATCGGAGCCCCGAAGGCCGCCAGCGCCTTCCACACCCGGACCCCGTTCTCCCGGGTCGGCTCTACCCAGACGTCGAAGTCGCCCGTGTAGCGGGGTTCAGCGTGCGCGGCGAGGGCGTGCGCGCCGACGACGAGGTAGCGGACGCGCTCGGCGTTGAAGATGCGCAACAGATCGATCCAGTTTGAGTTCACGGGGGTCTCCGCCCCTTCGCGCATGCTCGTCGACGACCATGCGCCAGAGGGCGCTGATCCGCTCCTCCAGACCGGCCCGGGCCCAGAACTCGAGGTCGAACGAGCGGTCGTCGCCGAGACGCCCGAGCCGCGCCATGACGAGGGGTCGTTTCCTGGCCACGGGCCCAGTCTACCGGTGCCGACCCCCTCCGAAGGGGGCCGCAAAGACCCCTCTCCGGACAGCCCGCTTGCCAGGCGCTACGCGCCGTGGCACGCTGCCGGCGCCGAGACCGGGAAGCGACTCCGGGATCGCCGAGGGCCCTTCCCGCTGCCCCCCCTCGCGAAGGAGAGAAGAACGATGCGGCGAAACACGCTCATGGGGTCATTCGCCTGGGTGATCGGCCTGTCCTCTATCGCCCTCGCCCAGCCTTGCCCGGTCCCCTGCCTCGGAAACCAGGTCCTCTGCCAGCACCAGAACGGGATCCGAAACCACCGCGGCGGCCCGGCGACCGCGATTGCGGGCCCGAACGCGGGCACCGGCAACATCCTCGGCGACGCCGAGTGGAAGATCTGGGCGTGCGAGAACGGGATGACCCGCGGGAGCGGGCTCGCCACGTTCACGAGCTGGGAGATCGGCGCCTCGAACACGACCGCCGGGATCCAGAGCTTCGATATCCCCGACCTCGAGCTGCGGCCGGTCGTCCTCGTCGGCGGCGTGAAGGAGCCCGACCTGACGGCCCCCCCCATCGACAACGAGGTCGTGGGGACGATCGCTCTCCCAGTGGGCGGGTTCATGATCAACGTGACGATCCTCGGCCCGACCGTGGCGGCGCCGGCCGCCTGCGTCGGAAACGCGGGCCTCCCGGTCCTCTCGAACGCCGACGTGGCGATGCTGTTCCTCTACACCCCGGGCGAGGTCGCCACCCAGCTCAACTACTACTGGAACTTTCAGCTGACGACGGAGGTCAGCACGATCTCCAACCCCACGGTCCCTCCCGGACCGACGGGGAACAGCTACTCCGGGACCGTCGACGCGCTCCTCGGAGTCGTGACGCACTACGCGATCGGCCAGGAGCTCTACGGGAAGATGGGGTTCTTCGAGCCCACCCTCGAGGTGCTGAGACAGACGACGGGATTCGCGGCCCCGACGATGGGATCCGGCGCGCGGGAGCTCGCTCCGGGCGACCTCGTCGTCCTGCGGTCCCGGGACTGGGGCGCGGGGGTCGCCGCGGTGAACGGCCAGGACCGCATGGCGGCCTTTCTGTTCTCGGACAACTCGGCGGGGAGCCCCCTCTGCTTTCCCGGGCCGAGCCCCGCTTTCCTAGCGGGCTCCCTCCTGCTCCCCGGCTCGACGGGGAGCGTCGCGATCTTCCCGACTCCGCTGACGGTGGGTCTCCTCTCCTACTCGGCGACTCCGGGCCAGGGGATGCTGTGTCACGACCTCATGCCCCCCTGCGCTGGGCCCGGCATCCCCAGCGTCTTCTCGGAGATGATCGCCGACACCGCCCCGGCCCTCGTCCCGCCCGGGCTGACGGGGAGCGTCCTCTACGCGGCCGCGTTCTACGTGAACATCACGACCCTCACGATCGAGGACGGGTCGAACACGGTCGAGCTGGTCTTCCTGTAGACCCTGGAGGCGAGAACGAGCAGGCATCGCGCGAATCCAATCGCACGGAAGGTGAGGTGAGTCATGCGGTACGAGTCGATCGCATTCGTCGCGGTGGCCGGGGTCGCGCTTTCGACCGCCGCTCCCGCCCAGCTCTGCTCGATCCCGTGCAACGGGACGCAGGTCGTCTGTCACCACCAGAACGGGATCCGCAACCTCGTTGGCATCCCGGCGACCGGCTCCCTCATCGCGGGCCCCAACGCGGCGACGGGGAACGTCCCCGGCGATGCCGAGTGGAAGATCTGGGCCGTCGAGAACGGGATGACGCGGGGGAGCGGAGTCCACAGAGTGACAAACTGGGAGATCGGAGCGGGGAACTCCGGCCCTGCGACGGCGTCCGTCGACATCCCGAACATGGAGTTGAGGCCCGTCGTGCTGGGAGCGGGAGTGAAGGAGCCTGACATGGCGGCTGCGCCGATCGACTCCTTCGTGGTGGGATCGATCTCCTTGCCGACGGGCTTCTTCCGGATCAACGTCTCGCTTCTCCAGGGCGTCGCGGCTCCCGCCCTGTGTCTCCCTCCGACCGGGCTTCCAACCCTCTCGAACGCCGACGTCGCGATGCTCTTCCTCTACACGCCGGGGCAGGTGATCGGCATGCCCGCGTACTACCAGAACCTCGTCACGACGACCGAGGTCAACACGGTCTCAAACCCTTCCGTCCCTCCGACGGGGACGGGGAACAGCTACTCCGGGACGTTCGACGCCGCGCTCAACCAGGTCACGCACTACCCGATCAATCAGGAGCTCTTCGCCGAGATGGGCTTCTTCGAGCCGACGCTCGAGGCCTACCGCCAGACGACCGGGTTCCCGGCGCCGACACGCGGCTCGGGGGCCCGCGAGCTCGCGCCAGGAGACACGGTGCTCCTCCGGGTCGAGGACTGGCAGGCCGGCACCGACGCGATCGCCGGCCAGGACCGGCTCTCCGCCTTCCTGATCTCGGACAACTCCGCCGGGAGCCCAGTCGGTCAGGCGCCGCCCGGCGGTGGGCCCGGTTTCTTCCCCGGATCGGCGCTGCTCCCGGGCTCCACGGGAATCGTCCCTCTCTACGTGACCCCCCTCCTGTCCGGGCAGCTCCTCGTGTTCACGGGGAGGATGGGCGTCGGCTTGAGCTGTCCCATCGTGGGGGACGTCGCCTGCACCGCCGCGGGCGTCCCGAGCGTGTTCACGGACCTCCAGGCCTCGACGCCGGCGATCCTCGTGCCGCCGGGCCTCACGGGAGTGACGCTCTACGTCGCGGCTTTCAACGTGAACCTGACGACGCTCACGATCCCCGAGGGGACGAACGTCGTCGAGCTCCTGTTCCTCTAGGTCCCCCTTTGCGACACGGAGCCTGGACCAACGGGACCGCGTGGAAGGAAGGGTAAGACATGCGCCTTCAGTCCATCGCGTTCGCCGCGGCGGCCGCCGCGTTGCTCACGACATCCGCCCTCGCGCAGATGTGCGCGATCCCGTGCAACGGGACGCAGGTCGTCTGTCACCACCAGAATGGGATCCGCAACCACCGCGGCGTCCCGACGGCCCCGTGGGTCGGCCCGAACACCCTGACGATCGGGAACTTCCCCGGCGACGCCGAGTGGAAGATCTGGGCCGTCGAGAACGGGATGACTCGAGGCAGCGGCGTCTCGACCGTCACGAACTGGGAGATCGGTGCCGTGAGCCCGGCCCCGGGAACCCAGAGCTTCAACATCCCCGACATGGAACTCCGGCCGGTCGTCATCGTGGGGGGATTGAAGGAACCCGACATGACGGCCGTGGCCATCGACAACGAGATCGTGGGAAACATCGCCCTTCCCATGGGCTCCTTCCGGATCAACGTGTCGATCCGCGGCCCGACCGTTGCGGCCCCACCCTTGTGCGGCGTGGCGGCGGGCCTCCCGACGCTCTCGAACGCCGACGTCGCCATGCTCTTCCTCTACACGCCTGGGACGTTCCCGCCGCCGATGAACTCCTACAGCAATCTCGTGACCACGACGGAGGCGAACACCGTCTCGAACCCCTCGGTTCCGCCGAGCGGGACGGGGAACAGCTACTCCGGCACTTACAACGGCCTGCTCGGCGTGGTCACGCACTATCCCATCAACCAGGAACTCTTCGCCGAGCTCGGCTTCTACGAGCCGACGCTCGAGGTCCACAGACAGACGACCGGCTTCACGGCGCCGACGAGGGGTTCGGGGGCGCGCGAGCTCGCGGCCGGGGACACGGTCGTCCTCGTCCTCGAAGACTGGCAGGCCGGGATCGATGCGATGAACGGCCAGGACCGCCTGACCTCGATCCTGATCTCCGACGCCTCGGCGGGGAGCCCCGTTGGGCAGGCACCGCCGGGAGGCGGACCCGGCTTCTTCCCCGGAGCCGCTCTCCTGCCGGGCTCTGCGGGCTTCGCCCCGATCTACGTGACTCCCGTCTTGGCTCAGACGCTCGTCCCCTTCTCGGGGACGGTCGGACAGGGCTTCAACTGCCACGTCGTGGGAGACGTCTCCTGCACCGCCTCGGGCATCCCGAGCGTGTTCACCGATCTCCAGGCCTCGACGCCGGTGATCCTCGTGCCGCCGGGACTCACGGGACTGACCCTCTACGTCGCGGCCTTCGACGTGAACCTGACGACGCTCACGATCCCCGAGGGGACGAACCTCGTCGAGCTGGCGTTCCTTTAGGCGACGACCGGGCGCCTCAATAACCCGCATGGCGCCGCGGATTCGCGGGTCCCCCCTGCCACTGCCCGATGAGACGCCGCAGCGTCCGCGCGCTCCTCGTCGCCGGGACGCTCTTCCTTCTCGCGCTCACGCTCCTCTCCCGGTTCGTCCAGTGGGGCGCGCCGCCCTACCCGCTCGAAGGGACCGCCGCGCCCCCGGTCGGGGTAATGACCTACGAGGAGTACGGCAGGATCGAGCACGGCCGGCCCTACGTCCTCGACCTCGGGGGAGGAGGGGGCGCGCTCCTCTACTTCGGAATCGGCCACACGAACGACCCGGGCGATCCTCAGATCGCGCGGATGCGGGAGCGCTGGAGGGCCTTCCGCCCGACGGTCGCGCTCTGCGAAGGCCGGCTCCCCCTCTTCGTCGGGACGCGCTCGGCGGCGATCCGGCGCTTCGGCGAGGCGGCCGAGGTCTACGCCCTCGCCTCGGAGAGCGCGGTCGCGATCCACAGCCTCGAGTCGCCTCGAGAGGAGGAGGCCGCGCACCTCCTCGAGCGGTTTCCGGCGGCGAAGGTCGCGCTCTTCTTCACGCTGCGGACCTACGCCTCCTACCGGCGAGGGTCCGGAACGGAAGGGGCCGAGGGCTTCGCGCAGGGAGCCCTCCGCCGGGTGAGACGCCTCCCGGGTCTCGAGACCTCGCTCGTCGACCTCGAGGCGCTCGGCGCGCTCTATGGCCGGGAGTTCCCCGACCGGCCGGACTGGCGCGCGGTGCCCGACTCCTTCTTCGACCCGGGGAAGACCGACACCTGGATGAACGAGGTCCAGACGCGCTCGAACCGCTTCCGCGACGCGCGCATGGTGGCGCTCCTCCTCCACCTCGTCCGCCGCGGAGAACGCGTCTTCGCCGCCGTCGGGGCGAGCCACGTCGTCATGGCCGAGCCCGCCCTGCGCGCTGCCCTCGGAGGGTGACCGGGGCCGGTATCCTCCGCGCCCCGTGCGGATCCTCTTCCTGGCGCATCGGGTCCCCCACCCGCCGAACCGGGGCGACAAGATCACGACGGCGAACCTCGTCCGCCACTTCGTCCGGTCCCACGAGGTCACCGTCGCCGCCCTCGCCGACGGCCGGCGCGACCTCGCCTACGCGGAGGAGCTCCGACGGCTCGGCGCGGCGCGCGTCCTCGTCGAGCCGCTCCGGCCCCTCCGCGCGAAGATCGCCGCCCTCCTCGCGCTCGGCGGCGGCGGCCCCTTCACAATCCCCTACTTCCGCTCCCGGAGGCTCGCCGCCGCCGTCGCCGCCCTCCCCGACCCCGACCTCGTCTACGTCTACTCCTCGTCGATGGCGCCCTACGCCACGCCTCGCGCGGCCCGCGTCATGCACTTCGGCGAGCTCGATTCGGACAAGTGGGACCAGTACGCGCGGCGCGCCCGCGGGCCGGCGCGGGCCGTCTTCGCCCGCGAGGCGCGGACGCTGCTTGCCTTCGAGCGGGAGGTCGCCCGGGCCTTCGAGGTCTCGGTCGTCTGCACGGAGGCGGAGCGCGCCCTCTTCCGAGAGCGGATCCCCGAGGTCGACCCGGTCGTGGTGCCGAACGGGGTGGATCTCCGGCGCTTCGCGCCGGGCCCTCCCGCCGCCCGGGACCCGAACCGGATCGTGTTCACCGGGGTCATGGATTACCCGCCGAACGTCGAAGCCGTCCGCCGCTTCGCGCACGAGGTCCTCCCCCTCGTCCGGCTCGACTGCCCCGACGCGCGCTTCGAGATCGTCGGCGCGCGCCCGAGCGCGGCGGTCCGCGAGCTCCACGACGGGGAGAGCGTCTTCGTCGTCGGGGAGGTCGCCGACACGGCCTCCTACCTCCGCAAGGCCGCCGTCGCGGTCGCCCCTCTCGCGATCGCCCGGGGGATCCAGAACAAGGTCCTCGAGGCGATGGCCTGCGCCTGCCCGGTCGTCGCCTCCCCCGCCGCCGCGCGCGGCGTCGACGCGGACGCCGGCGTGCACCTCTTCGTCGAGGAGGGAGCGGAGGCGACGGCGCGGCGCGTGGCCGAGCTCGTCCGCGACGGGGCGCTCCGCGCCCGCCTCGGGAGCCGGGCGCGGGCGAGGATCGAGGAGCGCTACCGCTGGGAGACGGTCTTCGATCAGGTCGACGGGATCCTCGCGCAGGCGCTCGAGCGGCGCCGCGCGCGCGACTAGAAGATGAGCCGCACGGACTCCGCGCAGGCGGCGAGGATCGACTTCGGGAACAGGCCGAGGCCCACCGTGCCGACCGTGAGGAGGCCGAGGAGCGCGGCGAGGGCGGGGACCGGACGGTGGTAGGCGACCGCCTCGCTCTCGGGGACGAGGTAGAGGGCCTTCGCGATCCGGAAGTAATAGAAGAGCGAAACGACGGCGTTCGCGGCCGCGACGACCGTGAGCCAGCCGAGCCCCGAGTCCCACGCCGCCATGAAGAGGTAATACTTCCCGAAGAAGCCGATGCTCGGCGGGATTCCGACGAGCGAGATCAGGAACACGACGACGCAGACGGAGACAAACGGCGCGCGCCATCCGAGGCCGCGGAGCGAGCCGATGTCCTCGTTCCCCGTCGAGCGGGCGTAGTAGATCACGGCGCCGAAGGCGCCGAGGTTCATGAAGTAGTAGGCGAAGAGGTAGAAGACGCTCGCCTCGAAGCCGGCGGGGTTCATCGCGGCGACCCCCATCAGCGTGTAGCCGGCGTGGGCGATCGAGGAGTAGGCAAGGAGGCGCTTCAGGTTGTTCTGGCGGACGGCGGCGAGGTTCCCGAAGGTCATCGTCAACGCCGAGAGGAGGGCGAGGAGGTGGCCGAGCTTCCCCGAGAAGGCGGTCGCTCCCTCCCCTCCCCCCGGAGGGAGGAGGGCGGCGCCGAAGCGCAGGAGCGCGCCGAAGGCCGCCCCCTTGCTCGCCACCGCGAGGAACGTCGTCACCGGCGTGGGCGCCCCCTCGTAGACGTCGGGCGCCCACCAGTGGAACGGGACGGCGGAGACCTTGTATCCGAAGCCGACGAGGGCGAGGACGACGGCGATCGCGACGGCGGGCCCGGCCGCCCGGAACCGGTCGAGCGCGATCCCCGTCGCGGGGTCCGCGGCCTTCCCGGCGAGGATCCCCGCCATCTCGCGGGCCTCGAGCGTCCCCGTGAGGCCGAAAAGGATCGAGAGGCCGAAGAGCATGACCCCCGTGGCGGCCGCCCCGAAGACGAGGTACTTGAGCGCCGCCTCCGCCGAGCGGCGGTCCCCCTTCGCGAACCCGGCGAGGACGTAGGAGGCGAGGCCGAGGGTCTCGAGCGAGAGGACGAGGAGGAGGAGGTTCGTCGTCGAGACGAGGAAGAAGGCCCCGACCCCGGCGGAGAGGAGGAGGAAGTAGAACTCCCCGGCGCCGTGCCGCGGCATCTCGCGCGCGGAGGCGGCGAAGAGGACGACGACGGCGAGCGTCGCGGCCACGAACACCTTGAAGAGGGCGCCGAATCCGTCGACGGTCACCATCCCGAAGGCGATCGCGGGCGCCGGGTCCTGGCGGAGGAGGGCGAGGAGGGAGGCCGCAATCGACGCGAGCGCGATCCATCCCACCCGCCGCGTCTCGCGCCCCCTCCAGAGGAGATCCGCGACGAGCGCGGCGCACGCGCCGAGAGCGAGGACCGTCTCCGGGAGGATCCGCGCGAGGTCTTCGGCGTAGGTCGAGGGCATCGCCGGCGGCTAGCGCGCGAGGAGGCGGAGGAACTCGGCGATCGCCGGTCCCTGCCAGTTGAGCACGATCACCGGGAAGATCCCGAGAGCGACGCAGAGGACGGCGAGCGGGGCCTGGCTCACGACCTCCCGAGCCGAGATGTCGGGGAGGGTCGCGTACTTCTCGTTCAGCGGCCCGAGGAAGACGCGCTGGATCGTCCAGAGGAAGAAGGCCGCCGTGATGACGACCCCGATCACCGAGATCATGACGAAGGTCGGGAACCTCTCGTAGGAGCCGGCGAGCGCCATCGCCTCGGAGACGAAGCCGGCGAGCCCCGGCAACCCGAGGGAGGTGAAGATCCCCAGCGTCGAGAGCCCGAAGTAGAGGGGCATCCGCTGGGAGAGGCCGCCGAACTTCGCGATCTCGCGGTGGTGGGCGCGGTCGTAGACGACCCCGACGATGAGGAAGAGCATCGCCGAGGAGACGCCGTGGGTGAGCATCTGGAGCATCGCCCCGTTCACGCTCCAGGTCGTGCACGCCGCGAAGCCGAGGAGCATGTACCCCATGTGGGAGACCGACGAATAGGCGACGAGCTTCTTGAAGTCGGTCTGCGCCATGGCGACGAAGGCGCCGTAGACGATGTTGATCACCCCGAGCACCGCGAGGAACGTCCCCGCGTCGTGGAAGGCCTGCGGGGCGAGGGGGAAGTTGATCCGGAGCATCCCGTAGCCGCCGAGCTTGAGCAGGATTCCTGCGAGGATGACGGAGATCGGGGTCGGCGCCTCGACGTGGGCGTCGGGGAGCCAGGTGTGGAACGGGAAGACCGGGACCTTGATCGCGAACCCGATGAAGAGGAACGCGAAGAGCCAGGTCTGGAAGGGGAGGCCGAGGAGGATCCCGTTCTCGAGGAGGTGGCGGCCGTCGAGGGCTCCGCGCTGCGCCAGCTCCTGGAGCTTCGGGATGCTGAAGGTGTGGGGCTGCGCGTCGAGGTAGACGGCGACGAGCGCGACGAGCATGAGGACGGAGCCGACGAGCGTGTAGAGGAAGAACTTGATCGCCGCGTACTCGCGCCGCGGGCCCCCCCAGACCCCGATCAGGAAGTACATCGGGAGGAGCATGACCTCCCAGAAGACGTAGAAGAGGAAGAAGTCGAGGGAGACGAAGACGCCCGAGACCCCGGTCTCGAGGAGGAGGAAGAGGGCGAAGTACCCCTTCACCCCCTTCTCGATCGTGAACGAGGCCGGCACGGCGCACACGAAGAGGAGCGTGTTGAGGAGGAGGAGGGGGAGGGAGATCCCGTCGACCCCGACCCGGTAGAAGATGTCGAAGCCGGGGATCCAGTTCGCCTCCGTCACGAGCTGCATCGCGCCCTTCGTCCGGTCGAAGGGGACGAGGTAGACCCAGAGGTTCAGCGCGAAGGCGAGCAGCGCCGCGCCGAAGGCCACCCTCTGGATCGCCCGCTTCGCCGCGGATGGGAGGAGCAGGATCGCGAGGGCGCCGAACGTCGGGAGGAAGACGATCCAGGAGAGGACGTCGATCGAGGAGAGCCAGCCCATACCGGTTGTCTCAGGCCATCAGGACCAGGGCCGCGGCGGCGACCGCCCCCGCGACGCCGAAGGCGACGTAGGTCTGGATCCGCCCGGTCTGGAACAGGCGCGCGACGCCGCCCCACAGCTGCGTCAGCCAGCCGACGAGGTTCACCGCCCCGTCGACGACCCAGCGGTCGAACCACCCGGAGATCGCGGCGCCGAGGCGGCCGAGCGCGCCCGCCCCGTCCACGAGGCCGTCGACGATCCGCACGTCGAACCAGCGCTGGACCGCCGTGAGCCCCAACACGAGGGGGACGACGGTCGCCAGGTAGAACTCGTCGACGTAGTACTTGTTCTTCACGCAGCGGTGGACCGCGCCCCACCGCTGCGCCCAGGCCGCCGCGGAGAGCTTCTTCCACTGGTAGAAGGCGAACGCGAGGAGGATCCCGAGCCCCGCCGCGAGGAGCGACCCGCCGAGGGCGAGCCCGTGCGCCTCATGCTCCACTTCCGCGGCGTGGCCCGTCGGCTCGACCATCCCCGGCAGTCCCTTCCCGAGCTGGAGGAACCAGGAGCGGCCGAAGAGCCACCCCCCCGAGAGGGCGAAGAAGGCGAGAATGAAGAGCGGGATCGTCATCACGGGGGGCGACTCGTGGGCGTGCTCGAACGCGTGCCGGTCCCGCGGCGCACCGTGGAAGGTGAGGATCAGGAGGCGGAACATGTAAAAGGCCGTCATCCCCGCGGCGACGAAGAGGAAGATCGCCGGCAGCGCGTCGACGAGCGAGCGCCGCTCCATCGCGTGCGCGAGGACCGAGCCGAGGATCGCGTCCTTGGAGTAGAAGCCGGCGAAGAGCGGCACCCCCGCGATCGCGAGGGTCGAGACGAGCATCGTCCCGTAGGTGATCGGCATCCGGCGCCGCAGCCCCCCCATCTGCGGCATCTCCTGCGTGTGGACGGCGTGGATCACCGACCCCGAACCGAGGAAGAGGCACGCCTTGAACGTGGCGTGGGTGATCATGTGGAAGAGCCCCGCCGCGATCCCCCCGACCCCGATCCCCGCGATCATGTAGCCGAGCTGGGAGACGGTGGAGTAGGCGAGGACCCGCTTGATGTCGGTCTGGCAGATCCCGATCGTCGCCGCGAAGATCGCCGTGAACGAGCCGACGAGCGCGACGACGAGGCGCGCCTCGGGGGAGAGGAAGAGGAAGGCGCGCGCGGTGAGGAACACCCCCGCCGCGACCATCGTCGCCGCGTGGATCATCGCGGAGACGGGAGTCGGCCCCTCCATCGCGTCGGGGAGCCAGACGTGGAGGGGGAACTGGGCCGACTTGCCGACTGCCCCGCCGAAGATCAGGAGGCCCGCCGCGACGAGCCACCCCGGGTAGGCCCCGCCGTTCTCCGCGAGGACGCGCGGGACGGCCTCCCACAGCTCCGTGAACCGGAAGGTCCCGAGGCGGGTCCAGAGGATCGCGATCCCGAGGAAGAGGCAGACGTCCCCGATCCGCGTCGTCAGGAACGCCTTCTTGCAGGCCGCCGCCGCCGAGGGCTTCTCCGAGAAGTGCCCGATCAGGAGGTAGGAGCAGAGCCCCATCACCTCCCAGCAGACGAAGAAGGAGACGAAGTTGTCGCTGAGGACGAGCCCGAGCATCCCGAAGGAGAAGAGGGAGAGGTGGGCGAAGAAGGAGGCGTAGCGGCGGTCCCCGTGCATGTACCCCACGGAGAAGAGGTGGATCAGGAACGCGACGAGCCCGACCGCCGCCGTCATCGTCGCCGAGAGGTTGTCGTAGAGGATCCCGAAGGAGGCCTTCGCCCCGGCTGCACCGGGGATCCAGTCGAAGAGGCCCGGCCACTCGGCGCGGAAGGCGGGGTCCCAGGGCTTCTGGATGATGACCTTGCCGAACTCGACGACCCCGAGGACCGCCGCGATCCCGAGCGCGAGGACCGGGATCCAGTCCCCCTTCCGCGGGCCGAAGCGGCCGAGGAGGGTCTGGACGAAGAACGCGACGAGGGGAAGGAGCGGGATCGCCGCGAGGCGGAGGAGGTCGGCGTGTCCGAATCCCGGAGGCAAGGCGGCGGTCACTCCCGGAGGAGGTCGGGATCCTCCGGACGGATCGAGTCGAAGAGGCGGAAGACGTGGAGCACGATCGCGAGGGCGACGGCCGCCTCCGCGACCGCGAGCAGGATCACGATCAGGGCGAAGACCTGGCCTCGGAGCGCCACCTCCGTCCCCGCGTTCGCGGCGTGCCGCGAGAAGGCGACGAAGTTCAGGTTCGCGGCGTTGAGGATCAGCTCGATCCCCATCAGGATGTAGATCAGGTTGCGCCGCGCGATCATCATCGCGAGGCCGAGCACGAACAACGCCGCGGCGACGGCGAGGTAGGCACCGAGGCTCACCGCGGCTCCTCCGGGGGCGGGGGGGGGGGCGTCTGCCGCGCGAGGTAGACCGCGCCGACGAGCGCCACCGTGAGGAGGAAGGCGGCGAGCTCGAAGGGGATCAGGTAGGCGTCCTTGAGCAGGAAGAGGAGGCCGAGCTCGCGCGCGGCGGGCTGGGGCTCCGGCAGCTTCCCCTCCTCCGCCGCCCACCGCCCCGCGGCGGCGATCTTTCCGACGAGGAGCGCGGCCGGGACCGCGACCGCCGTCAGCACGAAGGCGACGCGCCGGACCTTCCGCTCCGCCGGGTCGGGCCTCGTCAGCATGAGCCCGAAGAGGATGAGGACGAGGATCCCCCCCACGTAGATCAGGAGCTGGACGACGGCGAGGAAGTCCGCCCCGAGGAGCACGAACAGCCCCGACACGCCGAGGAAGGTCGCCATCAGCGCGAACGCGCTGTGGACGATCGAGCGGTGGAAGAGCGCGACGAGACCGCCGCCGAGCGCGACCGCGGCGAAGAGCGCGAAGGCGATCCTCTCCATCCTCCCTCCCTCCTCGGGTCCCTCCCCCTCCGGATCAGGGGGCTGGGGCCGCCGGCGGCGAGGCCGGCCTCGGCGGCTCCGCGGGGGCGGGCGCGGCCGCGCCGGCCGGCGCCGCCGCCTTCGCGGCCGCGGCCTTGGCCTGCTTCTCGGCCTCCGCCTTCGCGAGGCGCTCCTTCGCGTCGGGGGTGAGCCCCTTCGCCGACAGGAGGTCGAGGTCGAGCTCGCGCCGGTCGTACACGACGAAGGCGAACTCCTTGCCCATGTGGATGCAGTCCTTGGGGCAAGGATAGACGCAGAGCTCGCAGAACATGCACTTGTTGTAGTCGAGCGTGAACTTCTTCCAGTCGAGCTCCTTGCCGACGCGCAGCGCGTCCATCTCGATGCAGTCGATCGGGCAGGCGCGCGCGCACTGGAAGCAGTAGATGCACTTCTCCTGCTCGAGGTAGTGGATCCCGCGGTAGCGGTCGGGGATCGGGAGGCGCTCGTCGGGATACTGGACGGTGACGGGCCGGCGGAGCAGGTACTTCGCCGTGATCGACATCCCGACGAGGGTCGTCCAGAAACCGGCCCAGACGTTCTTCAGGTAGGCGACCAAGGGCGCCCTACCTCCCCCCGCCGAAGAGGGGGACCACGTACAGCTCCCAGCCCGCCGCGCCGAGGAGACAGCCGAGCGCGAGCGGGGTGAGGTACTTGTAGCCGAGCGTCATCACCTGGTCGATCCGGATGCGCGGCAGCGTCCAGCGCAGCCACATCATCACGAAGACGAGGAAGAGCGCCTTCGCGGAGAAGACGCCGACCGCGACGGCGTTGAAGATCCACCCGCGCCCGAAGAGGTGCTCGACGAGGGGGGTCAGCCCGGGGAACGACCATCCCCCGAGGAAGTAGAGCGCGCCGATTGCCGAGACGACGAACATCGCCGCGTACTCCTCGAGGAAGAAGAAGGAGAAGCGCATCCCCGAATACTCCGTGTGGAAGCCGGCGACGAGCTCCGATTCCGCCTCGGGGAGGTCGAAGGGGGCGCGCTTCGTCTCGGCGAGCGCGGCCGTGTAGAAGAGGAGGAACGCGGGGAGCACGAAGGGGTCGCGGAAGAGGTACCACGCCGCCCCGCCCCACCCCTCCTGGGCGAGCGCCGCCCCGCGCAGGCTGAAGGTCCCCGACACGACGACCGGGACGAGGAGCGCGAGGCCGAGCGGGACCTCGTAGGAGATCACGGCGGCCGCCTCGCGCATCGCGCCGTAGAGGGACCATTTGTTGTTCGAGGACCACCCCGCCATGAGGACCCCGATCGTCGCGAGGGAGGAGACGGCGAGGATGAAGAAGACCCCGAGGTTCAAGTCCGTGAAGTAGAGCGCCGGCGCGAAGGGGATGGCCGCGAACATCGCGATCGCGGAGGCGAGGACGAGGGCGGGCGCGAGGACGAAGAGGAGCTTGTCCGCTCCGGCCGGGATCGTGTCCTCCTTGACGAGGAGCTTGAGGCCGTCCGCGATCGACTGGAGGAGGCCGAAGGGGCCGACGCGGTTGGGCCCGATCCGGCACTGGATGTGTCCCGCGACCTTCCGCTCGGCCCAGATCGCGAGCATCGCGTAGGGGGTGATGAAGAGGAGGAGGAGGAAGAATCCGGAGCCGAGGAGGGCCCCGAGCAGGACGAGGAGCGGCCAGGGGATCTCGACGGGGGAGATCTTCGCGAGGAGGTCCGTGACGAAGTTCCCCTGCGGGGCCGCGGCGCCCGCCGCGGCCCCCGCGGCCGCCTCGGCCGCGGAGCGAAGGGGGTCGAGGAGCATCCTCATCGGTCCGTCTCCCCGACCACGATGTCCACGGACCCGATGATCGCGACCGCGTCCGCGAGCATCGTCCCCGGCATCAGCTCGGGGAGGATCGAGAGGTTGCAGAAGGAGGGGCCGCGCACGCGACAACGCCGCGCGATCTTGCCGCCGTCGCTCACGATGTAGTGGCCGAGCTCGCCCCGCGGGTTCTCGACGCCGACGTAGCCCGCGCCCGCCGGGATCCGGATCGTCTTCGGGATGTCCGCCATCACGGGCCCCGGCCCGATCTGGCGGAGGCACTGCCGCAGGATGCGGACCGATTCCTTCATCTCGAGGAGCCGGACGAAGTAGCGGTCCCAGCAGTCCCCGACCGTCCCCATCCGCCCCTGGCCGACGCAGACGTCGAACTCGAGGCGCGGATACATCGCGTAGGGGAGGTCCTTCCGGAGGTCCCAGCGCACCCCCGAGCCCCGCAGCATCGGGCCCGTGCACCCCCACGCGATCGCCTTCTCGGGCGGGAGGATCCCGACGTTCTTCGTCCGCTCGACGAAGATGTGGTTGTAGGAGAGGAGGTCGTTGTACTCCGCCCACTTCGTCTCGAAGACGTCGAGGAAGCGCCCGAGCTCCTCGAGCCACCCCTCCGGCAGGTCGTTGAAGACCCCTCCGATCCGGATGTACGAGTAGGTGAGGCGCGCCCCGCAGACCTTCTCGAAGAGCGCCATGATCCACTCGCGCTCCCGGAAGGCGTAGAAGAAGGGGGTGAACGCCCCGATGTCGAGCCCGTAGGTCCCGAAGGAGATCAGGTGGGACCCGATCCGGTTCAGCTCGGCGAAGATCGTCCGGATCCACTGCGCGCGCTCCGGGATCTCGACGCCCATCACGTGCTCGACGGCCATCGAGTACCCGAGGTTGTTGTTCATGGCCGCGAGGTAGTCGTAGCGGTCGGTGTAGGGGAGGTACTGGAGGAACTCGACCGACTCGCCGATCTTCTCCGCGCAGCGGTGGAGGTAGCCGAGGTGCGGTTGCGCCCCCGTGACGATCTCCCCGTCCGCGCGGAGGAGGACGCGGAGCACCCCATGCGTCGAGGGGTGCTGCGGCCCCATGTTCACCTCCATGTCCTGCGTCTTGACGTCGAGCAGGACCTCGCGCTCGCCGGGGCGCAGCTCCCCGATCCACCGCTCGTCCCCCGCGCCCGGGGGAACGGCCCGCGGCGGGGCGGTCGCGGCGCGCGCTTCGTCGCTCATCGGCTCAGACGCAGGAGATCCCGTGGTACTCGACGGGGAACTCGTAGTCCTTGCGCAGCGGCCAGCCGACCCAGTCGTCGCCGAGGAGGATGTTCCGCGGGTCGGGGTGCCCCTCGAAGACGAGACCGAGCATCTCCCCCGCCTCCCGCTCGTGCCAGTTCGCGCCCGGGTGGACGGCGCACGCCGTGGGCACGCGCGGGTCGGCCTTCGGCACGTCCGCGCGGAGGCAGAGTCGCGTGCGGTGGGAGAGCGAGAGGAGCGCGTAGATCACCCCGAGGTTCGCCGCCTCCTTCGCGTAGTCGACCCCCGTCACGTCGACCAGCATCTCGAAGCGGAGCTCCGGGTCGTCGCGCAGGACGGCCAGCAACTCGGGGACCCGCTTCGCCTCGACGAGGAGGTGGGGGTCGCCGAAGGGGCCCTTCGTCCCCTCCTTCCGCGGCGGCGCCGGCGCGAGCGGGTCGGGCTTCGAGGCCTGCTCGGGGTCGATCGCCGCGATCACGCCGGGGGCGCCGACGGTCTTCAGGCGCTCGACGATCTGCTCGAAGCTTTTCGCCATGGGAAGGGGAAGAGGACGGCCGGCCGACTAGGACGGGGCCGGGACGAACAGCGCCTTCTCGGGCAAGCCGGGCTTCCGGAGGACCGCCTGGCGGCGGATCTTCTCCTGGAGCTTCATCAGACCCTCGAGGAGCGCCTCGGGGCGCGGCGGGCAGCCCGCGACGTAGACGTCGACCGGGACGACCCGGTCGACCCCCTTCACGACGTTGTACCCATACTTGTAGTAGGGGCCGCCGCCGGTCGCGCAGGCTCCCATCGCGATCACGTACTTGGGGCTCGGCATCTGCTCGTAGAGCCGCCTCACCCGTTCCGCCATTTTGAAGTTGACGGTCCCGGCCACGATCATCAAGTCGGCCTGGCGCGGCGTGGCCCGGAAGGCCCCCGCCCCGAAGCGGTCCATGTCGTGGTGGGCCGCGCCGACCGCCATCATCTCGATCGCGCAGCAGGCGAGGCCGAAGGTCATCGGCCAGATGCTCGAGAGGCGCGCCCAGTTGATCAGCCAGTCGAGGCGCGTCGTGAGGACGTTCTCTTCGAGGCGGTGTTCGAGGAGTCCCATCGTCGTCGTGCCCTCGCTCGACCCGGGCTCAGGCCCGCGGTCCCTCGTAGGACGCCGCGGCTCCCGCACCAAGGGACACCGCGGGCCCGGTGGCCGACTCGACGGCGGCGGGCGACCCCGTCCCGACGAGGGGACCCTTGGACGGAGCCGGGATGGTCTGGAATCCGTGGAGGCGGGCCGGCACGGGGCGGTAGGCCTTCGCCGAGTAGCCCTTCACCCAGTCGAGGTCCCCCTTCGCCCAGACGTAGGCGAGGCCGAGGGACAGGATCGCGATGAAGAGGACGCCCTCGAGGAACGCCATCCCCCCGATCCGCTCGTCGGCGAAGGCGCTCTTCAGCACGGCCGCCCACGGGAAGAGGAAGGCGATCTCGACCCCGAAGACGATGTAGACGAGGGCGACGGTGTAGTAGCGGATGTCGAAGCGGATCCAGGCGTCCCCGATCGGCTCCTCCCCGCACTCGTACGGGGCCTTCTGCTCTGGGGTGGGCAGGTGCGGCCGCACGAGGGATCCGAGCGCCATGTTCACGAACACGAAGCCGATCCCGACCGCCAGGAAGACGAGGACGTTTGCGTAGTCGAAGTACAAGGTCGGCCCGCCCCCTCATCCGGGGGGCCCGCCCCCATCGGGTTCTTCGCCGGACGAAGGGCGAGTGGATTCTGCCCGAGCCGCCCTCCCCGCACCAGGATCCAGGGGCCCCGGAGGAGGCGCGGGTCGCCTTTCTTCCCTCGCCCTCGGTCCTCCGGCCCTAGGCCGGATGGGAGGTCCCCTCCACGCGCCCCTCCGCCCTCCCCGCGCCCGCCCCCGCGGGTCCGATCCCCTCCGGCGGCGTCCCCTCCCGCGTCCCCTCGGGCCCGCTCGCCCCGGCCGGGGCGGTGCAGGTGCGGTCGCGACCGGCGGCCTTCGCCGCGTAGAGCGCGGCGTCGGCGCGGCAGAGGAGCGCCTCGTGCGATTCCCCCTCCCCGGACAGGGTCGCGACCCCGGCGCTCACGGAGAGCCGCAGGCCCCGGTAGGCTCCGGCCTCCTGATCCCCGAAGGCGTTGAACGCGACGCGGATCCGCTCCGCGACCGCCGTCGCCCGCTCGACGTCCGCTCCGGGGAGGAGGACGACGAACTCCTCGCCCCCGTAGCGGCCGACGACGTCGCCGCGGCGGAGGTTGTCGCGGAGGAGGTCGCCGAAGCGCCGCAGGAGGTCGTCCCCGACGGCGTGCCCGAGCGTGTCGTTCACCCGCTTGAAGTGGTCGAGGTCGAGCATGACGACCGCGAGCGGCCGGTGCGTGAGGAGGGCTCGTTCGTGCTCCTTCGCGAGGACCTCCATGAGCCGGCGGCGGTTGAACACCCCCGTCAGCGCGTCGGTCACCGCCATCGAGCGGACCGTCTGGACGAGCCGGTAGTTCTCGAGGAGGAGGCCCGTCTCGAGCGCGAGCGGGCCGAGGATCGCCGCGTCCCGGTCCTCGACGCTCCGCCCCGACTCCCCGCGGTCGACGGCGACGACGCAGCACCCGTCGGGCCCCGAGGAGAGGGGAGCGAGGATCAGGCCGTCCGCGTCGAGGGCGTCGAGGAGATCCTCGAACCCGTGCCCGTCGCCGCGCTCGAGTCGCACCGCCTTGCGCACCGAAGCGAGGGAGGCGCGGATCCCGGGGATCGACCGACCCTCCACCGCCGAGGCGGCCCCCGTCGTCGAGAGGGCGCGCCGGATCGTCGCCTCCTCTTTCCCCTCGGCCGCGACGAGGAAGGCCCGGTCGAAGCCGAGCGTCGCGACGATCTCGCAGAGGAGCGCCTCCGCCGGGTCGCGCTCGCCGAGCCGGGCCTGCACGTTGAGCATCGCGGCGTTGAGGGTCCGCAGCGAGCGGATCGACGCCTCGAGATCGTAGACGAGCCGCGAGAGGGCGGCGTTCGCCCGGGCGATCGCGCGGTGGATCCCTCCCACCGGCTCCCCGCAGTCGCCGAAGCGGGCGCAGCGGCGGGCGACCTCGTCGCGCACCGCCTCGAGGAGCTCCCGCTCGTCGAAGGGTCGGAGGAGGGCCCTCACCGCCGGGTCCCGGTCCGGGGGCTTCGAGGCGTCGAAGGGGGAGAACCCCGCCTGCCACGCGAGGAGGTCGGCCGCCCGGAGGAGCGGGCCGAGGCCCGAGGCGTCGGCCGCCGGATCCGGGAGACTGCGGAGGGCGCTGCTCAGCTCGGCCGGGAACGACCAGGCGGCCGCGACCCGTTCCGCAGCTCGGTCGTGGTCGATCCCGAGCCGCGCACGCTCGAGGGCCGCGAGCGATGCGGCGGGCCGGGAGGCGGCGAGCCGCAGCACCCCCGCGTACGCCTTCGGGTCGTGCCGGTCGAGGACGAGGATCCCGAGGTCGTGCAGGAGGCCGGCGAGGTGCGCTTCGTCCGGATCGCGCCCGCATGCCTTCGCGAGGAGCCGGGCCGCCGTCGCCGCCGCCCCGCTGTGGCGCCAGAAGCGCGCGAGATCGAGGGCCCCTGTCTCGCCGGCGTCCTCGACGACCGTGACGCCGAGGACGATGGGGCGGAGCCCCTTCGTGCCGAGGATCGTCGCCGCGTGCACGAGGTCCCCGACCTCGACGGAGAGTCCCCCCCCGGGCGCGTTCACCGCGCGCAGGACCGACGCCGCGAGGGCGGGGTCCCAGGCGACGAGCTCGGCGAGCTCCTGGGGACGGGCCTTCTCGTCGAGCCCGCGCTCGAGGACCCGGACCGCGACGAACGAGGGCGTCGGCAGGAAGTCGACGCGCAGGCGAAGTTTCCGGGCGGAACGGGTGGCCATGAGAGGCGGGCGACCGGCGTTGTTTCGGCACGATGGAGGGGAGATTGTTAGAGGTCTCCCCGACCGCCGAGGACCGCCCCTTTCCCGGGGCCCGGGAGGGCCACTACCATCCGGCAGGAATGACGAGCGCCGCCCGTTTCCCCCTCCTCGCGTTCGCGACGAACGCGCTCGCCGCTCCGCTCCTCGCCCAGATCCCCTCGAGCCTCCCGACGCAGAGCGACCGGGTCGTGTCCTACCGGATCGAGGCGACGCTCGACCCGAAGGAGAAGAAGGTCCGGGGGCGGGAGCGGGTCACCTGGAGGAACAACTCCCCGGGCCCGGTCGGAGACCTCTGGTTCCACCTCTACCTGAACGCCTACAAGAACGACCGCAGCACCCTCATGCGCGAGCGCGGCCCCCTCGACGAGGAGGAGGAGGTCGGGAAGAAGGAGTGGGGCTGGATCGACGTCGAGGCGGTCCGGGCGGAGCAGGGGGAGGACCTCAAGCGGTCGATCTCCTTCCAGCGCCCCGACGACGGCAACCCCGACGACGAGACCGTGATCCGGGTCGTCCTCCCGACCCCGGTCCCGGCCTCGGGCTCCGTCACGGTCGACGTCGAGTGGACGGCGCGTTTCCCCGAGGGGCTCTCTGCCCGCAACCAGACGCGACGGGGCTTCTTCCTCGGCGTCCAGTGGTTCCCGAAGCTCGGGGTCTTCGAGGAGACGCGGGAGCGCGGGACGGGCACCGGGCGCTGGGCCTGGAATTGCCACCAGTTCCACGCCCCGAGCGAGTTCTACGCCGACTTCGGGACGTACGACGTGTCCCTCATCCTTCCGCAGGACTACTCCGGGAAGGTCGGCGCCACGGGGAGGTTGACCGAGGGACCGTCCCCCTCGAAGGACGGGAAGTCGTTCACCGTCCGGTTCCAACAGGAGGACGTCCACGACTTCGCCTGGGTCGCCGACCCGCGGGCGCTCAAGATGGAGAGGTCGTTCGATCCGGAGACGTACCGAGGCCGCGACGGGCAGGAGGAAGAGCGGATGGCCCGCGTCCTCGGGCGCACGCGCGCGGAGATCGCGCTCGCGCCGGTCCACGTGACGCTCTTCCTCCAGCCCGAGCACGCGGGGCAGGAGGAGCGGCACTGGGACGCCGTCTTCGCGGCGATCTACTGGTTCGGACTCTGGTACGGGCGCTACCCCTACGCCGGCCTCACCGTCGTCGATCCCCCGTTCGGCTCCTCCGTCGGGGGGATGGAGTACCCGATGCTGATCACGGCGGGGACGGATTGGCGGGTCGTGAGCCGCAAGCACGACCCCGAAGGGGTCCTCGTCCACGAGTTCGGGCACCAGTTCTGGTACGGGCTGGTCGCGAACAACGAGTTCGAGCACGCCTGGCTGGACGAGGGATTCAACACCTACTCGACGGCGAAGGTGATGGACCGAGTCTTCGGCCCCGAGCGCGCGACCGTGAGGGCGGGGCAGACCCCGATCTACGCCCACCCCCTCCTCCGCTTCCCCGAACCGGGCGACGGGCGCGACCCCCGCGCGCTCCTTACGCTCGCGGCGCTGCGGTGGAAGGCGTTCAGCCTTCCCATCCGGAACGCCTCCCCCGACGGCTTCGTCACCCTCCCGGGCGCCGACCTGACGCTCCTCCGGCCCGACCCCGTCCTCGGCTTCCTCCGCGACCTCCCGCCCCTCTCCTTCGTGCCACGGCTCGACCGCCTCGAGACTGTCTGGCTGCGCGAGCGATACGTCCGCGACCCCAAGGCCGACCCGCTCGACCGGCGGGCCTGGGACTACGTCGACCGGACTTCCTACTCGATCAACTCCTACGCCCGGCCCGCCCTGACCCTCCTCAGCCTCGAGCGCCACGTGAACGCCCGCCGGGGCCCGGGGACGTGGGACCGGGTGATGCGGACCTACCACGAGCGCTACCGCTTCGGCCACCCCGTCCCCGAGGACTTTTTCGCCGTGGCCGAGGAGGTCTCCGGGGAGAGGCTCGGCGACCTCTTCGAGCGGTTGATCTACGGCTCGGATGTCCTCGACTACGGCGTCCGGGTCGCGGAAAGCGCCGCGCAGCGAAGGCCCGCCGGAATCTTCGGGCCGGGGGCGACCGGCGAGCGTCGCGAGGCCGAGGCGAGGGCGGGAGACGCGGACCGGCGCGGCGGCCCCCACGACACGAAGGTCGTCGTCCAGCGGTACGGGGAGGTCGTCGTCCCCGTCGTCATCGAGGTGAAGTTCGAGAAGGTCGCGCAGCCCGAGCGCTTCGACTGGGACGGCCGGGACCGGCACTGGACCCATCGGTGGGAAGGGGGACCGCGACTCGAGTGGGTGCGCGTCGACCCCGAGCGCGTGTGGCTTCTCGACGCGGACGCCTCGAACAACGACCGCCGCGTCGATCCCGACCCCTCCCCGGCACTCCGCTGGGGGACGCAGAACCTCTTCTGGGTGCAGAACGTGCTCCACTTCTTCGGGGGAATCGGCTGATGGGGGGCGCGCTCCGCGATGCGGTCGGGGGCCTCGCCCGCGCCTTCGGGCGCACGCGGATCCTCTGGCTCGTGTTCCTCCTCAACTTCGTCCCGGCCCTCGCCGTGGGGATCCCCTTTGCCGGGGCGCTCGACCGGTCGATGGGCCTCCGGCGGGACGCCCCGGACCTCGTGGCCGAGTACGGGGGGGACTTCGATCTCGACTTCCGGCTCCGCAACGCCCCGCTCCTCGAGGGGCTGCGCGGGAGTCTCTCGGTCCTCGCCTTCGTCTCCTTCCTCCTCGGGGCCTTCGTCGCCGGCGGCTGGATCGGGGTCTTCCACGAGCCGAAGGGGACCGGCAGCGTCCAGGCCTTCTTCCGCTGGGGGGGACGCCAGTGGGCGCGATTCCTCCGCGTCTCCGCCCTCACCCTCGTCGCGGTCCACGTGGTCGGGGTGTTCACCCACGGGAAGGGGTGGGAGCTCCTCCTCGACCTCGCCTCCGGAGTCCGAAAGATCGAGGACCTCCCCGACGGGAAGACGGCGGTCCTCGCCGAGTGGTGGCGGGGGGCGGCCTACGTCCTCCTCCTCGCCTTCCTCTTCACGGCGGCGGACTACGCGCGGATCTCGATCGTCGAGGCGGACCGCCGCTCGGCCCTCCTCGCCTGGTTGCACGGGATCGCCTTCGTGGCGCGCCACCCGTTGCGGACCGGGCTCCTCCTCGGCTTCTACAACCTCGCCGAAGGGCTCCTCCTCGCCGCGGCGACCCTCCTGCTCCGGACGGGCTCCGAACACGTCCGAGGGGGCTTCGGCGCGCTCGGACTCTTCCTCCTGATGCAGGCGACGATCCTCGGGCGCGTCGGCCTCCGCGGCGCGCGCTACGCAGGGGAGCTCGCCGTCTACCGCTCCTCCCAGGCCGAAGCGGCGCCGCTCCAGGCGCCGGTCCTCGCGACGCGGCTCGCGGGGGTGTGATCGTCTCGGTCTCGCGGGCGTCTATCCCGCCGGCTCGACTCGCACCCGCGCCGTCTCCTCCCTCTCGGACTCGATCTCGATCTTCGCCCCGAGGAACGCGCGCACGACCTCCGCGTTCGTCGCGAGATGCCCGCTCGCGCGCGCGGCGGTGAACGCGGAGGGCCCTGAGGCGAGCGCGAGCGGGAGGAGGATCTGGTCGGCGGCGTGCTCGTCGAGGACCGCCCCCGACCGGAGGTAGGCGGCGAAGGCGTCCGCGGCCTCCCGCCCCACCTCCTCGGCCGGCTTCCCGGGCGCGCCGAGCGCCGTCGAGCAGGCGACCGCGTTCTCGAAGCGTCCGACGACCGCGACGGCCGTCCCGGGACGCGGGCCGCGCAGCTCGCGGCAGTCGGCGGTCGGCTCGAGCCCCCCGGCGCGGAGCACGGCGCAGGCGCTGCGCGCTTGACGGTCCGCGATCTCGAGAGGGAGGCACGCGACCCGGGAGAAGACGACGAGCCCCGCGGGAGCGCCCCGGTCCGTGGCGACGAGCGGCTTCGGGCGCGCCTTCCCCTCGATCCGGGCGAACAGCTCGCCCCCCCCCGCAGGGTAGTGGCCCGCGAAGTTGAGCCCGGCCTCGAGCGCGCACCCCGCCCGGCGCATCCACGGGATCCAGCAGGCCGCGAGGTACTCGAAGGTCGGGCTCCAGGGCACGTGCGTCCCGCCGCCGACGGCGACCTCGCTCGGCCCGCGGGCGAGCGCGAGGGGGAGGGCGACGGTCTGGAGCACGAGGGAGCAGGAGCCCGCCGTGCCGACCTCGAAACGGTAGCGCCCCGGATGGACCGCCCCGGGGGTGAAGCGCAGATCCCGCGAGCCGACGGCGGCGCCTTCGACCCTCGCCCCGCAGATCGCCGCGGCCGCCCGGACCGCCGTGAGGTGCTGCGCGGCGAGACCCGGATTCGGGCGCCCCGCCCGGACGTTCCGGATCTCGAACGGCCGGCCGGCGAGGGCGGAGAGGGCGAGGGCGCTCCGGAGGATCTGCCCTCCCCCCTCTCCCGCCGAACCGTCGAGCCGGACGAGTTCGCCCTTGGGCACGCTCGAACCTATGATCGCTTTCCCGATCGAACGGTACCGGGGAACCGCGGCCTGATGAAGCGTGCCCTTCCGCTCCTCCTCCTCCGGGTCCTGCTCTCCGGCGCGGGGATCGCGCCGCGCGCGGAGGGCCCCTCCCCCGCGCGCGCCGTCGTCGAGAGGAAGAGCCCCTTCGAGAGCCCGCTCGGGCGCGCCTTCCACGCGGGCCGGCGCGCGGCGCTCGCCAAGGCGGTCGGCGAGGGAGGGATCGTGCTGCAGGGGGCGGAGGACACGCGTAACTACCTCGAGTTCCGCCAGTCGAACGATTTTTGGTACCTGACGGGCGTCGAGACGCCGGGGGCGGCGCTCGCGATCGAGGCGAAGGAAGGCCACGCGACGCTCTTCCTCCCTCCGGCCAACCCCCTCCGCGAGCAGTGGGAGGGGCCCGACCTTTCACCCGGGAAGGAGGCGGCTGCGGTCACGGGCATCGCGGATGTCCGGGAGATCGGGGAATTCGCCCTCTTCCTCGAGGGGTGGACGGAGAAGGGAGCGATCTACACCCCCTTCGCCCCCGAGGAGATCCACGCCACCTCGCGGGACCGGGCGTGGGGGTTCGAGCGCAGGAGGGAGGAGGACCCGCTCGACGGGAGGGGGAGCCGCGAGAAAGCCTTCCGCGACGCGCTCGCGAAGCGCCTCGGCCCGGGCGCCGAGGTGAAGAACCTCTCGCCCCTCCTCGACGAGCTCCGCCGGGTCAAGACCTCCGAGGAGATCCAGGCGATGCGGGAGGCCTCCCGTATCGGCTGCGAGGGGCACAAGGCCGCCATCCAGGCCTGCCGACCCGGCCTGTTCGAGTGGGAGATCGCCGCGGTCGCGCGCGCCGCGTTCGACCGGCTCGGGTCGTCGGGCCCCGCCTACATGGCGATCGTGGGGACGGGGCCGAACTCCCTCGCCCTTCACTACTCGCGGAAGCAGCGCCGCATCGCGGACGGCGACGTCGTCCTGATGGACTTCGGCCCCGAGGTCTTCTACTACGCGACGGACATCACGCGCACGTGGCCCGCGAACGGGAAATTCACGAAGCGCCAGCGCGAGGTCTACGACGCCTGCCTGCGGGCGCAGGAGGAGACGCTGAAGGCGGTGAAGCCCGGCGCGACGCTCGCCGACCTCGGGCGCGTGGCGGGGAAGGCCCTCGCGGACGCCGGATTTGGGGCCTACCTTCGGCACGGCCCTTCCCACTACATCGGGCTCGCCGTCCACGACGTCGGCTCGGAGCGCAAGCCTTTCGAGCCGGGCGTCTGCGTCACGGTCGAGCCCGGGATCTACATCCCGGCGGAAGACCTCGGGGTCCGGATCGAGGACACCGTCGTCGTCACGCCCGAGGGGTGCGAGAACTTGTCGACCCTCTGTCCGAGGGACGCCGACGCGATCGAGGCCCTCCTGGCGGGGAGGAAGCCCGCGGCCGGCGGGAGGCGTTCCGGCGGTTGAACCTCCCGGCTTCCCCCCTACCATCCTCGCCACCCATGAATCCCCACGCCGCCCGCGCCAAGGAAGCCGACCGCCGCTCCGCCACGCTCAGGGGGACTCTTTGACTACGAAGGGGAGGTCGCGCGCAGGAAGGAGATCGAGGATCGGATGGGGCGGCCCGACTTCTGGGCCGACCCCGCCGCCGCGCAGGGCGCCGTCGAGGCGCTGAAACGGGCGAAGGGGGTCATCGCCCCCCTCGACGAGGTCGGACGACGCCTCGAGGAGGTCTCGATCCTCCTCGAGCTCGGCGGGGCGAGCCCGGACGCCGAGACCGAGAAGGAGATCCGCTCGACCCTCGAGGAGGTCGAGGCGCGCCTCGGGGAGATCGAGTTCCGGACGATGATGTCGGGGGAACACGACCGCCGGAACGCATTCCTCTCCGTCCACGCCGGCGCGGGGGGGGTCGAATCGTGCGACTGGGCGCGGATGTTGCTGCGCATGTACATGCGTTGGATGGACCGCCACGGGTTCACCTACGACCTGATCGACGAGGTCCCGGAGCCCGAGGGAGGGGTCCGCTCGGCCACGCTCGAGGTGAGGGGGGACTACGCCTTCGGCTACCTCCGCGCGGAGGTCGGGGTCCACCGCCTCGTCCGCATCTCCCCCTTCGACTCCAACCAGCGCCGCCACACCTCCTTCGCCTCCGTCGACGTCGCGCCCGAGATGGAGGACATCGAGGTCGACTTGAACGACAAGGACCTCCGGGTCGAGACGATGCGCGCGGGGGGCGCCGGCGGGCAGCACGTGAACAAGACGGAGTCGGCCGTCCGGATCACCCACATCCCGACCGGGATCGTCGTCTCCTGCCAGAACGAGCGCTCCCAGCACAAGAACCGCGCCTTCGCGATGAAGGTCCTGCGCGCGCGCGTCCACCTGGTCGAGGAGGCGAAGCGCGACGAGGAGATGAAGAACCTCTACGGCGAGAAGGGGGAAATCGCCTGGGGACACCAGATCCGCTCCTACACGCTCCAGCCCTACCAGCTCGTCAAGGACCACCGCACCGATCACGAGACGAGCCAGTCGCAGGCGGTCCTCGACGGCGACATCGACGGTTTCCTCAAGGCCTACCTCCAGCGCCGCGCCTCCCGCCCGAAGAAGCCCCCCGCCGGAGACGGCCCCGGCCCGGGGATGGCGAAGGATCCCCGCGCGAAATAGGTCCCGCGCCCCTCCGCACTCTTCCCTCGCTTCTTCGCGCGGCTACACTCGCCGCGCCGAACGGGCCATGGCCGAGCACCGTCGCCTCTACCGGGCCGAGAAGGACCGGATGATCGGGGGGGTCTGCGCCGGGATCGGGGAAGCCCTCAACGTCGATCCGACCCTCGTCCGCGTCGCGTGGGTCGGCATCGCGATCCTCACCGTCATCCTCCCGATGACCCTGTTCTACCTCGCGTGCTGGTTCATCATCCCGCCCGAGTCCCGCGTGAAGTGACCGCGCCCCGGATCGAGCGCGCCCTCCTCTCGGTCCACGACAAGAGAGGGATCGTCGACTTCGCGCGCGCCCTCGCCTCCCTGCGCGTCGAGATCCTCTCGACCGGCGGCACCCGCCGCGCCCTCGCCGAAGCCGGCCTTTCCGTCCGCGAGGTCGCCGAGGTGACGGGCTTCCCCGAGATGCTCGGGGGCCGGGTGAAGACCCTCCACCCGAAGATCCACGCGGGGATCCTCGCCCGCCGCGACCTCCCCGCGCACCGCGCGGCGCTCGAGGCGCAGGGGATCGCCGGGATCGACCTCGTCGCCGTGAACCTCTACCCCTTCGAGGGGACCGTCGCCCGACCGGGCGTCGCGCGCGATGAAGCGATCGAGGAGATCGACGTCGGAGGCCCGACCCTGCTCCGTGCGGCCGCCAAGAACCACGACTTCGTCGCCGCCGTCGTGGATCCCGACGACTACCCCGCGGTCCTCGAGGAGCTGCGCGCCCGGGGAGCGCTCTCCCCGGAGACGCGCCGCCGGCTCGCTTCGAAGGCCTTCCGGGCGACGGCGGCCTACGACGCGGCGATCGCCGTGTGGCTCAGCCGTGAGGAGGAGGAACGTTTTCCCGAATCGGCCGCCTTCGCCGGACGCCGGATCGCCCGTCTCCGCTACGGGGAGAACCCGCACCAGGCGGCCGCCCTCTACCGATCCGTCCTCGCTCCCGAGCCGGGCGTCGCGGGAGGGGAGGTCCTCGGCGGCAAGGCGCTCTCGTTCAACAACCTCCTCGACATCGACGCGGCCTTCGCGCTCGTCCGCGAGTTCTCCGGGCCCACCGCGGCCGTGGTCAAGCACAACAACCCCTCCGGAGCGGCGTGCGCGGCGAAGCCGGCCGATGCGCTGGCCGCCGCGTGGGAGGGGGACCCGGTCTCCGCCTTCGGCTCGGTGGTCGGACTGAACCGCCCCTTCGACGCGGCTTGCGCCGGTTTCCTCGCCTCGGAGTCGCGTTTCGTCGAGGCGATCCTGGCGCCCGACTTCGAGCCCGCCGCCCTCGAGACCGTGACAACGAAGCCGAAGTGGGGAAGGAACGTCCGCCTCGTTCGCACGCCCTTCGATCGACCCCCCTCTTCGCGAGTCGAGGTCCGCTCGATCTCGGGGGGCTTCCTCCTCCAGACGACCGACGACCGCGTCGAGTCGGCCGCCGACCTCAAGGTCGCGACGAAGCGCTCCCCCACCCTCGCCGAGGTCGACGCCCTGCTCTTCGCCGCGACCGTCGCGAAGCACGTCCGCTCGAACGCGGTCGTCCTTTCCCGCGACCGCGCCGTCGTCGGCGTGGGCGCCGGGCAGATGAGCCGGGTCGACGCGGTCCGCCTGGCGATCGGGAAGGCGGGGGCGCGCGCGCGCGGCGTGGTCCTCGCCTCGGACGCCTTCTTCCCCTTCGCCGACGGGGTCGAGGAGGCGCTCGCCGCCGGGGTCACGGCGATCCTCCAGCCCGGCGGCTCCGTCCGCGACGCCGAGACGATCGCCGCCGCGGACCGGGCGGGCGCCGCGATGGTCTTCACGGGCGTCCGGCACTTCCGGCACTAGCGACGACGGCCCTCGGACCTCGTCCGCGGCGAAAAAGGCCCTCGCCGCGGAGAAGGTCGCTCGGGTCCTCGCTCCGCGAACCGGAAGCGGACCGCCCCTACTTCGAGCCGGTTTCCGCCGACTCCAGGGCCGGCGGCGGCGGCAGCTTCGGCGCGAGGAGCGCCAGCACGACCATCGCGGTGCCGAAGTTCTTCGAGCGCTCGAAGACCCGGTCGTTCCAGGAGCCGTCGGGCTCGCGAACATGGAAGATCTTCTCGTAGAGCCGGGCGCGCAGCGGCCCGCGCTCGGGCTCGGGGAGGCTCTCGATCGCCTGGGCCGCGTAGTAGTGGCCGTAGAAGTAGTAGTAGGGCGCGATCCCGTAGGGTCCGTCGTGCGTCCCGGTCTTCTTCCGGCGGTCCTCCAGGGCCTGCCATTCCCGGAGGAACGCCTCGACCGACTGTTTCGTCGCGGCCGTCGCTCCCCCGCCGAGGAGTCGGAGGGTCGTCTCGCAGATCGGCATCCGCGCGATCGCGCCGGGGATCTTCGCGCGGGGGTCCTCTCCCTCGCGCCCCGCCGACGCGCCCGCGTACACGAAGGCGCCGTTGGAGATGCGGCCTTGCTCGAGCACGCGCCGCGCGCGCTCGAGGACGGCGCCGCTCACCTGCGCGCCGGCGGCGCGCGCCTCGAGGAGCGCCTGGACGACCGGAGCCGTCGTGAAGGTCGAGGGGGCGTTCGGCTTCTCCCATCCTCCCCTTCGAGAGTAGTTCCACCCCCCGCCGGGGATCTCCGTCTTCTCGATCGCGGCGACGAGCCAGGGGATCTGCCGTGCCACCGCCTCGGCCCGCGGCCCCGCGCGCGCCATAGCCTTGAGGCGCGCGAAGAGGAGGAGCGCGTAGGCGTGCCCCCAGATCCGGACGTCGTAGCCCCCCGCAAACTCCGGCGTCATGAGGGGGTGGTCGAGCGTGCGGAGGACGAAGTCGACGCTGCTCTCGATCGCCCTCTTCGCGTCCGCGTCCGCCGGCTCGGCCGCATGGAGGAGCGCGAGCGCGCAGATCGCCGTCCCTCCGACCTGGTAGCCGACGGGCGGCAGGTAGTTCCCTTTCTCGTCGCGTGCCCCGTAGACCCCCTGGTACGGCCAGGCCCCCCCCTCCTCCTGGCACGCGACGAGGATCCGGACCCCCTCGGCGATCGCCTTCTCGACGTCGGGGGCGCCGCGCGTTCCCGCGGGAGCCGCGGAGACCGCGAGCATCCCGAACAGTGCGGAAGCGAGGACTCTTCGCGGCATCGATCCCTCCGGGCTCGGCGGATCCGATCTTAGGCGAGGCGAGAGAGAGTTGCGCGGTGCCGGAGCGAGCCCCATCCTGCCGGTCCCTCACGGAGATCCCCACGTGTCCCCGTTCCCCCTCCTCCTCGCCCTCCTCCAAGGCGCCACCCAGCCCGCGATCGCGACCGAGTCGCGCTCTCTCAAAGTCGGCGATCAACAGGCCCAGGCCTTCTTCGCCCGGCCGGCGAACGGGACCCACCCGGGCCTCGTCGTCGTCCACGAGTGGTGGGGGATGAACGACCAGATCGAGGGGGTCGCGCAGGCGCTCGCGCGGGAGGGTTACGCCGCGATCGTCCCCGACCTCTACGGGGGGAAGGTCGCGACGGGCCCCGACCTCGCCCACGAGATGATGCGGGGGCTGGAGGACGGGAAGGTCGTCCGGATCCTGCGCGTCGCGGTCGCGTCGCTTCGGAGCGACCCCGCGGTCGGCAAGGAGAAGATCGGGATCATCGGCTTCTGCATGGGAGGGAAGTACGCCCTGCTGACCGCCCTCGAGGAGGAGGCCCTTTCGGCCTCCGTCGTGTGCTACGGCTCCGTGATCACGGAGCCCGAGAAGCTGAAGGGGCTCCGCTGCCCGGTCCTCGGGATCTTCGGCGAGAAGGACGAGGGGATCCCCCCGTCCCAGGCGAAGGCCTTCGAAGAGGCGGCGGGAAAGGCGGGCAAGGAGGTCAAGTGCACGGTCTACAGCGGGGTCGGCCACGCGTTCCTGAACGAGGAACGGGCGGGCCACAAGCCCGAGGTCGCCGGCAAGGCGTGGAAGGAGATCCACGCCTTCCTCGCGAAGCACCTGCGGAACCCTTAGCCGAGAGGCCTACTGCCAGGTCGGCCCTTCTCCCTCGACCATCTCCCCCTCGCGCAGGCAGCGCACCCCCTCGAGCCGGATCCCCTCGGCGCGCGGGAAGACCTCCCGCTCGAGGGACGCCCACTCCTCCTCGCCGAGCCGCATCCGGACGTTGTGCATGAGCGCCTCGATCGGCTCGACCGCCGGATCGTGCAGTTCGTCGAGGAGCGCCCGGGCGAGGACCCAGCAGGCGATCGCGGGCTCCGGCCCGTAGCAGTCCCGGAAGAGGTTCCCCTCCGCGCGCAGGACGAGCGCCTCCCCGTAGCGGTCGCCGAGGCGGCGGAAGATCTCGACGGCCTCCTCGAGACACTCGAGGGCCTTCACGTACTGCGCGTCGCGGCCGAACGCGGGCCCCAGGGTGCCGAGGTCGGCGGCGACGCCCCCCTCGTCGCCGAGCGTCCGGTGGAGGTCGAGGGCGCGGCCGAGGAGCTCCTGCGCGTCCTCGAGGCGGCGCGCCTCGAGGGCGATCCTCCCCAATTTCTGGAGGCAGTTGGCCTCGCTCAGCCCGTCCCCGCAGGAGACGTAGAGCGCCAGGCTCTCCTCGTAGAGGGGGAGCGCCTCCGCCGCCCGGCCGCGCCGGAGGGCGTCGTCCCCGCGGCCCTTGAGGGCGTCGGCCCGGGTGACGTCGTCGGCGCCGGTCATCGCCCGGAGCATAACCCGGGAGACGAAGGGGGCCCGGTCTCCCGGCCCCCTCGGAAGGATCGGCTAGAACCGGAGAGGGATCTTCAGGAACCGGATCTCCGGGCGCGGCGTCGTGGTGGAGAGCCCCGACGCGCCAAGGTCGAAGTCGACCTCGAAGCGGAAGAACCTCTTTCCGTTCAAGGCGTCCAGGTCCGGCGTGAACGACGTCAGCGTGGCAGGGACCGACGGACTGTCGGCCCCCTGGAAGCGGATCGCGACGCTCTGGCCGGAGAGGATCGAGTCGGCCACGCCCTGCGTGAAGATCCGGAAGAGCCGGGGCCGCACCGCCACCGTCGTCGTCCCGCCAGCCGGCAGCACGGCGGTCATCGGGCCGTCCGCCGGATCCGTCTGGATCACCATGTCCGTCCCGTCGAAGGCCGCGGACACGATCGTGAAGAGCTGGGGGGCGCCCCCCTGCGCCGTGTTCGGGTTGAGAACGTAGCGGAGGAGCGTCGCCGGATTCTGGACGATCGAGCCGGGGATCGTCACCGCGTTCGCCGCCACGTTTCCGACGGGGACTGCCACCGTCGTCCCGGGGATCGCCGGCGGGAGGAAGACCGCCCCCGCGGCGTCGGTCCGCACGACCCCGGTCGTGTCCAGGGGGTAGTTCGAGTTCGAGGAGTTGTTCGTCCCCGAGAAGACCCAGGGGTAGGTCACCGTCCCGAGGCCCCCGAGGTGGGCGAACCCGGTGTCGATCCAGATCGAGCGCGCGCGCGACTTCGCCCCGAAGTTCGGCAGCAGGATGTAGCCGTTGCCCGCCTGGTCGACCGTCGGCGTCGAGAAGCTCGTCACGTCGGAGCCGGCGAGCGAGATCACCGGATTCCCGAAGGAGTCGAACCGAGCGGAGTGGACCTGGACGATGCCGCCGCCTCCCTCCCCCCCGCGGCCTACCGTTGTCAGCTGGTACAGGTCGTCGTTGCCGTGCCCGCCGTCGCCTCCCTTGACCACGAACCTTTGCGTGGCCCCCTCGATCCGGATCCCGCCTGGCGTCCCCATGGGTTGGGGCGGGAAGTTCGGATTGCCGGGAACCCCGTTGTCCTGCAGGCTCGCGTCCGCCGACTCGACGATGATCATCCCCCCCGAGCCGGCGCCCCCGCTCCCTCCTCCCGGGTCGATGAAACCGAGGCTCTCCGCGTTCCCTCCCTTGCCGCCCACGGCCGACAGCTTCCCGGTGTTCGCAATGACGATCGGGCCGAGGGCGCGGAGAGCCAGGATCCCCCCGCCTCCTCCGCCCGCGCCCCCCTTCGTGTCTTGGAGGAGCCACTGGGTGTTGTTCAGGCAGTTCGGGGGCGGGGGCGTTCCGTTGTAGAAGACTTGGTCCCCGCCGCCCCCTCCCCCCTGTCCCGCGACGGCCGCCGCGAGCTCCCCCGCGAGAGGGTTCCCGCCGG
>DASRRH010000029.1:0-109810 GCA_035695825.1 Planctomycetota bacterium | reverse complement strand
GCCCGCCCGAGGTCTTCGAGCCCCCGATCCCCCCGACCGCGGAGGAGCCGATCCTCCCGGCGCGGAGGCAACTCCCGGGGACGCGGCTCGGGACCTTCCTCGCGCTGCGGGAGGCGATCGCGAAGGCGAAGGAGTGGCGCGCCGCCTACGGGCGCCCCGGAGGACCGAAGTACGATCCGGTCCACGAGGGGCTCGCGCAGGCCCTCGAGGCGGGGCTCCCGTGGAGGATCGCGTGCGTCACCCCCCTCGACGTCGAGGGGGCGCTCGACTTCGCCGAGGAGGCGGGGCTGCGCGCGATCCTCGACGGGGGGGCCGAGTCCTGGAGGTTCGCCCCGCGCCTGGCGCGGGCGCGGATCCCCGTCGTCCTCGACGTCGCCGGAGCGCCGGGACGCAGGCCGTTCGAGTACGGCCTCTCGAAGGACGCTCCGCGCTGGACGGTCGAGGGCGCGGGGAGGCTCGCGGCGGCCGGCGTCACGATCGCGCTCGCCCCCGCCGCCGACGTCGCGCTCCCCGACCTGCCGCTTCTCGTCGGCCTCGCGATCCGCGGGGGCCTCGACCGGGGCCTCGCCCTGCGCGCCGTGACCTCCCAGGCGGCGCAGATCCTCGGGGTCGCGGACCGCGTTGGCTCGCTCGAGCCCGGCAAGGACGCCGACTTCGTCGTCCTCTCCGGAGAGCCCTTCGCGCCGACGACCCACGCCCTCGAGACGTACGTCCGGGGCGAACGGGTCTACGCGCGGGCGCGCCCCGCGGCGCTGGTCGTTCGGGCGGGGACCGTCTTCACCGCGGCGGGGGCCTCGATCCGCGACGGCGCCGTCCTCGTCGAAGAGGGAAAGGTCGCGGCCGTCGGCCCGACGGTTCCGACCCCGCCCGGCGCGCGCGTGATCGACGCCGGGCCTCGCGGCTTCGTCACGCCGGGGCTGATCGACGGCTACAGCCACCTCGGCCTCGAAGGAGATCGGACCGTCCCGAGCGCCGGGCTGCCGGTCGCGCTCGCCTCCTCGCCGGGCAAGCGCGGCTTCCTCGAGGCGGCGGCCGCGGGCGTGACGACGATCTTGATGGGCCCCGTCGGCGCCTCGGCGGGAGGCTCCCAGGTCGCGGCGATCAAGACGGGGGCGAGGTCTCGGCCCGCGCAGATCCTCCGGGAGACCGCCGCGATCCGGCTCGACTGGCGCGGGGGCGACCGGGGCGCCCGGCCGGGAGCCGTGCGCGATCTCCTCAAATCGGCGAAGGAATACGCGGACCGCTGGGACCGGTACGCCGAGGACCTGAAGAAGGCGGTGGCGGAGAAGGACAAGGACGGACAGGAACAGAAGCCCGCGCCGACGGAAGAGACGAGGAAGCCCGATCCGATCACGGGAACCTGGGAGGGGACGATCGAGGCGCCGCCGGTCCCGCGGCCGATCCGGGTCGTCGTGAAGATGCGGCTCTCGGGCACGGAAGTCTCGGGCAGCCTCTCCGTCCCGGACCTCCGCCCCGGGGAGATCCCCTTTGCGGGGGGGAGGTTCGAGGGGGGAAGGCTCGCCGTCTCCGTCACGACCCCCTTCGGGGCCGCCCAGATCGAAGCGACCGTGGACCGCGAGGACCACCTCGCGGGGACCGTCACGGGCCCGATGGGTGCGATCCCCTTCGAGATGACGCGGACGGAGAAGGAGGCCGCCGCGCCGACGGCGAGGCCGAAGCGGAAGAAGGGTCCCGAGGAGCCCCCGTTCAACGAGGACCTGGAGCCCTTCCGCAAGCTCCTGAAGAAGGAGATCGTCGCCCTCGTCGACGTCGGTCGGACGGACGAGATCGAGGCGGCCCTCGGGATCTTCGCCGAGTTCGGCCTCCCCGTCGTGCTCTTCGGCGCGGAGGACGGATGGCGGATCGCCGCGGAACTCGCTTCGAGGAAGATCGGCGTCGTGCTCCCTCCCGAGTTCGTCCGACGCGTCGAGGAGGAGGAGGTGAACCTCCCGGACCGTCTCGCGCGCGCCGGGGTGCCGGTCGCCTTTCGCACGGAGTCGGAGGGGGGCACGCGCGACCTGCCGATCGCGCCGCTCGCGGCGGTCTCCCGAGGGATGGACCCGGGCGAGGCGCTGCGCGCGGTGACGATCCACCCCGCCCGCCTCTACCGGCTCGACGACCGAGTCGGATCGCTCGAGGCGGGACGCGACGGCGACCTCGTCGTCTGGAGTGGCGACCCCTTCGACCCTTCCTCGAGGATTCTCGCCGTCGTCGCCGACGGCGAGGTGCTGGAGAGGAATCCATGATTGCCTTCTCGTTGCTCTTCGCCCTGCAGGACCCGGAACCGCCCCCCTGCTCCGGAGTCCCCGTCCCCGCCGTCGAAGGGACGGCGGACGGGACGATGCGCGCCTCGGACGACCCCTTCGCCCACGACGACGGGGAGGAGTGGTGCGCGCGGTTCCAGGCGCCGGGCGCCGGCCCCTCTCCCGTCCGCGCCCGCCGGGTCCCGCGGGAGCCGACGCCGCGCCTGGCGATCCGCGCGCGCAAGGTCCTCCCGGTGAGCGAGAGGATCGGTCCGGTCGACCAGGGCGTCGTCTTGATCCGCGACGGGAAGATCGAGGCCGTCGGCAAGGGGCTTTCGATCCCGCCCGACTACAAGATCCTCGACTACCCCTCCGCGTTCGTCTTCCCCGGCTTCGTCGACCTCCACTCCCACATCCAGGCGGGGGGATTCGGCGACACGAACGACATGGTCCACCCGGACAACCCGGAGTTCCGGGTGCTCGACGCGGTCGTGCCGTGGAACGAGGACATGCAGTACGCCGTCTCCGCGGGGGTGACGACGGTCCTCACGATCCCCGGGAGCGGGACCAACCTCTCGGGGTTCGGCGTCCTCCTCAAGCTCAAGGACGCGGAGTCCGTGGAGGACATGGTCCTGCGCCAGCCCGGGGCGATGAAGGTCGCGCAGGCCTGGAACCCCGAGCGCGGCTCCGGGGACCTCGGCGCCTCGCGGATGGGGATGTCGTGGATGCTGCGCCGGCTTTTCGCCCGAGCGCTCGCGCGGATCGCCGAAGGGGAGAAGGACCCCTCGAAGCCCGTCCCCCCCGACCTCGCGATGCTCCTCGAGGTCTTCCGGAGGAAGACGCCGGTCCTCATCCACACCGCGGGGGACCGCGACGTGATGGCGACGGCGCGGATGTTCCGGGACGAGTTCGACGTCGACGCGATCGTCTCGCACGGCTGTTTCAACGGGATGGCCGTCGCACCGGAGCTCGCCCGCCGCGATCTCCCGACGAACCTCGGTCCGAGGATGTACGACTGGACGTTCCAGGCCGACGCCCGCTTCTACGGGATCGTCGAGGGCTTCGCGCGGGCGGGGTGCCGGAAGATCTCGATCAACACGGACGCCGGCGTCGTCCCGCAGGAGGACCTCTTCCTCCAGGGGGCGATGGCGGCGCGGTTCGGGGCGGACGAGGAGCTTTGCCTCCGCGGGTGCACGATCGAGCCCGCCCGCTCGATCGGGGTCGCCGAGCGGATCGGCTCCCTCGACCCGGGCAAGGACGCCGACCTCGTGATCAAGGCGGGCCCGCCGTTCGACGCGCGCACCCCCGTCGAGGTCGTCCTGATCGACGGCGAGATCGTCTACGATCGCCGCCGCGACGGTCAGCGGTACTGAGGAAGAGGGCGTGATCCCGCTCCTGCTCGCGCTCGCGGCCGCGCTCCAGGACTCGAGGCCCGCCCCGGCGCCGGCCTCCGCGCCGCGGCCGCGCGAGGAGGGGCCGCTCCTCGCGATCCGGGTGAAGCGCGCGGAGACCGTGAGCCAGGGCCCGATCGAGGAGGCGACGATCCTCGTCAAGGGGGGCCGCATCGCGACCGTTGGGCCCAACGTCCCCGTCTCCCGCCGCGCCAAGGTGGTCGAGGCTCGGGAGCTCGTCGCGGTTCCCGGATGGGTGATCCCCTTCTCGCACGCCGGGGTGAGCCCGGGGCGCGCCCGCGGGATGAACGCGCACCTGCGCGCGGTGGACGAGATCGACCCCTTCGACCCTCTCTGGAAGAAGCTCCTCGAGCGCGGCGCGACGACGATCGCCGTCGCGCCGTTCGGGGGGGGGATCTCGGGCCGCGGGGCGATCCTCCGGCCCCGGGGCTCCAAGGTCTCCGAGTTGGCGCTCGTGCCCGACGCCTTCCTCGCCGTCGACTTCGAGGCGAGCACGCAGGGAAAGCAGCAGCTCCGGCAGGCCCTCCAGAACGCGGAGCACGAGCTCGAGAAGCTCGAGAAGACGGCCGAGACCCGCCCGGCGACCGCCCCGGCGACGCAGCCCGCCACGCAGCCCGCGACCCGGCCCGCCCCCGCGACGCAGCCCGCTCCCCTCGACCCGAAGGTCGAACCCTTCGTCCGCCTCCTCGAGCGGAAGACGCGGGCCTTCGTCGCCCTCTCGGGGCCCGGCGAGTATCTCCACTTCCGGGACGCCGCGAAGGACGTCGAGTTCGACGCCGTCCTGGTGGGCAACTCGCCCCTCTATCAGGTGGCGGACCGCATGGGCGATTCCAAGGAGTCGGTCGTCCTCCCTCCGGACATCGGCTTCGTGCCCCAGACCCGGAACCGCGTGAACGCCGCGGCGATCCTCTCCAGGGCGGGGGTCAAGATCGCCTTCGTCCCGGCGCCGGCCAATCTCGAGGGGTACGAGTCCTACCCCTTCCGCGTCGGCGAGGTCGTGAAGGCGGGCCTCGACCGGAACGTGGCCCTCCGCGCGATGACCCTCACTCCAGCCGAGTTTCTCGGCGTCGCCGACCGCGTCGGCTCCATCGAGGAGGGGAAGGACGCGAACCTCCTCTTCTTCGACGGGGACCCCTTCGACGCGCGCGCGCGCCTGCGGAAGGTCCTCTTCGAGGGGGCGTTCGTCTACGAGGCGACGCCGTGAGGGCGCTTCCCTTCCTCCTCTCCTTCTTCCTCCTCCCCGCTCCGTTCCAGGAGTCCAAGCCGGCCCCCACCCGCAAGGAGCGGAAGGAGCAGAGGAAGAAGGACGAGGAGGAGCGTCGCAAGAAGGAGGACGAGCGCCTTTTCGCGATCGTCGGCGGCGACGTCTACACCGTCGGCGGCGCGACGATCCGCGGCGGCACGGTCCTCTGCCGCGGCCGCAAGGTCTGGAAGGTCGGCCTCGACGTCGAGGTCCCGAAGGGCGCCAAGGTCCTCGAGGCGAAGGGGATGCGCGTCTATCCGGGCCTCGTCGCGGCCAATTCCTTCGGCATCCTCGGCGCGTTCATCGGCGGCGCCGGCGGCTCCCCCGCCGACTCGGTCGACCCCTTCTCCCTCTCGGTCCAGCTCGCCTCCGCCTCGGGGATCACGGCGGTCTACGCGGGGACCGCCGTCGCCAAGGTGATCCCGGGCGACGTCGAGGGGGTCCTCGTCAAGGAGCCCGCGTTCGTGAGTCTCGCCTACTCGTCCTCGAACCCCGTCCAACGGCTCGACGTGCGCGAGCGCTTCGAGAAGGCGAGGGACTACCTTCGGAAGAGGGGAGAGTGGGAGGAGGCGAAGAAGACCGATCCGCAGGCCAAGGAGCCTTCCAAGCAGGGGGTCGACGACAACCACCTGAGGCTCCTCCGGCGCGAGATCCCGGCCCGGCTCCAGGCGGGGAGCGCCGACGACCTCCTCGCAATCGCCGAGCTCATCGGCGACTTCGGATTCGACGCGGTCGTCGACGGCGCGCACGAGGCCTGGACGGTGGCCTCCGAGCTCTCGCGCCGCGGCGTCCGCTGCGTCCTCAATCCGCGCGCCAAAGTCCGCCCCGACCGCAACACGAACCGCCCGAGCGGCTCCTCGATCGAGAACGCGGCGATCCTCCGCAAGGCGGGGGTGACCTTCGCGGTCCTTCCCCCGCAGGCCGCCGTGAGCACGGGGGGGCTCGCGGGGCGCGACCTGATGACGCTCCCGCTCGACGCGGCCTTCGCGATGCGGGGCGGGCTCGACGAGCAGGCGGCGCTCGAGGCGGTGACGCTGGGGGCCGCGCGCGTCCTCGGGGTCGCGGACCGTCTCGGCTCGATCGAGCCGGGGAAGGACGCCGACCTGATCGTGACCTCGGGGGACCTCCTCGACTACCGGACCTTCGTCGAGTTCACGATCGTGAACGGCAAGGTCGTCTACGACCGGCAGAAGTCGACCTTCTTCTCGCACATCCGGCCGCGCGGCCCCCTCGAGCTTGTCGAGGTCGGGGCCGAGACGCAGCCCGCGACGGCGCCAGCGGAGGGGAATGGGAGGTAGGAAACTCCCCTCAGCGCCGGTCCGTGAACCGGTAGAGGTGCACGCGGTACGGCTGGCGATCCCCGACCGACGCCACGTACTCGAGCCCCGGGTGGTCTCCCGTCGCGTCGAGAAGAAGATCGGCGCAGGGGTGGTGCCATTCCCGGAGGAACCACTCCGGAGCCGCGAGGAGGTGCGCCCCGTGGACGCGGGCGAACGCGAGGACTCCGTCGTAGTCCGCCCAGGGAAGGTCGACCCGGTTCCGCTCGTGCGCCGCGTCGTAGAAGTAGAACGCGACGTGCGGGGTGGGGGTCATGAGGCGCGTCTCGCGATCGAATCGCCCGGCCAGCCACTCTCCCGCCTCCCGTTGCACGACGGGCTCCTCCGGGTAGGCGGGAGTCGGCGCGAACGCAGCGCCGAAGAGCGAGAGGACCGCATGCGAGGCGGCGACGCCGAGCGGGACTCCCCAGGCGACTCTTCCGCCGTCCCCCCTCGCACCGGGAGCCACCCGGCGAGCGATCGCTCCGGTCGCGACCACGAGACCCTGCGCAGAAAAGATCGCCGCGAAGGGAACGAGGGAAAGGAGGAGCCGATCGTGCACGAGGAGGAAGACGAGCGTGAGGGCGTGGAGCGCTCCGGCGCCGACGATCGCGCCCGTCGCCAGACGGGTCGTCGCGCGCGACAGACCGGAGAGGAGCCCGAACGCGGCGAGGAGGAACGAGAGGGCTCCCATCCCGTGGAGGACCGCCGTCCACCCGGGGCCGGGGAAAGCGGACCGTCCGAGGAACAGAGGCACCGGCGGGATCACCCGCTTCGCGGCTTCGACGCCGAGGGGGAAGTTGCGGACCGCCCGCGCGCGGAGCCCCTCCGGGTGGGCGAGCACGCTCTCGAGGACGCTGCGCTGGCGGGCGTCCGCGAAGTACTCCAGTTCGCCTTCCGGAGTCCGCTCGGTCGCCGTGTTCTGGAACACCTCCTTCTGCTCGCCGAGGAAGAAGTTGGCCCTCCCCTTGAAGGATCCCCAGAAGTCCCAGGTCCCGTTCTCGCTCCAGACGAGGATCGACCGCCCCGCGAGGACGAGCAGGAAGGGGGCGAGCAGGAGTCCAGCCGACCTCCACGCGGCCGGTCGGAGAGGGAGGGGGGGCTCTCCCGCGCGGGGTGCGAGGAGGAGGAGGAGGAGCCCCGCGGCGTAGAAGAGGGCCTCGGGGCGGGTCGCGGCGGCGAGGCCCATAAGGAAGCCGGCTCCCACGAGCCCCGTCGGCCTTCGGGTCCGCGCCGCTCCCAGCCCCACCGCGAGTCCGCCGAGCAGGAGCGCGAGGAAGAACGCCTCGGCGTAGACGAGTCCGGAGAAGTGGACGAGCCACGGATGACCCGCGACGAGAAGGGCGGCCGTCCATCCCGCGAGAGGCCCGAAGAGTCGCGCCCCGATCGCGCCCGTGAGCGGGGCGAGGAGGGCGCCCGAGACGAGGGAAGCCACGCGCCCCGCCTTCACGACGTCGAGCCCGGTCCCCCTGCTCACGCCGGCGATCGCCGCGGGCCAGACGTTCGACCAGTAGAGGTCTCCGAGGCCGCCGAGGTCGCCCGCGAGCGCGCGCCGGGCGAGGGAGGCGTAGTGCACGCCGTCGCCCTCGACGATCGGGTGCCCGGCGAGCGTGGGAAGGCGGACGAGAAGGGCGAACAGCGCGAGCCCCGCCAGTCCGAGGCGACCGGCGCGGTCGCTCAGGAAGGGGGGGGATTCCCCACCGGCCATGGTGGAATCGCACGCATGGCGCTGCGGCGTCCCGGATCGCCACACAGCGTAGCGAAGTCCGGACTGGATCGCGCTCGCCTTCCGAGCGCGGGCGCGGGATCGAACGCGCTCCTCGAAGCGCCTCGGGAGGCCCGGGTTCCATTTCGTCACGGCGGTGGCGCGGGCCGGGCTTCTGCGGAAGGCGGCCGGACGCGGCGACGCGGGCGATATCGTTCGCCTCCGTGATCCGCACCCTCGCCGAGGCCGAGGCCTTCCTCCGGACGCGCGAGGACTTCGAGCGGCGCGCGCGGGAGGGTTGGAGGCCGGACCTCGCTCCGGTGCGGGCCCTCCTCGCCGCGTTGGGCGAGCCGCAGCGGAGGTACCGGACCGTCCACGTCGGTGGGACGAAGGGGAAGGGGTCGACCGCGACCTTCCTCGCGGAGATCCTGCGGGCCGGGGGATCGCGCGTCGGCCTCTACACCTCGCCGCACCTCGAGCGGGTGACAGAGCGGATCGTCGTCGACGGCGAGGAGATCTCCGGGGAGGCGTTCGCCGAGGCCGTCGGCCGCGCTGCGGCGATCGTCCAGGCGGGCGGCGAAGCCGCGCGGGCGAGCACGTTCGACGTCCTGACGGCCACGGCGTTCGGGCACTTCGAGCGGACGGGGGTCGAGTGGGCCGTCGTCGAGGTCGGGCTGGGGGGGCGGCTCGATTCGACGAACGTCGCCGAACCGGAGGTCTGCGTGTTGACGAACGTCTCCCTCGAACACACCGAGGTCCTCGGGGACCGGATCGAGGACATCGCGCGGGAGAAGGCGGGAATCGTGAAGAGGGGGGTCCCGGTCGTGACGGGCTTCGAGGGAGAGGCGTTGTCGGTCCTCGAGGAGGTCTGCCGAGGGAAGGGAGCGCGGCTCCTCCGCAAGGAGGAGCACTTCGGGGTCGAGTCGATCGAGCGCGTGGGGCCGGGGCTCCGCGTCGGGCTGCGAACCTGGGGAGCGCGCTACGGACCGGTCGCGGTGCCGGGAGTCGGGCTCTACCAGGCCGAGAACCTCGCGTTCGCCGTCGCCGCGGTCGAGGCGACGCGGGAGCGGGGAACGCTCGCGCGGTTCGACCTCGAAGATGCCCTCGCTGCGGCCGCGCCGAGGCTTCGGGTTCCCGGACGGTTCGAGATCCTTCCGGGCGAGCCCCCGGTCGTCCTCGACGGCGCCCACACGCCGGAGTCGGTCGAGGCGGCCCTCGCGAGCCTCGAGGGGGCCTTTCCGGGGCGGCGGGTCGCGGTGGTCTTCGCCGCCCAACGGGAGAAGGACTTGCGCGGGATGTTAAGCCGGCTCCGGGACCGGGCCGATACCGTCGTCCTGACTTCCGTGGATACCCCCCGGGCCGCGTCGCGGTTCACCCTCGCGGACGCCGCCCGCGAGATCGGGCTTCGCTTCGTCGAGGAGGAAAGCCCGGCGCGGGCGCTCGAGGCCGCGGCGGCGCGCGCGGGCCCGGACGGTGTGGTTCTCGCCCTCGGGTCGCTCTACCTGGTCGGGGCCCTGCGGTCTCCGGCGGCGGCGCGGGGGCGCCGAGGGCGCGCGGACCGATGTTGACGATCGTCGCCGACCTGCTCGTGACCGACACCTTCCTCATCAAGGGGCGGGTCGAGGGGAAGTACGCCCGCCTGAGCAAGGTCCTCGACGACGCCCACCGCTGCTTCCTCGCCGTCCGGGAAGCGACCCTCATCGACCTCCAGACCCGCGAGCGGGTCCTCACGCCGCGCGTGCACGTGAACCTCGACGAGGTCGTCCTCGCCCACGAGCTCGTCGACGCCGGGGGGGACCTCTTCCAGGCCGCCCTCGCCCGGGAGCGCGAGTCGGTGCGGATCCGGGCGTTCCACGCCGGGCGGAGCAACCTCGAGATCGCGGGGAGGGTTCGGCCGAACGCCTACGAGCCCTCCGACGGGGCGCGCCGCTTCTTCGTCGTCGAGGCGCCGGAGATCCGCGGGATCCGGCTCGAGGGGGACAAGGACCTCGAGATCCTCCGAGGCCTTCCGTACGTCATCGTCAACCGCGAGAGGCTCTCCTACATCTACGACTTCGACGTGGGCTTCGCCTCCGACGAGTCCGAGTAGACGTCGCTCGGGTTCAAGGCAGCCCGGGGGGGAGGGCCGATAACGGAGCCGCCGTCCCCCCGCGTCCCCAGTCCATCGGGTGAATCATGCGTCAGCGTCGGTTCCTCGCGGCGATCCTCTGCGCGGCCGGGTTCCTCCTCCTCGAAGGCCGCGGTTTCTCGCGCGACGAGCCCTCCGCCCCCGCGGCGGCGCGCTGCCCCGACGCCGGTGCGGCGTGCGCGACCGGGGCGCCGGCGGTGCCGCAGGAGCCACGGCGGCCCGAGGCCGCGCCAGCGAGCCGGGCCTCGAAGGGGTCCCACGGCGTGCTCCGTTTCGGCCTCTATCCGTCGGACAGTCCGACGGAGATGTTCCGCCAGTTCCTGCCGCTCTGCGAGTACCTGACGAAGGAAACCGGCTACACGGTCGAGCTCGAGGTCGCGCCCTCGTACGCCGCGGGGATCGAGAAGTTCCGCAAGGGGGAGGTCGACCTCTTCCGGAGCGGCGCGGCGACGTACGGGCGCCTCCTCCTCGAGGAGGAGGCGCGGCCGCCGATCCTCGTCGCGATCGAGCAGGACGGGGAGAAGAAGGAGACCCGCTTCCGCGGGGCGATCGTGACGAGACAGGACGCGCCGTTCCGGACCCTGAAGGACCTCGAGGGGAAGTCCTTCGCCTTCGGGGACCGCCGGTCGACGATGGGGACGCAGGTGCCGCGCAAGATGCTCGCGAACGCGGGCGTCAAGCTCGGGACGACGGCCCACCTCCGGAGTCACGACGACGTCGCCCTCGCCGTCCTCAACGGGGGATTCGACGCCGGGGCCTGCAAGGCCCCGACCGCAGAGAAGTACCGCGAGAAGGGTCTGCGGATCCTCGAGTACTCCGGGGACTTCCCCTCGAAGCCGATCTACGCGCGCAACGGGCTCGAGCCGGCGAAGGTCGAGGCGGTCCGGAAGGCCCTCCTCGCCCTCGACGTCTCCCGTCCCGAACACGGCGCGATCCTGGCGGCGATCGAGGCGAAGCTGAGCGGCTACACCGTCGATGCGGATCCCGCCAAGTTCAACGCCGAGTACGAGGCGTTCGCGCGGTTCCTCGGGTCCGAGACGGACGAGGTGGTTCCCGCGCAACCTCCGGGCCCGTGACCCCTCTCGGAGGAGGGAACGCCGAACCGCCCGAGCGTCCGGCGTCGCGGGCGCCCCCTCCGCCCGGGGCGAAACTCGCGACCCGTCTGGTCCTCCTCGTCGCCGGGATCGTCCCGGTGCTCCTCGCGACGGGGTACGTCCTCCTCCAGGAAGCGCGGGACCTCCTGCGCGCCCAACTCGCCGAGTCGGGGAGGACGCTCGCCTTCCATTTCGAGCAGTTCGCGCAGGACAAGATGCTCGTGAACGACTGGGCCGAGGTGAGGCGGGCGATCACCGAGGTCGTGGAGAGGGATCCGGACATCCGGGCAATCGAGCTGCTGACGAACGGCCGCCTCGCCGCCGGAACCCTGCTCGGCCCGGAAGACCCCTCGAAAGAGGTCCGGGTGGGGTTCGAGATGAAGGCGCGGATCGACGCGAAGCGGACGCGGGACCTCGGCAAGTTGACGATCGCCTACCGGACGGATCGGATCGATCGGTTCCTCGGGAGGGCGAGCGCCTGGGTGGCGGGGGGGACGGTGGGGCTCTCGGCTTTCCTCGTCCTCTGGCTCCTCGGGAACCTGCGGCGGCTCGTCTTCCTGCCGATCCGCGAACTCACGGCCTACGCCCGGGCGTTCGGCGCCGGGGTGGAGCCCCCCCCCGTCCACCGCGCGCGGAAGGCGGAGTTCGCCGTGCTCGCCGGAGCGCTCTCGACCGCGCGGAGGGCCGTCGACGAGCGCGACCGGGCGTTGCACGCGCAGTTCGAATCGGTCCGGGCCGCCTACCTCCAGCTCGAGTCGATCCTCCAGTCGCTCGGCGAGGGGGTCCTCGTCGCGGACGACGAGGAGAAGGTCGTCCTTACGAACGGGGCCGTGGCGGGGCTTCTCGGGCCGCGCGACCTCGTCCTCGGCCGGCGGATCCGGGAGTTCCTCCCCCTCGAGGTCGACGCGAAGGGAAGCGCCCTCCCGTTCGCGTTTCCCGAAGAGAGGAAGCCCCCCCGCTCCTTCACGACCCGGGTCGGACGCCGCTCCGTACGCTGGAGCCTCGCGCGCGTGGCCGGCGGCGGGCAGGGGAGGATCCAGTACGTGGCCGTGCTCCGGGACGTGACGCTCGAGAGGGAGGAGGCGGCGATGAAGGACGAGTTCATCGCGTCCGTCTCCCACGAGCTGCGCACGCCCCTCACCTCGATCCTCGCCTTCACGGAGATCCTCCTCTCCGCCCCGCCCGAGGATCGACGGACGCAGCAGGAATTCCTCGAGATCATCCAGCGCGAGTCGGGGCGCATGTCCGAGCTCGTGAACGACATCCTCGACATCTCGCGACTCGAGGGGGGAGCAGTGCGGTTCCGGATCGAGCGGGTCGACGTCGTCGGGCTCGCGAAGGAGGTTGCGGTCAACTTCCGGGCCGTCGCGGAGAAGGCCAACGTGCAGCTACGGATCGAGGACGCGCCGGACACGCCGGCGATGACCGCCGACCGCCAGAGGGTCGTTCAGGTCCTCGTCAACCTCGTCTCGAACGGGATCAAGTTCACTCCGCCGGGAGGCCGCCTGACGATCGAGACGCGGGGAGAGACCGAGGGCGAGGCGGGGGGGAACCGGCTCTGGTGCGTGGTGGAAGTTCGCGACACCGGTTTGGGGATCGCGGCCGAGGACCTCCCCCGCGTGTTCGAACGCTTCACCCAGATCGGCGATCCGCTGGTGTCGAAGCCGAAGGGGACCGGGCTCGGCCTCTCCATCTCCCGGGCGATCGTCGAGCGGCTCGGGGGGCAGATCTCCGCGCGGAGCACGCCTGGCGAGGGGAGCACGTTCTCCTTCCGGATCCCGGCGTGGGCGGGGGAGAGAACCGCGGTGGACCCGGGAGCCCCTCCCCTCCCCCAAGGAGGAGCCGCGGGGACCGAACCCCGACTCGTCGTCGCGCGCGGCGCGCCGGAGGGCGCGGAGGACCCTCCGACGGGGGAAACGGCCCCCGAGCCGGCCTGAACGGGCCGCGAGGGGACGGAGCCTCCCCGTCCGGCGCGCTACGCGGGCCCCCCGGAGGAGGCGGAGGCCTCGGAGGGGAAGGTCTCGGGCGTTGCGCCGGCGGACTCGATGAGGACGCCGCCGTCGGCCTCGATGCGGAGGAGGTCGCCCGTGCGGATGCGGCGCGTCGCCCCCTCGACGCCCACGACGGCCGTCAACCCGTACTCCCGCGCGAGGATCGCGGTGTGGCAGAGCGTCCCCCCGACCTCCGTCACGACCCCGCCCGCCCTCGGGAAGATGACGCTCCAGGCGGGTTCGGTGTAGGGAGCGACGAGGATCTCGCCCGGGCGGAAGGCTCCAAGGTCCTCGAGCGACCGGACGACGCGGGCGCGTCCGCGGGCGGTGCGCCCTCGAGAAACGGCGAGTCCCGCGAGCCGCCCGTTGGGGCATCCCTCGCTCGCGGGACTCCCGATGACGTCCAATCCGAAGTCCTCGAGGTGGCGCGGGCACACCGTCGGCGGGAGTTCGAGCCCCTCGAAGGCCTCCCGCCTCGCGCGCCGCGCCGCGGCGAGGGCGTCGAGGCGGACCTCGGGATTCTCGAGCGAGAGGGCCTCCTCGTAGGTGAGGTCGAAGACCCCGTCGCCCAGGCCGCGGCGCCGCCCGACCTCGAGGAAGGCCTCGCGCAAGAGTGCGACCTCGCGGACCAGGAGGTCCTTCGCGTCCTCCTTCAGCGTCTCGTACGCGCACAGGAAGGCGACATTCTCCTCGAAGAGGCGGCGGCGGACCCGCGGGAGGGAGGCGGCGAAGGTCCCCGCGCGCTCCGCGGGGCCGGGGACCGGCCCCGCACCGCCGCCGTTCTCGTACCCCCCGGGGGATCCGTTCCCGTTCATGCTCCGGAGCGCCTCGAGCAGCCGCTCGATCCGTTCCGGGACCTCCCGGAAGCGCGGGGAAGCGAGCTCGTAATCGACCTCCGCGCGGTGGCCGAAGGCGGCGAGGTACGCGGCGAGCGGCTCCCTCCCCTGGGCGACGTCGAGGAGCAACGCGTTCGCCCGGGCCGAAGCCCCGGGCGCCTTTCCGCGGAGGAAGTCCGCGGGGCGGAGGTCCGTGGCGGCGAGATCCTTTTCGACGACGCGGTGGCACCAGTCGGCGAGGACGTTGACGACCTCCACTGCCGGCGAATGGTCCTCCACGTAGGTCCGCCAGCGGCGGCGGACGGTCTCGAAGAGCGTGGCGTCGTCCATCCGCGAGAGGTCGAGGAGGAACTCGTCGTAGACGGCCCGCTCGATCCCGGGCGCGACCGTCTCGCGGAAGCGGCGCTCGTAGTCGCGCCGCTCGCGCTCGATGCGCCAGGCCGAGAGGCTCCACGCGCGCCGCGGGAAGAGGCGGGCCTCCGCCTCCCCATTCACGTAGAGGCGCCCGAAGAGGGTCTCGACGACCTCCTCGGGGCGGACGCGGGCGTTGTAGGAGAGGCCGAGCCGGCGGCACGCCGCCCCGACCGCCCCTCCGTTCCCCCACAACGCCCGCATCAGCGAGAGCGACAGTTCGGTGGGGTAGGGGAGATCCTCCGTGAGCGCCGTCGACTTCCAGAGCCCGCGGTCGGGCGGCATGCCCGCGGCACGGGCCCGGAGGCGACGGCGCTCGCGCTCGCGCAGCACGGCCCTCTCCGCCACGGCCGGACGGCACGTGACGTCGCGCGACTGCAGGACGAAGAACCGCCCTTCGGCGAAGGCCCACTCGACGTCCTGCGGCCGCCCGAAGAACGCCTCGATCCGCAGGGCGAGTCGGGCGAGCTGGTCGGCGGGGAACTCCGCCCGGCCCGACTCGACGGCGAGGGTCTCGCGCTCGAGGACGACCCGCTCGGGATTGAGGCGCCCCTGGACGAGGTCCTCGGCGCACCCGCGCGCCGCCTCGATCAGGAGGGCGCCGGCGTCGAGGGGGTGGGTCGTGAACGCGACCCCTGCCCACTGCGGCTCGACCATCCGCTGGACGAGCACGCACGGAGGAGAGGCCTCGCCGTAGGCCTTGGCCCGTTCGGACCGGAAAGAGTCGAGCACGAGCCCCACCGCCTCGGGGAGCCGCTCCTCGTCGACGTCGAGGACGCTCTCGAAGATCCCGGCGTAGGAGGCCGTGCTCCCGTCCTCCCGGAGCGCGCTCGACCGCACCGCGACCCGTGGGGCCCCGAGGGTGCGGAAGGCGCGGACCAGCGCGCTGCGTTGCGTCTCCGTCGGCTTCCAGGGAGACCCGTTCAGCGGGTCGAAGAAGAACGCGGGGGCGACGAAGCCGTCCGGGACGGGGAATCCGGCTTCGCGGAGCCGGGCGAGGTTGCGGGCCTTTCCCCCGATCCCCTCGGGCCGGGCGGCCTCCGCGAGCGGGAAGAGGCCGTCGCTCGTCCGGGACGCCGCCGCGGCGGAGGCCCCTCGGGCGCGTCGTTTCTCGGAGGCCAGAACGAGGGCCTTCTCGACCGCCGCAAGGCCGACGCTGAGGGCGAGATAAAGGGAGATCGCAGCCCGGAAGGGCGAGACGAGCGCGGCGAGGGCGAGCCCGGTGACGCACGGAACGGTCCAGCGGCCGCGCCTGCCCCGCTCGGCGCCGATCATCATCAGGGCGCCGGTCGCGAGGCCCACCGCGCCGGGGAGGACGAGCCAGGGGTCGGGCACGGAGAGATCGTCGATCCATCCGGGAACCAGGGGGAGTCCCTGAAGCTCCTCCAGCCCCGCCACGACTCGGAAGAGACCCATGAGGGCGAAGAGCTGGACGACGAGCGCGAGGATCGAGAGGAGCGGGTGCACGCCCGCCTCGCGATAGGCGGTCCGGAGCGCGGCGCGGCGCCCCCGCGGGTCGGCGGCGAAGCGCGCCTTGAGTTTCCGGATCTCGTCGGCGACCCGGTTCATCCGGATGGCCGAGCGCTGGGCGGCGGCGGTCAGCGGCAGGAGGAAGAGCCGCAGGGCGACGACCGCGGCGATGAGGCCGAGCGCGATCGACCCGAGCCGGTCGCCGAACCAGAGGAGGAGGGACCGGAGCGGCTCGCACAGGGGGGCGAGGAACCCGAAGTTCGATCCGGCGGCGAGTGTCGCTTCCTTCTTCACGACGCTCGCGGCGTCCGGGGGAAGCTCGTGCGGGACCGTGTAGCGGCCGAGATACCGCAGGCCGGCCTTCGCGAGCTTCGAGCCGACGACGGTCGAGAAGAAGCCGCTCCGCTTGTCGTAGACGACCCCGATGTAGGCGGGCTCCTTCGGCAGCTCCTGGATCTTCCGATCGATCTCGGCGCTCGGGAGAGCCCGGATGCAGATCTGGATGGAGTCCGGGAGGCGCTCCGCCTTGAACTCGGTGTCGTACCGGTTGTCGACAAAAACGACCTTCCCCCTCCGCATCGCGGCGAGGACGTCGTCCGTGTCGAGGAGCCGCGTGCGGTTGGGGTAGCCGGGGATGTCGCGCGGGTCGCCGTGGGTCGCCCCCCACCCTTCGAGCGGGTGCCCGTCGGCCCGCCACTTCTCGTAGCCCCCGCGGACGAACACGACGTCCCATCCCCTCGGACGGAGGGCTTCGACGAGCTCGGCGGAGCGGTTTCCGGACCAGCAGAAGAGGATCGTGCGGACGCCGGGATCCAGGTACTTCTCGGGCTCGGCGAGCATGTCCGGATAGCGGGCGTGGCTCGAGCCGGCCAGCCAGGCCTGCGCGTACTCCTCGTCCTCGCGGACGTCGACAACAGGGGGACAGCCCGGTCTTCCGAGGATCGCGGCCACGTCCCGGTCGTCGAGCCCGAACGGGTGGACGATCTGCTCGCTGAAATCGAGCGTCTTGAGGTTCTCGTCCTTGATCGTCCGGCCGGCCTGCTTCGAGGTGCGGAACAGGTTCAGCGTGAGCCGGCGGGCCTTCGCGTCGGACTGCGCCCGATACTGGAGGAAGTTGGCGACGACGGAGCCGGCGAGGGCGAGGCCCAGGATTGCGAGGAGGCGGGGGTTGCCCGCCCGGCGGCGGCCTAGGTCCGGCTTCTTCTGGAGGAGCGCCCGACCGCCGAGATAGGCGCCGCCGAGCGCGAGGAGATGGGCGAGGTTCGAGAAGACGTTGACAACGACGTCCGGCGAGGGGATTGCCCAGGCCGGTCCCGCCAGGAGGACGAAAGCGAGAGCGACCTCGACCGGAGTGACGCGGAGGGAACGCGGCACCATGGGGAACTTCTCCCAAGGGGAGCCGGGCGGCTACCTGCCACACGGGGCCCCGGACTGGTCATCCGCAAGACCTCCTTCGGACGGGGAACATCCCTCTCGGCCCTGAGGAACTTCGGATGGTTTCGAAGGCGCAAAGGGACCGCGCCCGGTCCGACGCAACTCATTGCCGCCCAAAGGAATGAACGCTCAACGACCCCCCCTTGCGTGGATTCGGCGGCCCGCTCGAGAAATGCCGCGCTCAAGTGCCGCCGCACCCCCTTCCGAGGATCGAGTCCGGAATCGGAACGGTTCCGGTCCCGTCCCCCCCTTCCGGAGTGCTGAGATGAAGCCCAGGGTCCTTCTCCCCGTCTCCCTTGTCTTCGGGCTCGTCGTTCCGGCCGCGTTCTCCCAGGAGCCCGTCCCCGCGACGACCTTCGAGGAGCGACTCGTCCAGATCCTGAAGGAGCGCGGCCTCGTCGACGAGGCCGCCAAGAAGGAGCTTCTCGACCTTGCCCTCCGCATGCGCGCCGCCGAGGCGACGAAGAAGGGCGATCTCGACAAGGAGATCCGGACCCTGGCGGCGGCGTTCGAGACCACGGGCCAGGACCAGACCCCCTCGCTCAAGATCTCCTACAAGAAGGGGTTCCTCCTCGAGACCCCGGAGGGGGACTTCAGCCTGCGGCTCGGCGCGAAGACCCAGATGCGGGCGACCTACGTCGACAGCGACGAAGATGGCCCCGCGGGCGACTCCCTCTCGATCGCCGTCAACCGGCTGCGCCTCGAGTTCGAGGGGAACGCCTACGGCAAGGAGCTCACCTACAAGTTCGTCCCCGAGCTGCGGGGCGGGTCCGTTTCGCTCCGGGACGGATACCTGAACTACGCCTTCGACCGGGAGCTCCAGATCCGCGCCGGCCAGTACAAGGTCCCCTTCAGCCGCCAGGAGCTCGTCTCGGCCTTCCGGCAGCAGTTCGTCGACCGCTCCTTCGTCACCGACCTGTTCGCCCCCGGCCGCGAGCCAGGCGTGATGGTCCATGGGGGGCTCTCCGAAGGGATGTTCGAGTACGCGCTCGGGGGGTTCAACGGCGACGGCCAGAACGTCAACACGAACGACGACAACGCGCTGCGCTGGGCGGCCCGCGTCGCCGTGAACCCTCTCGGCCCGGTTCCCTACAGCGAAGGGGATCTCGACCGGACGCAGGAACCGCGCATCGGGATCGGAGCGAACTTCTTCCACAACCCCGTGCGCGCGGTCTCCCCCGACGTCGACGTCGACGCCTTCGGATTCGATGGGGTCTTCTTCCTCCAGGGCCTCTCCGTGCAGGGAGAGTGGTTCGTCCGCCGATCGGATGCGGACACGGGCCCGACGGCGACCGACGTGGGGGGCTACCTCCAGGCGGGCTACTGCCTCGAGAACGGATGGGAGGGCGCGGTCCGGTTGGCGGGGGCGAGCTTCGACGACGACGTCCTGGCCGCGGGAGCCACGCGACAGCAGCGCGAGTACCAGCTCGCGGTGAGCCGCTACTTCCGCAAGCACGACCTCAAGCTCCAGGCCGACGTCACGCGGCGGGTCGTCGACGTCTTCGGCGGCGGCGACCTGGAGGACTCCGTGCTCCGGGCCCAGTTCGAGGTGGCGTTCTAGGGCCGCGAGGCCCGGACGCTACTCCGCGTCCTCCTCGGCCCCTTCCTCCTCCTCGATCGGCGCCCGCGGCTGACGCGGGATCCGCGTCCGCCTCTCCCGTCGCGGGTCGACGGCGGTCGCCCTGCGCTCGCGTTGACACTCGGCCAGCACGTCGAGGTAGGAGGCGTACCGGGACGGGGCGATCCGGCGGCGCTTGACGGCCGCGCGCACCGCGCATCCGGGCTCCTCCCGGTGGAGGCAGGAGGAGAAGCGGCAGCGCCGCTCGATCCCGCGGAGGTCGCGGAAGAGCAGGCGCACGTCCTCCGCCTCGACCTGCCAGAGGGCGAAGCTCCGGATGCCCGGCGTGTCCACCACCTGGCCGCCGAAGTCGAGGCGGAGAAGGCGGATGCCCGTCGTCGTGTGGCGTCCCTCGCCCATCTTCCCGGTCACCGGGGCGATGCGCAGGTCGAGCCCCGGCTGGAGCGCGTTGATCAGGGTCGACTTCCCGACGCCCGATGCCCCCGCGAGGACCGTGATCTTCCCCTCGAGCGCGGCGCGCAGGTCCTCGAGCCCGTCGCCGCGGAGCCCGCAGGTGAGCAGCGTCGGGAATCCCGCGCGCCGGTAGATCCCGGCCGCTTCCTCCGCCTCCTTCTTGGCCGCGAGGTCGATCTTGTTCAGGCAGACGACCCCTCCGAGGTCGCCGTGCTCCGCAGCTGCGAGGATGCGGTCGACCCCGGAGAAGGAAAGGGCGGGGGCGCGGATCGAGGCGACGACGAGGACCTGGTCGGCGTTCGCGACGAGGACCTGCGCGCGCCGCCCCTCGCCGGCGCTCGCTCGGAAGAGGAGGGTGCGGCGCTCGAGGCGTTCTTCGACCGAGCCGGGGGTCTCGGTGAGCTCGACGCGGACGAAGTCCCCCACCGCGAGAGGTCGCCGTTCGTCCCCGAGGCGCTCGAAGAGGCGGCCGCGCGGGACGCAGGGGACGATTCGCCCGTCGGCCTCGACGTGGCAGACCTTGGCGTCGACCTGGACGACCCGCCCTTCGTGGAGCATCGGCGGGCCTTATCATCGCGCAGGATGCCCCGACCCGGCGAGCGGATCACCTCGGTCCGCAACCCCCTCGTCCTCCGGTTCCGCCGGGCGCTGGAGGGGCGGGATCGCGGCGACGTCGTCCTCGAGGGGGTGCGCCTGGTCGAGGACGCCCTCGCCTCGGGAGTGGTCCCCGCGGCGGTCCTCGTGTCGCCGAGGCTGGCGGCGACGGAGGGGGGCCGGCGGCTCCTCGAGCGGTTGACGGGCTCGACGCCCCCTCCGTTTCCGGCGACGGACGCGGTCGTCGCGGCGGCGACCGAGGCGCGGACGCACCAGGGGGTGGCCGCGATCGCCCCCGTTCCCGCGTGGGGCGAGGAGGACCTCTTCCCGACCGGCGGGGATCCCTTCCTCCTCGTCGCCGCGGGCGTGCAGGACCCGGGAAACCTAGGGGCGCTCCTGCGCGTCGCCGAGGCCGCCGGGGCGACCGGATTCCTCGCCACGGACGGATCCGCCCGGCCCTTCCAAGACCGGTGCGCGCGGGCGAGCGCGGGGGCCCTCTTCCGGGTCCCCGTGCTCGCAGGCCTCGCGGCCGTGGACGCGGCCGCCCTCCTCGCACGGCGAGGGCTCCGCCTCCTCGCCGCCGATTCGCGCGGAGGCGAGGACTTCCGCCGCGCCGACCTCGCGGGGCCGATCGCGCTCCTCCTCGGGAGCGAGGGACACGGGCTTCCGCCGGCGCTGCGGCGTGCGGCGGATCTCCGCGTCCGGATCCCCCTCCGCGGGCGCGTCGAGTCGCTCAACGTCGCGGCGGCGGCGGCGGTCCTCGCCTTCGAGGTGGCCCGACGGCGGGAGGAGAGGGGGGTCGAGATTCCGCGGTGACGGGGCGGCTCTTCGAGGAGGGGCCGGATCCGCGGGGGGCCGACGTGCGGCGGGACGCCCCCCTCGCCGAGCGGATGCGACCCCGGACGCTCGAGGAGTTCGTCGGGCAGGAACACCTCGTCGGACCGGGGAAGGTTCTCCGCGAGGCGGTCGAGAAGGACGACCTCCGCTCGCTCGTCCTCTGGGGTCCGCCGGGGACGGGGAAGACGACGCTCGCCTGGATCCTCGCCCGCGCGACGAAGGCCCGCTTCGTTCCGTTCTCGGCCGTCCTCTCCGGAATCGCGGAGATCCGCAAGGTGATGGCCGAGGCCGAGAAGATGCGGCGGGCGGGCGGGGAGCGGACGGTCCTCTTCGTCGACGAGCTCCACCGCTTCAACAAGGCGCAGCAGGACGCCTTCCTCCCCTTCGTCGAGCGCGGGGACATCGTCCTCGTCGGAGCGACGACGGAGAACCCTTCTTTCGAGGTGATCGGCCCGCTCCTCTCCCGCTCGCGGGTCCTCGTCCTCAAGCCCCTCCCGGTCGAAGCGATCCTCGAGATCCTGCGGCGCGCGCTGCGCGAGCCCGAGCGCGGGCTCGGTCAGTCTCTCACCCAGGCCGCCGAGGGGGTCCTCGAGCGGATCGCGCACTTCTCCTCGGGGGACGCGCGCCGGGCGCTCAACGCCCTCGAGCTCGCCCACGCCCTCGCCCATCCCGACGCACAGGGGGCGCGCCGCCTGACCCCCGAGGTCGTCGAGGAGGCGCTCCAGAAGAAGGCGCTCCTCTACGACCGAGCCGGCGAGGAGCACTTCAACGTCATCTCCGCCCTCCACAAGTCGCTCCGCAACTCCGACGCCGACGCCGCGCTCTACTGGCTCGCCCGGATGCTCGAGGCGGGGGAGGATCCCCTCTACGTCGCCCGGCGGATGGTGCGATTCGCCTCGGAGGACGTCGGCCTCGCCGAGCCGGGCGCGCTCACGGTCGCGCTGAACGCCGTCCGCGCCTTCGAGTTCCTGGGGGACCCCGAGGGGAAGCTCGCCCTCGCGCAGGCGGCCGTCTACCTCGCGCTCGCTCCCAAGTCGAACCGGGTCTACGCCGCGTACGGCGAGGCGGTGAAGGACGTCGAGAGGACCTACGCCGAGCCGGTGCCGATGCACCTGCGCAACCCGGTCACGGACCTCATGAGGAAGACCGGCTACGGAGAGGGGTACGCGTACGCCCACGACGTCGAGGAGGGGGTCGCGTCGATGGAGTGCATGCCCGAGAACCTGAAGGGCCGGCGCTACTACCGGCCGAGCGGCCGCGGGCTCGAGAAGCGGCTCGCGGAGCGGCTCGCCGAGCTCGAACGGCTTCGAGCCGGGGCCGACCCGGCTGCGGGGGGTCGAACCGAAACGCCCGGCACGTCCGGAGCCCGGTGAACCGGCCCTAGAACGCGACGTACGTCTGCGAGAGGTTCGACGTCGGGAAGGGCGTCGTGACCGGAGACGGGATCGTCACCGATTGGAAAAATACGGTGAGCCCGAGCGTGCCGGAAGGGACGACGAGGGAGAGGACCGCGCTCCCCTGCGTCACGCTCGCCGGGAGCGCCTGGAAGAAGAAGAAGTTCGTGAAGTTGTCCCCGAGCGCGAGGTCGACGATGCCGGGGAGGTTCGAGGGGAGGTTCGACGTGCTGAGGGCCGGGATCACGGGGCGGCCCGGGAGAGTCCAGGTCGCGACGTTGAGGGGAAACCCCGTCCCCGCCAGGGGGACGACCTCGAGGTAGGGGGGATCGACCGCGTCGACCTGGAGGGAGAGGGAGTTGCTCGTGCCCGACGGGGCGGTCACGGAGACCGGCGTCGGGCCGAGCGCGGGGAGGAGGGGAAGTCCGAAGGTCACCTGCGTGGCGCTCGCGGAGATCGCCGAGCCCGTGAGGAAGCCTCCGCCGAGGTTCACCGTCGTCACCGAGCCGAGGTCCGTCCCGGTCAGCGTGATCGTCGGCATCGGATAGCCGTAGATCGCGACGGCGCCAGGGGAGACCGACGTGAGGACCGGCGGCGCGGGCGGAGGACCCGCGCCGATGTCGAGCGGCCAAGCGTTCGAGAGCGCCGAGCCCGCGGTGCCCGCGGCGATCCGGACGAGGACGTCCCCGTCCGCGGCGTTCGCCGGGATCGTGACGGCAATCGACGTCCCTCCCCCGGAGGAAGGGAGGCCGGAGACGAGGAGGGGATTCCCGTCCGGCGTCGCCTTCGTGAACCAGACGTCGTTCCCCGTCGCGGCGAAGTTCGCGCCGAGGATCGTGAGCACGGAACCGGTCTGCGTCCCGCCGGAGAGGCCGGCGATCGAGGGCTTCGTCGAGGAGGCGACGCCGTAGACCGCCTGGACCCCGCCGATGTCGTCGGCCTCGATCGAGCGCCGGCAGGTGTCCCCCGCGATCGGGCCCCCCACCATCGTCGGGCGGGTGCAGCCGGTCCCGGAGGTGTGGCCGAGGCCGACCGTGTGGCCGAACTCGTGGCACGCCGTGCTCTGGATGTCGTAGAGGTTGCCGGCGATCGCCCCGGGCGCGTCGTCCCAGGCGAGGTCGGGGTCGTTGATCCGGATGCGCCAGCCGTTGTTGCCCCCGCCCGCCGCGAATTCCGTGATGCCCCCGCAGGCGCTCCCGCATCCGGGGCCGGTCGCCGACACGATGTTGTCCCCAGGGACGCCCGCGCTCGTCGCGGCCCCCTGGTAGGTGTGGTCGAGGTTCGCTCCGCCGCTCCCGATCAGCGGCTGCGTGCCGTCCCCGGCGCCGTCCCCGTGCGGGAGCGAGTCCCACTCGACGGCCGACTTCCAGATCGACAGCGTCGCGCCGACCGTCCCCGGGAAGTTCGGGTGGGTCGCCGTGCTGTCGTTCGCGGTCGGGTCGACGAAGTTGTTGTAGATGCGGAAGTCGCGCTGCGCGAGCGAGAGGACGACCCCGTTCAACGAGAAGGCCGGCGTCGCGCTGGGGAGCGCGAGGGCGCCGGCCGCGGCGAGCGCCGCGGCGCTGAGGGAGAGGCGGGCCTGTTTCATGGGGGGCGCGGGGACGGGGCGTGGGCCGGAGGGTCCGTGATACCACAGGAAGTCCGCCCTGGGGATCCCTCACCCCTCGGGCGGGGGTCAGGGAGGGGGTGGCACGGCACCGAGCCGGAGGCGTTCGGCGAGGAGGGAGTGGCGGCGGACCTCGGCGTCGTTGCGGACCGCGAGGGAGAGCGCGCGCCGCGAGCCGACGAGGACGACGAGGCGCCGCGCGCGCGTGACCGCCGTGTAGAGGACCGAGCGGCGCAGGAGGAGGTAGTGGGAGGTGACGAGGGGGACGACGACGGCGGGGTACTCGCTCCCCTGGGCGCGGTGGACGGACACGGCGTAGGCGGGCGCGAGGTCCTCGAGGTCGGCCCGCTCGTAGGGCACCGCGCGGTCCTCGAACTGCACGACGAGCGCTCCGCGCTCGGGCTCCACGGCGGCGACACGGCCCGTGTCGCCGTTGAAGACCTCCTTCTCGTAGTCGTTGCGGAGCGCGATCACCCGGTCGCCGACGCGGAAGAGGCGCCCGCCCGCCTCGAGCGCGGGGCCCCTCGGGTTGAGGGCGTCGCGAAGCGCGCGGTTGAGGTTGTCGACGCCGACCTCGCCCCGGTACATCGGGGCGATCACCTGAACGTCCCGCCGCGGGTCGAGCCGGAAGGCCTTGGGGATCCTCTCGACCAGGATGCGCCGGACCGTGGAGAGGACGTCGGCGGGGTCGGCACGTTCGACGAAATAGAAGTCGGAGAGCCCCCGCCCCTTTGGGGCGAAGACGGGCATCTCTCCCCGCAGGATCCGGTGGGCGTTCGCGACGATCGAGGAATCGGAGCGCTGGCGGAAGATCTCGTCGAGGCGGGAGACCGGCACTCGCCCGCTCGCGGCGAGGTCGCGCAGGACGTTGCCCGGCCCGACCGAGGGGAGTTGGTCCGCGTCCCCGGCGAGGAGCACGCGCGTCGGGGGGCGCGTCGCGCGGAGGAGGTGATAGGCGAGGACGACGTCGAGCATCGAGGTCTCGTCGACCACGACGAGATCCGCCTCGAGGGGGTGGCGGTTGTCGCGCGCGAAGCGACCCGAGCCCGGGTCGAATCCGAGGAGGCGGTGGACCGTCGAAGCGGGCGCCCCGGCGACCTCGCTCAGCCTCCGGGCCGCGCGTCCGGTCGGGGAGGCGAGGAGGACCCGGATTCCGTTGCGCCGGGCGACCTCCACGAGGAGGCGGACGAGGGTCGTCTTCCCCACCCCCGGCCCGCCGGTGAGGACGGAGACGGGCTCGCGGAGCGCCAGGACGGCCGCCGCGCGCTGGGGGGTCGAGAGGGCGATCCCTCCCGCGGCCGCGGCCTGCTCGACCGCGGCGGCCCCGGCGAGGGGCGGGGAAGGAGGGGCCTCGAGGAGGCGGCGGAGGGCGAGCGCGGTCCCGAGCTCGGAGGTGTGGAGGGAACGGAGGAAGACGCGGCGATCCTCCTCCCCGCCCGGAGAGGTGGAGGGGAGGAGAGGCCGGCCCTCGACGACGAGGTCGCTCGTCTCGATCCCCGATCGGATCGCCTCGCGGATCCGTTCCTCGGGGGTTTCGAGGAGGCGCCCCGCCCGACCGAGCAGGTCCGGAAACGGGAGACAGGTGTGCCCGTCCGCGGCGGCCTCGCGCAGGACGTGGAGGACCCCGGCCGTGGCCCGCTCGGGAGAGTCTCCCGCGATCCCGAGGTGCGCGGCGAGGGCGTCGGCCGTCTTGAATCCGACCCCTTGGACCTCGGTCGCGAGGCGATAGGGGTTCTCCCGAATCCGCCGCACCGCCTCCTCGCCGTAGCGGCGGTGGATCCGGAGGGCCTGCGCCGCCCCCACCCCATGACCCTGGAGGAACGAGAGGATCTCCGCGACCGACCGGTGCGCCGCGAGGGCGCGTTCGATCCCGCCCGCCCGCTTCTCCCCGATCCCCGCAACCTCCCGGAGGCGCGCCGGCTCCTCGGCGATGACCTGGAGCGTGCCCGCGCCGAAGCGCGCCACGAGTCGCCGCGCGAGGACCGGCCCGATCCCCTGGACGAAGCCGGAGCCGAGATACCGTCGGATCCCCTCGGCGGAGGAGGGGGGAAGGACCTCGCAGGTCCGCGCCCGGAACTGGTCCCCGAACCGCCGGTCCGTCTCCCATTCCCCGCCGATCCGGATGGACTCCCCCCCGGCCAGCGACGGGAGGGCGCCGACGACCGTCGCCTCCCCGCGGCCGGACACCCGCACGCGCAGGACGGTGTAGTGGGTCTCGGGGTTGCGGAAGACGATGCGCTCGACCGTCCCCTCGAGGGTTGCGCCGGCGACCATTCCTGCTCGCGATCGGGGCGTCCGGTTGACACCCGGTCCGCGGCCCGGAAGACTATCCGTCGGAATCCGTCCTGCCGACCTTCCGGAGGGGACCACCGGCCGCCCGCAAGGAGAGTCGACCGGATCGCGGACCCCGCTCTCGTGAAGCTCTCCAACCATTCGATCGAGGGTCGACCGCCCCGAGCGGGCTGGACCTGTTCCGACGGGCTCCGGTCGAGCTCCTCTCCCCGCCCCCGGGAAGGACGAAGCGGACTCCTATGCCCGACCAGCCGCTGACCTGCTCCGACTGCCAGAAGACGTTCGCCTTCACCGATCAGGAGCAGGCCTTCTTCCAGGAGCGCGGGTTCGCGCCCCCGAAGCGCTGCCCGGAGTGCCGGAAGGCGCGACGAGCCCGGCAGCAGAAGGAAGGGGGCGGTGGACGGGGAGGGTTCCGGCCGGCGGCGAGAGGGAGGGGCCCGAGCCCCGGCCGGGGGGGGGGCGAAGCGCCATCCAGAGGAGAAGGGGGCGGAGGGTGGCACGCGGCCCGCGCGCCGCGGCCTCACGGGGAGAAACACCGGATCGTCTGCGACGGGTGCGGTCAGGAGTCGACGGTTCCCTTCGAGCCCGCGGCGGGTCGCCCCGTCTACTGCCAGGCCTGCTATCGAGACCGGAAGGGCCGGTGAAGTCGCCCCTCCGGTTTCGTCGATGAGTTCCTCTTCCGGCTAGGGTCCGGAGATTCGGGGGGCGACGGTCGGTCGATTCTGTCCGGTCCGTCACCGCCCGGGGAGTAAAGAAAAAGGTGCCGATTCGGGTCCAGGTTCGTCCGAACGAGTCCCTCGAGGCCGCGCTTCGCCGGTTCAAGCGCCAGGTGAACTACGCCGGGATCTACCGCAAGGTGAAGAAGGCGGCGTACTACGAGAAGCCGAGCGAAAAGCGCCGGCGGGAGAAGCGGGAGCGGATCCGGACGATCCAGAAGGCCCTGCGCAAGCAGGCCGGCGGGTGATCCTGGCCGGGCCCTTCGGCGGCCCGGTCTCTCCGCATCTCCCCGGACGCACGCCCCGCGTCCTCCCCGCCATGCGAACGGCGGGAGCGGCACGTCCGGAGGGGTCGTGAGCCTTCCGCCCGATCCGCTTCTAAATCCCGGAGCCGTCGAACGGATCCGCTTCCGGGTTCCGGACGCGGAGGCGGGAACGCGCGTCGACGTCTTCCTCCGCGACCGGCTCCCGTGGCGGTCGAGGACGGGCGTGCAGAGGCTGATCCGGGAGGGGAAGGTCGCGGCCGTCCGCGGGAGCATCGAGACGACCTTCCGGAGCCCCTCCGACCGCGTGCCGGCCGCCGGGGAGGTCGTCCTCGCGGTCCCGCAGCCTCGCTCCGGGGTCGCTCCCCCCCGCCCGATCGACCTCTCGATCGTCTACGAGGACGAGTGGCTCCTCGCGGTCGACAAGCCCGCGAACCTGCCCGTCCATCCGAGCGGGCGCTACCTCTACGACACCCTGATCTTCGCGCTCTACCGGCGCTACCGGCGCCCCGAGGATCCAGGGAGGGACATCAAGCCCCGGCTCCTCCACCGCATCGACCGGGAGACCTCGGGCCTCGTCCTGTGCTCGAAGGACGAGCGGGCGCACCTCCTCCTCTACCGTCAGTTCGAGGGACGCGAGATCTTCAAGGAGTACCTCGCCCTCGTCCACGGCGAGCCCCTCGAGGAGGAGGGAACGATCGATCTCCCGCTCGCTCCGAGCGGCGGCCCGATCCGGGTGAAGATGGTCGTCCGCGCCGACGGGCTCCCCTCGCTCACGCGATGGCGCGTGGTGCGGCGCGCCCGCGGGTTCGCGCTCCTCGCCTGCGAACCGAAGACGGGCCGCCAGCACCAGGTCCGGGCCCACCTCGCGGCGAGGGGCTACCCGATCGTCGGGGACAAGATCTACGGACCCGACGAGAGGCTCTTCCTCAAGGCCCTCGCCAAGGAGCTCTCCGAGGAGGACCGCGCGAGGCTCCTCCTGGAGCGGCACGCGCTCCACGCCCACCGGCTCCGGTTCCTCCATCCGATCCAAGGAGGGGAGCTCGAGATCCGCGCCCCCCTCCCGCCGGACATGGCGGGCTTCCTCGAGGGGCTCGGGGAGCGGGCTGGCGCCCCCGGATGAGCCCGGGGACGTGCTTCTACTCGGAAGCTGGGCTCAGCAGCGGCCCATCGATGCGGCCGGGCTCGCTCGCGATGGGAGTCACCAGACGATACCGATCCGTCTCGTAGAGCGGGTCCCTGCTGACCTGCGGGCGGGCCACCGGATCTCCAGGCTTCTCCATTGGAACCAGGATCCGGGGGTTGTTCACCGGGTCCGTCGCGGCAACCGCCGAAGTCGCGGCGTTCTTGCGGCCCATAACGACCTCCCTCATGGGTGGGGGCCCCATCGGACCGAAGATGCTTAGCCGGGAGACAAGCGTCCCCGAACGGGGGGCAAGTATAGGGGCGCGACTGCGGAGAGGGCAAGCGGGGGGGTGAAGGCAGGCCCCTCCGATCGCGGAAAGGGCGCTTCCGGAGCTCATCCGGAGGATCCTCGGAGCGGGGTCCCCGGTCCGAAGTCCCGTCGGATCAAGGCCTCCCGGACTCGTGAACCCGGGGGGGCGCGCTCATCGGACCTCCCACGACCAGATCTCCCCCCTCGTCCCCCCCGTGACCAGGAGCGAACCGTCCGGGTGGACCGCGAGGGCCAACGAGGCGGAGCGATGGCCGGAGAGCGACGCGACCTCCTTCGCCCCTTCCGCAGACAGGACCGTGAGTTGCTCTCCGTGAAGCGCGTAGAGGAACCGGCCACGGGGGTCATACGCGACATGGACGGCGCCCCGGAGCGTCCGACCCCCGACCCTCTCGCCCGCGCGGTAGTCGAAGACGACGACCTCGCCGCTTCCCCCCACCGCGAGCTCCGACCGCGTCGGGTGAAAGGCGAGGGAGACCGACAGCGAGCCGAGGCTCGTCTCGAAGACAGACCGGCCTCCTTCGAGGACCTGGAGACGGAACGTGCCCGGGCTCGCTCCGGAGGCGACCGCCGCCCGTTCGCCGCGGACCGCCGCCGCCGTGGCCCGCGCCTCGGGGAGGAGGAACTCGGCGGATCGGGGAGTGGGGCGAACGCGGACGCCCTCCCCCCGGACGATCCGACAGGAGGGGACCCCCCCGGAGGGGAGGCCAGGCTCGCCCGTCACCTGCGGCGTCTTCCCTGCGGCGAGCTCGACGACGCGCCCGTCCGAGAGGAGCGCCGCGAATCCGGCTGGCTCCGCGCCCGGTTCGATCCCGGCGACGCCGGCGCGCCCTCCGGGCGCCCGGAACGGGGCCCCGAGCAGCTCCTCCTCCTCGAGGTCGAAAATGGCGAGCGCCCCGTCGTAGGAGCCGGCCGCCGCGTACCGGCCCGAGACGTCGATCGCGAGAGCGGTCACCGCGGCGTCGAAGACCTTCTGCTCTCCCCGCAAGCGCACCTGCTCGGAGACGAGGGTCCAGTCGGGCCTGATCTGTCGGAGCACGCCGCAGGAAGCGAGCGGGAGCGCGAGAAGGAGGGGAGCCCACCGCCTCATCCCCCCTCCACGACCTCGATCCGGCGGCGCGTCTCGATTCCCTCGAGGACCTGGACGAGCCCCGACGGCCAACGAACCTCGAGTCGGACAGGGCCCTCGCAGGCGCCGAGGCCGAAGTGCGCCTCGAGGGGATTCGCCGAGAGGTAGGAGAGGCCCGCCTGGACCTGCCGGAGGAAGCGGCGCTCTCCCGCGCGCACGACGAGGACCGCTCCGACCCCGTCGCGCGGGCTCCGGCGCCCGCGCAGCCCGACCTCGAGCCAGGCGGGGCCGGGCGGGAGGTCGTTGCGGAGCAGCCGGGCCGGTCCGTTGCTGTCGAGCACGAGGATGTCGAGGTCCCCGTCGCGGTCGACGTCGCCGAAGGCCGCCCCCCGCCCGACGAACGCCTCTCGGAACGCCGGCCCCGCACGCGCCGAGACGTCGACGAAGCGGCCCGCGCCGTCGTTCAGGTGGAGGAGGCACGGCTGCCGGAACGATCCTCCGAAGCTCGCGCGCGTGAACGCCCCCGGGAGCCACCCCTCGGGAATCGTCTTCGCCGCGAGTCGCTTCAGGTTCCCGACGACGTGGCCGTTGGCGACGAACAGGTCGAGGTCCCCGTCGAGGTCGGCGTCGAAGAGGTCGGTCCCCCATCCGACGTAATCCGTCGTCGTGGAGAGTCCGGCGGCGGCCGTCGCGTCCTCGAACGACCCGCGGCCGAGGTTGCGGTAGAGGGTGTCCGGCTCGCCCGCGAAGTTCGAGACGACGAGGTCAAAGTCGAGGTCCCCGTCGACGTCCCCCCAGGCGAGCCCCATCGATCCTTGGGGCCGGCCGGCCGCGTCGACGGCGGCCCCCGACCACCACGAGAGGTCCTCGAAGGTCCCGTCCCCGAGGTTGCGGAAGAGCGCGTTCGGCGTCGTGTCGCAGGCGACGTAGAGGTCGTCGAGCCCGTCCCCGTCGAAATCGGCGACCGCCGCCCCGAGCGCCTTCCCCTCGGGCCAGGCGACGCCGGCTTCGGCCGTGACGTCCGTGAACGTGCCGTCCCCTTCGCTGCGGTGGAGCGAGGAGCCGACGCCCCGGAAGTTCTGGGGGAGCTGCCGATACCCCGCGAACTCCTCGGCGTCGAGGTTCCCCCCGACTTGCCGGAGGCGCTCGTCGAAGTTCACGTAGTGCGCGACGAAGAGGTCGAGGTCCCCGTCCCGGTCGTAGTCGAAGAAGACGCACCCGGTCGAGAAGCCCGGGTCGCCGAGCCGCGCCCGGGCGCTCGCCTCCTCGAAGGTCCCGCCGCCCCGGTTCCGGAAGTAGAGGTCGGGGCCGTATCGGGAGAGGTAGAGGTCGGGGTCGCCGTCCCCGTCCGCGTCGGCGAGGACGCACCCCATCGACCAGCCGGGCGCGCCGAGGCCCGATTCGCCAGTCGCGTCGCGGAAGCGCAGCCCCCCCTCGTTCCGGAAGAGCCCGTTCGGGAGGTCGACCTTCTCGGCACTCGGCTCGAGCTGCGACCCGTTGAGGAGGTAGGCGTCGAGGTCTCCGTCCCCGTCGACGTCGACGAGGGCGCAGCCGGCGCCCGTCATGTCGAGGATCAGGTCGCGGCCCACCCCGGCGCGATGGGAGAACCGGATCCCGACCGCCTCCGCGACGTCCGCGAAGCTCGGCGGGTCGCCGCCCCCGGATCCGACGGAGAAGAGGAGGGGGAGGATCACGGGGCCGCGCGCGTGGCGAACGGAGCGCCCGGCCGGGCCCGCGCCTCCCCCTCGACGACCCTCCATTCCGCGCCGGCCGGAAGCTCCCCGAGATCCTCCTCGAGCCCCGAGGGCCAGCGGACCCGGACGCGGGCCGATCCCTCCGTGCCGAGCCCGACGAGGAGCGTCCGGTCGTGCGCGCCCAGGAAGGCGTTCCCCGCTCGCGCCTCTCGAACCTGCCGCCCCTTCGAGGTCTCCACGGTCACGCGCGCTCCCACGGCGTCTCGGGGGCTGCGCGTCCCCTCGAGCCGCAGGGCGAGGCGGCGGTTCCCGTTCCCGACGTTGCGATAGAGGGTGCCGCGGTCGCGGGCGTTGCGGAGGTAGAGGTCGGGAAAGCCGTCGCGGTCGAAGTCGGCGACCAGGAGACAGCGTCCGATTCGCCGGTCGGCGACGCCCGCGGGGTAGCCCACCTCGCGGAACGTACCGTCCCCCCGATTCTCGAAGAGGCGCTTGCGCTCGTCCCCGTGCAGCCCCCGCCCGGCCGGGTCGAAGACGACCCCCCCCGTCGCCCGCTCGTCCCAGACGGCGATCACCCCCCCCCAGAAATCGAGCCGCGCGTCTCCGCTGCCCGCGAGGAGGCCGTTCGGGACGAAGAGGTCGAGGTCCCCGTCCGCGTCGGCGTCGACGAAGTCGCCCGACCAGGCCCAGCCCGCACGCGCGACCCCCGCCTCCTCGCTCGCGTCCTCGAAGCGCCCGTGCCCGTCGTTCTGGAGCAGCGTGTTCCCGCGCGCCATCTTGAGGAGCATCCGCTGCGAGAAGCCGCGGAAGATACGGCCGAGGAGCGGCAGCGGGAGGTCGGGATCCTTGAAGAGGAACCCGTAGGGGGAGTGGATGTTCGAGACGTAGAGGTCGAGGTCGCCGTCCCCGTCGCAGTCCCCGACCCCCACGCCCATCCCGAAGCCCGTGTCTTGCGCGCCCGCCGCGCGCGCCTTCTCGGCGAAGCGACCGTCGCCGCGGTTCATGAACAGGGCGTTCCTCCCGAAGTCGTTCGCGACGTAGAGGTCGGGGGCGCCGTCGTCGTCGAGGTCGGCGAAGGCGCAGGCGAGGCTCCACCCCTCCTCCCCGACGCGCGCCCCGGCGGTCCCGTCGGCGAAGGTGCCGTCCCCCTGGTTGAGGAAGAGCGCGTTCGGCTCGCCGTTCCTCGCCGCGAAGGGGGGATTCGGAAGAGCGCCTGCATAGTCGCCCGAGCGGCAGACGTAGAGGTCGAGGTCCCCGTCGACGTCGACGTCGGCGAAGGCGGCGGAGGTCGCGTGCCCCTCGATCCGGAGGCGGCACCCGGCCGTGACCTCGTCGAACCGCGCTCCCGCGTTCCGGAAGATCCGGGCCGGCGCGAAGTGGTCGAGGACGACGAGGTCAGGGCGCCCGTCGCCGTCGACGTCGGCGCAGGCGACCCCGTGGCCCGTCACGAGGCCGAGGCCCGCGGCGTCCGTCCTCTCGGCGAAGGTCCCGTCGCCGCGGTTGCCGTAGAGGATGCTCGCGACGCCGTCGGCGCAGAAGAGGTCGGTCCAGCCGTCCCCGTCGTAGTCGAGGGCCGCGGCGCCGGAAGCGGGCTCCTCGCCCCGGACGATCCGGTTCGAGCCCGTCGGCCGCAGCGCGGGACGATGCCGGTCGAGGAGCCCCGCCGATTCCGTGACGTCCGCGAACCAGGGCGCGGGGAGCGCCGCCTCGTCCCGCTCGGTCTCGCGCCCCGCGATCAGTTCGAGCCGTCCGTCGAGGGCCGAGCGGCGCAGTTCGATCTCGAAGGCTTGCTCCCGCGTCGCGCGCGAGCCGTCGGGGCGGGTGATCCCCGACGTCACCCGGGCTTGCGCTGGGATCGGGGCGCCGCGGGCGTCCGCGTCGAGGACCTCCACCTCGGTCCAGTCGATCCGCTCGCCCGGTCTTGCGGCGAGGCGCGCCGCCTCCCCCTTCCAGGCCCGGGCGGCGGCGTCGACTTCCTTCACCACTTCGAGGCGGGCGAGGTAGCGCTCCCGGGAGGCGCAGGAGACGGCGCCGAGGAGGGCGAGGAGGGGGACGAGCCCCGGATGCTCGGGCGGGACCCTCACGGGGCGAATCCTACGATGCGCGGCGCCGTCCCCGAGGGGGTGGATCGAGGGCGGGGCCTCCCGCTCGTTCGGGCCTGCGGGGCTCGAACCTACAATCCCCCCTCCCTCGGAGGCGGTTTCCACGTGAACTCGCAACGCACCTGCGCGGCGTTCCTCCTCCTCGGCCCCGGCTGCGCCTCGGCGACGTGGGACGTTGCGGAGCTCCGCCGGATCAACGCGATCGACGCGGCCTTCGGCCGCGAGCTCCCCCGGCGCGTCGTCGCGAAGGATCTGGAGGGGCTCGCCGCGATGCACGCGGCGGAGGCGGCCGCGGGCTCGCCGATCCTCCGGGTCGGCGAGTCCTTCCAGTCGATCGAGGACGCGCGCCTCTGGATCCGGGACCGGATCGTCGACCCGATGGACGCCGGCCGATCGACGCTCGTCGGGATTCTCCGCGTCTGCGGCCTCGAGGCGGGGGGGACGCGCGCGACGGTCGAGGTCCCCCTCGAAATGGACGTGGCCGAGGCCGCCGGCCGCTGGGCGATCCTCCGGGTCCGAGCCGGGGCCGAGCGGGCGTTCCGCTCGCCCACCACCTACTTCGCGGACGCGACCGCGGCCGCGGGGCTGCGGGACGCCGGCGCGCCGATGGCGGCTCCCCCCCCGGGGACGGCCGAGGCGGGCCGGTTCTCCCTCGGGGTCGGCGGGGCCGTCCTCGATTTCGACGGGGACGGTCTCGAGGACCTCCTCCTCGGCACGGCGCGCGGCGTCGAGCTGTGGCGCAATCGCGGCGACCTGCGCTTCGAGAAAGTGGAGGGGTGGGCGCCCCTCCCCGAGGACGGCACGCTCGCGACGGGCATTTGCGCCGCCGACCTCGACAACGACGGGCGCGTCGACCTCGTCGTCGGACGCTTCGGGGCGACCCCCCGCTTGCTCCGCAACGACGGGAACGGGAAGTTCGCGGACGTCACCGCGCGGGCGAACCTCCCCCCGCTCGGCCACCCAACCTCGATCGCCGCCGGCGACTACGACCGCGACGGGGACCTCGACCTCTACGTCGGGTGCCTCGGCGACTTCTTGAAGGCCTCTCCCTGGCCCCTCCACGCCGCGCGCAACGGCGAGAAGAACCGCCTCCTCCGGAACGACGGCTTCTTCCGATTCACGGACGTCTCCGAGGCGGCCGGCGTCGCCGACCCGCGCTGGACCCACGCGGTCGCCTGGGGGGACCTCGACGGCGACGCCTGGCCCGACCTCTACGTCGCGAACGACTTCTCGACGAACGCCCTCTACCGCAACCGCCGGGACGGGACGTTCGAGGACGTCGCCGAGCGCCTCGGGGCGGAGAACCGGGGCAACGGCATGGGGGTGGACCTCGGCGACGTCGACGGGGACCTCCGCCCCGACGTCTACGTCTCCGAAATGTTCTCTCCCGTCGCCTGGATGGCGACCTCCCCCGGCTGGCCGCTTCCGGTGCCCTGGTACCTCCGATGGGAGGCGATCCGACCCGCCGTCGTCAAGACGTTCCGGGAGATGCTGTCGGGGAACGCCCTGATCCTCCAGCAGCCGGATGGGACCTTCCGGCTGCAGGCCGAGGAGCGCGGCGGGCGGATCGCGGGGTGGGCCTGGGGCTGCAACCTCCTCGACGTCGACGACGACGGCGACCTCGACGTCTACGTCGCGAACGGCCAGTACTCGGGGGACACGCCCGACATCGGGGCCTGGCTCTTCGAGTCGGTCGGGACGCTCGCGGACCAGATGCGCGGCTTCGCGACCGGGGACCTCTACCTCCTCGCGAGCGCGGCCGGCCTCGACGGGGAGAGGCTCCGCCGCGAGGGGCGGCGCGTCTCCCTCCACGGCGGGGAGCGGAAGCCGCTCTTCCTCAACGACGGGTCCGGGCGATTCGTCGACGCCGGATACACCTTCGGCGCGGACCGCTCCGAGGACGGGCGGTCGGTCCTCGTCTTCGACGCCGACAACGACGGCCGCCTCGACCTCTTCCTCCGGAACTGGATGGCTCCCCCCGTCCTCCTTCACAACCGGACGCCCCGGCGCCACTGGCTCGCCGTCTCCCTCGTCGGCACGACCTCGAACCGCCAGGGGATCGGGGCGAAGGTCCTCGTCCGGACGGGGGAGCGCCGCCAGGTGCGCGAGGCGCGCGCGGGCTCCGGCTACCTCTCGTGCTCGAGCCCGATCGTCCATTTCGGCCTCGACCATGCGACCGGCGTCGATGAGCTCACGGTCGTTTGGCCCTCGGGGCGGACGCAGGTCTTGCGCGACCTGCCCGCGGACCAGAAGGTGACGGTGACCGAACCGGGCGGGCTTGGGTCCCCCGAGTGACCCCCGGAGGATCGACCCGATGAACGCGCTCCCCCTTCTCGCCGCGCTCGCCGCGCCGCAGGCACCGAAGGCCGCCGCCCTCCCGACCCACGAGGAGGTCCGTGAAGGGATCGACCGCGGGCTCGCGCTGATCCTCCGGGAGCAGAACAAGGACGGGTCCTGGGGCGGCCCCCGCAACAAGACCTTCACCGACTCCTTCGCGAACCCCGAAACCCACCACGCCTGGGCCGTCGCGACGACCGGGCTCGTCTGCGTCGCGCTCCTCGAGCTCGGCGAGGAGCCGCAGGCGGCCTCCGCTCTCGAGCGGGGCCTCGACTACCTCGTCGCGAACGCCGACCTCGACCGCCCCGCCGACTGGGACATCGACAACGCCTGGGGCTTCATCTACGGCCTCGACGGCCTCTCCCGCGCCCTCCTCTCCCCGCGCTTCGCGGGCTCCCCCAAGCGCGACGCGATGCGCGCGGCCGGGGCGAAGTTCCTCGACGGGATGGCCCGCTACCAGTCCCCGAACGGGGGGTGGGGCTACTACGCCGACGCGGAGGCGGCCTGGCGCCCCGAGTGGGCCACCTCCTTCACGACGGCGGCGGGAGTGATCGCGCTCGCCGACGCGAGGAAGGCCGGATTTGCCGTCCCCGAGAAGGTGATGGAGGGATCCGTCCGCGCGGTCAAGCGCTGCCGGCTCCCGAGCGGGGCGTACTCCTACAGCGTGATGGCGATCCCCTACTCCCGGGGGATGGAGTGGATCGACGAGGTGAAGGGCTCCCTCTCCCGCATCCAGGTCTGCAACCTCGCTCTCCTCCGCGCGGGGGAGGCCGTCCCCGTCGAGGAGCGCCGGCGCGGCCTCGAGCTCTTCTTCGAGCACCACCGGTTCCTCGACGTCGCCCTCCACAAGCCGATCCCCCACGAGGCCTACTACTTCAATTCGGGCTACTTCTACCTCTTCGGCCATTACTACGCCGCCGAGCTGATCGCGACCCTCCCGGCCGCCGAGCGGGCCGCGTACTGGGGGAGGCTCCAGCGGGAGATCCTGAAGACGCAGGAGGGGGACGGGGGGATGTGGGACTTCTGGATCTCCTCCCACACGAAGCCCTACGGGACCTCCTTTGGGATCCTCGCGCTCGGGCGCTCGATCGAGCCGATCGGCTAGCGGCTCCGCGTCGTCGCCATCGAGGCCCGCACCTCCGGAGACCCGGGGACGAGCGCCGCGAGCTCGCCGTAGAGGAGGGGGATGCGCTCGGGGTCCGCCCCGGCGCGGAACAATTGCTCGACGACCGCGAGGGCGTACCGGAGGAACCCGGCGCGTTCTCCGCCCCTGCGGACGGCCTCGAGGAGGTCGGGCTCCGCCTCGGGGAAACGCCCCTGCGCGATCCTCAGCTGCGCGCGACGGAGGAGGGCGCGCGCGCATCCCGGGGCGGCGCGGAGGAGCCTCTCGAGCGCGTCCTCCGCCTCCGCGAGGCGACCGAGATGCATCGAGGCGCACGCGAGGAGGTCCTGCGCACGGTGGGGCCCTTCTCCGCCCGGCAGACACTCCCGCGCGAGGGCGCTTGCCTCCTCGTACGCGCCCTCGTCGAAGCGCTGCCACCCCCGCTGGAGCGCGGGGAGCGTGAGGAGCTCCAAGTCGAGGAGGTCGTCGGCGAAGCCGTGCGCGAGGAACTCGACCCATCGCCCCTCGCGGAGCGCCTTCGCTTCCTCGCGGGAGTCCTCGATCAGCGCCTTGCGATAGAGCCCGAGAGCGAGCCAGGCGCCGTTCCTCCCCCCCTCCCGCTCCATGCGGCGTCCGAAGATCGCGCGCGCGGAGGCCATCGCGAAGCTCTCCTCCGAGCAGGGGCGCGCGAGCTCGCCGCCTCGCGTGAGCGGGCGCAGGGGCCGGAAGGTGACCGTCGTCCCGCGCTCCACGCTCTCCACTTCCTCCCACTCGTCGGGGCGGCTCTCGAAGACGAGCGGGAGCCAGTGCGTGTACCAGTGCCGGTAGTCCTGGAGCACGACGCGAGACTCCCCCGGGACCAGGTGGGGCCCGAACTCCGCGAGGAAGGCCTTCGTGAGTTCCCACGACTTCGCCGCGTCGACGAAGAGGATCTCGATCTCCCCCCCTTCCCAGCGGGTCGAGAGGAGATCCGCCTTGCGAACGTCGATCCACGCGGCGAGGGGAGCCGTGTACCGCCGGAAGTGCGGCTCGAAGTCTGCTCCCTCCGGCAAGTCGAGGGGCGCGGTCTCCTCCATGTACCCGCGGCGCCACGCGAAGAGGTCGAGACCCTGCACGCGGCCCGGACGGCCGCTCCGGCGCAACCCGTCCGCGAGGGCCGCCGTGCTCGCTCCGAGCCAGGTCCCGAGGTCGACGACCGCTCCTCGACTCGCGAACGCCTCCCCCGTTAGCCAGGTGAGGTAGCGGAGCTCTTCCTCGCTCACTAGGCTCGGGATCGCGAGGACGTCGGCAGCGACGCGGACGTGCTTCCAGGGGCGATTCATCTCTCCCGTCCCTCTCGAGATCCAGCGTACCGGCCGGGTTCCGATCCGACCACGGACGCCGGGCGTCCGCGCCGTCGATCAGGGTCGGGCCCTATCAGCTCCCCTCAGCCAGCGCATCGCGAGGAGGGTTGCGACGGCGAGGGCGGCGGCGCCTCCCCACGCCCAGGCCGCGACGATTCCGCCCCAGGTGGCGGGGCCCGCTGCGGCGCAGAGGAGTAGGGCCGCATCGAGGCACCCGACGAGGCCCACCGCGCCCGTCTTCCCGAGCGAGATCCCGAGGAACAAGGGGAGTTGCAGGAGGCCGTAGATCGCGCTCCCGATTCCGAGCGGCAGGAGGTGAGGCGTGGCCTCGACGTATCGACCGGGTTCGAGGAGGAGGGCGAGAAACCACCCGGGGAAGAAGGCGAGGTTTCCGAGGATCCAGAGGAGGGTGACGAGGAGGAAGCCCGTCGTGATCCAGAACGGCGGGGCCGCGGAGCGCCCCGCAGCGCGGCGCTCCGCGACCCGGCGGACGAGCGCCATCGCGAAGGGGAGCGGGAGCGTGATCAGGAACCGGCCGACGTGGGAGGCGGCGAAGAAGCGGCCGACCTCGTCGGGATCCTCGAGGCGCGCGGCGGCGAGGAGGGGAGCCGAATAGGCCGCCGCCCCGTAGGCCGCGAGGCCGAGCGCGTGCCGGAACGCGAGGGGAATGCGGGCGGGCTCCCTCGCGCAAGACGCCCGGCGGAGAACGAGCGCGCCGATCCCCCCCGCCGTGGGGATGCAGGTCGCCACGGCGAGGGCGGCGTCGGGTTCGGGAGCGGAGAGGGCGCGGAGCACGAGGATGCGAAGCGCCGGCTCCGCCACGGCGGCGAGCCCGAACGGGACGAGGTCGCGGCGGCCGAGGAGGGTGCCGAGCGCCGCGTGGTACAGGGCGAGAGCTGCTCCGGAGGCCGCGATGCAGGCCGGGCGGGTGAGCCGGTGAAGGGAGGAACCGCTGTCCGCGGAGCGGATCCGGACGGCGGCGTGACCGGAGAGCCTCGACTCTCCGAGGAGCAGGAACGCAAGGTAGCCGACCCCGAGGATCAGCGCCCCCCCCGCCGCCGTCCGAAGCGCGAGGCGCGCCCCCCCCGCCAGGGCCCGGGCTTCCCCCTCGGCGTCGCCGGACTCGCGGCGTTCGGCGACGGCGCGGGCGATCGCGGCCTGCACCGCGCCGAAGGGAAGGGAAGCGGCGAGGAGGACCGAGAGGAGCGAGCCGGCCTCGCCGAACGCGGCCGGCGAGAGGAGGGCGGAGAGCTGGCGGACGTAGAGGAGGAGGAGCGCGGCCGACGCGCTCATCGGGAGGACGACGAGGAGCGCGTCGCGTCGGGGGCCGGAGGCCGCGGTCCCGGCGGGGGCGCTGGACACCCTTCGGGCGCGTCCCTAAAAACGCGCGGGCTCGAACCGCCGAGCTCGTGCTTGCTTCTCCGGGATCACAGTCGCGAGTCCCTCCCTCTCGAGGAGGTTGGCTGCGCCCTGTGCGGCCGGGACGGCGGCGTCCCGGAGCACCGGGAGGGCGGCTACCGGATGCTTCGCTGCCCGCGCTGCGGCCTGCGGTACGTGAGTCCGCGTCCGACGGCCGAAGGGGTGGCGCAACTCTACACGCGTTACCTCCCCGACGGAGAAGGCGAGGCCGACGAGTGGGACCGGGCGATGGAGGCGGTCTTCGAGGACGCCGCCCGGCGGGTCGAAGGAGCCGTCGGAGGGCCGGGGCGGGTCCTCGACGTCGGCTGCGGGTTCGGGCGCTTCCTCGAGACGATGGAGCGCCGCGGCTGGGAGCCCTTCGGCATCGACCCCTCGCCGCGCGCGGGCGAGCGCGCGCGGGCGAGGCTGAGGCGCGCGACCCTGTGGCCCGGCCTGTTCCCCGAGGACCTGCGCGGGGCCCCGCCTCTGCACGCGATCACGGCCTTCTACGTCCTCGAGCACGTGCGCGATCCGCTCGCATTCCTCCGCGCGGCGTTCGCGGCGCTCGTTCCGCGAGGCGTGCTCCTCCTTCGCGTCCCCCACACCGCCCCGCTCAAGCGCGCGCTCGGGTGGCTGCGCGTACCGAACCGGCTCTACGACATGCCCGCCCACCTGTTCGACTATGCGCCCGCCGTGCTCCGGCGCCTCCTCGCCGAGGCGGGATTCGGACCGGTGGAGGCGTTCGTCGGCGGGGCGACCCGCTTCGGCGGCCTGCCCCGCAGGGCGTTCTCGGCCGTCGCGGAGGGGGGTGGCGAGGCGGTGTTCCGCGCGAGCGGGGGTCGATGGATTCTCCCGGGCCTCTCCTACTCCGCCCTCGGGCGGAAGCGCGGGCCGTGAACCGCGCTCCCTTCCTGCTCCCCTGGCTCCTCGGCGCCGCGTCCTGCCGCGCCGCTCCCGTGCCGGTCCCGGAATCCGAGGTCGCCGATCTCGAGCGCGCCGTCCGCGCGGCGAACCCCCCCCCCGCGGGCTACCGCGCGGTCGGCACGGTCGCGATCGAGGGAGACTTCTTCCTCGCGCTCACCCGGCGCCGGACCATGGACTTCATCGCGGCTGCGGCGCCCGGTCGCGCGTTCGTGCTCCTGCGGCAGCCGTTCGGGACGGTCCTCAAGGCGGGATCGGTCGAGGGGCTCCTCTGGGCGATCGTGACGACCCCCGAGGCGATCCTCTACCGGCGGAGCCTCCTCGAGGCGAAGGGGCCGACGCCGGTCCTCGTCGCGCGCGACCTCCTCCTCGCCTTCGATCTCTGCGCGGGCCTCCCCGCCCGGCTGTCGCTCGCCCGGACCGAGGAGGAGGTCCTCGGCGTCGACGGAGAAAACGTCTACGCGTTCGAGCCGGGGACGCTCCGGCTGCGGCGCCGGGAACTCCCCGGCGTGTGGATCGAGCAGGAAGGGGAGGGATCGGTCCCGGGGCGGATGGTGATCCACGGGCTGCGGCTGCGGGAGCGGATCGAAGTCCGGATCGAGGCGGTCGAGCCCGGCGCGCCGAGACCCGAGACGTTCGAGCCCGGAGCGACGGACGACCTGAAGGAAGGGGACCCCGATGCGTGAGGGGGGTTCCCTCGTCACGGACGGAATCTGGCGCAAAGCGCTTGCCGCCGTCCGAGGCCTCGGCGAGGCGCGCGTCCCCGTCGCGGTCGGCGAGGTCTCGCGGCTGAATGCGGCGGCCTTCTCGCGGTTCGCGCGCCGGAGGCTGCGCTACCCCTCGCCCGTCTCGGCGCCGGAGCGTTTCGGCGCCTGGCTCGTCGAAACGGCCGGGGAACTGCGACTCTCCTCGATCCTCCCGATGGAGGACGCGACGCTCGACCTCTGCCTGCGCATCCGGGCCGCGCTCCCGCGCGGCTGTGGCGTGCCCTTCCCGGAACCGGGGGTCGTCGGACGGCTGCGCGACAAGGCCCGCGCGCTGGAGCTCGCCTCCTCGCTCGGGATCCCCGCTCCCCGGACCGTGCCTGCGCTCGGTCCGGAGGACCCGCGGCTCGCCGCGTTGCGCCCCCCCTTTGTCGTCAAACCGCGCGTCGGCTCGGGCTCGCGCGGACGCCGCTACGTCGAGCGCCGCCAGGACGTCCCGGCCGCGATCCGCGCGATCGAAGCGAGGCGGGGCGCGTGCGTCGTCCAGGAGCGCGTGGCGCCGGCCGGGCGCGCGATCGGAGTCGGCTGCGTCCTCGGACGCGACGGGGGGGCGCTCGCGGCGGTCGCCTATCGGCGGCTCCGCCAATACCCGGTCGACGGCGGGCCGGGGACGCTGCGCGAAACGATCGAGCACCCCGAGGCGATCGCTCGATCGATCGCGCTGCTGCGCGCCGCGGGATGGGTCGGGCCCGCGCACTGCGAGTTCCTCGAGGACCCCTCGACGGGCGAGCCGCTCCTGCTCGAGGTGAACCCGCGCTTCTGGGGCTCCCTCGCCCTCGCCGTCCGCGCCGGGGTGAACGTGCCGCTCCTCTGCCACGAGCTCGCGCGCGGAGTCGATCCCGCCCCCGTCCGGACCTACCGCGTCGGGGTGCGCTGCCGTTTCCTCTTCCCGGGGGACGCGCTCCACTTCCTGCGCAATCCCGATCGCTGGCGGCTCGATCCCCCCTTCTTCCGGTTCCGCGGCGCCCACTACGACGTCGAGTCGTGGCGCGATCCGGGGCCGGCGCTCGGACAGTTCCTCTCGCTCGTGCCTTTCCTGACGCGGGCGGAGTTCCGCGCGATCCGCCGGGGATGACCGTCCGCGGGCCTCGGGAGCCGGCCGCGTGAGCGACCGGCTCGCGGCGGCGGCCCGGAGACCCGGGCGGACGACCCTCTTCGCCCTGCTGGCGACCGCCGTCGCGCTGGTCGGGGTCGCGCGGCTCCGGCTCGGTACCGATCTCCTCGCGCTCCTGCCGGTCTCCGATCCCTCGGTGCGGGAGTTCCGGGACGCGGTCGAGGACTTCGGCTTCGCGCGCCGCCTGCTCGTCGCGGTCGAGGCCGATTCCGCGGCCGCGCTCTCCTCCGCAGGGGCGAAGGTCGAAGCCTTCTTCGCGGGACTCGGCGCGCTGCCGGGCGTGCGTTCGGTCGAGGCGGGGATCCCGGCCGGAGTCCTCCGACGGATGGCCGGGGGGGACCTCCTCCGCCTCCTGCCTCAGGAGGCCCTGGCCCGCCTCCGCCAGCGGCTCGAGCCCGAGGGTCTTCGCGCGGCGGCGGCCGAGGCGAAGGCGCGGCTCGGCGACGCGGACGCGGCGGCGTCGCGTGAGTGGGTGCTCGCCGATCCCCTGGGCCTGCGCGAGCTCGCCCTCTCCTTCGTGGCGCACCGTCCGCGGGCGGGGTTCTCTCCGCCGGGCGCCGACGGGTCGGTTCCGCTCCTCTCCGAGGACGGACGAATGCGCCTTGCCGTCGCGCTCGCCGAGCGACCTCCCGAGGACGTCGCCTTCTCGGAGGAGATCGTCCGGGCGACGAGGGAACGCTTCGCGGCGGCGCTCGGCGGCTCGGGGCTCACCCTCGCCCTCGCGGGCGCTTATCCGATCGCCGCCGAGGCCTCCGCCCGCATGCGCTTCGACCTCGTCGGCAACGGCCTCGTCGCTCTCGTCGCGGTCCACGTCGTCGCCGGGCTCCTCTTCCGGGGGGTCCGCCTCCTCCTCTCGGTCGGAGCGGCCTTGGTCCTCGCCGTCGTCTGGACGGCGGGCGTGGCGGGAGCCGTCTTCGGGGAGATCCACGTCGTCTCCGTCGGTTTCGCCTCCGCGCTCGTCGGTCTCGGGATCAACTTCGGCCTGCACGTATCGAACGCGTACGCCCACGGTCTCGAGTCGGGGCTCTCTCCCCTGCAGGCGGTCGCGGCGGCCACGGGCGGGATCGCGCGCGGCCTCCTCGTCTCGGCCGCCACGACGGCCGGGGCGTTCGCCGTTCTCCTCTTCTCCTCCTTCCGCGGGTACGCCGAGTTCGGCGTGCTCCTCGCCGTCGGCGTTTCGCTCGCCTGCGCGAGCTCGCTCCTCGTCCTCCCGGCCTGGCTCGGCCGGTGCGGCCGCGCGGCGCCCGACCCCGCGCGCGGCCCGGCGAGGCGGCTCGGGGAGGCCCTCGTGCGGCACCGGGCCCTCGTGCGCGCGAGCGGGGTCGTCTTCCTCCTCGCGTGCGCGTGGCTCGCCGCCGGGCTCGAGGTGCGGACGGGAACCGAGACGCTGCGACCCGACCTTCCCGCCTTCGCCGAGCAGGATCGCGTCCTCGCGCGGTTCGGCAACGTCGTCGAGCCCCTCGTGCTCGTCGCCGAGGCGTCGACCCTCGAGGAGGCGATCCGGACGAACGACGCCCTCTTCGAACGGCTCGCCGCGGCGGGGGGAGGGCCGGGGGAGTTCCGGATCCAGTCGCTCCGGTTCTTCCTGGTCTCCCGGGAGACGGCCGGTCGCGCCCGTGCCGCCCTCGCGGACGTCGGTCCGGTCGAGGCGTCCCGGGAGTGGAAGGGAGCGCTGCGGGCCGCCGGATTCCGGGAGGCCTACGCCGAGGAGCAGGCCGGGCGCCTCCGCCGCCTGCTCGAGGACCTCGGAAAGCCGGCTCCCGGTCCGGAGGAGTGGCGGGAGGCGGGCCTCGGCCCCACGCTCGACGGGTCGATCTCGTCGCGTGAGGGGCGGATCCGGCTCGCGACGACGGTGTACCCCGAGGACCCGTCCCTGGTCGTCGAGACGATCGCGCGCGTCCGCGCCGCGGCTGGAGAGGGCGTGGTCGTGACCGGTCTCCCCGTCTTGCGAGGGCGCCTCGGGGATCTCGTCACCACGGACCTCAACCGGCTCGGAGCCTTCGCGCTCCTCCTCCTCCTCGCGATCCTCGCCGCCACGATCCGGAGCGTCCCCGGCGTCCTCGTGAGCCTCGTCCCGATCGCGGCCTCGGCCCTCGGCGCGGCGGCGGCGCTGCGGCTCGCGGGCCGCGGCATCACCGTCGGAAACCTCGCCGTCTTCCCCCTCCTCACCGGGATGGCCGACGACTACGGCATCCACCTCTGGCTGCGCTTCCGCCGCGACGGCGACGCGGCCGAGGCGTTGGCGGAGAGCGCCCGCGCCCTCCTCACGAGCGGCCTCACGACCATCCTCGGCTTCGGAACCCTCGTCTTCTCCGTGCATCCCGCCCTGCGCGACCTCGGCCTGGCCGCGGCCGTCGGGGTCGCCTTCGCGCTCGCGGCGGCCCTCCTCCTCGTTCCCGCGGTACTCGGCACCGGTCCTCGGGGGAAGGCGGCGCTCGGGGGGGGTCGATCCCCTCGCGGCTCGGGGTGAGAATCCGACCCGGTTCCGTGGCGCGGAATCGTTTCCAGGCCGCCGTCCTCGAGACTCCCCGGCTCGCCCTCCGGGAGATGACGCTCGGGGACCTCGACTTCGTCGCCGGGATGCTCGGCGACCCGGAGGGGATGCGCTTCTACCCCAAGCCGCTCTCCCGCGAGGAGTCCGAGGCATGGGTGCGCCGGCAGATCGACCGCTACGAGAGGGACGGACATGGGCTCTGGCTCGTCGTCGAGAAAGCCTCCGGCCACCCCGTGGGGCAGGTCGGCCTCTCCATCCAGGAGGTCGAAGGGGTACGGGAGCCCGAGATCGGCTACCTGATCCACCGGCCGTCCTGGCGGAGGGGCTTTGCGGCGGAGGCGGCGCTCGCCACTCGGGACCACGCCTTCGCCGTCCTGGGGAAACCGAGGGTGATCTCTCTCGTGAGGCCGGAGAACCTCCCCTCTCGTCGGGTCGCGATGCGGATCGGGATGACCATCGAGAAGCAGGTCCTCTTCCGGGGCCTCGATCACCGCGTCTTCGCGGTCTCGCGGCCGGCGAAGTAGGTTCGGTTCACCGCACTCCCGCCGGATCGATCCGCACGCGCGCGGGCGCGGCCCAGGCCTTCCTGTCGTCCGAGTAGTAGAGGTACGCGCTCGTCGCGGGACCCTCGAACTCGCCCGGGATCGCGGCGACGAGGTCGAGCGCGAGCCGCTTCTCAGCCGAGGGGGCCAGGCCGCGGTAGTAGAGGGTCACCTCGCGCGGTCGCGTCTCGTACGCGTCGACGAGCCCCTGCTCCTTCCACTCTTTCAACTGGTCGGGCCGCGGCTCGAGGCCTGCGGGGAGGCCGATCCGGACGAGCGTCATCGGCACTCCCTCGGCCCGGCGGTTTCGCAGCGTGACATCCATCCGCGCCGTCTCCCCCTCGGCGACGACCTCGCGGTCGAGCGCCGTCGAGATCTCGACGGCGCAGCCCGGATCGCTCGGCGGGGCGTTCGTGTGGTAGCGCAGCGCGATCGCCCAGGGGAGCGTCTCGGCGCCCGTCGTCTCGATCTCGACGCGGTTCTCGCCCGGGACAAGCGCCTCAAGCATCTCGCGCTCGAAGGAGACGGCGCCGGGCGATCCGGCCGGGACGTGACGGGTCGCCACCGTCCGGCCGTTCACTGTCACCTTGAGGTCGTGGTCGCACGCCGTCCGGCGAGTGGCCCGCCCGTGCTCGACGAGCGCCCGCAGCGCGAGGATCGTCGCCTGCGTCGCCCCGAACCGTCCCCCCTGCCGTTGCGCGACGAGCCACCGCACCGCCTGCTCGGCGTTCGGGAGTCGGGCGGGATCCGTGACGAAGGCCATCGCCGCGAGCGCGGTCGTCTCGACGTCGAGGTTCGGCCCGGTGCTCGAGGTGATCGACGTCCTCTTCCCGGCGAGCCGGCCGTCCTCGGCTTGCATCGAGGCGAGCCGGTCGAGGAGCGTCTTCGCCCCGGGCGCATTGCGGTTCGCGAGGGCGTTCGCGGCGAGCGCGACGAGGTAAGGGTCGTCGCTCGCCCGCGCGCGCTCCTCGACGGAGGCGATCTCCCTCGCGAGGTCGATGCCCGCGTCCGCCTCGGTGACCGCCCAGACGATGTAGGCGTCGGTCAGGTCGGCCGGCGCCCGGCCGAAGGAGTCGAGGGCTCGGTCATTTCGGAGGAAGCCTCCCTTGCCGTCGCGGCGAGCGAGCAGCCAGTCGCGCGTCCGGGCGACCATCGCGGCGTCGACCGCGTGCACCCGCGACATGTCGGCGAACTCCATCAGGCCGTAGGCCGAGAGCGCCTCGTGGCCCGGATCGCCGCCGAACCACTCGTACCCGCGCTGCTTGCACTCGTAGCCGGCGAGCAGGCCGTACCCCTTCGCGAGGAGGTCCTTCGCGCGGCGGGCGACTTCGGGGGCGGCGGCCTCCTGCTCGGCGAGGTAGGTGAGGACGAGGACGTTCGGGTAGTTGCTCGAGGAGGCCTGCTCGAAGCACCCGCCCGGCTGCTGGAGCATCGCGTCGAGCCCGTCGACGAGGGTTGAGAGCACCGAGGGGTAGAGCCGGAGCGAACCGGAGAGGGTCGTCCGGTCGAGATCGACGGGGAGCGAGATCGTCGCCGCGTCGCGCTTCTCGAGCGTTCCGCCGCGGGCGATCTCGATCGGGTAGCCGCGCGGGACGATCGGGATCGACCGGACGCTCCGATCCTGGAACCCACGTGGGTCGCGGCCCGTAAAGGTCAGGCCGGCGTTGCCTCGACCGTGACCGGCCTGCAGCTCGAAGATCGCCCGCCCGCGATTCCCGGCCTCGACGCGAACGGTGCGCCCGGCCTGGCCGTCGAGGCGGAGGAAGTCGCCGGCAATCTCAAGGCCGACTTGGACGTCCGCTGCCGCGTCCGTGTCGTTCGCCGCGACGACGGGGAGGAGGAGGCGGTCGCCCGCCGAGAGGGCGACGGGCACCTTCGGCTCGAGGAAGAAGGGGATCCGGTTGCGGAACTCGCCGGACTCAGCGGCCAGGGCCCCGCGCGCGTCGTGGGCCTCGACGCCGACGGCGAAGGTCGTCACCGAGTCCGAGGTGTCGAACTCGAAGTGCGCCTTTCCGTCCTCCCCTGTGACCAGGTTCGGGTTCCAGTAGAGGACCTCCGTGAAGTCCTGCCGCGAGCCGTCGTGATTCGGTCGCTTCCGGTGCGCGTACTCGCGCGCGAGGAACCGGGCATGCCCCGGGGCCGTGGGTCCGGGCATGCGGCGCCCCACAATGAAGTCGTCTCTCCCAGCGGCAAGTTCTAGGTCTTCGTTCGGTTCTTCGAAGCGCCAGAGGTTCGCGCGCATCTCCGGCGGCCCGGCGATGGCGTCCTGGAAGAACTCCACGACGGGCCTGTCTGCACGGAGGACTAGGAGATTCGCGCCCCCTGACCCCCAGGCTCCCCCCGGGCTTGGGGATTGAGATTCCCCCGCGAAGAAACTCGTCCAGGAACTCCTGAAACCGTCGCTCCCGGGTCGCTGAGCTGCATTGGCGACGGCCACGACGGGCGCTTCGAATCGAAGGTTTCCGGGGAGTCCTCCGACGACGGCCGGGCGCTCCTCGAAGCCCCCCGGGTTGAGGGTGATCCCGAGAAGGACTGCCAGCGTCCCGCCCGCCAGAGCCGTGCCGACGCGGAGGGGCCGCCGCGCGGCGAGCCCGGAGACGAGCCGCACCAGTCCGAAGACGATCCCGCCCGCGATGGCCAGCACTCCAGCCCTGCGGCGCAGCCTCTCGTCGACCTGGCTCATCCCCGCCTCGACGGCGATCCGCACCTCGGCCTCGTTGTCTGACCGCTGGGGCGTGTCGACGGCCGAGGCGACGACCACCCTGGGGCCCTTCTCGGCGTTGTTCGCCAAGAAGGCCGCCGGCTCGCGCCAGGCGAAGTGCCGCCAGCCCTGAACGCCGAGGAGCCGATCGACGGCGCGGGCGGCATTCGGGCCGCGCGCGAAGACGTCGACCTTCTCGAGCTCCTCGACCTCGAGACCGAGGAGGAAGTGCATCGGAAGCGAGGGGGTGTCCTCGTCCTTCGCGAGGGAGACGACGGCGTCGTCGACGACTCCGACGCCGAGCACCGCGCGCGCGGGACGCCCGTTCTCGTCGCGGGCGAGGAGGTCGACCTTGACCGTGTCGCCGGGCGAGGCGGCCGCGACCGAAGGCCGGATCTCGAGGTCGACCCGGTGCGGGGGCTCGACCGAGACCAGGCGCTCCGCTCGCGGGCTTCCGGCGGGATCGAACACCGTCACGCGGAAGACGCCGCCGACGTCCGCGTTCGCGCGGAGAGCGACCTCGCGGGACTCCCCCGCCGCGAACCTCACCGTGTCCTGCGCGACGAGGACGCCGCGGCAGTAGGCGGCGACGTCGTGGCGGCCCGACTCGGTCGAGGCGACCTCGAGACGGAGCGGAGCCCCCGGAGGCGTGACGTCGTCCAGGGCCCGCACGACGACGCCGCGGTCATTGACCGCGGGGAACGCAGCCCGGAGCTCGACCCTCTCGGGTCGGCGCGCGACGAGGCGGTAGGTCTCCCCGGCCTTCGGGGTGAGCTCGAACCGGCCTCTCCCGAGGTCCTCGACCTTCGCCTCGGCGACCTCGCGACCGCGGGAGTCGACGACCTCGGCCTCGAGGTCGGCGGGCTCGTCCTTGGGGTCGCGGACGCTGAAGTAGACGCGAGAGGGAAGGCCCGCGACGAGGTCGCCTCCCTCCGGGAAGAAGGCGACGTCGAGGCGGTCGATCACGATCGGGAGCGTCTTCGCGAGGGTCTCGACGTTCCCTCCGTCGCGGACGACCACCGTGAGGGTGCCGCGACCCTGCTCGATCTCCTTCGGGAGAGTGAAGCGGACCTTCGCGTTGCCGGTGTCGGGGAGCGCGAGCGTTTCTCGGGAGTCCTCCTTCCCGTCGACCGTGACGATCGCGTCGAGCGCGGCCCCCCTCGGAACGCCCCCCTCGGCGCGCTCGACGGAGACCGTCGCCTCGCCGGTCGCGCCGGGCCCGTAGGCGTCGCGGTCGAAGTCGATGTCCCCCTTGATCCGCGGCACGCGGTAGGAGCGGACGACGAACTTGCGCTCCGTCTTCGGGAACGTCTCGAAGCCGCCCGGATCGCCGGTCAGGACGACCCGGTACTCGCCGCCCGCGGCGCCGTCGGGGATCGGCCACGTCCACGCCCCGACCCCGGCGATCGCAGGGACGGTCGGGTCGGCGAGGAGCGACCCACGTGGGTCGAAGACCTGGAAGCGGACGGGGAGGTCGCCGGCGGGCGTCAGGCGGAAGCGCTCGAGCGCGACGGCCCGGACGCGGACGGGCTCGCCGGGCCGGTAGAGCGGCTTGTCGGTGCCGACCCGAGCGAGGAGCCGCGTCGCGTCGCGGACGAGCATCGTCGAGCCGTGGCGTTCGATCCCGTCGGGAGTCTTCACGCGGAAGCCGACGAGCATCTGCTCCCCCGGCCGGCCCGAGCCCGAGTTGACGGAGAGGCGCGCCTCCCCGTTCCCGTCGGTCAGAGCCTGCTGCGTCTCCCTGCCGTCGGCACGCTGGACCTCGCCGGAGACCTCGGCGCGGAGCGGGTCGCCGTCGAGCGTGCGCACGTCGACGAGGAACTGCGCCGGGGAGCCCGACGGGACGGCGACGGGGCCGAGCACCGAGACGCGCGGGTTGCGCGCGAGGATCTGGGCCCTGGCATGGGCGCGGTAACCGAAGACACCTGCCGCGCCGAGAAGCGCCGCCGCCGCGGCGGCGCCGACGCGGCGGAACCCGGTGAATCGGATGGGGATCGGGGAGGAGGCAGGGGGCGACGTGAACGCGAAGTCGTTCACCGGCAGTCGCGCGGCCTCGGCGAGGAGTTCGCGCTGCTCCCGGGCCATCGCGAGGGCCGCGCGGCACGCCTCGCAGGCGGCGAGGTGGTCGCGGACGGCGGTTTCCTCGGGCTCGTCGAGGGCGCCGTAGAGGTGGTCGAGGAGGAGTTCCTTCGTGCTTTCGCAGGCGTTCATGAATGCACCCTTGGAGGCGAGGAGATCCTTTCGAGGAGGAGCGGAGCGCCGGAGCGCGGCGCGAGCGCCTCGCGGATCCGGCGCAGCGCCGCGCGCATCCGGGTCTTCGCCGTCCCGACCGGGACGCGGAGAAGCGAAGCGATCGCCTCGAAGGTGAGGTCCCCGTTCTCGCGGAGGAGGAAGACCTCCCGCTCGGATTCCGGCAGCGCCCCGATCGCGGCGCGGACGCGCGCGACGTCCTCCCGCCGTTCGGCGAGGGCCAGGGGTCCGGGTTCGAGGCTCGTCGGTTGCATCGCTTCCTCCGCCGGCAAGGGCTCGGCGCGGCGGACCGTCCGCCGCCGGCGCAGGTCCTTCGCCGCGTTCAGGACGACGGAGAAGATCCAGGCGTCGAGGGCGCGGACCCCGTCCGCGCCCGCGCGCCCCCGCCAGCAGCGGACGAACGCCTCCTGCACCGCCTCGCGGGCGTCCTGCCGGTCGTCGAGGACGTGGAAGGCCGTCCCCGCCAGCCGGTCGCGCAGGGCTTCGAACCGCAGGGCCAGCGGGTGGCCGTCCGGTCCGCCGTCGCGTCCCGCTCCGACGTCCATGCAGGGCTACAGACGCACGAGGGGCCCCGGCGGTTTTCGGGGGGGATCCGGTCCCCGGGGCGGTTGGGTCTCTGTCCCGAGGTAGTCCGCGCGGAGGGAGGGGTCACCCCGGGGTCGTCCCCGCCTCATCCGGGTCCGGCGAAGGCTCCTAAACTGTGCCCCTCGTGCTCCGCCGCCACCCCCACAACACCGTCGGCTGGTACCGCCTCGGGGAATGGATCCTCGCACGGGCCCCGCGGCGGGTCTCCTACGCCGTGTGCCGTGCGTTCGGGGCGCGCGACGTCCTCTTCCCGACCCGGCACGCCGCGGTGATTCGCGGGAACCTGGCGGCGCTCCGGCCCGACCTCGACGAGCGCGCGCGGCGCGCCCTCGCGCGGCGGACGGTCTGGAACTACTGCGACACGCTCTGCGACACGTTCTTCGTGCTCCGGGTCGACCCGGGGAGCGTCGAGCGCCACATCGCCGGGTACGACGGGCTCGAGCGCTTCCTCGCCCTCGAGCCGGGAAAGCGCGGCGTGATCGTCGCGACGGCCCACCTCGGGGCTTGGGAGGTCGGCGGGGTCGCGTTCGCGCGGCGCGGGTTCCCCCTGGCGGTCGTGAGTGCGGTCGACGAGGACGACGAGGTCGAGCGCTACCGGGTCGAGACGCGCCGCCGGCTCGGCGTCGAGACGGTGAGCGTGGGGACCGATCCCCTCTCCGCGGTTCGCGCGGTCGAGTGGCTTCGCCGCGGAGGTCTCCTCGCCCTGCTCGTCGACCGGCCGCTCGGGGGGCCCGCCATCGAGGCCTCGTTCCTCGGCCGGCGCACCCTCGTGCCGAGCGGGTACGCCTCGCTCGCGATCGCGTCGGGCGCGCCGATTCTCCCCGCGTTCGTTCCGCGGGAGGGGCCCGGAAGGTACCGCGTCGTCTTCGAGGAGCCGATCCGGCCGCCCGAGGATTCGCGGGGGAGCCGGGCGGCGGCGGTGGAGGGGCTCGTGCGCCGGACGCTCGAGGTGGTCGAGCGACGCCTCCGGGCCCACCCCGACCAGTACTTCTCCCCCGCTCCGATCTTCGGCGAGGCGCCGGCCGCGTCGCGGCCGGTCCTCCGGGAGGTCCCGGCCTGAGGAGGCCCCTGCTCGTTCTGCTCGGCGGCCTCGCCGCGCGGGAGGAACCGGCGCGGGGGCCCGCGAGCGCGCCGGCCACCCGTCCCGCGGGCGCGCTCCTCGAGTTCATGCGCCGGAAGGCCGAGGGGTGGGCCGGCATGGAGGCGGACCTCACGCTGCGCGAGGTCGTCGCCCAGCTCGAGGAGCCGATCGTCTCGAGGGGGACGATGCTCCTCGACCGGGGCGGGAACCTGCGCGTCGAGATCCGCGAGCCGCGGTGGAGCCTCCTCCTCGCGCGGGGGGAGCGGATCGAGGTCTACCGGGGGAAGACGGAGAAGCCCGAGTTCCGCGGCGTCGACCCGACCGGAGCGGCGGGGCTCCTGCCGCTCCTTGGACTCCCGGACGCCTCCGTGGTGGCGAGGATCGAGAAGCGCTTCGAGCTCGCCGAGGAGGAGGGCGTCGCGACGCGGGCGCTGCGGCTCCGTCCTCGGTCACCGGACGACCCGCTGGCGCGCTCCGTGCGCGAGGTCCGATTCGAGGTCGGCGCCGAGGACGGACTCCCTCGGGCGTTCGAGTGGATCGGGCGGTCCGGCGACTCGACGCGATACGAGATGGCGTCGGTGAGGCCGCTCGCGAAGGTCGAGGCGGCGCGCTTCGAGCGGCCGTGACGGGTGGCCCGCTCGGGTGCGGGGGATAACATCCTGCGCTCGGCCGCCCTGAGATCGTCGCAAGCGCTTGCGCGAACCCGTCACGATCACCGGCGTCGGCGTCGTCTCCCCCTTCGGGGTCGGGCTTCCGGCAAACCGCCGCGCCCTGTTCGAGGGGATTTCCGCCGTCGCCGACGCGACGACGTTCGACGCGTCGCCTTATCCCGTGAAGCGCTGCGCGGAGGTGCCGGACTTCCCGGGCTCGGTCCCGCGGGCGCGCGACCTGCGGGGGCTCGACCGGGCGACGCAGCTCGCCCTCGTCGCGGGAGAGGAGGCCCTCGAGCGCGCGGGGCTGAGGACGACCCGGGGCGCGCGGGAGCGCTTCGGCCTGTGCGCGGGGACGACGCTGGGCGGGATGCGATCGGGAGGGAGGTTCCTCGCCTCGTTCCTCGAGCGGGGCCCCGGGGGGGCGGCCTACGCGTCCCTCCTGCAGGCGCTCCCCTCCCACCAGACGCGAGACCTCGCCGCGCGGCTGGCGCTCCACGGGCCGGCCGTCAACGTCAACGACGCCTGCGCCGCGGGGGCGAGCGCGATCGGGCTCGCGGTGAATCGGATCCGGGACCGCGTCCTCGACCTCGCCCTCGCCGGCGGGTTCGACCCGATGTGCGAGTACACGCACGCGGGCTTCGGGTCGCTCCACCTGATCACGGCGGACGCGGGGCGGCCCTTCGACCGCGCCCGCAGCGGCTTCCACCTGGGGGAGGCCGCGGCGTTCCTCGTCCTCGAGTCGGCGTCGCACGCGCGGGCGCGGGGGGCGAGGGCGCTCGGGGAGATCGTCGGCTACGGAGAGGCGAGCGAGGGCCACCACCTCACGCAACCCCAGCCCGAGGGGCTCGGAGCGGAGGCGGCGATGCGGTCCGCCCTCGCCGACGCCGGGCTCTCCCCGCCCGCGGTCGCCCACCTGAACGCGCACGGGACGGCGACGATCCTCAACGACCGGAGCGAGTACCGGGCGATGCGGCGCGTCTTCGGCGAGGGCCTCGCGCGGATCGCGGTGTCCGCGAACAAGGGCGCGGTCGGACACGCGCTCGGAGCCGCAGGCGCGCTCGAGACCCTCTTCGCGTGGCTCGCCCTCGAGGAGCGGCGCGCGCCCCCCTCGGCGGGCTTCCGCGAAGCGGACCCCGAGTTCCGGGGGCTTCGGCTCGACGGGGAGGGGCCTATCCCGTTCGAAGGGGCCGTCGCGATGTCGAACTCCTTCGGCTTCGGAGGCTCCTGCGCGAGCCTCCTCCTGCGTCGGGAGGGGGGGTGACGGCGGGGCAGGAGGTCCTGGTCACCGGCGTCGGGGCCGTGACGACGCTCGGCGCGGGGTGGCGCTCGACGCTCGAGGCGTGGCGGCGAGGGAGGGTCGCGACCGGGCCGATCGAGCCCTTCGAGCCCGGGGATCTCGAGGGGGTGGCGGACCCGCGGCGGAAGGCGAAGCTCGTGCGCCTCGCCGCGTGCGCGACGCTCGACGCGTGGAGGACGGCCGGGCTCGACCCGGCCGCGCCCGGTTCCGTGGACACCCTCTTCGTCTCCTCGGCCCTGGGGTGCCTCGACCACAGCCGCGACTTCCACGCCGCCGTGATCCGGAGGACGGGGCCGAGCCCGATGCTCTTCACGGAGAGCGTCCTCAACGCGGGGGCCGGCCACGTGGCGATCGAGCGCGCGCTTCACGGTGGCGGACACGCCGTCTCGACCTTCCTCTACGACGGGCTCGACGGGTTCCGGCTCGCCTTCGAGGCGGTGGCCTCGGGGCGGTGCGCCCGCGCCCTGGTCGTCGGCTGCGACTCCTGGATCCCGGAGCTCGAGCCGATCTTCCGAAGCTGCGGCGCGCTCCGCGCGGGGCCCGGGCCGGGCGGGTGCATCCCCTTCTCGCCCGCCCGCGACGGCTTCCGCCTCGGGGAGGCAGCAGGAGCGCTCGTGCTCGAGTCGAGGGAGTCCGCCCGCCGCCGGGACGCGCGCGGGCTCGCCCGGGTAGCCGGCGTCGTCGGGGCCCTCCGCCCCGATGAGCCGGAGGCGGCCGTGGAGGCCGCCGCCGCTGCCGCCGCGGACTTTCCCCTCGCGGGGTGGATCTTCCCCTCCGCGAACGGCGGGGTCTGCGAGACGATCGAGGAGCCCTTGCTCGAGCGGCTCGCGCCGGCGCGCGGGGAGCGGAGCGCGCTCGTCTCGATCAAGCCGGCGACCGGGGAGAGCTTCGCCGGCTCGGCGGCGCTCCACCTCGTCTTCGCCTGCGCGGCCCTGAGCGGGGAAGAGGTTCCCGCGTTCGAGGGATCCGCGCCCTCCGCGGGGAACGGGGAGGCCTGGGTCGTCGGAGCCGACCCGGCGGGCTCGGTCACCCTCGCGCGCCTGCTCGCGCCGTGAGCGGGACGCGCGTCTTCGTCCACGGGCTCGGGGCCGCCTGCGCCGCGGGGGAGGGAGTGGAGGCGATCTGGACCGCGTGGCGGCGGGGGGAAACGCGGCTCGCGCCGCTCGCGAGCCGGTCGACCGCGTCGAGGGTCTTCGTGGGACGGTCCCGCGTCCGCTCCTCCGATCCCGCCGCGGAGCCGCCCGGCCCGACGGCGATGGCCCTCGCGCGGCGGGCGATCCGCGAGGCGCTCGGCGAGGCCGACCCCGAATGTCGCGCCGGCCTCGACCTCGTCCTCGGAACGACGGTCGGCCTCGGCGGGGACACCGGCCGAGATCCGGAGGGCGCCCCGTTCGGCGCCCTCGCCGAGAGGCTGAGCGGGGAGTGGGGCTTCGCGCGCGCCTCCACCGTGGTCTCGAGTTGCACGGCCTCGATGGAGGCTCTCGGGACGGCGGCCGACCGCATCCGCGCGGGCCTCTCCCCCGGGGCGGTCGCCGGAGGGGCCGACGCGCTCTCGGATCTCGTCCTGCGGGGGTTCGACTGCCTCGGGATGCTCGCCCGGAGAACGCCGCGCCCCTTCGACCGCGAGCGCTGCGGCTGCGCGATCGGGGACGGAGCCGCGTTCCTCCTCCTGATGAGCGAGGAGGAGGGGAGGCGTCGCGGCCTCCCCGCGATCGCCGAGCTGGTCGCGGGCGCCGCGGGGATCAGCGACCACCCCTTCTCGCTCGCCGAGCCGGAGGGGAACGCGCTCGCCGGCGCGATCGCGGCGGCGCTCGACGCGGGTGGAGCCGCTTCGCCGGACCTCGCCTTCGTCCAGGCCTTCGGGCTGGGGACGGAGGCCGGGGACGTCGCCGAGGCGAACGCCCTGCGCGCGGTCCTTGGCTCCGCGCTCGACCGCGTCCCCGTCACGGGGACGAAGGGCCTCTTCGGCCACACCCTCGGCGCGGCGGGGGCCCTCGACGCGGTCCTCTCGATCCGCGCGCTCCGCGAGGGGAGGATTCCCGCGTTGACGGGCCTCGTCGAGCCGGACCCCGCCTGCGCTCTCCCGCGGTTGCTCCGCGAGGAGGAGCCCGCGCGGGGAGACCTCGTCCTCCAGGTGGGCGTCGGTCTCTGCGGGCAGTCGGCCGCGCTCCTCTGGAGGCTCCCGCCGTGATCGCGGCTCTCCTCGTCGCGGCGAGGGCGGCTCGCTGGGGGCCCGCGGATCCCGTCCCCGATCCCGGACCCGCCCTTCCCGAGGAACGGCGGCGCAAGCTTGCGCCGGCCGACGCGCTCGTCGTGACGACGGGGCTCGAGCTCGCCCGCTCGACCGGGCTCGCCGGTCCGGCCGATCCGCCGCGGCGCATGGCGATCGCGCTGGCCGCCGACGGCTGCCCGCGCGGGGCCCGGGCCGAATTCCTCGCGGGGCCCCCGCCCCCCGGACTCGCGAGCCCGACCCTCTTCCTCCGCACGTCGGCGAACTTCCCGGCGGCGCAGCTCGCGATCGCGCTCGGAAGTCGGGGACCGTCCGCGACCTTCGCCGGGAGCGCCGACGCCCTCGAGCGCGCCGTCCTCTGGCTCGCGGCGGGAGCGGCGGAGGAGGCGATCGTGCTCGGCGCGCGGCGCGGGGAAGGGGCGGAGGCGGTCGCCGCTCTCCTCCGCCGCGACGACGGAAGCGAGGGGTGGCGGGTCGAGGCTTCCCGCCGCCCCGGTCGCATCCCGGACGGCGACGAGTTGAGCGCCCTCCTCCCCCTCGTCTCGCCGCCCGCCGAGGCGGGCGAGGTCGGCCTCGCCGAGGGGCTGCGACTCCGGTGGCGGACGTCGCGCTGATCACGGGGGGCACGCGCGGGATCGGTCTCGCCTGCGCGGAGGCGCTCGCGGAGAGCGGCCGCGCGCTGGTCCTCGTCTACCGCAGGGACGAGGCCTCCGCGGCCGCGGCGCGGGAGCGGCTCGCCTCGCGGTGCGCCGCGGTCCGGACCATCCAGGCGGACGTCGGCGACCCCGCGCAGGTCGAGGCGGCGTTTCGGGCGGCGGACGAGACCGGGACGCTCGACGTCCTCGTCACCGCGGCGGGCGTCCTGCTCGAGGCTCCCGCCCTCCTCCTCCCGCCCGAGCGGTTCGACGCGGTCCTCGCGACGAACCTGCGGGGCTGCTTTCTCTGCTGCTGCGAGGCGCTCCGGCGGATGATCCCCGTCCGGAGGGGGAGCATCGTGAACGTGGCAAGCCTGAGCGCGTTCTCGGGCCTGCCGGGGCAGTCGGCCTACGCGGCCTCGAAGGGAGGGGTCGTCTCCCTCACGCGCTCGCTCGCGCGCGAGGTCGCGCGGTTCTCGGTCCGCGTGAACGCCGTCGCCCCGGGCGTCGTCGAGACCGCGATGGCGGCGTCGATCCCGACCGAGAAGCGCCGGGCGCTCGAAGCGGCCGTCCCCCTCGGAAGGTTCGGCCGTCCCGAGGAGGTCGCGGCAGCCGTCGCGTTCCTCGCGGGCCCGGAGGCCTCGTACGTGACGGGCGAGACGCTCATCGTCGCGGGGGGCCTCCCGTGAACGCCCCCCTCGACGCGGTCGTCGTCGGAGGGGGAATCGCCGGGCTCACGGCGGGGCTCACTCTCGCCGCGGCAGGCCGGGCCGTCGCGGTGATCGAGCAGGACCGCCAGCTCGGCGGCTACGCGACCTCCTTCCGCCGGCGCGGGTTCACGTTCGACTCGGTCGTCGACGGGATCTCGGGGCTCGCCCCGCGCGGGCCGCTGCGCCGGATCCTCGAGTACGGGGGCGTCGACCTCGATGGGCTCGTCCTCGACCTCCCCGTGGCGCGGAGCGACTTCCTCGGCGCGGAGCGCCTCGACCTCCCGGCCGCCGAGGGCCCGTGCCGGGGCTATCTCAAGGAGCGCTTCCCCGCCGAGGCGGCGTCCTTGGATCGGGTTTTCGACGCCCTCCTCGCCTGCTTCGAGGTCGCGCGGCGGGGGAGGCTCGAGGACCTGTGGAGGGACGGAGCCCCGGGCGGGGTTTCTTCCGACCACCCCTTCGTGCGGTGGCGGGACCGCGCCTACGCGGAGCTCCTCGAAGAGGCGGGGGTCGCCGACCCGCGGCTGCGCCTCGCGCTCTGCGAGAGGCTCATGTTCCTCGGGGGCGGGCCGGAGCGGATCTCGGCCGTGAGCGCCGCCAACCTCCTCGGCTCGACCTGGAGGTTCGGCTCTCAGCGGATTCGCGGAGGGCTCTTCCGCCTCGTGAACGCGATGGCCGCCGCGATCCGCTCGAAGGGGGGGATCGCGAAGGCGGCTTGCGCGGTCGACTCCGTCGCGCGCGTCGGCGCCGGGTTCGAGATGGGGACGGCGGGGCACGGGGTGCTGCGCGCGTCGGACGTGGTCGTGGCCTGCGACCCCGTCGGGTTCTTCGATCGGGTCTGGCGGGGGCCTCGCCCGGAGGGAGAAGTCCTCGACCACGCGCGGTCGTTCCCGCGGTCCTGCTCCTTCTTCCTCGCGTACCTCGGGGTCCGGGGCGCGTGGCCGGGGACGCCGGGGTCCTTCGGCGTCTTCTCGGACCCTTTTCGTGCGGACTTCGAGGACTCGCGCCTCGAGGGGGATGCCCCGACCTTCGGCGTCGGCCTCGCGACGGCCGTCGATCCGTCGCTCGCGCCGGAGGAGCGTTCGACCGTCGTCCTCCACGCGTTCGTCCCGGCGGGGCGCCCCCTCGACCGGGAGGAGCGGAGGCGCCTCCTCGACCGCGCGCTCGCGCACCTCGAGCGCTTCCTCCCCGGAGTCTCGCGCCGCGCCGAGTGGAGCGAGACGGCAGGGCCCGCGACCCTCGAGCGCTACACGCGCAATCCCGGCGGCGCCGCGTACGGATTCGCGCAGACGCCCGAGCGGTTCCGGCTCGTCCGGGACCTCGCGGCCTCGATGCCGCCGGGCCTGCACCTCGCCGGACACTGGTCCGGCTACGGGGGGGGCGTGCTCGCGGCGGCGCTCTCGGGCCACGCGGCGGCGCGCGCGGTCCTCGGCGCTCCCGCCGCCGTCCGCTAGCGGCCGAAGGTCTTTCCCGCGACGTGGAGGCGAAGGAGCCCGGGCGTCCCGTCCTCGCCCACGCGCAAGTCGACGAGGGCGCGTTGGCGCGCCTGGCGGAGGAGCGAGCCGACTTCCTCCCGGCGCTCCTCGGAGATGTAGAAGCGGCTCGCCCCCTCGATCCTGCCGCGGCCTCGTTCCCATCGCCCGCGAAGGGAGACGCGGTCGGCCGCCGGGGCGGGCCTCTCCCGGGTCACGGAGAACGGCTTCCACGCGGGCTCGCCCCGCTCCACGGTCACCCAGACCGGCTCGTTCTCGTGGAACTCCCCGGCCGGTCCCGTCGGCCGCTCGGCGAGGTAGGCGAGGGTCGCGTAGTAGCCCGAGAGAGGATCGAAGGGGTCGACGGGCTCCGTCTCGAGCGTGACCTCGGTTCCCGAGAGGCGCGCGCGGACCGTGCGGAGCGGGATCGCGACGAGGAGCCCGGTCTGGGCGAGGAGGACGGCCGCGATCCCGACGTGCCTACGCACCGACCGCTTCCCTCCCGCGGACGCGCTTCTCGAAGGCGACGCCGACGGAGATCACGGCGATCCCGCAGGCGAGGAAGAGGATCGCCTTGAGGAGGAGGCCCGTCTCGTACTCGAAAAAGCGCGACTGGACGAGGACCCCCGCGATCCCCACGCCCAGCCAGAACGGGCCGCGCTCGAGGCTGCGGACGGCCGTCGCGATGAGGAGGATCGCGAACGCGGCGAGCGCGGCGTTCGAGACGAGGAGGACGGCGAGCTCGGGGTCCGGGAGCGTCGTCGCCCCGAGGAGGAGGATCGTGGAGGCGAAGGGGAGAAAGGGGCTCCAGGGATCGCTCCAACGGGCGGCGCCTCGGCTCCGCGTCGAGGCGGCCATCCACGCGGCGCCCGCGAGTGTCGGCCCCGCGATCCAGACCCACCGGAGCGTCTCGTGCGCGAGCGCGCCGGCCTTCATGTCCTCGGCGATCTCTCCGAAGGAGGCGAGGTAGAAGAGGATCGCCCAGGCGCCGACACCGAGCCGCGCGGCGGGAGCGGCGAGGAACGCCCCGACGCTCTCTTCCCGGACCGCGGAGGGGTGGAGGAAGGGGAGGAAGGCGCTCCAAGCGAAGAGGGTCGCGAAGACCGCGATCCCCTCCCCCGTCTCCTTCCCCGCGTGGACCGCCGCGGTGACCGCGAAGGCGACGCAGGTCGCGGCGAAGAGGAGGCGGGAGCGCTCGAGGCGCGCGAGGGGGAGGAAGGCGGCGGCGAGGAGGAGGGGGGTGAACGGGAAGACCTGCTTGTGGATGTCGACGAAGGCGCACGACCAGTACGTCCCGAGCGAGACGGCGAGGAGCGCGTTCGGGACGCTCCGGAGCGCCCAGCCCGCCACGGCCGCGCCGATGGCCCAGGCGCCGATCCCGTTCATCGCGTCCGAGTGGACGTGGAAGATCTGCGCGACCAGGCCGACGTTCGCGCCGAAGACGAGCGTCCCGAGGAAAACGAGGGCGTGGCCGAGGCGAGGCGAATTCCCCCGGACGCGCCAGAGCCAATAGCCGGCGAGGTGCGCCGCGACCATCGCGGTCCCGAGGAGGGCGAGCTTCGCCCCGGCGGGGAGCGCCTCCCAGTTCCAGGCGACGAAAGAGACGATCCCGCCGCCGACGAGGAGCGAGCCGAGGAGGTAGATCGCCGCGACGGAGGACTTCCAGCCGGTCTCGTTCAGCCGGTATCGCGCGGCGAGGGCAGCGGCGGCGCGCTCGTCGACGAGGTTCTCCGCCCGCCAGAGGGGGATCTCGGCGCGGAGCCTCGCCCGGAAGGCCCGGCCGCGGGCGTCGAAGAGGTCCACCGCCGCGGAGTCTACGGCCGCGGCGGGAGGAGCGCGGCGAAGTAGTTGGCGATCGCCGGGATGTCGTTGCGCATCTTTGCGAGGATCTGGGGCCCCCAGCCGGCCATCGCGCCGCCCCATCCCTGGTAGGAGAGGATCCGCTCGTCCGTCGCGGCGTCGTGGAGGGCCGGGGTCATCGAGAGCCCGCTCCGCCCCGCGCCGAATCCGACGAGGAACCGCAGCGCGGCGCTCCCGAAGTGGACGTTGACCTCGCAGCGGCAGAGGAGCGTCTTCCCGGGGACGATCTCCTCCTTCCGGACCGTCACCTTCTCGAATCGGCGCGTGTTCTCGAGGGCGGTCCGGAGCGAGGTCTCGGCGAGGGACTTGAGTTCGCGCAGGGTCGCCTCCACCTCCTCGTTCCGCGGGGCGGTCGTCGACGCGGTCGCCTCCTCGACGTAGACGACGGTGTACCTCGGCCAGTCCGCGTCCGGCTTCCGGAAGACGCGCGCGTCCGCGCCCCCCGTCGAGCGGCAGGAGGAGGAGGCGGAGGCGAGAGCCAGCGCGAGCGACGCGACGCGGGAGATCCGCCGGCGGGGGTGCATGGAGGAAGCCTCCTTTTCGAAGCCCGGAGCGGGGGTCAAGGTAGCCGTATCGGACGGCCGTTCAACGTCGCTTAAAATCCCCGCCCGATGCGCTCCGACCTCGAGGACAAGGTCCGCGACACGATCGTTCGCAGCCTCCGTCTGAAGAAGAAGCCGGAGGAGCTCGAGGCGGACGCGCCGCTCTTCGGCGGGAGCCTCGGCCTCGACTCGATCGACGCCCTCGAGCTCGTCCTCGCGATCGAGCGGGAGTACGGCGTGCGGATCCAGGACGACGGGGTCGGCCGGGAGGCGCTCCGGTGCGTCCGCGGCCTCGTCGCTTTCCTCGAGCCGCGGGTCGGGACGGATGGACCCCGACCGGCCTGATCCCGGGGCTCCCCTCGAGGCCCTCCCCCACCGACCCCCGTTCCGCTTCGTCGACGAGGTCCTCGAGGTCTCCCCCGGCGAGCGGATCGAGGCGGCGCGCGTCTTCCGGCCGACCGAGGACTTCTTCCGCGGCCACTTCCCGGGCGATCCCCTCGTCCCGGGCGTCCTCCTCGTCGAGTGCATGGCCCAGGCGGCGGGGCTCGCAGAGGCGGATCCGGGGGGCGCGCGGCTCGCCCGGATCGAGGGGGCGAGGTTCCTCCGGCCCGTGCGTCCCGGCGACCGGGTCGTCGTCTCGATGCGGCGCGCGGCTCGGTTCGGGCCGGTCGTGCGCTACGAGGGGGAGTGTCGGGTCGAGGGGAGCCTGGTCGCGGAGGGAACGGTGACGCTGCGAACGGGTCCCGGCGAGGCGGGTTGAGAGGACCGGCGGAGGAGGAACGGCACCGTCAGTCGGAGGAACCGCCAGGTGTCGGTGGCCGCCCGGATGTGGCTCGGGCGGGGGTGGTGGTAGATGCAGCGGACCGGGGCGTTGCGGACGGCGAACCCGAGGCGTCCGGCCTGCAGGAGAATCTCGGACTCGGTGTCCATGCGCTCCGTGCGCAGGCGGAGCGCCCGGAGGACGGCGGCGTCGTAGAGCTTGAGGCCGCACTGGCTGTCGGCGACGCGGATCCCGCCGAGCCAGGAGATCACGGCCGAGGTGAGGCGGTTCGTGAAGAGCCGCGACCGGCTCATGCCGCGGGGGTCGTCCATCCGGTTCCCCACGACGACCTCCGCGCCCGTCTCGAGGGCGACCGCGAGCAGGCCGCCGAGGTCGGCGGGGTCGTGCTGGCCGTCGCCGTCCATCGTCGCGAGGCGGGGAAACCCGAGCGCGAGCGCGCGCTCGAAGCCGGTGCGGAGGGCCGCCCCCTTCCCCCGGTTCGAGGCGTGGCGGAGGACTTCCGCCCCCGCGGCCCGGGCGACGGGGGAGGTCCCGTCGTCGCTGCCGTCGTCGACGACGATCACGTGCGCCCCTCGCGCGCGGATCGCCCGGACGAGGGAAGCGATCGTCGCCGCCTCGCGGAAGGCGGGGAGGACGACGCAGAGACCGGCGAGGTCGTCCGAGCCGGGGAAGGTCAGGACTCCTTCGGGTGGGACCGGTTCCATTCCTCGAGCCACTCGTGGATCGCGCGGCGGGCGAGTTGCTGCGTCGAGAGGCCGAGGATGCCGAACGTGAGGAAGTTGACGACGTGCTGGCTCCCGGCCGCGAGGTGGAAGCCCGAGCCCTTTTCCGTCTCCACGAAGCGGAAGTCGGCGATCGTGCGGTGTCCCCCCGGAGCGGCCTTGACCGCCCTCAGCTCCTCCGGCCACCGGCCCGGGAGCGTCGCCCAGCCGGCCTTCTCGAGCGAGGCGGAGACCTCCTTCCGCAGGGCGTCCCGATTCATCGAATAACGGAACTCGGCGGGCGTCCAATGGCCGACCCTCGTGGCGCAGGAGACGGAGGCGAGAAGGAGCGGGAGGCCGAGGAGGCGGATCGTTCTCGTCATCGCGGGGTTTCTCTCGGCGGGGGGTGGCGCGAGCCGGACGGCGGGGATTCTAGGGAGCCGCTCCCGGGAGTCCACGGCGCGCGCCTTCCGCGCGCCGCAGGCGCGCGGTAGAAGACCCCCGTGGACCCGCTCCCGGCGCTGCGTGCCTACGTCGTCGACGAGCTCCTCGTCGGGGAGCCGCCCGCGGGCTTCGACGATCGCGCCCCCCTCCTCGGCGCGATCGACTCCCTCGGCGTGCTCCGGCTCGTCGCCTTCGTCGAGAAGCGCTTCGGCGCCCGGATCCCCGACCGGGAGATCGTGCCCGGGACCTTCGAGAGCCTCGAGCGGCTCGCCTCGACCGTCCGGGGGCTCCTCGCCCGGGGATGACTCGGCTCGGGCCGGTCGACCACTTCCTCCTCATGGTCGACCGGGCCGCGCGGCGCGCAGGCCTCCCCGGGAACCTCTCGGCGATCGCGCTCGAGCTCGAGGGGGTCCCCGCCGCGGGGCGCGTCGAGGCCGCGTTCGCGGCCCTCGTCCCGAGGCTCCCGCGCCTGCGCGCGCGGCTCGCCCTCGTTCCGATCCTCGGCTGGAGCCGCTGGAAGGACGTGCCTGCGCGGGGACCCGCGCACCTCGTCCGCGTCCTCGACCGGCGCGATCCCGACGCCCCCGCCGCTGCCGCGGCGGCGATCAACGATCCCCTGGATCCCGGGAGAGTGCCGCTCGTCGAGCTGCGCCTCGCGCCGGCGCCGCGCGGGGGGTCCTTCGCCGTCCTCCGGTGGTTCCACCCCCTCGCGGACGCGCGCGGGGCGGATCTCCTCCTCGCCGCGCTCGACGAGGAGGGCCGCGGCAGGAGGCCGGCGCTCGACGGTCCCGAACCGTTCGCACGGGTCGAGCGGGGGGAGTTCTCGGGTTGGCGGGGATTCCGGGCGGCGCGCGCCCTCCTCGAGGGGAAGGGGGAGCCCCCCCCGGTCCTCCTCGCGCCGAAGGGAACTTCCGTCCGAGGCTACGGGCTCGTCCCGTTCGCCCTGGACGAGCGCGAGACGAGGGCGCAGGAGGCGGTCTCGCGCGGCGCGTTCGGCGGGACCGGCGAGAACGAGCACCTCCTCCTCGCCTCGTTCCGAGCCCTTCACCGCTTCCAGGTGAGGCGGGGCGCCCCGCGGGGGCCCTACCGCATCCCGCTGACGGCAAACCTCCGGGCTCCCGGGGCGGTGGGGCCGGTGCTCGGCAACCATCTCGCGTTCTTCCACCTCCGGGCGACGGCCCCTGAGGTCGAGGACTCCGCGGCCCTCGCGCGCTCGATCCGGGGCCAGGGACTCCGCGCGCTCGAGGCCGGGGAGGACCGCGCGATGCACGCCCTCCTCCGGGCCGGGCGCTGGCTCCCCCTCCGGCGGTACGAGCGGGAGCGCTTCCTCCCGAACGGGGCGCCGCGGGAGTCGATCTGGTTCTCGAACGCCGGGGAGATCCAGGCCGGCCGGGACCGCTGGTTCGGCTGCTCCATCCGCGACGTCGGCGTCGCGACGGCCGTCCCGCACCCGCCGGGGGTCCTTCTCCTCTTCTTCCGCCGCGCGGGGACCCTGCGCGGGGCCGTCGTCTGCGCCGACGAGGTCCTCGACCGGGAGGCGGCGTTCCGGCTCGCGGAGTTCCTCCGCGAGGAGCTCCTCGCGGCGGTCCCCCCCCGGGAGTGAAGGAGGGAGATCGGTGCAGGTGGGCGCGGGGCGCCCGCGCCCCGCGCGCTAGTTCCCGTTCACGGTCGTCGTGAACTTGGCGTAGATCCCCAGGATGGACCATCCGTGGGCGCTCACCGAGTGGATCTTGGTGATGCGCCCGTTTGCGCAAGCGGCCTCCACGCTCGCGTCGCCGACGGCGCAGAGGCCGAGGTAGGAGGAGGCAGAGGCGGCGCCCGTCTTCGTCCCGGAGGCTTCCGAGGTCGCCGCCACCGGGTACTTGACGTCCGAGTAGACAAGTCCCGTGAGCGGGGTCACGGCGAGCGCGCAGGCCGGCGCGAAGGGGAGGAGAGCGAGGGGGAGCAGGCGGAGGGAGCGCTTCATCGGCTGGTCCTCTGAGACGGAGTTTCCTCTCGGGCCGGAGGGGAGGCGAGGACCCCCCGCGCCTGTCCCTTCCGGCGAGGGGGGAATCTAGCATTCCTCGGGAGGAGAGGCTCCCGCGCCTTGAAGCCCCCCCCCTCGGCTTTACGATCAGCGCCCCGAGAGCCGAAGGGAATCCTTGTACGTCCCCCGTCGCAAGACCCGCGAAGTCCGCCTCGGTCCCTTCACGATCGGGGGGGAGCATCCCATCCGCGTCCAGTCGATGTGCTCGACCCGGACGGAGGACCGGGACGCGACGAAGGAGCAGATCCGACGACTCGAGGACGCCGGTTGCGAGATCGTCCGGGTCGCGGTGCCGAACACCGCCGCGGCCGATTCCCTCGCGGAGATCAAGAAAGCGTGCCGGGTCCCCCTCGTCGCGGACATCCACTTCAACCACCGCTTCGCCCTGAAGGCGATCGCCTCGGGCGTCGACAAGGTGCGCCTGAACCCCGGCAACATCGGGGGGAAGGCGAAGGTCCAGGAGGTCGTGAGGGCCGCGAGGGACGCGGGCGTCCCGATCCGGATCGGCGTCAACTCGGGCTCCGTCGAGCGCGACCTGCTCGAGAAGTTCGGCTATCCCACCCCGGAGGCGATGGTCGAGTCGGCCCTCCGCCACGTCGCGATGCTCGAGGAGCTCGACTTCCGGCCGATCATCGTCTCGATCAAGTCGACGGACACCTCCTCGGCCGTGAAGGCGAACCGGCTCTTCGCGGAGAAGACCGACATCCCGCTCCACCTCGGGATCACGGAGGCGGGCCTCCCCCCCTACGCCTCGATCAAGTCGGCGGTCGGGCTCGGGCCCCTCCTCCTCGACGGGATCGGAGACACGATCCGGATCTCCCTCTCCGTGGATCCGGTCGAGGAGGTCAAGGTCGCCTACGACATCCTCAAGGCGAGCGGCCGGCGCGTCACGACCCCGGAACTGATCGCCTGCCCGACCTGCGGCCGCATCGAGATCGATCTCGAGAAACTCGTGAGGGAGATCGAGGCGAAGCTCCACGGCGAGAAGATTCCCGTGAAGATCTCCGTCCTCGGCTGCGCCGTGAACGGGCCGGGGGAAGCCCGCGAGGCGGACATCGGAGTCGCCGGCGCGCGCGGGGTCGGCGCGATCTACCGGCGCGGGGAGCTCGTGAAGAGGGTGAAGGAGTCGGAGCTGGTCCCCGCCCTCCTCGAGGAGATCGCGAGGTTCAAGGCGGAGGCGGCGCGCGCGAAGGGGTGAGGGGGGGAGCGACCCGAGCCCCGAGTCAGCGGGCGAGCGCCGGGAGGACCGAGGCGAGGAAGAGGTCGAGGAGTCGGCGGTCGAGCGCCGAAGTCGTCGCCTCCTCCCCCCCTGCCTCGGCGAGCACGTTCGTGTTGAAGGCGAGGAGGAGCGCCGCGCGCGAGGGGAGGTGGAGGTAGAAGTGGCTCACGAAGCCGTTCTGCCCGCCGCTGTGCGCGACGAGGTCGTAGCCGCGGCGCTTCTCGAGGAAGAAGGAGAGCCCCATCGCGTCGCCGTCCCTCCGGGCGGGGTCGAGGGGGACGACGGGCCGGAACATCTCCTCGAGCGAGGCGCGCCGGAGAAGCCCCTCGTGCAGCCCCGAGCGCTCCGGGTTGCCGAGGAGGAAGTCGAGCCACAGCGCCAGGTCGCGGAGCGGGGCGTTCAGCCCCCCGTTGCTCACGGTGATCCCCGTGTCGAAGTCGAAGGGAAGCTCGCGCAGTCCCGAGGCGCCGCGCTCGAAGCTGTGCGAGCGATTCGGGAGCAGGTGCCAAGGGGCCTTGTCGAAGTAGGCGCGGCGCATGCCGAGGGGACGGAGGAGGTTCTTCTCGACGTGCGTCTCGTAGTCCTCGCCCGTGCGGGCCTCGACCGTCCGCCCGAGGAAGACGAGGCCGGGGTTCGAGTAGGCGTAGCGGGTCCCCGGCTCGAAGCGGACGTCCGTGTAGGGCATCATCGCGACGATCTGGTCCCAGCGCGTCGGCTCGAAGGGGTGCCACGGCTGGTCCCCTCCCCACGGCCACGTGCGGTCGCGGAAGCCCGCGCTGTGGCTCATCAGGTGGCGGAGCGTGATCCGCTCGACGCTTCCGAAGGGGGAGTGGACCTCGCGGAGTTCCGGCACGTGTCGGACGGCCGGGTCGTCGAGGGAGAGCGAGCCCTGGTCGCGGAGCCGCATCACCGCGACGGCCGTGAAGGTCTTCGTGATCGAGGCCCAGTGGAAGGCGGTCTCCTCCCCGACGGGGCGCTTGCGATCCGCGTCCTGGTGTCCGTGGCAGGCCTCGCCGACGACCTCCCCGCGGTGGAGGACGAGGAGGGACGCGCCGACGATGCCGCGCTCCTCGACCCCCGCGCGGAAGGCCCGGGCGAGCTCTTCCCAGGCGGTGGCGAACGCGGGCGGTCTCTCCTGCGTCGACGCTCCGGCGGGCGCGGGAACGGGGACGATCGCCCAGAGGAGAGCGAAGCGAACCGGGTTCATCTCTGGCCTCCGCGCGAATCGTAAGGACGGCAGGCTCCCGCGGTGACCCGGTCCCTCGGCGCGACGGGAGGCGCGCGGGAGGGGCCGCCCCCTCCCTCCCCCGGCGGGTGCCGGGCGCCACCCCGTGCTACGCTCCCGGCTTTTCCGGGAGACCCCATGTACCGCCATACGGTCAAGTCGGATCCGCGGACGGGCGAGCGCTACGTCGAGATCCCCTTCCGCGGCTCGATGCTGCTCGAGTATCCGGTCTACAACAAGGGGAGCGCCTTCACGCCGGAGGAGCGCCGGCGATTCGATCTCGAGGGGCTCGTGCCTCCGGTGGTCTCGACGATCGAGCGCCAGCTCGCCCGCGTCCACCAGAACTTCCGCCGCAAGTCCTCCGACATCGAGAAGTACGTCTTCCTCGTGGCGCTGCAGGACCGCAACGAGACGCTCTTCTACCGCCTCCTCCTCGAGCACGTCGAGGAGATGATGCCGATCGTCTACACCCCGACGGTCGGGGCGGCCTGCAAGGAGTACTCCCACCTCTACCGCCGGCCGCGGGGCCTCTACCTCACTCCGGACCTGAAGGACCGCCTCGAGACGGTCCTCCGGAACGCCCCCTCGGAGGAGGTCGACCTGATCGTCTGCACGGACGGGGAGCGAGTCCTCGGCCTCGGGGACCTCGGCGCCGGCGGGATCGGCATCGCGGTCGGGAAGATCTGCCTCTACGTCCTCGCCGCCGGCATCCACCCCTCGCGGACGCTCCCGGTCGTCCTGGACGTCGGCACGGAGAACGAGGAGCTGCTCCAGGACCCGCTCTACGTCGGGACGCGGCGCCGCCGGATCCGGGGCGCGGAGTACGACTCCTTCCTGGATGCGTTCGTCGAGGCGGTGGCGAAGGTCCACCCGAAAGCCGTCCTCCAGTGGGAGGACTTCGGCAAGGGGAACGCCTTCCGCCTCCTCGACCGGTACCGGGAGCGGGTCTGCTCCTTCGACGACGACATCGAGGGGACGGGGGCCGTGACCCTCGCCGCCCTGATCGGGGCGATGCGCGCCCTCGGCACGCGGCTCCGCGATCACACCTACGTCTCCCTCGGCGCGGGGCAGGCGGGAGCCGGCATCGCCCACCAGCTCCTCCAGGCCATGGAAGAGGAAGGTCTCCCCCGCCGCGACGGGCTGCGGCGGATCTGGATGCTCGGGAGCAAGGGGCTCCTCCGGAAGGGGATGGCGGGCCTCGCCGACCACCAGCACGAATTCTCGCGCGACCCCGAGGAGGTCTCCCGCTGGAAGGTGTCGGATCGCGAGCGGATCGGGCTCCTCGACGTGATCCGGAACGCGCGCCCGAGCGTGCTGATCGGAACGAGCGGCGTCGGCGGATCGTTCCCCGAGGAGGCCCTCCGCGCGCTCGCGGCGGGATGCGCGCGTCCCGTCGTCTTCATGCTGAGCAATCCGACGGCCAACGCCGAGTGCACTCCCGAGCAGGCCGTCCGATGGACGGAGGGTCGCGCGCTCCTCGCCACGGGGTCCCCCTTCCCCCCGGTTTTTCACGAGGGACGGCCCGTCCCGGTCGCCCAAGCGAACAACGTCTTCATCTTTCCGGGGGTCGGACTTGGCGCGATCGTCTCCCGCGCGCGTCGGGTGACCGACCGCATGTTCCTCGCGGCGGCGCGCGCGCTGGCGGAGTTCGTCCCGCTCTCCTCGATCCAGGAAGGGAGGCTCCTCCCCCCCGTCGGCGAGGTCCGCCGGGCCGCCGCCGAGGTCGCCCTCGCCGTCGCGCGGGAGGCGGGAGACGCCGGACTCGGGGACGCGGCGGACGAACCGACGCTGCGCCGGAGGATCGAGACCGCGATGTGGACCCCGGAGTACCTCCCCTACCGCACTCCCGGGGAATAGGCGCCCGCGCCCGACTCCCGCGCCTCCGCGTTCGAACCCCCGCCCGCCCCGGAGGGGCGCCCGGAGGCGGGTCGATTCGGGAGCCGACTCCGGAGAGAATGCTCCCGTTCCAAGAGACCCCCTGCCGCGCGGAGCGCCGGTCGTGAACCCGAAAGCCGAAGTCGCCCACCCCTCCCCCGCCGCGGCGCCGAGCGCGCCGCCCGGTCGCCGCGAGACGCTCACGATCACGGACAACCGGAACGGGAAGACCTACGAGATCCCGATCCGCGAGGGGACCATCCGCGCGATGGACCTTCGGCAGGTCCGGGCCGGGCCCGAGGATTTCGGCCTCATGTCCTACGACCCGGCCTTCGCGAACACGGCTTCCTGCCGGAGCGCCGTCACCTTCATCGACGGGGAGAAGGGGATCCTCTGGTACCGCGGCTTCCCGATCGAGGACCTCGCCGAGAAGTCGACCTACCTCGAGACGGCCTTCCTCATCATCAAGGGGGAGCTCCCGACCCGCGACGAGCTCGAGCGCTGGCAGACGAACATCACCCACCACACGATCCTCCACGAGAACATCAAGAAGTACATCGACGGGTTTCACTACGACGCGCACCCGATGGGGATGCTCGTCTCGACCGTCGCCGCGCTCTCGACCTTCTACCCCGACGCGAAGGCGATCTTCGACCCCGCCTCGCGCGAGCTCCAGACCTACCGGCTCATCGGGAAGATGGCCACGCTCGCCGCCTTCGCCTACCGTCACAGCCGAGGGCTGCCGTACATCTATCCCGACAACGAGCTCTCCTACACCGGGAACTTCCTCAACATGCTGTTCAAGATGACGGAGCCCCGCTACCAGCCGCACCCGGTCCTCGAGCGGGCGCTCGACGTCCTTTTCATCCTCCACGCCGACCACGAGCAGAATTGCTCGGCGAACGCCATGCGGGCGGTGGGCTCCTCGCAGGTCGACCCCTACTCCGCGATCGCAGCGGCGACGGCGGCGCTCTACGGCCCCCTCCACGGCGGTGCGAACGAGGCGGTGCTGCGGATGCTGCGCGAGATCGGCGGGAAGGACCGGGTCCCGGACTTCCTCAAGCGGGTGAAGGCCGGCGAGCGCAAGCTCATGGGCTTCGGCCACCGCGTCTACAAGAACTACGATCCGCGGGCGCGGATCATCAAGAAGATCGCCGACCAGGTCTTCTCCTTCACGGGGCGAAACCCCCTCCTCGACATCGCCCTCGAGCTCGAGCGGATCGCCCTCGAGGACGAGTACTTCGCCTCGCGGAAGCTCTACCCGAACGTCGACTTCTACTCGGGGCTGATCTACCAGGCGATGGACTTCCCCGTGGACATGTTCCCGGTTCTCTTCGCGATCCCGCGCACCTCGGGCTGGATCGCGCAGTGGCAGGAGTCGCTCCTCGACCCCGAGCAGAAGATCGCCCGTCCCCGCCAGATCTACTGCGGGCCGGGCCGCCGCGAGTTCGTCCCGATCGAGGAACGGTCGGTCCGGCGCGAGGGGGCCTAGAAACCCGCCCGCTCCCGGCCTAGGAGGGCACTCCCTCGGGCTCCCCCTTCCCACCGGGCGGGCTCCCCTCTCGATTCTCCCCATGGCCGATGCCGACAGGAGCGGAAGCGAGGACGCGGCGATCCGCGAGGCGGTCTCCCGCAAGTACGCCGACGCCGCGCGCCGGGCGGCCTCGGGGAAGGCCGCCTGCTGTGGCGGCGATCCCTCGACGGATCCGATCACGCGCGCCCTCTACGCGGAGGAAGAAGCCGCCCTCCTTCCCGAAGCGGCGCTCCGCGCCTCGCTCGGCTGCGGCAACCCGACGGCGCTCACGGAGCTCCGGCCGGGCGACGTCGTGCTGGACCTCGGCTCGGGCGGAGGGGCGGACGTCCTCCTCTCCGCCCGCCGCGTCGGTCCGAAGGGGAAGGCCTACGGGCTCGACATGACCGACGAGATGCTCGCGCTGGCGCGCGCGAACGCGCGGGAGGCCGGCGTCGGCAACGTCGAGTTCCTGAAGGGGAGGATCGAGGCCGTTCCCCTTCCCGACCGCTCGGTCGACGTCGTCGTCTCGAACTGCGTGATCAACCTCTCGACGGACAAGGACCGCGTCCTTCGCGAGGCTTTCCGCGTCCTCCGGCCCGGCGGACGCTTCGCCGTCTCGGACATGGCGATCCTCCGGGAGCTGCCCGCTTCCGTTCGCCGTTCGCTCGAGCTCTGGGCCGGCTGCGTCGCGGGGGCCCTTCACGCGGAGGAGTACCGCGCGAAGCTCTCGGCGGCGGGCTTCGCCGAGATCGAGGTCGTGCCGACCCGGGTGTTCCGCCGCAGTGACCTCGAGGGGATGCTGGCGGAGAGCGGGACCTTCGTCCCGGCCTCCGACGTTGCCGCGATGGACGGGGCGCTTGCGAGCGCGTTCGTCCGGGCGCGGAAGCCCGCCTCCTAGCGCGACCGATCCCCGTCGGCTTCCCCCCGCCGCGGCTCGGATAGGCTCTCCGCGTGGACGCCCCCCCGTCCGTCGGCCGTTCGGTGCCGCGGCTCGACGGGATCGAGAAGGTGACCGGACGCGCCCGGTACGTCGACGATCTCGTCCTCCCCGGCATGTGGTTCGGTCGGACCATCCGGAGCCGGCACCGCCACGCCCGACTCGTCGAGATCCGGAGGGACCCCTCGCTCGGCTGGAGTCGCCTCGTCTTCATCGAGGCCTCCGATGTCCCCGGGGAAAACGTCCTCGCCCTCCTCGAGGACGACCAGCCCGTGCTCGCGCGCGGCGTGATCCGGCACGTCGCGGAGCCGGTCGCCCTCGTCGCGGCTCCGACGCCCGAGGAGGCGGAGGAGGCCGCGGCCCGCATCACGGTCGTCGAGGAGCCGCTCCCGGCGGTCCTCACGGTCGAGGAGGCGCTCGCTTCCCGTGTCTTGCTCCACGGCGAGGACAACGTCTTCAAGCGGATCGAGGTGAAGAAGGGGGACGTCGAGACCGCGTTCGGTCGAGCCGACCTCGTCGTCGAGGGGGAGTACGCGACGGGGCCCCAGGAGCAGCTCTACATCGAGCCGCAGGGGATGATCGCCGAGCCGCGGCCGGACGGAGGGGTGGTCGTCCGAGGATCGATGCAGTGCCCTTACTACGTCCACCGGGCGCTCAAGCGCGCGCTCGGGCTCCCCGACGAGAAGGTCGTCGTCGTCCAGACGACGACGGGCGGGGGATTCGGAGGGAAGGAGGAGTACCCCTCGATGATCGCCGCGCACGCGGCGCTCCTCGCGAGGAAGGCGGGGCGACCCGTGAAGATCGTCTACGACCGGCACGAGGACCTCCTCGCGACGACGAAACGGCATCCCTCTCGCGTCCGCCATCGAACGGCGCTCCTCCGCGACGGGTCGCTCCTCGGGATGGACGTCGATCTCACGCTCGACGGCGGAGCGTACGCGACCCTCTCGCCGGTCGTCCTCTCGCGCGCGACCCTCCACGCGGCGGGGCCGTACCGATGCGAGAACGTCCGGATCCGTTCGCGGGTCGTCGCGACGAACCACCCCCCCCATGGGGCGTTCCGAGGATTCGGGGCGCCGCAGGCGCTCTTCGCCCTCGAGCTCCACGTGACGAAGATCGCGCGGACCCTCGGGGCCGATCCCGTCGAGCTGCGCCGGCGCTGGGCCATGCGAGAGGGGGACACGACGGCGACCGGGCAGGTCCTGCGCTGGAGCGTCGCGGCGCACGAGGTCCTCGACGCCGCCGTCGGGAGGTACCGCTCGCGGGCGACCCCCCCGCCGCCCCCGCCGAAGAAGCGCGGCGTCGGGGTCTCCCTCTATCTCCACGGGGCCGGATTCACGGGCAGCGGGGAGGAGAGGTTGAAGGGGCGGGCGGCGGTCGAGGCCCGGGACGGCCGGTTCCGGGTGTTGGCGGCGTCGACGGAGATCGGACAGGGGACGCGGACGATCTTCGCGCAGATCGCGGCCGACGCGCTCGGCGTTCCGCTCGAGGCGATCGACCTCGAGGAGCCGGATACGTCGCGCGTCCCCGACTCCGGCCCGACGGTGGCCTCCCGAACCTGCATGGTCGTCGGGGCGGTGATCGCGGCGGCCGCGGAGGACCTGCGCGGGGCGCTCGCGCGCTTTGGGGAGGGGAAGGGCCTCGCCTCGCGGGACCCTCGGGAGCTCGCGGCCGCCCACTTCCGCGAGCGCGGGGCGCTCCGGGTCGACCGGACCTACGCGAGCCCCGCGGGCGTCCGGTTCGACGAGGCGACCTACACGGGGGACGCCTACCCGGTCTACGGGTGGGGGTGCAACGTGGCCGAGGTCGACGTGGACACCGACACGGGCGAGGTCGCGATCACCCGGTTCGTCGCGGCCGCGGACGCGGGGCGCGCGATCCATCCGGCGCTCGTCGAAGGACAGGTCGAGGGGGGGGCGCTCCAGGGGATCGGCTGGGCGACCGTGGAGGGGGTGACCTACGAGAACGGTCGCGTGCGCGAGGACCGGATGGCGACGGCGATCGTCCCGACGACGCTCGACGCCCCCTCCATCGAGACCGTCCTCGTCGAGAAGCCCTACCCGCATGGGCCCTTCGGGGCGAAGGGGATCGGCGAGCTGCCGATCGACGGGCCCGCCCCGGCGATCGCCTCCGCCCTGTTCGACGCGATCGGCGCGCTCGTCCCCGAGATCCCGCTCACCCCCGAGAAGGTCCTCCGCGCGATCGAGGGGACGTCCGGATGACCGGCTTCGTGGTGAACGGCCGGAGGGTCGAGGTCGAGACCTCGGCGCGCCCGCTGCTCGACGTCCTGCGGCTCGACCTCGGCCTCACCGGGACGAAAGAGGGGTGCGGGGAGGGGGAGTGCGGCGCCTGCTCCGTCCTGATCGGCGACCGGGTCGTCAACTCCTGCCTCGTCCCCCTCTGCCAGGTCGAGGGAGAGGAGGTGACGACGGTCGAGGGGCTCTCGTCCGGAAGAGAACTCTCCTCCTTGCAGCGCGCGTTCGTCGAGCGAGGGGCCGCGCAGTGCGGAATCTGCACCCCGGGGTTCCTCCTCGCGGCGGAGTCGCTCCTGCGGAGGAACGGGGCTCCCACCCTCGAGGAAGTTCGCGTCGCGCTCGCGGGGAACCTCTGCCGCTGCACGGGCTACGTCAAGATCTACGAGGCGGTCCTCGGCGCCTCGCGGGGGGAGGCCCCTTGACCGCTCTCCGAGCGGTCGTCGCCCGGGACCTCGGCGATGCGGTCGAGACCCTCGCGACGGGAGATCCCGACGTCCGCGTCGTCGCGGGCGGGACGGACGTCATGGTGGCCGTCCAGGCGGGGACTTTCCGCGGCCGAGCGCTCCTCGACATCTGGAGGCTCCCGGAGCCGCGCGGCGTCCGACTCGAGGGAGGCGTCCTCGCGATCGGCGCTCTCGAGAGCTACACCGACCTCCAGCGCGATCCGCTCGTCCGCGCCCACCTCCCCTCCCTCGTCGCGGCCGCGGCGACGATCGGGGGCGTCCAGATCCAGAACCGAGGCACCCTCGGCGGGAATCTCGCGAACGCCTCCCCGGCGGGAGATACCCTCCCCGTCCTCCTCGCGCTCGACGCGGAGGTCGAATGCGTCTCGCGGTCGGGGACGAGGCGCCTCTCCGTCCACGACTTCTTCGTCGGATACCGGAGGACCGCGCTTCGCCCCGACGAGCTCCTGGTCCGGATCCTCGTTCCGATCCCCGCGGGGGAACGGCTCCTCTTCCGGAAGGTCGGGACTCGCGCGGCGAACGCGATCTCGAAGGTCGTCCTCGCGGCTTGCGTACGGGTTCGCGACGGTGCGCTCGAGTCGATCCGGATCGGGGCGGGATCCCTGGCGCCGACGCCGATCCGGCTGCCCCGGACCGAGGCCCTCCTCCGCGGGAGGCGCCTCGACCCTGCGCTCGCCGACGAGGCCGGCCTCTCCGTCGCCGCCGAGGTGCGCCCCATCGACGACGTCCGATCGACGGCCGCGTACCGCCGTCGGGCGGCCGGCAACATCCTGCGCCGGTGGCTTCTCGAGCTCGCCGCGGCATGAGTTTCTTCGTCCTGCTCGCGCTCGTCGCCGGGGTGTGCGCGGCCCTCCAGGGTCCGACGAACGCCGCGCTCGCGGCGCGATCGGGGCTCGCTCGGGCGATCCTCGCGAACATGGCCCTCGCCTTCGCCCTCTCGATCGGGATGTGGGCGGTTTTCCGCGCGCCTCCCCCGGAGCCGGACCGAGGAGCCGCCTCCCCCCTCCACTACCTGGGAGGGATCTACGGCTTCGCGATCGTCGCGACTTCGGCGGTGGCGGTCGCCCGCCTCGGCGCGGCCTCGACGCTCACCCTGATCGTCGCCGCGCAGGCGGCGACGGCGCTCCTCCTCGACCACCTCGGCGCGCTCGGTCTCGAGCGGGCTCCCGTCTCGGCGGCCCGCCTCCTCGGACTCGCGCTCGTCGTCGCCGGCGCGTGGCTCGTCCAGAGGTGAGCCTCTCGCGCTCCTACCGCGGCTTGTTCCGTCGGTCGAGCGCCGCGTCGAGCGCCTCCTTGAACTTCCGCGGGTCGCCCGGCGTGAAGAGGAGCCGGCGGACGAGACCCTTCTCCTTCTCGACGACCACGTGCTCGGCGAAGTTCGCCCAGTCGAGCTTCAGGGCGGGACGGAAGTCGCGCAGGTGGAGCTCCCCACGGGCGAGGCTCTTCAGGTCCGAGGGGCGGACTTCCACCTTCTCGACCTGCTCGAGGGGGATCCGGAGGCAGCCGAGCAGCGTGTGGAATTCGAGCCGATCGGTGTAGATCCGGTACTCCTGCCAGAGGCTCTTCGCCGCGCTCGGCGAGGTGTAGAGGGGCGTCTCGTTCATGGGCTTCCTCGCGCGGGATGCTAGCCGGCGTCCGTGACCCGGGCCCGCCGGGATACGATCGAGGCGCCGCTCCGACCCATGCTCGTCACGCGCGAATTCGCGTTCGACGCGGTCCACTTCCTCCCCTCCTACCAGGGCAAGCCCGAGCCGCGGCACCCCCACCGCTGGCGCCTCGAGGTCACGCTCGAGGCGCCCGTCGGCCCCGAGGGGATGGCGTTCGACTTCGTCGAGCTCGGCGAGATCGTGAAAAAGCGCGTGCTCGACCGCTTCGAGGGGCGGCTCCTGAACGAGGTCGTCCCGGTCCCGACCGCCGAGAACGTCGCGCTCTTCGCGTGGAAGGCGCTGCGCCACCTCCCGCTCCGGCAGGTGCGCGTCTGGGAGTCGGAAGGGTGCTCGGCGATCTGCCGCGAGGGGGACGTGAGGGGATCTTCCCCCTGATCGCCGCGTCACGCGGGCAGGTCGAAGGGGAAGGAACGCCGCATTCCGGGCGGCCGCTCCTCGGGACTGAAACCGCCGACCTGGTACCGGATCCATCCGTCGATCGTCGAGGGCGAAACCTCCTTGGCGTCGAGGAGAACGCCTCCGTAGGAAAAGCGCTCGCGCGACCAGGAGAGCGCGGAGCGCTTGTAGAACCAGACGAGGAGCGCGTCCTCTTTCGGGGAGAAGCACTTCACGCGCGCACGGTTGGGAACGCCTCGGACCTGATTCTCGACCGACCAGTCCAGGCCCGCGGCGGAGGGGTCGACGACGAACGACTCCGGCCCCGACGCCAGCCGGCCGAGGAGGGCCTCGACCGCGAGGAATCGCCCGCCGACGCGCTCGGCCAGGACCCCCGTCGCGCTGGAGCCGTCGAGGACCACCGCTCACACCGCCGCGGGTTGCGGCCGCGGGGGATGGTAGGGGTCGGCCTTCGGGGGGCGGAGGCGCAGTTCCCGCGCGAAGACCGGGGCGGCGAGGCGGCGGACGATCCAGGACCTCGCCTCGCGCCCCCAGAACCTCAGGTTCCGCGGCTCGAGGTACCGCGCGTCGTCGGGCTGGACGATGAGGGAGACCTCGATGTTGGGCGCCGCCCCGATCGGGATCCCCTTGCGACGGCAGGCCTCGTACATGTGCCGCATCACGACGAGCATGTCCTCGGGCCGCGGCGGCGGGACGTGCTCCATGTCGGAGCCGATGCAAGGGCGGAAGATGCAGACCGTGGGGAACGCCCCGCGATCCGTGATGTCGTCGATCGCGCGGAGCGTCCACTCGATCGGCTCGACTCCGGCGATGATCTCTCCGGAGCAGGCTCCCTTGGGCATCTTCGACTGGCAATACTCGAGCGCGCGGAAGAAGGCGTCCTGGCCGAGGGTCGCGCGCTTGCCCGGGCAGAGCCGCGCGAACCAGTCGGGGCTGTGGAACTCCCAGCAGAAGGAGAAGTGATTGGCCCCCAGGTCGAGGAGCCAGTCGTACTTCCAGAGATCCGGCGCGCGGGCCGGAAGCGCCTGGACGCCGACGAGCTGGCCGACCCTCCCCTTCACCGCGGCGACGTAGGGGGCGACGAGGTCGATGTCGCGCCCCCCGTGGTAGCCCGTGTTGAAGTGGGTGAACGTGCACCCCTCCGCCTTGGCCGCCGCGGCGACCTCGACGACGTCCTCGACGGCCTTCTCCGCGCGCTCGTTGACTCCGACGTTGTAGCCGGTCGTGCAGAAGGCGCAGTTCAGCGCCTCCTTCCCCTCGCCGCGCATCCACCAGTATCCGCACGAGTTCGAGATGTAGATGCCGAGGTAGGTCCCCTGGAGGACGCCGACGTCGCGCATCGGGGTGCCCCGGCCCGTGAGGCGCTCGTACCAGGCGGGCTCCGGGGGGATGCGCACCGGGTAGCGCACCGGGCCCCGCTCGTCGACGAGGGCGTAGCGCTCGGCGTCCTTGACGAGGCGATAGGGGCTCGCCTGGACGAAGTCCTCCTCGACCGGGGCGTTCATCCAGACGTCCTTCAGGTCGCCCGGAAGCACGAGCTCGAGCCCGCTCCCGAGCCCCGCCCGCGTGCGGCGAAAGATGCGCGCGTCCGACTCGAGGGAACAGGAGGGGTCGATCCGCACTCCCCGGCAGAAGAGGTCGATCTCGAGTTCGCAGGGATTGAGCGGTGCGGCCATGGCATTCCCCGAGCAACGGGCAGGACAGGCACTCAACCCTCGTGCCGGCTCTTTCCAGCGACCAAGAACCGCCGGCCCGGGGGCCAGTGGCTGATTTTTCGATCCCCCGATCCAAAAATTAGCCCCGGCGGTCAGTGCGCGGCCGGCGTCGTCCGGAGGGACTTGGCCGGCACCGGCCTTGCCACCCCCCCCTCACGCCGACGACCTCCCGTCCCGCGGGAGGGGGACCTCGCCATGACGGGTACCGCTCTCGCCGGAGCAACCCTTCTGCCCGGGATCGTGGTTCTAGCGGGGTGTCTCTTCCCCGCTTCTCCTTCCGCGGCGGCCCCCCCTTACGTCGAAGTCCTCCAGGCTCCCCCCTCCCCCCTCGAGCGGGGGAAGGCGATCTTCCTCCAGAGCTGCGCCGGCTGCCACGGGGAGGAGGGGCGCGGCGACGGGGCTGCCGCCCCCTACCTCTTCCCTAAGCCGCGCGATTTCAGCCGGGGGGCCTTCAAACTCACGTCGACGCCCAACGGCTCCCTCCCGACGGACGAGGACCTCTTCCGGACGGTGACGAACGGGATGCCTGGCTCGGCGATGCCCTCCTGGGAGCTCCTGCCGGAGAACGACCGCTGGGCGGTGGTCGGGCACGTGAAGAGCCTCACCCGGTTCTTCGACGAGGAGGAGGGGAAGTGGGTGAACTACTACGACCTCGGCCGGGACACGACCCCGGTGCCCATCCCGCCGCCGCCGCCGCGCACGACGGAGAGCGTCGCCCGCGGGAAGATCGCCTTCCGCCGGGCCGCGTGCTGGAAGTGTCACGGGGAGGAAGGGCGCGGCGACGGGCCCTCCGCGCCGACGCTGAAGGACGATTGGGGCTGGCCGATCGAGCCGCGCGACTACACGGCGGGGATCTTCAAGGGGGGGGACGACCCCGTCGAGCTCTTCAAACGCGTGACGATCGGGATGAACGGGACGCCGATGCCCTCGCACGACTCGGCGCTGACGCCGACGCAGCGCTGGGACGTCGTCCACTACCTCCAGTCGATCACCCGCCCGGGAGCGCAGGAGCGAGCCCGACAAATCCGGCGCACGATCCTGGCGAGGCGGGTCCTCCCCTCTCCGGCCTGGGACGAGCCGGCCGCGCCCGAGTGGGAGGGACTCCCCGGGACCTACGTCGCGCTGATGCCGCTGTGGTGGCGGAGCGACCGGATCGAGGGGCTCCTCGTCCGGGCGGCCCACGACGGGCAGTCCATCCTCCTCCAGGTCACGTGGGAGGACCGAACGCGCAACGCCCAGGCGGTCCGGACGGAGGAGTTCCGCGACGCCCTCGCCGTCCAGTTCGCGCTCAAGCCAAACGCCCCCTTCTTCGCGATGGGAGCGCTCGGGGAGGACGTCAACCTCTGGCTGTGGAAGGCGGACCGCGAAGGAGGCCCGGACGCCTACCCCGACGTCCAGACGACCTACCCCAACGTCGCGGTCATGGACTATCCGGAGACGGCCGACTGGAAGCCGGGAGAACGGGACGCGGCGAAGCGTCCGGTGCGCGGCATGGGCGCGCGTCTCGCGCCCGGTTGGGCCGCCGGGAACCCCGTCTCGAACCCGGAGGCGGCGAGCCCGGTCGAGAACCTCGCCGCGCACGGCTTCTCCACCCTCTCGCCCCTCCCCTCCGTCTCGACGCGAGTGCGCGGGCGTGGCGTCCACGACAGGGGGGTCTGGTCGGTCGTCTTCCGTCGCGACCTCGGCAGGGGAGAGGCGGGTGAGGCGCCCCTCCTGCCCGGACAGCGCGTCCCGGTCGCCTTCGCGGCGTGGGACGGCTCCGCCGGGGACCGCAACGGGCAGAAGTCGATCACGATCTGGCACGACCTCGAGATCGCCTGGTGAGGAGGGATCGATGACCTCGTTCGGACAGGCCGCGACGCGGCGGGAGTTCCTCGGATACGCGGCGGCGGCGGGCGCGAGCGCCGGCTGGCTCGAGTTCCCCCTCACGCTCCGATGCCTCGTGGCGGCCGAAGACGTCGGCAACCCGCTCGAGCACTATCCCTCCCGCGACTGGGAGAAGGTCTACCGGGACCAGTACGCGTACGACTCGACTTTCACGTGGGTCTGCTCCCCCAACGACACCCACGCCTGCCGGGTCCGGGCGTACGTGCGCAACGGGGTCATCACCCGGCTCGGCAACGACTACGCCTACCAGAACTACAAGGACCTCTACGGCAACCACGCCACGCCCAATTGGAACCCGCGGCAGTGCGCCAAGGGGTACACCTTCCACCGGCGCGTCTACGGCCCCTATCGCCTCAAGTACCCGATGGTCCGCCTCGGCTGGAGGGAATGGGCGGACGCGGGGTTCCCGGACCTGACGGCGGAGGAGCGGAAGAGATTCCGCTTCGACGCGCGGGGGAGCGACCGGTTCGTGCGCTTGTCGTGGGACGAGGCCTTCGACTATCTCTCGCGGGGGCTCGTCGCGATCGCCCGGGCCTACGGCGGCGAGACGGGGGCCAAGCGGCTGCTCGCCGAGGGATACCCACGCGAGATGGTGGAGGCGATGGAGGGGGCGGGGACCCGGACGATGAAGTTCCGCGGCGGGATGGGTCTCCTCGGGGTGTTCGGGAAGTACGGCGCCTACCGCTTCTCGAACATGCTCGCCCTCCTCGACGAGAAGCTCCGGGGCGTCCCGCACGAGAAGGCGCGGGGCGGACGCAACTGGTCGAACTACACCTGGCACGGCGACCAGGCCCCCGGACAGCCCTGGGTCCACGGGCTCCAGACGAGCGACTGCGACTTCAACGACCTGCGCTTCTCCCGGCTGATCGTGATGGACGGGAAGAACATGGTCGAGAACAAGATGACCGACTCGCACTGGTTCATCGAGTGCATGGAGCGCGGGGCGAAGGTCGTCGTGATCGCGCCGGAATACGGGGCGCCCTCGACGAAGGCGGACTACTGGATCCCGATCCGGCCGGGGACGGACGCGGCGCTCTTCCTCGGCATCACGCGCTGGATGATGGAGAACGGCGGGTACGACGAGGCCTTCGTCAAGGGCTTCACCGACTTCCCCCTGCTCCTCCGGACGGACAACCTCCGGCTGCTGCGCGCCCACGAGGTCTTCCCGGGATACCGGAACCGCCTCTCCCCCGAGGGGCCGAGCCTCAAGACCCAGAACCTGACGGCGGAGCAGTACGGGAAGCTCGGGGACTTCGTCGTCTGGGACGCGAAGAAGAACGCCCCGGCCTCCGTCACGCGCGACGAGATCGGCGGGCGGATGACGGGCGCCGGGATCGACCCGGTCCTCGAGGGGCGTTTCGAGGTGGCGCTCGCCGACGGTTCGAAGGTCGAGTGTCTCACGGTCTGGAGCGCCTACCGCACGCACCTCGAGGACTACGACCTCGACACGGTCGCGGAAATCACGAAGTCGCCGAAGGATCTGGTCCTTAGACTCGCGAAGGACCTCGCGACGATCAAGCCCGCGGCGATCCACCAGGGGGAGGGGATCAACCACTGGTTCCACGCGACCGAGATGAACCGGGCGGCCTACCTCCCCCTCCTCCTCACGGGGAACATTGGCCGGCCCGGGGCGGGCTGCCACACCTGGGCGGGGAACTACAAGGCGGCGCTCTTCCAAGGCTCCCCTTGGACGGGCCCCGGCTTCAAGGGGTGGGTCGCGGAGGACCCCTTCGAGCCCAACCTCGACCCCAAGGCACACGGTAAGGAAGTGAAGGCCCACGCCTTCGCGAAGGACGAGGAGCCGGCCTACTGGAACCACGGCGACCGCCCGCTGATCGTCGAGACGCCGGCGGAGGGGCGGAAGGTCTTCACGGGGAAGACCCACATGCCGACCCCGACGAAGGCGATCTTCTGCTCGAACGTCAACCTCTTCAACAACGCGAAGCACGCGTACGAGATGTTCAGGAACGTGAACCCGCGGATCGACCTGATCGTGACGGCGGACATCAACGTGACGGCCACGGTCGAGTACGCGGACTTCGCGCTGCCGGCGAACTCGTGGGTCGAGTTCGAGGGGCTCGAGGTGACGGCTTCCTGCAGCAACCCCTTCCTCCAGGTCTGGAAGGGAGGGATCCCGCCGCTCTTCGACACGAAGGACGACCTGATGATCCTCGCGGGCTGGGCGAAGCGACTCGGCGAGGTGCTCGGCGACGCCCGCTTGGCCGCGTACTGGAAGTTCGCGCTGGAAGGGAAGCGGGAGATCTACATCCAGCGGCTCCTCGACACCTGCACGACGACGGCGGGCTACCGGCTCGAGGACATCCTCGCCGGCAAGTACGGCTCGCCGGGCGGGGCGTTGATGCTCTTCCGGACCTACCCGAGGATCCCCTTCTGGGAGCAGGTCCACGAAGACCAGCCCTTTTTCACGTCGCACGGGCGGCTCTGCTCCTACGCGGACGTTCCCGAGGCGATCGAGTACGGGGAGAACTTCGTCGTCCACCGCGAGGGGACGGAGGCGACCCCTTACCTGCCCAACGTCATCGTGAGCCGCAACCCGCTGGTGCGGCCCGAGGACTACGGCGTGCCCTCCACGGCGGAGTCGGCCGACGAGCGGACCGTGCGCAACGTCAAGATGGCCTGGGCGCAGGTCAAGGGAACGGAGAACTTCCTCTGGCAGAAGGGGTACCGGTTCTGGCTCCTGACGCCGAAGACGCGTCACAAGGTCCATTCCCAGTGGAGCGACGTCGACTGGCACCAGATCTACGACTCGAACTTCGGCGACCCCTACCGGGTCGACCGGCGCACGCCCGGCAACGGGGAGTCGCAGCTCCACATGAACCCGCAGGCGGCGCGCGACCTCGGGATCGAGGACGGGGACTACGCCTACCTCGACGCCAATCCCGCCGACCGCCCCTACGTCGGCGCGACCCCGGACGATCCCTTCTACCGCGTCGCCCGCTGCATGGTCCGGGTCATCTACAACCCGGCCTACCCCTACAACATCGTGATGATGAAGCACGCCCCGTACATCGCGACGGAGCGGACGGTCAAGGCGCACGAGAGCCGCGCGGACGGGCTCGCGCGGTCCGAGGACACGGGATACCCGGCCAACCTCCGTTACGGTTCGCAGCAGAGCGTGACCCGGAACTGGCACATGCCGATGCACCAGACGGACACGCTCTTCCACAAGACGAAGGCGGGGGTCGGCTTCCTCTTCGGAGGGGAGGCCGACAACCACGCGGTGAACACGGTCCCCAAGGAAACCCTCGTCCGCGTCACGAAGGCGGAGGACGGAGGTCTCGGCGGGAAGGGAGTCTGGGCCACGGCGAGGACGGGGCGCACGCCGGGGCACGAGAACGAGGCGTTCCGGCGCTACCTCGAAGGCGGCTTCACCCGCCGGGAGTCGTGAGATTCCCAAGGACGAGTTCGACCCGGAGGACCCCCACGCGCTCGTCGGGGTCGCCGTCCCCGTCGCGGACGGCGGGGCGGCGGAGGAGGCGATCGCGCGGGGCCTCGTCGAGGAGTTCGTTCGGCTCGGCTTCGACGAGGCGCACGTGATGGCGGTCTTCCGGACCCCCTTCTACGCGGGGGCGCACGCGATCCTCCGGCGACGGGGCGAGGAGGGCGTGCGCTCGCTCGTGCGCGAGGCGATGGCCCGTTACAGGCCTCTCGGCCGATGAGGGGGCGATGACCCAGGTCTTCAACTGGCAGCTCGGTCGGCCGATGGAGTACCCCTACGCGGGCGCGTACCCCAGGCGCCAGTTCGCGTTCGTCTTCAACACCAACCGCTGCATCGGTTGCCAGACCTGCACGATGGCGTGCAAGTCGACCTGGACCTTCGGCAAGGGGCAAGAGGCGATGTGGTGGGCGAACGTCGAGACGAAACCCTACGGGGGCTACCCACGCCAGTGGGACGCGCGGCTGCTCGAGATGCTCGACGAGGCGGACCCCGAGCGGATCGGCTGGCGGGACCCGGAGGCCGGCGAGGCGGGGCCGTACGGCGTCTACGACGGGAAGACCATCTTCGAGGCCGCCCGGGTCCGTTCGGCGAAGGGTCCGCAGGTCGCGCTCGGGTATCTCCCCGCCGACGAGGAGTGGCACTCGCCCAACCTCTACGAAGACGTCCCCGTCGGCCCCGGCGGGGTCTCCGGCGTCCTCCACCGCGAGGGGGAATCGCTCCCGGTCCACCGGACCTGGTTCTTCTACCTCGCCCGGATCTGCAACCACTGCACCTACCCCGCCTGCCTCGCGGCCTGTCCGCGGAAGGCGATCTACAAGCGCCCCGAGGACGGGGTCGTGCTGATCGACCAGGAGCGCTGCCGCGGCTACCGCAAGTGCGTCGAGGCCTGCCCGTACAAGAAGTCGATGTACCGCGGCACGACCCGGGTCTCGGAGAAGTGCATCGCCTGCTTCCCGCGCCTCGAGGGGCGCGACCTCGACGCGGAGGGCCGCCCGACGGAGACGCGCTGCATGTCGGCGTGCATCGGCCAGATCCGGCTCCAGGGGCTCGTGGGAGTCGGGAAGGACGGCGAGTGGAAGGAGGATCGGAAAAACCCGATCTACTACCTCGTCAAGGTGGCGAAGGTGGCGCTCCCCCTCTACCCGCAGTTCGGGACGCAGCCCAACGGTTACTACATCCCCCCGCGCTGGGTCCCGCGCGACTACCTCGTCCAGATGTTCGGACCGGGGGTCGAACACGCCGTGGAGGCGTACCTTCACCCGGACCGGGAGCTCCTCGCGGTGCTCCAGCTGTTCCGGAAGTCCAACCGGATCGTCTTCCGCTACGAGGTCGAGCCGGGGCCAAAGGTCTGGGAGACGGAGCGGGACGGGGGGAAGTTCGAGCTCTACGACGACACGGTGGTCGCCTTCGGGGAGGACGGGAGAGAGCTCTTCCGCACGAAGGTCGAGGAACCGATCTACGTCCGCCCCGCGAAGCACCTGAACTCCATCTGAGGATCGAGAGGCGATCGTGAGCGACTCCCCCCGCGAACCCCGCGACGAGCTTCTCCCCCGCAGCGCGCTCTGGAGGACGGCGGCCGCCCTCTTCCGCTACCCGCGCCCCGAGGCGGCGGCCGACCTCGGCGAGTCCGCGCTTTGGGAGGCGGCCGAGAGGGCCGCCGCAGCCCTCGGGGAGGGCCCGCTCCTCGAGGCGGTCGGCCGGGCCCGCCGCTCCTTCGAGGGGCGGGACGCCGCCTCGCTCGAGGAAGAGTACGTCCGGATCTTCGGCCACACCCTGCAGGCGCCGGCGCCTCCGTACGAGACTCTCTGGGGCCTCGAGGGGAGCCTCCTCCAGCCCCACGCGATCGCCGACCTCGCCGCCTTCTACCGGGCCCACGGGCTGCAGGTCCACCCGGGCGACGAGCGTCCGGACCACCTCTCCGTCGAGTGCGAGTTCCTCCATTTCCTCGCGTACAAGGAGGCCCGCGCGCTTTCGCGCGGCGAGGCCGAGCATGCCGAGACCTGCCGAGCCACGCGCGCGGAGTTCCTGCGCGACCACGTCGGCCGCCTCGCTCCGGCGTTCGCTACGCGCCTTCGCGTCGAAGCGGGCGCCGGAGGATTCGGCGCCGCCGCCGATCTGCTCGCCGCGTTGGTGGGTTCGGAAGGGGCCGCGCTCGGCGTCCGGACGGGGGCCGAGGACCTCCCGCTGCGGGCGCTCTCCTTCGAGGACGAGGCGGGGTGCGTGAGCTGCCCCCTCGCGGAGGCCGCGGGGCGCACCCCCGGATAGGCCGGCATGCGCATCGAGGTCGACGGGGCCCTCCTCGAGGCGGTCGTCTTCGACGAGGTCCGCGCCCGGGAGGCCGCCGGTGACCTCCGGTGCGCGCGCCGGTACCACCGCGACCTCGAGGCGATCTACGGGAGACCTCCGGGAGACGAACGGGAGACCGCCGCGCGCGAGCGTCACGCGCGCTGGTTCGAGCAACTCGGCCTCGACGCCTCCCTCCGGGCCGCGGCGATCGAAGCGGGGCCCTCCCTCGGTCGGGCGGATCGGCTCCTCGTGCACGCCGTCGCGACGTCCCAAGCGGAGGGAGCGGACCTCCACGGAAGGCCGAGCCCCGAGCTCGGACGCGAGGAGCTCACCGTCATCGTGTCCCTCCGGCCGGGCCGCTTCCGCGACGGCGAGGCGCTCCGGCGCTTCCTCCGCCACGAGCTGCGGCTCGTCGCCGACCTCCTCGACCCGACCTTCGGGAGGTCGGCCGCCCCGGCTCCCGACGCCCGGACGCGGGACCGCTACAGGCTCCTTTGGGGGATCAGCGCCGAGGGCAGGTCCGCGCGGGCGGGCCTGCCCGGTCTCCGGCCCCGGGAGGCGTCGGCGGAGGAGTTTGACCACGTGTTTCGCTCCCTGCCTGCGGAGACGCGACGGGCGGCCTTCGACCGGCTCTACGACGGGCCTCGTCCCTCGCACGCCGCCCTCCTCTCCCTCGCGGAGCAACCGGCCGAGACGATGGGAGGTGGATCCGGAGGAGGTGCGCCCGGTGCGCGCTGCCCGCTCTGCCGGTTCCCGACGTTCGACTGGGCGGACCCGGAGGCCCCGATTCCCGGGCGGGTCCTCGCCCGCATCCGCGCCGCGTTCCCCGACTGGGCCCCCGAGCGCGGCGCGTGCCGCGAGTGCGTGGACCGCTACTCCCTCGCCTCGACCGGGGCGCTCCCCGTTCCCTCGGACCCATGAGGAGGTCTCCGTGAAAGAACCGACGACGATCACCGACTTCTTCCAGCAGGACCACCGCGAGATCGACGACCTCTATCGCGACGCGTTGGAGCGCGCGCGCGAAGGCGAGCCGGCACACGCGCTCGCGACCTTCGACGAGTACGACCGCAACCTCGAGCGGCACATCCGCTGGGAGGAGGACTTGATCTTCCCGGCCTTCGAGGAGGCGAGCGGCCTCCACGGCGAGGGTCCGACGGAGGTCATGCGGGCCGAGCACCGCGAGATCCGCGTCCTGAAGCAGCGGCTCCGCGCGGAGATCGCCGTCCTGCGGGGTCGGGCCGATGGATCCGCCCCCCTCTGGAGGACGGCCCGGTCCCTCGAGAAGATCCTCGGGGAGCACAACGCCAAGGAGGAGACCGTCCTCTACCTCGCCTGCGACCAGGGGGTCCCCCGGGGGAAGAGGCTCGGCATCCTCCGGCGGGTCGCCGGGGAGAAGGCTCCGGCGCCCCGGAGCTGAGACCCCGGTTGGAGGGTCTCCCGCGCCGGGAGTCCGGCCCGCGCGGAGGGGGGGCAGGGAGAGGAGAGTGGCGCTCGGCCGCCTCGCTCCCATCGATCGGGGTACGCTTCTAGGCGCGGCAGCCCGGGGGCCGCATGGGTGGGTTGGGATGGCGAGCAGGACGGGGCCTCCCCTCATGAAAGTGCGAAGAGGATTCGCTGCACCGACCGCCTGGCTCCTCGGTGCGGTCTGCACGGTCGGCGCGATCCCGTCGGACGCGACGGATCCCTCGAGGGCGCTCCGCGCGTTCTCGACCGCGGAGCTGAAGCTCCTCCGGGAGGCCGTCAAGGCCGGCCTCGGTTTCTACGGCGGTCAGTTCGAGGGCCTCGGCTCCGCCGTGGCAGCCGGGACCGTCGGCCTCGAAGCGATGATTCCGGCTTCCACCGAGATGGCGAACGGGGCTCTCGTGGGCCTGCGCACCTCGGCGGACGGCGCCGCGCGCGGCGTCGAGAGCTTCGCCTCCGCGCAGGCCTCGACGAGCCCCTTCTTCCCCGGCTCGCTCCTCGGCGACTTCGGCGAGCTCGACCGGTTCCAGGCCGGGCTCGAGGGGGAGGTCGCGAAGGCCCGCCTCCGGCTCGGGAAGCGCATGCTGACCTTCACCCGACGGGTCGCGGCGAGCACGCGCTTCGCCGTGAACGCGACGCTCGCCGACGGCGTCGACGTCGCACCGCCGGCGCCGAACCCGGGAACGTCGGTCCCGCTCCCCCCGCGGGAGCTCAAGATCTTCGCGCTCGTCGCGGGGAGCGACGAGGAATCCTCCGGGGACGGGATCCTGTCCGTCGGAGGGGAGGCCGACTCCGAGAACGGTTCCGTCACGGTCACCATCTTGGGACCGTCGGGGTTCACGGACGCGCACGTCGTCGCCGTGAACCCGGCGACCGGACGCTGGCAGACGACCTTCCCGGCCGTCGGAGTCGGCCTCCCCGAAGGGAACTACCGCGTTCAGGCCGTGCAGGGCGCGGGCGCATCGATCAACGCCGGGGTCGGCGTGCCGGGCGCGCCGTAGGGGCAGGACGCGCGGGGATCGATAAGCCCTGCGCCGAGGCGTATCCTGCGGCGGTTTCGCAGGGGATTCCCCCAGAGGCCGCCCATGCCGACGCCCGCCGCGCTCCTCCTCCCGCTCCTCCTCTCGCCCCAGGCCCCCGCCGCCGCCGACGAAGCCGCGGCGAAGAAAGACGTCGTCCGGCTCGCCGAGGTCCGAATCGACGGGCCGATGCAGGACGCGCCGGAGCGGGCGTTCGGCCTGTTCGGCGCCGCGCCGAAGTCCTTCCGGGCGTTCCTCCGTCGGATCGAGAAGGTGAAGGACGACCCCGAGGTGAGGGGGCTCGTGCTCCGCCTCGACGACGTCTCGCTCGGCATCGCGAAGTCGGCCGAGGTGCGCCGCGTCCTCGAGCGGGTGCGGGGGGCGGGGAAGAAGGTCCACGCGCGGGTCGAGTCGCTCGGTCTCGGGGAGTTCCTGGTCGCCGGCGGATGCGACGAGATCTCCCTCGAGCCCGCCGGCGACGTGATCCTGCCGGGGCTCCGCGTCGAGCTGACCTACCTCCGCGACCTCCTCGAGAAGATCGGCGTCGTCGCCGACGTCGTCCACATCGGGGAGTACAAGACCGCCTTCGAGAACTTCTACCTCCGCGAGATGTCCCCGGCACAGAGGGAGTCTCTCGAGGCGATCCTCGACGACGTCTACGGGCACCTCGTCGAGACGATCGCGAAGGGGCGGAAGATGACCCCGGACCGGGTGAAGGCCGCGATCGACACGGCGATCTTCACCCCGGCGCAGGCGCGCGCGCGAGGACTCGTCGACGCCGTCGAGTACGAGGACGAGTTCAAGGCCCGGCTCGCCGACGCGTACGGCGAGGCGGTCTCCTTCGTCGAGGACTACGAGAAGAAGAAGAAGAGGGAGCTCGACTTCGAGGACATGTCGGGGGTGTTCCAGATCTTCTCGGAGCTGTTCAAGAAGCCGAAGCCTCCGGAGGGGGACAAGATCGCGCTCGTCTACGCGAACGGGATGATCGTGACGGGGAAGAGCGAGGAGGCCTCCCCCTTCGGCGGGGGGACGATGGGCTCGCGGACGATGGTCGAGGCGATCCGGGAGGCGGCGAAGGACGACTCGATCAAGGCGATCGTCATGCGGGTCGACTCGCCCGGGGGCTCGGGGCTCGCCTCCGACGAGATCTGGCGCGAGGTCCGGCGCGCGAAGGCGAAGAAGCCCTTCGTCGTCTCGATGGCCGACGTCGCGGGCTCGGGGGGGTACTACATCGCGATGGGGGCGACGGCCATCGTCGCCGAGCCGACGACGATCACCGGCTCGATCGGCGTCGTCGCGATGAAGCCCGTCCTCGGCGGGCTGTACCAGAAGATCGGCGCGAACCCCCAGTCGCTCCAGCGCGGCAAGCGCGCGGGGATGATGACCCTCGACACCCCCTTCAGCGACGAGGAACGCGAGGGCCTCCGGAAGTTCATGGAGGCCTTCTACGGCGATTTCGTGGCGAAGGTCGCCGAGGGGCGCGGGACGACCCCCGAGAAGATCGAGGCGATCGCGCGCGGGCGGATCTGGTCGGGGAAGCGGGCCGTCGAGCTGGGGCTCGTCGACCGGCTCGGAGGCCTCGACGACGCGATCGCGCTCGCCAAGGAGAAGGCGGGCCTCGACCCGAAGGTGCCGCTCCCGATCTACGAGATGCCGCGGCCGCGTTCCCTGATGGAGCTCCTGGAAGAGGGGGGATTCCCCTTCGCGAAGGTGGAGGTCGGCGGAGCGCTCGAGGGCCTCGGGGCGTTCCCCGCGGTGCGGGAGCGCGCGCAACGGGCGGCGCAGGTCTTCGCCGCGCTCGCGAACAAGCCCGCCCTCGCGCTGATGCCCCTCTCGATCGTCTTCGAGTAGCGGCGGATCGCGTCTCCTCTGCGGCGGCGCGGCGCCGGTGGTACGATCCCGAACCTCGGCCCCGGAGACTCGGGGCAGAGGAGATGGTCGATGGTCGCCACGCTCTCCTTCGCGCTCGTCGGTGTTCTCGGCGGCCGACTCCAGGAAGGGAACGGAGGAGGCCTCGCCCGCGTCGAGCCCGGCCTGCAGTGGGTCTACGACGGCACGCTTAGCGTCGGGACGACGACGGAGCGGGAGGACCGCCGCGAGTTCAAGGTGCGCCTCCACTATCTCGCCCTCGAGAAGTTCGGCGACCGGAGCGTGCGAGTCGCCCTCGTCCAGAAGGTCGACCCCGTCGCCGGTGCGGCCGGAGGGGAGAAGAGAAGGCCGGAGGAGGCCGAAGGGACGGTCTTCACCGAGCTCGGCCCGAGTCTCCTCCGGCCGAAGCCTTACGGCGCATTCTGGTTCAAGCGCGCGAATCTCTTTCTCTACCTCGCTCCCTTCCCACCTCGGGACGTCTCGGCGACGGCCGGGGAATGGCGCGTGCCGAATCGTCTGTTCGAGACGCTCCCGTCACGCTCCAACCTGACGGGGGACCAGGTGTGGACGACCGAACCCGAGGAGGGGGGAGTTCGAATCACTTGCGCTCCCGCGTCCCCTCCTATCTCGAGGGGGGAGTTCAACCCGACGACGCTGGAGGCTTACCGGCAGACTTACATCGTCGACCGCGCCGAGGGACTCGTGAAGGCCTTCGAGCGGAGCTGGAGGGTCCGATCGACGGAGGAGATCGAGGATGCGGCGATCACGCTCCGGCTCGTCGAGTCGAAGGAGATGACCCCGGACGAGCTTCGGACTCGCACCGCGGAGGCCGACTGGATCACGACCACCGAGATGATGGTGGCGACCGAGGAGGACGACCTCGATGCACTGGTGAAGCGGGTGGAGACGGCGCTTCCCCGCTTCGCCGGTTCGCCCCTCCGCGCTGCCGCGGAGGATCTGAGAGGCGAAATCGATCGCAAGATCGATCGCCTGAAGAAGGACCGCGCCTGGTGGGAAGAGGACCGTAAGACCGGCGAGCGCCTTCTCGGCAAGGCCGCCCCCGAGTTCACGGGGAGGGATCTCGAGGGGAACGAGGTCTCGCTCCCGAGATTGCGCGGCAAGGTCGTGCTCCTCAACTTCTGGGCCTCGTGGTGAGGGGCGTGCCGCGAGGAGATCCCTCGCCTCAAGGCGCTCGTGGAGCGCTACTCGAACAAGGGGCTCGTCGTGGTGGGCATCAACTGCGAGGACAAGGCGGAAAGGGAAGCACGGTTCGCCCGTTCGAAGGGGCTCAGCTACCCCATCCTTCTCGAGGCGAAGCCGATCTTCGAGGCGTACGGCACGCGCGGAATGCCCACGAACCTCCTCATCGATCGTGAAGGGATCGTCCGCGACCGACGGGTCGCCAACTGGGGGGAGTTCGAGAAGCGGATCGAGTCGCTGGTCGAGGAGAAGGGCGATTCCACCCCCGGCCGCTCACCGCGCTAGCCCTGCCGCACCTCCGGGTCATACGTAGTGACGGCGCTCCCGACGAGCGTCCTGGTCGGCCGGGACGAAAGCGAGCGGGACCGACAGCTCGGATTCAGGGAGGAGATCGCGCGGAAAACGGTCGAGGCCCTGCTTGAGAGAAAGGGGATTTCCTCCGCAGGTGGGGGGAACTGACCCTGCGCGCAACTCTCCCCCCTCCGGCTCCGTACTGATCGTCGGAGCCGACACCTTGCCTGCCGGCCCGATCGCGGACGAGGACGCCCTCCGCGCCGTGGCGTCGGGGGACTCCGACGCCTTCGGCGTGGTCTTCGAGCGACTCGCCGCGCCGGCCTACCGGTACGCGCGCCGGCTCCTCGGCGACCCTGCGGGCGCCGAGGACGCGGTGCAGGAGTCGTTCGTCCGCCTGTTCGCGGCCGCCCGCAAAGGCGGATTCGATCCGCGCCGCGGCACCGCGCGGGGCCTGCTCTTCCACATGGTTCGGAACGCGTGCGTCGACCGGGTCCGCGAGCGCGCCCGCGAAGGGCCGGGGGGCGAAGGGCTTCCGCTCGCCCCTTCTCCGGCCGCCGCGGCCGATCTGCGCGAGGCGATCGAGACGCACCTCGCCTCGATCCCCGAGCGCCAGCGTTCCGCGCTGCTCCTGCGCGCGGACGCGGGGCTCTCCTACGCGGAGATCGCCGCTGCGCTCGACGCGAGCCTCGCCCAGGTGAAGTCCTGGATCTTCCGCGCGCGGCGCGCGCTTGCGGAGCGGCTCGAGGAGCCGGCGCTCGCGAAGGGAGGGACCCGTGTGGTGTGAGTTTCCGCCCGAGGACCTGAGCGCGCTCGTCGACGGCGAGCTCCCCGACGGGCGGGCGCGGGAGGCGCAGGCGCACCTCGGAGTCTGCGCTTCCTGCCGCGCCGAGATCGAGCGCCTCCGCCGCGCCGACGACGCGGTCCGACAGGGCCGAGTCGCGGCCGTCCCCCTCTCGTTCCGGGATCGCGTCGCCGAGGCGGCGCTTCTCCGCGACCGACGCCTGCCGCTGCGTCGATTCGGAGTTCCTGCCGCCGTCGCCGCGGCGGCGCTCCTCCTCGCCCTGCGCCCGGAGCTGGTCCTCCGTCGAGAGGGGACCCTCTCCGCGGGCGACCCGGTCGCCCGCCAAGCCGCTCTGCTCGACTCGCTCGAGCTCGACGCCGCGTCGTTGCGGTTGCTCCTCGCCGCGGAACAGGCCGACGCCACCGCTGGCTCTCGGCTCGCCGCGCGGATCGACGCGGTCCTCGGGCGCGTTCGCGAACTTCGCCGCGAGGGCCTCCCGGCCGCGCGGCAGGGAGGTTGACCAATGAGCGTCGTTCTGACGTCCGCCCTGCTCGCCCTCTGCGCGTGCGCCGCCTCCAGGCAGGAGGCGTCGACCCCCCCCACGCCGGTCCGGGCCCCGACCGCAACTCCTCGCCCCGCGGCGCCGGAGGTCGAGGCCGCGCGCGCTCAGGTGGACGGCGCGACGGGACAGGTGGAAGCGGCCCGGACACGCGTGCGAGCACTCCGCGGAAGCCTCGAGGGGCTGCGCGTCCTGGCGCAGTCGGACGCAGCGGGCGGATCCGGAGCCCAGAGCGACGCCGTGCGCCGGGCCGAGCGGTTGCTCGGCGAGCAGGTCCCTCGACTCGAAGCGGCCTCGCGGAGGTTGGCCGAGCAGGCCGCGGCTCTCGAACGGCTCGCTCGGGACCTCGGGGAGCGAGCCCGCGGCGAGGTCCGCGTTCTCCTCGGGTCCGACCTGGTGGATCGATACCGGGTTCTCGAAGAGCTCGATGGCCGGAAGCTCTCCGAGATCGCGCGTGAAGTCGCGCCCGCCGCACCCGCTGCGGCCCAAGCTCCTTCCGCCCCTGCGGCTCCGCCGTCGGCGGCCGCTCCGCCCGCTCCCCCCGGTCTTCCCGCGCCCGCGCGGCCCGGGACTCCGGGTCCACCGGGGGGGATCGATTCCGAGGGGGCCGTCCCCGGCGGCGCGTGCTCTCCGCAGGCCCCGAATACAACGGCGCCGCCGGCTCGCGAGGAGGCCTACCGGAAGGCGAGGGGCTTCCTGCTCCGGGCGCAGTCGGCGAAGGCGGCCGAGGAGGCCGCGCGGCTCCGTGGCCTCGCCGAGGCGATTCCCCCCCTTCCCGACTTGCCGGGGACGCTTCCCCCGGACTCCCCCGGACGGCCCGGGCCGGGGCCGAGCGGCGGGCCTCCCGGCCGCGGCCCCCGCGGCCTTCGCGCTCCCCGGGCTCAGACTCCCCTCCCTACGGCGCCGGAGGTCTCGGGAGACCGTCTCCGGGCCAACGAGGAGGAGATCCGCGGTCTGCGCGAGGAGGTCGAGCGCCTGCGCCAAGAGCTGGCGCGGCTCCGGCCGGGGAAGGATCCGGTCTGAGCGCTCCCGCGGGGGCTCCTGCCCATCGGAAGTCGAACCCCCCCGGAACCGCCTGGACCCCCCCCCGTTCCGACGGTCTCCGGCTCGAGGAGGCCTGCCCGCGACGCCTTCCGATTCCCTGAGCCGCGCCCGCGTCGCGACGGCGCGAAGAGGATCTCGATGCTTGCCGCCGCCCTTGCAGTCCTGGGGGCTCTCGGGGTTCCGGAGCCCCGTCCAGCCACGCGCCCGACGCAGGAGGATCCCGCGCCGCCCGGTCGGCTCGTCGACGTCGATGGCCGCAGGATGCACCTCCACGCCCTCGGCGAAGGGAGCCCCGTCGTCGTCTTCGAGGCGGGGGCCGGGGCCTGCTCCCTCGACTGGGCCCTGGTCCAGCCCGAGGTTGCGAGGTTTACGGCGACCTGCAGCTACGACCGGGCGGGCTTCGCCTGGAGCGAGCCGGGGCCGACCCCGCGCACGGGCGAGCGGATCTCCGAGGAACTCCACGCGCTGCTTCGCGCCGCGGCGGTCTCGCCGCCGTACGTCCTGGTCGGACACTCCTTCGGCGGGATCTACGTCCGGATCTTCCGCGAGGAGTTCCCGGCCGAAGTGGTGGGGATGGTCCTCGTGGACAGCTCCCACGAGGACATGCAGATGTTGGTGGGACGCATGGGAGGCAAGGTCCACCTCGTGCGCCCGAGGGGCTACTCGGACGCCGAGTGGGAGAGGCTCTTCGAGCCCGATCCGGACGAAGGGAAAGGGCCGGAGTCCGCCCGAGCGGCGCCCGCCCCCGAGACCCGGAACGCGTTCCCGGATCCCGAGGAGAAGCTCCCCCCCGAAGTCCGCCGTCTCCGGGCTTGGGCGCGATCGCGTCCCGGCTATAGGAACGTGGACTTCGACACGAGAGAACAGATGCGGGTCGACCTCGGCCGCGTCTTCGAGTCGCGCGGCGGGCGGTCCCATCCTCTGGGCGATCTCCCCCTCGTGATCCTCACGCGAGGAGGCCGGAAGGATCCTCCGGACCCCGACGTGACTCCGGAGCAGGCCCGCGCCCTGGACCTGGATCGAGAGCGCCTGCAGCAGGACCTCGCGGGGCTCTCGCGGATCGGTCGGCAGGTTCGGGCCGAGGCGAGCGGCCACGAGATCCACTGGGACGAGCCCGACCTCGTGATCCGCAGCGTCCGGGAGGTCGTCGAGGAGGCGCGCCGGCGTGCGCGGGAAGGCCGGCGCTAGTCGGGGGGACGGACGCCGGAGGGGGATCTCGGATTCGCAATCTCCGGAGACCCCTTAGAATCCCCGCCCCGCGCGGGCTCGCGCCGAAGCCCGGCGGGAGGAAGGCCCCATGGCACGCCCCCGGACCCTTGCGGCTTGGTCTCTCGTCCCCGCCGGCTCGATCGCGCTCCTCGCCGCCTGCCAGGAGTTCCGGCGCGAGGTCGGGGTGCAGGCGAAGAGGACGTACGCGACGATCGAGGAGCTCCTCGCCGTCGAGCCGACCCGCCCCGCGCCGGGCTCGGTCGCGGAGCAGCGCTTCGACCAGGTCGTCGCGATCTACCTCGACGCGATCTTCCGCCACGACCCGGTCGAGGCGACGCGGAGCGGGTTTCACGGCCGGGACGGAGAGCTCGGGGACCTCTCGCGCGAGACGATCGCGGCGACGGTCGCGACCCTGAGTCGGCTCTACCGGGATCTCGACACGATCGACCCGCGCGACCTCACGGGGGACCGCCGCGTCGACCGCGGCCTGCTCGCCGACCGCATCAAGGCGGACCGGCTGGAGCTCGAGTCGATCCGGCGCTGGGAGACCGACCCGAACTACTACCTCCGGCGCGTGAGCGAGGGGTTCCACACCCTCCTCGTCCGGGACTTCGCTCCGGCCCCGACGCGCGCGGCGGCGGTCGTCGCGCGGGCGAAGGCGGCGCCGGCCGTGCTCGAGGCCGGGCGTCGCAACCTGAAGAGCCCGCCGAGGGTCTGGACCGAGGTCGCGATCGACCAGACGAAGGGGGCGATCGCCTACCTCGAGACGGAAGCCGCCGAGGCTTTCGTTCCGGGAGCGCTCGAGCCGGACCAGGAGGCGGCCTTCGACGACGCGCTCGACCGCGGCCGGCAGGCGCTCGGGGCGTACCTCCGTTTCCTCGAGGAGGAGCTCCTGCCGCGGTCCTCCGGTCCCTTCGCGCTCGGCGAGGAGCGCTTCCGGAACAAGCTCTTCCTCGAGGAGAGCGTCTCGATCCCGCTCGACCGCCTCCTCCTGATCGGAGAGGACGAGGTCGAGCGACTCCAGGAGCTCCTCGCGCAGACGGCCGAGAAGGTCGCCCCCGGCGAGGGGCCGAAGGCGGCCCTCGCCCGGATCGCCGCCGAGCACCCGGCGGCGGAAGCGGTCGTCCCGGCGGCCGAGGCGGGGCTCGCGGAGCTTCGTCGCTTCTGCGTCGAGAAGCGCCTCGTCACCTTCCCGGGCGAATCGCGGCCGACCGTGCGGCCGACCCCGCCCTTCGCGCGCGCGTACACGTTCGCGTCGATGGACTCCCCGGGCCCGCTCGAGCGGGTCGCGCGCGAGGCCTTCTACTCCGTCACCCTCCCCAAGCCGGAGACTCCTCCGGCCCGGGCGGAGGAGGAGCTGCGGTTCTTCAACCGCTACGCGCTCCTGATCGTCTCGGCGCACGAGGCCTTCCCCGGCCACTTCACGCAGATGGAGCGGCTGCGCCTCCACCCCTCGATCGTGCGGCGCTTCCTCCGCTCGACGAGCAACGTCGAGGGGTGGGCGCACTACTGCGAGGAGGTGGTGGTCGAGGAAGGGTTCGGGGGCGGGGATCCGAGGCTGCGGCTCGCGCAGCTGCAGCTCGCCCTCGTCCGAGCCTGCCGGTACGTCGTCGGGATCCGCCTCCACACGCGGGAGATGACCCTGGCCGAGGCGACGCGGTTCTTCGTCGAGCACGCTCACGTCGAGCTCGCCGTCGCGGAGCGCGAGGCGAAGCGGGGGACCTCGGACCCGACCTACCTCGCCTACACGCTGGGGAAGAAGATGATCCTCAAGCTCCGGGACGACTGGCGGCAGGCGAAGGGGGGGGCGCTCGACCTCGGGGCCTTCCACGATGCCTTCCTCTCCTGCGGCGCCCCCCCGCTCCCGGTCGTGCGAACCCTCCTCCTGCCCGGCGACGCGGGACCCGTCCTGTAGCCTGCTTGCGGGCGAGCCTCGCAGCGCGACCCCGGGATCCCCGGCCCTTCAGTCGGCCTCCTCCGTAGTCGAAGAGGAGCACGCGGGTATGTCCCGGAGCCGGCCGACCCCGGGCCGGCGGGCGATGATCGAGATTGCCCATCGCGTGAAGGTGTTCGTCTACCGGTTCGCCGGACGCGACGTCCGGTATCTCCTGGTGCGCGCGCGTCCGAGGGCGGAGGCTCTTTGGGGCCCGATCGTCGGGCCGATCCGCCCCTCGGAGGACGTCGTCCGCGCGGTGCGCCGCCGCGTCCGCGAGGAGATCGGGGTCGATCGGATGCAGACCCTCCTCGACCTCCGCGCCGTCGAACGGACGCACGTCGGCGGCCTCGACCTGATCGAGTGGGCCTACGCCTGCCAGATCCCCGGCGCCGACGAGCCGCCCCTCCTCCTCGGTCCCGACCTGAGCGAGTGGTGTTGGGAGGATTTCCAGCGGGCCTACCAGCGCCTCGAGTTCGAGGCGAACCGGCAGGCGATGCTCCGCCTCCACACCCTCCTCAACGCGGGCGGGGGCTAGCCGGCGGCGTCCGCCCCTTCCGCCGAGCCTCGAGCGCGCGGAGCTTCTTCTCGACTGCGTCGAGCCGCTCGGGGGTCCGCGAGATCCGGGGCGTCGCGGCCCACAGCCGCATGTTCTCGCGGTGCGGGAGCGGGGGGGTGCCGGAGACGACCGCGCCCGCCGGGAGCGAGCGCGGAATCCCCGACTGCGGCCCGATCACCGCGTCGTCGCCGATCTCGATGTGGCCGGTCAGGCCCGCCTGCGCGGCGATCGTCACGCGATCGCCGATCTTCGTGCTCCCCGCGATCCCCGCCTGCGCCACGAGGATGCAGTCCTCTCCGACGACGACGTTGTGGGCGACCATGACCAGGTTGTCGATCTTCGTTCCGCGACCGATCCGGGTGTCTCCGAGGGCCCCGCGGTCGACGGTCGAGTTCGCCCCGATCTCGACGTCGTCTCCGATCTCGACGCCCCCGACCTGAGGGATCTTGCGGTGCGCGCTCCCTTCGCGGGCGTAGCCGAAGCCGTCCGCCCCGATCACGACGCCCGGGTGGAGGATGACCCGCTTTCCGATGCGGATCCCCTCCCGCACGACGACGCCCGGGTAGAGGTAGGAGTCCTCCCCGACCGTGCTCCGCTCCCCGACGAAGACCGAGGCCCGCAGGACGACCCCGTTCCGGATCCGAGCGCCCGCCTCGACGACGCAGTTCGGGCCGACGTGGGCCTTCGGAGAGACGGAGGCGGTCGGATCGACCACGGCGCTCGGGTGGGTCCCCGGGGAGCGGGGGAGGGCGGCGGGGTGGAAGATCTGGAGCGCCCGGCACAGGCCGAGGTAGGGGTCGGCCACCCGGATGATCGCGCAGGGGGCGCCGGTCTCGGCGGCTCCGACGATGACGGCGGAGGCGCGCGTGCGTGCGAGGAGGGGCCGGTACCGGGGGTTCGAGAGGAACGAGAGGTCTCCCGGCTCTGCGGCCGCCAGGTCGCGGACCCGCGCGATGCGGATCGAGCCGTCGCCGTGGACCTGCCCGCCGATGCGATCGGCGATTCCTGCGAGGGTGAACTCGGTCGCCATGGCCCTTTCTTCCCCGCCTGGGTCGGAGGGGACGAGAGGATACGCCCGGCTCCGGCGCCCCTCAAAAGGACGCCGGCGGCCGCGCCCGGACGAGGCGCTACAATCCGGGGCCGTTCCGCCGTGCACGGCTCCTTCGAATCCCACGTCGCGGCCGGACGGAGGCTCCGGGAGACGAGGAAGGGGCGTCCGTGAAGTCGGGATTCGGCCTCTACGATCCGAAGGGAGCCCCCCGCGGGGGGCTCACGGTTCGGGAAAGAGCGCGCCTCGCAGTCCTGTGCTTCGGCGCGCTCGCGCTCCTCGGCTCGCTGCTCTACTTGGTCTCGTCGGTCCGAGGGCGCCTCGCGAAGGAAGGCCGCTTCCAAGTCCCGGGTCCGACGAGCGCCCCTGCCCTGCCTCCCCGGCCGCCCCTCGACCGGGAGGTCCTCCTCCGGGAAACTCGGGACGCGACCGCGGCCGAGCGGCTCGATCTCGAATCGGGTCCCCTCGGGCACCTCCTCGCCGCGGTGGAGAACCTCCCTGCCGATCCCTTTGAGGGAGCCGGAGTCGGGGAGCCCGACCCGGGGGCGATCGGGAAGGATCCGGCGCGGTACCGGGGAGAGATCTTCCGGACTCGCGGTCGCGTGCTCTCGATCGAGACGGTCGCGTCGGACCCCTCGCTCCCGTGCCGTCCCGAGCACGGCCGCGGCGCGATCCGGCGCGAGGGGGGGGACCTGGTCTTCTTCGCCGTCCTTCGCGACTCGGGGACGTCGCGGGACGACTTTGTCCGGCTCGACGGGTTCTTCTGGAAGGTTTTCCAAGGGACCGTCGACGGCGCCTCGGCGACCGCCCCTCTCTTCGTGGGGAAGCGCCTCGTCCCCTCCGTCCCCGCCTCCGATCCGGTCCGGACGCTCGATCCCTCGATCCTCTCCCGCGTTCGCGACGAGACGGCGGCCGAGAAGGAGCGGATCGAGGAGGAGCCCTACTATCACCTCCTCTCCTTCGCGCGGGATGGGGGGGAGACGGACTTCGCAGCGGCGCCCGAACTCGACCGCGAGCGGCTCGACGACCTCGTCGCCGCGCCGGCGGCGCATCGCGGAGGGGCCTACAGGCTCTTCGGAGGGCTCGCCGACGCGTTCCTCCGCTATCCGGCGTCCGAGAACCCCGCGCGTCTCGCGTCGATCGACGTCGGCTGGCTCCTCAACCAGGCGACGGGCGTCGTGCGGGTCGACGCGCCCCCCGCGATCGTGCCGCAAGGGCTCGCGCGCGGCGATTTCGTCTGGGTGCACGGCCACTTCCTCAAGAGCCACGCCTACGCGGCGGTCGGCGGCGAGACGGTCCAGGCGCCTCTCTTCGTCGCGAGGCGCGTCACGCGCTACGAGGAGCCCCGCTCGGGTTTCGGGAGGAGCATGGCCTGGATCGCCGTCGCGACGACGGCGGCGAGCGGGGCGTGGTTCCTCGCGGTCCTGCGCCGCGAGCGGCGACAGGCGGCGGAGTGGCGAGCGGAGGTCTTCCGCCGATACCGGGAGCGAGGGTTCCGGTCGCCCTCCCCTCCGCGCGCTCCCGTCGAGCCCTGAGGATGGCCCGGCGTGCAGTCGTCGAGGTCTCTCTCGGGGAGCGCTCCTATTCGGTCCGCATCGGGGAGGGGGTCTTCGCGGAGCTTCGCGAGCTCCTCGCGCGGCTCGCCCCGACCTCGATCCTCTACGCCTTGGACGAGGAGATCGCCGCGCGCCACCGGAGCCTGGGGGAGTCGCCCGGGCCGGCGGCCCGATTCCCCGTCCCCGGCGGAGAGGGAGCGAAGAGCCCCGAGCGGCTCCTCGCCGCCTGGGAGGCCTTCTCCCGGGCGGGGCTCGACCGGGGCTCCCTCGTCGTCGCGGCGGGCGGCGGGTCCCTGACCGACCTCGTCGGCTTCGCGGCCGCGACCTGGCACCGCGGGATCCCCTGGGTCGCGGTGCCGACGACGCTCCTCGGGATGGTCGACGCGGCCGTGGGGGGGAAGACCGCGATCGACCTCCCCGCGGGGAAGAACCTCGCCGGGGCGTTCCATCAGCCGCGCGCGGTCCTCTGCGACCTCTCCTTCCTCGGGACGCTCCCGGACGAAGGTTTCGCGACGGGGCTCTCCGAGGCCGTGAAGGCGGCGGTCGTGGGGGACCCCGAGCTCTTCGTGCTGCTCGAGGGGAGCGCCGGAGCCGGCGGCGCGGAGCGGCTGCGTCGAGACCCCGAGCGGATCCTCGAGGTCGTCCGCCGGGCGGTCGCCGTCAAGGCCGGGATCGTCTCCCGGGACGAGCGGGAGTCGGGCGAACGGCGGAAGCTCAACTTCGGCCACACGATCGGGCACGCGATCGAGAAGGCGAGCGGGTTCGCGGTCCCGCACGGGCGGGCCGTCGCGGTCGGAATGGTCCTCGAGTGTCGCGTCGCCGAGGCCCGGGGGATGTTCGATCCCCTCGAGCGGGCGCGGGTCGAGGGGGTCCTCGGCGCGCTCGGACTGCCGACCTCCCTCCCGCGCCTCGACCCCGGCGCCGTCTTCGCGGCGCTCCCCGCCGACAAGAAGGCGCGCGGCGGAAGGCTCGCGTTCGCCCTGCCGAGGGGGGTCGGCAGGGTCGAGGTCGTCGAAGGGCTCGACCCGCGCGAGGTCGAGCCGATCCTCCGGTCGGCCGCCGGGTAGAGGCGGCCCCGAGGCTCACCGGGCTCGGCGGCCTTCGCGGAGCCGCGAGAAGGGGTCCCGCGTCTCGATCTTCCCGGACTCGAGGATCCAGGTTCCCGCGGGGTCCCTCCGGAGTCCGAGGGTCGCGGCGAAGGTGGTCATCGTCCCCTCGAACCGTTCGTGGCCCGGTCTCCTCTCGAACCTCCCGTAGGAGCCGGAGCCATCGACGCGCGCCTCGACGCCGTCCCCGTCGAAATCGGCCTCCACCTCGCCGATGCGGATCCTCATCGCGCGCGGATCTCCCGCGAGGCGGCGGACGAGTTCGAGGGCCCGCCCGCGGTCGCCGCTCCCGAGGAACCCCTCCCCTTCGAACCGGAAGGAAGGGGAGAGCATCCCGGCGAGGGCGTCCGTGTCCTCCGCCTCGATCGCCCGGGCGCACGCATCGAGGCGCTCGCGCAGCCGGTCCTTCTCCGAGGGGAAGAGCCTCTCCGCGAGCACCGCGGCGCCGACGAGCGCGGCGAGGATCCCGAGGAGGGCGAGGAACCGCACGCGCCGTCAGGAGGCCGCGCGGAGCGCCGAGGCAGGAACGCCCGCCGCCTCGAAGATCCGCTCAACCGCTTCGGCGAGGAGCGTGTCGGGGGTGCTCGCCCCGGCGGCGACCGCGATCGTGAGCTCCCCCGCCGGGAGCCAGCCCCGCGTCTCGACCTCGACGCCGCTGCGGCGGTCTCGATGGCGGATGCGTTCGGGCTCGATCGAGGCGGGGCTCTCGACGTGGTAGGTCGGCAGCCCTCGCGCGTCGCCGATGCGGCCGAGGTTCTTCGTGTTCGAGGAGTCGTACCCCCCGACGACGAGGAGGAGGTCGGGGTCCGCGGCGCCGACGGCCGCGGCGAGGGCGTCCTGGTTCTCCTGCGTGGCACGGCAGATCGTGTCGAAGTCGCGGAAACGCTCGGCGAGGGCCCCTCCGCCGTGGCGCTCCGCCATCGCCGCCCGGATCCGGGCCGCGACCTCCCGCGACTCGGAGGCGAGCATCGTCGTCTGGTTGACCATCCCGACCTTCTCGAGGTCCCGCCCCGGGTCGAATCCCGGGGAGAGCCGGTCGCGGAACGTCGCGCGGAAGCGCTCGGGCTCGCGCGGCCCCCGGATGAACGCGGCGAGGGCGTCGGTGTCCTCGAGGGTCTGGACGACGACGTAGTGGCCGCCGGCGTGCGCGATCAGGGAGCAGGTCGCGCGCGTCTCCTCGTGGCGCGCCATCCCGTGGATGACCGTGGTGAACCCCTCCCGCGCGTACTTCTCGGTCCGCTTGTGGGGCTTCAGGACCCAGGGGCAGGTCGTGTCGACGATCTCGCACCCCGCCTCCTCGATCCGCCGGCGGTCCTCGACCTCGGCGCTGAAGGCGGGGATGAGGACGAGGTCCTCGCGCCGCACCTCCTCGAACCCCGCCGGGTCCGCGAGGGGGCCCTTCAGGAATCGGATCCCCCGTCCGAGCAGATCGGCGTTCACGCGGGGGTTGTGGATCTCCTGGTCGAGGAGCCAGATCCGGCGGCCCGGATTGCCCGCGATCGCGTCGTTCACCATCGCGAGGGCGCGGTCGACGCCCCAACAGAAGCCGAACTTCTCGGGGAGCGCGACCGTGATCCGCCCGGCCGTCAGGCGGAAGCCGTTCGCGCGCAGGCGGTCGACGAGGTCGCTCGCGTAGGAGTAGCGGGCGTCCGTCGCCGCGTAGGGGTCGTCGCGCAGGTCCTCCACGGGGGAAAGACTAGGCCGCCTGCGGGCCGCGGTCCACGGGGGCGATAGACTCCGCGCCCTTCCAACGGGGGGTTCCGCGTGCGTCGGCGAGCTCTGGGCCTCTCCGCGTGGCCGCCCTTTCTCCTCGCGGCGTGCTCCGTCGCGGGGCCGAAGGACCCCCCGAGCGACATCCCGGTCCTCGGGATCTCGGTCGGCGCGACTCCCGTTTTCGACGGCGACCGCTCGGTCGGCGGCCGGCCCCTCCGCTACGGGGTCTTCGGCTCGGGCCTCCCCGTGACCCTCGTCTTCGCCGGGATCCACGGCTCCGAGCCCGCGGGGGTCGATCTCGCGCTCCGCTTCCTCGAATCGCTGGCGGGCGATCCGAGATCCGTCGACCGCGGCACGATCGTCGTCGCGCCCCTCGTCAATCCCGACGGCTACGAGCGGCGGGAGCGCTGGAACGCGCGCGGCGTCGACCTGAACCGCAACTTCCCGGCGTGGAACTGGGACGGCTCCGCCCGCGGGGGGCCCTTCCCGGCGAGCGAGCCCGAGACGCGGTTCGTGCTCCGCCTGCTCGAGAGGTTCCGCCCGACGCGGATCGTCAGCGTCCACGCCCCCCTCGGGTGCGTGAACTGGGACGGGCCCGCGCGCCGACTCGCGCGCGCCCTCTCGCAGGAATCCGGGCTCCCGCCGCGCGAGGACATCGGCTACCCGACGCCCGGCTCCTTCGGCTCCTACGCAGGGCGCCAGCTCGGAGTCCCGACGATCACCCTCGAATTGTCCGATCGCGACCTCGTGGATCCGGAGGATCTGCCCCGGCTCGTCCGCACCCTCCTCCTCGCGCACCGGGGCGCCCGGGCGCCGCTCCTGTAGGGTCGGCGGGCACCCCCTTCCCCCCGCGCGGAGGGGGGGCGGATAATCCCCTCCGGGTCCGCGGCGCCCCTGAGGGTCCGCCGCAAGTCCGGAAACCCTTTCTCGCGGAGTTCCCACGATGAAGCGATCCCGTGCGGCCGGCGCCTTCCTCCTCCTCGGCGGCGCGGCGGCGTTCGCCGACGTGATGGCCCTCGACCTGAAGACGATGGTCCAGAAGTACGCCGACGTCGCGGTCGTGGGGGCGGTCGAGGCCGTGACCTACAGCGAGTTCCCGCTCGACGACGGCTCCCCGGCCGCGTACACGAACCTGGTCGTCAAGGGAGAGAGCCTCTACACGGGGAAGCCCGAGACCGTGACCGCGTCCTTCGTCGGAGGCTACATCGGCGGGGACCGGATCTACTCCTCCGAGGAGCCGACGGCGGTCGAGACGCAGGTCGGCCGGCGAGTCGTCGTCTTCAGTTCCCCGTGGCCCTCGACGGGGAACGCCCCGCCGCGCTGCCTCGTTGCGCAGCACGCCGGGATCTTCCTCGTGCAGCCGGGCCCGCAGGGGGAGGTCGTCCTCGGGAAGGGGGAGGGCTTCGCGATCGCCCGGAACGTCCTCCTGAAGGATCTCCAGAGCCAGGCGGCCGAGCTGTGGAGGACCCGGCCGCAGCCGCCGCAGAAGCCGAAGTAGCGCCATGCCGACGCCCGAGCAGGTCCTCGACGAGATCCGGAACGTCTTCGATCCCGAGATCCCGGTGAACGTCGTGGACCTGGGGCTGATCTACGACTGCGCGGTCGACCCGCTTGGGAAGGTGGACGTCCGGATGACGCTCACGACGCAGGGATGCCCCTCGGCCCGCGCGATCCCCGACGAGGTCCGCGCGCGCCTCGCGGCGATGGACGGCGTCAAGGAGGTGAACGTCGCCGTCGTCTTCGACCCCCCCTGGCACCCGCGTCGGATCAGCGCGGAGGGGCGCAAGCTCCTCGGCATCCCCGAGGGGGAGTTCGCCTAGCCGGCGGCGCCGCGCGCGCGGCCGCCGCGCGGCTCGCGGCGCCCGGAGAGGGGAGGAGGCCTTCCTCCTCGTGGAAGCGTCGGACTCGGTTCAGCTGGAGCCGGAGGAGGCCCTCCGTCCCGCACCACCACGGCGCGAGCGGGAGGCCGGCCGCCCGGAGCGCGCCGCCCGCGAAGTGATGGCAGGTGTGGAAGAGGTGGTAGGCGTGGGTTCCCGCGTACCAGCCGGGGTACTCCGGCAGAGCCTCCCCCTTCTCCGCCTCGAAGAAGGCGCGCATCGCTTCCGATCCGCGTTTCGAAAGGACGAGGGTCCACCGCTCGACCTCCCCGGGAGGAGAACGCCGCCACGCGGGGGTCTCGAGGATCCGGCAGCCGACGACCGATGCCGTCGGCCAGAGGAGGGAGCGGACCGCGCCGCTCGACCCCCGCTTCCCCTCGAGGTACCACGCCTTCTCCGCGTACCCCCACTCGCGGAACCTCGCGGGGGAATCGGCGACGCGCTCGATGAGGACCGTGTGCCCCTCGCGGAAGACGACGTCGATCTCGAAGCGGGGCTCGTCCGCGCGCGGGGGCCAGAGGTCGCGGTTCGGCCCGACGCAGGAGGCGGCGAGGAATCCGAGGAGAGGCCCAAGCCCGCCGCGGGGGGACGCGACGGGGGGCGTTGCGCCGCTCAACTCCCCGGTCGGCCCCCGGCCTGCCCCGCCCCCCCCTCCTCCCCGATTTCCTTCCTCCAGCCGGCGACGCGGGCCTGCGCCTGCTCTTTCTCCGCCTCCGCGATCATTCCCTTTCGCTGGTAGAACATCGAAAGGCTCGTGTGCGCGAAGGCGTCGTCGGGGGCGATCTCCAGGATCTTCTTCGCCGTCTCGATCGCCTCGTCGTAGCGCTGGAGCTGGAAGCAGGACATCGCGAGGCCGTGGAGCGAGTCCGCGTGACGCGGGTCGACGTCGAGCACCGACCGGTAGACGAGGGCCGCCTCCTCGAACTTGCTCTGGGCGTAGAGCCCGATCGCGCGGGCGAACAGCTCGTCGCGGGTCGCCATGCCCCCCAGATTGGTCCCCTCCCCCTCGCCGGTCAACGCCGGCCCGGCTCAGCGGGCCGGCCCGCAGAGGGCCGCGACGAAGCGGCCGTCCTCGGCGTCGCGGACGAGGAGGGGTTCGAGACGGCCCGCGTCGCGCAGGAGGCCGAGGAAGGCGGGGCGCGCGTACTTGTAGGAGGGGCTCATCTCGAGCCGCTCCCCGGGGCCGAGGCGGAGGCTCTCTCCGCCGGGGCGAAGACGCAGTTCGCGCGCGGGCCGGAAGTGCTTCGCGATCCGCTCGAGCCCGGGGAGGCGCGGGTCCGCCTCCCGCTCGAAGACGATCGCCCCGTCCTCCTCGGAGAGGCCGAGGCTGCGCAACGGGGCGAACGCGAAGCGGCGGTTCGTCGGGTTGTCGTAGCCCGCCATCGTGTCGGGGCCCGGGATCTCCCCGTCGACGAGGAGGCGGTCCTGCGGCCGCAGCAGGAGGCCGAAGGCCTCGATCGCGCGCGGCGGATCGAGTCCCCCGAGCGTGTTCCCGACGAGGAGGAAGAGGCGGGGCGCTTCCCCGGCGCGGGCGCGGACCTCGGCCAGGTGCGCGGGGTCGGTGAGGTCGGCCTTGAGGCCCGATCCGGAGAAGCGTTCCGTCGCCGCGCAGGCCGTCTCGAGAAGCCCCTGGCTCGCGTCGACGGCGAGGTAGCGGGGCGCCCCTCCCGAGCGCTCGAGAGCCTCGAGGAGGAGGAGGTCCTTCCCCGCGTCCCCCGCGCCGAGGCTGACGACTTCGACCGGGCCCGGCCCGAGCGCCGCGGCGATCGCGCCGGCCGACGCGCGGAGCAGTCCGAAGGAGCGGGAGAAGTTCCGGTACTCGCCCGGGGAACAAAGGTCGCGCCAGGCGCGGACGGAGAGCGGGAACCAGTAGAAGAACTTCTCCGGGAGCGACCGGGCGCGGAGCGCCTCGAGGAACTCCCGCTCGAGGCGCTCCTCGGTGAGGAGCACGTCGAACCGCACGGGGGGGATTGCGCGGGGGGAGGAGGGCCCCGTCAACGGCCGGCCGACGTCCCCTCCCGAAGGGTATCCGCATAGTGGATTTGAAAAGGCGCTTGACATCGGGACGGCCTATGGTTCGATGGCCCCACCGGAATTCTCAAGGAGACCCCTCATGACCGAGATCGTGCTCGTCGACACGGCCGAACTGGTCCCCACCTGACACAACTGATCCGCCTCCAGGTGGAGGCACCAACCGGAAAGGCCCGGCCCCGCGCCGGGCCTTTTCGTTCCGGGAGACGGGCGTAGAGTCCCCCGCGGCCGCGATGGGCGGGGCGAAACTCTCGATCGGCGCCTTCTACAACCCCCACCTCGGCGAGGCGACGCTCGCCGCGGAGGGGTTGCTCGACCACCTCGCGATGGCCGACCCCCCGCGGGCGGACGACCCGTGGTTTCCGCGGATGCGCGAGAGGTTCGCGCTCCTCCTCCACGACTTCCTCGGCCAGCTCTCCGAGCCTGTCGAGGGGTCCGCCCTCGAACGCGCGCGCTCGCTCCTCGCTCTCTACCGCTCGCCGTGGGCGGCCGAGCACCTCCAGCGCGTCCACACGAGCGACGGCGCGCGCTTCGTCGACTACGTCTTCCCTCCCCTCTACACCGAAGACCTCCTCGGGGACTACGTGCGGAACGCCCGGGCGCTGCGCGAAGCGCTTGGCGTCCCCCTCGCGGTCGAGCCGATCCCGACCTACTTGAGGCTCCCCGTCGAGCAGTTGGAGGAGGCGGACTTCCTCCGGCGGTTCTACGCCGAGAGCGGCTGCGACTTCCTCCTCGACGTGGCGCACGAGTGGCTCTCCGCGCGGTTCGCCGGCCGCTCCCCCCGGGCGTTCCTCGAGGCGCTGCCGCTCGAGGCGGTGACGGAGATCCACGTCGCGGGCACGGTCCCGGACCCCGAGCTCGGAGAGCCCTGGATCGGCGCCGAGGTCCCCGGCGAGGAGATCCTCGACCTCGCGGAGCTCGTGGCGGATCGCGCGCCGCGGCTGCGGGCGGTCACCTTCGACGCGTTCTCGACGAGCCTCCGCGCGGAGACGCTCGTCGAGGGGGTCCGGCGGATCCGGGAGCGCTTCGGGTCCCGGGCGTGAACGGACGAAGCCTTCACGACGCGCTCCTCCGCGTCCTCACGGACGCTCCGCTCCGCCGGGCGGTCCTCGAGGGGAGCCTTCCGGCGGAGGGGGGCGTCGGACCCGCCGAGGCGGACGCGCTCCGCCGCAGCGACCGGGACCGCCTCGAGCGGATGGCGCGCTTTCTGGCCCGACACTTCTACCGGGAGCGGGTCGTGCGGCTTTTCGCCGGGACGCGCGCGCTCGCGGCGCGGACGGGGCGCGACCCCCTGTCGGCGATCGAGGGCCCGGCCTTCCGGGCGGCGATCGCGGGCGCGAGGCTCGGCTCGCCGGAATCGGCCGACGCGGTCGCGGGCCTCGTCGAGGCGGCCCTGCGCGGCGGCGAAGGCGGCCCGACCGCCCCGTTCCCCTTCTGGAGCGACCTCCTGCGATACGAGGGGGAATTCTTCCGGGCCGAGGCGGTGCCGCGGTCCTGGCGGGCGGCTCCGGAGCCCTCCCACCGCCCGAGGCGGAGCCCCTGGATCCGGATCCTCGATCTCGATTGGGACGTCCCCGCCGTGTTGCACGCGCTCCGGCAGCACGCCGAAGTCCCCTCCTCCGCACGCGCGCCGACCCGGCTCCTCTTCGCCGCGTCGCCCTCGGGGAAGGTCCACGTCGCGCGCTGCCCCGACCCGCTCCTCCGTCTCCTCGAAGCGCTCGACGGGACGCGGACGGTCGAAGAGCTCGCCCCGACCCTCGGGGCGGAACGGACCGCGCTCGAGACGACGGTGGCGCGGCTGCGGGAGATGGGAGCGGTCCTGTGACCGCGCGTCAGTAGAGAGGGCTCGGCGCGAAGGCCTGCGGGGCGGCGCCCGGGAGGAGGAGGATCCCCACGGACCGCATGGACTGGACCGCGCCCCTCGCATTCGCGACGCGGACCTCGCCGTCTCGGGTGAGCACGATCCCCTGCGCGCCGGTCGCGGCCCGGATCGCGAGGATGTGCGGCGGGAGCGCCGCCTCCGCCTCGCCCGGGCGCAGGACCCAGACGTCGATTCTTCCGGTCCCCGAGACCTCGAAATCCCCGAGGCTCGGGGTGGCGAAACGGGTCGAGCAGGAGGCGAGCGAGACCCGGCAGTGAGGGGACCGCTCCTGGACCTCGATCCCGCAGTTCGCCTCGGGGAGCGCGCACGCCCCCGACGCGAAGGGGACCGCGCATGGGTCGAGACACGCCGCGGCGACGGGGAAGAGCGCCCCCGCCGGCACGAGGCGCGTCGGGGAGCGGAAAGCGAGGACGAGCGCTGCGGCGAGAGCCGCCGCGGCGGCGGAGATCCCCGCGACG
>DASRRH010000028.1:0-1858 GCA_035695825.1 Planctomycetota bacterium | reverse complement strand
AGTCGAAGACGGGCCGGAGCGCCGAGGTGACGAGGTTGCTGAAGAACTGGCCGATGGCGTAGCGGACCTTGCCGATGACATCGACGAACCCGGGCTTGTCCGGCTCGGGGAAGTCCTCCCTCGGCGACGGCTCGGGCGAGGGCGTGGGACTCGACGTCTGGGTCTGCGTCGCGCTCGGCGACGCCGTGGCCTCCGGCGACGGCGTCCGATCGGGGGCCGCTCGCTGGGCGTGGGCGTCGGGGGAGCCGCCTGCCACGAGCAAGCCGGCTACCGCGAACGCGAGGAGGAGCCGCGGCACGCTACTCCCCGATGATCCGCTTGACGATGGAGACGACGACGGGTGCGAGGAGCGCGAGGGTCAGGCCGATCACGGCGGACTTCGCCGCCCCCTTCGCCTTCTCCACCCCGGTGATGTCTCCGCCGGCGATGACGTAGCGCACCCCCGCGTAGGTCAGCGCGACCACCGACAGCGTGACGAGAACGGCAACGAGGGCGTTTCGAAGCCCGTCCAGGATCGAGACGATCCGGTCCATTCCCTCGGCTGCTAGGAGCGATGTGAGTCTCATGGTTCGTTCCGGGGCGTCCGACCTGCCTTGTTCTGGACCGGGTCGCGAGCCGGGCCCTGAGGGGGCGACCTCCTTTCGATCGTGCGCCCCGTGCCCCTTTGGGAATCCCGTCCCGCGACGCCGGTACCCCCTACAAATGCCGTCGCATCGGGCGTTCCTTGTCGGGGGAGGCGGGGGTGTCTTTGGGGAGTTCCCGTGGAGAGCCGATGGCGAGGAAGCGAGGAGGGATCAAAGCAGATCGGCGAGCCTGTCGAGGAGGCGCCGTCTGGCCCGGCGCCGGCGGTTCTGGGCGCCGTAGGCCGTAACCCCCATCCGCGCCCGCACCTTTCCGATGGTGCCGTGGGTGGCGCGGAACAGCTCGGCCTCTCCGGTGGAGATGACTCCCGCCCGCACGGCCTCCGAAAGGACGTCCTCCGGGCCGCCAGAGGGTTGAGGCTCCGGGTCCGCCATCTCCGTCGAGAGGGGCTCGGATCGCTCCGCCCAGTCAGCCGCCCGCCGGGCGGCGGTCAGCGCCCGCCGCCGAGCCCGATTGACGAAGCGGGCGGCCACGCTCGTGGTCGAGGGTCCGACCGCGGTCGCTGCCTCCCACACTCCGGCGAGGAGCTCCGCATCAAGATCCTCACGCCCCATCGCGTTCCACGTGACGAGGCGCTGACGCACACGCAGCAGACCGGGAAGCATCAGCCACAGGAGCAGCGCCGCCGCCGCCTGGTCTCCGTGGGTGGCCTCCACGCTGATCGCCGCGAGAGCGGAGTCCTTCGCCGCGCGCGGTTCCGCACCGGGGTCTCGCAGGAAGCCGATCAGAGCCTCCGCGTCGGCGTAGGACCGAAGCGTGTCGCGTCTCCTCTTCCACTGGCGCAGCGCTTCATCGAGCATCCCGGAGCGCCGCAGCGCGGCGTGATCCCCTTCGACCCGCTGGAACAGATCCACGGAGCGACGCTGGCCGACGGACCTCCCCGATCGCTCCCCATGCCTCTCTCGCCCTCTCCCCGAACCGGGGGGTCTCCTTGGGGAGCCGGCGTCCTGCGGCGAATCTCCCCGGGGGTTCCCCTGCGCGAGGACCGGCGAGAGAATGGGGAGCCGAAGGACAGATCCTCAGGAGGCGCCCGTCATGGCTCGGGAGGCCGCTCGCAGGGCCGAGCCACGAGGCAGGGAGGGGGTGGCTCCCCTTTCCGCCTCGCGGACGGTTCTGGTGGTGAGCCCAGAATCCAATCGAGCGGGAGAGATCGTCGGTGCCCTGCAGGGCCGGGGAGTCCCGTCGATCCAGGCCTCCACGCCCCCGCAGGCGATCT